>NZ_JBHRXX010000007.1:0-839256 GCF_042648585.1 Hydrogenophaga luteola | reverse complement strand
CCCTCGAATGGGTGTCATGGTTCAACCACCACCGGCTGCTCGAACCCATCGGCTACATCCCGCCAGCCGAGGCTGAGGCAAACTACTACCGGCAACTCGCCAGTCAGGTCTCCATGGTGGTGGCCTGACTTAAACCACCCGGCCTCCACGATTCCCGGGGCGGTTCATCCAGGCCTTCATGTCGATGAACGCTGATGGGTCAGTGACGGTCACCCAAATCACTGATCAAGAATGGAGGCGTCGATGGGTGCTCTACCCGACGCGCGTGGCCTGTCTGAAATCGATCTCAAGGTTTTAACCACGTCGTGCGACCTTGAGCAACTGCGCTGTGGGCGTGACATCAGGCTTTTTGCGACCGGACCTCTTTTCGAGGGAGAGGTTGAAATCACTCTAGCGGCATGCGATTTCGGCTTGGAACGACATCACATCCGTGAGGCAGGATAAGGCTGATTTGAGCCATTCGGGAGGGCAGACCTGAGTGGCTGCTGCAACCGGAAGCTGTCGTTCGACCTGATACATGGTCAGTGGCCAGGCGTCTTTGGACCCCTGTAGATCAGAAGGTACGCGCTGGCACGACAGTTCAGCCGGACAAAGGCCGAACCACGGATCTTTGTCATGCTTGTGTGTTGTCCTTTTAGGTGCTTATGACGTTCACAGGACCGGTGTGCGGTAAGTCTTTAGCTTCGCCCCAGTCAAATGCGCGCGATCTGATGTGTCCGCCCTGCCAGATGGAAACGCAGTGCGATGCTGCGCTACTCGATCAAGATCGCTCGGAAATCGTTGACATTGGTGTGCGTCGGGCCGGTGATGACCAGATCGCCCAGCGGTTTGAAGAAACCATAGGCGTCGTTGCGCGCCAGGTGCTCGGTCAGCTTCAGCCCTTTTGATGCAGCGCGCGCCAGCGTGTCGGGCGTCACCATCGCGCCGGCGTTGTCTTCCACACCGTCGATGCCGTCGGTGTCGGCAGCCAGCGCCCAGACGTTCGCCTGACCGCCCAGCGCCTGCGCCAGGCCCATGCAGAACTCGCCGGCCCGGCCTCCGCGCCCTTTGGGCTGACCCTCGACGCGCGGGCGCACCGTCACCGTGGTCTCACCGCCGCTGAGGATGACGCAGGGCACCTCAAAGCTGCTGCGGCCCAGCGCAGCCGAGCGCGCCAGCGCCGCGTGCACCTTGCCCACTTCGCGCGACTCGCCTTCGATCTCGTCGCTGAGGATGTAGGCCTGCAAACCGAGGGCGCGCGCGGCCTCGGCCGCAGCCTCCAGGCTCTGCTGCGGCGTGGCGATCAGGTGCGTCTCGCAGCGCGCCAGGCGCGGGTCGCCGGGCTTGGGTGTTTCCAGCGCCCCGTTTTCCAACTGCGCACGCACGGCCGGCGGCACGTCGATGCCGTACCGGCGCAGGATGTCCAGCGCGTCGGCACAGGTCGTCGCGTCGGCCACCGTCGGCCCGCTGGCGATCACGCTCACGTCGTCGCCCGGCACGTCGCTGATGGTCAGCGTGACCACGCGCGCCGGTGCGCAGGCCGCCGCCAGGCGCCCGCCCTTGATGCGCGAGAGGTGCTTGCGCACAGCATTCATTTCGCCGATGTGCGCGCCGCTGTCCAGCAGCTGCCGGTTGATGCGCTGCTTGTCGGCCAGCGTCAGGCCTTCGCACGGCAGGGTCAGCAGCGAGGAGCCACCGCCCGAAATCAGGAAGAGCACCAGGTCATCCTCGGTCAGACCCTGCGTCAGCTCCAGCATGCGCTGCGCGGCGTCGAGGCCGGCCGCGTCGGGCACCGGGTGCGCCGCCTCGACCACCTCGATGCGTTGAGCCAGACCTCGCGGTCGCGGCGGCGTGTGGCCGTAGCGCGTGACCACCAGACCCGACAGCGACACATCCTTCGGCCACAGAGCCTCCACCGCGTGCGCCATGGCGCCGCCCGCCTTGCCCGCGCCCAGCACCAGCGTGCGCCCCTTCGGCGGCGCCGGCAGGTGGGCAGCGGTGTTGTGCAGCGGCAGCGCGCGTTGCACCGCCACGTCGTACAGGTGGCGCAGCAGGGCGCGAGGGTCGTTCAGTAAGGCGACGCTGCCCAGCATGGGGTCAGGCCAGCCAGGCCTTGATCGACGCAGACATTCGCTCCGCCGAAATACCGTACCGCTCGTGCAGGGTGGGCAGAGCGCCGGCGTCCAGGAACGCATCGGGCAAGGCCAGCTGACGGAAGCGGTTGGGCACCACGCCTTCGCGCAGCAGTAATGCCGCCACAGCTTCACCGAGTCCTCCCACTGTGGAATGGTTCTCGGCCACCACCACCAGGCGACCGGGCTTGCCCACCTCGCGCAAGATCGTGGCCTCGTCCAGTGGCTTGATCGTGGGGCAATGCAGGACAGCCACCTTGACGTTGTCAGCTTCAAGTTGTTTGGCCACCTCCAGGGTGCGCATGGTCATGAATCCGCTGGAAATGACCAGCACATCCGCCCCATCCCGGAGAAGTTTGGCTTTACCGAGTTCAAACCGGTAGTCGTACTCGTCCAGCACCAGCGGCACGTTGCCGCGCAACAATCGCATGTACACCGGTCCGTTGTGGGCTGCAATCTGCGGCACGGCCTGCTCGATGTCCAGCGCATCGCAGGGGTCGACCACGGTCAGCCCGGGAATGGCGCGCATCATGGCTAGATCCTCGGTGGCCTGGTGGCTGGGGCCGTAGCCAGTGGTCAGGCCCGGCAGTGCGCAGCAGATCTTGACGTTGAGGTTTTCCTCGGCAATGACCTGATGGATGAAGTCGTAGGCACGGCGTGTACCGAATACCGCATAAGTGGTGGCAAAGGGCACCAGGCCGACCTTGGCCATACCGCCGGCGGCGCCCATGAGCAGCTGCTCGGCCATGCCCATCTGGAAGAAGCGGTCGGGATAGGCCTGCCCGAACAGGTGCAGGTCGGTGTACTTGGCCAGGTCGGCGGTCATGCCCACCACCTCGGGGTGGCTGGCCGCGTATTCGACCAGAGCCTTGCCGAACGGGGCAGCCTTGACGCGCTGCCCCTCGGAAGCGATGGACGCGATCATGGCCGATGTGGTCAGCCGGGGTTTCTTTTCGGTCACAGTGTTCATGGCATGTTTCCTCAGGGGCGGTTGGCGTCCAGGATGGCCAGCGCTTGCTGCCACTCGGGCGGATCGACGCGGATGAAGTGGTTCTTCTCGCGCGCTTCCAGGAACGGGATGCCCTTGCCCATCAGCGTGTCGCACAGGATGACGCGTGGACGCGATTCGGGCAGCTGGCGTGCCGTGTCAAACGCGCGCACCACGGCGGGCAGGTGATTGCCGTCCACCCGCTGCACGTGCCAGCCGAAGGACGCGAACTTGTCGGTCAGCGGCTCAAAACCCATGACCTTGGTCGAGGGTCCGTCGGCCTGCTGGTTGTTGATGTCCACGATGCAGATCAGATTGCCCAGGGCGTTATGACTCGCGGACATCGCGGCTTCCCAGGTCGAACCTTCGTCCAGTTCGCCATCCGACATGGAGTTGTAGACAAAAGCCGGGTTGCCCCGGTGACGCAGGCCCAGCGCCATGCCCACGGCAATGGGCAGCCCCTGCCCCAGGGACCCGCCCGACATTTCCATGCCTGGCGTGTAGGTCGCCATGCCCGACATGGGCAGGCGGCTGTCGTCGCTGCCGTAACTCTCCAGCTCCGATTCGGGCACGATACCGGCCTCGATCAGCGCGGCATAGAAGGCGATTGCGTAATGCCCGTGCGAAAGCAGGAACCGATCGCGTCCATCCCACTGTGGGTCATCGGGGCGGAAATGTAAGGCGTGGCCGTAGGCCGCAGCCAGCACATCGGCGTAGCCCAGGGCTTGCCCAACATAGCCTTGGCCTTGTACTTCACCCATGCGTACGGCATATCGGCGGATGCGCCACGCACAGCGTGCAATCTCGGCCAGCTTCTCTTGACTGACGGTCATGTTCAAACTCCAGTTAATTGCGGTTCCCGGTCACTTGAGGATCACGGCCGGCACGTACGACACGAGGATCAGCACGCCAAAGGCCACCAGATAGAACGGCCCCATGGCGCGCACGGTCTGCCCCACCTTGACCTTGGCCAGCGAACTGGTGATGAACAGCGTGGTGCCCACCGGCGGCGTGTAAAGACCAATCGCCAGGTTGACGACCATCATGATTCCCAGCTGCACCTGGTCCATGCCCACGCTCTGGGCCAATGGCAGGAACACAGGGGTGAGCAGCAGCACAGCGGCCGGCAAGTCGATAAACATGCCCACGAAGAGCATCATCAGATTCATGAGCAGGATGACCATCCACTCGGACGACACGTTCTGCGTGACCCAGGCCACGACGCCCTGAGGCAATTGGTCAAAGGTCAAAAGCCAGCCGATAGCGGCCGACGCCATGATCACCAGCAGCACCACGCCGCTGGCAATGCCGGCCTCCACGATGGCGGCGTGCAGGCGCTTGAGCGTCAGGTCGCGATACAGCAAGGCCGACACGCCACCCGCGTAGAGCGCCGAGAGCACAGCCACCTCGGTAGGCGTGGCAATGCCGAAGCGCAGGAACACGACGATCAGCACCGGCAGGAGCACAGCCGGCGAGGCCAGCAGCAGGTTGCGCCGCATCTGCGCCTTGTCCGCCACCGCGGTTTCGCGCGGCAGGTTCTTGCGCTTGCCCACCCACCAGCAGGCGAACATGAAGCCGCCGCACAGCAGCAGCCCGGGCAGGATGCCAGCGAAAAACAGCGCCGCGATCGACGTGTTGGACGACAGCGCGTACAGGATCAACGGAATCGACGGCGGGATGATGATGTCGATCGTGGCGGCAGAAGCCAGGGACGCTGCCGAGAACGGCAGCGGATATCCCAACTTGCGGTGCCAGGGCATGACCAGCGATCCGATGGCCGAGGCATCGGCCACCGCCGAACCTGAAACACCACCGAACAGCGTGGAGGACAGCACGTTGACCTGTGCCGGACCGCCATGCCAGCGCCCGACGGTGGCCGACAGCACACCGATCAACGCTTCTCCCAGACGGCCACCCATCATCAAGGCGCCGGTGAGCATGAAGAAGGGGATGGCGATCAGCGGGAAGCTTTGCACCTGGGACACCATCTGCTGCACCAGCAGGTCCAGCGGAATGCGGTCGGATGAAGCCGCTGCGGCCAGCGCGGCCAACAGCAGGGCATGGGCAATGGGGATGGCCGCCACCGCGCCGGCAATGAACACCAGCAGGATCAGAGCGCTCATGAAGGTCTCCGGATGAGGTTGTGGTCGATGGTCATCCCTGCGCCGCCGAGGGAGCGGCGGCTGGGTCCACGTTGGCCGGAGCCTGCGGCCCGTACCAGGCACTGCGCCAAGCCGAGCGCAGGGCCAGCAGGGCCAACAGGGTCATGGCCCCCATGACGCAGCCATAGGTGACCGAGGACGGCACTTGCAAGATGGCGGACTTCTCGTCGTGCACGATTTCCAACAGGCTGTAGGTCGCCTTGGCCAAGGTCCCATACAGCGCTGTCACGACCAGCCAGCCGGCGGCAGACAACCAGCGTCGGGCAGCCGGTGGCAGCGACTCCATCAGGAAAGTGGTGGCGATATGCGAGCCGTGCTGGGCAGCCAGTACCACGCCGGACATGACCAGCCAGGGGAACAGCAGTTCAGGCACCTCATTGGCCCACTGCAGACTAGAACCGGTGCTGTAGCGAAGCAGCGTGTTGGCCGAGAGGATCAGGAAGATCACGGTCGTGGTCAGCCAGAGAATGGCTTGGCAAACGGCGGCAATCACCCTGTCCACCAAGCCGTGTTGGGCTGGTGACATCAGAAAACTCCTGGAACGGGAAAAAGGGCGCCACCGCACAGCGGCAGCGCCATGGTCAGCGCATCACGCTCACTGCGCGCGCGATGCGGCCACCACCTGCTTCACGAAGGGACCGATCGGGCTGCCTTCCCACTTGCCCACCACCGAGGCGGTTGCCTTCTGGAACGCCGACTTGTCCACCACGTCCACCTGGGTGCCCTTGGCCTTGAGCTCGGCCACCAGGCTGTCGTCGCTCTCCTTGGACAGCTTGCGCTGCAATGCCGTGGCCGCACTGGCGGCTTCCTGCACTGCCTTGCGGTCGGCGTCAGAGAGGCGATCCCAGGTGCGCTTGCTCATCAGGAACGGCGTCATTTCGTACTTGTGCCCGGTCAGCGACACGTACTTCTGCACCTCGTACAGCTTGGCCGAGTGGATGTTGGTCAGCGGGTTTTCCTGACCGTCCACCACACCCTGCTGCAGCGCCACATACAGCTCGGAGAACTTGATCTGCTGGGCTTCGGCACCCAGCGCCTGCATGATGTCCACGGTCACCGCATCCGGCGGGGTACGCATCTTCAGGCCCTTGAGGTCTTCGGGCTTGAGCAGCGGACGTTTGCTGTTGCTCATGTGGCGGATGCCGTTGTCCCAGTAGCCCAGCACGACCATGCCCTTCTCGGCGGTCTTGTCAGCCAGTGCCTTGCCCACAGGACCGTCCATGATCTTCCAGGCCTGAGGGAGGTCGTTGAACAGGAAAGGCAGGCCAAACGCGGCGTACTCGGGCACGGTGTTGGCCAACGCGCCTTGCGAGTTGGCCGACATGTCCAGCGCGCCCGTGCGCAGCGCGGTCACCATGGCCGCGTCGTCACCCAGCTGGGCCGAGGGCGCCACGGTCACTTCGATACGACCGCCGGAGCGGGCCTTCGCTTCATCGGCGAACTTCACCGCCGCCGTGTGGCGAGGACTACCAACCGGGTTACCGTGGCCGAGCGTCAACTTGACGGCGGCCTGTGCAAAGGCGGCGCCGCTGATGCTCAGGGCGGCGGCGGCGATCAGGCTGCGGCGCAGCGCGTTGGGAAATGTCATCTTTGTCTCCTGGTTATGGGGTGGCCTTCAGGCCACGGTGGTTTGGGGCCTCAACGGCCCGAACGATGAACTCAGTGGATCAGCATGCCGCCGTTGACATCCAGCGTGACGCCGGTGCAGTACTTGGACAGGTCGCTGGCCAGGAAGACCACGCAACCGGCCACGTCGTTAGGCTCACCAATGCGACCCAGCGGAATGCCGTCCAGGATGGTCTGGCGCTTGTCTTCGGGAATCTTTCCCTTGTTGATGTCGGTGGCAATCAGCCCGGGCGTCACGCAGTTGACGCGAATGTTCTGGCCGCCGAACTCGCGGGCCATGGCACGGGCCAGGCCCAGCACACCCGCCTTGGCGGCCGAGTAATGAGGGCCACCCAGAATGCCGCCACCGCGCTGGGCCGACACCGAGGAAATACAGACGATGGAACCGCTGTTTTGTGACTGCATGACGGGCAGTACCGCCTGCGAGGCGTACAGCGTGCCGCGCAGGCTCACGTCCAGGATGCGGTCGTAGTCGGCGCCGGTGATGTCCAGGAACTTGACCGGCTGGGTGATGCCGGCGTTGTTCACCAGCACGTCGATGCGGCCGTATTTCGCCTTGATCTGCTCGACGGCTGCCTCGCAGGAGGCCTTGTCGGTGACGTTGGCCACCAGGCCCAGGTGGTCCGGGCCCAGCTGGGCGGCGGCGTCCGCCGGGTTGGCGACTTCCAGGTCGAGGATCACGACTTTGGCGCCCTGGTTGGCCATCATGCGGGCGGTGGCGAATCCGAGGCCATTGAGGCCGGCACCGCCAGTGATGACCGCGACCTTGTCTTTGAGCAGCATGCTGATGTCTCCTGATGGTTTGCTGTGTTGACGACGGAGCGGATTCTGGGAGCCCGGGAGACTGAAAACAAACGATATAAACTCATCCATGATGCAAATTCATTCATGTTGCATCGCAATAAATGAATGATGCTCATCCATGATTCCGCCTCTGAGCGCCCTGCAGGCCTTTGAAGCCATCGCCCGCCGCCGCAGCTTTGCCCTAGCGGCCCAAGAACTGCACCTGACACCCTCGGCCGTGAGCCACCAGCTGGCCAAACTGGAGGGCCTGCTGGGTGTGCGCCTGTTCGAACGCTCAGCCCGCGGCGTCGAGCTCACACCAGCTGGACACAGCTACCTGCAGCGGGTGGCGAACGCGCTGGGCGCCATCAACACCGCCACCGAAGCCCTTCGCCACGGCATGCAGGACACGCTGCACCTGCACTGCAGCCCGAGTTTTGCCAGCCTGTGGCTCATGCCGCGCATCGCTCGGTTCCGCCGGGCCTTTCCCCACATCGCCTTGTCGCTGTCGGCCTCGCACATCCACTCGGATTTCCAGCTCGGGCTGGTGGACGTCGACATCCGATACGGGCTGCCGAACTGGCCACACCTGGAGGTGGAGCCTGTGTTCATGGAGAAGGTCATGCCGCTGGCCAGCCCTGCCTTCATCCGCGAGCACACCCTTCACAACGTGGAAGATCTGTTGCGTGCGCCGTTGATCCAGTCGGTGGTCAACGTGGCGCAGTGGGCCGACTGGTTTGCCCGCTTCCACCCGGCCGAGCGACCGGACCGGATCGCTTTGCGCTTTGACCGCGCCATGATGAGTCTGGACGCAGCGGTGCAGTCGCTGGGCGTGGCCCTGGAAAGCGCCACGCTGGGCCAGTCGCTGATCGCCACTGGACGCCTGCAACCGGTCTTCGGCCAAGACATGGTGCTGGAGGTGCAGGGGCACTTTCTGGTGTATCCGGCACGCCATGCGGCGCGCCCGGAGGTCAAGGCCTTTCTCGACTGGATGCGCCAGGAAGCACAGGGCAACGCCGGTCGGTAAAGCGCGGCCCAGGGCTTATGCATGAGTCGTTTTCATGCATGGCTGAATATTTGTCGCTTGTCTTCAACTGACGACCCCTCGAAGAATCCGGGTTCTTTCAACAAACCGGAGACAAGCGCGGGCCTGCGGGTCAAGCGCCATCAACATGCCAGCCCATCCGTTGCAGCCCCTGGCGCACGCCATCCGTTTCCTGTCGATTGACGCGATCGTCAAAGCCACCGAAGGGCACCAGGGCGTACCCTTGGGTATGGCCGAAATCGCGACCGCGCTTTACGTCAACTACCTCAAGTACAACCCCGCCGACCCCACTTGGTGGGACCGCGACCGGGTGGTCCTGTCGAACGGTCACGGGTCCATGCTGCTGTATTCGCTGCTGCACCTCAGTGGCTACGACGCCGTGCCCCTGACGGAAATTCAGCGTTTTCGCGAACTGGGGGCGGTTTGCGAAGGCCACCCGGAATACAACCCGGCAGCGGGCATAGAAGTCACCACGGGCCCCCTCGGTCAGGGCATTGCGAACGCACTGGGCATGGCGGTGGCGGAAGCCTATCTGAACGCCCGCTTCGGCACCGGTCTGGTGGACCACTTCACCTACGCTTTCGTGGGCGATGGCTGCCTGCAGGAGGGCGTGGGGCAGGAAATGATCTCGCTGGCCGGTCATCTGCAACTGGGCAAGCTGATGCTGCTGTGGGACGACAACCTCATCACCGACGACGGCCCCACTTCGCTGTCGATCAGCGAAAACGTCGCCGAGCGCTTTCGCGTGGCCAACTGGCATGTGCAGGAGCTCGATGGCCACGATCTTGAAGCCGTCTCGGCAGCCCTGGCTCAGGCCAAGGCCGATCCGCGTCCCTCACTGCTGGCGTGTCGCACCGTGATCGGGAAGGGCATTCCCCGCGTGCAGGGTCAGCGCGGCGGACACAGTGCGCGTCTGTTCGAGCAGGACGCCCAGGAGGCTCGTGCCCTGCTGAACTGGCCGCACTCACCGTTTGAGGTGCCCGCTGACATCCTGACCGCGTGGCGCGAAGCTGGCCGCCGCAGCCTGCCCGAGTACCAGGCCTGGCAGGAGCGTCTGGCCACACTGCCCGCGGCCGAGCGAGCCGAGTTTGAACGCGTGATGCGCGGGGAACTGCCTGCCGGCTGGCAGGATGTGCTGCTCGACTACAAGCGGCGAGCCCACGAGGCGCCAACGGTGCCCAGTGGCATCTTTCTGTCCGGCGAGATCAATGACCTGCTCGCCCCCGTGCTGCCCGAACGCATCGTCGGGTGCGCCGACCTGGAGGCACCCACCAGCCACAAGCGCAGCCTGCAAGCGTTCACCGCCACCGACCGCGCGGGTGCCTACGTGCACTGCGGTGTGCGCGAACACGTCATGGGCTCCATGGCCAACGGCATGGCGGCCCATGGCGGCGTCATTCCGTTGAGCGTCACGTACCTTGCCTTTGCCGACTACGAGCGCCCCGCCATGCGCATGGCCGCGCTGATGGGACTGCCGGTGAAGTTTGTCTTCAGCCACGACTCGATCGGCATTGGCAAGAACGGCCCTACCCACCAGCCAGTGGAAATCCTGGCCTCGCTGCGCGCCATGCCCAACATGTGGGTCATGCGGCCGGCCGATGCGGTCGAAGCAGCCGAATGCTGGGCACTGGCGCTGGCCCACCGGGCCGGACCCGTGAGCCTTGTTTTTGCTCGCCAGAGCCTGCCGCTGGTTCGCTCGGAGCACACGCCGGACAACCGTTGCGCCCGTGGCGGCTACGTGTTGCACGAGGCCTCGGCGGGTCCACGGCAGGTCACCCTGCTGGCCACCGGCTCCGAAGTGGCACTCGCCGTCCAGGCGCGCGACCTGCTCGAAAGCGAAGGTGTGGGTACCGCCGTGGTCTCAATGCCTTGCTGGGAGCTGTTTGATGAACAGCCAGGGGACTACCGCCAGCTGGTGTTGGGCGACGGCGTGAGGGTCGCCGTGGAAGCCGCCGGTCGCTTTGGCTGGGATGCATACCTTGGCGCGCGGGGGGGATTCGTGGGCATGAAGGGCTTTGGCGCTTCCGGCCCGGCGGACGCCCTCTACAAGCTATTCGGCATCACCGCCGAAGCGGTAGCCACAGAAGCACGACGCCTGCTCCAAGCCTGACACACAACGCATTCCATCATCATGCATATCGTCTTTCTCGATCACGAAACCCTCTCGCCTCAGACGCAGCTGCGGCGCCCCGACTTTGAGCACACCTGGGAGGCGCACGATCGCACCAGTGCCGAGCAGGTGGCCGAGCGCATCGCGCAGGCCGACATCGTCATCGTCAACAAGGTCAAGCTGCCCGCTGCCGTGCTGGCGCAGGCCCCGCGCCTGAAGCTCATCGCTGTAGCCGCCACCGGCACCGACAACATCGATCTGGCCGCATGCGCTGCCCGTGGCATCGTGGTCAGCAATATTCGCGGCTATGCCATCCGTACCGTACCCGAGCACACGTTCGCCCTGATCTTTGCCCTGCGGCGCAGCGTCTGCGCCTACCGCGATGCGGTACGCTCTGGGCGCTGGCAGGCCGCCGGGCAGTTCTGCTTCTTCGACCACCCCATCCGTGATCTGGCGGGATCCACGCTGGGCATCATCGGCGACGGTGAACTCGGCCAGTCGGTCGCTGCCATCGGTCGTGCGCTGGGCATGCGCGTGCTGTTTTCGGGGCACAAGGGGCGCACAGGTCAGGGGCGCCTTTACACGCCTTTCGAGCAGTTGCTGGGGGAGGCCGACGTTCTCACGCTGCACTGTCCGCTCAATGAGCGCACGCGCCACATGATCTCCACACCAGAATTTGCATTGATGAAGCGCCGTCCCCTGCTCATCAACACCGGCCGTGGTGGTCTGGTGGACGAAGCTGCCGTGGGCCCGGCGCTCAACGCCGGCGAGATTTCGGGAGCGGCCTTTGACGTTACTTCCGTGGAGCCCCCACCGCCCGATCACCCGTTCATGGCCCTGCTGGATCGACCCGACTTCATTCTCACGCCCCATGTGGCATGGGCCAGCGAAGAGGCCATCCAGGCGCTGGCCGATCAGCTCATTGGAAATGTCGAGTCATTCGTGTCTGGCCAGCCCCGTAATGTCGTTCACCCCAAGGGCATTTAATCGGTGGGGCAGTTGAGCCAACCAACCTGTAACGGTCTGCTATTTGCCGTGACGGTTCTGCAGTGCCTGTAGATGACCATTCTCTATCGCTGTACTCCCGTCCTCTGGCGTGGCGGCTTCAGGCTGGTTGCGGTCGTTCGCTGCCAGTAGTGCAACATCTACTTTTCGACCAGTCAGCGTCATTCGTCTTTCCAATTCGGACGCCAAGAAGCAGTCGCCTATGCGGCCACTGCAATTGGAGGTCTTTGGACGTCCAGTCCCTAGTTGCAAAGCAATGGTCGATCATCGTCTGCCGCACCTTCCAGGGTGCAACTCCTACTGCCAATAGCACGACATGTACAAAAAAGGGCGAACAAACCACATCATCGGGCCACGGCGAGAAAGCTACTCTGCAACTCTGCAATCAGCATCGCCAAGCGTTCACTCATAGATTCTCCTTGGCCTTTCAATGCAGGCTCTGCAGCTAGCGCTGCGTAGATTAACGCATCGGCGCATTGCAGCACCGGCTTTGGAGGCCCATGGCCGAAAGCTGCGAGCGTGATGCTCGTGCAGTAGGTGCGGTCTTCTGGCGGCAGACGCGGCAATGCGGCCAGTAGGCTTTCGAGAGCGTCAGACCGAGGGGCAATGTCCCTAATCGCGACGGCTTCGCCAACCAGCATTGTCCAATGCTGCGAAGAGATGTGATTCACCTCACAGACTGCTTTGATGATGACTCTCTGGACATGGCTGCGGTGAAGCGTGTCAGGCTCAGTTGCGGCGATGATCCAGTCCAATGCGTCTAGCGTTTCGGCAAGCTCGATAGTGCCAGCGCGGGCTAGTAGCTTTTCGAGGAAACGGCCGACCCTGAAGGCCTTGCCATGGCGTGCTGGATCGGCCCATGTCAGAACAAGGGTAATGCCTGCGCGCCACGATTCAAGCGGCCAGTTCTCGGCGATTACATTAAGCAGAGATTGTTCGGCGAAGCTGCCAACATCGAGGCTCGCGAGTAGCTCGAAAGCCGAAGGAGCCTCTGTCCGGCACAGCGCTGCCAGTGCATGCGCGGCGATCCAATCTTTGTAAAATTCGCCCGATCGGCTAGATAGACGCTCCAAGCCGCGGCGCGGATCAGCAATGGCTTCGATCGCTTCGGTCACGATTAACTTGAGCTTGGCCGAGGCGTTGAGTGCTTTCAGGAAGTTGCTGCGCTTACCCTCCGGCGTTTCGAGGGCGAAGGCCAAAACGAGTTGCAACGTCCAAGTGCCGTCGTGCATACTGGATCCGGCGTCAAAGGCGATTATTTGTACTGCCGAGGCGAGTTCACTTTCCGTGCCCGTGATGAGCCGGGCGCGAACTTCACGCGCCATGGTTCGCATTTCTTCCAGACTCGCCTTTGGTAGTAGTAGCGAAAGAGCGCGTGCCGGATCTTGAGGTGCGATGGCCTTAGCTAGGAGCCTACGAATGTATTCGGGCCATAGCGTCTGGCCCCGGTAGCGTTGGCCGACCGACAGCGTAAAAGCCTCAACTTCCTCGGCGGCCTGCTCCAAGCCCGAGGCATTGCCGTCGGCAATTGCGGCTTGGGCGTTCTTCAGGGCAAGCGCCAACGGGACGGAGTCGGATAAATCATCTGCATCGTCCAAAGCCACTCGCAGCCGAGTCGCAATATCCTGGAAGACCGCGCCTTCGGCATAGGCGCTGAGCCGGGATGGCAGTTCGCGCAGCAGTTTGTTTTGCCCGGTCTGCCGGAATGCGATGGCGGTGACACCCACCAGTTCGGCACGCGTACCTGAATACTTCGCTGGCACGCTGTCAATAAAGCGCAGCACCGCCTGCGGATCACGACGGGCGAGTATGTCTACGGCAAGGATTGCCGCTCCTTCCCACCGAGTTTCGGGGAAGGCATTCGCGAAAGCGTCTAAGTATGCATCTACACTCTGATGGGCCAAACTAAGCGAAAGGCCCTCGGCGAACTCAGGGCGCCACCCAGAGTTCGGCCAATGTGCCTCTCCAAAATGCCGCAACTGCTGCGCAAAGTCCAACCCGAGCCAGCCAAAGAAGCGCCCTAGCACACGAGCGCCATCTGCATGCCTTTCCGGAATCCGCTCTTGCTGGCCCAGTGACTGAAGCAGAGCGTCGCCAATTTTCTTCATCGCCTCGAAGACTTTGCCTGAACGGGGCAGAGTTTCAGGCTCAATCATCGCGAGCATCTGCATCGCTACGTGCAGGCTGGGGTCAACTATTCCCACATCCCTTTGGTGTTGAAAATCCTCCAGTTCCGCAAGTCCATTGAGCAGCTCTGAACCGCTCTGCGCATCAATCCAAGCTGCGGCGATTCGCCTTGCGACACCGAATTCATACAGGCTTAGACGCTTGTAGGCCGGTTCGGCCAGCCCACCGTCTCCAACGGCCAGTGCAGCGGCAAGGAGGAAGCCATAGGGTCCCGGCCAGGCTCCGGGCAGCACCTCGCACGCTCGTCGCCAAACCTGCTGAGACAGGGCCGGATGGCGGCGGGCATGGGCGATCAGCACTCGGCAGACGACTAGCCTAGGCTCCATGGCCAGATGTTCGCCACCCAGCCACTCTGCATCGAAGCCGGCCTGGCGAACGAGAGCTAACGCCCGCTCTAGATCGTGCTCAGCGCAAGCTTCAGCGATAGCGATCAAGGCAGATGAATCGTGGGGATGCCGGCGGGCCAGTGCAATGGCGACGCCCTCGGGCACGACGGCCAGCCCGCGGCAGGCTGCAGCGCTCAAGGAGGGCAGCGGCTGGCGGAACGGCCAAGCCTTGTTGATAAAGGTCAACGCGCGAGTTGGCGAACAGATCGCTAGAGCCTCCAGCACAGCGCGTGGTGCGTGGGTGTCACCTTTCCCCTCGGCCTGAAGCGCAAAGCAGATCGCAGCATCCGCCTCACCGATGGAAACCAGACGTGCGGCAAAGCTAGCACGGGCATGCTCGGATTCGGAATGTTCACTATGACCAGCCGCCTCCTGCCGCAGTGCCAGCGCCGTGGCCTGTTCGATACGGCCTAGGCAGGCGAGCAGTGCGGTTGATGGCGTGGCAGCGACCGAGCCAGCGCAGTCTTGCCACAGCGCGAGCAGCAGAGTCAGAAAGAGCGTCTGGCCGACGTTCTCTCGCTTACTCAGAGCGCTCAGCGCCTGTCTGAAGTCAGAGGCAATGCTAAATGCGGCTTCCGCCCGCGCCAACCGCGCCGCGACAAAACCAGGCTCACAGGCGCGCTCCAGCCGCTCACGCTGGGGCTGGTGTTCGCCTGAAAGCGTGTGGCTAACGAAATTCGTGAGTCCGTAGGCTGGCACCGCCGCCCAATTCCCTACGCTGAGGATCCAGTCGGCAAAACGCTCGTGCTGCTCCACTTCAGGGCACCAGAACTCTTCGGCCGCGCTACTGTCGAGAAGGAACTCCGCAAAACTCGCATGGAAGAGTCGCCAGCCGCTGGCGTCCCCCTGTAGATAGCCTTTGAGACGCGAGAGGACGTAGCGAACAAGGCTGGCGCGCAGCCTGGTGACAGCAGCCAGTTCTTCCTCAGCCAGTGGCGCTCGCGCTGCGGCAAGGCTACCCAGCAGCGGTCCGCAACCGTCGGGCCATGTGTCCAGTAGATGCGAGGGCAAGCGTCGGAGGTAGTCACGGTAGTGCTGCGTCAGCTCAGTTGGCAGGCGCTCAAGCGCAGTCTTGTCCAGGACGCCTGGGTTCGCAGCAAGCGCATCAACAGAGCAACGGGCGGCCAGGAAACTACCCTGCATCCGTTGGGCCACCGTCGCCAAGAAGACGGCGGCAGACAAGGAGGGATCCAGCCGATCAAGTAGGCCGCAAGCTCGGGCTCGCTGCTGTATAAAGGCTTCAAGCGATCTGTTGTCGCAGTCCAGCGTGCGCAGGTCGAGACGGCTAGTGAGCGACTCCGGAAGGCGCCTCGAAAACGCCGCCCCAGGCCGGGCGGTAATGAGCCAGCGAAGACGCCGCGGCATATCGCCTAACGAGGTTAGCAGCTCGGCTAGCTCAGAATTGGCTGGTTCGTCGGGCGCATCAACCAGCACCAGCCAGTCCGGCCCAGGATCGGCCAGCAGGTCGTCCAGCGGAGCGAGCAAGTCGGCCAGCAGTTCAGCCACCGAGAGACCCTGGAGGTTCAGGACTTGGATCTGCATGCCAACGGCCGTAGCGCCGCTCGATCCGCGCAAATCCTGGTTAACGTGGATCTGGTAGTTTCGCTTGCCGGCGCTGTGCCTGGCGAATGCCTCGCTGAAACGGGGCTCACGGCTAGCGAACTGGTTGAACAGATTCTGCAGAAAGAGTACCCCGTCGGCTGACCGCTCGTCATTGCGCCGGCAGTGATGCAGCGCCATTAGCCGTGCGAGCGCCGTTCCGTCTGGATTGCGTAAGTCTCCGGCCGCGCCGAGCATCTCCGCCCAGGCCGTCTTGCCGGAACCTGGCGGCCCTTCTACCAGCATCAATTGTTGGCCCTCGCGAAGCCAGCTTCTAAGGGCAAAGTCGAGCTCGGGCCGCGGTGTGAGTTCGGAGCTGCCAGGAGAAGTCAAGTCAATGACCGCCGAAGTTGTCCACCCTGATCCCGATAAGCTTGGCATTGTCCGCGCCGACCTGTTCGACATCGAGGCTGCCGCCGCGGAAATTGAGAATGTCGGCGGCCAAAGCTTCGCCGTGCTGGCCCACCTGCTGACGGATGAAGGCCTCAGGCTGGAGTAAGCCTTCTAGCAGGGCCTTCAAGGCGGCAGCAAAGTCATCATCGTCGTCGATTTCGGTCCGCAGTGCCGCCAGCAGGCCCTCTCGGCCGAGGACCGGATCTCCAGCATAGGCCTTCAATCGTTGCAGTGCCTTGGGTTTGTTATGCCAGCGCGCCGTCAGTGCCTGGAAGACGGCCTGCGCCTTCGCCAAGCCCTGCTTGCCCAACTCTTCAAGTACCCCGTCTCCTGCTTTCGTGAGATAGGGCGTAATCACAGCCAGAACTGCTGTTGCGACGCTCAATGGTTCCATGAAACGCTCTCCTCCCAAGTTACTTACTCCCTTGGCTTGTACCCGATCGGTGGATCCATGACAAGGAAAACGGACGATTGCGCTCTAGACGAACCACGCCCGCTTGATTTGACGCTGGTCAGAGCCAACTCCACTTCGACCCTTAGCACTGCGACCCTTAGATTAGCCGCTCGCCTGGCCAATTTTCAAGCAAACCAATGGCTGGCTTATGGCTAAAAGAGGGAGCGAGGTTGGTGGCCGAAAGACGGCACTCGCTACACTCACGTCCGTCCTTGGCATCAGGATGGCGGTTCAAGGCTGATTGCTGACGATGCGGTTTGGCTGCCCACTGTCGACGGTTGCCGATACCCGACATTGGCCGGCGTCCCCGGCGTGGGCCCGTCTTTGATTCAAAACCAGTCTTCAATGGGCGCGGAAGCATGTCGACATGCCTCGGCTGGCTAACGGTGGCCCCCATCCGCTGCGAAGTGCGACCCTCGACCCCATGCGGTCGCGGTTAGGGCGCCACGGGAAGCGGCGTCTGAATGCCCAGGGCAACTCTCGGTGTTAAAGCTCGCGTACATCACGCGATGTCGCCTCACTGCGGCGAATTACTGGCGTGGAGCGGATGGCACCAAAGCAAGTCCAGCTCATGCGGGGTCACCCCGAACAGAGGGGGTCACAAATTGAACGACAATGGCCTAATTCCTACTGAGGCACTCCGCTGTGATGCTTCCAGTGAATTGACCACTAACTTTATGCCCAGATGATTGCCTACGCCGACGCCAAGATAACGGAAGCATTCAACTCCATGCTCCGCACCGACTACATATCGCTGAACGATACAGATCGGCTGGGTCTTCTCGCGAAATACTACGTAGATTACTTTGGCCTCATCCCAGAGGTGCTGTCCGACACCGACCAGCTGATCGTCGGCCGACGTGGGACTGGCAAGACGACCCTCTTGTACCGGGCGTTTGTGGGCTGTATGCAATCCTGGCGGCACGATCATCCGGAACACATCGCTCCCAAGCAAAGGACGCTAGGCATCTATGTGGATCTGAGTAAGTGCCAATACATCGAAGATGTTGCTGATACAGACTTTGTAGCATTTGAGCATGCGTTTGTTAGTGATGTCTGCGATGCTATTACGGAGCAGCTTACTCGTTTCTGGCCTGCATTGGCTCAAGAACCAGGATACTTCTCCAAATTGTTCAGGGCAGCCGAGAGCAACCAAGTCGCCGAAGTAAGGGGTGTTCTCGATGGCATCGCAAGACTTTTGCGTGAGGGCCTACCGCGAGTGATTGACCGGTCCTCCGCGGTCGATGTTAAGGAGTCGTCCGGGTCGACGCAGACAAATAGCGCTGAGCTCGGAGCAAAACTCAGTGACGGTGACCCATCAATCACAGCAAAGCTGAACGAGGGGCGTATCGAGTCACGTGCAAACGAGCGCTCATACAGCACGCGAACCAGCTATCGACTCACTGTTGCCGACATCCTTCGCATTCTTGGAGATTTGCGAGAGAAGGCAGGGATATCTGCAACGTACTTATTCATAGATGAGTTCTCCGCACTCTCAACGGACTTGCAGCGCCGATTTTCAACTCTTTTGAAGAAGCTGTTGGGCTCACACGCTGGGGTTTTCATCAAGCTGAGCGCCATCACTGACAAGTACGCCCTAGGAAGTGCCATCATTTTGCAGCGTGACTTATTTGAGCTTTCACTGGACCTCGATGCATTTGTCGAAAGATCCCATTCGCTTAACGATGCAATGGAAGGATTGGCGGATTACTCAGAAAAGATTGTTCGCTCTCGTCTTTCTGCCTACTCCTGTCCTCCACCCGAGGAGATCTTTGAGGAACCCGGAGAGACATACGCCCTTCTGAGCAAGTCTGCGATGGGGGTGCCGCGAACTCTTGGTATTGTGCTGAAGCAGAGTTGGAGTCGATCGCGACAAGGTAGTGCGCGTAAGATTCGGAAATCTGACATCAGCTTTGGAATCCGATATGCGTCAACAGCGTACCTGAACCAGCTTCTAGGCGCAGCGAGAGATGGCGTTGCGATTCCGTCGTTTCACGAAGACATGTGGAACTCGTTGCTGATGCGTGCGCAGGCAGAAAAGACAAAGGTGCCTGACGTGGCAGCAAGTCATTTTCTGATCTTAGTTCGGAACGAGCAAATGCTGTCGATGTTGAACATGTTCTTTCTGGTCCATTTGTTAACAAAAGGACGCACCACGAAAAAGGAGCGGTCATCCCGGAACTTGTACTGCTTTGACTTTGGCGTGTGCGAGGAGAACAACCTCGGATTTACGACGGACAAAAACGTGATAAGGCAGCAGCGGTTTGCGTATGACGATGCGCTTACCCGATTTGAGAAGTACTTCGGAGTGACTCCAGAAGCGACGTTCCGGTGTCCGCAATGCGGCACGGTATACGCTGAAAGCGAGCTCATAGTTGCAGGCACACAGTTGATGTTTTGTCCGAGAGACAGAGCAGATCTGGTCAGCCAACAATCGGCTGATTCGAGACTTCAGTACACCGAAGAAGAAACCAAGATCATCGGTTCCATACGTTCGGCAGCTCGCGAAGACCAAGTTTTTGCAAGACAGATTGCCGATGATGTTGGCTGCTACGTGCAGAAGGTTTCCAAGTTCGGCGAGCGCTTGGAAAAGGTCGGTGTTGTTAAGCGCGAGACTCATCCAACGGAAAACAAGCTTTTCTATTACGGCGGTGGTACCAGTGGATCTTCTGAAAATTTAAGGTAGCCGAGGAAAGATCACGGAAGTCTAACGGGCGTTTTGCGCTCCAGCCGAGGATATTCACCCCTATCGTCACGTGCGACCCTGCAGGTCAGGGTGCCTCAATGAACGCCTAGGAGCCAGCGCCGTGAGTTCCGCCCTTACCGTCGGACGACCGCCACCGTTGCGCAAGCGTCTTTCGTATCCTTTGGCGATCCCAGGCTGAAGTGAGTCACTAGAGTGCGTTGATCCGAACGGTAGCGTCGGCCTTCAGCGGTCGTTCAGTTACAGATCAGTACAAATGGACTAGAGACAAGCCTCGGAGAATCGCGTGACCCAGGACATACCGTCGTCTAGCTCAAAGAAGCAGCCTTCTATATCGAAGGTCGATAGGGAGTTTTTGTCCCCAGCAAAGACATTTACAATAGTGTCATCTCCTAATAATGCGGGAGGCAGATTTAGCTGGCGAAAATCCAATTCCGCGGATTGAAAGCCAATGGTTTTGAAATTCGCATAACCAGAGCGCGCCAATATCTTTATGTGTTCAATATCGGTCTCATCGAGCGATCTGAGCAAAAAATCAGCTTCGGCTTGTGCCGCAACAGATAATTCGTCCTCTGAAGTGCCAAGCGCATTCAAAGCAGCTGCAATTGCAGTGGTGGCATGCCTTTCGCTTTCAATGACATTCTCTGGAAGTGCGTTGCATAGCAGGTAGTAGATTATTCCGAGATCACGACTCTTGAGTCCATCTCTAATTGCTTTAGAAAACTCATGTTGAATGGGAATATTCAACACCTCCTCGATTGGACAGATTTCAGCGAGTTTGTCGAATATGACCTCTGGTATGTTTAATGCTACGCGCGTCAATCGCGAACATAGCGCGAAAGCCACAAGTGCATCCTTGCACCCAAGTTTGTTTGCAAGGATATGCACGCATACGGAGTATTCGGTGAAATTTTTTGAGTAGAGAAATTGCATCGTCTTGTGATGAAACTCTCGGTCCTCAACTATTCTGTATTCCGGATCGGTCAACTGGAGTAGACGGGAGACACTCATTATCTCTTGCGCCATTGCCGAGGCCTCCAATATCGACACGGTTGACACCGGCGATCGCACCATTAATTGCTCGTCTGAATTGCGAAATTGAGAGAACAAAATAGGCCGACTTGATATCCTTCCCCTGGCATCAAATGTTCGGCCAATTGTTATTTTTGATTGCCATGGCCGACCTTCGTGGGCTTTGTACAAAACGGTATAATAGTTCGGTAGCCTGATGTTTCGTGCATGGTCGGAAAACTCCCTGGCCTTGTAATAGTTTCCCTCATCACGATTTATGGAGCTATAAGCCTTGCTCATTATCAGCAGATGTCGCAAGCCCCATAGCGTAGAGGTGGCATCGACGAAATGGGTGTACTCGTGCACGACCAAAGGCTGTGCCTTTGCTATAGCGGCGAATTGCTGCCCCGCCATCAGATTTGGCTTACCATCATTCCATTCAGGCTTGAATTCATTAAGTGCTGTTCTTGCGCGGTCTAAGTCTGCGGCGACAAGTGATTTTAAGTGGATTACCGCGGTGCTAAAATCAAATGTGCCAAGCACGTCGACTGCCGAAAGGTGATCGCGCTGAGCCACCCGCTTTTCAAATTCAGATCCACGCATCTCTCTCTATCCCTATGGTTCTCAGATTCGAGGATGTTAATCGAACTTGACCTGCCCCCACCAGCCATACCACGGTAAACGAGAGAAGTCCGTCAACCCTGGAGAATGACGGGGCGGAATTTTGATTCGTCGCCAACTATGAACACGCAGGATGGATGACAGAACAGCCTCCACGATCGTTCGGGAACCAGCGGCATAGCGGATGAATTGATAACAGCTTCGTGCAAGGAAGCAGACATGCAGCACCGATGTCATACGACGGCTATCGCTGCATTGCCGACGCCCACCGCCGCGCTGTTGCGCTGCGACAAGCTGTTGGGTACGTTGGCCGGTCGTGGGTCACACCGGATGCTGGTCCGCCTGCGCAACGCGACGGCAGTCGTGAATCAGGGACTGTGTGCGTTGGCACGGCAATGGTGCGATGCCCACACCGAACGGCTGTGGGTGCCTGATCCTGGCAGGACCACATTGCTGTCGGGCGACAGTACACTCGCCACGGCCGGCAGACGCTGCGGCAAGCTTGAAAACATGTCAGGGATTTGGAGGGCACTTTGAAGATCGTCATTCTTTCAGCGCTGGTGTTCGTATGCCAGCTCGCCACGGCCGAGACGGTTCAAGTGAAGTACCACGGTACAGTGGCATTGGACTCGTTCGCCTGCACAGCGGTTAGCGAGAGCAGCGACGTTTCGAGGATCTGTTACGACAAAGCAGAGCGGTACATGGTCATTCGGCTGAAGGCCACGCACTACCACTACTGCGAGATCGACGCTTCAACTGTTCAAGGTCTTCTTCAGGCCAGCTCAAAGCGCGAGTTCTTCCAGACCCGCATTCGTGGAAGCGGATCTGACGGCCCCTTCGACTGTCGCACGCACCCTATTCCCAAGAAGTACCGGCAATAGGCTGTAAAGACAGCCGTCGACTAAGAGCAGGCTGTCGAATACTTTTGAAGCGGACGTTCAACGTTCGAGCCGAGCGGCTCGAGCGAAGGTCAGGCGTCATTGCTGGTTGCCGAGATTGAGCATGACGACGCCGCCAACTACGCAGACCAGGCCCAGCGCCTTGACGATGCCCAGTTGCTCCCCGAAGACCGCGACTCCGACCAGAGCAGTTGCTGCAGTACCGCTTGAGGCCCAGACCGCGTAAGTGATTCCCATGTCGAGGTGCCGCATAGAAGCAGCCATGAGCCAGATTGCAAGCGCGTAACAAGCAGCCGCTGTGGCAGATGGGAAGAGTTTGGAGAAGCCATCGGAGTACTTGAGCGCGACCGTTCCGACAACTTCTGCGATAACGCTGGTTGCAACGAGCAGCCAGGCCAACAGGTTTGGATTCATGTGGCACCTCTGCCGTACTTGCTCGCTTGTCACTTGTACCGAGTGACACGAGCAGTGCGGTGGAGCGGTACCAACTTTAGATGCACAGTGTAGCAAGGCGGCAGACAACTCCAGTCCGCTGAAGCCCTTTCCCTTGCCCTGAGGGACCGCTTTGCGGATCCTGTCGAAGGACTGTAGGGGGTCGACAGCGTGAAATCGCTCCTTTGATCTGCTGAAGAGTTGGCGGGGTAACCTGTGCCCTGGCTTGCTGCCATGACTGCAGCTCCCTCGATACCGGCCATTGATGCTGCCGCGCTGCTAAGAGAGTATGGCGGCTTCGTGCCTGGCACTGTGAATCCAGTTTCTGTCTGCGACAGAAGGCAAGCGCTGCGGACCGGACTACCCTCCCCTCCTCAACAAAGCTATTCGCCATACATCTCAAATGGTCTGGCGAGATCGCTCAGCGGCATGCCGATCAAATCCCTGCGCTGATTGAGCTGGAGTGCAGTTTGACAAAAGCCTCACTGCCAAAAAGCTGCGTTAGAGAATGGCCCGCGGCAAAGGCCAGAAAAGCAGCAGCGAGAGAAACCACAGAGAAAAAGCCACCGTCCGCAAACCCGCGAAAACACTGGGTCCAGAAAGACAAAAGGCCCCCACTTGCGTGGGAGCCTTGTCTTACTGGCGGAGTGAGAGGGATTCGAACCCTCGATGAGGCTCTACACCCCATACTCCCTTAGCAGGGGAGCACCTTCGGCCACTCGGTCATCACTCCAGAGCCGCGTATTATGCCTCAAGTCATCCCCGTTTCCGGGGCGGCCATTGGCTTGCGGCTTCACTTCGAAATCGTATCAGCCGTCTGATCCAGATCGAACTCGCGGTGCAGCGCGCGCACAGCCAGTTCCATGTACTTCTCGTCGATCACGACCGAGGTCTTGATCTCGGAAGTCGAGATCATCTGGATGTTGATGCCCTCGTCGCTCAGACACTTGAACATGCGGCTGGCCACCCCCACGTGGCTGCGCATGCCGATGCCGACGATGGACACCTTGCAGATGCGGTTGTCGCCCACCACGTCGGCCGCGCCCAGGGCCGGCAGCACCTTGCCCTTGAGCAGGTCCAGCGTCTTCTGGAAGTCGTTGCGATGCACGGTGAAGGAGAAGTCGGTCTTGCCGTCCTTGCTGAGGTTCTGGATGATCACGTCCACCTCGACATTGGCCTCGGCCACAGCCCCCAGGATCTGGTAGGCGATGCCCGGCTTGTCGGGCACGCCCAGCACGGAAACCTTCGCTTCGTCGCGGTTGAAGGCAATGCCGGAAACAACGGCTCGTTCCATATCTTCGTCTTCCTCAAAAGTGATCAGGGTGCCAGAGCTGGCTTCTTCGTTCAGGTCGATGTCCCAGGGCGTGAAGCTGGACAGCACGCGCAGCGGCACCTTGTACTTGCCAGCAAATTCCACCGAGCGGATCTGCAGCACCTTGGAGCCCATGCTGGCCATTTCGAGCATTTCCTCGAAGCTCACGCGCTCCAGGCGCCGCGCTTCAGGCACCACGCGCGGGTCGGTCGTGTAGACGCCGTCCACGTCGGTATAGATCAGGCATTCGGCGGCCTTCATTGCAGCGGCCACGGCCACGGCCGAGGTGTCGCTGCCGCCGCGGCCGAGCGTGGTGATGTTGCCATCGGGGTCCACACCCTGGAAGCCAGTCACGATGACGACCTTGCCGGCGGCCAGGTCGGCGCGCACGCGGACATCGTCGATGGATTCGATGCGCGCCTTGGTATAGGCGTCGTTGGTCTTGATCGGCACCTGCCAGCCGGCGTAGCTGACGGCGTCGATGCCTTCGGCCTGCAAGGCGATCGCCAGCAGGGCCGAAGAGGCCTGCTCGCCGGTGGCGGCCAGCATGTCCAGCTCGCGGCCATAGGCCTTTCCGAGCTGGGCGGGTTGCAGTTCCTTGGCCAGGGCCAACAGGCGGTTGGTTTCGCCGCTCATGGCGCTGGGCACCACCACCATCTGGTGACCAGCCTTGTGCCACTTGGCGACACGCCGGGCCACGTTGCGGATGCGCTCGGTGGAACCCATGGAGGTGCCGCCGTACTTGTGAACAATCAAAGCCATCGGGTTGGATCGGAAGAGGATCGTTGGAGTGACCACGCGGGTGTTGGTCGCGCTGGGCCGGTGCCGGAACCAGCCGGGCCGCCGGATGCTTCCGGCAAAGCCTTGGAATTATATCGGCGCGGCCCTGGTCGGCCGGCCGAACGTCAGATGCCCACCGTCCCGGCGCAGGGTCCCGTCGGCCACCTTGAGTTCGATGCGATGCCCCCGCGTCAGGCAGGCCGTCACCTGGTTCAGCACCTGCTCCATCTGGGCCGTGGTGGGCACCACTCCCCAACCAGACCGCAACCAGTGGCGCAAAACGTTGGCTTGGCGCTCCCGGCTGAGCACCTGCAAACCGGTAATGGAGGGAGGCTCACCCACCGCTGCCAGATCGATGCGCGCCAGGTCGTCCAGCAACTGCTGGGCCTGCGCGGCATGGCGCGCACTGCGAGCAAGCATGAGGCGAAAACCCGGGAAGCAGGCCTCCCATGCGGGCAACAAGGTCTTGCGAATGCGATTGCGCGTGAAACGCAAGTCGGCATTGCTCGGGTCGTCGGCAAAAGGCTCCCCACTGCATTCGACCCAGGCCCGCAGAGCACCGGCGGGAATCTCCAGCAAGGGACGGGCAAAACGCATGCCGTGGCGCTCGAAGTGATCGGGCATGGCTGCCAGCCCCGGCAGGCCGCCGCCGCGGCTGAGCGCCAGCATCAGGGTCTCGGCCTGGTCGTCGGCGTGGTGGGCCAGCAGCACCAAACCTGCACCTGCGGACTTGGCCAGATCCGCCAGTGCACGGTAACGATAAAGGCGCGCAGCGTCCTCCGGGCTCTGGCCTCGCGCAGGCCTGGCACGGACATGCGCCAGATGCAATGGCACACCCAGACGATCACAAGTGGTCCTTGCCGTGGTTTCGAAGGCATCTGCCGCAGCCTGCAAGCCATGATGCACGTGAAGGGCCACCACGCGCCCCGGCCAGAGCGCGTGGGCCGCCACCAGCAGCGCGGTGGAATCGGCACCGGCGCTGTAAGCGACAGCCAGCTTGGTCCAGGTGTCCGGACCCCCTTGCGCAGACCAGCGCAACAGCGCCGGGCCGCAGGGGTTGGACGACGCCGTCACAAAGCGCCTCAGCGCTTGGCGCTGTCGGCCTTGGTGTCGGTGAAGCGGCCGTAGCTGTCCAGGCGCGCGTGGCGGCGCTCCAGCAGCTCCTTGACCTTGAGATCGGCCACCTGACGCCAAGCGTCGTTGAGGGCTCGCTTGAGGAACGCGGCCATCTGACCAGGGTCGCGGTGCGCACCGCCAACCGGCTCGTTGACGATCTTGTCGACCAGACCCAGCGCCTTGAGGCGATGCGCCGTGATGCCCAGCGCCTCGGCCGCGTCGCTGGCGCGGTCGCTGGTCTTCCAGAGAATCGACGCACAGCCCTCGGGACTGATCACCGAGTACACCGAGTACTGCAGCATCAGCACCTGGTCGGCCACAGAGATGGCCAGTGCACCGCCCGAACCACCTTCACCGATGATGGTGGAGATGATCGGGACCTCCAGCTGCGCCATCTCGAAAATGTTGCGACCAATGGCCTCGGACTGGCCGCGCTCCTCGGCGTCGATGCCGGGATAGGCACCGGGCGTGTCGACGAAGGTGAAGACCGGCAGCTTGAATTTCTCAGCCAGCTTCATCAGGCGCAGCGCCTTGCGGTAGCCCTCCGGCTTGGTCATGCCGAAGTTGCGCAGGCCACGCTCCTTGGTATCCCGCCCCTTCTGGTGGCCGATCACCATGCAGGGCTGACCGTTGAAACGGGCCAGACCACCCACGATGGACAGATCGTCCGAGAAATGACGGTCGCCGTGCAGTTCCTGGAAGTGCGTGAAGATCTCGTTCACGTAGTCCAGCGTGTACGGCCGGTCCTGATGGCGCGCGATCTTCGTGATCTGCCAAGGCGTCAGAGTGCTGTAGATGTCCTTGGTGAGCTGCAGGCTCTTGCCCGACAGCTGTTCGATCTCGGCAGAAATGTCGACCGCGGATTCGGTCTGCACATAGCGGAGTTCTTCGATCTTGCTTTCGAGTTCGGCAATGGGTTGCTCGAAGTCGAGGAAATTTCTTTTGGCCAAGGTATGACTCCTTTGGTCTTTGTGCGAACGACGTCCGGAAACAGGAAAGCCCCGAAGGGCTCAGTAGCTGACCGGCAGCGGGTCCAGCGAGCGCCAAATATACCAAGTGGCGACGCTGCAGTAAGGCGCCCAGGAAGCAGCCACCTCACGGATCTCGCTGCGGCTGACCGGCTCCCCCGAAAAGTAGGCCCGGCTGATGCCGTTCTGCAGGCCGATGTCGTCCAGCGGCAGCACGTTCGGGCGCATCAGGTGAAAAATCAGGAACATCTCGGCGGTCCAGCGGCCAATGCCGCGGATGGCCACCAGCTCGGCGATGATGGCATCGTCGTCCATCTCGGCCCACTTGGCCACATGCACCTGATCGTTGGCAAAGTGCAGCGCCAGATCAACCAGGTACTCGACCTTGCGCGCCGAAAGACCGGCCGCCCGCATGTCGTCTACCTTGAGCTTGAGCACATAGGCCGGTGTCATCTTGCGCGGCAGCTTTTCGAAGCGGTCCCACACCGACTGCGCTGCCTTGACCGAGATCTGCTGCCCCACGATGCTGCGGGCCAGCGTGACGAAGGCATCGCCTCGCGACTGCAGGCTGGCGCCCGCGTGCTGAGGAATGAGCTTCTTCATCACGCGATCACGCTTCATCAGATGCCGACATGCTTCCTGCCAGTACAGCGGCGCATCTGGCCCAACATCGGGCAACTGCGAGGTCACCATCAGGTGCGCTCCCAGGTGGTGCCAGCCGGGCCATCCTTGAGCACGATACCCTGGGCCAGCAGTTCCTGCCGAATGCGGTCGGCCTCGGCAAAGTTCTTGGAGGCTTTGGCGGCGGCCCGGGCCGCAATCTGGTCGGCAATGGCGGCTTCGTCCAGGCCATCACCGGTGCCCCCCGCTTGCAGATAGCTTTGCGGATCCTGCTGCAGCAGACCCAGCACGCCCCCGAGCGCCCGCAACACACCAGCCAGCGCGGCATCGCGGGTGCGGTTCACTTCAGTGGCCAGATCGAACAACACGGCAACGGCCTCGGGCGTGCCGAAGTCCTCGTCCATGGCGGCCTTGAACCGGGCGGCAAACGGCTGCTTCCAGTCAATGCTCGCAGGCATCTCGGCCTTGACCGCGGCCAGCGCGGTGTAGAGGCGCTTGAGGGCCGAACGCGCGTCGTCCAGATGAGCGTCGCTGTAGTTCAGGGCACTGCGATAGTGAGCCCGCAGCACGAAAAAGCGCACCGTTTCGGCGTCGTACTTCTCCAGCACCTCACGGATGGTGAAGAAGTTGCCCAGGCTCTTGGACATCTTCTCGTTATCCACCCGCACGAAGCCGTTGTGCATCCAGAAACGCGCCAACGGCTGGCCGGTAGCACCCTCGCTCTGGGCGATCTCGTTTTCGTGGTGCGGAAACTGCAGGTCGGCACCACCGCCGTGAATATCGAAGCTCTCGCCCAGCGTCTCGCAACTCATCGCAGAGCATTCGATGTGCCAGCCGGGGCGGCCCATGCCATACGGACTATCCCACTTGGCTTCGGCAGGCTCATCGGCTTTGGCTGACTTCCAGAGCACGAAATCCAGCGGGTCTTGCTTGCCATCGTCCACCGCCACACGCTCGCCGGCGCGCAGGTCGTCCAGCGACTTGCCGGAGAGCTTGCCGTACCCAGCAAACTTGCGCACCGCATAGTTCACATCGCCATTGGGACTGCGATAGGCCAGCCCTTTGTCTTCCAGCTGGCGCACGATGTCCAGCATCTGCGGCACGTAGTCGGTGGCGCGCGGCTCGTGAGTCGGACGCTCGATGCCCAGCGCGTCCGCGTCCTGGTGCAGCGCCTCGATCATGCGGTCGGTCAGCTGCTTGATGGTCTCACCGTTCTTGACCGCGCGGGCGATGATCTTGTCTTCGATGTCCGTCACATTGCGCACATAGGTGACACGATACCCGCTGGCCTTGAGCCAGCGCTGCACCACATCGAACGCCAGCATCGACCGGGCATGACCGAGGTGACAGAGGTCGTAGACGGTCATGCCACAGACATACATGCGCACATGCCCGGGATCGAGCGGCAGGAACGGCTCGACGCCGCGCGAGAGGGTGTTGAAGATTCGCAAGGACATGGAAGGCCAGCCGAATGACCCGACCGGAGCGCACCTGCAGGCAGGAAACACCTCGACCCGGGCGTCGACAGGATTCAGGAACAAAGAAGCGCGAGAACAGCGGACATCACACCGGTGTCGCGCGACCACCGGACTGCAGGGCCTGGCGGAGGACCCTCAGATACAATGCGCCAGTATATCCAGCCCACTGCGCCACAGGCATTTTCGATGCCCGCACACAGGAGCGCTATAGTATTCGCCGACCGGCGCAGGCCGGCCTTCGGTTTGCTGTTGTCGCCATCTGAGGTCACATGATCAACCCCATGCAATTTCCCTCTGCCCAGCCCGTCAAGTCCCGCAGTTTCGGTACCCGGCGCCCCCTCGCTCCGCTGCGCCTGATGGCTCTGTGCGTCGCAGTTTCAGCGGCACTCGCGGCGCCTCTGGTGCAAGCCCAGGCCGACGACTACGCAGAGGTCAATCGCCTGTTGCGCGCCGGGCAGTTCTCGGAGGCCATGAACAAGGCCGACCAGTACCTCGCTGGCAAGCCCAGGGACCCTCAGATGCGCTTTCTCAAAGGCGTCATCCAGACCGAAAGTGGCAAACAGGCCGATGCGGTCGCCACCTTCCAGAAGCTGACCGAAGAGTTCCCCGAACTGCCGGAGCCTTACAACAACCTCGCCGTCCTGTACGCAGGCCAGAGCCAGTTTGACAAGGCGCGCGCAGCGCTCGAAATGGCGATCCGCACCAACCCCAGTTACGCCACAGCGCACGAAAACCTGGGTGACGTCTACGCCAAGCTCGCCAGCCAGGCCTACAGCAAGGCCTTGCAGCTGGATGCGGGCAATGCCGGGGTCGCCCCCAAGCTGAGCCTGATCCGCAACCTGTTCGCCACCGATGCCAAGGGCGCCAAGCCAGCAGCAACAGCTCCTGCAGCACCAACGCCTTCGGTTGCCACAGCCAAGCCCGCAGCGTCTGCTCCCGTCGCGGCACCGGCCACCCAGGCCCCTGCCGCCACCGGCAACGCAGAAAGCGACGTGGAATCAGCCGTGGCGGCCTGGGCCAAGGCCTGGTCCAGCAAGAACATGTCGGGCTACCTGGGCGCCTACGCCGGCAACTTCACCCCTCCTGGCGGCCAAAGCCGCAGCGAGTGGGAGGCCGACCGCAAGGCCCGCATCATGCCGCGCAACCGCATCGACGTGGACATCAGCGAACTCAGCGTTTCGGTCAACGGTGACCGGGCCTCGGCCAAGTTCCGCCAAGCTTACTCATCCGACTCACTGAGTGTGACAAGCCGCAAGACACTGGATCTGGTCAAGAGCGGAAATCGCTGGCTGATCGTGCGCGAATCCACGGGATCCTGATGGCCGGTCGGCGGTTTTTCCAACGGGGTCACGCCAGCGTACCAGCCGCCTCCCTGCGCACCGTCTCCGGCCTGCCCCGATGGCTGATCGGGGCACTGGCATTTGCCGCACTGTCAGGCTCTCTCCTGGCGTTCTTGCACCAGAGGTCTGCGGGTGCCCTGCTCTCTCGCCTCCCTACCGGATCGACCACAGCGGACACCGCAGGATCTGGCCCGTCAATCATTGAGGCCGCCATGGCCCGGATGCACGACGCGTCCGATGCGATCAAGTCAGTGGCCAGACCCACCGGTCTGCAAACACAGCCTTTATCGGACGATGCGATGGCCCGCGTCGCCCCCTTGTTGGGTCGGGCCGAGGCCAGACTGATCGACATCTACCGTCTCATCAGCCAGGGCCAGCACCGTGAGGCGCTGTCACAAGCTGAGCGCCTGGTCCGCGACCACCCCAACTTCCACCTTGCACATCTTGTGCACGGAGACCTGCTGAGCCTGCAGGTGAGGCCCGTCCGCCAACTGGGTGACGTGCCCGACACCACCGCCATTGCTGCGGGGCAGCAGCTCGCCGTTCTTCGGGACGAGTCGCGCCGACGCCTGCGCGCACTGACCGAAAGACCTCCTGAAGGCGCTGTTCCGTCACAGTTCCTGAGCCTTGCCTCCCAGAGCAGGCATGCGATCGCTGTCGATGCATCCCGGTCACGCCTGTATCTGTTCGAGAACCAGACACCATCCGGCAGCCCGGACGGTTTGCTGGCGGCGCCTCCCAAGCTCAAGCTGCTGGGCGACTACTACATCTCGGTCGGCTTGTCGGGCATCGAAAAGGAAGTGGAAGGCGACAAGCGCACGCCTCTGGGCGTGTACTACATCACCAGCAACCTGCATCCCGACAGCCTGCCCGACCTCTATGGTGTCGGTGCGCTGCCCATCAACTACCCGAACCCGCTGGACCTGCAGCGCGGCAAGACCGGCAGCGGTATCTGGCTGCATGGCACGCCACGGGAGCAGTTTGTCCGTGCACCACAGGCGTCGGACGGCTGCGTGGTGCTATCCAACCCAGATCTTGAGCGCCTGCTGTCCACCGTGCAGATCCGCACCACACCAGTGGTGATCGCCCCCGAACTCCAATGGGTGCAACCGCAAGAGCTAGACGCAGAACGGCGTGCATTCGAGAGCACGCTGGCCTCATGGAAAGAGGCCAAGAGCACCGGCCAGAGCGACCGCCTGAGCACGTTCTACTCCAGCAAGTTGCTCGCCGGAGGCGGGTCTGGCGGCGGCCGCCCGGAGGTCGGTCCAGAGCTGGCAAAAGGGATCAAAGCAGTCGACATCAAGGATGTTTCCGTGCTCCGCTGGAAGGACCAGCAGGACACGATGGTGGTCACCTTCGGAGAAGTACCACAAGGGCAAAGCCGCGGGGTGACCCGGCGCCAGTACTGGACCCTGGAGCGCGACCAATGGAAAATTTTTCATGAAGGGACTCCCTGATGCCGTCTGAGTTCGATCACACAACCTTGGACCGCCGGGCCACGGTGCGCACCCTTGTACTCGCCACCCTGGCGGCATGCACCTTCGGCACCCTGTCCATTTCCGATGCCGGGGCCGCTGGCGCATCGAACCCCAAGGTCCGCCTGAGCACCTCGGCCGGTGACATCGTGCTGGAGCTGTACCCCGACAAGGCACCCAAGACGGTCGAGAACTTCCTTCAGTACGTCCGCGACAAACACTACGACGGCACGGTGTTCCACCGCGTGATCGACAACTTCATGGTTCAGGGTGGCGGGTACGACGCAAAGTATCGGGAAAAGCCCACCCGCGCACCGGTCGCACACGAGGGCCAGGCCGCACTGGAACGGGGAGGTCCCCGCAACGTGGTGGGTACGGTCGCCATGGCGCGCACCAACGATCCGCACTCCGCGACCGCCCAGTTCTTCATCAACGTGAAAGACAATGCCTTTCTGGACCCGACCCCCATCCCGCCAGGGGATCCGGTGCCGCGCTTCGAATACGGCGGCCGTGTCTATGAAAATGTGCCTCGCGCCAACCTGCTGGCAGCCGGACAGCTGTTTGGCTACACCGTGTTCGGCAAGGTGATTGCCGGCATGGACGTGGTCAACAAGATCAAGACCACGCCCACCGGTGCCGGCGGCCCCTTCCCGACGGACGTTCCCAAGACGCCCGTCACCATCCTCAAAGCCACTCTGGAGAACTGAATATGGCCAACCCCCAGGTCGAACTGCACATCGCGGGCCTCGGCGTCATCACGCTCGAACTCGACGCCGAGAAAGCCCCCCTGACGACCGCCAACTTCCTGGCCTACGTCAACAAAGGCCACTACAACAACACCGTGTTCCACCGTGTGATCCCCGGCTTCATGGTGCAAGGCGGCGGTTTCGAGCCCGGCATGAACCAGAAAGCCACCGACGCACCGATCCAGAACGAAGCCAACAATGGGCTGCGCAACGAGATCTACACCGTGGCCATGGCGCGCACCAGCGACCCGCATTCAGCCAGCGCCCAGTTCTTCATCAACGTCGCCAACAACGCTTTCCTGAACCACACCGCTCCGAGCGCCCAGGGCTGGGGCTATGCGGTGTTCGGCAAGGTGGTCTCGGGGTCTGATGTGGTGAAGAAGATCGAAGCCACCCCCACAGGTCGTCGCGGCTTCCACGACGACGTTCCCAAGCAGGACGTGGTGATCGAAAAGGCCGTCGCACTCTGAGGCTCGGGGTGCAACCCTGACCGATGACGAACCTGCCCATCGACCGCCCTGCTGAGCTGCGCGCGCCCGCGCACTGGCAGGCGGTCGATTTCATTTCAGACCTCCATCTGCACCCCGGCGAGCCACAGACGCTGGACGCCTGGCGGCGCTATCTGGAACGACCTCCCTCTGCACGGGCAGATGCGCTGTTCATCCTCGGTGACCTGTTTGAAGTGTGGGTAGGAGACGATGCGCTGGAAAATCCGGACTCCTTCGGTGCGCTGTGTGCACGACAGTTGCACCAGTACAGCCGCGACACGCCGGTGTTCTTCATGTGCGGCAACCGGGACTTCCTGGTCGGCCCCCCTGCCCTGACCGCCTGCGGCATGCAAGGTCTGGACGATCCCACGGTGCTGGAAATCATGGGCGAGCGCTGGCTGCTCAGCCATGGTGATGCGCTGTGCCTGGACGACACCGACTACCTCGCCTTCCGGGCCATGGTCCGCTCTGCTGAATGGCAGGGCAGCTTCTTGGCCCAACCGCTCGCACAGCGGGAAGCCGTGGCGCGCGACCTGCGCGAAGGCAGCGAAGCCCGCAAGAAGAGCCTGGCGCATGACCCGGCACTGTGGGCCGACGTGGACGCAGAAGAAGCGCGCCGCTGGCTCCGGGCCGCCGGCGCCCGAACGCTGATCCACGGACACACCCACCGGCCAGCGACGCACGACCTGGGAGATGGTCTGCAACGCGTGGTGCTCAGCGACTGGGACGCCGCTGCCAACCCCGCCCGGATGGACATCCTGCGGCTGGACCACAGCGGCTTTTCGCATCTGCGCCCGTGATACAGACGCTGCAGCGCTGGCTTCCGCGCCGCTGGCGACCGGAACCCCAACTGCCCGATGGGCCTTGGTCGGCCATTCTTGAATCTCACCCCTTTCTGGCGGAGCTCTCGGGGCCTGATCGCGCCCGCCTGCGCCAGCTCAGCGGCCACTTCCTGATGGAAAAAGAATTTCACGGTGCCCACGGGCTGGTCGTAACCGACCCCATGGCGCTGGCGATTGCCGCCCAGGCCTGTCTGCCCCTGCTGCACATTCGTCCGCCATCAGGCCGCACCGCATCGAATCCGCTGGATGCTCTGACCTGGTACGACGATTTCGTCGGCATCGTGGTGCAGCCGGGGGCCGCGCTGGCCCGCCGCCGCGTGGCCGACGCCAGCGGGGTGGTTCACCACTATGACGAGGTGTTGGCTGGCGAGGCCATGGACCGGGGGCCGGTCATGCTGAGCTGGCAAGAGGTGAGCCAGGCGCCCGATGCCGCTGGCACCGGCAGCAACGTGGTGATTCACGAGTTCGTGCACAAGATCGACATGCGGGGCATGCATGCGGGTGGCAGCCCCGACGGCGCACCTGCCCTGGTCGCAGGACTTTGGGGCACTAGCAGTGATGCCCAGGCCCGGGAACACTGGCGGCACACCATGACGCAGGCCTACGACCACTTCCGGGAGAGCGTGTCCATGGCAGAGCGCTTCGGCGCGGAACGCCCCTGGCTGGACGACTACGCGGCCACCAACCCGGCGGAGTTTTTTGCCGTGACCTGCGAGGCCTACTTCGTCAGCCGCCCCCGATTCGGCCAGGAGTTTCCCGCACTCCTCGCGCTTTACGACGGCTTCTTCCGCCCGGACGCCTGAGCACCCGGGCGGTCCGAAAGGATCAGCGCCGCAGCAGCACCTTCAGCGCCTGCTGCAGGCGCCGCGCGGCCCCCTCATCGAACGGCGCGGCCAGCACACGCCCCACATCCTGTGGCCAGGTGTCGGAGGGGGTAGCCTCGTGGCGCCGGGTCAGCAGCTGCAGCTGCAGGAGCCGGCGAGCCTCCACCTGCTCGGCGGGCGTGGGCACTTCGGCCGCCATCTCCAGACGCAACAACGCCTCGACAGGTACGGTTGCCGAAGGCGCCGTCCCGAGCGACTGCACCCAGACGCTGCGCGCTGACGCCACGGTACGAGCACCCAGGGCCTGCGCGGCCGGCACTGCCGACGGATCGCGCTTCTCCCAGGCGGTCAGCAACTGAGTGAGCACCTCGCCATGCGCCTGCGCCGCCAGCTTGCGCAGCGCCGCTTCGGCGTGTTCGAGCGCCTGGCGCTGTGCACGGAACGCCGCGTCGCCCAGCCTGGGCGCCGGTGCACCCCTCGGTTCGCGGGGCGGACGGGCATCCCCCCAGCCATCGCGCGAGCCTCTTCCAGCATCCCGAGCCCCGCGGCCATCCCGTCCTGCGGGTCCACGGCGCTCGTCCCGCCCACCGGGTTCTGCCTTTTTCATGCCCGGTCGGTCATCGCCACGCATGGCCACCAGCTTGCGGACCGGCGCGGGTGCAGCCTTCGGCGCTGCATCGGGCGAATCGGCGGCCTCGGAGGCTGCCTCAGCTTGTGGTCTCCCTTCATCCACGGCGGGAGCGTTGACCGCCTCTTCCCGAGCAGGGGCTTCACCCCGCACCGCCTGTTCCAGCGCCGCCTGGGCTGCCCGGATCTGCTGGGCATCACCACTGGCGCTGGCGGCATCGAGTGCACGAGCAGCCTCCATCACGCGCTGATCGTGTGCGTTCAGCGTGGCTACTGCGCGTTCCCGCTCGAAACTCTTGCGCTGGAATGCGGCGTCGATCGGCTGGCGGAACGCTTCCCAGAGCTTCTGCTCCTGCTTTCGCTCCAGCGGCACCGCATGCGCCTCCGCCTGCCAGCGCTGTTGCAGGGCTTTCACCGCATCGATGCGCAACTGAGGCGCCTCACCCAATGCCACCGCCTCATCGATCATGGCACGGCGACGCGCCACGCTCTCCGCCTGGGCGGCCTCCAGTTCAAGGTGGGCAGCCTGCATGGCGGCTTTCCAGAGGGGTTGAAGCTCGGCGAATGCCTTTTCACTGAGATGGCCAGCCTCGCGCCAGCGCTCGGAGAACGCGTGCAGGTCACGGATCTGGTTTTTCCAGTCGCTCTGCCCGGCGTGGGCCGCGGTCCAAGCCTTGACCTCCTCGATGATGGACAGCCGCTGGGCCCGATGGACCTCCGCCTGCTGGCGCACCTGGGTCAGCCAGACCTCGACCTCCTTGTGCGCCAGGGTGCACGCCTCATCGAAACGCTTCCAGAGGGCATGGTTGGCCTGGCCGCCCTGGTCGGTCGTCTTCCACTGGTCCCGCAGGCTGCGCAAGGTTTCCTGCATCTTGCGGCCACCCAGACGCTGCCCTTCCGGTGCGGCCATCAGCGCCTCGGCTTTGCGAACCAGTTCTTCACGCAGCTGATCGGCACGCCAGCGCTGCCAGTCCTCCAGCTCGCCAGCCTGCGCCAGGATCGCATTCGCCTTGCCTTCGAGTTCAGCCCCGACCAGCCGCCCAGACGAGCGCAGCAGCGCGCGGACATCGGCCGCCGCCTTGGGCGTGGCCTTGCCATGCCCCTGCGCCAGCTCGCGCTCCAGCGTTTCCAGTGCCTTCTGCATCTCCGCCTGCGCACGGGCGCGGCGCTCGGCGGCCTGCGTGTCGGTCTTGTCGGCTTCTGCAGGTGACTCAACGCCACGCGCCTGCCGCAACTCGTCGGCCCACACCGGCACAGCCGGCAATGGCGCCAGCGGGTCCGCATCAGCGGCCACAGCCAGGGCCAGTGCAGCTTCGAAGGCGTCCCAGACCAGTTGCAGTTGCTGCCGCGACGCCTCCAGCATGGGCGGGAACCGGACGTCCACGCTGGGCCATTGGGGGTCGTCGGCCAGCCCACTGGCCTGCGCTTGCCACAGCTGGACATCGGTCCGCAACCCATCGATGCCCGCCTGCGCCTCTTTCCATGACTTGGTCGAAAGGATTTCAATGCGCTGGGCCATCAATACCGCGGACTCGCGCTCCACCTGCACCCGGTGCTGCAGGTCTTCAATGGCCTTGACGCGCTCGGCCAGTGCGGCCTTAAGTCCTGCAAGCGGTTCGCGCGACAGTGGTGCGCCCGCCCTTGCGGCATCGCGCTGCCAAGCCATCGCGTCGGCAAGGTTCAGCCGCGACTGCGCGATCAGCGTCTGTGCTTTTTGGGCCCATTCCACGCCAATGTGTTCCTGGGCCTTCTGGCGCTTGAGTTCGTCGAGCTTTTCTTTCAGAGGCTTGGAGGCACCGCGGTCCCGCTGGGACAGTTCCTTGAACACCTCGTTCATGGCCTCCCAGCTTGGCTCTGTCTGCAACCAAGCGCGCACGCGGGCCGCACGCTCTCCGCTGGTGGGGGCGGAGAACGCACCGCCCGTCAAGGCATCCAGCGGATGGGCCAACGGAGTCGAGGCAGCCCCGCCACCACCGGCCGGCGTCGCGGCGGGATCGGGCGTGGGAGACTGGGGCGCGCTCTTGCGCAGAGAAAACAGCGACATAGTAGTGAGTACAGCAATGAGAGACGCCCACGCCGATGGGCGATGGACCGCATCCGCTATTGTCGCCCGGGATGACCCGCCGCCGACCTGATGCGCCGGCCCAAAAGAGAAACCCCGGCAGGAAAACCTGCCGGGGTTGACGGCGGGCAAATTGCACTTGCCGTCGGGGGTTGGCAGAAAGGGAGTTGAATGTCCCTGACGCCTGGAAGCAAGAGATTGCTTCCGTTGGGAGCCGACTGACAGCTGAACTGCCTGATCGGCTGAATGCCGGTCGTCACGACCGACGCCCGAAGACTACGCCGAAAGCGTCTCGAATTCAAGCGCCGAGACGCTCTGTTACCCCCACGATTCAAGACATCCGACTGGCGGCGACCTCCCTGCGTCGAACACACGAGACAGATGCCATATCCGACCAACGGTATCTAAAAGACAGACGGACGGCAGCCTGCATATTCATTGGACCGGCCGCTAGGAATCTGCAAACAAGGGCGGCTCAACCACACACCTAATAACCAAATATTGTTTTAAACGGCGTTTAAAACATTGACTGCGCATTAACAGGCACATACCATTCGCCCCGTTTCCCGTTCCGGGTAAACCCTCACGACGTCGGCACCACCTCTCACACCGCCGGTGCCCGCGAAGTCGCCATTGATGGCGCCCCCCCTCACCGCTGCATCAGACCTCGTGGTCGGCGCAGCCTTGCAAGGAGCGACAACATGACAACGCTTTCTATTCCAGAGGCGCAGCACAAGAGCAACGCCTCAACCGTCCAGTCTTCCGTGCTCATCGCACTCTCCGATGCGTACAGAGGCTTCGTCGCCCTTACCCGCAACGGCATGGCCTTGCTGGGTGCGGGCCTCGCAGCGCTGGTCATCACTCTCGCCGTAAAGAGCGACCTACGTACGGACGTGGAGCAGCAGTTGCTGAGCTGGTTGCAAGAACGCCAGGACTCCGCCGTGGTGGCAGATGACACCGCCATGCCCGACGATAGCAGCGACGATCGCCTCGCGGTTGCTCCTCCCCCCTTGCTGCCAAAACAGCAGGCCGCCGTGACCCAGTGGCTCAGCCGCAAATACCGCGTAGCGCCGGAACCGCTGGGCGCCTTGGTGGCAGAAGCCTTTGCGGTCGGAGCCAAGGTGCGTCTTGATCCGACCCTGATCCTGGCCGTGATGGCCATTGAGTCGCGCTTCAATCCCTATGCACAGAGCCCTGTGGGCGCCCAGGGCCTGATGCAGGTGCTGACCCGCGTGCACACCGACAAGTACGACGACTACGGGGGCGCCATGGCCGCGTTCGACCCTCTGTCCAATCTGCGTGTCGGCGTCAAGGTGCTCCAGGACTGCATCAAGCAGGCCGGCTCCGTCGAAGGCGGGCTGCGGCTCTACGTGGGAGCTGTGACCACCGACGGCAGCGGCTACATCAACAAGGTGATGGCCGAGCACCTTCGCATCCAGAGCGTCGCGCTGGGCAAACCGATGCCGACGTCCTTCCCTATCTTCACCGCCGCGCCTGCACCTGCAACGCCAGAGCAGATCGAGCCGACCCAGACCGGGCTGCTCGATTCCCCACCCGAAGCGACTCCTGCCAGCCAGCCGGTCGAGCCAGCAGCTGACACTGCGCTCACCAGCTCCTGACTGCAGAGACCGCCAAGACCCTGCGGCTGCTCCCGTCTGTCGCTCGGATAAACTACCGGGGTGCGCAACTGGCGATAGGCGCGCGGCAGTCACCTGCCGTCCGCGCTGACGTGGCCCCCCGCTCCCCGCGAGCGGGACAACCACTGGGAAGCGCACCGCCCCATCCAAGGGTGTTCAGCCGTTCGCCTGGGCAGTCCCTGCCGTTCCACCGGAATGCGCGGGGTCCCTTTCTCCAGAGTCCACCCCGAGACTGCCAACCATGTACGACCGCAACATCCTCATCGAGCAAACCGACCCCGAGCTGTTCGCCGCCATCCAGGCCGAAAACGCGCGCCAGGAACACCACATCGAGCTGATTGCCAGCGAGAACTACGCCTCGCCGGCCGTGATGGCCGCCCAGGGCACCCAGCTGACCAACAAGTACGCCGAGGGTTACCCCGGCAAGCGCTACTACGGCGGCTGCGAGTACGTCGACGTGGCCGAACAGCTGGCCATCGACCGTGTCAAGCAGCTCTTCGGTGCCGATGCCGCCAACGTGCAGCCGCACTGCGGCGCCTCGGCCAACGAAGCCGTGTTCCTTGCATTTCTCAAGCCCGGCGACACCATCATGGGCATGAGCCTGGCCGAAGGCGGCCACCTCACGCACGGCATGCCGCTGAACATGTCGGGCAAGTGGTTCAACGTGGTCAGCTACGGCCTGGACAAGAACGAAGCCATCGACTACGACGCCATGGAAGCGAAGGCGCGCGAGCACAAGCCCAAGCTGATCGTGGCCGGAGCCTCCGCCTACAGCCTGCGCATCGATTTCGAGCGCTTCGCCAGGATCGCCAAGGAAATCGGCGCCATCTTCATGGTCGACATGGCCCACTACGCCGGCCTGATCGCTGCGGGTGTCTACCCGAACCCGGTGCCGTTCGCCGATGTGGTGACTTCCACCACCCACAAGAGCCTGCGTGGCCCGCGTGGCGGCATCATCCTGATGAAAGCCGAGCACGAGAAGGCCATCAACAGCGCCATCTTCCCGGGCCTGCAGGGTGGTCCGCTGATGCACGTCATCGCCGCCAAGGCGGTGGCCTTCAAGGAAGCGCTGCAGCCCGAGTTCAAGGCCTACCAGCAACAGGTGGTGAAGAACGCCCAGATCGTGGCCGAAACCCTGACCCAGCGCGGCCTGCGCATCGTGAGCGGCCGGACCGAAAGCCACGTCATGCTCGTGGACCTGCGGGCCAAGGGCATCACCGGCAAGGAAGCCGAGGCCGTGCTGGGCAGCGCCCACATGACCATCAACAAGAATGCGATTCCGAACGATCCGGAGAAGCCGATGGTCACCAGCGGCGTGCGCATCGGCACCCCGGCCATGACCACGCGCGGCTTCAAGGACGAAGAAGCCCGCCTGACCGCCAACCTGATCGCCGACGTGCTGGACAACCCGCGCGACCCGGCGAATATCGAGGCGGTGCGAGCCAAAGTGAACGCCCTGACCTCGCGCTTCCCCGTCTACAAGTGAAGTGCCCCTTCTGCGGCCATCTGGAAACCCAGGTCGTCGAGACCCGGGTTTCCGAAGACGCGGATTTCATCCGCCGCCGCAGGCAGTGCGGCCACTGCGAAAAGCGCTTTACCACCTACGAGCGGCCGGAAGTCAGCTTTCCGGCGGTGGTAAAGAAGGACGGCCGGCGCGTGGACTACGTGCCGGCCAAACTCCGCGCCTCGTTCACCCTGGCCCTGCGCAAGCGGCCGGTCAGCACCGAACAGGTCGACGCCGCCATCGAGCGCATTGAAGAAAAGCTGCTCAACCTCGGCACCCGCGAGGTCGCTTCGACCAAGCTAGGCGAAATGGTGATGCGCGAGCTCAAGAAGCTCGACAAGGTGGCCTATATCCGCTTTGCCAGCGTTTACCGCAGCTTCGAGGACATCGACGAGTTCCGAGCGCTCGTGGATGAGGTCCGCCGATAACAACCGACTGAGCTGTTGAAAACGGCGCCTCCTTCAATAGAGGGACACGTCGTCGTCATTTACCTCATCGGAGGCATGATTTGGCGCCGACGCATGGGAATAATGAGTTCGAACGCATTACATACTCGAACTCATCATGCGATTGCCATCCCGCCAGCATCCCTTGCAATTCCGTGGTTATACCTTGATGGAACTGGTCGTGGCCACCGCGCTGCTGGCCGTTCTCATTCAGCTCGCTATTCCTTCCATGAGCCGGCTGCTCTCTGACTGGCAAAGAGACCATGCCACCCGAGCCATCACAGACCACCTTGCGCTAGCCAGATCAGAAGCCATTCGCTGGTCCCGGCGCGTGGTGATGTGCAGCAGTGTCGATGGCCTCAACTGCTCTCCGAGTTCCAACAGAGAATGGAAATCGGGGTGGCTCGTTTTTCAGGACATCGATGGCAACGGCCAATTCAGTCCCACCGACAAATTGATCGCTGTTTCGCAGGGCGCCAATGGGATTCAGAGCATCCGGGGGAATGCACTGCTTCAGCGCTTCGTTTTCATGCCAACGGGCATGATGGCATCTGGAATGGGCACGCTGGAAATTGTTCCCAATATGGGCGCCAGCCAGAGAATCATCGTCAATCGAATTGGAAGAATCCGGCTCAGCACCGACCCACCTGTCGAATGAAGCCAAATGCGCCGGACGGAGCCTTGACGGAGCAAGACCGACGGAGGTCTGGTGGCGGAATGTGGCGACCCAAAGCCACAGCCGCGTGAGAAATGAATGCTTTTTGCCGCTGAGCACGCCAAACACGACCGCGCGTCAGGGCGCACAGAAGTCCCTCGAAGGCGGGCGATACATTGCAGTACGGAGCTGCAAATTGAACACCCTGCCCTCACCCTTGATGCCTTATGCCCGACAGCACGGATTCACGCTGGTGGAGTTGGTCGTGACCATCGCGCTTGTTGCGATTGTCTCCACCCTCGCCTTCCCTACCTTCAGTGAAACACTCCGTCAGTGGCGTCGCGACAGCGCCACCCGTGCGCTGTCATCGAGCCTTCAACTGGCACGGACAGAGGCCATCAAGTCGTCGCGAAGACTGGTGGTGTGCTCCAGTTCCGATGGCGAGACCTGTGCTGACAGCAGCGATTGGAAAGACGGCTGGATCGTGTTTGTTGATGACGGCGCGACCGATCTAGCTTACGACGATGGCGAACGCATCATCAGCGTGAGCGAAGCACAGGGCGGAATCGCCTCCCTGACCAACGACGACGACGTCACTGCCCTCCAGTTCATGCCCAACGGACTGATGGCCGCAGGGGCGACAACCTTTACCGTGACGCCCTCTGGCGCAACGTCGGCGACAAAAGTCAACAAGCTGGAACTGAACACTGTAGGGCGCACTTCCGTGACCGTCGAATAGCCCTGAACGAGAGAAACGCTATGCACTCTATCCACTCAGGTCTCATTTTTCGATCAGCTGCCAGTCGTCGCGAACTTGGCGCCAGCATGATCGAAGTCCTAGTATCCATCCTGCTCGTGTCCATCGGACTACTGGGCATCGCCGGACTCTCGGGCGCCACATTCAACTACAACAAGGTCGCCCAGATGCGGCTTACTGGACTGGCTCTTGTCAACGACTTCGCCGATCGCGCCCGCATCAACGTCTATGGATACGACCTTGGTGCTTACGACATCGACCTGAGTGACAATTTCGCGGTTCTGGCCGAATCGGAAAACGAAGAAGATGTGGCCGCAGCCGTGGCTGCAACCAACATTGCACTTCTGGACCCGGATCCATCAAGTGCGGATAACGCCTTGGCCGCTGCCAACTCGCTCGCCTCCGCAGACGTCAATCAGTTCCTCCGCAGCGTTAGCAGCCGCTTGCCTCAGGGCGACGCTGTCGTGGTCAGTCGGCAGGCTGACGCCCGCAGCCTTGACGTGTGGTTGCTCTGGAAGGAACCGAAGACCGACGAGGGTGATGAGGACGATGACAAAGGCGGTTTCTCACTGTTCGATGAGGCCAAGGGCAACTGCCCGACCAACCTCGACGACGAGCAGATAAGTGAATACAGCTGCATGTACTTCAAGGTGGGACTCTGAATATGGCCGTCAAACCGCTTTCCTCTGGTCTGTCCCGCCGCTCGCAGCGCGGTTTCAGTCTGGTCGAGCTGATGGTCGCCCTGACCATCGGTCTGTTCCTCATGGGCGCGGTCGGCATCATCTATGTCAACACGTCGAACTCTTCGCGAGCGAGCACGCTGGAGTCCCAGATGAACGAAGACGCTGCCCTGGCGCTGGAGTTGCTGCAACAGCAAATCCGCTTGGCGGGGTTTTCCAACGCTGACAACACCGGCGCCCGGCGGTTCTCTGGCCGTGCGGTGTATGGCTGCGATCTGGGATTCGCCGCCACTGATGCGAACTTCAATGCGTTGGCGTGCAACGGCGCCGGAACCGCAAGCGATGCCATTTCGGTCCGCTACGAGGCCACCCTTCTCAACAGCCAGGATGCGGCCGGCGACCCTGGCAACTGTGCCCATGAAGGAATTGCAGAATGGGCAGCGGCAGGGGAAGGTGGCATCGACAACATGAGGCTGGCAGACAACCGCTATTACGTTGCCGCCGATGCCGATGGAACTCCCGCCCTGTTCTGCCAGGGGCGCACGGGAGCAGGGTTCGGTGATGCCACTGCACTCATTCCCAACATCGAGGACATGCAGGTGCAGTTCGCGGTCACGGCTTTGCCCGTGGTTGACGAGGTCATTCCCCACCAGGTGGCTGGCTACGTCAACGCCAGCCACGACGCACTGGGTGACACAGCGGCCAACTGGTCGCGGGTGGCTGCCATACGCGTGTGCCTGATCGCACGCAGCGCCACGCCGGTTCCCACGGGCGACAACAGCCTCGACGACGTTGGCTTCTATCGCGGATGCAATGGCGAGGAACTGACCTCCAGCGACCGGTATCTGCGCAGGGCTTACGTGACCACCATACAGCTTCGCAATGCCCGTCCGGCGCTGCCAGCCGAATGGTCCCTCGGCGCCAATCCATGGGCCTTCCTGTACGAGGAATGAGCCGCCATCACCCAGAAGGCAATGCCATGAGAAGCCATCAGATGCCCCAACAACCCACACCCCAGCGAGGAATCGTGCTGCCTATGGCGTTGATCATGCTGGTGATCATTTCGTTCGCAGGTCTCATGGCTGCCCGCAACTCGGCCACCTTCGAGCAGTTCTCCAACAACTTGCGCACCACTCAGGTGGCGCGGCTGGCTGCAGAAGATGCGCTGCGCCAATGCGAGCGGATTGCCAAAGCCAAGGCGGAGGCCGAGGATGACCCGGCTGTGGTCGTTCCGGACGATGCGGCCAAGATCTCTGAAACAGAAATTGCAGCCGACGACGACGTGTCCATAAAGGGCGGGCTCTGGAACACAAAGGCCAGTTGGGCCGATGGCGCTGACAACCTGATCACCGTCGTACCCACCTATGGGGAGAACGTTCAGGACGAAGACGGCAAGAACCCCAGGCTGAAAAACAGCCCCACCTGCATCATTCAGACCATGGTCAACGACCGTTTCCTGGTCACTTCACGCGGTCTTTCGAACGACGCCCAGGTTGATGAAAACGGCGTTCTGACCGCCGGATCGGAAGTCTGGCTGCAGTCCATCCTCACGCCAGCCATTCCCATGCTGGATGACAACGGAGGGTGGAAGTGAGCCACACAAGTACCTTTTTCCTGCATTCGAGCATGTCATTGATTTCAGAGAGGCTCTCCATGAACACATCACCCGTGACCCGCAGATTGCCAGATCGAGCGTTGTTCGGCCTGCTGTCGTGCGTTGCCGTGTTGGCCGCTTCCAGTGCCTTGGCTCAGCCGTCGCAGAAGCCTTTGCTGACCACGGTGTCCGGTGCAAAACCCAACTTGATGGTGGTCCTGGACAACTCAGGCTCCATGGGCTACAGCTACCATGAAACGTATGGTGTCCTTGCGGACACGGACGCCAGCACCACGATTCGCCGCTGTGTCCCGGGAGGCAGCGGATATCCGGCGTACGGGCTCGCTTTGGGAGGCAGACCAACAAACACGCCACAGGCGCAGACCGCAGGGACCTCTCGAATCTGCCTGACCTGGGGCGGAACATCATGGGTCTGGCAGGCTGGCTCAAACTACCCAACGCCCCGGCAAGTGGTCGGCTCCTGGTCTGCCCAGCGGTCCCCCCAGGTGAACCCGGTTTACTACAACCCCAACATCACCTACCGGCTGCGGGTCGATGCCAGCGGCAACAACATCACGCCCCCCGATGCCTTCCAGTTCGTTTCGAACCAAGGCAGCATCCATACCGCCTACGAGTACCGTTCCGACTCCCTGTACTACCACTCCTCGCTGAGCACGGGTGACAACGCCTATTACTCAATCCGAACAGGAACCGAGCCAACTGGAGCCCCGGCGTATGGCCTCTACGCGGCTTTCCGTATTCCCAAGCACATCACGTACACAAGCGCCACGGCGGCCACTCCTGGGTTCACATCAGTCCGATGCAACGATGTGATGACAAACCCCGAGAGCGGTCTGCAAGACGGTTGCAGGCAATTCACCACCACCACGATCACCTTTGCTGGTAACGCAACTACCTCGGACACGACCTGCGTGGTCGGCGGAGTCTGCACCACCACGGGAACGGTGACCAGAACCTATATCGATCTCCCCACGGGTCACGCCCGCACCGACTGCAATGTCAGCGGCAATACCAACCGTTGCTCGGTTGCGCAGGAAACCGAGAACGTCAAGAACTGGTATCGCTACTATTTCAACCGGCAGGAGGCCGCCACGTCGGCCATTGGTCAAGCCCTGGCCAACCCGGATCTTGAGGGAGAAATCCGCGTCGGCTACATGCTGATCAACCGCAAAAACGGCTCCGTGATGGACTTGGTGCCCGGCGTCAACACCACCAACACAGACACCCTTCGTGGCGTTCGCATGTTGGACAGCGGCTCAACGGACAACCAAGAGTTGTACAACTGGCTATACAGTCAGGTGCCGCGCGGAGGGACACCCTTGCACAACGCCGTGGACAAGGTGGCCCAGTACTACAGGGCAGATACGACGGGGGTGCGTGAAAACCCTTGGTCCACCAATCCGGCGGACTTGGCCAACGCCACGAGCAACCCCGAAATGTCCTGCCGCCGCTCGTTCAACCTGCTGTTCTCGGACGGCGCGTGGACCAGAACGTTGTCGACCAACTCCGGTGACGATCACGACAACGAGGACGGGGATGAACCAGGGTTTGATCGCCTCAGGGCAGATGGAACCACCGAGTATTTCAGGTATCTGCGCCGTGGCATCAACACCACCCTGGGCCGCAAGCAGTACACCCCCTATCCAGCCACCGCCACCGGCGGCCTAGCAGACCTTACCGCGGAGTACTTCTGGCACACCGACCTGCGCGAATCGCTGGAAAATGGCGTGACCACACGCGCCGGCCAACCTACTTTCTGGCAGAACATGACCACGTACACGGTCGGCTACCAGATTGCGCCGTCAAGCCCCCTGACCTTCGATCAAATCACCCAGTACCAGAGCGAATACGCCCAAAATGGTTACACCGCCGCGACCAAACCCTCTTGGCCCACTGGCGACCTGACCAGTTCTTCCGTGGCCGACACCTTGCGGGTGAACGACTTCCTTCAAGCTGGCTACACCGGCGGCGGTCGGGGATTCAGCGCGCGTTCCGCTGACGACGTGCGAAACATCTTCGATACGGTGCTGTCCGACATCCTGAATTCCTCTGGCAACGATGCCGGTGTGGCCGTGAGCGGTTCCACCACAGGCGCGGCCACCAGCACCATCCAGGACCGTGTCAAGTACAGCGTCAGCTACCGCACCATCGACAACACGGGTGACATCGAAGCACAGGAATTGGCGGCGGATGGCTCTGTATCTGAGGTTCTCTGGACCGCATCGACAATGATGCCGACTTACGATGAGCGCAACGTCTACTCCATCAGCAACGACAACACGCCTTTTGAGTTCACAGGCACGTTCACCAGCTTGCCGGATGACATAGAGGCAGCCCTCAAGACAGGCCCCGACAGCGGACGCATTGCCAACGACACCAGCTTTGTCGATTACCTGCGTGGCAAAGACCCTGTGAATGACGTGGACAATGTATTGTTCCGCCAGCGAGCTACTCCCATCGCGGCCATGGTCAATCCACCGTCCATTTACATGGGTGGCAATCAGGACCTGATCTACGACCTGGTGGGAAATGTCGAGGGTTCTTCCGACTACCAGGTCTACATGCAGAAGCGGCGCAGCTTCCCTGCATCGTTGTATGTGGCCACCAACGGCGGGGTTCTGCATGCGTTGAGTGCCTCTACTGGAGTCGAACTGGCAGGCTTTATGCCCAGACGCAGCATGAGACGTCTACTGGACTACGCAAAGGTGGACTATGACTTCCAGTACATCCTAGACGGCCCCATCAGCGAGAACGATCTCTACATTCGAAACCCCGTCGACGACACCACCTTGGGTTGGCAGCACATGGCTGTAGGAACCGGCGGGCGTGGTGAGCAGCTGGTGTACGCCGTCACAGCCCCACTGAAGGGCGATACAGCTGACAACACGGCCGACCGGACACCGGAAATGGGCGATTTCGCCTGGGAAACCGGTCCTGACAAGATCAACAACGGGGAACTGACCATGGGTTACATCACTACCCCTGCGATCGGTGGTCAGACTGAAAACGGCAGTTGGGTGGTCATCCTCCCCAGTGGTCACTACAACGGCGTTGCAAACAACAGAAAGCATGGCCTCATCGTGCTGGACGCTTCGACCGGCGAACTGCTCAGGAACATACCTTTGCCCGGGGCAGCAGACGCAGGCCGTGGCCTGGGGGCGGTGACTCTCATGCGCAAGGAAAAGCGCATTGTGGGTGCCTACGCCGGCGACGCCAAAGGAAATCTGTGGCGCTTCGACCTGCGGGGCGCGCCCGCCGACTGGAGAGTTTCATACGGGGGAGAACCAGTTTTCAGAACCGTGGGCGAGCGCCCCATCTATGGCGCGCCAGCCTGGCAAGAGCACCCAGAGGGAGGCAACATCGTGGTGTTTGCCACGGGCATGCTGTTGGATGACGACGATATCGGCGACACCGCTGAAAGGGAAGCTATCTATGGAATTTGGGACCCGACTCCCGTGGGTGCAGACGATGTGTCGTTCACAACCCGTCAAGCAGCCAACCTGGTCTCGCAAACCATTGACCAATCATCAAGAACGACGTCCGGCCTCGGAGACTACTTTACGATTTCCAACAATGAAGTGGACTGGACGACAGACCATGGATGGACCGTCGAGTTGGGCTATCTCGACGAAGGTGAACGCAACATTGACCGGGTGCAGAACTTTGGGGCCTCTATCTTCTTGAGCACTGTCGCCATCGCTGAGTCCGATGATGAAGACGAAGAGATCTGCAAGATTTCTGACCTGCCAGTTAACTACCTATATGTCCTGGACGCTTTGACGGGTTCACTCGCCAGGAACGGTACATCGTTCGATGTCCTTGACGACGACGACAACTCTGGCACTGACGGCAAGGGCGATGGCTTCGTCGTTGGCCGTATTGAGAGCGGAGGTTTCTCCCGAGCCGTGGTGCTTCCTCCAACCTTCGAGACTCCCACGGAGCCCCCGACCGAGACAGAATGCAAAGGCAACTGCGACGGATATGTCGACAAAGATCTGCGCAGGTATCTGGACGGGGGGAGCAGCCTGGGCGAGGACACACCTGATCCACCATGCGGGGCGATCGGCACCCGAGCAATAGGCGCAAACCCGCTGGGAGGACCTCCGATCGAAGACAACTGCCCAACCAGTAAAGCATGGAGCCGTACCCAGATCCAGCTGAGTGCACCGCCGTCGAACTGACGAGAAAACGAGCTTCACCATGAACAGAGTACATACCAAGGTCGGACACCAACGGGTGCAGCGCGGTTTCACACTGATCGAAGTGATGGTCGTGGTGGCCATCATCGGAATCATCGCGGCCATTGCCTATCCGTCGTATCAAGAGCAGGTTGCCAAATCCCGGAGGGCAGACGCCCAGAGGGCCCTGATGGAGGCCGAGCAGTACATGAGGCGTTTTTTCAGTTCGCGAGATACGTTTGAGGGCATTACGCTGCCAGCAGGCCTGCTCACGTCTCCTCGCACAGGAATGGGACCTGCCGCCTACAACATCGAGTTGATAGAAGGCGGAGAGGTTGTGGACACCACCACAGATGCGTCGGCGACTTCGTTTACCTTGCAGGCCACCCGTACCGGCAGCATGGCGAATGATCGCTGCGGAAATCTGCAAATCTCAAACACAGGCGTCAAAATACTTACCGGGCTCACGGGGCTTTCTGAAACTGAGCTTGAAGCCCGGCGCGCCGAGTGCTTCAAGGCCTCCTGATCGCATGCCGGTGGATCAAGGTCCGCTGTCCGACGCTCTTGAGAGGTCTCGGCATTCCCTGACGCTGTCCAACCCCAACCCCCGCGTTGGGTGCGTGATCCTCGCACCCGATGGCCGTGAAATCGGGCGAGGTCACACCCAGCAGGCCGGTGGCCCTCACGCTGAGGTAGTGGCTCTGCGCGATGCGGCGCAGCGTGGCGAATCCACCCGGGGCGCGACCGCATACGTCACGCTGGAGCCCTGTTCCCACCATGGCCGCACCCCTCCCTGCTGCGATGCGCTGATCGCAGCCGACATGGCGAAGGTGGTGGTGGCCACGGGCGATCCCAACCCCAAGGTGGCCGGGCGAGGTCTGGAACGTCTTCGCGCCGCGGGCATCGAGGTGGAACTGCTGCCGTCAGAACACCCTGTCGCCCTCGCCACGCGCGAACTCAACATCGGCTTCTTCAGCCGCATGATCCGCGGCACCCCCTGGGTGCGCATGAAGGCGGCCATGTCGCTCGACGGCGTGACAGCCCTGGGGAATGGCGTCAGCCAGTGGATCACCGGAGAAGCGGCCCGTGCAGACGGCCACGCCTGGCGTGCGCGCGCCTGCGCGGTGCTCACGGGCATCGGTACCGTGCTGGAGGACGACCCCATGCTGGATGTGCGGCAGGTGCCGACGCCCCGGCAGCCCCATCTGGTCATCATCGACAGCAAGCTCGAAACCCCGCCCACCGCCCGCCTGTTCCAGGCCCCGGCGCAGGGGCTGGCGCGCCAAATCTTCATTTACTGCGCCGCATCCGACACCAGCCGCCAGGCGGCGCTGGAGCAGCTGGGTTCCACCGTGATCGCCCTGCCCGGCCCGGGCGGCAAGGTCGATCTGGCTGCCATGCTGCGCGACCTGGCCTCCCGGGAGGTGAACGAGTTGCACCTGGAAGCCGGCCACAAGCTCAACGGATCTTTCATCCGCGAAGGCCTGGTCGACGAGTTCCTGCTGTACCTGGCTCCCCAGATGCTGGGTGTCGGCGGGTCGGGGCTGGCCAACTGGGGGCCCCTGCAGTCGCTGGACCAGCGCCTGCCCTTGCGGTTCGCCTCGGTGGAGCCGGTGGGCGAGGACCTGCGCATCCTGGCGCGGGTGCAGGGCCGGGACCGTTTCATGCACGCCTGAGGTCTGCAAACCGCCAGCCTTTTGGCACCGCGCGCGGCGCCGGGCCAAACCCTGCGAAAATACGCGGATGTTTACCGGCATCATCACCGGTGTGGGCCGCATCGCCGACCTTCACCCCCTGGGCAGCTCTTTGGACCACGGCAGGCGCCTGACGATCGAGGCGCCGCCGGGATACCTCGACGACGTCGCCCTGGGCGACAGCATCGCCCACAACGGCGCCTGCATGACCGTCACGACCCTGGACGCCGCCGCCTCCCGCTTCACCATCGACGTTTCGGCCGAATCCCTCTCGAAGACCACAGGTCTTTCCGAAGCTGGCCGACGGGTCAATCTGGAAAAGGCCCTGCGCGCCAATGACCGCCTGGGCGGCCACATCGTGTCCGGCCATGTCGACGGCGTCGGGCAGGTCACCCTGTTCGAGCGCGTGGGCGAGAGCTGGGAGCTGCGTGTGCTCGCGCCGCCGGCCCTGGCGAAGTACTTGGCCTACAAGGGCTCGATCGCCATCAACGGGGTGAGCCTGACGGTCAACCGCATTGAAGACCGCCCGGATGGCTGCGAGTTCAGCATCAACCTGATCCCGCACACCGTCCAGAACACCACCCTGGGCGACCTGCGCGCCGGCAGCGCGGTGAACCTCGAAATCGACACCGTGGCCCGCTATGTCGAGCGCATGCTCGGCGCAGTGCCCTCCCAGAACTGACCATCACCCAAGAAAGACCCCCATGTTTGGCGCAGACAAAGGCAGCACCAGCCTGCTCGACGGCAAGAAGCTCTCCATTGGCATCGTCCAGGCCCGCTTCAACGAAGGCATCACCAACGCTCTGTTCGAGGCTTGCCACGCCGAGCTGCTCGCGCTGGGTGTGCAAGAGAAGCACATCACCCACGTCACCGTGCCGGGCGCACTGGAAGTGCCCATCGCCCTGCAGGCCATGGCCGAGCAGGACGAGTACGACGCCCTGATCGCGCTGGGCTGCATCATCCGTGGCGAGACCTACCACTTTGAACTGGTCGCCAACGAATCGGGCGCCGGTGTGACCCGTGTCTCGCTGGACACCCACACGCCGATCGCCAACGCCATCCTCACCACCGAGAACCTGGAACAGGCCGTGGCCCGCCAGACCGAAAAAGGCCGTGATGCGGCGCGCGTGGCGGTCGAAATGGCCCATGTGCTGGAGCAGATCGGTTGAACCCCATGAACGACCAGAGCCCGACCAAGCCGCGCAAGGCGGCCGACAAATCAGCCCGCACCCGGGCGCGGGAGTTTGCGCTGCAAGCGCTCTACCAGCACCTCGTGGGCCGCAACGCCGCCAGCGACATCGACAGCTTCACCCGCGATCTCTCGGGCTTCCACAAGTCAGACAGCGCCCACTACGACGCGCTGCTGCACGGCTGTGTGGAGCAAGCCGAGACGCTGGACGCCCTGGTGACGCCGCTGCTGGACCGGCCGATGGCCGAGATCTCGCCGATCGAACACGGCGTTCTGTGGATCGGCGCGTACGAGCTTCAGCACTGCCTGGACGTGCCGCTGCGGGTCGTCATCAATGAATGCGTCGAGCTGGCCAAGTCCTTTGGCGGCACCGATGGCCACAAGTACGTCAACGGGGTGCTGCACCAGCTGGGCGCCCGGCTGCGCCCGCACGAAGCGGCCGCTGCGCCGGCCGGCGCGCGCAAGTCGTCCAAGGCGGAATGACGTTGCGCCCGGAGCCTTTGCGCCTGTCCCGCCGCGCCCGGCGCGTGGAACCTTTCTATGTGATGGAGCTGGCCAAGGCCGCGGCCGACATGGCGCGGCAGGCCCGGCCAGGCGACCGGCCAATGATCTACCTGAACATCGGCGAGCCGGACTTCACCGCACCCGGCCCGGTGCAGGCCGCGGCCGAACGCGCGATCCGGGAGGGCCGCAGCCAGTACACACCCGCCACCGGCCTACCCGCCCTGCGTGAGGCCATCAGCGGCTGGTACGCCAGCCGCTTCGGTCTGGACATCGACCCGGCCCGCATCGTGGTGACGGCTGGCGCGTCCGCCGCGCTGCAGCTGGCCTGCCTGGCGCTGATCGAGGCCGGTGACGAGGTGCTGATGCCCGACCCCTGCTATCCCTGCAACCGCCAGTTCGTGCAGGCGGCCGAGGGCACGCCCGTGCTGATTCCGTCCGGCCCCGAAGACCGCTTCCAGCTCAGCGCCGACCATGTGGCCTCGGCCTGGGGTGAAGCCACGCGCGGCGTGCTGCTGGCCTCGCCGTCAAACCCCACCGGCACTTCGATCGCCCGCGCCGAGCTGGAGCGCATCGCCCGTTTCGTGCGGGATAAAGGCGGGGTCACCCTGGTGGACGAGATCTACCTGGGCCTGTCCTACGACGACGCCTACGGCCACAGCGCGCTGGGCCTGCCTGATGGCCTGGGCGACGAGGTGATCAGCGTCAACAGCTTCTCCAAGTACTTCAACATGACCGGCTGGCGCCTGGGCTGGCTGGTGCTGCCACCGGCGCTGGTGCCGGCGGTGGAGCGTCTGGCCCAGAACCTGTTCATCTGCGCCAGCACAGTCGCCCAGCACGCGGCGCTGGCCTGCTTCGAACCCGAGAGCCTGGCCGAGTACGAACGCCGCCGCGCCGAGTTCAAGGCGCGGCGCGACTTCTTCATCCCAGCGCTCGACCGCCTGGGCTTGCCCGTACCGGTGATGCCCGACGGCGCGTTCTACGCCTGGGCCGATGTCTCCACGCTGTGCGAGCGCTGGAATCTGAAGGCGCCGGATGGGCGCCCGGAAGAAGGCGGCAGTTGGGCGCTGGCCTTCGAGCTGATGCGCCGCTGCCAGCTGGCCACCACGCCCGGTCGTGATTTCGGCCTGGCCAACCCCGGCCGCTACCTGCGCTTTTCCACCGCCAACGCCCTGCCCCAGCTGCAGGAAGCGGTGCACCGGCTGGAGGCCGCACTGTGAGCAACTCGGATCATCAGGTTTTCAGTTGGCCCGTGCGCATCTACTGGGAAGACACCGATGCCGGCGGCATCGTCTTCTACGCCAACTACCTCAAGTTCTTCGAACGCGCGCGCACCGAATGGCTGCGCCACCTGGGCGTGGAGCAGCAGAAGCTGCGCGAGCAGGTGGGCGGCATGTTTGTGGTGACGGGCACGCAGCTGCGCTACCACCGCCCGGCGCGGCTCGACGATTTGCTGACTGTTACCGCCCGTGTGACCGAACCGGGCCGGGCCTCGCTCACAATCGAGCAGACCGCCTCGCTGCAGCCCGCCGACGGCTCGGCACCGATCCTGCTTTGCGAAGGCAGCATCCGCATCGGCTGGGTCGATGCGGTGCAGCTTCGCCCCCAGCGCATTCCGGCGGCCGTGCTGCAGGCACTCGTCCCCGGGAACCAATGACCCCCTGACCCGACTCCAACTCCCTCAACGACATGTCCCAAGATCTTTCCATCGTCCAGTTGATGCTCAACGCGAGCTGGGTCGTGCAGGCCGTGGTGGCCCTGCTGGTCCTCATGTCCGTGATCAGCTGGGCGGCCATCTTCCGCAAGGTGTTCACCCTCAAGCGCGTCAACCGGCACAACGAGGACTTTGAGAAGGAGTTCTGGTCGGGCACCAACCTGAACGACCTCTACTCGGCCGCCGCCCAGAGCGCGCGCCACGGCGGCCCGATGGAACGCATCTTCGCCAGCGGCATGCGCGAATACCACAAGCTGCGCGAGCGCCGTATCAGCGATGCAGGTGCCCTGCTTGACGGCGCGCGCCGCGCCATGCGGGCCAGCTTCCAGCGGGAACTCGATGTGCTGGAAACCAACCTCTCCTTCCTGGGCACCGTCGGCTCGGTGGCACCGTATGTGGGCCTGTTCGGTACGGTCTGGGGCATCATGCACGCCTTCACCGGCCTGGCCGCGCTGGCCCAGGTGACGCTGGCCACGGTGGCCCCGGGCATCGCCGAAGCCCTGGTGGCCACCGCCATCGGCCTGTTCGCTGCCATCCCCGCGGTGGTGGCCTACAACCGCTTTGCCACCGACATCGACCGCGTGGCCAATCGCATGGAGACCTTCATGGAAGAGTTCTCCAACATCCTGCATCGCAACCTGGGGCAGCAGCCCAGCCAGGCCACGCCGTCGGGACACTGAACATGGCCGCAGTCTCCTCGCGGGGCCGCACCCGCCGCACCAAGAACGAGATCAACATGGTCCCGTTCATCGACGTGATGCTGGTGCTGCTGATCATTTTCATGGTGACAGCCCCCCTCATCTCGCCCAGCCAGATCAGCCTGCCCAGCGTGGGCCAGGCCGACGCACAGCCCAAGAGCTTCGTGCAGGTGGTGATCAGCAAGGACGAAACCATCCAGGTGCGCTTGGGCACCGCGAGCAAGGGCGGCCAGGGCGTGAAACTGCCGCAGCTGGCGGCAGAGGTCCGCAAGCTGCAGGGCACGGCAGCCGAAGCGGGCACCCCGGCCGACGCCGTGCCGGTGGTCATCAGCGCCGACAAGGACATCAAGTACGACACCGTGGTCAAGGCCATGGACACGCTCAAGCGCGCGGGCGTCGACCGCGTGGGCCTGGCGGTCCAGGCCAGCCGCTGAACGCCCGGACATGCAGATCATCACCGACGCCATCGACTTCAAGCCGCCGCGCTCCGGCCGCTGGGGCACGCCGCTGGCGCTGGCCCTGGGCGCGCACGTGCTGCTGATGGCGGCGCTCACCTGGGGGGTGCACTGGAAGCAGGACGAACCTCAGGTGGCATTCGAGGCCGAGATCTGGTCGGCCCTGCCGCGCGAGGCCGCGCCGCGGGCGGTGGAACCACCCCCTCCGCCGCCACCCGAGCCGGAACCCCGACCGGAACCCAAACCCGACCCGAAGCCGGAGCCCAAGCCCGAGCCACCACCGCCTCAGCCGGCGGTGAAGCAGCCGGACATCGCGACCGAGAAGGCCAGGCAGAAAAAGCTGGAAGAACAGAAGCAGCGCGAGCTGGAAGAGGCGGCGAAGAAGAAGAAAGCGGCCGAAGACAAGGCTGAGCGCGAGAAGAAAGAGAAGGAACTGGCCGAGAAGAAGAAGGCAGACGACCTGAAGAAGAAGGAACTCGCCGAAAAGAGGAAAAAGCAGGACCAGGAGCGCAGGGAAGCTGAGCGTCGCCAGGATGAACTGGCAGATAAGATGCGTCGCGACCAGATCGCCCGCATGATGGGCCAGGTGGGCGCCAGCGGTGGCCCCGAAGCCCGAGGCTCGGCCCAACAGTCCAGTGGCCCGTCGTCGGGCTACGCGGGCCGGGTCCGGGCCAAGGTCAGCCCCAACATCCGCTACACGGAGGATTTCCCGCGCTCGCTGCGCACGGAGATCGAGGTGCGCGCGCTGTCCGACGGCACCATCACCTCGCGGCGCGTGGTCGATAGCAGCGGCAACCCGGCCTGGGACGAGGCGGCCCTGAAGGCCATTGATCGCACCGGATCCCTGCCGCGCGATGTCGATGGCCGGGTCCCCTCTCCCATCATCATCGTGGTCCGCCCGACCGACTGACCCGCGCTCATACCGGGTTGACGGACGCTTCTTCCGGCAACGGAAGCCCCTGCAGCACCCGGTCCAGCTCGGTGGGGTCCACTGGCTTGTGCAGCACGGCTGCGAACAGGGTCTTGAGCAGGCCCGCCTCGACCTCGTCAACGTGACCACTCATCAGCACCACCGGAGGCGGCGCATTCGTGGCACGGATGCGCTGGGCCAGCCCCACCCCGTCCAGACGGGGCATCGACTGGTCGGTCAGTACCACGTCGAAGTGCTTGCCCGTCTGCGAAAACTGGCTCCAGGCCTCTTCGCCGTCGCGTGAGCGCGTGACCTGCCAGCCCTTGCGCTCCAGCAGCGCGGCCCAGGCGTGGCGCACCGACTGGTCGTCGTCCACGAACAGCAGTTGGCGCCCCTTGCCAGGCCCGCCCGGGGTGGTGACGGAAGCCACCGCCTCGTCACGCCGGCTGGCGGGCAGGCACAGCACAAAACACGCACCGTCCTGGCCATTGACCAGCCCCAGCGATCCATGGTGCCGGGCCATGATGCCCTGCGCCACCGAGAGACCCAGTCCGGTGCCCCTGCCCTTGGCCTTGGTGGTGAAGAAGGGGTCGAACACGCGGTCCACATGCTCGTGCGGGATGCCGGGCCCATGGTCGCGCACCCGCAGCACCAGATAGCGCCCATCGGGGAGACCGGATGCGCCGGCGGTCAGCTCCTGGCCATGCCCGGGTGGAAGCTCCACCGATCCCAGTGTGAGATCGATACGCCCCTTCCCATTCATGGCATCGGCCGCATTGATCAGCAGGTTCACCAGCACCTGCTGCAACTGTGTGGGGTCGGCATCGACCTCATCGTCATCGACCTCGTAGTGCACCACCAGCTCGCAGTCGCGCGTCAGCCCGGCAGAGACCATGACCTTCGTCTCCTCGATCAGGGCGGCCCAGTGCAGGCGGCGCAGCCGGGGTGCGGACTGCCGGCCGAAGGCCAGCAACTGGCGCATCAGCCCGTCGGCGTAGCGCGTCGACTTGAGCGCCTGCTGCAGGGCCTCGTGGCTCGGGTGGGTGCTGTCCAGGTCTTCGCTGGCCAGGCGGATCCAGCCCGTGATGGCTGCCAGCGAGTTGTTGAAGTCGTGTGCGATGCCACCGGTCAGGCGCCCCAGCGCCTCGGTCTTCTGAGACTGCATGAGCTGCACCTGCAGGGCTTCCTGCCGCACGTGCGCTTCGCGCTGGGCCTCGGCATCGGACCGGACACGTGTCAGCAGACCGTTGACGCCCTCGGCCAGCTGGGTGAGTTCGTCGTCACCGGCCACTCGGACCTCGTGGCCCGCAGTGGGCCCGTCCACGGTGATGCGTTTCACGTCGTGGTGCAGCTTCTGCAGGCGGCGCAGCACCAGACGGTCCAGCAGAAACGCCAGCAACACGCTGGCGAACAGCCCGGCGAGCGCCGCCAGACCGATGCCCTGCCAGGTCAGCACCCTTGCCTGTTCTGCAAGCGAACGGTCAAGCCCCAGCACCAGTTCCGCCACCGGCTGACCCTTGTGGTCCTTCAGCACCGCGTGCAGATCGGCACGCTGATCATCGACCGGTTCGAGGTGCAATTCCTCCCCGCGGTGGCTGGGCGCGTCGAACGACAACGACAGCGGCGTCATCAGCACTTCCGAAAAGCGTGCCAGTTCGGCCTGGTCGAAGCGGCGGACCATGACGATGGCTCCGACCACAGGCGCCCCGCTGACGCCGGGCCGTTGCACCGCGGCCACGGCCACCATGTCCAGCTGACCATCGGCCACGCGAAGGGTATGGATAGAGGAAAGAGGCTCGGATGGCGCCAGCACCTCCCGGGCCAGAGGTCTGAGCGGTTCGATGCGCGCCACTGGCACCGCCACCTTGTGCCCTTGGTCGTCCACAGTGACACTGGTGACCAGCGCACCTTTTGCATCAAACACCGCCACTTCGGAGATGCGCAGATACCCCAGGTTGCCGGCGTCGAAGTTGTCGTCCATGAACCCGGGTTTGCGCCCCTGCAGGAAGTCGACCGCGTCCGCCCACTGGGCGTAGTCGCGATTGGTGGCGCTGAGGGACTGCACCTGCTGGTCGAGCACCCGCCGCGCCCGCTCGCCTTCGCGCTGGGCCCGGTCGGTTTCGAGCTGGTCAAACGACTCACCGACGATGTATCGGGCACCCAGCATGGCCGAGCCGGCGGCGATCCCGACGATGGCAAAAACCAGCGCCCAGGCTTTGTATTGCAGTTTCATGGTTGTCGAAATCATCGGCGCAGCATGCGCCGACTTGACCGCCCTGGCACACCCGGGCGTGACAGGATTGACAACCCGTGGGGGTTTTTTGCAAAAACGCGGTGAGCCGTCAGTCGAACACGATCTCGGCGCGGCGGTCATGAGCCTGCGCCATCCAGCTGGCCAGCGCCGCGTCGGTCGGGAAAAACAGCGCCCGGTCGTCCAGCTGCAGCTCGCAGCGCGCGCCGGCGCGCTCCACCATCAGCCGCACACCCAGCCCCCGGACCAGCTCGCCCTGCTCGGTTTCTTCGCGCCGGGGCGGGAAGTCGCGCACCAGCTGGGCAATCGCCGGTGCGTGGCCGTTGACCGCCACCCGCAGGTACTTGCCGAAGCGGCAGCGGGCGGCCGCCAGATCCCAGATCTGCTGGATCTTCAGCCGCAAGCCGCCGGAGAATCGGTCGGGCTGCACGGTCGCCTGCACGACCAGCAGCTCGTCGTCCTTGAGCAGGTGGCGGTACTGGTTGATCAGGTTCTCGTCGGCACTGACCTCCAGCACGCCGCTCTTGTCATCGAGCTTGAAGAAGGCGAGCTTGCCGCGCTGGCCGTTGATGACGCGGAAGTCCGAGACGATGCCCGCCAGGATCACCGGGTCGCGGCTTTCCTTCACGTCGGCCAGCGGCGTGCGGGCAAAGCGCCGCACCTCGCGCTCGACCTCGTCGAACAGATGGCCCGAGAAATAGAAGCCGATGGCGGTTTTCTCGTGCGTCAGTCGCTCCTTCACACCCCAGGGCGTGGTGGTCTCGTAGGCCGGTTCCTGCGTGCTGGAGCCATGGTCGTCGCCGCCCAGCATGTCGAACAGCCCGCCCTGGTGGGCGTTGGCCTGGGTGGCCGCGGCGTACTCGAAGGCTGTGTCCAGCGAGGCCAGCAGCTCGGCCCGGTTGAGGTTGAGCGCATCGAAGGCGCCGGCCTTGATCAGCGCTTCCACTGTGCGCTTGTTGATGCGCTGGCGGTCCACGCGCAGGCAGAAGTTGAACAGGCTGGTGAACGGTCCCTTCTCGTCGCCGTTCGGGCCTTCGCCGCGCCCTTCGCGCGCAGCGACGATGGCCTCGATCGCCTGCTGGCCCGTGCCCTTGACCGCTCCCAGGCCGTAGCGGATGAGCTTGTCGGTGACCGGCTCGAAACGGTAGACGCCGCGGTTCACGTCGGGTGGCTCGAAGGCCATGCCCATCTTGCGCGCGTCTTCCCACAACACCTTGAGCTTGTCGGTGTCGTCCATTTCCACCGTCATGTTGGCGCAGAAGAACTCGGCGGTGTAGTGCACCTTGAGCCAGGCCGTGTGGTAGGCCAGCAGCGAATAGGCGGCGGCGTGCGACTTGTTGAAGCCGTAGCCGGCGAACTTCTCCATCAGGTCGAAGACCTCGTCGGCCTTCTCCTGGCTGATGCCCTTTTCGGCTGCGCCCTTGCGGAAGATGACACGGTGTTCGGCCATCTCCTCGGGCTTCTTCTTGCCCATGGCCCGGCGCAGCATGTCGGCGCCACCGAGCGAGTAGCCGCCCAGCACCTGGGCGGTCTGCATCACCTGCTCCTGGTAGACCATGATGCCGTAGGTCTCGGCCAGCACCGGTTCCACCAGCGGGTGCGGGTACTCCACCACCTCCTTGCCGTGCTTGCGGTTCACGAAGCTGGGGATCAGGTCCATCGGCCCCGGCCGGTACAGCGCGTTCAGGGCGATCAGGTCTTCCAGCCGGCTGGGTTTGGCGTCGCGCAGCATGCCCTGCATGCCGCGGCTTTCAAACTGGAACACGGCCTCGGTCTGGCCTTTGGAGAACAGCGCGTACACCGCCTTGTCGTCCAATCGCACGTCCTCGAAGCGGAAGTTCTCCTGGCCCTTGTGGCGCTTCATGATGAACTCGCGCGCGATCTCCAGGATGGTCAGCGTCGCCAGGCCCAGGAAGTCGAACTTCACCAGACCGATGGCTTCAACGTCGTCCTTGTCGTACTGGCTCACCGCCGATTCGCTGCCCGGCTGCTGGTAGAGCGGGCAGAAATCGGTCAGCTTGCCCGGCGCGATCAGCACGCCCCCGGCGTGCATGCCGATGTTGCGGGTCATGCCTTCGAGCTTCTGCGCCAGCTCGATCAGGGTCCTGACGTCCTCTTCCTTCTCGATGCGCTCCGCCAGGATGGGCTCCATCTCGATGGCGTAGTTGTTCTTGTCGCCGTCCTTCTTGGGCACCGGCGGGTATTGCAGCGTCACGCTCATGCCCGGCTTGTTGGGGATGAGCTTGGAGATGCCGTCGCAGAAGCCGTAGGAGAAGTCGAGCACGCGCCCCACGTCGCGGATGGCCGCGCGCGCGGCCATGGTGCCGAAGGTGGCGATCTGGCTCACCGCGTCCTTGCCGTAGCGGTCCTTGACGTAGTCGATCACCCGGTCGCGGTTGGACTGGCAGAAGTCGATGTCGAAGTCGGGCATCGACACCCGCTCCGGGTTCAGGAAGCGCTCGAACAGCAGGTTGTACTGCAGCGGGTCGAGGTCGGTGATGAGCAGCGCGTAGGCCACCAGGGAGCCGGCGCCGGAACCCCGGCCCGGGCCCACCGGGCAGCCGTTTTCCTTGGCCCACTTGATGAAGTCCGACACGATCAGGAAGTAGCCCGGGAACCCCATCTTCAGGATGGTGTTGAGCTCGAACTCCAGCCGCTCCACATAGCGCGGTCGCTGTTCCTCGCGCTTGGCTTCGTTGGGGAACAGGTGCTTCAGGCGCCCTTCCAGCCCCTCGTAGGACACGTGGCGGAAGTACTCCTCCACCGACATGACCCGGCCGTCTACCGGCGGGATCGGGAAGTTGGGCAGCTGCGGCTTGCCCAGCACCAGGGTCAGGTTGCAGCGCTTGGCGATTTCCAGCGTGTTGGCGACAGCCGAAGGGATGTCGGCAAACAGCGCTTCCATCTGCGCCGAGGACTTGAAGTACTGCTCACGCGTGAAGCGGCGCACGCGGCGGTTGTTGGCCAGGATCTCGCCCTCGGCGATGCAGACCCGGGCCTCGTGCGCCTCGTAGTCGTCGGCGGTCAGGAACTGCACCGGGTGCGTGGCCACCACCGGCAGGTGCAGGCGTGCGGCCAGCTGGACGGCGGCGGTCACATGGCGCTCGTCGTCGGCACGGCCAGCGCGCTGCAGCTCGATGTAGAAGCGGTGCGGAAACAGGCTGGCCAGCTGCAGCGCCAGGTCGGCCGCGCGCTGTGCGTCGCCCTGCACCAGCGCCTGGCCCACCGGGCCGGCCTGTGCGCCGGAGAGCATCAGCAGCCCGGCGTTGAGTTCTTCCAGCCATTCGCGCTGCACCACCGCACCGGCCCGGCCGTCGCTGCGCGTCCAGGCACGGGCGAGCAGCTCGCTGAGGTTGAGGTAGCCCTGCTTGTCCTGCACCAGCAGGATCACGCGCGGCGCCGGCGGCTGGTGGGCACCGGGCATGGCGCCCGGCGTCTCGTCGGTGAAGCCCGCCAGCGACACCTCGGCGCCCAGAAGCGGTTTGACGCCCGCGCCGCGGGCCGCCTTGTAGAACTTGACCGCCCCGAACAGGTTGTTGAGGTCGGTGATCGCCAGCGCGGGCTGGCCGTCGGCCTGGGCCGCCGCCACGGCGTCGTCGATGCGGTTGGTGCCGTCGACGACGGAAAACTCGGTGTGCAGGCGCAGGTGGATGAACATCGGTGCAACAAGCCCGCGGACGGCGGACGAAAGGAATCAGGGCGCCTTGTCGGCGTTGTGCGCCTTCCAGGCGCGGATGGCGTCGGCGATGGTGGCGTTGTCTTCGCCGGCCAGCGCGTGGCGCCGCCAGAGGAATTCGCCCAGGAACATCAGGCCGATCAGCGGGCCGCCCAACAAGTAGGCGAAGGTCGACCAGACCGGCGTGGGCGCCCACAGGAACAGCGCCACCGACACCAGGGCCATGGCCAGGAAGAACAGGCTCCAGGCGATGGTGACCCCACGGGTGTAGACCAGTTGCCGGGCCGACAGCACCCCGCCGTGGACCAGCCGCGCCATCTGTGTCACCAGCGACTCGCCTGGCCCCCACAGGGTGCGGCCGAACACCACCGCCATCAATATATAGACGCCCGTCTGATCCAGAAAGAACAGCAGCGGTACGCGGGCGGTGAGCCAGGGCCAGGCGCCGACCAGCAGCGCCGCCATCAGAGCCAGGCCCGTCAGGCCCAGCGAGCGCGCCGGCAAGCTCCACAGGCCCAGCACCAGGGCTGTGACCACGGGCGCCAGCGCCAGCGCCGCGCCCCAGCCGGAGGGTTCGCTCTGGCCGGCCGCGACGTGCGACGCCACGGCCCAGGCCACCGCCACCAGGGCCGCCACCAAGCCTTTGATCCAGGGCCACACGGAAGAGGCCGCCGGCGGGGGCAGTTCGGTCGTCGAAGGGGGCATGGGGTAAGGAGGTGCGCGCCAGGAGGCGCCATACAAACGGACCCGTGATTTTACCGGGGGGTGGCCTGTCCGCAGCCCCTGGCCGGCTCCCTACAATGCCCGCCACCACCCCATCCCCTGACCGATCACCGTGCCCATTCCTCCGCTTCGCATCCCCGCCTTCACCGCCGTGTCGGCCCTGGGCGACGGCCGGGCGGCGATGGTGGACGCCATCGCGCAGGGCCGCAGCGGCCTGCGCCCGCTCGGACCGCACGACTTCGGCGCCAACCCGATGGCCGGGCCCCTGGACACCTGGGTCGGCCGCGTCGCCGGGCTGGACCAACCCCTGCCGGCGCGCTGGGCGCACTGGGATTGCCGCAACAACCGCCTGGCCTGGCGGGGCCTGCAGGCCGACGGCTTTGTGGATGCGGTCGGCGCCGCGGTGCGGCGCCACAGCGCCGGCCGGGTGGCCCTGGTGCTCGGCTCGTCCACCGCCAGCATCGGCGCCACCGAAGACGCCTACCAGGCGCTCGACGCCACCGGCGTGTTCCCGCCCCAGCCCGACAACCCGGCGTTGCACACCTTGCATTCGCTCACCGGTTTTGTGCAGGAGGTGCTGGGTCTGCAGGGGCCGGCATTCACGATTTCTACCGCCTGCTCGTCCAGCGCCAAGGTGTTTGCAGCCGCCGAGCGCCTGATCCGCCTGGGGCTGGTGGACGCTGCCGTGGTGGGCGGGGTCGACAGCCTGTGCGGCAGCGTGCTGTTCGGCTTCCACGCGCTGCAGCTGGTGTCGCCCGACCCCTGCCGACCCTTCGACGAGGCGCGCCAGGGCATCAGCATCGGCGAGGCTGCGGCCTTCGCGCTGCTCGAACGGGGCGCCGGCGGCCTGCAGCTGCTGGGCCACGGAGAGTCCAGCGACGCCCACCACCTGTCCGCCCCCGACCCCGACGGCGCCGGCGCCGAGGCCGCGCTGGACCAGGCGCTGGCCCGAGCCGGGCTGAGCGCCGGCGACATCGACTACCTGCACCTGCACGGCACCGCTACGCCGAAAAACGACGAGGTCGAGGCGCGCCTGATCGATCGGCGCTTTCCCCCACACACGCCGGTCAGTTCCACCAAGGGCATGACCGGCCACACCCTGGGCGCGGCCGGCGCCCTGGGTGCGGTCTTCAGCCTGCTGGCGCTGGAACACGGCCTGCTGCCCGGCACCGTGAACACCCGCGCGCCCGAGGCGGGCCTCCAGGGCCGGCTGCTGCTGGCGCCGCGGGAGCAGCGGGTGCACACCGTGGCCAGCCATGCCTTCGCTTTCGGTGGCAGCAACTGCGTGCTGGTCTTCGGTCGCGACGACGGAGCGGGCTCATGAGCAGGTTCAGCGCCCACATCGACGGCATCGCGCTCTGGTCGCCCACCCTGCCCGGCTGGGCCGCGGCGCGTTCCGCGCTCCGGGGCGAGGCACCACCGGCGGACCCGCCCCTGCCGATTCCAGCGCCCAGCCAGCTGCCACCGGCCGAGCGACGCCGGGCGCCCCAGACGGTGGCGCTGTCCCTGGCAGCGGCCCACGAGGCGGTGGCGGCCTGCGGCCACGACCCGGCACAGCTGCTGGCGGTGTTTGCCTCGGCCCACGGTGACCTGCCGGTGATCGACGAGCTGTGCCGCACCCTGGTGCACACGCCCACCCTCGTGTCGCCTACGCGCTTCCTGCACTCCATCCACAACGCGCCCGCCGGGTTCTGGAGCATGCTCACCCGCAACGGCCAGGCCAACACCTCGGTCAGCGGCGCCGCGCACAGCTTCGCCCACGGCCTGCTGGAGGCGCTGGTGCAGTGCGAGGCGGAGCAGCGCCCCGTGCTGTACGTGGCCTACGACACCGCCGCTGTCGGCGCCCTGACCCACACCACCCGCAGCCAGGGCGCGCTGGCCGTGGCGCTGGTGCTGGCGCCCCAGGCCGGGTCTGCCACCAGCGCCCGGCTGGACTGGCAACTGAGTCCAGGCGCGGGCGATCCGCCAGCCACCCGCAGCCCCGCCGCCCAGACCCTCAGCCACAACGCCATGGCGCCCGCACTGCCGCTGTTCGAGGCCCTGGCGGAGGAGCAAGCGGCGCGGCTGCGCTGGCCCCTGTCGGCCCACCAGTCGCTGGACCTGCTCATCGCCCCCTGAAGCCCTGGGTTTCCCTGTTCCAAAGGCCGCACAACGAAACAATGCGGCGATACTGCCGCCATGAATCCGCAACACCCTTCCCGCGACGTCGTGATCCTCGGTGGTGGACTGGCCGGCCTGACGCTGGCCCTGCAACTGCGACAGAGAGAGCCCGACCTGGACATCCTGGTGCTGGAGCGGCGTTCGGAGCCCGCGCCCGATGCGGTCCACAAGGTGGGTGAATCGACGGTCGAGGTCGGCGCGCACTACTTCGACAAGGTCCTCGGGCTGGGCGAGCACCTGCGAGAGCGCCACCTGCGCAAGTTCGGCTTCCGTTTCTTCTTCTCCGAAGGCCGGCGCGATCTGGACCAGGTGACCGAGATCGGCGCCAGCCGTCACCTCTCGGTGCCCAGCTACCAGATCGACCGCGGCATCTTCGAGAACTTCCTGGTCGAAGAGGCCCGCCGCCGCGGCATCGAGGTGGTCGAAGGATCGATGGTGCGCCGGATCGACCTGGCCGAGTCGTCCAGCGACCCGACCGCCCTGCACCGCGTGGGCTACACCCACGACGGGGCGAACCACGAGGTCAGCAGCCGCTGGGTGGTGGACGCCTGCGGGCGCGCCGGCCTGATCAAGCGCAAGCAGGGACTGGCCGAACCGAACAACCACGCCGCCCACGCGATCTGGTTCCGCATCAAGGACCGCATCGAGATCGACCGCTGGACCGACAACGCCGAGTGGCGCGGGCGCTGCGACCCACCGGCGCGCTGGCTGTCGACCAACCACCTGGTCGGTGCGGGCTACTGGGTCTGGCTGATCCCGCTGTCCTCGGGCTCGCACTCGGTCGGCATCGTGGCCGACCCGGCAATCCACCCACTGGACACCATGGACACGTTCGACAAGGCCATGGACTGGTTCCAGACCTACCAGCCGCTGCTGTTCGACGAGCTGGACGGCAAGCGCCACCTGCTGCAGGACTTCGCCTTCTTCAAGCGCTTCTCCTACGGCTGCAAGCAGGTCTATTCGGCCGACCGCTGGGCGCTGACCGGCGAGGCCGGCCTGTTCCTAGATCCCTTCTACTCGCCCGGCAGCGACTTCATCGCCATCAGCAACACCTACATCACCGAGCTGGTCAGCATGGACCGGCGCGGCGAGCGGCTGGGTGCGCGGGTACAGGTGTTCGACCAGCTGCTGCACTCGTTCTATGAAAGCACGCTGGCGCTCTACCAGGACCAGTACCCGATCTTCGGCGACCCCGAGGTGCTGCCGGTCAAGGTGATCTGGGACTACACCTATTACTGGGGTGTGCTGGCGCAGTTCGTGTTCCACGACCGGCTGGCCGACCTGTCGTCGCTGGCCGCGCTGCGCAGCGAGCTGGCCCAGTGCCAGGCGCTCAACCGCGCAGTGCAGGACTTCCTGCGCGCCTGGTCGGCGGTGAGCGAGAAGCGCAACCCGGCCGTGATGCTGGACCAGGCCGCCCTGCCCTGGTTCGCCGAACTCAACCGCAGCCTCAACGACACGCTGGACGCCGCCGGCTTCGTGGCCCGCATCCGCACGTCCAACGCCCAGCTGCACACCCTGGCCGGGCAGATCCTCGGTCGCGCCCTGGCCGAGCACCCCGGGCTGGACACCGGCGCACTGGGCCGGCTGGTGACGCCGGACTCCGGCGCCAGCGACCCGGCCTGCGCCCTGCTTCCGGGCCGGCTGCCCGAGCCGGTCTGCTGAGGGCAACGGACTATGATGCGGGGCTTCCGCCGGCGCCCGCCCGGCGGCCTCCGCATTGCATTCCGAATCCCACGCCATGAACACACCGGCCCCGGGCAGCGTCAGCGCCCCTTCCTGCGATGTGCTGGTCATCGGCGGCGGCCCAGCCGGCTCCACGGTGGCCAGCCTGCTCGCCGAAAAAGGCCACCAAGTGGTGCTGCTCGAAAAGGCCCACCACCCGCGCTTTCACATCGGTGAATCCCTGCTGCCCGCCAACCTGCCGCTGTTCGAGCAGATGGGCATCGCCGACGAGATCAAGGCCATCGGCATGCACAAGCCGGGTGCGGAGTTCGTCTCCATGGAGCATGGCCGCGCCCAGACCTTCTATTTCGCCGACGCCTGGGACAAGTCCATGCCCGCCGCCTACCAGGTGCGGCGCGCCGACTTCGACCACATCCTGTTCCGCCACGCCCGCAACAAGGGCGCCCTGGCGCTGGAGGGGGTCAAGGTCACCGGGGTCGAATTTCTGGACGGCGGTGGCGCCCATGTCAGCGCCATGGACGCGGATGACCAGGCGGTGCGCTGGCACGCGCGCTTCGTGGTCGATGCCTCGGGGCGCGACACCTTCCTGGCCAACCGCTTCCGCATCAAGCACCGCAACCCGCGCCACAACAGCTCGGCCCTCTACGCGCACTTCCACGGCGCCAGCCGCGGCGAAGGCGAAGAGGAAGGCAACATCCGCATCTTCTGGTTCGCGCACGGCTGGTTCTGGTTCATCCCGCTGACCAACGGCACCACCAGCATCGGGATGGTCACCTGGCCGTACCACATGAAGTCCAAGGGCGCGCGCAGCCTGCAGGAATTCCTGATGGACAACATCGCCACCTGCCCGCCGCTGGCCGAGCGCCTGTCCATGGCCACGCAGGTGAGCCCGGTGGAAGCCACCGGCAACTTCTCTTACGTTTCCGAACGCAACCACGGCGAGAGCTACCTCATGCTCGGCGACGCCTATGCCTTCATCGACCCGGTGTTTTCCTCGGGCGTCTGGCTCGCCATGCACAGCGCCGTGGTGGGCGCCGACACCATCGACACCTGCCTGCGCCAGCCGCAGCGCGCCGCCGCCGCGTTCAAACATTTCGACCGGGTGATGCGCCACGGGCCCAAGGAGTTTTCCTGGTTCATTTACCGCGTCACCAATCCGATCATGCGCGACTTCCTGATGGGTCCGAAGAACGTGTTCCGCGTCAAGGAAGCCATCCTGTCGGTGCTGGCGGGCGATGTGTTCGGCAAAACCCCGATCTGGCGCTCGATCCTCGTGTTCAAGGCGATGTACTACATCGCCAACATCACCCAGCCCCGGCGCGCTTTCAAAGCTTGGCAGCGGCGCCGCTTCAACATCCGCAAGGTGGACGATCCCGCCATGTACAACGCATGAAGACCCTCCACCAACTCGCGTCCGTTCTGGGTCTGGCCGGCCTGCTGCTGGGGGCCACCGCCCCGGCCCAGGGCGCGGAAGACAAGCCGCTGTGGGAAGCCGGCGCCGGGGTGGCGGCGGTGAGCTTTCCCGCCTACCGCGGCTCGGACCAGCGCCAGGCCTTCGTGCTGCCCACGCCCTACTTCGTCTACCGCGGCGAGTTCCTCAAGGCCGACCGCGACGGCGTGCGCGCCGAGCTGTTCGACTCCGACCGCGCCGAGCTGACCGTCTCGGCCGCGCTCTCGCCCCCCGCGTCGAGCGAGGACATCCGGGCGCGCGCCGGCATGCCCGACCTGCGCGCCAACTTCGAAGTCGGACCGCAGCTGAACCTGACCCTGTGGCAGACCGAGGGCAAGGCCCGCCAGCTCAAGCTGCTGCTGCCGCTGCGCGCGGCCTACACGCTGGAACGCAACCCGAAGAGCCTGGGCTGGGTGCTGCACCCCAAGCTCAACCTGGACCTCACCGACCTGTCCGGTCTGCCGGGCTGGAACGTGGGCCTGCAGGCCGGCCCGCTGTTCGGCGACCGCAAGCAGCACCAGTACTTCTATGGCGTCGACGCCGCCTACGCCACCGCCGACCGCGCGGCCTACCGGGCCGGTGCCGGGTTCGCCGGCATGCAGTACCTGGTGGGCGTCTCCAAACGATTCGGCAACCAGTGGGTCGGCGCCTTCCTGCGCTACGACAGCCTGCGCGGTGCCGCGTTCGAGGCCAGTCCGCTGGTGCGCACGCGCCACTACGTGGCCGGCGGCGTGGCGGTGTCCTGGGTGCTGGGTGAATCGAGCGAGCGCGTCCGGGTCGATGAGTGACGCGCTGCGGCCACGCGGTCCGCTGTGGACCCTGTACGAGCACCTGGCCATGCACGTCGGCCTGGGTGCGCTGGCCCTGCTCTGCCTGACCTGGCTGCCCTTTGCCATGCTGCTGCACCCGCTGCTGCCGAGGCCCGTCGGCCAGCGGCTGGGCCGGCGTGTGATCGCGGCGGGCTTCCGTTTCTACCTGGGCCTGCTGGAGCGGCTGTGCGCCTGCCGCTTCGACCTGTCCGAGATCGAAGGTCTGCGCCATGAGCGCGGGCTGGTCATCGCCGCCAACCACCCCTCGCTGCTCGACGCGGTGATCCTGGTCTCGCAGCTGCCCGACGCGATCTGCGTGATGAAGGCCAGCCTGATGGACAACCCGCTGTTCGGCTCGGCCGCGCGGCTGGCGCGCTATGTGCGCAACGACGGCATCCTGCAGATCATCGCGGGCGGCTGCGAAGCGCTGCAGCAGGGCACCCACCTGGTGCTGTTTCCCGAGGGCAGCCGCACCGTGCACTTCCCGGTCGACCCGCTGCAGCCCACCGCGGGCATGATCGCCTGGCGAGCCGACGCCCCTGTGCAGACCGTGCTGCTGGACTTCTCCACCGCCTACCTGGGCAAGGCCTGGCCGCTGCTGCGCCCGCCAGTGCTGCCGCTGACCGTGAAGGCCCGACTGGGCCGCCGCTTCGACGCCCCCACCGATCACACCGCCTTCACCACCGAGCTGGAGGCCTATTTCCGCCGCGAGGTCCGAGTACCCGCCGCCCCACCCGCATGACCGCTTCCGCTTCGAGCACCCACCTGGTGCTGATCCCCAGCTACAACCCCGGCCCGGGCGTCATCGACACCGTGCGCCAGGCCCGCGCGCAATGGACGCCCGTGTGGGTCGTCGTCGATGGCAGCACCGACGGCACCGACCGGCTGCTGCAGGCAGAAGCCGCCCGCGACCCCGGCCTGCGCGTGATCGTGCTGCCGCAGAACCAGGGCAAGGGTTCGGCCGTGCTCGCCGGCATCGAACAGGCCGCGCGCGAGGGCTTCACCCACGCACTGACCATGGACTCCGACGGCCAGCACCCGGCCGACCTCATTCCGACCTTCATGGCCGCCTCTCAGCGCGACCCGGGCACCATGGTGCTGGGCAAGCCGGTGTTCGGCCCCGAGGCCCCTGCCCTGCGCGTCAACGGCCGCAAGGTCTCCAACGGCTGGGCCAACCTGGAGACGCTGTGGATGGGCGTGGGCGATTCGCTCTACGGCTTTCGCGTCTACCCCATCGCGCCTCTGGCGAAGATCATGCGCGGCAACCGCTTCATGCGCCGCTTCGACTTCGACCCCGAGGCCGTGGTACGGCTGTGCTGGGCCGGCGTGCGGCCGGTCAACATCGACGCCCCGGTGCGCTACCTCAGCGCGGAGGAAGGCGGCGTCTCCCATTTCAAATACCTGCGCGACAACACCCTGCTGACCTGGATGCACACCCGGCTGTTCATCGGCTTCGTGCTGCGGCTGCCCCTGCTGGTCTGGCGACGCCTTTTCGGATCGGAACGAACATGACCCAGCCGGCAGCCCGCAAGGGCGCGCTCAAGGACGACCCGCGCCTGCACCCCTATTTCAAGAGCGAAGGCGAACGCCGACAGCTCACCCAGACCATGTTCAACGAGGCCGCCGGCGGCTACGACAGCGCCGAGAGCCTGACCGCCCTGGGCAGCGGCACCTGGTACCGGCGCGACGTGCTCAAGCGCAACGGCCTGTCCGCCGGCATGACGCTGGTGGACGTGGCGGCCGGCACCGGCCTGGTCACGGTGGCCGGGGTCGAGCTGGTCGGCCCGACGGGCCGGGTGATCGCAGTCGACCCCTCGCCCGGCATGCTGGCCGAGCTGCGCAAGAAGGTGTCGGTGGAGACCATCGAAGCCTTTGGCGAAGCCATTCCGCTGCCCGACGCACAGGCCGACTTCGTGTCCATGGGCTATGCCCTGCGCCATGTGGACGACCTGAACCAGGTGCTGTCCGAGTACCTGCGCGTGCTCAAGCCGGGCGGCAAGGTCTGCATCATGGAGATCAGCCGCCCGCGCGGCCGCCTGCTGCGCGGCCTGCTGCGCTTCCACATCTCGGTGCTGGTGCCGCTGTTGGCGCGGCTGACGGGCCGGCACGCGGACGTGCAGAAGCTCTGGGCCTACTACGGCGACACCATCGAGGCGGCGCTGGACCCCGACACCATCATGGATGCCCTGCGGCGCGCCGGCTTTGTCGACGTGGGCTGCTCGGTGTCGCTGGGCATCTTCCGCGAATACACCGGGGTGCGGCCAGCGTGAACACCACCGAGATCTTCCTGATCGCGATGCTGATCATCTTCAGCCTGCCCTGGCTGGTCTGGAGAGTGTTCAACACCGACTACTTCGCGCCGCTGGTGGTGGTGCAGATCATCATGGGCATCCTCCTGGGGCCCGGGGTGCTGGGCAAATGGTCGCCCGACTACTACCAGTTCGTCTTCACGCCTGCGGTGGTGCAGTCCCTCAACGGCATCGCCTGGTGGGCCGTGATGCTGTTCGTGATGATCGCCGGCGTGGAGCTGGACCTGGCCCAGGCCTGGAAGCACCGGCGCGAGAGCGGCATCACCGCCGGGCTGGCGCTGGGCGTGCCGCTGCTGCTGGGCTGCGGCGCCGCGATGGTGCTGCTGCAGTTCCCGGGCTGGATGGGGCCGCTCGCGCAGGACTGGCAGTTCGTCACCGGCGTCGGCATGGCCTGCGCGGTCACCGCACTGCCGATCCTGATCCTGCTGATGGAGAAGCTGGAGATCCTGCGCCAGCCGCTGGGCCAGCGCATCCTGCGCTATGCCAGCCTGGACGACATCGCGATCTGGGGCGTGCTCGCGCTCATCCTGATGGACTGGAGCCGCGTCGGCAAACAGGCCGCCTTTCTCGCAGGCTTCATCGTGCTGGGCTGGGGCTTCCGCCGCCTGATGGCCTGGCTGCAGGAACGCGACCGCTGGTACGTGGCACTGATCTGGCTTGCCGCCTGCGGCTTCGGCGCCGACTGGGCCGGCCTGCACTACATGGTGGGCGCTTTCCTGGCCGGCGCGATCATGGACGCGCACTGGTTCAACCAGGACAAGCTCGACCAGCTGCGCCACCACGTGTTGCTGGTGATGATGCCGGTGTTCTTCCTCTCCACCGGCCTGCGCACCAACTGGGCGGTGGGCGGCGCCGAGGTGTTCGCGGCGGCGGCGCTGCTGCTGTTCGTGTCGGTGGCCGGCAAGCTGATCGGCGTGCGCATCGCCGGCCGTGTGCTCGGCTGGGCGCCGGGCGAGGCCAGCGTCATCGGCTGGCTGCTGCAGACCAAGGCGCTGATCATGATCATCTTCGCCAACATCCTGCTGGACAAGCAGGTCATCACCAGCGAGACCTTCACCGCCCTGCTGCTGATGGCGGTGGCCAGCACCATGCTGACGGTGCCGGTGGTGGCGCCGAGGATGTCGGCGCACCGCTGAGGGCTACTTGCCCGCGCCCTTGACCGAAGTCGGGTCGGGGGCGCGCTGCTCGCAGCCGCGGGGCACGGTGTCGACGCGGGTGAACACCTCGGTCGCGCCGTTGACTTCGCTGCCCACATAGGCGCGTGCGTGCAAATTGCCGTCCTTCAGTCGCAGCTTGATGCTGTGAAACTTGCGGGTGCGTGTGTCGAAGGCCCAGCCTTCTGTCCACACGCCGGCGTTGAACTTGGTGGCCTGAAACACCTTTCTGTTGCAGTCCAGGGCGACGCTTCGGTTGGGGTTTTCGACCTCCCGGTCCCAAACGATCTCGCCGCAAAGCGCTGTCGGGGGCGCATCCTTGAACAGCGAACAGCGCTTGAGCTCCACAATCCCGTCGCCCTGCGCCGTGATCCAGTAGCCCACAAAATCATCGCCCTTGTCCTGGGCCAGTGTGCTGGCCATCGTCGAAGCGATGGCGATGCCGACAGCCCATGCGTGGATCTTCATGCTTTGGCTCCGCGTGAGGTTCAGCGCAACATCTTCAACAGCGACCCGCTGAGCCAGGATGTGCGCCGGGTGTAGGGTGGGAAGAACAGGCTCAGCGGCATCAGGGGACCGGAAGCAAGACAGGCGCGCTCGTGCGAGAACGCCTTGAAACCGTAGTGACCGTGCGCGCTGCCGATGCCCGAGTGGTTCACGCCACCGAAGGGCAGGCCGCCGTGCACGTACTGCTGCACGCAGTGGTTGAGGCAGAGGCCGCCCGAACTGGTATGGGCCGTGACCCGGTCCTGCGTCGAGCGGCTGCGGCTGAACAGGTACAGCGCCAGCGGCTTGGGCTGCGCGTTGATGCGCTGGATCACCTGGTCGATCACGTCGAAGGCTTCGATGGGCAGCACCGGGCCGAAGATTTCTTCGGACCCGATGCGCGCATCTGCGGGCACGTCGGTCAGCAGCGTGGGGGCCACGTAGCGCGCGGCGCTGTCGTGGCGCCCGCCGGCCAGCAGGGTCGCACCCCGCGCCAGCGCGTCGTCGATCAGTTCGCCCAGACGGCGTGCGTGCCGGGCGGTGATGATGCGCGTCAGGTCCGGGCTCGCCTCCACCTCGTCCGCCGTCGGGCCGTAGCGCTTCGCGATCAGCTCCTTGCACAGCCGGACAAAGCGGTCCTTCACGCTGCGGTGCACGAACACATGGTCCGGCGCGACGCAGGTCTGGCCGGCGTTGGTGAACTTGCCCCAGAGGATCAGCTCGGCCGCCTGCCGCAGGTCGGCCGACTGGTCCACGATCACCGGCGACTTGCCGCCCAGCTCCAGTGTCACGGACGTGAGGTGTTGTGCAGCGGCCTCCATCACGACCTTTCCCACCGCGGGCGAGCCGGTGAAGAACACATGGTCGAACGGCAGCGCCAGCAGCCGCTGCGCCGTCGCCACACCGCCGGTCACCATCGCCACCTCGGCCGGGTCGAACAGCGCTGCCACCAGCTCGGCGACCACGGCGTTGACATGGGGCGTGAACTCCGAAGGCTTGAGGATCACGGTGTTGCCCGCCGCAACGGCCGAGACCAGCGGCCCGAGCAAGGTGTTCACCGGGTAGTTCCAGGGACCGATGATCAGGCAGCGCCCGCGCGGCTGGTAGAGCACCTTGGCGCGCGTGCCCAGCGTGGCGAGCGTGGGCCACACCCGCCGGGGCCGCATCCACTTCGCCAGGTGCGCCCGCGCATGGCGCAACTCGTCCACCACCGGCAGCAGCTCGGTCAGGTCCACCTCGGCGGCGGGCTTGCGCAGGTCGGCGGCGAAGGCTTTGTACAGCGCCTCGCGCCGGTCCATCAGCCCGTCACCCAGCCGCCGCAGCTTGGCCAGTCGCTGGCGGGCGGTCGAACAGCGCAGCGACAGCGCGGTGGGCGCCTGCTGCTCGAACAGGGCCTGGATCAGCGCCGGATCGGCGTCGAGATCGGTGTGCATGACCGGGTGCTTCATGGTGTGGGCGGTGTGGGCGCGGGGGACTGCAGCGCCGGCACCTCCCTGCGCAGGATGCGGGTGGTCCAGCGCTTGGGCAGCAGCAGCGCCAGCCGCACCAGCCAGGCCATGCTGAACGGGAACAGGTGGTCCAGCGGCTCGCGGCGCAACGCCCGCACGATGTGATCGACGGCCTGCGCCTCCGACAGCGCCAGCGGTGCAGGCATGCCGTCGTTGGCGGTGGCTTCGGTGGCCACAAAGCCGGGGTACAGCGAGACGAACCGGATGCCCAGAGGACCGAACTCGACGCGACAGGTGTCGATCAGCAGCCGCAACGCGCCCTTGGCCGCCGAGTACGGGCCTTGCAGCGGCACGCCCAGCCAGCCCGCCAGCGAGTTGGTCTGCGCCACCAGCCCGTGGCCCTGGCGCACCATCTGGTGCAGCACCGGAAACAGGACATTCACCGCCACGTCGTAGTTCGCGCGCATGCAGGCCAGGACCTCGCGGGCACCCATGGTGCGCATGTCCAGGGCGGGCGCGCCACCGGCGTTGAGCACCACGAGGTCGATGCGGCCGAACCGGCGCACCACCTCCTTGACGACCTGCTCGGCGGCGACCGGGTCCTGCGCGTCTGCGGCCAGCGCCAGTCCCAGGTCACCCCGCAGCGCCATCTCGTCCACCAGGGCATCGAGCCTGTCCTTGCGGCGCGCGGTGACGGCCACGAACGCACCCTCACCCGCCAGCCGCAGCGCCAGCGCCCGGCCCATGCCCGACGATGCGCCCACGATCAGCACCACCTTGTTCTTGAAATCCACCGGGGTCTCCTTCAGGACGCCGGCGCGCCGCGGCGCTGGTGCAGCCACTCGCGGGCATGGTCGGTCAGGGTCTCGCGGATCGGGCGGTAGGTGATGCCCAGTTCCTCGATGCTGCGCCGGTTGTCCACCGGGAACCGGATGCCCAGGTGCTTGCGGATGTAGTCGGGTGTGAGGCCGAAAGCGGGGCCGATCAGGCGCACCAGCCAGTCGGGGATGGTGTGGCGCGGCAGCAGCCAGGGCCGGGGGTGCACGCTGCGCAGGATCTTCGAGATCTCGACGAAGGAGATCATCTCCTTCTCGGCCAGGATGTAGCGGCCGTGCGCCGCCGGACGCTCGGCCGCGCGCAGGTGGGCCAGCGCGACCTCGCGCACGTCCACCGTGGTCAGGCTCAGGTCGGGCATGCCGTAGAACAGCACCCCGCGCAGCATCTCGTCGAGCAGGAACAGACTGCCGGACACCGATTCCGGGGTCAATGAAGGACCGAGAATCAATCCGGGGTTGATCGTCACCAGGCTCCAGCGCTTCTGTTGGGCGTTCAGCCGCCAGGCCTCCTTCTCGGCCTCGACCTTGGACAGGTGGTAGGGATTGGTTTCCAGCGTGCTGGAGGTGTTGAAGTAGGCCTCGGAGAGCACACCGCCCTTCATCTGCCGCACGTCGATGTAGTCACCGAAGATGGCGCCCACGGTGGACGTCATCACCACACGCTGCACGCTGGGGGTGCGCTCGACGCTGGCCAGCACGTTGCGCGTGCCCTGCAGCGCCGGCTCCAGCATCTGGCGCCGGCCGTCGGTGATCTTCTCCGGCAGCATGAACGGCGAGGCGACGTGATGCACCACGGCGCAACCCACCATCGCCGCATCGAAGGAACCGCTTTTGAGCAGGTCCGCCTCGAACAGCGAAAGGCGCCCCGGGAACTGCTCCTGCATTGCATGCAAAGGACGCAGCTTGGCACTGTGGGCCAGGCTGCGCACCGTCGCGTGCACGGCGTACCCAGCCTCCAGCAGGCGCTGCACAAGGTGTGCCGCGACGAAACCGGTCGCGCCGGTGACCATATGGATCTGCTTCACGAGACCATCCTCACGGGTTGAGCGTCTTGGCGCGAACGGTTCAGCAGCACCAGCGCGGCCGCTGCCAAGGCGAAGCCCGCGCTGAGCAAAGGAACGGCGCTGGCGTTGTTCCCGTCCACCACGAACGAGGCCGTGAGCGGCCCGAAGGCACTGCCCAGCAGCTGGGCCGCCGGCACCAGGCCCGCGAGCCGACCGCTGGGGTCGGCGCGGAACGCCAGGCCGATGTGGAACGGCAGCATGAACAGCCACACGAAGCCGAACAGCGCGCAGGCGATGGAGAAAGTGCGCACGCCGCCGGCGGGGAGCTGGTGGATCGTCGTGGTGACCGCGGCCAGCGCCAGCGAACACAGAAGCAGCGCGGCCACCAGGGGCCACCGGCGCACCGCCAGCGCCGCCACGCTGCCGCCGATCACCTGCATGACCAGCACCGCGGCAACCAGACTTTGCGCAGCCTGCGCGTTCAGCCCCACCGCGTGGCCCAGCGGCTCCAGGTAGGCCCAGAACGCGCCCAACGCCGCCAGTTGCAGGAACACCACCGCCAGGGGCTGCAGCGTGCGGGCCGACCACCGGAAACCCGAGATCGCGGGCGGGGCCAGGGGCGACAGGCGCGCGGGCTGCACGAACGCCAGCAGGCAGGGCAGCAGCGCCAGCAGGCCCAGCGCCACGAAGCCACCCGGCCAGCCCCAGCGCGGAATGATGGCGTTGGCCAGCGCCAGCCCCAGCAGGGCCTGGGCGATGGTCTGCAGCACGAAGAAGACGCCTCCGATGCGCGCCGGCTGGGCCGTGCGCACGATCACGCCGGTGGTACCCCAGATCAGCACCCCTTCGGCCAGCCCGGCGCCTGCGCGCACGGCGGCCATGCCGCCGTCGCCCACGGCCTGCAGGGTGAGCAGGTCCAGCGCGGCGGCGCACAGCGCGGCGGCGATGGTGATCGGCCGCAGCCGCGCGACGGGCAGCAGCGTGTCGCCCAGCACCACGCCGAGGCCCAGCATGATGATCTCGGCCATCGCCACGATGCCGACGCCCTCCAGGCTCACATGGCCGGCCTCGACCAGGGCGCCGAGCAGGATGGGTTGCACGCCCACCATGAGCACGGCGATGGTGCCGATGGCCAGCGCACCGGCCAGCTGCACAGGGGAAACGCTCGGATCGGGTCGGGATGACATGGCAGGCCCCTCCAGGGTGTGTCAGTAGCCGTTGATCTCTTCGGGCAGATGCCCTTGCACGAACCGCGTCGCCGCGCGCTGCCGGTCTTTCGCCAGCCGCCGGTTGGCCACCAGGCGCACGATCCAGGGCAGCGGCCGCACGCGCCCGCTGCCGGCCACGGCCAGCACATAGGCCTTGGCGCACTTTTCGAACAGCTCGGCGTTGAGCGCCAGGCGCAGCGGGGTCATGCCCAGGCACACCGGCCGGCCTTGCAGCAGCAGGACATTGCCGCCCTGCCTCAGCGCCGACGGCACATCGCCCACGCCTGCGCCCGGCGGGCCCATCGGGCCCAGGTGGCGCGCCTGCTCGTCGAACACCTGCGGCATCGCGCCGCCGAAATCCGCCAGGCAGCGACCGAAGCGGCCGCCGCCCTGGGCGATGGCGCCCACGTCGCCCCGGGCGGCATAGACCGCGGCATGCGCCTCGGCCTCGCGCGGCGCGGCGCGCCAGACCATGCGCTGCGGTGCATCGTCACGGGCCAGGCCGAACCACATCGCCTCGCTGCCGGGGATGCGCAGCGACAGGCTGTCGCGCTCGTTGTCGAGCAGGCCCTTGGCCTGCAGCCGGTCACGCAGCCCGGTCCATTGCGAGCGCAGGTCTTGTTCGATGCTCATGGCGTCAGACCAGCTTGAAGACGTCTTCAAAGCGGTTCAGTGCATCGTCGATCACCGCGTCGGTGTCGGCCAGGCTGGTGTAGATGCGGCTGCCGGCCAGGGTGATGAGGCCGTGCGCGGTGTAGGCAGCGCCCATCTCCTCCATCATGTGCTTGCGGCGCTTGGCCTCGTCCTTGACCTTGAACAGCTTCCACAGGCTGCTGGTGTCCAGCAGCAGCACACCCGAGGTCTGCAGGTGCACGATGGAGCCCATGTTGTAGGTCACATAGGGCAGGCCCAGGCGGTTGATGATCTCCTCCAGCCCCTTGCGCAGGCGGTCGCCTGCACGGCCGGCCACACCTGCGGCGTCGGTGCGCTGCGCTTCAAGCAAGGCGTAGTAACCGGCCACGCACGACAGCGGGTTGGCCGACAGCGTGCCACCCACGAAGGCGCGCTTGGCGGTGGTGCCGATGCCGCCGACCAGCATCATCATGATGTCCTTGCGGCCACCGATGGCGCCGGCCATGGGGTAGCCGCCGGTCAGGCACTTGCCCAGCACCGTGAGGTCGGGCGTGACGCCGAAGTAGGCCTGCGCGCCGCCCATGCCGATGCGGAAGCCGGTGACCACCTCGTCAAAGATCAGCAGCGCGCCGAACTCGTCGCACAGCGCCCGCACCTGGCGGTTGTAGTCGGGGTGCACGGGGCGGGTGCCGCTCTCGGGGCCCAGGGGCTCCAGCAGCACCGCCGCCGTGCCGCCGCGCAGGCGGTTCCAGCGCAGCTGGCTGCGCAGCGCGTCCAGGTCGTTGGGGTTGCATTCCTGGGTGTTGCCGGTGGCGCCGCGCGGGATGCCCACGGCCTCCATGCGGCCGGTCTTGGGCAGGCGCATGCCGTAGACCAGCTGGTCGCTCCAGCCGTGGTAGGCCCCGCCCACCTTGATGATCCGCTGCTTGCCGGTGTAGGCGCGCGCCAGGCGCACCGCGCCCATCACGGCCTCGGTGCCCGAGCCCAGCAGGCGCACCATGTCCACGCCGGGCATGCTCTGGCACACCAGCTCGGCCAGCTTGACCTCGTACTCGTGCAGCAGGCCGGTGACCGGGCCGCAGGAGTCCAGCACCTCGTTGACCTTCTGGCGCACCACCGGGTGGTTGGAGCCCAGCAGCGTGGGGCCACCCGCCTGCAAAAAGTCGATGTAGCGGTTGCCGTCCACGTCGGTCATGTGGGCGCCGTCGGCCTGCGTGATGGCCAGCGGGAACGGGTGGTTGAAGGCCAGGTTGTGCTGCACGCCGCCGGGGATCACGGCCTTGGCGCGTTCGGACAGGCGCCGCGAGCCCTGGCAGCGCTCGTCGAAGTAGCGCATCACCTGCGGCATCTTGTCGGCGCGGATGGGCCGCATCGGCTGCTTCACCAGCTCGGCAAAGCGGCGGTAGAGGTTGTCCACGTCGGGCCAGGCTGAGATGGCCGGACGCAAGGTGGTGCCGGCCGCGGCGGCGGTGTGAACGGAGGACAGGTTGCTCATGGTGATGGGATCGTGCAAAGGGATGGATCAGGCGGCGAGCGCGTCGGCGACGCGCCGCAGGGCCGCCTGCATGAACGGCTCGCGTTCGCCACGCACCGCGATGCGCTGCATCAGCAGGGAGGCGCACAGGGTTTCGAGGTCCTCGACGGCCTGCAGGGCGGCCTCGGGTGTGGTGCCACAGCAGAGCACGCCGTGGTTGAGCATCAGGTAGGCGTTGGTGTCCGGGCGCAGCTGTCGGGCCAGCTTGGACGACAGCCAGCCGCTGCCCGAGGGGGCGTAGCCCGCCAGGGGAATGCGCTCGCCCAGCAACCGTCTCAGGGGGCCGGGCGGCACCTCCAGCGGCCGGCCCAGCAGGGCGCAGGCGCTGGCCACCGGCTGGTGGGTGTGCACGCTGGCCTGCACGTCGGGCCGGGCACGCAGCACCTGCGCGTGCAGGCCACTCTCGACCGACGGCGACTTGCTCCCTTCGACCTGCCGCAGGTCGGCCAGGCGCAGCACGCACACGTCGTCGGCGCTCATCGTCAGGTAGTCGGTGGCCGAAGGCGTGACGGCGATGTGTTCGGCGTCGATGCGCAGTGCGATGTTCCCGCCGGTGCCGGAGAAGTGGCCCTGGTGGGAGAGCTGGACGCACATCTCGACGACGGTGCGGCGGACGGGCAGCGTGTTCATGCCGGGGCTCCCGGGGGTTGGTTGAGTCGGTGGTAGAGCGGTGCCAGCCGGGTGCGCACTTCCTTGAAGGTTTCGAACTGGTCATCGTGCAGACGGCGCAGCGCGCGGGCGGGTTCGTAGATGGCGCGCGTGCGCCGCAGCTGCGCCAGGTCGGCAAACGACAGCGCGCCCATGCCGACCCCGGCGATGAACGTGGCGCCGATGGCGTTGGTCTGGATCGGGTTCTCGATCTGCCGGATGGGCTGACCGGTCACGTCGGCCATGATCTGGCACCACACGTCCGACTGGGCGCCGCCCCCCACCGCGGTGATGGTGCCGGGGTTGCGCCCGAGCAGGCGGGCAAAGGGTTCCAGCATCCAGCGGGTGTTCAGCGCCACGCCCTCCAGGAAGGCGCGGAAGATGTCCTCGCGGGTGTGCTCCAGCGACATGTTCAGCAGCCCCGCGCGCAGGCGCGGGTCGTCCACCGGCGTGCGCTCACCGAGCAGCCAGGGTGTGTAGATGAGCCCGCGCGCACCGGGCGGCACGCGAGCGGCGATGCGGTTGAGCGCCTCGTAGACCGCTGGGTGTTCTTCGTCGCTGGCCAGCTCGTCCGGGTGGTAGAGGATGCGGTCGCGCAGGAACGAGAGGTTGGCCCCGGCGGTGGACTGCAGCGCCATCGCGAGGTAGCGCCCGTCCACGGCGCTGGGCACGGCGGCGATCTTGTGCCGCACGTCCGTCTTCATGAAGGGGATGTGCGCCCCCAGCCACGACGACGTGCCCAGGTACAGGTGGGTGTCGAAGTCGGCCACGGCGGCGCCCACGGCGACGGCGGAGTTGTCCACCGCGCCCGCGACCACCACGGTCTTCGGGCTCAGGCCCAGGGCCTGCGCCACCTCGGGCAGCAGGGGGCCGAGCACGTCGGTCGAGCGCACGATCTCGGGCAGCTTGGCCGCGTCGATGCCGAGCAGGCGAATCAGCTCCGGCGCGTAGCGGATGTGGTGGGCATCGCGGTTGTCGGTGATCCAGGACGTGACCGTCGAATCCTGCGTGGCGCAGAAGCGGCCAGACAGGCGCAGGTTCAGATAGTCCGGCACGTTCAGGAACTTGTGCGTGCGTTCGTATCGCTGCGGTTCCTCGTCGTGGATGTAGGCCATGTGCCCGGCTGAGTCGCGACCGGACAGCGAGGGCGCACCACCGGTCAGCCGCAACCAGCGCCACAGCTTGAGGGGAGCGTAGCCTTCGATGTTCAGACCCCGGCCGCGCACGCGGCGCGCCACCGCGGCCGCGCCCCGGGCATCGAGCCAGGTGAGCGCGCGCCCGATGGCCTCGCCATTGCGGTCCACGCACACCGTGCCCTCGGTCTGGGCAGAGCAGCAGACCGCCACCACGCGGCGGCGCAGACCGGCGTCGTTGGCGAGGATCTCGCCCGCACTCCCGAGGAACGCCGTCCACCAGTCCTGTGGCTCCTGCTCGGCCAGGGCGCCCTGCACATGCAGCGGCACCGCCCGGAACGCCCAGGCGTGCACCGCGCCGTCCAGCGACACCAGCGCGCACTTGCAGCCCGAGGTGCCCAGGTCCACCGCGAGCACGAGTCGCTCGTCGGCGGGGGCGGTCCGGTGGTTCGGCGCCTGCGTCATATCAGAAGCTGCGGGAAACAGACAACACCAGGCGGTCGTTGTCCGTGGCACGCGCCTTGTCGCCGTCGAACGCCAGGTACAGCTCGCGCACGCGGGTGCGCGTGGTCACCCACTCGGCGCTCCAGCTGAAGCCCCAGCGCTTGTGGGTCACACCCACCGCGTAGTCGGCGAAGTTCGCTTCCTTGAAGTTCGCGATGCGCTGGTAGCCACCGTGCAGGTTGAGCGTGGTGGTGGGGTTCAGTTCGATCTTGTAGCCCAGGTCGAACAGCCAGCTGCCGCGCGAGTTCTGGTCGCCGCGCGCATAGCAGGCCAGCCCCGGCATGGGGTCGGCCATGGTCGAGAGCATGGTGCCGCAGACACCGCCGGTGTTGGCGCCGCGGTAGTTCTTGGAGATCACGTTCATGACGCGCGCCTCCAGCGCGCCGTAGCCCACCTCCGCCAGCGCGAACGCGCTGTCGTATTTGGTGCGGCGCCAGTCTGTTGGCGAGCCGGTGGCCATGTCGAAGCCGTGCGGCGCCTCGAACTGCGCGCCGGGAAACAGCTCGGTGGCCAGGCCCACGCCGAAGTGCCAGCCCTCGGGATCGCCGAAGCGGTAGCCGCCTGCCAGCGTGACGCCCAGGCCTTCGCCGCCGGCGAACTGCTTCTTGCTCACCGTGGCGAACTCGGCCAGGCCCACCAGGCCGCTCTCGTGCGCGATCTGCACACCGAGCTTGGCACCAGGCCGGTTGAAGGAGTCGGAGACGCCGCGGCTGCGCACGTCGGAGGTGAGCTTGACCTCGGTGGTGGTGGCGTAGCTGGCCATCTCCTGGGCGGACGATGGCAGGGCGGCGCCCGCCAGCGTGGCGGCCACGGCCAGGGACAGAGGACGGAACGGGATCATGGAGAACTCCTTGCTTCGGTGGTGGGAGGGGCGGGGAAAACGGCGGGGGATCGGGTGGCGCATCGGCACTGGCATCAGCGCTTGCACTGGGGCGCGTCGGGCAGCCGCTCCACGCGCTTGAGCTGTTCGGTCTGGCCCAGGACCTCCACGCCCACGAAGGCGCGGATGCGCAGCTCGTTGCCCTTGGCGCGCACGACACCTTTGTATTTGCGGTCGTCGCGCGGGTCGTAGACCCAGCCGTCGCGCCAGGCATCCTTCTCAAAGCGCGCGAGCTGTGCGATGCGCACCCCGCAGGTGTCGGCGGGCGTGCCGGCGTCCTTGTCCCAGACGATGGTTCCGCACAGGGCGCTGGCCGTTTCGGCACAGGGCGCGAACTGGATCACCGCATCACCCTCTGGCGCCATCCACAAGCCCTTGGCCTCGTCCGCTCCGTCGGCATAAGCCGGCAGGCTCAGCGCACCACAGACCAGGGCCAGCAAACGGAATCGGAGTGTCATCAGAGGCCCCTTTCTTGAGCGGGATCAAATCTCAATTAGATAGTGATGACTAGTATATAGTGATGACTATTGTTTTTGTCAAAAAAGATAACTGGGAGAATCCCTGATGCCCATCGCCACCCGAGCCATGACAACGAGCCGCAAGAAGCCACAGCCCTCGCTGGTCGCCAAGAAGCAGCCGGCGCAGCAGCGCGCCACCGAGACCTACGAACGCATCCTGGAAGTGACCGCGCAGACGCTGGCCGATGTAGGCATCGAGCGCCTGTCCACCAACCTGGTGTGCGAGCGCGCCGGGCTCACACCCCCTGCCCTCTACCGCTATTTCCCCAACAAGTACGCGCTGCTGTCGGAGCTGGGCCTGCGCCTGATGCAGGCACAGAACGAACGCGTCGACCGCCACATGACGCTGGAGGTGTTCGCCGGGGGCCTGGAAGCCCTGGAGCAGGCGATGGAGGGGCTGATCCTCGACACCTACGAAGCCACGGTGCAGACCGTGGGCGGTGTCTGGATCATGCGTGCCCTGCGCGCGGTGCCCGCCCTGCAGCAGGTGCGGCTGGCCTCGCACGCGGCGGTCACGAAGGAACAGACCAAGCTGCTGGCGCAGGCCTTTCCCGATGTGAATCCGGCCGAGCTGCAACTGGTCAGCCGGATCGTGGTGGAACTGGTCTATGCCACCGTCGAGCTGATCTTCGACGAGCCGCTGGACGTGAAGGCCGTGGCCCGCACCGTGGCCGGCATGATCGCCAGCCACCTCACGCGCATCCGGCCGGACGCCGCGCCGCCGCGCAAGGCCCCGGCCCGCCGCTGAGACCACCACTCGCTTCTCACGGCCCCGGCGGTGGCACCAGCTGCCAGACGCCGTCCTGCTGGCGGATCATGCCGCGCTGTTCCAGCGAGGCCAGGTAGCGGCGGTGCCCCGCATCGCCCTGGCGCCGGAACAGCGGAATCAGCCGACCCAGCAGGTTGGGCACCAGCATGGCCATCCGCACCGTCCAGGACTCGCTGGGCCGCACATAGCGTTCGAGACAGGGGTCGTCCAGCATGCGCAGCACCTGCTGCGCCACCTCGTCGGGCTGCTGGGGCGGGTCGATGAACTGCAGCTTGTTGCCGCCGTCGATGGCCTCGCGCACCAGCATCGGTGTCTCGGTCGCCGAGGGGTTGATGATCCCGAACTTCACGCCCAGGCGCGGCCCGTCCAGCCCCAGGCAGAGCATCGCGCCGCGCAGCCCGAACTTGGTGGCCGAATAGACGCTGGTTTCGGGCAGCGGGAAGATGCCGCCGAGCGAGACGATGGAGATCACCCGGCCGTCCGCTGCCTGGCGCAGCTGGGGCAGCAGGCTGTGGGTCAGCAGCACCGGCGCCAGCAGGTTGATATTGAACTCGCCCTGGATGGAGGCCAGGCTGCGCTGCTCGAAGGGCTGCGTGTCCGCCACGGCGGCGTTGTTGACCAGCAGGTCGAGCCGCCCGATGTCGTCGCGCACGCGCAGCACCAGACGCTGCACCGCCTCGGCGTTGGTCAGGTCGGCCACATGGGCGGTGGCCAGCGGCCCCAGCGCGCGCACCGCCTGGTCCAGGCCGGCTGCGTTCACGTCCACCAGCAGGCAGCGCACGCCACGCTCAATCAGCCGCGCGGCGATGGCCCGGCCCAGGCCGCCCGCGCCCCCGGTGATCAGCGCCACCCAGCCGGAACAGTTCAAAGGCTCAGCCATGGGACACCACCTCCCGCACGGGCGCCTGCGGGCTCAGTGCCGCGGCCGAAGGCGCAACCTTGACCCGGTCGTAGAAGGACTCGCTCAGCTCGTTCCAGCCCATGCGGGCGCGCAGCTTGCGCAGGTAGGTCTTGAAGGAATGCGCGTCGATGTAGACCGCGTGGCGCGGCGAGTCGACGAAGCGGATGCCGCCCGAGAGGTCGGGCTGGTCGTGCTGGATCAGCTGGTCGAAGCGGGCCGCGCTGGCGTCGCGGTCGCGCTGCGCCCGCAGGTAGGCCGCGATCATGAAAGCCTGGGTGTCGAACAGCTTGTAGGCGCTGGAGTTGTTCTCCAGGTAGCCGATGCCGAACAGGTTGCGGTGGTCGCGGCTGAACATGGACAGGTAGAGCTGGGGTCGCCCACCCTTCCACTCGAAATACTCGGCCGCGTAGCGGCAGCTCCAGCGGTAGCCGGTGGCGCACAGCACGAGGTCCACCTCTTCGCGCGAGCCGTCCTTGAACACCACGGCGCGGCCGTCCAGGTGCGAGATGTCGGGCTTGACCGCGATGTTGCCGTGCTGCAGGTGGTGCAGCAGCTGCGAGTTCATCAGCGGGTGGCTTTCGAACAGGCGGTGGTCTGGCTTGGGCAGTCCGAGGCGCGTGAGGTCGCCGGTGATCAGGCGCAGCAGCCCCGTGAAAACCGGCCGCGCCAGCCACAGCGGCAGGTGCGGGCCCGACTCGCCAAACTCGTCGGCCGGCATGCCGAAGATGTGCTTGGGGATGAAGTGGTAGCCGCGCCGCACGCTGATGAAAGCGCGGTCCGCGTGGGTGGCCGCATCGCAGGCGATGTCGGCCCCCGAGTTGCCCGCACCCACCACCAGCACCCGCTTGCCGCGGAACTCGTCGCCGGACCGGTAGGTGACCGAGTGGCGCAGTTCGCCCGCGAATTCGCCCTTGAACGTGGGCAGATTCGGGTCCCAGTTGCAGCCGGTGGCGCAGACAATGGCCTTGTAGCGACGGCGCGAACCGTCGCTGAGTTCAACCACCCAGTGCCCGGCTGCGTCCTTGCGGATCTGGTTCACGCCGGTGCCCAGGCGGATCGCGCCGCGCAGGCAGTAGGCGTCGGCGAAGCTGCGCACGTAGGACAGGATCTGCCGGTGCGAGGGGTAGTCCGGGAAGTGCTTGGGCATGGGAAACCCCATGAACCCGGACAGGTCGCGCGAGGAGATGAAATGCGCCGACTCGTAGATCGGCGAGCCCGGGTTGTCCATGTCCCAAAGGCCGCCCACGTCGTGGTGCCGCTCGAACTGTTCGTAGGGCAGGCCCTGGGCCTTGAGCGCCCGGGCCGCGCTCAGGCCGCCGGGGCCAGCGCCGATGATGCAGGTGGCCTCGCCGCAGTCGACGACGCCGGGTTCGGTGGTGGGGGTCATGGTGTCTCCTTCGTGGCTGGATGGGGAGTCGGCTGCCGGGGCTGGTGCGAAACAGCTGGCGTGAATCTAGAGGCGGCCCCGCCGTCGGCTGGAGACATCTGCGGCCACAATGGGGACAATTTCGGCCACCATCCGCCACTCGCCTGCTCCCACCCCATCGGAAACCCACACCCATGCCGCGCTCCGCCCCCCCATCCGGCCCAGACACCCGCCACCTGAGCGACGCGACGGTGGTGCCCAACATCGCGCGCTCCCTGCTGGGCCTGCTGCGCGAGCGCGGGCTGCCGCCCGGCCGGGTCTGCCGGGGGCTGGGTTTCGGCTACCGCGACCTGTTCGATCTCGGCATGCGGCTGTCGTACCGCCAGACCCGGCTGCTCATCGTGCGCAGCTACCAGGCCCTGCAGGACCCGGCGCTCGGCCTGTCCGCAGGTGCCCGGCAGACGCCGGTGTCCTGGGGGCTGCCGGGGCTGGCCATGCTCACCTGCGAAACACTGGGCGAGGCCATCGAATACGGTCTGGCGCACCAGGGCGACGTGGGCGCCCTGCTGGAGCACGGCACGTCGATCCAGCGCGACGAGACGGTGCTGGAAGTGCGGCCCAAGCTGTTCGATGTCGCCATCGAACCCTTTCTGGTCGAAGAGGCCTTCTCCAGCTCGGTGGCCGTGGTGCGCCATCTGGTCGGCCCGGGCTTCAGCCCGCGCAGGGTGGAACTGGCCTACCCCCGGCCCGCCCACGTCCGCGCCTACACGCAGTTCTTCCGCTGCCCGGTGCACTTTGGCGCCGGGGCGAACCGGCTGGTCAGCGACACGCAGTGGCTGGGCGCGGCGCTGCCGGGCTACGACGAGATCACCTGCCAGCCCCTGCGCGCCCAGCTCGACGGCTTCCTGCGGCGCCCTGAGCGCCGCAGCGACCTGGTCGAATCCATCGCCAGCCGGCTGCGCGCCCACCTCGACCACCCGCAGCCCCTGCACGCGGTGGCGCAGGAGCTGAACATGAGCGAACGCACGCTGCGCCGCCGCCTCACGGAACAGCGGCTGTCCTACCAGGGCCTGCTGGACGACATCCGGCACGAGCGCGCGCGCGACCTGCTGCAGCACGCGGGCCTGCCGGTGGCCGAGGTCGCCCTGGCCTGCGGCTTCTCCGACGCGCGCAGCTTCCGGCGCGCGTTCAAGCGCTGGTCGGGCGCGCTGCCCGGCGAACGCCGCGGGGCGCCCTGAGGCGCCCTGGCCCGGCTCACACCCGGCCGGCGAACGCGCGGCGAACCGACACGCCCGCCACCCACTGGGCGCTGCGCGCCTGCAGCAGCGCATCCTGCGCGCGCAGGTGGCTGCGCCGCACGTCCAGCACCGTGTCCAGCCCCACCAGGCCGGCCTCGAACAGACGCTGGCTGCGCGCGGCGGCGTCGGACGCCGCGCGCAGCGCCTGCTCCAGCTCGGCCACGGTGGTCTCGGCCGCAGCCAGCTGGACCAGCGCGGTCTCGGCATCGGCCAGCGCGCCCATCAGGGCCTTCTCATAGGCGGCCATGGCCTCCTGGGTGCGCGCTTCGTGCACGGCGATGTTGGCGCGGATGCGGCCGCCATCGAAGATCGGGAGCGCCAGCGACACCCCGTAGCCGACCACCAGAGCGGGCGATGCGCTCGCCCCGCCCACGCTCAGTCGCTCCTGGCGACCGGCCCAGTCCAGCTGGATGCGCGGGTACAGGTCGCGCCTGGCCACACCGAGGCGCGCTGCGGCGGCGTCCAGCGCCCGGGCCTGCAGCTGCACGTCGGGGCGGCGCTCCAGCAGCTCGGCCGGCAGCAGCGCGGCCGGTGCGGCGATGCCGGGTGTGCCGGTGTCTGCAAAGGCCAGCGCGGGATCGGGCTGGGCGGCGCCGGTGAGCACCGCCAGCTGGCGCTGGCGCACGCGCTGAGCGCCCTGCAACTGCGCGAGTGCGGCCCGCTCCTGCCCCAGCTCGGCCACCAGGCGGTCCACGTCCAGCGTGCTCGACTGGCCCGCCTCAAAGCGGCGCCGCGCCACGTCGATCTGGCGCTCCAGGGTGGCCATGGCATCGTGCGCCACGGCCTCGCGGCGCCGCAGCGACTGGATCTCGAACCAGGCCGTGCCCACGTCGGCCGCGATGGTCACGCGCATGGCCTGTTGCGCGAGTTCGGCGCCCTGCGCATCCAGGGTCGCCGCCCGGCTGGCCAGGCCTTGGGCCCCAAAGAGATCGGGCTCCCAGCTCGCGCGCAAGCCACCCGACAGCACATCGGCCTTGGGGTTGGCGCTGGAATCGCGCCCGCGCTGCGCGCCCGCCGCCAGACCCAGTTGCGGCAGCTGCTGGGCATCGGCGGCGTTGGCGCCGGCACGCGCCTGCAGCACGCGGGCGGTGGCCATGTGCAGGTCGCGGTTGGACCGCAGCGCGGCCTCGACCAGTGCGCTGAGCTCGGGGCTGCCGACAGCCTCCCACCAGGCCTCGGCCGATGGGGACGCCGCAGGGGTGGTGGGTACCGCCAGCGCGGCATCTGCACTCCACGCGGCGGGCGCTTTCCAGGAAGTGGTGGGCGCAGCCACCGGCGTTGCGCAGCCCGCCAGCGCCACCAGCGCGGCGGTGGCCAGGGCCAGACGGACCGAAGAAAAACGGGTCATGAACGATCTCCTTGTTGACAGACGGTGTTCGTAACTTTACTATACGTATAGTATTGTTTCAATCACTTCAACATCTCAGGAGCCTTCCATGCCCAATCCCCCCGGACGCAGCAGTTCACGCGAGAAGCTGCTGGACGCCGCCGCCGCACTGATCGCCACCCACGGGGTTCAGGAGCTGACCCTCGAAGGCGTGGCCGCCGCCGCCGGCGTCACCAAGGCCGGCCTGATCTACCACTTCAAGACCAAGGACGATCTGCTCGGCGCCCTGGTCGAGCGCATGAGCCTGGAGCTTGACCAGCGCAGCCGGACCAAGGCCGCGCAGCGCGGCGCCACCACCAGCGCCCGGCTCATGGCCCTGGTCGACGACACCTTCGACATGTCCCCCGGCGAGAAGCGCCTGCAGGCCAACCTGCTGGCCGCGGCCACCAGCTACCCGCACCTGCTCGGTCCGGTGCAGCAGCTCTTCGACCGCACCTACGGCGAACTGAGCGACGCCGGGCCCGACGCGGGCCTGGCGCTGGTGGTGGCCGCCGCGCTCGACGGCATCTCGCTGCTGGAGCTGCTGAACCTGCACCAGTTCAGCCCGCAGCAGCACGCCGCCATGCGCCAGGCCCTGCAGCAGCTCGCCCAGCGCTTCGACTGACATCCCCCGTTGGTCCCCCACCCCATTCTTCGAACCGGACCTCTTCCATGACCTCGCCCCGTCGCCAGACCATCGCCACCGCCGCCCTGCTGGCAGCGCTGCTCGCCGGCTGCACCGAAGCGCCCCCGCCCACAGGCGCCGCGCCCCGCCCCGTCAAGCTGGAGCAGATGAGCGCCGCCGCGACCGACACCACACAAACCTTCGTCGGCACCCTGCGCGCGCGCCAGCGCGCCGAACTGGGATTTGAACAACCGGGGCGCATCGCAGCCCTTCTGGTCGACGTGGGCGACCGCGTGAGCGCCGGCCAGGTGCTGGCGAGGCTGGATGCGGCGCCCGCGCAGTGGCGGCTGGACAAGGCCCAGGCCGACCGCACGGCCGCCGCAGCCGCCCTCGCCGAGCGCACGACCCAGCTGCGGCAGCACGAAGCCCTGGCCAAGGACCAGATCATCTCGGCCACCGCGCTCGAAGCGGTCCAGACGCAGCACCGCCTCGCGCTCAGCCAGCTGCAGGCGGCGGAGGCTGCCCTGGCCATGGCACGACGCGACCTTGCGCTGTCCGACATCCGGGCGCCCTTCGACGGCGAGATCGTCGCCCGCGCCGCCCAGCCGCACAGCGACGTGGGCGCCGGCCAGATGGTGCTGCAGATCGAGGCCGGACGGGCGCTGGAGGTGGTGAGCATGCTGCCCGAGGCGGCCGCCGCGCCCCTGCAGCCCGGCCAGACCGCGACCGCCCGGCTCGGCAACGGCGCGCAGGGCGGCGCCACCCGTCGGCTGGCGCTGGAACGGCTGTCCACCCACAGCGACAACGGCTCCCTGGTGCAGGCGGTGTTCCGCCTGGAAGGCGCCGCGCCCGGGCTGCGCAGCGGCTCGGTGGTGTCGGTGGAACTGCCGCGCACCTCGACCGCCGGCCTGTCCGTGCCCGCCGCCGCCCTGCTGCCGGCCAACGCGCCGGGCTCGGCCAGCGTCTTCCTGTTCGACGCGGCCCGGGGCACACTCGTACGCCGCGCGGTGCAGATCGGCCGTGAGATCCTGCCCGGCGGCCGCATTCCCGTCACCTCCGGGCTGCAGGCGGGCGACCAGGTGGTGGTCGCCGGCGCGGCCTTCCTCACCGAAGGCCAGGCCGCCGTGCCCCACGCGCCGACGACCCTGCTGCATGGAGCCCAGCCATGAAGCTCACGGAATCCGCACTCGGCGCCAGCCGACTGACCTTCTTCGTGGCTGCCCTGGTGCTGCTGGCCGGCGTGTTCGCGTTCCTGAAGTTCCCCTCGCAGGAAGAGCCGTCCACCACCATCCGCGACGCCATGATCTTCGTCGCCAACCCCGGCCTGCCGGTGGACCGCATGGAACAGCTGATCGCGCGCCCGCTGGAGGAGCGGCTGCGCGAGCTGCCCGAGATCAAGCACGTGGTCAGCACCGTGCGCACCGGCCTGGCCATCACGCAGGTTACGGTGCACGAGAACCAGGCCGACCTGCAGCCGATCTGGCAGAAGCTGCGCGCCAAGGTCGCCGAGGTCTCGCCCCAGTTCCCCGACGGCACGCTGCCGGTGCAGGTGAACGACGACTTCGGGCGCGTCGCGGTGGCCTCCATCGCCGTCACCGCGCCGGGGTTCACCATGAGCGAGATGCGAGAACCGCTCAAGCGCCTGCGCGACCAGCTCTACACCCTGCCCGGCGTGCAGAGCGTGAGCTTCCATGGCCTGCAGGACGAACGCGTCTACATCGAGTTCGACCGCGCGCGCCTGGCCGGCCTGGGCCTGGGCACCCCCGCCGTGTTGCAGCAGCTGCAGCAGCAGAACGTGGTGCTCTCGGGCGGCCAGGTGGTGCTGGGCGGCCTCAACAGCGCCCTGGTCGCCTCCGGAGAGATCGTGTCATTGGACGCCCTGCGCCAGTTCGTGCTCAGCGTGCCTCAGCGCAGCGGCCACACCGACAGCACCGTGCGCCTGGGCGACATCGCACGCATCCAGGTGCTGCCGGCCGACCCGCCGGACTCGGCCGCCATCTACCAGGGCGAACCGGCCGTGGTGCTGGGCGTGTCCATGCGTGCGGGACAGAACATCAAGGCCTTCGGTGAGTCGCTGAAGGCGCGCGTGGCCGAACTGCAGCAACAGCTGCCCGCCGGTTTCGCGCTCGACTACGTCACCTTCCAGGCCGACGTGGTGGAGCACGAGATGGGCAAGATGAACCGCGTGATGGGCGAGACCATCGTCATCGTGATGGCGGTCGTCGTGCTGTTCCTGGGCTGGCGCGCCGGCCTGGTCGTCGGCAGCATCGTGCCGCTGACCATCCTGGGCACGCTGATCGCGATGCAGATGCTGTCCATCGAGCTGCACAACGTGTCGATGGCCGCCATCATCATCGCCCTGGGCCTGCTGGTGGACAACGGCATCGTGATCGCCGAGGACATCGAGCGCAGGCTGGCGGACGGCGAAGACCGTCGCCAGGCCTGCATCCGCGCCGGCCAGACGCTGGCCATCCCGCTGCTCACCTCCTCGCTGGTGATCATCTTCGCGTTCTCGCCCTTCTTCTTCGGCAACACCTCGATCAACGAGTACCTGCGCCCGCTGGTGATCGTGCTGGCGCTCTCGCTGCTGGGTTCGTGGCTGTTCTGCCTGACGGTGACGCCGCTGCTGTGTTACCACTTCCTCAAGCCCTCGCACCACGCGGCGCAGGCCGAAGCGCAGACCGAAACGAGGTTCTACCGGACCTACCGGCGCATCATCGCCACGGTACTCGACCACAAGGCGGTCTTCCTTGGCGCCATGGCACTGCTGTTTTCTGGCGCGATGGCGATGCTGGCCAGCGTGCCCGCCGGGTTCCTGCCGCCGTCGGACCGGCCGCAATACCAGATCACCCTCGAACTGCAGCCCGGCAGCGACGCGCTTGCCACGCTCGCCACCGTGCAGGACGTCAGCCGCTGGCTGACCGACAAGACCGCCAACCCCGAGGTGACGACCAGCATCGGCTACGTGGCCGACGGCGGGCCGCGCATCATCCTAGGTCTCAACCCGCCCCTGCCGGCCTCGCACATCGGCTACTTCACCGTCGGCGTGAACGGCAAGGACGCACTCGACCCGATGATCGAGCGCACCCGCGACTGGCTGGCCAGCCACCATCCCGAGCTGCGCGCCGACGTCAAGCGCTTCTCACTCGGCTCCAGCGACTCGGGCACCGTCGCCTACCGCATCTCGGGCCCCGACGAAAACGAGCTGCGCCGTCTGGGCGGGCAGCTGCAGGCCGCGTTGCGCGGCGTGCCGGGCGTGGTGAACGTGCGCGACGACTGGGACCAGCGCGTGCTCCGGCTGGACGTGCAGATCGACCAAGCCAAGGCACGGCGCCTGGGCATCACCAGCGAAGACGTGGCCACCTCGCTGGGCGCGCGCTTCAGCGGCCTGGCGGTGTCGGCGCTGCGCGATGGCGACACGCTGGTGCCGCTCGTGGTGCGCGGCAGCGCCGCCGAGCGCCAACACCCCGAGGACGTGGCCAACAGCCTGATCCACCCGGCCACCGGCACCGCGCCGGTGCCGCTATCGGCCATCGCCACGGTGTCGGTGGCCTCGGAGCCTTCCGTCATCCGCCGCCGCGACCTCTCGCGCACGCTGACCGTGCAGGGCCGCAGCGAAACCCAGACCGCGCAGCAGGTGGTGGACCAGCTCGCGCCGACCGTGGCGGCGCTGGCGCTGCCGCCGGGCTACCGCATCGAGCTCGGTGCCGAGATCGAAGAGGCGGCCGAGGCCAACGCGGCGCTCAGCGAATACCTGCCCCACGCGGCGGTGGCGATGCTGATCCTCTTCGTCTGGCAGTTCGGCTCATTCCGCAAGCTGGCGCTGATCCTCAGCATCATCCCGTTCGCCCTGATCGGCGTGGCCCCTGCGCTGAAGATCGCCGGCGAACCGCTGGGCTTCATGGCCAACTTCGGCCTGCTGTCGCTGGCCGGCATCATCGTCAACAACGCGGTGCTGCTGCTCGAACGCATCGAGGCCGAACTGGCCGCGGGCCGGTCGCGCCGGGAGGCGGTGATCGGCGCCGCGGTGCAGCGCCTGCGCCCCATCGTGATGACCAAGCTCACCTGCGTGGCGGGCCTGGTGCCGCTGCTGCTGTTCGGCGGGCCGCTGTGGTCCGGCATGGCCGTCACCATCATGGGCGGCCTGCTGCTGGGCACGCTGGTGACCCTGGGCCTGGTACCGGTGATGTACGAGATGCTGTTCGGCCTGCGCAAGCCCCGCTGGCTCGGCCACCCGGGCCCGTCCGGAACACCTGCGATGAGCTGATCGGGTGGCCGAAACCGCCTGCGCCGTTCAGCTGCGCGCGCAGCCCACGCGCTCGACGCTGATCGCCCCCATCACCGACACGCCGCGACCGGCGTTGTCGCCGAACACCGAGGTGCCCGAGGTGGCCGAAGAGATATGGGCGTCGCAATGCAGCTTAATGCGCAGCCCGCCGCCCACGTTGACCGCCGCGCGCAGGCAGTACCAGCCGTTGGGGTTGAGCAGCTCCATCTCGCTCTCGCCCAGCACGTTCACGCCCGGTTGCACGACGACCAGCACGGGAAAGTCGGTGACCTCGCGGTCGGCCACCGAAGAGCCGCGCCCCAGCACCCGCACCGCACCCGACACAGTGCGCAGCGGTGGCGTGTCGGTGAAGGGGTGCTGGCTGCCCCAGGCCCGCATACAGGCCTGAGCAGCGCTCTGCACCGTGTCCGCCTCCTGCGCGTGGACCGAAGTGGCCGACACCCATGCCGACAGGGCCAGCACACAGGCTGCAACAGGCGAGGTCAGGAAACGCTGCTTCATGGCTGGGACACTCCTTGGATGCTTCAGATCATCGCGCCATTGATCGAAATCACCTGTCCCGAGATGTATCCCGCCTGGTCCGAGGCGAGAAAGGCCACCAGGTGCGCCACTTCGGCGGGCTGGCCCACGCGCTGCATCGGCACCATGCGCTTGACGGCGTCGGCGTCGAACGCGCCTTCGATCATGCCGGTGGCGATCAGGCCGGGCGCCACCACGTTGACCGTTACGCCGCGACTGGCCAGCTCCAGCGCCAGCGATTTGCTCGCCGCGTGCAGCGCGCCCTTGGCCGCCGCGTAGTTGACCTGCCCGCGGTTGCCGGCCACCGCCGCCACCGAGGACACGCTGACGATGCGGCCCCAGCGGGTGCGCATCATGGGCATGGTCAGTGGCTGGGTAACGTTGAAGAAGCCATTGAGGGAGACGTCGATCACGCGATCCCACTGCTCGCCGGTCATGCCGGGGAACACGGCGTCGTCGTGGATGCCGGCGTTGTTGACCAGGATCTGGACCGGCGCCACCTCGACCAGCGCTTCCAGCGCCGCCGCGGTGGCGGCGCGGTCGGTGATGTCGAAGGCGACGGCTTCGGCGTTGCCACCAGAAGCCTTGATCTTCTCCACCAGCGCCTGGGCCTTCTCCAGACCGCGGTTGGCGTGCACGATGACCTGGTGGCCATCGGCCGCGAGGCGTTCGCAGATCGCGGCGCCGATGCCGCCGCTGCCACCGGTGACGAGGGCGCGGCGGCGCTTGGTTTCTGTGTTCATAGGGACTGGGCGTCGAGCACCACGGAGGCGCGGCCTTCAAGCAGGCAGCGCTCGCCGCAGTGGAGGGTGAACTGGTAGAGGATCAGGCGCGCGTCGCCCGAGAGGCGCTCGGCCGTGACGGTAAGCGGGCCGCCCACGTCGTCGAGCCGGTCGGTGTGCAGACTCAGGCCGCGCACGCTGGTGAGGTAACCCTGTGTGGGTGCCGCGTCGCTCTGCGCCAGCAGCGCGCCGTGCACCGCCATCGCCTGCGCCGCGTACTCGACGCCGGTGGCGGCGCCCAGGCGGCCCGCGTTGCGCAGCGGATTGGCCGGGTCGGAGTGACTGACAGCCTCGCAAACGATGCGCTGCTCGCTCCATTCGACCACGCGCTCCAGCAGGCACATGTGGCCCTGGTGCGGCACATGGGCCTCGATCCAGGCGTGATCCAGCGGCGCGTTCAGCATGGCTGCCAACCCACCCGCAGCTGCATGGGCGCAAGGTAATCGATCACGAGGTCACCGCCCTGCCCCGCCGCCACTCGGCGCAACAGCGGCAGCGCACGCATCGCAGGGATCGAGGTGCGCAGTGCCTCCAGCGAGGCGCTCTGCATCGGCTCGGCGGCCTCGGTGGTCGGCGCCACGGTGAGCGCGCCCAGTGCGCCCTCGGTCTCTGGCGACAGCAGCAGCGCCACCGCGCCGCAGTCGGGCGTGTCGCGCTTGGCGTGCAGCGGCGCGGGGTACTCGCTGTCGTAGGCGATCAGCAGCACCGGCTGACCATCCACCGCCACCTGGGCCAGCGCATCGAGCAGACCGGCGCCGAAGCTGGCGTCGTAGGCGCCGATCACCTGGCACGGCGCCATGGCGCGGGTCGCGATGCCCCAGTAGCCGGCGGCCGCGTTGTGCACTGAGTTGTGGAAGCGCGTGGGCGAGATCTGGCGGTCCTCGCCCGCCAGCTGCTCACACAGCGCATGGCAGTTGTGGCCGTCGGCACCGGAAGCGACAAACACCGTCGCGAGCGTGGATGCGTCGGCCCCGGCCTGCTTTACCGCCTCCAGTCCCACACCCAGCGAGAGCTTGATGACGCGGCTGGCGCGGCGCCGCTCGGCCGGCGGCAGCAGCTCGGGCGCCGGCAGCACGGTGGGCGCGGGCGTGTGGGGCTGTTCGCCGCGCAGCACGGCGGCGGCGGTGGACCAGTCGGGCAGCCCGGGGGCGATCAGGCCGATGCCGGTGACATAGGCGGTCAAGGGTGTGCTCATGCCGCGACTCCCAGCACCAGGCTGCAGTTGCTGCCGCCGAAACCGAACGAGTTGCTCAACGCATGGCGCAGCGGCCGGTCCTCGCCGTGCAACTGGTAGCGGATCGGGATGGACGGGTCGAGCGCGCCGGTGCCTGGGCTGCCGGGCATCCGCCCATCGGTGAGTGCCATCGCGCAGATGAGCGCTTCGATCGCGCCGGCCGCGCCCAGGGTGTGGCCGGTCGCGCCCTTGGTGGAGTTGCCCGGCACGGTGTCGCCGAACAGCGCCGCCACGGCCTTGCCTTCGGCCGCGTCGTTGGCGGGCGTGGCGGTGCCGTGCAGGTTGATGTAATCGACGTCGCCGGGCGCGAGGCCGGCCGATCGCAACGCCGCTTCCATCGCCAGCCGTGCGCCCAGACCCTCGGGATGCGGCGAGGACATGTGGTACGCGTCGCTGGACTCGCCCACACCGAACAGCATCACCGTGCCCGGTGCAGGCGCTGCCGAGCGCTCCAGCAGCGCGAAGGCCGCGCCCTCGCCGATGGAGATGCCGTCGCGCGAAGCGTCGTAGGGGCGGCAGGGGTTCTTGGAGGTCAGCTGCAGCGAGGCAAAGCCGTAGAGCGTGGTCAGGCACAGCGTGTCGACGCCGCCGACGATGGCCGCATCGATCGTGCCCAGCGCGAGCTGGCGCGCGGCGGCAGCAAACACCTTGGCGCTGGACGAGCAGGCGGTGGAGATCGCCATCGCCATGCCGGTGAGACCGAAGTGGTCACGCGTGAACTCGGCCAGCGAAAACGCGTTGTGCGTGGTGCGGTAGTGGAAGTCCCCGGGTAGCGCGCCAGTGGCCGGGTCGCGGCGGCGGTAGGCCAGCTCGGTCTGCAGGATGCCGGCGGTGCTGGTGCCCAGGAACACGCCCACGCGGTCGGCTCCGTACCGCGCAGTGGCCTCGCGCACGCGGTCGCCGAAGCCGTCGGTCTCCAGGCCCATCAGGGTCAGGCGGTTGTTGCGGCAGTCGTAACGCGCCAGTGCCTCGGGCAGGCGCTGGTCGTCGACGCCGGCGACCTCGCCGATCCAGGTGTCGAGCCGCACTGTCTCAAAGGTGCATGGCGCCAGCGCCGAGCGTTCGGCGCGCAGGGCCTCGCGGGTGGCGTCGATCCCGCGGCCGAGGCAGGTGGTGAGGGTGTATGTGGAAAGCGCGAGCGGGGTCATGGGGCGCAGTGTAGGAAAACCGCCGTCAGCCGTGCTTGCGGCAGACCAGCATCACATTGGCAAAGGGTTTACCTTCGCTCATCGGCGCCGACTGCACAGCGAAGCCGATACCTGTCAGCAGCGCGGTCCAGTCCTCCAGGGAGCGGCAGTAGAGCTGCGGCAGCCGGTGGCCGCGGGCGAAGGTGACCACGTGGTCGACCCAGTTGGAGATGTGAAACGGCAGGCCGGCGCTGGCGTCGCCGATGCGGGTCAGGAACAGGCCGCCTTCGGGCAGCGCGGCGTGGATGCGCCGCAGCACGCGGTTCTGGTTCTCGTGGTCGAAATAGTGCAGCGCGTCGAGGATGGTGACCACGTCGGCCTGGCCGAAGTCGACCAGGTTCATGTCGCCCTGCTCCACCCGCACCACGGGATGGTCGCGCCCGAAGGTGTCGGCCGCCCGGTCGACGTCGTTCTGCATCAGCTCGACGCCCCGCATGCTGCGGAAGCGGGGCGGCGCCGGCCAGTCGGCGTGCCACTGGCCCTGTTCGTAGAGCCTGCGGGCCGCCAGCAGCCACGCAAAGAGGCTGCCCTGCCCGCAGCCCAGGTCCAGCAGGCGGCCACCGGCGGGCAGCAGCCCGCGCCGCAGCATCTCGCGAAAGATCGGGTCGGTGCCCAGCTTGCCGCGCGCGTAGTGGTGGGCGAACGGCCCACCCGAGCGGAAGCCCTTGGTGGCCTCATCCAGCAGCAGAGGAAAGAAGGTCTGGCTCATTGCAGGGATTGTTGCAGGGTCACCGGCAGCAGCCGCTGTGCCCTCAGGGTCTGCAGGAGAACCGGCAGGGTCGAGAGGATGACGGGCAGGCCATCGGGCGTGAGCGCGGCGTGGCCGTCGTGCATCAGCAGGATGTCGCCGGCGCCCAGGCCGCGGGTCAGCCGCGCCAGCACCCGCTCCGGCCGGCCGTCGCGCGTGTCGTAGGGGCGCCGTGTCCAGGCCGCCAGCCGCAGGTCCAGCGCCGCGAGCACCGGGTCCAGAAACGGGTTGCGCAGCCCGGCGGTGGGCCGGAAGAACAGCGGTGCCTGGCCGGTGATGTCGGCCAGTGTGGCCTGGGCGGCAGCGATGTCGGCGCGCATGCGGCCGGGACCGAACAGCGAGAACGCGTTGGAGTGCGAATCGCCATGGTTCTCCACGCGGTGGCCGCGTGCCACGATCTCGCGGCACAGCGCCGGGTGCACCCGGGCCCGCCAGCCGATGCAGAAGAAGCTGGCCTTGGCTCCCGTGGCATCCAGCAAGTCCAGCACCTGCGGCGTGACCTTCGGGTCGGGTCCGTCGTCGATGGTCAGCGCGACCTCGCCACGCGCCTGGGCGGCGGCGGGCAGCCGGGTGAGGTTGGGACCGAGCAGGGTGGTGCGCGGCAACAGGCCGGCGGTGGTGATCACCGCGTGGTTGGCCGCCACGGCGCCCAGCACCCAGGGCCAGGACGAGGGGTCGACCACCGCCCCGGCCACCGCGCCGGCATGCAGCGCGGCCGAGGCCTTGAGAAAGGGGGAAGGCGACCAGGATCTGCTCATGCGAGGGGACCGAAATGCCCGGCGTCCAGAAAGCGTTGCCACAGTGGCAGCCAGGCAGACCAGTCGTGGTCACCGGGCAGCACCTCGCAGCGCGGCAGCGGCAGGTGTTGTGCCAGCAGCGACATGCCGTCGGCAAACCGGTCCCGGTCGCCATAGCCCATGAACATCGGCACGGCCGGCGGGGGCGACTGCAGCCAGTGCCACAGGCGCACGTCCGGGTCGCTCATCTGGTCGTCGGTCGCCACCCAGCGCGCCAGGCCACCGGCGCGCACGATGGCATTGGTCGTGATTCGCCCGCCCGAATAGGGCGCGAGCAGGCACAGGCCGTCGACCTTGCCCACCTGCCCCGCCCAGCAGGACAGCGCCAGCTGTCCGCCGCGGGAGATGCCTCCCAGCCACACGCGCCGGTAGCGGCTGCGCGCCGGGGCCAGCCATTCGTCTTCGAGCCGCCGCAGCGCGATGCGGTTGTCCGCCCCTTCGGCGTGCAGGTCGGGCGCCACCAGGTCCAGCGCCAGGCGGCGCTTCGCCAGCTCGTTGAACAGACCGGCCTGCACCATGTGCTGCGGCGTCATCAGCGCCCCGGGCAACATCAGCAGCAGGCTGTCGGCGCCCTGCAGCAGGCGCTCGGTCGGGTTCACGGCGCGGCCCCGCTCGGCGCGTGAGCAGGCTTCGGGTACACCAGCACGGCCGACAGCACCAGCGCCAGCAGCGCACCCGGGCCCACGGTGATGCCCACCGCCTGCAGCACCGGCACGCTGGAACTGGCGAGCGTGCCGAAACCGATCACGGTGGTCAGCACCGCCACCCCCATCGACAGCAGGGTGGCGGGGTCGAGCGGTTGCCCGTCACCCGGATGATCGAGGAACAGCGCGTAGTTGGAGCCAACCGCAAAGATCAGCAGCAGGCCCACCAGGTGCAGCAGGTGCAGCCGCACACCGGCCAGGTTCAGCATCACCATCACCAGCCCCACGGTGAGCGCCAGCGTGAACATCACCCGCGCCAGCCGGGTCACCGAGCGCAGTGACACCAGGAGCAGCAGCGCGATCGCCAGTACGCCCAGCAGTGAGAGCTCGACCGCCTCCTCGACATAGGTGGCGTACAGCCCCTCAAACTCGGTCTTGAGGTCGACGAACAAGGCGCCACTGCCAGCCAGCGCCTGCTCCACCGGCTGGACCGGAATCGCGGCGTCAGGAACGCCGGGCGCCGGGCGCAGCGGCAGCATCACCGTCCAGTGCCCGTCCTTGCCGTGGATCAGCAGGGAGTCCACCGCGAGGGCCAGGGCACTGCCGTCCAGGTCGGCACGGGTCATTGGCCCGGCGGCGCGCGCCGCTTCCGCGTCGCCGATGAAGGGTTCGAGCCGCGCCGCGGACAGCGGGGCATCCACCAGCGCCCGCTGCAGGCGCTCGCGCAGCACCTCGGCCGACGGCAGGCTGGACAGTCGCTGCTGCTGCAGCTGTGCGCTGGGCAGGAATCGGGCGGGCGAGTCGTAACCGCCGATGACGCCCTGCTCCACCAGCACGTCCAGCCGTTGGCCGGCCTTCTCGGCCGCCTGCAGGGCCGCTTCCTGGCTGTCGGCGCTGACCGTCACCAGGTAGCGCGCATCGGGCGCCGCCAGGTCCGCGCGCATGCGCGCGTCGGCATTCGCCTCTTCGGCTGTCACCGAGGACAGTGCGGACAGGTTGGCGCTCCAGAGCGTGTCGCGCTGCACCCAGAGGTAGGCCGCCACGGCCACCGCCAGACCCACCATCGCCCAGCGCAGGCGATGCGCCTGCGCCAGCAGCGCCATCCAGCGACGCACCCAGACCTCGTGGGCCGGCACGCGCAGGCCAGGCCCGGTCAGCGAAGGCAGCACGAAGCGCGTGACCAGTGCCGCGGTGACCACGCCCGACAGCGCGTACAGCCCCAACTGGGCCAGGCCCGGAAAACCGGAAAACAGCAGAGCCCCGAAGCCGATGGCCGTGGTCATCACGCCGAGCCGGATGGTCGGCCAGAACACCCGGCGCCACTGGTCCACGCCCTGGTGGCCGGCCTGCACGAAGTAGTAGATGGCGTAGTCCACCGCCTCGCCGATCAGCGCCGAACCGAAGCCCACCGTGACCCCGAACACCGTGCCGTGCACCAGGCTGACCATCGCGATGCCGGCCAGCGTGCCGCTGAGCACCGGGATCAGACCCAGCGCCAGCAGCTTGAACGAGCGGTAGACCCAGAACAGCACCAGCCAGATCGCGATCGAGCTCATCAGCGAGAGGCGTTTGGCCTCGCTCTTGATGGTTTCGCGCGCCTGTACCGCGAACTGGCCCGGGCCGGACAGGACCATCGTCAGCGCAGTGTGGCCGGTCGACGCGCGCGCCTGCTCGAAGGCGGTATGCACCTTGTCGATGGCCAGCGCCTGGCCGTCGGTGTCCGAGCCCAGCACCCGCGTCTGCAGCAGCAGCATGGCGCGCTCGCCGTCGCGCGAGGCCCAGACGCCCGCGCGCATCTGGGGCTGTGCGCCGGGGTTGAGCTGCCCCAGGATGGACAGCACCTCGCCGGTCGGGTCGCGCGCCAGGTAGGGCTTGAGCAGCATGCCCGCGGGTGAGGACAGCAGGTCGATGGTGTCGGTCACCGCGGATCGCAGGCCTTCTTCGGTGAAACGCTCGGGCGCGACGGACGGGCTGAGGGCGTAGCGGTGCGCCAGCAGGCGGTCGCGCTCGCCCTCCAGACCGCCGGCCTCACCGTTCTGGACCGAGAGAAAGTCCGGGTCGGCCGCCAGGGCCTGGCGCAACGCCCGCGACACCTCCGCCCTCTGCTTCTCGTCGCCACCCTCGACCGCCACCATCAGCAGGCGCGAGACCGAGCCATCCTGCAACTGCTCCACCAGGGCACGCTGCTCGGCACTGGGGCTGGACGGCAGGAAGAACGACATGTCGGCCGTGAACCGGCTGTTCCAGACCACGGCCACACCGGCCAGCATCAGCGCCAGCCAGACCAGGAAGACTCGGACCGCCGCGGACTTCACGGGGCCTCGATCGGGTCGATGCTGATTTCCGATCGGTCGCCGTCGGCCTGCAGATACTCGATGTGCCGCACCTGGTTCTTGCTGCCGCTGACCGTGATGCGCTTGAGCAGTGCCAGGATGGTCTCGTCCCTGGGCACGAGGGTCAGCACCCAGCGCTGGCTCTCACCTTCCAGCGCGAGCGCGTAGTCCTGCTCCAGCGCCTTGCGGTTGCCCGCGAGGGTGCTGCGGATGCTCTCGACAAAGGCCTGCGCCTCCGGGCGGTTGGCCAGGTGGATGGTGAACTTGCGCTTGTCGCGCTCCAGGCTCAGCGTGTCCTTGTCCAGCACCATGGTTTCGGGTTTGGGCAGCAGGGTGCGCTTCTCCAGCCGGTCCGGCGGGCTGAACACCATCTCGCCGCTGGCCCGCACCGGCTTGTCCAGCAGCGCCACGTGGCGCGTCTCTACAAAACGTGCGCGGCCGCCCTTTTGTGTCGCCAGATCGCTCATCAGCTGGTCGATGTCGAAGGCGGCCTGGGCACTGGTCCAGAGGCCAAGACCCAGCAGGGCCAGCACAAAACGTCGGATCATTTTTTCTGCCAGAAATCGAAGAAGTTGAACCAGTTGTAGGGGGCCTTGCGGCACAGATCGGCCAGGCTGTCGGCGTAGCGCTGCACGGCTTCGCGGATCGCGGCGTCGCGGCCACTGCGCTCGACCTTGGAGAAGTCGGCCAGTTCCACGAAATGCAGTTCGTAGCGGTTGCCACCCAGATAGAGGCCGGCCATCAGGAACACCGGCCGGCGGAGCATCGCCGCCATGCGCCAGGGCCCCAGCGGGAATGCGGCAGGGGACCCCAGGAACTCCACCTCGTGCGTGGCGTCATCGCCCAGCGAACGGTCGGCCAGCATGCCCACCAGATAGCCCTGGTCAAGCTTGTCGCGCGCCTCCAGCATCGACTCCATCTGCCCCAGGGAAATGATATCTTGCATCGCCCGGGGGTTGATCGCGGCCAGCGTGGCGTTGATCTTGCGGGCGTTTGCCTCGTACATCATCATCGCGACCTTGAGCCCCTCCTTGCCCCGCCCCATGGCGCGCAGCACCTCGAAGCTGCCCAGGTGGGCCCCAACCAGCAATGCCCCGGGCTGGCTGCGCACCGACTCGATCAGCGCCTCGCCACCATGGACCTGGATGTCGAACACGTCGAAACGGTCGTTGAGCAGGTAGATGCGGTCATGGATGGTGCTGGCGAAGCTGAAGACGTGCCGGAAGCCGTCGCGCCAGAGCGCCCAGCGGCCCAGCACCCGGCGCAGGTAGGCCCGGCTGGCACGGCGCGCGGCCGGCGCGAACAGCACGAAGTACGCCGCCACGCCATGCAACACGATGCGGCCCATGCCCCGGCCGAAGGTCAGCGAAATCCAGACCATCAGGCGCAGGATCGCCAGGTTGCTGCGCTCCTGGCGCCGCATCCACTCGGGCTGGGCGCTGTCCGTGGGGTCGGGAAGGCTCATGGCGCAGGTGGCAACAGACCGCCGGACGCCACCTCGCGGTCGCCACAGTGCACCGAAAACACCACGCCGCCCCGCACACCGTCTCGCAGCGAGAAGAACAGCTCATCGTCCGGACCACAGGGGCTGAGGAACTTCACCTGCGTGACCTGCCAGCCCTCCGACGAACCACCCCGCAGCTGCTGGGCCATCTGCACCACGCGGTCGAGCAACACCACCCCCGGCACGATGGGATGGCCGGGGAAATGCCCCGCGAACGCCGGGTGGTCGGCGGGCACGCGCCAAGTCTGCTCAATCAGGGTCATGGTGGTTCCCGGGACCCACATGCTCGCGGTACAGCGCCTGCAGCGTCGAGCGCATGAGCTTGCCGGTGCTGTTGCGCGGCAGGGCATCGACGAACACCAGCGGGCGCGGCAGGAAGACCCGGTCGATGCGCTGGCGCAGCGCCGCCTGCAAGGTCCTCGCCGGCACACCGGGCGCGACAACAAAGGCGGTGAGCCGGGTGATGCCGTCGGCGGACTGATCGGCCTCATCGGGCAGGAAGAAGGCCCCCTCCTGCACCCCATCGGTGGCGCACAGCTGGTGGTTGAGGTAGGCCAACGAGCTGCGCTTGCCCGCGATGTTGACCAGGTCGGCGTGGCGCCCGTGCAAGAGGAAGCGCCCCCCGTCTTGCAGCTCGATGATGTCCGACAGCGGCACCACACCTTCGACATGGCCGTCGCAGGCGCTGGTGGTGTCCGCGTCCTGCACCAGCCGCACCCCAGGCAGCAGCTGCCAGGCGGCGCCGTCGGTGGTGCGGCGGGTGGCCAGCTGCCCCGTCTCGGTCGATCCGTAGATCTCGTGCACCGGGGCGCCGCTGTGGGATTCGACACGGGCCGCCAGTTCCGTACCCAGCGGCGCGGTCGCCGACAGGCAGATGTCCAGCACCGGCCATTCCAGACCGGAGGCCAGCAGGGTGCCCAGGTGGTAGGGGGTGGTCACCAGCATGCGCGGCTGCGGCACGGCAGCCAGCGCGTCGACCACGTCCTGCGGAAAGAACGGCTTGCCGCTCCAGAAGCTGCACCCACCGTGCAGCGCCAGCAGGAAGGTCGACTCGAAGCCATAGCTGTGCTGCACCGGCACCGTGCCGACCAGCACGTGCGGCGTGCGGTCCAGCCCGAGCGCCACCGCTTCAGCGAGGCCGTTCTGCACCAGGCGACCCCAGGTCTTGGCGTGCGGCTGCGGCAGACCGGTGGACCCGGAGGTGAACAGGATGGCGACCACACGGCCCTCGTGGATGTCAGGGACGCGGTCCACAGGCGCCCGGGTCAAGGCCGCGAGATCTGGAAATGGGAAGCTGGGCAGCCCCGCCACGTCAAACGGCCCGTCGACCACGGCAAAACAGCCAGGATGTTCCTGCGCCAGGCGCTGCAGCGTCTCGGCCGAATGGGATGAGGGCTGCAGGCTGACCTTGTCCGTCAGCAGGCAGGCCGCGAACAGCACCGCAAAGTGGTAACGGTCTTCGCAGAGGTTGAGCACCCCGGTGCCAGCCGGCAGCAGGGCAGCCACCGCCTGGGCATCGGCAAGGAACTCGCGCACCAGGACCGGACCGGAAGGACGCCAGGCCAGGACATCGTCCAGCCCGTGACCGGTGATCGGCTTCACTTGGTGCGCTGGCTCGCGATGTGTTCCGAGAGGGAGCGCAGCGAGGCGAAGATCTTGACGTTGTTCTCGTTGTCCGACTTGAGCTGGAAGCCGTACTGCTTGGAAATGACCAGCGAGATCTCCAGCATGTCGATGGAGTCCAGCCCCAGGCCTTCGCCGTAGAGCGGATCGTCGGGCTGGATGTCTTCGGGCTTCACGTCGAGGTTGAGCGCCTCGACGATCAAGGCGGCGACCTCGGCCATGAGGTCGTTCAGGGGAGTTTGTGGGGCTTGGGACATGGTCGGTCTCGGTGAATCAGGGTGCGGCGCGGAACGCCAGCACGGCGTTGCTGCCGCCGAAGGCAAAGGAGTTGGACAGCGCGGCCCTGAGCGGCACGCCTTCGCGCCCTTCGAACACGTGGTCCACCCCTTCGCAGGCTGGATCCAGCCGCCCCTGGAGGTGGGCCGTCGGGGGAATCGCTCCTTCGCGCAGCGCCAGCACGGTGGCCAGGGCCTCAATGGCGCCAGCAGCGCCCATCAGGTGGCCGTGCATGGACTTGGTGGCACTGACCGCCAGGCGCGGGGCCCGGTCGCCGAACACCTGGCGCAGGGCCGTGATTTCAACCGGATCGCCCTCGACCGTCGCGGTGCCATGGGCGTTGACATAACCGACCTCTTCCACCCCGAGCCCGCCGTCGGCCAGCGCCGCGCGCAGGGCCCGCGCCTGGCCATCGGCCTCTGGGCGCACCAGGTGGCTGCGGTCGCAGCTGGAGCCGTAACCGACGATCTCGGCGTGGATGCGGGCGCCCCGGGCCACCGCATGGTCCCAGTCCTCCAGCACCATGGCGACGCCGCCCTCGCCCAGCACCAGACCGGCGCGGTCGGCCGAGAAAGGCCGGCAGGCCTGGAAGGCGGTTTCTTCGGTGCCCGGCGCCACCAGGCGCATGGCCTCCCAGGCCTTGGCCACGCCGTAGGCCTGGGTGGCATCGGAACCACCGGTAATGGCCACGGACGCCTCGCCGTCGCGCACGCGGCGGAAGGCCTCGCCGATCGCCACGGTGGAGGACGCACAGGCGGCCGTGTGACTTGTGCTGACACCGCCCAGACCGAGCTGGATCGACAGGTGGGCGTTGACGGCGTTGTTCATGCCCATGACCACCGACAGGGGCGACAGGCGCTCGCGCCCGTTCTGCCACAGATCGCGGTAGCCCTTCTCGAAGGCCAGGATGCCGCCGAGGGCGGTGCCCCAGATGCAGGCCCAGTTCTCGCGTTCGGCCGGATCGGCGGCCTGGCGCTCCAGACCGGCATCCCGCCAGGCGTCGAAGGCGGAGGCCACGCCGAGGTGGGCAAACCGTTCCATCATGCCGGCCAGGGGCTTGCCCAGGGCGGCGCCCGCATCGAAGTCGCTGCAGGTGACAAAGGGCATGTTCAGAGGACGGGGCTTGTCCTCGGTCCGCAGCAGGCGCACGGCCGAACGGCCTGCGAGCAGGTGGGCGAAGAAGGCATCGACGCCGTCTCCGTACGGGCTGACCATGCCAAGGCCCGTGATGGCGACTCGGCGGCGGGTCATGGTCGGCCGGTCTTGGCAGCCTGCAGCGAATCGATCAGGGTCACCATGTCGCCCACCGTCTTGGGGGGCGGCACATTGGAATCGATCGAGATGCCCAGGCGGTCCTCCGCCTCGAACATCAATTCGGCCAGCATCAGCGAGTCCACACCGATGTCCGCCAGGCGCGCCTCATGGACGACCAGTTGCGGATCGGCACCCAGTCGCTCGTGAAGGAATTGACGGATCAGTTCGGTCGATTGCATGACATACATTTCATGGCTGGCCAGTGGCCTGACACCGGCGCCGGACGCAGACCCCGAAGGAGCCGCAGGGCCAGCACGAAGCCCGGCGCAGACCGCCGAACGTCTCATTTTTGGAAGCTTTCGATTGTACAGCCCGCACTTCCGGGGACCCGGTCCCCTCGCCCTGACATGATCCCCTCGATGGAGACCCTGCCACCGGCCGCCGAGGGCTGGTGGTCACGGGTATGGCAACGCATCTGCTTTCAGACCTGGCTCAAGGCCATCGGCACCAGCGCCTTCATGTTCCTGTTCTTCCGCGCCTACTTCGCGCTGCTGGAGAACCCGCAGGCGAATCCGACGGTCATGCCTGAAATCTGGCTGGACCACTGGGTGCAGTTCACGCCCTCGGCCTTTCCGGTCTACCTCTCGTTGTGGGTCTATGTGTCGCTCGCACCGGCCCTGATCGGCAACCTGAGGGCGCTGGTCTGGTTTGGTGTCTGGGTGGGGGCGCTGTGCCTGAGCGGTCTGGCCATCTTCTGGCTCTGGCCGACGCAGACGCCAGTGTTCAACGTCGACTGGGCGCAGTACCCGGGTCTGGCGCTGATCAAGGGTGTGGACGCCGCCGGCAATGCCTGTCCGTCGCTGCATGTGGCGTCGGCAGTGTTCAGCGCGTGCTGGTTGCACCGCATCCTGAGCCAGCTCCGGACGCCGGTCTGGGTGCTGTGGCTGTCCGCCCTGCATTGCGTGGCCATCGCCTGGTCGACTATGGCCACCCTGCAGCATGTGGCACTGGACGTGCTGGGCGGCGCCGTGCTGGGGCTGCTGTTTTCAGCCGCGTCCCTGGCCCACATCCGGGACACGACCCCACGCCCCCTCAGTCCCTGAGGACCTTGAGCACTTCGGAGTGGAACTCGCGGCTGTAAAGAATGGCCACCACCGCCCCGGTGCCCAGCACCATCGCCAATGGCGAGATGAACCAGGCCAGCGCCGCGAACGAGAAGTAGTAGGCGCGCAGGCCGTCGTTGAATGTTTCGGCGGCCGCACCGACCATCGCCGCAGCCCGGTCGGCGTACTCCAGGGCGTCGAACTTGCCGGACTTGAAGTCGGACGGCGGCGGCATGGCCCCGATCACCAGCGCGACGAACGTGTACTGCCGCATGCACCAGGAAAAGCGGAAGAAGGCGTAAACAAAGATGCTCACCAGCACGAGGATCTTGAACTCGAAGACGATCAGCGGGGTCGCCTGGGCGAAGGGGATCTCGCTCATCAGCTCGGTCGCCTTGTCGGTGGTGCCCAGCAGGGCAAACAGGCCACCGATGACCAGGATGGACGTGGACGAGAAGAACGCCGGCGTGTTGGACAGCGTCTGGGTGATCAGGCCGTCGAGCATGCGCGGGTCGCGCATCGCCGCCTGCTTCATCCAGTAGCCCCGGTAGCGGTTGGTGGTGATCAGCAGCGAGGACCGGCGCTGCCCGAGCACCTTGGCGAACCAGGCGTAGCCCACCCACAGAGCAAAAAAGCAGACCAGCGCCAGCCAGTCTGCCCAGGGGAGGATGGAGAAGATCTTCATGGCAGGGATGGTAAGCGCCATCCCGGCCAAAGACACGGGCACCGGCCCGGCATCAGCCCTTGAATTTCGCGGCCACGGACGCCACCCGCTCACCGAACAGACGGGCGGTTTCGAGATCGCCCGGCAGCATGTCGCCTGCGCCGGCATCGGACGGCGACTGGGCGATGGCACCGCTGTAGCTGACCAGGTAGTTCACATCGTTGCGCTGCGCGCCTTTGGTGTTGCTGGGCATCAGGCCCTGGCTGACCCAGATCATCCCGTGCTGCATGGCCAGGGTGAAGAGCGTGTTGAGTGTCTGCAGCTTGTCGCCGTTCATGCCGGCGCTGTTGGTGAAGCCTGCGGCCACCTTGTCTTTCCATTTCTGGGCAAACCAGGGCTTGCTGGAGGCGTCGGCGAACTTCTTGAACTGCCAGCTCACCGAGCCCATGTAGGTCGGCGAGCCGAAGATGATGGCGTCGGCCGCCTCCAGCGTCTCCCAACCGCCCTCGGGCAGGTTGCCGTCGGCGTCAATCGCCAGCAGCTCTGCGTCAGCGCCCTGGGCCACCGACTGCGCCATGCGCTGGGTGTGACCGTAACCCGAGTGATAAACCACAACAACTTTTGCCATTGGTGACTCCTGAGTCAATGCGCCGGGGCGCGGGATGGAGAGAAAGAGACGAAGGCCGCCAAGCCCCCGCTCACTGGGACAGTTCGAACACCAGCACCTCGGCGTTCTCCCCGTGTTCGAGCACGATGCGATCCTCCTGCGCCAGCAGCGCGGCGTCGCCACCCTGAAGGCGCTGGCCGTTGACATCGAGCGCGCCGCGGACCAGGTGCACATAGGCCTTGCGCGCGGGGTCGATGGCCAGCTCGGCGCGCTGCTCACCGTCGAACAGTCCGGCGTGCAGCGAGGCGTCGGCATGGATGGTGACCGAACCCTGCGCACCATCGGGCGAGGCCACCAGGCGCAGCCGGCCGGTCTTCTCCGCCGGGTCGAAGGCCTTTTGCTCGTAGCCGGGCTCAATGCCGCGCTTGGACGGTTCGATCCAGATCTGCAGGAAATGCGTCACGCTGTTCGGCGCGTGGTTGAACTCGCTGTGCATCACGCCGGTGCCGGCGCTCATGCGCTGCACCTCACCCGGCGGGATGCCCTTGACGTTGCCCATGCTGTCCTTGTGGGCCAGGTTGCCCTGCAGCACGTAGCTGATGATTTCCATGTCGCGGTGACCATGCGTGCCGAAACCGGTGCCCGGGGCGATGCGGTCTTCGTTGATCACGCGCAGGTTGCCCCAGCCCATCCAGGCCGGGTCGTGGTAGCCCGCGAACGAAAAGGAGTGGTGGCTCTTGAGCCAGCCGTGGTCGGCATAACCACGGTCCTGGGAGCGGCGGATCTTCATCATTTGGGTCTCCTGCTTGCGCCGGCAGACGGCCGGCATGGAAGTCATTGTGGGCACTGCACCCGCCCTGCGGGACTCAGGCAATTGATGGCACCATTCAATCCAATTGAATGAAAATGCCTCCATAACCACTTTTAAGATGGTGATTTCATGGCCTCCACCGCCCCCCGCTCTGCCCTCTCTCCGGAAAACCTGGGCCTGCTTGAAGCGGTCGCGCGGCTGGGCAGCATGGCCGCAGCGGCCCGCGAGCTGGGCATGGTGCCCAGCGCCCTGACCTACCGGGTGCGGCAGATCGAAGACGCGCTGGACGTGCTGCTGTTCGACCGCAGCGCGCGCCGCGCTCAGCTCACCCCCGCCGGTGCCGAACTGCTGCGCTCGGGCCAGTACCTGCTGGACGAGCTCGATGCGGTGGCCCAGCGGGTCAAACGTGTGGCCACCGGTTGGGAACCCCAGCTCACCATCGCCGCCGACGCCATCATTTCGCACGCCACACAGTTCGAACTGTGCGAGGCCTTCTACGCCACCGGTGCGCCCACGCGGTTGAAGCTGCGAGCCGAAACGCTCTCGGGCACCACGGAGGCCCTGCAAAGCGGCCAGGCCGATCTGGCGCTGGGGGTGTTCGCCGACATCTCGCTGCCCGAGATCCAGACCGCCCCGCTGGGGTCGCTGCGGTTCGTGTACGCCGTGGCGCCGCACCACCCGCTGGCCGCCGTGGAGCACCCGCTGTGCGACGACGACCTGCGCCACCACCGCGCGGTGGCCGTGGCCGACAGCTCCGTTCGCGGCTCGGGCCAGACCTACAACCTGCTGCCTGGCCAAGAGGTGCTCACGGTGCCCACCATGCGGCACAAGCTGGAGGCGCAGCTGCGCGGCATGGGCGGCGGTTTCCTGCCCCAGCCGCTCGCACAGCCCTACATCACCGCCGGGCTGCTGGTGGTCAAGACCATGGCGCAACGTCCCAACCACACGCTCCGCCTGGCCTACGCCTGGCGCCGCCCGCGCTCCGCTGCCGACACCGGCCAGGCCCTGCGCTGGTGGCTCGACCAGTTGCAGCACCCGACCACCCGCACCGCCCTACTGGAAAACCACCACGTTGGTTGAGGCGCCGCAAGCCTGCAACCGCATTTGCACTGCTACAGTGCTCTCATCCCAACCCCAAGCGCCACACCATGAACAACAAGAAGGCTCCCAGCACACGCAAAACCTCTGCTAAAGCTCCCAAGGTGACCGAGCCGCTGCACTTTGCGGTGATCGGGGCGGGTATGGCTGGCGTGGCCTGCGCGCGAACACTGCTGCAGGCGGGCCACCGCGTCTCGGTGTTCGAAAAGAGCCGCGGCTTTGGCGGCCGCATGTCAACCCGCCGCACCGAGTTCGGCGGCTTCGACCATGGCGCGCAGTACTTCACCGTGCGGGACAGCCGCTTTGCCCGGGTGCTGCTGACCGCGCAGGCCCAGGTGCGCCCTTGGAGCGTGAGCACGGTGCGCGTGCTCGACGCCTTCGGCCATGTGCTGGCCAGCGCCCCGCCGCCCACCGAACCCCACTTCGTCGCCGTGCCGGGCATGAGCGGCCTGGTGAACCACTGGGCCCAGCCACTGGCCCAACCCGAGCTGCACGGGCACCTCCCGGCCCGCACCTTCACCGGCACCCGCGTGCACCACATCGAACGCGATGCGCTGCACCCCGAGCAGTGGCAGCTGCGGGCCGAAGACGCCGATGGTGGCCAGATGGTGATCGGCGGCTTCGACCGCGTGCTGCTGGCCGTGCCGCACATGCAGGCGCACGACCTGCTGCAGTCCTCCGGTCTGGCCCCCGACCTGCGCCGGTCACTCACCGAGGTGCAGGTGGCGCCCTGCTGGACGCTGATGGTGGCCTTCCCCAACGCGATGCAGCCGGGCCTGGCACACCTGGGGCCGCAGTGGAACGCCGCGCGCAGCACCCACCACCGCATCAGCTGGCTGGCGCGCGAGAACAGCAAGCCCGGGCGCGAGCGCATCGAGCGCTGGACCGTCCAGGCCAGCCCAGCCTGGTCCTACAAGCATCTGGAAGACGATGCCGAGCGCGTCAAGGCCAAGCTGCTCAAGGGCTTCGCCGAGATCACGGGCATCCGCGCCGCGCCACCCCATGCGGTCGTGCACCGCTGGCGCTACGCGCAGACGCAGACCCCGCTGGGTCGCTCCCACCTGTTCGATCCGGCACTGGGTATCGGCCTGTGCGGCGACTGGTGCCTGGGTCACCGGGTCGAGGACGCTTTCGTGTCCGGGCTCGAACTGGCGCTGGCCGTGGTGTAGCCCCCCGCGCCGCTTCGCGTCTTCCCTCTGGGGGATCCCGCCAGCGGCCCGGCGAAGCCGGTTCCGCGGCGGGTGCTCTATGGGTCACGCGCTCCGGAGAAACGCATTGGCAGCCACTTCCTACAGGGGCAGGTTTGCTCCTTCACCCACCGGCCCGCTGCACGCGGGCTCCTTGGTCGCAGCGCTGGCCAGCTGGCTCGATGCGCGGGCGCACGACGGCACATGGCTGGTGCGCATCGAAGACGTGGACACGCCCCGCTGTGTGCCCGGGGCCGACCAGCGCATCCTTGAACAACTGGCCACCTGCGGCCTGGTGCCCGACGAGCCCGTGTGCTGGCAGTCCACGCGCGGCACTCACTACCAGGCGGCGCTGGACCGGTTGATCGCGCAGGGTGATGCCTACCCCTGTGCCTGCTCCCGTAAGGACATCGAAGCAGCCCTGCTCGCCGCCGGTCGCCACCGCGAACGCCATCACGCCGCGGTCTACCCCGGCACCTGCCGGCCCGAACGCGGCGGTTTGCATGGCCGTGAGGCCCGTGCCTGGCGGCTGAACGTCGCGTCCGGGACGCTGAAGTGGCAGGACCGCCGCCTCGGACCCCAGCAGCAGGACGTGGCGGCTGAAGTGGGCGACTTCGTGCTGCTCCGAGCCGATGGCCTCTGGGCCTACCAATTGGCGGTTGTGGTCGACGACGCCGCACAGGGCATCACCCACGTGGTGCGCGGTGAAGACCTGGCCGACAACACCCCGCGCCAGATCCTCCTGCAGCAGGCCCTTGGCCTGCCCACACCGTCGTACCTGCACACGCCCCTGGTGCGGGACACACACGGAGAAAAGCTGAGCAAGCAGAACGGGGCGCAGGCGCTGGATCTGGGCGATCCACTCGCGGCGCTTCAGACGGCGGCCGCGGTGCTGGGCCTGCCGGCAGCGGCCGGCCCGCTGCACGAGGCGCTGGCGCTCTGGGCCCGCGCCTGGCCTTGGCGCAGACCGACCGGCGGCTGACGCGGGATCAGGTCCGAACCTTGCCGTCGCCGGTCAGCATCGAAAGCTCGACAAACGACGACGCGACGTGGTCCTTCGGGCCGAGGGAGATCGAGAAGCCCTCGAACGAGGTGTCGCCAATCGCCTCCAGCCCGCTGATCAGGCCGTCGCGGCCAGGGCGGCCGCCCGCGCGCCGCAGGCCCTCGGTCACCAGCCTGGCGGCGAGGTAGCCTTCCAGACTGGAGAAGTTGGCCTGTACCTTGTTGCCGCCCTGGGCAATGGCATCGCGGAACTCGCGGGTGATGGGTTTGGCGGTACTGAACGGGTTGGGTACCACCTGCGACACCACCACGCCGGCCCCATCCTTGCCGAGCTCGTCGGCCAGGGCCTGCGTGCCCACGAAGGACACGTTGTAGAAGCTGCCGCCGAAGCCGGCCTTGCGGGCCGCACGGATGTACGCAGCGCAGGACTTGTAGGCGCTGATCTGCACCACGGCCTGCGGGTTGGCTGCGTTGATGGTGGCCACCGCCGCCGCCACGTCCACGCTGTTGCGTTCGACCGTGCCGGTCGCCACCGGCTTGAGCCCGCGGCTGGCCAGCGCCAGCACCGTACCGTCCAGCCCGGCCTTGCCATAGGCGTCGTTCTGGTGGAACACCGCGACCCGGGTCAGCCCGAGGTTGACCAGGTTCCTGACAATCAGCTCGGTCTCGTCGTTGTACGAGGCCCGCAGGTGAAATGCCAGGCGGTTGAAAGGCTGGCGCAGCGACATGGCGCCGGTGAACGGGGCGATGAAGGGCATGTCGGCCTTGGTCGCCAGCGGCAGCGCCGCCACGCTGGTGGGCGTGCCGATGTAGCCGAACAGCGCGAACACGTCCTTGTCCAGCAGCTTCTGGGTGTTCTCGGCGCAGCGGTCCGGCTCGTAGCCGTCGTCCATCTGCTCGATCTCGATCCGGGCCCTGCCCGAGCCCTGGGCGTTGTACTGGTCGAAGAACAGCTTGGCACCCGCATGGAACTGGATGCCCAGCTGGGCGGCCGCGCCGGTGAAAGCGGCCGACTGGCCCAGCACGATGCGGTTGGACGATTGCGCCCGCAGCGCAGGCACCGCGAGGGCGGCGGCACCGGCGATGCCGCTGGCAAAAGCGCGGCGGGTCAGGCCGCGACGGATGGACGTGGAGTGGTGTGTCATGAATTTCCAACGAAGATGCCGCGAATGCTACCCATGCCCCACACCTTGTGAAGCAACTTTCGCACGCTCGATGGGACCGCCTATCGCGTGCAGCAGCCAGGCACATGCTTTTTCAGTACAGCCCCGCACCTACAATCACGGGCCCCGGGCGATCCAAGGCCTGCGGTAGCCCCACATGTCCGACGATTCCACCTCCCACACCCCCGATGCCGCCCAGCCGGGCAACCCGTCCAAGCCCTTCATGCGCGTGGTCAAGAGCTACGTGCTGCGCACAGGCCGTGTGGGCCCGGGACAGCAGCGCGCCTACGAGCAGTTCGGCCCGCGCTTCCTGCTCAGCTACGACGCCTCCAGCCCGCTGGACACGGTGGCGGCGTTCGGTCGTTCCGCACCGCTGATCATGGAAATCGGTTTCGGCATGGGCGGCGCCACGGCGCAGATCGCCCAGGTGCGACCGGGCGACAACTTCCTGTGCTGCGAGGTGCACGAGCCCGGCGTGGGCGCCCTGCTCAAGCTCTGCGGCGAACAGGGCATCGAGAACATCCGCATCTTCCGCCACGACGCGGTCGAGGTGCTGGACCACATGCTGCCCGAGCAGAGCCTGGACGGCGTGCACATCTTCTTCCCCGACCCCTGGCACAAGAGCCGCCACCACAAGCGCCGCCTGATCCAGGGGCCATTCGTGAACCGGCTAGCACGCCACCTCAGGCCCGGCGGCTACCTGCACCTGGCCACCGACTGGCAGCCCTACGCCGAGCAGATGCTGGCGGTGCTCAGTGCCGAACCGCTGCTGCAGAACACCGCGGCAGCGGGCAGCGACGGCTACGTGCCCAAGCCCGACTACCGCCCGCTGACCAAGTTCGAAAACCGCGGCCTCAAGCTCGGCCACGGCGTCTGGGACCTGGTGTTCCGGCGGGCCTGAGCCGACCCGGCGCGACACCTCCCGCCCCGTCGCCGTATCCGGCCAGGGCAACAGCCGCGAGGTCCAGAAACGCCTGTGCAACCCCGCCGGGTGCGCGCCCGTCTCCTACCAGCAACTGCACCCGCCGCTGCTCGAATGCAGGCGCCGCCACCGTCAGGGCCACGAGCGAGCCGCGTTCGAGCGCGTGCATGACGCTCATGCGACTGCCCAGCATCACCAGCCCGCCCTGCTCCACCAACGATATCAACGACGGCAGGTTGCCGGTGCAGGCCACCTCGTAGCGCGTGCCCGCCAGCGCGCAAGCACCGTCGAGCACCTGGCGCACCGTGCTGCTGCCTTCGGGCAGTGCCAGCGGCTGCGCCACCAAGTCGGCCACCGACAGCGTCGAACGACCAGCCAGCGGGTGGCCGGCGGCGCACACCGCCACGATGGGCGACGGCGCGCTCGCCACCACGCGCAGGCCCTCCACCGGCCGGGTCGCGAAGCGCAGGCCCACCTCCACCTCACCACGCTGCAGCCACTGGTCCACCTGCTGCGCATCGCCCACGCGCAGGAACAGCCGCGCACCCGGCCACTGGTCGCGAAAGCGCCCCATGAGCTGCGGCATGAAGGCGGTGGTGAAGCCCTCGGTACAGGCCAGGTGCAGGCGCTGCGCGGCCGCCGGCCCCAGGCCCAGCACCTGGCGCTGCACTTCTTCCGATTCGCGCTGCACCGCCGTCAGCCAAGCCAGCAGGCGCTCGCCCGCCTCGTTCGGCGCCATGCCCCGCGCCTGCCGCAGGAACAGCGCACAGCCCATGGCCGCCTCCATCAAGGCCACCTGCCGGCTCACCGCCGAAGGCGCCACATGCAGCGCCTGGCTGGCGTCGGTGATGGAACGAGCCTCGGCCACCGCAAGGAAATGGCGCGCCATGGTGGAGAGAAACGGACTGCTCATGAAGGTGTCAACGCGCTGCGTTGCTTTTGGGTGAAAGCTGCGATCTGAATTCTGTCATTGTGAACGCAGAACCTGATCAATACACTTTTTGGCATGACAACCTCTGCCCTGGATGCGCTCCACCGATCGCTCGACGAGCACCTCGATTCGGGACGCTTTCTCGCCGAACTGGGCCGCCGCGTGGCCCTGGCCACCGAGAGCGACACCGGCGGCACGCCGCCTCTGGCGCTGGGTGAATACCTGGAGGCAGAAATTGCCGCCAGCCTGCGCCCGGCCGGCTTCGGGTGCACCACCTTCCCCAACCCCGATCCGCGCGGCGGCCCGCTTCTCGTGGCCCGGCGCATCGAAGACCCGGCCCTGCCCACAGTGCTGACCTACGGCCATGGCGACGTGGTCAGCGGACAGGACGGGCGCTGGTCCGCCGGCCGTTCGCCCTGGCGGCTCAGCGATGAAGACGGTCGCTGGTACGGCCGCGGCACCGCCGACAACAAAGGGCAGCACACGGTCAACCTCGCAGCCCTGCTGCACACGCTGCGCGCCCGCAGCGGGCGGCTGGGCTACAACGTGACGGTGCTGATGGAGACCGGCGAAGAGGCTGGCTCGCCCGGCCTGGCTGCGTTCTGCGAGCAGCAGCGTGCGTTGCTCACGGCCGACCTGTTCCTGGCCTGCGACGGCCCGCGCGTCGCGGCCGACCGCCCCACCCTGTTCCTCGGCTCGCGCGGCGCCGTCAACTTCACGCTCAGCCTTCAGGCGCGCGAACGCGGCGCCCATTCCGGCAACTGGGGTGGCGTGCTGTCCAACCCGGCCACGGTGCTGGCCCACGCCTGGGCCTGCCTGGTCGACGCGGGGGGCCGCATTCGCGTGCCCGAGCTGCGCCCCGACGGCGTGCCGGCCGACATACGCGCCACGCTGGACGGCGTGCCGGTAGGGGGCGCACCCGACGACCCGGTGCCCACACCCGGCTGGGGCGAGCCCGGCCTGAGCGCCATCGAGCGCCTGGTGGCCTGGAACACACTGGAGGTCCTGGCCTTCGGCGCCGGTGCACCCCAGCGACCAGTCAACGCCATTCCGGCGTCAGCCACCCTGGCCGGACAGCTGCGTTTCGTGGTCGGCACCCCCTGGGAGGACCTGGCTGCCATCCTCCGCCGGCACCTGGATGCCGCGGGCTTCGCCGATGTCGAGGTCCGCATCGACGCGTCCGCACCCGCCACCCGGCTGCCGCTGGACCACCCCTGGGTCGGCTGGGCGCGGCAGACGCTCTCGCGCAGCGCCGGCCAGCCGGTGGCTGTGCTGCCCAACCTGGCGGGCACCCTGCCCAACCACCTCTTCGCCCACACCCTGGGCCTGCCCACCCTCTGGGTGCCGCACTCGCACCCGGCCTGCGCCCAGCACGCGCCCGACGAGCACATGCTCGCCAGCGTCGCCCGCGAAGGACTGCACCTGATGGGCGACCTGTACTGGGCCCTGGGCGAGCCCGGCGCGCCCTGGTTCGCGCGCCCCTGATCATCCCTCTTCAAAACCAACCCACGGAGTCCGCCATGTCGCACCCCACCCGCCGCACCGCCCTGCTGGCTGCTGCAGCCGCCGCCAGCAGCTTTGCCTTCCCCACGGCATTCGCGCAGGCCTGGCCTTCGCGGGCCATCAAGCTCATCGTGCCCTTCCCTGCCGGCGGCGGCACCGACATCGTCGCCCGTCTGCTGGCCGAGCGGCTGGGCCAGGCCCTGGGCCAGAGCGTGGTGGTTGACAACCGGCCCGGTGCGGGCACCGCCATCGGTGCTGCGGCCGTGGCCGGCGCGGCGGCCGACGGCCACACCCTGCTGTTCTCCGGCTCGACCACCTTCACCGTCAACCCGGCCGTGCGTCGCAACCTCAGCTACGACCCGTTCAAGCAGCTGCAGCCGCTGGGCCTGGTGGCCCGAGCGCCGCTGGTGGTGGTGACCGCCGCCAATGGGCCGTACGCCGACCTGCCCCAACTGCTGGCGGCCGCGAAGGATCGGCCGGGCGAGCTGAACTACGCCACCTTCGGCGTCGGCACCGGGCCGCACCTGGTCGGCGAGATGCTGGCCTACACGCGCAGCGCCCGGATGACGGCCGTGCCCTACAAGGGCAGCGCCGACGCGCTCGTGGGCATCCTGCGCGGCGACGTGCAAATGGGGGTGGACACACTGGCCTCGGCCAAGGGCCAGATCGACCAGGGCAAGCTGCGTGCGCTGGCGGTGATCAGCGAAAGACGTACGCCGCTGATGCCGCAGGTGCCTTCGCTCGGCGAACTGGGTCTGGGCTACGCGCTGTTCGACGCCTGGTATGCGCTGGCCGCCCCGGCTGGTTTGGAACCCGCGGTGGCGACACGGCTGGAAAAGACTTTGGCCACCATCGCGGCCGACGCCGACTTCCGGCAGAAGCTGTCGCAGCAGTCCATGGACGGCGACTGGCTCGCACCCGCCGGCCTGAAGGCCATGATGGACCGGGAAGTGACGCGCTACCGCGCGGCGGTCGCGCGCTCGGGAATTCCCCAGAGCTGAGCGGCACTCAGTCTTCGGCAGAGTCCTCGTCGTCGTCGAGCACCGCATCAGCCCCCGCACCGATGATCTTGCCGCCGATGCGGGCGGTACCCACAGCGGCGTCCACCGCCAGCCCGGCCACGCCCACCACCGCCGAGGCCGCGACGTCGGCCACCGCGATCACCGCGCAGCCGCCCAGCAGAGGCAGGGACAGCACCAGGGCACCGAACAGGCGCCAGCGGCGGGCATAAAGATCGGAACGCAGGGGCGGCACAGAGGTCATCGCGGCAAGGTCTGGGTAGGAAGGCGCAGAGAATACCTGCTTCCACCATGGCCCGTCCGCCGAAAAACCCCCTGATCCCGACCCGCGAGGGCGTTTCGCCCAGTTGCGTGGCGCTGCCGCTGCTGCCCGCGAGCGAGCGCCGGTGGCCCACGCTGCTGGACTTCCTGGCCGAGCGCCTGCCCGCGGTGGACCGCGGCGCCTGGCAACAGCGCCTGTCCGACGGCCAGGTGCTGGACGACCACGGCCAGCCGGTGCGCGCCACCGACACCTACCGGGGCGGCGGCCGGTTGTACTACTGGCGTGCGCTGGACGACGAGCCGGAGGTCCCGTTCACTGCCACGGTGCGGTTCCAGGACGCGCACCTGCTGGTGGTCGACAAGCCGCACTTCCTGCCTGTCACCCCCACCGGCCGCTTCGTGCGCCAGAGCCTGCTGGTGCGGCTCAAGCAGGCCACCGGCATCGACACGCTCAGCCCGATCCACCGCATCGACCGCGAAACTGCGGGCCTGGTGGTGTTCAGCCTGCGCCCGCAGGACAGAGGCGCCTACCAGGCGCTGTTCCGCGAGCGCACCGTGGACAAGGTCTACGAGGCCATTGCACCGATGGATCCTGCAGTGGCGCTGCCCCGGATACACCGGAGCCACATGGCCGAAGACCCCGCAGCGTTCTATCGCATGACCGAAGTGGATGGTGAACCCAACAGCGAAACCGCCATCGCCCTGCTGGAACGGCGCGGCGCCTGGGCGCGCTACAAGCTGGAACCCGTCACCGGCAAACGCCACCAGCTGCGCGTGCACATGGCCGCGCTGGGCCTGCCGCTGGCGGGCGACCAGTTCTACCCGCGCGTGCGGCGCGGGCCGGGGGAATCGGAGGACTTTGCGGACCCGCTGCGCCTGCTGGCGCGGGCCATCGCCTTCAACGACCCGGTGACGGGCGAGTCGCGGCGGTTTGAAAGCGGGCTGGACCTCGAATGGCCCAGCCCAGGCTGAGGTTCACAGCTTCTCAGAAACCCAGGCCTGCACCGACGCCAGCGCCTTCGGCAGGCCCGACGCATCGGTGCCACCGGCCATCGCCATGTCGGGCTTGCCGCCGCCCTTGCCGCCCACCTGCTGGGCCACGAAGTTCACCAGCTCGCCGGCCTTGATCTTGCCGATGCTGTCGGCCGTCACGCCCGCGGCCAGCTGCACCTTCCCGCCGTCCACCGCAGCCAGCACGATGGCGGCGGTCTTGAGCTTGTCCTTGAGCTTGTCCATGGTTTCGCGCAGGGCCTTGGCGTCGGCGCCGGCCAGGGTCGCGGCCAGCACCTTGATGCCCTTGACGTCCACCGCCTGGTTCACCAGCTCGTCGCCCTGGGCCGAGGCGAGCCGGCTCTTGAGCGCGTTCATTTCCTTTTCCAGCTCGCGCATCTGGTCCAGCAGCGCGCCCACGCGCGCCGGCACCTCGGCGGGAGCCACCTTGAGCGTGCCGGCCACACCGCCCAGCGTCTCTTCCATGCCCTGCACGTAGCGCAGCGCGGTCAGCCCGGTGGTGGCCTCCACGCGGCGCACGCCGGCGGCCACGCCGCCTTCGGCGGTGATGGTGAAGAAGCCGATGTCGCCCGTGGCCTTCACGTGGGTGCCGCCGCACAGTTCGCGGCTGCTGCCGATGTCCAGCACGCGCACGGTGTCGCCGTACTTCTCGCCGAACAGCATCATGGCGCCCGTCTTCTGGGCCGATTCGATGTCCATCACGCGCGCCTGGGTCGGCGCGTTGGCGACGATCTCCACGTTGACGCGGCGCTCGATCTCGCGGATCTGATCGTCGGTCACCGGCGCATTGTGGGTGAAGTCGAAGCGCGTCTTCTCGGCATCGACCAGCGAACCCTTCTGCTGCACGTGCGTGCCCAGCACCTCGCGCAGGGCCTTGTGCATCAGGTGGGTGACCGAGTGGTTCCTCATGGTCGCGGCGCGCTGGTCGAGGTTGACCGATGCGGTGACCGTGTCGCCCACGGCCAGCGTGCCCTGTTCCACCGCCCCGTGGTGGCCGAACACGTCGGCCTTGATCTTCTGCGTGTCGCCGACAGCAAATCGGGCGGAACCGCTGGTGATGACACCTTCGTCACCGACCTGGCCACCGCTCTCGGCGTAGAACGGCGTGGTGTCCAGCACCACGACGCCTTGCTGGCCGGCCTTGAGGTCGGCCACGGGCGTACCATCCAGGTACAGCGCCACCACCTTGGCCGGCGCCTCCAGCGTGTCGTAGCCGACAAAGGTGTTGCCGGCGCCGGTGTATTCCAGCGCCTTGTCCATCTTGAACTTGCCGGCCGCGCGGCCCTTGGCCTTCTGCGCTTCCATGGCGGCATGGAAACCGGCTTCGTCCACCGACAGGCCACGCTCGCGGCAGACGTCGCCCGACAGGTCGAGCGGGAAACCGTAGGTGTCGTGCAGCTTGAAGGCCACGTCGCCCGGCAGCACCTTGGCTCCGTCGGCCAGCGCGGCGTCGAGGATTTCCATGCCGTTGGCCAGCGTCTCGTAGAAGCGCTCTTCCTCGGCCTTGAGCACCTCGATGATGCGCTGCGCCTGCGAAGCCATGTTGGGGTAGGCCTCACCCATCATCTTCACCAGGTCGGGCACCAGCTTGTGGAAGAACGGCGTCTTCTGGCCCAGCTTGTAGCCGTGGCGGATGGCGCGGCGGATGATGCGGCGCTGCACGTAGCCGCGGCCTTCGTTGCTGGGGATCACACCGTCGCTGATCAGGAACGAGGTGGCGCGGATGTGGTCGGCGATCACCTTCAGCGAGGGGTTGGCGAGGTCGGCGGTGCCGGTTTCACGAGCGGCCGCCTTGATCAGCGCATCGAAGATGTCGATCTCGTAGTTGCTGTGCACGTGCTGCAGGATGGCGGCCAGGCGCTCGAGGCCCATGCCGGTGTCCACGCAAGGCGCGGGCAGCGGCGTGACCGAGCCGTCTTCCTTCATGTCGAACTGCATGAACACGTTGTTCCAGATCTCGATGAAGCGGTCGCCATCTTCGTCCGGGCTGCCCGGGGGGCCGCCAGGGATTTCGGGGCCGTGGTCGTAGAAGATCTCCGAGCAAGGGCCGCAGGGCCCTGTGTCGGCCATCATCCAGAAGTTGTCGCTCTTGTAGCGGCCGCCCTTGTTGTCGCCGATGCGGATCACGCGCTCGGGCGGCAGGCCGATTTCCTTGGTCCAGATGTCGTAGGCCTCGTCGTCCTCGGCGTAGACCGTGGCCAGCAGGCGCTCGGGCGGCAGCTTGTAGACCTGTGTCAGCAGTTCCCAGGCCCACTTCAGGCTTTCGCGCTTGAAGTAGTCGCCGAAGGACCAGTTGCCCAGCATCTCGAAGAAGGTGTGGTGGCGAGCGGTGTAACCCACGTTTTCCAGGTCGTTGTGCTTGCCACCGGCGCGCAGGCAGGCTTGCACGGACGCGGCGCGCACGTAGCTGCGCTTGTCGGTGCCCAGGAACACGTCCTTGAACTGCACCATGCCGCTGTTGGTGAACATCAGCGTCGGGTCGTTGCCCGGCACCAGCGGGCTGGACGCCACCACGGTGTGGCCCTTGGAGGCGAAGAAGTCCAGGAAGGTCTTGCGGATGTCGGCGACGGAAGCAACGGCGGGGACGGTCATGGTGGCCTGTCTGAGGAGGTTGTCGGTGGGCGGCGCCGGCGGACGCGGGCGCTCAACCCATTGGTTTACGGGCGCGAAGCCCGCTATTTTCGCGCAAACGGCGCGATCACCCGGCGTGGCGGTGGTCGCTGAGGAAGCTCAGCACGCGGGGATCGTCGGTGAAGGCGACGTTGAAGCGGAACCAGGGACTGGGCTGCAGCTCGGGGTCGAACAGGTGGCCGGGGCCGAGCAGGATGTCCTGTTCGGCCGCCTGGTAGGCCAGTTCGGTGGCGTTCTGGATGTCCGGGTGGCGCGCCCAGAGGAACATGCCGGCCTTGGGCTCGCAGAACAGATCAAAACCCAGGCTTTCCAGCGCCTGGCCTACCCGCTGGTGCGCCTGGGCCAGCCGCTCGCGCAGGCCGCGCAGGTGCTTGCGCCAGCGACCATCCACCAGGGCGCCATAGGCCAGGCGCTCGCTGAATTCGGACGAGGTCAGGCCCGAGATCATCTTGAGCTGGGCGAAGTCCTCCAGCAGATCCGGCGGCGCGGCCATGTAGCCCACGCGGATGTTGGGCGAGATGGTTTTGGAGAAGCTGCTGATGTAGACCACGCGCTGCAGCTGGTCCAGGCTGGCCAGCGAAGGCCGCGGCTCGGGGTCGAGGTCGGCGTAGATGTCGTTCTCAACCACGGTGAACTGGTGCTGCTCGGCCAGCAGCACCACGCGGTGCAGGTGCGCCAGGTTCGCCACCGAGCCGGTCGGGCTCTGGAGGCGCGGCTGGGTGAAGAAGACTTTGGGCTGGTGCTCCTTGACCAGCGCCTCCAGCGCCGCCAGGTCGTAGCCCTCGGGCGTGCGCGGCACGCCGATCAGGCGCGCGCCCAGGAAGCGCAGCGAGAACAGCATGTTCGGGTAGCCCGGGTCGTCCACCAGCACCGCATCGCCAGGCCGAATCAGGCGGCGCGCCACCAGGTCCATGGCCTGGCTGGAGCCCTGGGTGAGCAGCACCTGGTCGGCGCTGACCGCGATCTCCTGCTCCGCCAGCAGGTCCCGCACCAGCTGGCGCAGCGGCATGAAGCCCTTGGGCTCGCCGTAACCGCCCAGGTCGACGTTCTCGGCCGCCAGGGTGCGCAGGCTGCGCCGCATGCCCTCCTCGAACAGCCAGTCGCCCGGCAGCCAGCCGCAGCCGGGTTTCATGCGCAGCGCCCGCGCCTCGAACACGCGGCGCAGGTACCACATGGAATCGAAGTTGTAGTTGGCCGCTTCGGCCGGCGCGCCGTTGGACGCCACCCGGGCCAGCGCATCCCGCTGGCGCACGAAAAAGCCCGAATGCGGGCGCGAAACGAAGTAACCCAGGGCCACCAGGCGGTCGTAGGCGTCGACAACTGTATAGGTGCTGACACCGTGCGCGTGCGCAAACTGGCGGATGGACGGGGCCTTGGAGCCGGGGCGCAGCCCCCCGCCCTGGATGGCGGCGCGGAAACCCTCGACGATCTGCACCACCAGCGGGGTCGCGCCTTTCGGGTTAAGGGAAAACATGGGCGAGGGGAAGTGGGGTTTGTCTGTACTGGCCGACAGGGCTATACAGTGCATCGCTGTGCAGCCGGTGTCTGTATATGTTAGCCGCCGCCTTTGGCGCCTACAGTGCGCCCCAGTCTGAAATCTCTTCACGAATGGAGCCCTGCATGCAACGCGAACCCCACTTCACCAACGCCGCCCTGATGGCCCGTCGCCGCGCCGCCCTGCCCAACGGGCTGGGCCAGGGCTTCGAAATCTTCGCCGACCGCGCCGAAGGCGCCGAGGTCTGGGACGTGGAGGGCCGCCGCTACATCGACTTCGCCGGTGGCATCGCAGTGCTCAACACGGGCCACCGCCACCCGGCGCTGGTCAAGGCCGTGGCCGAGCAGCTCGACCGTTTCACCCACACCTGCTTCCAGGTGCTGGCCTACGAGTCCTATGTGGAACTGGCCGAAAAGCTCAACGCCATGGCACCGGGCAACTTCGCCAAGAAAAGCTTCTTCCTGACCACCGGCGCCGAAGCCGTTGAAAACGCCGTCAAGGTGGCCCGCGCCTACACCAAGCGCTCGGCCGTCATCGCCTTCGGTGGCGGCTTCCACGGCCGCACCCTGATGGGCATGGCGCTCACCGGCAAGGTCGCGCCGTACAAGGCCGGTTTCGGTCCCTTCCCGGCCGAGGTGTTCCACGCCAAGTTCCCCAACCCTCTGCACGGCGTGAGCGAAGACGACGCCATCGCCTCGGTGGAAGCCCTGTTCAAGTACGACGTGGAAGCGTCGCGCGTGGCCGCCATCATCCTGGAGCCAGTGCAAGGCGAAGGCGGTTTCTACGCCGCCTCGCCCGCCTTCGCGAAGCGCCTGCGCGCCCTGTGCGACCAGCACGGCATCCTGCTGATCGCCGACGAAGTGCAGACCGGCGCCGGCCGCACTGGCACCTGGCTGGCTTGCGAGCAGTGGGGCGTGGCGCCCGACGTGATCACCATGGCCAAGTCGCTGGCAGGTGGCATGCCGCTGTCGGCGGTGATCGGCAAGGCCGAAGTGATGGACGCTGCGGCCGTGGGTGGCCTGGGTGGCACCTACGCGGGCAACCCGCTGGCCTGCGCTTCCGCGCTGGCCGTGATCGACACCTTCGAGAAGGAAAACCTGCTGGAGCGCAGCCGCGCTGTGGGCGAGCGTCTGACCAGCCGCCTCAAGGCGCTGCAGGCCCAGCACAACTGCATCGCCGAAGTGCGCGGCCTGGGCGCCATGGTAGCCATCGAGCTGTGCAAGAACGGCGACCCGCACCAGCCCGACGCCGACCTGACCAAGCGCATGGTGGCCGAGGCGCAGAAGCGTGGCCTGATCCTGCTGAGCTGCGGTGTGTACGCCAACGTGATCCGTGTGCTGGTGCCGCTGGTGGCCAGCGACGCCCTGCTCGACGAGGGTCTGGACATCATGGCCGCCGCCCTGGCCGCTGCTGCTCAATGAACCTCGACGCTCCCCGCCCGCTCGCGGGTGTTCGTGTACTCGACCTGTCGCGCGTGCTGGCCGGTCCCTGGGCGGGCCAGATGCTGGCCGACTACGGCGCCGAGGTGCTCAAGGTCGAGCGCCCGGGCGCGGGTGACGACACCCGCACCTGGGGACCGCCCTGGTGGGGCGAAGGCGATGCACGCGTGGCCGCGTACTTCGTCTGCGCCAACCGTGGCAAGCGCTCGGTGGCGATCGACATCGCCTCGCCCGAGGGCATCCAGACCGTGCGCGAGCTGGCGCGCGAGGCGGACGTGCTCATTGAAAACTACAAGGTCGGCCAGCTGGCGCGCTACGGTCTGGACGCGGTGAGCCTGCAGGCCATCAACCCGCGCCTCATCTACTGCTCCATCACCGGCTACGGCCAGACCGGACCGCTGGCCCACAAGGCCGGCTACGACTTCGCCATCCAGGCCGAAGGCGGCCTGATGAGCATCACCGGCAACAAGGACGAGGAGCCGCAGAAAGTGGGCGTTGCGGTCACCGACCTGATGACCGGCGTGTACGCCACCACCGCCATCCTCGCCGCCCTGCACGAGCGCGCGCGCACCGGCCAGGGCCGGGTGATTGATGCCGCGCTGTTCGATGTGCAGGTGGCCATGCTCGCCAACCAGGCCAGCAACCAGCTCATCGGGAACAAGACCCCGACGCGCATGGGCAATGCGCATCCGAACATCGTGCCGTACCAAGTGTTTCCCACGCGCGATGGCCACATGGTGCTGGCCGTGGGCAACGATGGCCAGTTCGCCAAGTTCTGCGATGCCGCCGGACAGCCCGCAGTCTCGCGCGACGCGCGCTTCTCCACCAACCCGGCGCGCGTCGAACACAGGACCACGCTGGTGCCGCTGATCACCGGCTGGACGATGACCAAAGACACCGCCGAATGGGTGGCGCTGCTCGACCAGGCGGGTGTGCCCTGCGCACCGATTCTTGACATTGCTCAAGTCATGGCGCATCCGCATGTCGCGGCGCGCGGAATGACGCTACAACCGCACGACGCACAGACCCCGCCCATGGTCGCCAACCCCATGCTGTTCGACGGTCAGCGCCCGGTCGCCGACCTGCCACCGCCCGCACTGGACGCACATCAGGCACGGTGGTTGCATACATCCAAATGATCCGCCCGCCGGGCCTGTTCTTTCACACCAACAAGCGTTCATGACCACCAGCTCCGCACTTGTCACCTTCACCGGTGTGCAGAAAACCTACGACGGCCACACCCTGGTGGTGCGCGACCTCAACCTCGAGATCCAGAAGGGGGAATTCCTCTCGCTGCTGGGCCCGTCCGGCTCGGGCAAGACCACCACGCTGATGATGCTCGCCGGCTTCGAGTCGCCGACCTCGGGAGAGATCGCGCTGAATGGCGTGCCCATCACGCGCACCCCGCCGCACAAGCGCAACTTCGGCATGGTGTTCCAGAACTACGCACTGTTCCCGCACATGACGGTGGCCGACAACATCGCCTACCCGCTGACGGTGCGCAAGCTCGACAGGAACGAGATCGACACCAAGGTCAAGCGCGCGCTGGACATGGTGCAGATGGGCCACATGGGCCAGCGTTATCCGTCGCAGATGTCCGGCGGCCAGCAACAGCGGGTGGCCCTGGCGCGTGCGCTGGTGTTCGACCCGCAGCTGGTGCTGATGGACGAGCCGCTGGGCGCGCTGGACAAGCAGCTGCGCGAGCACATGCAGATCGAGCTCAAGGCCCTGCACCGCAGCCTGGGCGTGACCTTCGTCTACGTGACGCACGACCAGAGTGAGGCGCTGACCATGTCCGACCGTGTGGCCGTTTTCAACGAAGGCGTGATCCAACAGATCGACGCGGTGGACCGCCTCTACGAGACGCCGGCCAACCGCTTTGTCGCCGGCTTCGTGGGCGACAACTCGGTGCTCGATGCGCGCGTGATCCAGAACAACGGCGACACCTGCGAGGTGCAGCTGGCCGACGGCACGCACCTGCACGGCGTCAACGTCAACCATGCCCAGGTCGGCGATGCTGTGCAGTGCAGCGTGCGGCCCGAGCGCATCGCCGTGGTGGATGCCGGCCACAGCGCCGGCAACCGCGTGACCGCGACGATCTCCGACGTGATCTATTTCGGCGACCACCTGCGCCTGCGCTGCCAGGTGCCCGAACAACCCGAGATGAGCGTCAAGGTGCCGCTGCAGCACCTGGGCCATATGCAGGCCGGACACACTGTCCAGTTGCACCTGCCCCAGACCCATCTGCGTGTCTACCGCTGACCTGTTTCGGTATCCCGTTCCCCGTTCCCCTGTCCCCCAACCCATGGAGAAACTCCAGATGAAACTCAAACCCGTCCTGATTGCCGTGGCCGCTCTCGTGGCACTGCCTGCCATGGCCCAGAACCTGACCGTGGTGAACTTCGGCGGTGCCAACGGCGCCGCCCAGAAGAAGGCCTACTTCGAGCCCTTCGAGAAGGCCGGCGGCAAGATCACCGCGGTCGAATACAACGGCGAACAGGCCAAGATCAAGGCCATGGTCGAAGCCAAGAAGGTCACCTGGGACGTGGTGGAAGTCGAGAGCCCGGACCTGAGCCGCGGCTGCGACGAAGGCCTGTTCGAGAAGCTGGACTGGGCCAAGATCGGCAACAAGGCCGACTTCCAGAAGGCCGCCGTGCACGAGTGCGGTGTGGGCACGTTCGTGTGGTCCACCGTGATGGCCTACGACGGCGACAAGCTCAAGACCGCCCCGACCACCTGGGCCGACTTCTGGGACGTCAAGAAATTCCCGGGCAAGCGCGGCATGCGCAAGGGCGCCCGCTACAACCTCGAATTCGCCCTGATGGCCGACGGCGTCAAGCCCGCCGACGTCTACAAGGTGCTGGCCACCAAGGACGGTGCCGAGCGCGCCTTCAAGAAGATGACCGAGCTCAAGCCGAACATCCAGTGGTGGGAAGCCGGCGCACAGCCGCCCCAGTTCCTGGTCGCCGGTGACGTGGCCATGACCACCGCGTACAACGGCCGCATCGACGCCGCCCAGCGCGAAGGCAAGAACCTCAAGATCACCTGGACCGGCGGCATCTACGACCTGGACTACTGGGTCATGCCCAAGGGCACTCCCAACAAGGACGCCGCCCTGAAGTTCATCGCGCTGGCCAGCTCGGCCGATGCGCAGGCCGAGTACGCCAAGAACATCAGCTACGGCCCGACCAACAACAAGGCGCTGGCCAAGCTGGACGCCAAGGTGCTGGGCATGCTGCCAACCTCGCCTGCGAACAGCAAGGACGCGCTGCAGTTCAACGTCGGTTTCTGGGCCGACCAGGGTGAAGCCCTGGAGAAGCGCTTCTCGGCCTGGGCAGCGCAATGATGATGGCCGGCGGAACCCTGGACCTGGCCACGCAGCTGCGCCGCGCCGAGCGGCGCCGCAAGCAGCGCGCGGTGGCGCTCACGCTGCCGCTGCTGGCCTTTCTGGTCGTGTTTTTCCTGGTTCCGCTGGCATCGCTGCTGGTGCGGGCGGTGGAGAATCCCGAAGTCGCCGACGCCCTGCCCCGCACGGGGCAGGCGCTGGCCGGCTGGGATCGAAACAGCCCGCCCGACGCCGCCGCCTACGCGGCGGTGATTGCCGATCTGTCGGCGATCGAGGACACCGCGCAGGCCGGCGTGCTGGCGCGGCGCCTCAACAGCGAAGTCCCCGGCGGACGTTCGCTGGTCATGGGCACCTACCGCGCCGTGCAATCCGAAGACTCGGGCTTCAAGGAGCTGATGCCCGACCAGGCCAAGGCCAAACTGATCGAGCACGACGCACGTTGGGAAGAACTGCCCTACTGGCAGGCCATTGCCCAGAACAGCTCGCGCTGGACACCCGACTACCTGCTGGCCGCGGTCGACCTCAAGCGCACGCCGCAGGGCGACATCGTGCGCGTGGCCGACGACGAGGCCGCCTTCTCCGACATCCTGGGCCGCACCTTCCAGATGAGCGCGGTCGTCACCTTCTTCTGCCTGCTGCTGGCCTATCCGCTGGCCTACTGGCTCTCGACCTTGCCCGAGCGCAAGGCCAACGTGATGCTGATCCTGGTGCTGCTGCCGTTCTGGACCTCGGTGCTGGTGCGCATTGCCGCCTGGATCGTGCTGCTGCAGAACAACGGCCTGGTCAACCGCTTCTTCATGTGGATCGGCCTGACCGATACGCCGATCCCGCTGCTGTTCAACCGGGTGGGGGTGATCATCGCGATGGTGCACATCCTGCTGCCGTTCGCCATCCTGCCGCTCTACAGCGTCATGAAATCGGTGCCGCCCAACTACCTGCGCGCCGCCATCTCGCTAGGCAGCGCGCCATTCGCGGCGTTCGTGCGCGTCTACCTGCCGCAGACCTACCCGGGCGTCGCTGCGGGCGGTCTGCTGGTCTTCATCACCAGCATCGGCTACTACGTCACCCCAGCCCTGCTGGGCGGCGCGGGCGACCAGATGCTCAGCTACTACGTCGCTCAGTACACCAACGTCGAGGTCAACTGGGGCATGGCCTGCGCGCTCGGCGGCGTGCTGCTGACCACCACGCTGATCCTGTATTCGATCTACCGCAAGGTCTCGAAGGCCGAGCTGAGCCTCGGTTGAGCGGGAGTCCAAGATGTTCAAACTGCCCGACTTTCCTGCCTACTACACCCTGCTCGACAAGCTCGGCTGGCTCGCCCTGCGTGCCGGAGGCCTGGCCGTGCTGGCTTTCCTGCTGCTGCCGGTGATCGTCATCATCCCGCTGTCGTTCAGCGACTCGTCCTTCCTCGCCTACCCCATCGAAGGCTGGTCCCTGCGCTGGTACGAGGAAATGTTCCACTCGGACGACTGGATCCGCGCCACCAAGAACAGCTTCATCGTCGCGCCGCTGGCCACGCTGCTGGCGACCACGCTGGGCACGCTGGCCGCCATGGGCCTGGCCAACACCAAGTTCATGGGCAAAGGCTTCATCACCGGCCTGCTGATCTCGCCCATGGTGGTGCCCATCGTCGTGGTCGGCGTCAGCGCCTACCTGTACTTCGCGCGCTGGGGACTGAACGACTCCTACCTGGGCCTGGTGATCGTGCACGCCGCGCTGGGCGCCCCCTTCGTGGTGACCACGGTACTGGCGACGCTGCAGAGCTTCAACCACAACCTGGTCAAGGCCAGCCTGAGCCTGGGCGCCAGCCCGCTGGAAACCTTCTTCCGCGTCACGCTGCCCGTCATCGCGCCGGGTGTGATCTCGGGCGCGCTGTTCGCGTTCGCGACCTCGTTCGACGAGGTGGTCGTCACCCTGTTCCTGGCCGGCCCCGAGCAAGTGACGCTGCCGCGCCAGATGTTCACCGGCATCCGCGAAAACATCTCGCCCACCATCGCTGCCGTCGCCACGCTGCTGATCCTGTTCACCACTGCGCTGATGCTGACGCTGGAATGGCTGCGCGGCCGCAGGAAATAACGGATGACCTTCACCACCGACACCACCCTCACCGGACAACACGTCCGCCTGGTGCCCCTGCGCCCCGAGCACCACGACGACCTGGTCGAGGCGGTGCGCGACGGCGAGCTCTGGAAGCTCTGGTACACCGCCATCCCCGCGCCCGAGGGCATGGCCGCCGAGATCCAGCGCCGACTGGGTCTGCAGAAGGCGGGCAGCATGCTGCCGTTTGCCGTGCTCGACCCGAGTGGCAAGGCCGTGGGCATGACCACCTACATGAACATCGACGCCGCCAACCGCCGCGTCGAGATCGGCTCCACCTGGTACCGCAAAGCCGTGCAGCGCAGCGCACTCAACACCGAGGCCAAGCGCCTGCTGCTGGCCCATGCCTTCGAGACGCTGGACTGCATCGCTGTGGAGTTCCGCACCCACTGGTTCAACCACGCCAGCCGCCGCGGCATCGAGCGCCTGGGCGCCAAGCTCGACGGTGTGCTGCGCAGCCACCAGATCAACCGCCATCCGGACGCCCACGGCGCACTGCGTGACACCTGTGTCTACAGCATCGTGGCCAGCGAGTGGCCTTCCGTGAAAGCCCATCTGGATTTCCAGTTGAGCAAACCCCGGACCTGATCCATGACCGACACCACCAGCTTCAACCAGCCGCTGGGCGGCAATGAGATGCCGCGCTTCGGCGGTCTGGCCAGCATGATGCGGCTGCCCGTCGCGAGCTCCGCCGCCGGGCTGAACGCCGGTTTCATCGGCGTACCGCTGGACATCGGCACCAGCCACCGGCCCGGCGCCCGCTTCGGCCCGCGCCAGATCCGCGCCGAGTCCTGCCTGATCCGCCCCTACAACATGGCGACCGGCGCCGCTCCGTTCGACGCGCTGCAGGTGGCCGACCTTGGTGACGTGCCCATCAACACCTACAACCTGCTGAAATCGGTGGACATCATCGAGCAGCACTACAAGCCGGTCATCGAGGCCGGCTGCATCCCCCTCACGCTGGGCGGCGACCACACCATCGCCCTGCCCATCCTGCGCGCGATGAAGGCCCAGCACGGTCCGGTGGCGCTGATTCACGTGGACGCCCACGCCGACGTGAACCCAGACATGTTCGGCGAGCGCATCGCCCACGGCACGCCCTTCCGCCGCGCGGTGGAAGAAGGCCTGCTGATCGGCGACAAGGTCTGGCAGATCGGTCTGCGCGGCAGCGGCTACTCGGCCGAAGACTTCGACTGGCCGCGCCAGCAGGGCTTCACCATCGTGCCGGCGCACGAGATCTGGTGGCAGTCGCTGGCGCCGCTGATGGCCGACATCCGGGCCAAGATCGGCCCCGACACGCCCACCTACCTCAGTTTCGACATCGACGGCATCGACCCGGCCTACGCAGGCGGCACCGGAACGCCCGAGATCGGCGGCCTGAACGTGCCGCAGGCGCTGGAGATCGTGCGGGGCTGCCGCGGCCTGAACCTGGTCGGCTGCGACCTGGTCGAAGTCTCGCCCGCCTACGACACCAGCGGCAACACCGCGCTGCTGGGCGCCAACCTGCTGTTCGAGATGCTGTGCGTGTTGCCCGGTGTGGCGTACCGCTGAACCCCTGTTCTGAACCGGAAAAACCGATGAGCCGCCCCCAAGCCGTCCCCACCGTTCAAATCGACAACGACCGCGTGATCGTCACCGAATGGCGTTTTGCGCCCGGAGCCGAGACCGGTTGGCACCGCCATGCGCACGACTACGTGGTCGTTCCCATGACCGGCGGGGAGCTGCTGCTGGAGACCCCGGAGGGCAACCGCACAGCCCCGTTGGCGCCTGGGCAGTCCTACACCCGCAACATCGGTGTGGAGCACAACGTCATCAACCCCACCGAACACGAGGTCGTGTTTGTGGAAATCGAAATGCGCTGACGCCAAGCCCATGCCTCTTTCCAGACTCCTCCTGCTGCTGGCCCTCGCGGTCCCCACTCTGGCCTCGGCCCAGAACCAACCCCTCGTGATCGCCAACTTCGGTGGCGCCAACGGCAAGGCGCAGGAAGTGGCCTTCCTCAAGCCCTTCACCCAGGCCAGCAAGGTGCCGGCCAAGGGCGTCGAGTACGACGGCGACCTCGGCCCGGTGCGCAAGATGATCCAGGCGCGCAAGGTAGACTGGGATGTGGTGGAGGTCGAATCCTCCGAACTGACCACCGGCTGCAAGGAGGGCCTGTTCGAGCCCGTCGACAAGAGCAAGCTGCCGCACGCGTCCATGCTGCTGGCCGGCAGCGTGCAGGAATGCGGTGTCGGCGCCTTCGTGTGGTCCACGGTGATGGCCTACAACAGTGCCACGCTCAAGACCGCACCGCGCAGCTGGGCCGATTTCTGGGACGTGAAGAAATTCCCCGGCAAGCGCGCCATGCGCAAGGGCGCGCGCTACAACCTCGAATTCGCTCTGATGGCCGACGGTGTGTACCGCCGCGACGTGTACAGCCTGCTGGCCACCGAGCCGGGGCTGCAGCGCGCACTGGCCAAGCTGCAGCAGCTCAAACCCCACATCGTCTGGTGGGAGTCCGGCTCGCAGCCGCCCAAGATGCTGGCCGCCGACGAGGTGGTGATGAGCACCGCCTACAACGGCCGCATCTCGGCCGCAGTGGCCGATGGCGCCCCGCTGTTGACGGTGTGGACCGACGCCATCTACGACATCGACTACTGGGCCATCGTCAAGGGCTCACCCCGGGCCGAACAGGCGCGCGCCTTCGTGAACTTCGCCACCACCGACTCGGCCCAGCTCGCGTTCTCGCGCGAGATCACCTACGGCCCGACCCACTACAACGCCATACTGCAGTACGACAACGGCCGCAAGCGCGTGGTGGACGACGCCCACCTGATCGATCTGTCGATGGCGCCCAGCGACCTGCCCTCGGCCCCCGGGAACCTGCGCCGTTCACTGGGCTTCAACCCGACGTTCTGGGTGGGCAATGGCGCGCAGCTGGAAAAGCGGTTCGCTGAAGCGCTGAAATAGAACTCGCAACGAATCCCGACCGCCGACAGGGCCATGCGCCCAGGTCGGCAATTGTTTAACAAGTTAAATAAAATACGTCCCAACCCATCCAAGGAGACCGCATGGACATGAAGACCTCCCCCCTGGCCCTGCTCAAGGACCCGACCCTGCTCAAGACCGACGCGCTGATCAACGGCGAATGGGTCCAGGGTGCCAGCCGCTTCGACGTGAACGACCCTGCCACCGGGCAGAAGCTTGCCGACGTGGCCAACCTCGGCCCGGCCGACGCCGAGAAGGCGATTGCGGCCGCGAACGCGGCATGGGCCGGCTGGAAAAACAAGACAGCCAAGGAGCGCAGCATCATCCTGCGCAAGTGGTTCGACCTGCTGATGGCCAACCAGGACGACCTGGGCCGCCTGATGACCGCCGAGCAGGGCAAGCCGCTGGCCGAGGCCAAGGGCGAAGTCGCCTACGGCGCCAGCTTCGTCGAGTGGTTTGCCGAAGAAGCCAAGCGCGTCAACGGCGAGACCCTGCCGCAGTTCGACAACAACCGCCGCCTGATGGTGCTCAAGCAGCCCATCGGCGTCTGCGCGGCCATCACGCCCTGGAACTTCCCGCTGGCCATGATCACGCGCAAGGTCGCGCCCGCGCTGGCGGCCGGCTGCCCGGTGGTCATCAAGCCCGCGGAACTGACCCCGCTGACCGCCCTGGCCGCGGCCGAGCTGGCGATCCGCGCCGGCATCCCGGCCGGTGTGCTCAACATCGTCACCGCCGACGACCAGAACTCCATCGCCGTGGGCAAGGTGCTGTGCGCCTCCGACGTGGTGCGCCACATCAGCTTCACCGGCTCCACCGAAGTCGGCCGCATCCTGATGGCGCAGAGCGCCCCCACGGTCAAGAAGATGTCGCTGGAGCTGGGCGGCAACGCGCCCTTCATCGTGTTCGACGACGCCGACATCGACTCGGCCGTCGAAGGCGCCTTCGCCAGCAAGTACCGCAACGCCGGCCAGACCTGTGTCTGCTCCAACCGCCTGTACGTGCAGGAAGGCGTGTACGACCAGTTCGTCGAGAAGTTCGCTGCCAAGGTCAAGACCGCCAAGGTCGGCAACGGTTTCGAGGACGGCGTGAACCAGGGTCCGCTGATCGAAGAAGCCGCGCTGCAGAAGGTCGAGCGCCACGTCGCCGACGCACAGGCCAAAGGCGGCCGCGTGCTGGTGGGCGGCAAGCGCCTGGACGGCCAGTTCTTCGAACCCACGGTGGTGGCCGACGCCACGGCCGACATGCTGTGCGCACGCGAAGAGACCTTCGGCCCCTTCGCCCCGGTGTTCAAGTTCAAGACCGAGCAGGAAGCCATCGACGCCGCGAACAACACCGAGTTCGGCCTGGCCAGCTACTTCTACAGCCGCGACATCGGCCGCATCACCCGCGTGAGCGAGGCGCTGGAGTACGGCATGGTGGGCGTCAACGTCGGTATCCTGGCGACCGAGCACGTGCCGTTTGGCGGTGTCAAGCAGTCGGGCCTGGGCCGCGAAGGCAGCCACTACGGCATGGACGACTACGTCGAGATCAAGTACGTCTGCGTGGGCGACATCCTCAAGTAAACTACGCGCCTTCGCGGGTGTAGTTCAATGGTAGAACGGCAGCTTCCCAAGCTTCATACGAGGGTTCGATTCCCTTCACCCGCTCCAGAATGACGAAGGCCCCGTTGCGCAAGCAGCGGGGCCTTCGGCTTTGTGGGTAGCGGGTCGGTCAGATCAGCGGTACGCCGGTCTTGCTCTGGATCTCTTCGCGCGTCACGCCATCGGCCAGCTCCACCAGCTTCAGGCCTTCGGGGGTCACGTCCATCACTCCCAGGTCGGTGATGATGCGGTCCACCACGCCCTTGCCGGTCAGCGGCAGGGTGCACTCGGGCAGGATCTTCAGGTCGGTGCTGCCGTCCTTCTTCTTGGCCACGTGCTCCATCAGCACGATGACGCGCGGCACGCCGGCCACCAGGTCCATGGCGCCGCCCATGCCTTTGACCATCTTGCCGGGGATCATCCAGTTGGCCAGGTCGCCCGTCGCGGTGACCTGCATGGCGCCGAGGATGGACAGGTTGATCTTGCCGCCACGGATCATGGCGAAACTGTCGTGGCTGCCGAAGATCGACGAGCCCTTGATGGTGGTCACCGTCTGCTTGCCGGCATTGATCAGGTCGGCGTCGACCTCGTCCTCATACGGGAACGGGCCGATGCCCAGCATGCCGTTCTCGCTCTGCAGCCACACCTCGACGTGGTCGGGCACGTGGTTGGCCACCAGCGTCGGGATGCCGATGCCGAGGTTCACATAGAAACCGTCCTGCAGTTCCTGGGCCGCGCGCGCGGCCATCTGGTCTTGGGTCCATGCCATGTTCGTGCTCCTTACTTGCGGTCGCGGGTGGTGCGCTTCTCGATGCGCTTTTCGGGCGTGGGGTTGTGCACGATGCGGTGCACGTAGATGCCGGGCAGATGCACGTCGTCCGGTGCGATCTCGCCGGTGGCCACGATGCGCTCGACCTCCACGATGCAGACCTTGCCGGCCATGGCGGCGGCCGGGTTGAAGTTGCGCGCCGTCAGGTTGAAGCGCAGGTTGCCGGACTTGTCGGCCACATCGGCCTTGACCAGCGCCACCTCGGGGAACAGCGCGTGCTCCATCACGTAGGTCTCGCCATTGAACTCGCGCAGTTCCTTGCCGTCGGCCACGATGGTGCCGACGCCGGTCTTGGTGAAGAAGGCCGGGATGCCGGCGCCGCCGGCGCGCAGCTTCTCGGCCAGCGTGCCCTGCGGCGTGAACTCAAGCTCGAGTTCGCCAGCCAGGTACTGGCGCTCGAACTCCTTGTTCTCGCCCACGTAGGACGAGATCATCTTCTTGATCTGCCGCGTCTGCAGCAGCTTGCCCAGTCCGAAGTCGTCCACGCCCGCGTTGTTGGAAATGGCGGTCAGGTTCTTCACGCCCGAATCGCGCAGCGCGTCGATCAGGGCCTCGGGAATGCCACAAAGGCCGAAACCGCCAACGGCGATCAGCTGGCCATCGGCCACCACGCCCTTGAGGGCTTCGGCCGCGCTGGGATAGATCTTGTTCACGTGAAAAGACTCCAGTGGTTGAACAGACAAGGATCAAAAATTCGTGTGCCGGAACGATACTACGTATCCATATACGTAGTTTGACCTAGAGACTAACCCGCACACCCCCATGGACCGGATCGACTACCGCCTCGCCTTCGACCTGGCCCCCGTGGGTCTCGCTCTCTCGCGCCAGCGCACCATGGTGGACTGCAACCGGGCCCTGTGCGAGATGTTTGGCGCCACGCGCGAGCAGCTCGTGGGGCAGAGCTTCCGCATCCTCTATCCCAGCACCGACGAATACGAGCGCACCGGCGCGCGCATCGAACCCATCATCAAGCGCGGGGCCAGCACCTACGCGGACGAACGCATCATGCAGCGGGTGGACGGCCGCTTCAAGGGCGAGACCTTCTGGTGCCACGTGACCGGCCGCGCGCTGGACCCGGCCGACCCGCACGCCGCCGGCATCTGGAGTTTTGAAGACCTGAGCGCGCGCCGGCCAGTGGGCGCCGCACTGACCCCGCGCGAACGCGAGGTCGCCGCCTGCCTGATGGACGGCCTGACCAGCAAGGAAATCGGCAAGCAGCTGGGCATCAGCCACCGGACGGTCGAAATCCACCGCGCCCGGCTGATGCGCAAGTACCAGGCGCACAGCACGCCCGATCTGGTGCACCGGCTGCTGGCAGGGACCGGCGCGAGCGCGGTCAATGCAGTTTGAGACGGCCGGACACGCGTTTTTGCAGCAGCCGTGCCAGCGCCAGCACCATGGTCTTGCCCAGGCCAAGAATGGCCCGGTGGTGGTTCAGGTGCAACGACATGTACATCCATTTGGCGATCAGGCCCTCGACAAAAAAATTGCGTCCAGCCAGACCACCCATCAGGTTCCCCACCCCTTTGTTGTCGCCCAGGGACACCAGCGAACCAAAGTCGCGGTAGACAAAGGGTTCGGTGACCTCCCGCTCGCGCAGCGCCGCGCCCAGCACATGGGCCAGGTATTCGGCCTGCTGATGCGCCGCCTGGGCACGGGCCGGCACGGTTTTTCCGTCTTCCCAGGGACAGGCCGCGCAATCGCCCAGGGCCCAGATGTTCGGGGCAGAGGTGCACAGCCGTTCGTCCACCACGAACTGGTTGAGCCGGTTCACTATGAGGCCCAGTTGAGCGTTGCTGTCGGCGGCCTTGATGCCGGCAGCCCAGACGATCATGTCCGCCTCCACCGTGCCCTCACTGGTCACGACACCCCCCTTTTGCAGTGCCGTCACCCGCATGCCGGTGCGCACCTGCACCTGCTTGCGCTTCAGGGCCAGGCTGGCCTGGTCCGAAATCTTCTCGGGCAAGCCCCCCAGAATGCGCAGACCGCCTTCGATGAGGGTGATGTCCAGCCGGAAACGCTGTCCTGATCCCAGGCTCTCCTGAATCTCCGCATGGGCCTCCAGCAGCTCAGCCGACAACTCGACCCCCGTGGCACCGCCCCCCACGATGGCCACCGCCAATGAGCGCTTCTCCGAGAAAGCCGCGCGGGCGCAGGCGGCCAGCCAATGCCCGTGAAACCGCTGGGCATCCTGCACGTTTTCCAGCATGTAGGCGTGTTCGATGCCGGGCGTGCCGAAGGCGTTGGAACCGCTGCCCAGCGCCAGCACCAGCCAGGAGAAGCTGACCGTGCGCCGTGGCACGATGACGCCCCCTCCGCTGTCCAGGATCTCCGAGAGCGTGATGGTCTTGCGCCCCGCATCCAGCGCCTCCAGCGACCCCAACGCGAAACCAAAGTGGTTTCGCCGGGCCAGCACCGTGTAGGAAAGCCCTTCCTGGTGCACATCCAGCGTGCCGGCGGCGACCTCGTGCAGGGTGGGCTTCCAGATGTGGAACGTGGCGCGATCGACCAGCAGCACGCGCTCGCGTCCCTCGCGAGGCCCGAGACGGCGGCCCAGGCGTGCCGCCAGTTCCAGCCCACCGGCGCCACCGCCCACGACAACGGTATCGAAGTGCATAGGGATTCGCCCGGTCACTGCGGCTGGTAGCCGGAGTCCTTGATGATCCTCGCCCAGACGTCGCGGTAGGCCGCCTCGCGCTTGCCGAGTTCGGCGCCACTCATGTACCCCACGGTCAGGCCCATGGCGGTCAGCCGGTCCTTCACATCGGACTGCGCGATCACCTTCTGCAGCGCGGCGGCCAGCTTGTCGAGTTCGGCCTTGGGCGTACCGGCGGGCGCGAACAGGCCGTAGTACGGCAGCTCCTCGAAGCCCTTGATGCCCAGTTCGGTGAAGGTCGGCACCTCGGGCAGTGCGGCCTGGCGCTGGGTGCCCATCACGGCGGCCACGCGCAGCTTGCCGGCTTTGTGGTTCTCGATGAAGTCGGGCACCGAGCCCACGCCGGCCGGGATGGTGTTGCCCAGCATGTCGGCCATCATGGGTGCGCTGCCCCGGTAGGGCGCGGCCACCAGATCCAGGCCGAACTGCTTGCCGATCACCTGCACCGCAAACTGCGGCGTGGACGCGGGCGCCGGGATGCCCATGGTGGCTTTGCCGCCGGCCGCCTTCACGCCGTCGATCCAGGCCTTGAAGTCGCGCGCCGGTGTGCCACCCGACAGCGCCACCGCGTTCACGAAGGTCGCGAAGCCGGCCACCGGCGCAAAGTCTTTGGCCGGGTCGAAGCCCGGGTTCTTCATGGTCAGCGGCAGGATGGACACGCTGTGGTCGTGGCTCAGGAACAGGGTGTGGCCGTCGGGCGCGGCCGCCTTGAGCGCCTGCGCCGCCAGTTGGCCACCCGCCCCGGCCTTGTTCTCGACCACCACGCTGCGGCCCAGCTCGGTCTGCAGACGTTCACCCAGGATGCGGGCAATGGCGTCGGTGCCACCACCCGCCGGAAAACCGACCAGGATTCGCGTGGTTGACGCCTGTGCGTGAGCCGTGAACGGCGACAGCAGGACCGATGAAGTGGCGAGTGCTGCGAACGTGCGCAGCATCCATGAACGGCGGCTTGAGATCATGACGGACTCCTTTGAATTGAACGATGTTTAAAGTTTTGACGAATGTTTTTGGCATTGATCAATGATCAGACCGATCACAGCCCATCTGCCGGGACCACCTCGGCCGCCGTGCGGAAGGCCTCCACCGCGGTCGGGATGCCGCAGTAAATGGCGGCGTGCAGCAGGACCTCCTGGATCTCCGCCGGCGTGGCGCCGTTGTTGAGCGCGCCGCGCACATGCCCCTTGAGTTCGTGCTGCTTGCCCAGCGCGGTCAGCATGGCAACCGTGATGAGGCTGCGGGTCTTGCGGTCCAGGCCCGGCCGCTGCCAGACGTCGCCCCACGCGGCGCGCGAGATGTGGTCCTGGATCGGCTGGGTGAAGGGCGTGGCGCTGGCCAGGGCACGGTCGACAAAGTCGTCGCCCATCACCTCGCGGCGGGTCTGGAGGCCTCGGTGGTACTGCTCGTCTTGCATGATTTGTTCCCCAGGTGTCAGAGTCGGCTCAACGCGCGAGGATAAGCTGGCCTTTTGCCCAGAACCTGACCGGAGACAAACATGAGCGAGCGCTACCCCCTGCCCGACCTGAACAGCCTGCCCGACGACCTCAAGGCCAAGATCCTGGAGGTGCAGGAGAAAGCAGGCTTCGTGCCCAATGTCTTCCTGGCGCTGGCCCGCCGCCCGGCCGAATGGCGCGCCTTCTTCGCCTACCACGACGCCCTGATGGCCCCCGAGTCGGTCGGGCGCAGCTCAGGCCTGAGCAAGGGCGATCGCGAAATGATCGTCACCGCCACCAGCGCCGCCAACCACTGCCTGTACTGCGTGGTGGCCCATGGCGCCATCCTGCGCATCTACGAGAAGAAGCCGCTGGTGGCCGACCAGGTGGCAGTCAACCACCGCAAGGCCGACATCCCGCCGCGCCAGCGCGCCATGCTCGACTTTGCGATGAAGGTCTGCCTGGCCTCGCACGAAATCGACGACGCCGACTTCGAAGCGCTGGCCGCCCACGGTTTCAGCGACGAGGACGCATGGGACATCGCCGCCATCACCGCCTTCTTCGGCCTGTCCAACCGCATGGCCAGCTTCAGCGGGATGATGCCCAACCCCGAGTTCTATCTGATGGGGCGGGTGCCTAAGTCGAAGTGAGGCGGGGCGGCCCACCGGCCGCTTCGATGAGAGCGCGGGCGTGGTCGGACATGGGCACCGACTTCTGCTTCGGGAAGTCGACCCACACGATGGTGGCCCCGCCATTGGCGTACACCGTGGCCGGGTCGTCGGTGCGCAGCATCTCGTGGAAGGTGTCGAACGAGGTCTTGCCCATCGTGCCGACATAGGTGCGCACCAGCACCTCACCGGGGAATTCGAACTGCCGGATGAAGTTGCAGAAGGCGTTGACGATCACCGGGCCCTCGCCCTGCGGGTCGGCCGGGAGGCCCATGCCGAAAAACCAGTCCAGCCGGGCGATCTCCATGTAGCGGAAATAGATCGTGTTGTTGACGTGGCCCATGGCGTCCATGTCGCCCCAGCGGATGGGCACCACGATTTCATGCACCAGGCGTTTCTCGGCGGGCAGTTCGAGTTTCATGTTGTAGATCCGTTATCGGTGCGCGCGAATCGACGCCATGATGCCGGCGATGAACAGTGCACAAGCCAGCAGTTCCAAAGGCGCCGGCCATTCGCCGCTCCAGGAAAAAGCGTAGATCAGCGCGAAGACGGTTTCGCTGACGATGAGCTGGCCCGCCAGACTGGTGCTCAGACGGCGGCTGGCCACGTTCCACAGCACCGAGGCCACCCAGGCCGCGCCGATGCCGGTGATGGCGCAGACCATCAGAAACAAGCCAAAGTCGGGGCGCTGGACCAGCGCGCCGACCGGGCTGCCAGCGACCAGCCACAGGCCCAGCGAGCCCAGGCCGGCCGCCACGCCCAGCCAGTTGGCCCACAGCGTCGAGTCCACGTCCGGGTGCTGGCGCATCCAGCGTGCGTTCAACAGGCCAAAGGCGGTCCAGGACACCATGGCGAGAACCGCCCAGCCGATGCCAACCCACAAACCAGGGCCGCCAGCGGACGCACCGTCGTTCGACTGCATCACCATCAGCGCCAGCCCACCTGCGGTCAGCAGCAGGCCGGGCAGCAACGTGGACCAGCGAAGGTGCTGCGGTTTTCCCAGCAGCATCAGCCACAGCGGAATGGTGCCGATGATCAGCGCCGGCAACGCGGCTCCGGCCGCCTCAATGGCCCAGACCAGCAGCAGGTAGTACCCGTTGTAGCCCAGCGCGCTCAGCCACAGGGCGTCGATGGCCTGCCTTGCCGTGGGCAGGCGCAACCGGCCCCGCAGCGCGGTGAAAACCAGAAAGCCGAGTGCGAACAGCGCGCTGGCGAGGTAGCGCCCCACCGTCAGGTCGGTGTGACGGACATCGGGCAGCAGCAACGGGGCGACGAAGGTCGTGCCCCAGAACGCCCCCGCTCCCAGCCCGGCCGCGATGCCCGCCGCCATGCCGGTCGGCAGGCTCGCTGCCACGCGCTCAGACACCGAAACCGTCATCCGCCGCGATCACTGCACCATTCACAAAGTGGCTTTCGTTGGACGCCAGCATGACCAGCACGGCGTCCAGATCGGTCGGCTGACCCACCCGCTTGCGCGGCAGCATGCCGATGAGCTTCTGGCCCTGCTCGGTCTGCCAGTGGTGGTGGTTGATCTCGGTGTCGATGTAGCCCGGGCAGATGGCGTTCACGTTGATGCCGAACTTGCCCCACTCCACCGCCATGGCCTTGGTCATCTGCACCACGGCTGCCTTGCTCATGCAGTACACGCCGATCTGCGGCAGCACCTTCAGGCCCGCCATCGAGGCGATGTTGATGATGCGGCCACCGACGAAAGTGCCCGGCGCCGCGCCCTTGGCGCGAGCGAGCATGCGCCGGGCCACTTCCTGGGCCACGAAGAAGGCGCCCTTGGTGTTGGTGTCGAAGACATAGTCGTAGTCTTCTTCCGTCACGTCCTGCAGGCGCTGCGTGGTGCTCACGCCCGAGTTGTTGACCAGGATGTCGATCGGGCCGACCTCGGTCTCCGCGTGGGCGACCGCCGCCCTGATCGAGGCGGTGTCGGTCACGTCCAGGGCCACCACATGCGCATCGCCCCCCTCGGCCTCGATGTGCGCACGCAGCGCCATCAGACGGTCGGTGCGGCGGCTGGCCAGCACGACGGCCGCGCCGGCCTTGGCCAGGGTCTTGGCAAACTGCTCACCCAGGCCGCCGGAAGCGCCGGTGATGAGGGCCACGCGGCCCGAAAGGTCGATCTGGTAGGTCACGGGATAATCTCCGGGCAGGTGCAAATTAGCACGATCGTTCGATTTTCTGGCGCCGCAGCATAGAATGCTGTCCGCCCGACGACAGGCGCCGCGCCAGGTGGCGGCAAAAGTACAAAACCATTATCCGCGAGACCCCCCATGACCTCTGAAGAAATCCTTGCCCAGTTCGGCCCGCGCGAAGCCATGGAATACGACGTGGTGATCGTCGGTGGCGGACCGGCCGGCCTGTCCACCGCCATCCGCCTGAAGCAGCTGGCCGCCGAGAAGGGCAGCGAGGTCAACGTCTGCGTGCTGGAGAAGGGCTCCGAGCCCGGTGCCCACATCCTCTCGGGCGCCGTGATGGACCCCAAGGCCATCACCGAGCTGTTCCCGAACTGGAAAGAACTGGGCGCGCCGCTGAACCAGCCCGTCACCGGTGACGACCTGCTGGTGCTGAGCGAAACCGGTGCGCAGCGCACGCCCGACTGGCTGATGCCGCGCAACTTCCACAACGAGGGCTGCTACGTCATCAGCCTGGGCGCGGTCACCAAGTGGCTGGGCGAGCAGGCCGAAGCCCTGGGCGTGGAGATTTTCCCTGGCTTTGCGGCTGCGGAGGTGCTCTACAACGACGACGGGTCGGTCAAGGGTGTGGCCACCGGCAACCAGGGCATCGGCAAGGACGGCGAGCCGATGGACAGCTTCCAGATCGGCATGGAGCTGCACGCCAAGTACACCGTGTTCGCGGAAGGCGCGCGCGGCCACCTGGGCAAGCAACTGATCGCCAAATACAAACTTGACGAAGGCAAAGACGCCCAGACCTTCGCCATCGGCATCAAGGAGCTGTGGGAGATTCCGGCCGAGAAGGCCAAGCCCGGCCTGGTGGTGCACACCGCCGGCTGGCCCCTGGCCGACGACACCTTCGGCGGCGGTTTCCTCTACCACCTCGAAGGCAACAAGGTCACGTTGGGCTATGTGATCGGCCTGGACTACCAGAACCCCTGGATGAGCCCGTTCGAGGAGATGCAGCGCTGGAAGACCCACCCCAGCATCAAGGCCCACATCGAAGGCGGCAAGCGCCTGGGCTACGGCGCGCGCGCGCTGAACAACGGCACGCCCCAAGCCCTGCCCAAGACGGTGTTCCCCGGCGGCGCGCTGGTCGGCTGCGACGCCGGCTTCCTCAATGCCGCGCGCATCAAGGGCAGCCATGCCGCCATCAAGAGCGGCATGCTGTGCGCCGAAGCCGCCTTCGAGGCGGTGGCGGCGGGCCGTAGCAGCGACGAGCTGACCGCATTCGAGACTGGTTTCAAGGCCAGCTGGCTGCATGAAGAACTCTGGACCTACCGCAACTTCAAGAACTGGTTCAAGAAGAGCCCGCTCATGGGCAAGCTCATGACCGGTGTCGAGCACTGGTTCCTGCCCAAGGTGGGCGTGAGCGTGCCGCCCTGGACGCTGCACAACACGGTCAAAGACCACACCAAGCTGCGCCCCGCGGCCGAAATGCCCAAGATCGCCTACCCGAAGCCGGACGGTGTGATCACCTTCGACCGACTCTCCAGCGTGTTCGTCAGCAACACCAACCACGAAGAGCAGCAGCCGGCGCACCTGACGCTCAAGGACGCCAGCGTGCCGGTGGCGATCAACCTGGCGAAGTACGCCGGCCCCGAGAGCCGCTACTGCCCGGCCGGCGTGTACGAGTTCGTCGAGAAGGATGGCGCCGAGCAGCTGGTGATCAACGCGCAGAACTGCGTGCACTGCAAGACCTGCGACATCAAGGACCCCACACAGAACATCGTCTGGGTCACGCCCGAGGGCGGCGGCGGTCCCAACTACGCCGGCATGTGAGCCCTGTGGCTTCCTGACAGCAGCCGCCCTTCCGGGCGGCTTTTTTGTGCCCGCGTTTGGTTGCAAAAGGATACAGAACCCGTATCCTCGATATGGCTTTTGCCCGCCATGACCTACGCCCACCTCTACCGCCACCGCTGGCTGCTGATCCGCCTGCCGATCGTGCTGGCCGTGTCAGCCTTGGCCGCCGCGGCCTGGTGGTGGCTGTACCCGATGCCACCCACCCAGCTGACGATCAGCAGTGGCCAGGCGGACGGGGCCTACCAACGCCATGCCATGCGCTACGCCGAGGCCTTGTCCCGCCACGGCATTTCGCTGGAGATCCACTCGTCCGAGGGCTCGGCCACCAATCTGCAGCGGCTGCAGGCCCACCCACCCCAGACCGACCTGGCCCTGGTGCAAGGAGGGTTCGGCTGGTCGTCGGCTTCAGGTGCCGCCCGCAGCGCGGCCGATGTCCAGACCCTGGGCAGCGTAGACATCGAGGTGCTGTGGCTGTTCAGCCGAGAACAGCCGATGACCACCCTGCTCGACCTGGCCGGCAAACGGGTGGCGGCCGGCCCCGAGGGCAGCGGCCACCGGGCCATGCTGCTGCGCCTGCTGAAACAGATGCACGTCGACCTGGGCCAGGTGGCGCTGACGGCGCACAGCGGTGTGGCCGCACGCGATGCTCTGCTGCGGCACGAAGTGGATGCGGTGTTCATGGTCGCTGCGCCGAGCGCGCCCGGTATCGCGGCCCTGCTGGCCGCACGGGGTGTTCACCTGGCATCGCTTCGCCGCACAGCGGCCATCTCGGAACGCAACAACTACCTGGAAAACCGGCTGCTGCCCGCGGACGCACTTGGCCCTGGCCAGCCACCGGCCGACACACCGGTGCTGACCACACCGACGCACCTGCTGGTACGCCAGGACCTCGACCCCGCTCTCAAACGCCTGGCGACCGCCGTGGCGATGGAGGTGCACGGCGGCGCGGACGCATTCCATCGCGCGGGTGAGTTCCCGGCCCTTCGCTTCAGCGACTTCCCGTCGGCCCCCGAAGCGCGCCGGGTGCTGTCCCAGGGCCTGGGTGGCCTGGAGGCTCTGCTGCCTTTCTGGTGGGCGCAGGTGCTGCAGCGCCTGCTGCTGATCGGCACACCCATGCTGCTGCTGGCCCTGGTGCTCGCGCGGCTGGTGCCGGCCTGGGTGCGCTGGCGACTGGAGCACCGCGTCACCCGCTGGTACGGCGAGCTGCGGTTCATCGAGCACGACCTCGCCAACAACGCCGTCAACCTGGGCGGCATGGACCTCAGCCGCATCCACGGGCGACTCAATGGCATGGAGATGGCCATCGTCGGCGAAGGATTGCCGCCGGAACTGGCGCAGCGCTGCTACGCCCTGCGCCAGCATGTGAACTTCGTGCGGCAACGGATCCGGGAGTACCGCGGCCGATGAAGATCCTGCTGCTCTACCAGCGCCGCTGGTTCCTCATCTACCTGCCGCTGCTGCTCCTGCTGTGTGCGTCGGTCGTCGCCATCCTGTGGGTCTGGAAGCCGCTGCCGCCCCAGCGCGTGGTCATCGGCACCGGCCCAGGCCAGAGCAGCTACCTGGAACTGGCCCGCAATTACGCGGCCCGGCTGGAGCACCTGGGCATTCAGGCCGACATCGTCGCCCACGACCGGCCCCAGGAAGCGCTGGACCGCATGGCCGCGGGCGAGCGCGGTATTGATGTCACCTTCGCACAGGGCCTGTACGCGCCCAAGAGCGCGGCGGTGCAGGCGCTCGCGGTGGTGGGCCATGAAATCGTGTGGGTGTTTGCGCGCGCGGGCATCGACCACCTGGAACAGCTGCGCGGCGGGCGCGTGGCGGCGTCGGTGCAAGGTTCGTCCAACCGCATCGCGGCCGACCTGCTGCTGCGCCACGCCGGGCTGGCCAGGGACGAGGTGGCGTTCACGGACGACGTCGGCGACAGCGCGATCAACGCCATCACCACCGGTCGGGTGGACGCCGTGGTGCATGTGGCGACCGGCGACTCGCAGACCGCGGCCACCCTGGCGCGGCTGGACGGCGTGCGCCTGCTGGGCGTGGAACGTGCCGGGCAGCTGGCCTCGCGCGAGCCCCGGCTGCGCGCCCTGGTCATGCCCCAGGGCTCGATCGAACTGCGCGCCAACCTGCCGGCGGCGGACCTGCCCACCATGGTCACACAGACCCATCTGATGGTGCGCGAGGACCTGCACCCGGCGCTGCAGCGCGCACTGGTGGACGTGGCTGGCGAGCTGCACGTGATGTCCGGTTTCCTGGAAGGCCAGGGGCTCTACCCCACCGCCGTCGGCAGCAACTACCCGGTGTCCCCGGTGGCCCGGACGGCGCTGCGCGGTGGTCGCCCCTGGATGGAGACCATCCTGCCCTACGGCATGGCGCAGTGGGCCGAGCTGGTGCTGTACGCGCTGCTGCCCGTGGGCCTGGCGGGCACCATGCTGCTGCTGCGGGCGCCCCGCTACATCGACTGGCGCGTCGACGCCGCCATCCTGCATTTCTACGGCGAGCTCAAGTTCCTGGAAGAAGACCTCTCCAGGAACCCCAACCCCGACCCCGCCCGGCTGCGCGCTGCGGCCCGTCGCCTGGTGACTCTTGAGCAGCAGGTCGACAAGATGGAACTGCCCGACCGCTACGCCGACCGCTGGTACACGCTGCGCGAACACCTGCATCAGGCGCGGACCCGGGTGCTGGCCGCGCCGCAGACCGGCCCTCAGTCCATCCCGCAGACCTGAGCCGGCTGCGCTACATTGGCGCGCCATGACCGCTCCCCGACTGCACCCCGACCTGATCGAGCAACTTCATACCCTGGCCGCTGGCCCCCGCCGGCTGCTGGGCGTGGTCGGCCCGCCTGGCGCGGGCAAGTCCACCCTGGCGGCGCTGATGGCGCAGGCGCTCGGCGAGCGCGCCCAGGCCGTGCCCATGGACGGCTACCACCTGGCGCAGATCGAACTGGAACGGCTGGGCCGCGCGCAGCGCAAGGGCGCGCCGGACACCTTCGACGCCGCCGGCTACGCCGCCCTGCTGCGTCGCTTGCGCCAGCAGTCCGCCGACGAGACGGTGTACGCGCCCGATTTCCGGCGCGAGATCGAAGAACCTGTGGCCGGCGCCCTGCCCGTCTTTGCGGCTACACCACTGGTCATCACCGAAGGCAACTACCTGCTGCTGGACGACGACCCGGCCTGGGCACCCGTCGCCGACCTGCTCGACGAGGTCTGGTACCTCGACGTACCTGCGGATTTGCGGCTGGAGCGGCTGGCCGCGCGCCACGTGCAGTTCGGCCGCACGCGCGAGCAGGCGCTGGCCTGGATCGCGCAGACCGACGAACCCAACGCGCGGCGCATCGAGGCCTCGGCCCACCGCGCCCGGCGACGGTTGACCTGGGACGAGTGTCTCGGCCAGTTCGCGTAACCGTCGGACGCGGCCCTGCGCCGGGCGTGTCGCTGTTTCTGCACCGCAACATCTCCCCCGCCCAGGGTGCCCAGACTCAGGGGTTCATAAACGTCGCTTAAGTGACCCCACTTATCATCCTTAAGTTTTGTATCTCCTCGGCAGACCCCACGCTCCGAAGGGCACCAGAGCAGATCCCGGACCGGGCCGGCAGGCACCGCCAGGGGACACAACAAACAAAACGGGTGGTCTTGCATGCATCAGGCGCTCTCCAGCGAGCCAACAGGTCAATCCCCGCGCAAAGTGGCCCTTCGGTCGCTGGCAGTCGCGTTTCTCGCCGTCCTCCTGGTCTTCCTGCAGGCCCGGCTCAGCCGCGATCTCCAGATCGTCTTTGACCTGCGGGTCGAGCGCCCCGGCCCCTACCAGCTCTACCTGGCCGACGACCTCGGCAACTTCAGCGAGCGGTTGAACTACACCCGCTCGACGCGGGCGGGCGAGTGGCAGCGCCACACGATCAATGTGAACACGCTGCGCAAGGTGACACAGGTGCGCATGGACCCGACCACCATGCCCGGCCGGGTGGACTTCGGCGCGCTGGAACTCAGAAGCCGCTGGGGCCTGCTCACCCTGCAGGGCCCCGCCCTGCGCGAGGCCATCCAGGGCATGAGCGACCTCGCCGTGGTCGCGGTCGAGCCCGAAATGATCCGCTTCCAGGTCACCGGGGCCGACCCCCACTTCGTGTACCGGCTGCCCAAGCAGGTCATCAGCCCGCCTACGCGCCAGATCTGGCCCGTGGCGCTGGGTTCAGCCCTGGTCGCCGGCCTGGTGTGGCTGGCCGCGGAACTGGCCCTGGGCTGGATGCGCCGCGAGCGCCCGCGGTGGCACCAGGCCCTGTGGCAGACCGTGGCCCGCGGCTGGCTGCTCCCGCTGGTGGTCTGCCTGGGTCTGACCTGGAAGGCCTCGGACCGCATTTCCAGCGACCCGATCGTCGGCGACGGCATCCAGAACATGCTGATGGCCGTGAACCTGTTCAAGCACGGCACCTTTTCGCTGGACAACAACAGCAACCCCAACCCCCGGCCCACCAACTTCCGAGAGCCGCTGGACCCGCTGGTGGTGGCGCTGCACCTGAAGCTGGCCGTGCCGGACGCGGTGGACCGGCCCATGGCCGACTTCCGCTCCGGCGACCTCACGCGCACCATCAAGCTGAGCAACCTGCTGTGGGTGTTCCTTGGCCTCGCGGGCATCTGGGCGCTGACGCGGCGGCTGGGCGGCAGCAACCTGGCGGGTGCCGTGGCCACCGGCCTGAGCTTCCAGATCTTCTTCCATGGCGGCACCTACATCGACACGCTCTACACAGAGCTCTCTACCGCCACGCTCATGATCTGGGGGACCTACGGCCTGCTGCGGGCGGTGCAGCAGCAGTCGCTGGGCTGGTTCTTCGGGTCGGGCATGCTGATGGGTCTGCTGGCCCTGGGCAAGGCCGCGTTCGCCTACATCGGGGTCGTTGCCGTGCCGCTGCTGATGGCGGCCCTGCTGATCGCCCGGCGTCCCGACCGGTTTGCCTTCTCGCAGGTGGTCGTGTGGGGGCTGGTGATGGGGTTCGCGTTCCTGCTCACCCTCTCGCCCTGGCTGGTGCGCAACTACGTGCACTTCGACAACTTCCGCATCAACGAGCGCGGCGGCCTGATCCTCTGGGGCCGTGCCCACATGAACAACATGAGCAACGAAGAGGTGCTCGGACTGGTCTACGACCACAGCCCCACGCTGTACCGGCGCGCCGTGGCCGGCACCCACCTGGGTGAGAGGCCGGGCGACTTCGAGCGCGGCGGCCGCTGGCAGCGCATCAATCGCCACCTCTCCACCTTCTGGGAGTCCGACCGCCGCGCCGCCTACGAGGGGCATCCCCAGGACGCCATCAGCTTCCACTACAACCTGGCGGCGCAATACAACCAGCGGGTGTTCCGCAAGCGCGACGCGGGCCACCCCTACCCCGACCAGGCCGTGGGCGATGAGCTGAAGCGCGAGGCCATGGCCATGCTCAAGGAGCGCCCCTGGCGCCATGTGGCCATGACGGCCGCCTTCTTCTGGCACGGTTTCTGGAGCTTCAAGAAGGTCGAGGTGCCCCTGGTGTCCATCGAGACGCAGGACGCCATCGGCGAGCTGCTCAACATGTTCGCTGGTGTGGCCCTGTTCGGCGTGTTCTGCTACGGCCTGCTGCGGCGCCACGCGCAGTGGGTGGCGGTGACCGTGCTGCCAGTGGGTCTGCTGATGTTCTACGCCTTCCTCAGCCACAACATCCCGCGCTACTCCACACCAGCCCACCCGATGATGCTGCTGGCGCTGGTGCTGGTGGTGCGCACGCTGTGGCTGCGCTGGCGGCGCCGGCAGCATCCCCCCGGCCCCGAGCGGGTCGTCGGCTGAGGCCCTTCCCATCCGCCAGGCGTTTCACAACAACGACATGAAACAGCGGCACAGTGCCCGCTCGTCGTTGGAGTGAACCATGCTGATCAAGACCGAAAAAGGTCGCCTTGAACTGCGCCCCGGCCACCGCAGCCTGGGGCAGCGCGAGCGTGCCATGCTGCTGGTGGCCGATGGCCAGCAGAGCGAATCGAAGATGGCCGAGCTGTTCCAGGGCGATGGCCGACGACTGATCGATCAACTGTTGGCCCAGGGCTATCTGGTGCGGGAGGCGTCCGGCGTCGGCCCGTCGCCCTCACCGGAGTCACCACCGCAGCCGCGGACACCTGCATCGCACGGCGAACAGTTCGCAGGCACCCGCTCGCTGGCAACCGCGCGCATGTTCCTGTTCGACCTGAGCGAGCGGCTGTTCGCCCCGCGCGACAAGGCGCTGGCCAACCGCTACCGGGACGCCCTGCGCGAGGCGCGCGACCCCGAGGCCATGCTGGCCGTGGGCCGGGCCCTGATCGCCGACGTGGAGGCCCTGGCGGGCAGCGAACGCGCGGACGGCATCAGCGAGCGACTGGCCAAGCTGCTGCCGGCCGGCCTGCTGGAAAACAGCGCCTGAGCCCGGACGATGACCGCCCGGGCGGTCGATTCCGGTAAACTCGCGCGATCAGGAGAGCGCTCCCCCGTGGAGCCGCCGAAGGCGCAGGCGGTCGTTGCAACGGCCCTGAACGCTCAGGCAAAAGGACTGATGACCACTGGCCGCAAGGCCGGTGTCCCCCACTGGAGAGAGGTGGCCCTGGCGGCCATCCACCGAAGGAGCAAGTGCGGCATCGCCCGCGCGAATCTCTCAGGTAAAGCGGACAGAGGGGGCAGCTCACGGATGCACCGTGTCGTCGCCGTGGCCCCGTGCCATGGCATCTGCCCCCACCACCGAGGTCCGCCCGTGTCCGCTCCTGCCGACTCCTCCGCCCTGCTCCAGACCCCGCTGAACGCCCTGCACCTCGAACTCGGTGCGCGCATGGTGCCCTTCGCCGGCTATTCGATGCCGGTGCAGTACCCCGAAGGCCTGATGGCCGAGCACCACCACACGCGCCGCTCGGCCGGCCTGTTCGACGTCTCGCACATGGGCCAGTTGCTGCTGTCCGGCCCGGATGCCGCGGCCGCGTTCGAGAGCCTGATGCCGGTCGACGTGATCGGCCTGGGTGTGAACAAGCAGCGCTACGGCCTGCTGCTCAACGACGCGGGCGGCATCATCGACGACCTGATGTTCGTCAACCGTGGCGATCACATTTACGTCGTGGTCAATGGCGCCTGCAAGCATGGCGACCTGGCCCACATCCAGGCCCGCATCGGCGGCCGCTGCACCATCACCCCGCAATTCGACCGCGCCCTGCTCGCCCTGCAGGGACCGCTGGCGGTCAGCGCGCTGCAGCGCCTGCTGCCCGGCGTGGAGAACCTGGTGTTCATGACCGGTCACGGCTTCAACTGGAACGGTGCCGACCTCTATGTGACCCGCAGCGGCTACACCGGCGAAGACGGCTTCGAAATTTCGGTGCCCGCCGCCAGCGCGGATGCCTTCGCCCGCGCGCTGCTGGCGCAACCCGAGGTCAAACCCATCGGCCTGGGCGCGCGCAATTCGCTGCGCCTGGAGGCCGGCCTGTGCCTCTACGGCAACGACATCGACACCACCACCACGCCGGTCGAGGCCGCGCTGAACTGGGCCATGCAGAAGGTGCGCCGCACCGGTGGCGAGCGCGCCGGCGGCTTCCCCGGCGCCGATGTGGTGCTGGCCCAGCTGGACGGCACCCGGCCCCTGATGCGCAAGCGCGTGGGACTGGTGGCGCTGGAACGTGTGCCGGTGCGCGAGCATGTCGAGCTGCAGAGCCTGGACGGCGCGAAGATCGGCGAGGTCACCAGCGGTCTGCTGGGCCCCAGCGCTGACAAGCCGGTCGCCATGGGCTACGTCAGCCCTGAACTCGCCGCCGCCGGAACACGCGTGAACGCCCTGGTGCGCGGCAAGGCCGTGCCGATGGAGGTCGCGCCCATGCCTTTTGTCCCGAACCGCTATTACCGCGGCTGATCCTTTCCACCTGTCTCATCTTTTCACCGGAGCCCACCATGACCACCAAGTACACCGAAGACCACGAATGGATCACCGTTGACGGCGGCATCGCCACCGTCGGCATCACGCACCACGCGCAGGACGCGCTGGGCGACGTGGTGTTCGTCGACCTGCCCGAAGTGGGCAAGAACTTTGCCCAGAAAGACGTGGCCGGCGTGGTCGAGTCCGTCAAGGCCGCGGCCGACGTGTACATGCCCGTCAGCGGCGAAATCACCGAGGTGAACGAAGCCCTGCGCGCCGACCCGGCCCTGGCCAACAGCGACCCGCTGGGCGCTGGCTGGTTCTTCAAGGTCAAGCTCAGCGACGCCTCGCAAGTCGACGCCCTGCTGGACGCCACCGCCTACGACGCTTTCACCAAAGCCGCCTGAATCCCCGCACTGACCTCCCGAGAGCCGCGCCATGCTGATGCCGTCCGTCAAACCCTTGGGTGAACTCGAAAACGCCAGCGAGTTCATCGCCCGCCACATCGGCATCAGCGAAGCCGATGAAGCCCACATGCTGTCGGTCATCGGCGAGGCCTCGCGCCGCGCGCTGATCGACTCCATCGTGCCGCGCAGCATCGCGCGCAGCACGGGCATGGACCTGCCGCCCGCGGTCACCGAAGCGACGGCGCAGGCCGAGCTCAAAGCCATCGCGTCCAAGAACAAGGTCTTCAAGAGCTTCATCGGCCAGGGCTACTACGGCACGCACACGCCGGGCGTCATCCTGCGCAACATCCTCGAAAACCCCGCCTGGTACACCGCCTACACGCCCTACCAGGCCGAGATTTCGCAGGGTCGCATGGAGGCACTGGTCAACTTCCAGACCATGGTGACCGACCTGACCGGCATGGCGATCGCCAACGCCTCCATGCTGGACGAGGCCACAGCCGCTGCCGAGGCCATGACCCTGGCCAAGCGTTCGGTGAAAGCCAAGGGCAACACCATCGTGGTGGCCGGCGACGCGCACCCGCAGACCATCGAGGTCGTCCAGACCCGCGCGAAACCGCTGGGCCTGACCGTGAAGCTGGCGAACTCGGCCACCGAGTGGGCCGAAGCGCTGAAGGGCGACGACTACTTCGCCGTGCTGGCGCAGTACCCGTCCACCAGCGGCCGCATCGACGACCTGCGCGCCGAGGTGCAAGCCGTGCACGCCAAGCAGGCCGCCTTCATCGTGGCCGCCGACCTGCTGGCCCTGACCCTGCTGGTGCCCCCGGGCGAATTCGACGCCGACATCGTGGTCGGCACCACGCAACGCTTCGGCATGCCCATGGGCGCGGGCGGCCCGCACGCCGCCTACATGGCCTGCCGCGACGAGTACAAGCGCTCGCTGCCTGGCCGCCTGGTCGGTGTGAGCGTGGACACCCACGGCAACCCGGCCTACCGGCTGGCGCTGCAGACGCGCGAACAGCACATCCGCCGCGAGAAGGCCACCTCCAACATCTGCACGGCGCAGGTGCTGCCGGCCGTCGTGGCCAGCATGTACGCCGTGTACCACGGCCCGCAGGGCCTCAAGCGCATCGCCCAGCGCGTGGCCGCCTACACCGCCGTGCTGGCCGCCGGCCTGCAGCAGCTGGGCCACACGCTGACCAGCGAGTCGGCCTTCGACACGCTGACCGTCAAGGCGACCGACGCCGCCCAGGCCAAGGCCATCGTGACCAAGGCACTGGCCCAGGGCGCCAACCTGCGCCTGTCCTGGGGCCAGTTCGTCAGCATGTCGCTGGACGAAACCACCACCCGCGAAGACATCGCCCTGCTGTGGTCGGCGTTCGCGGCCGACGGCCAGGCCCTGCCCTCGTTCGACGCCTTCGAGAAGGGCGTGGAGCCGCTGATCCCGGTCGAGCTGCGCCGCACCAGCGCCTACATGACGCACCCGGTGTTCGACAGCCACCACAGCGAGACCGGCATGCTGCGCTACATCCGCGCGCTGTCCGACAAGGACCTGGCGCTGGACCGCAGCATGATCCCGCTGGGTTCCTGCACCATGAAGCTCAACGCGACCAGCGAGATGATCCCCATCACCTGGCCGGAATTCGCGGGCGTACACCCCTTCGCCCCGGCCGACCAGCTGCAGGGCTACAAAGAGCTGGACGAGCAGCTGCGCGCCTGGCTGTGCCAGGCCACGGGTTACGCCGGCATCAGCCTGCAGCCCAACGCCGGTTCGCAGGGCGAATACGCCGGCCTGCTGGCCATCCAGGCCTTCCACGCCTCGCGTGGTGAGAGCCACCGCAACATCTGCCTGATCCCCTCGTCCGCCCACGGCACCAACCCGGCCAGCGCCCAGATGGTGGGCCTGCAGGTGGTGGTGACCAAGTGCGACGAGAACGGCAACGTGGACATGGCCGACCTGAAGGTCAAGTGCGAACAGCACAGCGCGAACCTGGCCGCCGTGATGATCACCTACCCCTCGACGCACGGCGTGTTCGAGACCACGGTCAAGGAACTCTGCGCGCTGGTGCACCAGCACGGCGGCCGCGTGTACGTGGACGGCGCCAACATGAACGCGCTGGTCGGCGTGGCCGCGCCGGGCGAGTTCGGCGGCGACGTGAGCCACCTGAACCTGCACAAGACCTTCTGCATCCCGCACGGGGGTGGCGGCCCGGGCGTCGGCCCGGTCTGCGTGGTCGAAGACCTCGTGCCCTTCCTGCCCGGCCATGGCCGTGGCGCCGAGCCGGGTGGCGTCTGCGGCACGCCCGAGTCCCAGCATGCGGTGGGCGCCGTCAGCGCGGCACCGCTGGGCAATGCGGCCGTGCTGCCGATCAGCTGGATGTACATCCGCATGATGGGCGCCGACGGCCTCAAGCACGCGACCGAGGCGGCCATCCTCTCCGCCAACTACATCAGCAAGCGCTTGGCCGACCACTACCCCACGCTGTACGCCTCGGCCAACGGCCACGTGGCGCACGAGTGCATCCTGGACCTGCGCGGCTTCAAGGAAACCTGCGGCGTGATGGCCGAGGACGTGGCCAAGCGGCTGATGGACTACGGCTTCCACGCCCCGACGTTGTCCTTCCCGGTGGCCAACACGCTGATGGTCGAACCCACCGAGAGCGAGACGCGCGAGGAGCTGGACCGCTTCATCGACGCCATGATCGCGATCCGCGAAGAGATCCGTCGCGTGGAGAAAGGTGAGTGGCCGCAGGACGACAACCCGCTGAAGAACGCGCCGCACACCGCGGCCAGCGTGCTCAAGAGCGAGTGGCCCCACCCCTACCCGCGCGAAGTCGCCGCCGTGGCGAACGGCCACGCGGTCAACACCAAGTACTGGCCGTCGGTGGGCCGCGTCGACAACGTCTACGGCGACCGCAACCTGTTCTGCAGCTGCGTGCCGGTGAGCGAACTGGCGTGAGAAGGAGCGGTGCCTGCGCGGATTAAGTTCCCTCTAAGAAGAGGGTCCAAGACTCGGAGTGCGTGCCCAGTCGTGCACGCACTCCCGCCCCCGCGGCATCCCTTCCCTCACATCACATGTCTGCACATCATCGAATCCGCATCGTCGCCAAGCCCCTTGCGTGCCTGGCCATGGCCTTCTTTTCGTTGTCGTCCCACGCCGACGGAACACACAAGCACTGGAACTACGAACGGGGCCATGAAGGCCCCATGCACTGGGCCGAGCTCGACCCCTCTTTTGAAACCTGCGGCAAGGGGCAGCTGCAAAGCCCCATCGACATTCGCCAGGCGGTCAAGGCTACCTTGCCTGCGCTTCAGTTCACCTACAACCCGGTCCCACCGAACCTCACCAACAACGGTCACACGATTCAGGTCAACGTGCCCCCCGGGCAGACGCTGACCGTCGGCGACCAGACCTACGAGCTGCTGCAGTTCCACTTCCACACCCCCAGCGAGGAAGCGGTCAACGGCAAGCGCGCCGCGATGGTGGCCCATTTCGTTCACAAGAATGCCGCGGGTCAGCTGGGTGTGATCGGCGTGCTGATTCAGCCGGGCAAGACCAACGCCGCCTACGCCCCTGTGTTCGACCACCTGCCGCGCAAGGGTGAACACATCACGGTGGACGATCTGCAGCTGAACCTGGGCGCCTTGCTGCCGGCCAACAAGGCGTACTACCAATACGCAGGGTCGCTGACCACACCGCCCTGCTCCGAAGGCGTGAACTGGATGGTGCTCAAGGAGCCCGTGCGGCTGGGCGCAGAACAGATCAAGACGTTTCGCCGCATCTTCAACGCCAACGCCCGCCCGATTCAGCCCGGTCATGGCCGCTTGATCAAGGAATCCGAGTGAGCACCCGGGCTTGAACGGCTTTGAGTTCGCACAGACGCCGGTGGGATTCGCCCCACCGGCGTTGTTCATTTCTGCGGCAGGCGCCAGCCGGGCAGCTGCCAGTCGAAGGCGATGGCCAGCAAGCGGCTGCCGGTGGCCACGGCAATCCCCACCAGGCTCGCCAGTTCGGAACCCAGGCCCAGCGCTATCAGCCCGAGAAAGGCGAGGCTGCCCGCCACTGCACACAGCGCATAGGGCCGGTGGTCCTGGTAGACCTTGGGCACCTCGTTGCACAGCACGTCGCGCGCCACGCCGCCCACGATGGCGGTGGTCGCGCCCATCAGCGCGCTCACGCCCGGCGACATGCCGGCCGCCACCGCGATGCTGGTGCCCGAGATGGCGAACAGGCCCAGACCGAACGCGTCGGCCCACTCCATCAGCCGGGTGCCGGTGTCGCGCAGCGCCAGCTTCAGCCACCAGGGCGCACTGATCACCATGGCGAACACCATCCAGAGGTAGGCCTCGTGCTCGACCCAGAACAGCGGCCGGCGGTCGAGCAGCAGGTCGCGCACCGTGCCGCCGCCGAAGGCGCTGACGAAGGCCACCGAAAATACCCCCACCACGTCCATGCGCTTGCGCATGGCCTCGATCAGCCCGGACATGGCGAAGGCCACCGTGCCGCCCACCTCGATCGCGATCAGCAAGGCCGTGAGTTTCATGCGGCCCCATTCTGGACCAGCCAGCCCGCCAGCCACTCGCGCAGGATGCGCAGCGCCGGGGCTTCCTGGCGCTGGCTGAGCGTGACCAGGCCGAAGCGCGCGGTGGCGTCCAGCGCGGGCGACATGCGCAGCGGCACCAGCCCCGGCGCGGCTGCGTGGGCGGTCAGCACGATGGCCTGGCTCTGGCGCGCCACCTCGACGATGGTCTGCGTCTCGTCGCTGCGCAGGGTCACCATGTCGTCCGGGTTGGCCTGCGGGCCGTAGCGGCCGATGAGGATGCGCGCCACCTCGTCGCTCAGCGGCGTGGAGGCGATGGGGTAAGCCAGCACGTCCTCGATGGTCGCCGGCCGCCCGAGCTGCACCAGCGGGTGGTCCGGCCGCACCAGGAAACCCGCCGCCAGCTCGAAGGTCTGCGCGATGGCCAGGTCGGCCGCCGGGCGCACCGAACGCACGTCCAGCACCGCCGCGTCCAGATGCTGCTCGCGCAGTTCGTCGATCAGGACCGTGGTGTTGCCGCGCGAGATCTGCAGCTGCAGCCTGGGGTGGTGCTCGCCCATGTGCAGCATCAGCGGCACGGACAGCAGCGCGCCCGGCCCCGAGCTCAGGCCGATGCGCAGCGTGCCAATCAGGCCCGCGTGCAGGCCCTTGCCGGTCTGCTTCAGGGCCTCGGCATCGGCCACCAGGCGGCGGGCACGCTGCAGCACTTCGTGGCCGAACGGCGTAAGGGCAATGCGCCGCCCGAGCCGGTCGAACAGGCGCCCGCCCAGCTCCTCCTCCAGCCCCTGGATACTGCGTGTGAGCGCGGGTTGTGTGAGATACAGGGCCTTGGCCGCCTGCACGAAGGCCCCGAGTTCGGCCAGCACCACGAAGTGCCGCAGCTGCACCAGCGTCATTCGGAAACCTCCAATCGAATGCATGGTTCGTTGATGATCAATGCATTGGACTTTAATTCAGGCGGTTCCTAACATGCAACAAAGTTCATGTTTCAGGAGCGCTTTGCATGGATCGCCTCAGTGACGCCGCCGTCGAACAGTTCATCTCCGTGCGCCGCGACATCCACCGCCACCCCGAGCTGGCGTTCAGCGAGCGCCGCACGGCGGCCCTTGTCGCGGCCCAGCTGGGCGCCTGGGGCTACGAGGTCACGACCGGCCTGGGTGGCACCGGCGTCGTAGGCCAACTGAAGCGCGGCACATCCGACCGCACCCTCGGTCTGCGCGCCGACATGGACGCGCTGCCCATCGCCGAAGCCACGGGCGCGGCCTGGGCCAGCTGCACCCACGGCGTGATGCACGCCTGCGGCCACGACGGCCACACCGCCATGCTGCTGGCCGCGGCGCAGCACCTCGCCACGCAAGGCAACTTCGACGGCACGCTGAATCTGATCTTCCAGCCGGCCGAAGAAGGCGGCGGTGGCGCGCTGAAGATGATGGAAGACGGCCTGTTCCAGCACTTCCCCTGCGACGCCATCTTCGCCATGCACAACATGCCGGGCATCCCGCAGGGCCGGCTGGTGTTCCGCGCCGGGCCGGCCATGGCCTCGTCCGACTACGCCACCGTCACCTTGCACGGCCACGGCGGGCACGGCGCCATGCCGCACAAGGCGACCGACGTAGTGGTGGCCGCGGCCTCGCTGGTGATGGCGCTGCAGACCGTGGTCTCGCGCCATGTCGATCCGCTGCAGCCGGCCGTGGTCACCGTGGGCGCGATCCACGCGGGCGAGGCCAACAACGTGATCCCGGCCGAGGCGCGGCTGGAGATCAGCGTGCGCACGCTGGACCCGCAGGTGCGCCGCAGTGTGGAGCAGCGAATCCGCGAACTGGTGCAGCTGCAGGCGCAGAGCTTCGGCGTGCGAGCCGAGATCGCCTGGCGGCCCGGCTATGCGGTGCTGGTCAACGACGCCACACAGACCGCCCGCGCGCTGGCGGTGGCACAGAAGCACTTCCCCGCGGAGCAGATCGACCCGCAAGGCCCGATGGTCAGCGGCAGCGAGGACTTCGCCTTCATGCTCGAACGCGTGCCGGGCAGCTACCTCTTCATCGGCAACGGGGCCGACGGCGAACCCGGCGCCTGCATGGTGCACAACCCGGCCTACGACTTCAACGATCTGAACATCGCCCCCGGCGCGGCCTACTGGATCGCGCTGGTGCAGGACCTGCTTTCCCCCGCCCCCTGAGTTTTTGCCCCTCGACAACCACACCGGAGACAAACCATGAACGCCCGCATCCGCATCCACTTCGCTCTGGCCGCCGCCGCGCTGGCCACCCTCGGCCTGGCCGGCACCGCTGCCGCCCAGACCTTCCCGTCCAAACCGGTCACGATGATGGTCCCCTACCCCGCCGGCGGCCTGTCGGACGTGATCGCGCGCTCGGTCAACACCACCCTGGGCAAGCAGCTGGGCCAGCCGGTGATCGTGGAAAACCTGGGCGGCGCCAGCGGCTCCATCGCCGCGGCCAAGGTGCTCGGTGGCCCGAGCGACGGCTACACCATCTTCCAGGGCTCGCCCAACGAGCTGATCCTCGCGCCGCTGGCGATCTCTTCCATCAAGTTCAAGAGCGAGGACTTCCGCCTGGTGCAGATGATCGCCACGGCGCAGATCGCCTTCCTGGCCAAGAAAGACCTGCCGGTGAACAGCGTCGACGAGTTCCTCGACCACGCGCGCAAGGCCGCCAAGGACGGCAAGCCGCTGACCTTTGCCAGCGTCGGCCCCGGTTCGTTCTACCACCTGCTGGGCGAGCACCTGTCCAAGGTCACCGGCATCCCGATGATCCACGTGCCCTACAAGGGCGCTGCGCCGGCCGAGCAGGACCTGATGGCCGGCCAGGTGGACTTCTTCCTCGCACCCTACGGCAAGAAGTACGACGAAATGCAGAAGCAGGGCCGCGTGAAGGTGCTGGCCATGCTCAACAGCGAACGCCTGGAGAGCGTGAAGCAGTACCCGGCGATCAGCGAGAGCAAGCAGCTCAAGGACTTCACGTTCAAGATCTGGACCGGCTACTTCGTCAAGCGCGACACACCCGAACCCGTCGTGGCCGCGCTGCACAAGGCCATCACCGGCACCCTGGGCGACCCGGCCGTGCTCGCCGCGCTGGAGGCCAACAGCCAGCTGCTGCCCAGGCCGCAAACCCTGGCCGAAGCCGACAAGGCCTATGCCGATGGCACTCAACAGTTCCGGGCCATCGTCAAATCCATCGGACTGCAGGCACAATAAGCGCCTTTCTTCCGTCGATCGGGAGAGACCGGCGCCCCCAGGGAAGGCCGGCGCCGAAGGAGCAACCGCCCCGGAAACTCTCAGGCAAAAGGACCGATCGGCGTTCAGCGCGCGCTCAGCGCAACACTCTGAAGAGTGGCCGGGATTCGTCCCCCGGCCCACCGCAGGAGCAAGCCAGCCCACACCGGGCCGGTGAATCTCTCAGGTCACAAACAGAGGGGGTCATGGTCCGCACACGGTGTGCGGGTCGTGCCCATCCCTGTTTGACGGCTTTGAAAGAGAGATTTCTCCATGGCACAGCTCATCGTCATCGGCGGCGGCATCACCGGCGTCACCAGCGCCTACGCCCTGTCCCGCGAAGGCCACCAGGTCACCCTGATCGAACAGCACCGCTACGCGGGCATGGAAACCAGCCACGCCAACGGCGGGCAGCTGTCGGCCTCCAACGCCGAAACCTGGACCCACCCGTCCACGCTCATCAAGGGCATCAAGTGGATGCTCAAGGCCGACGCGCCGCTGCTGGTCAACCCCAAGCCCAGCTGGCACAAGCTCAGCTGGTTCGCCGAGTTCATCGCCTCGATTCCGAAGTACCGCGACAACACCATCGCCACCGCGAAGCTGGCGATTGCCGCGCGCGAGCACCTGTTCGGCTGGGCGCAGGCCGAGGGCGTTCACTTCGACCTCAAGAAGCAGGGCATCCTGCACATCTACCGCGACAAGGCCGGCTTCGACCACGCAGGGGAGGTGTCCAAGTTGCTGGCCGAAGGCGGACTGCCGCGCCGCGCCGTCACGCCCGACGAGATGCGCGCCATCGAACCGACGCTGGCGGGTGACTATTACGGCGGCTACTACACCGAGAGCGACAGCACCGGCGACATCCACAAGTACACCCACGGCATGAGCCTGGCCTGCGAGCGCCGCGGCGTGCGCCTGCTGACCGGCCGCGCCGTGGCGCGCGTGCAGAGCACGGGCAACACCGCGCACGTCACCCTCGCCGACGGCGAGGTGGTCAGCGCGGATGCGGTGGTGGTCTGCGCCGGCGTGCACAGCCGCGCCATCGGCGCGCAGCTGGGCGACCGCCTCAACGTCTACCCGGTCAAGGGCTACTCCATCACCGTCATGCTGAACGACGCGCAGAGCCAGGCCGCTGCGCCGAATGTGAGCCTGCTGGACGACGAGACCAAGCTGGTCACCAGCCGCCTGGGCGTGGACCGTTTCCGTGTGGCCGGCACGGCCGAGTTCAACGGCTTCAACCGCGACATCCGCGCCGACCGCATCAAGCCGCTGGTGGACTGGGTCAACCAGTGCTTCCCGGGCGTGAGCACACGCCGCGTCGAGCCCTGGGCCGGCCTGCGGCCCATGATGCCGGACATGCTGCCCCGCGTCGGCCCCGGCCGCCTGCCCAACGTGTTCTACAACACCGGCCACGGCCACCTCGGCTGGACGCTCTCGGCCATCACCGCGCACCAGTTGGCCGGCCACGTGGCACAGTGGCAGGAGCTGCGGCGCCACACCCGCGTGGTGATGCCTGCACCCGCCGTCTGACCACCAAGGAACCGCCATGGCCGTATCCGCCTTCGACCTGTTCAAGATCGGCATCGGGCCCAGCAGCTCGCACACGGTCGGCCCCATGCGCGCCGCGCGCCTGTTCGCACACGGGCTGGAGACCGCGGGCCTGCTGCCCGCTGTGGCGCGGGTGCAGGTGGGGCTGTACGGCTCGCTGGGCGCCACCGGCCGCGGCCACGGCAGCGACAAGGCGGTACTGCTCGGCCTGTGCGGCCACGAGCCGGAGTCGGTGCCCATCGAATCGGTCGAGCCCACCGTGCGCGCCATCCGGGAACAGGGGCGCATCGCACTCATGGGCACTCACACCATCGACTGGACGGACCGCGAGGACCTGACCCTGCACCGCCAGGCCCTGCCGCTGCACGCCAACGGCATGCGCCTCGCGGCCTGGGACGCCGCGGGTACGGTGCTGTCCGAGCGCACCTTCTATTCGGTGGGCGGCGGCTTCGTGGTGAGCGAAGAGGTCATGGCCGACGGCCAGCGGCAGAAGGTGATCGCGCCCGACATCACGCAACTGCCGATCCCTTTCCGCACGGGCGACGAGCTGCTGCAGCGCTGCCGCGAGCACGGTCTGTCGATTGCGGGCGTGATGCGCGCCAACGAGCGCCACTGGCGCAGCGACGACGAGATCCGCGCCGGCCTGCTGCGCATCTGGGAGGTGATGCAAGCCTGCGTGCAGCGCGGCTACAGCACCGACGGCGTACTGCCCGGAGGCTTCAAGGTGCGCCGCCGCGCGCCTGCGCTGTTTCGCGACCTGACCGGCCACCCCGAGAAAGCGCTGACCGATCCGCTGGCCGTGCTCGACTGGGTCAACCTCTACGCGCTCGCCGTCAACGAGGAGAACGCCGCCGGTGGCCGCGTGGTCACGGCGCCCACCAACGGCGCGGCCGGCATCGTGCCCGCCGTGCTGCACTACTACCGCCGCTTCGTGCCCAGTTCAACGGACGAGGGCGTGGTGGACTTCCTGCTCACCGCCGCGGCCATCGGCATCCTTTACAAGGAGAACGCCAGCATCAGCGGCGCCGAGGTCGGTTGCCAGGGCGAGGTGGGCGTGGCCTGCTCCATGGCGGCCGGTGCCCTGTGCGCCGTGCTGGGCGGCACGCCCGAGCAGGTGGAAAACGCGGCCGAGATCGGCATGGAACACCACCTGGGCCTGACCTGCGACCCGGTGGGTGGTCTGGTGCAGATCCCCTGCATCGAGCGCAACGCCATCGCCTCGGTCAAGGCCATCAACGCCGCCCGCATGGCGCTGCGCGGCGACGGCACCCACCATGTCAGCCTGGACAAGGTCATCAAGACCATGCGCGAGACCGGGGCGGACATGAAGACCAAATACAAGGAAACGGCCCGCGGCGGGCTGGCGGTGAACATCGTGGAGTGTTGACCCCCACGCCCGCCCGGCCGCCCCTTGTCGGCACAATCGGGGGATGACCACCCCCTTCCGCGTGCTGAGCCTCATCCCCCCGATGACGCAGCTCAACACGCCCTACCCTTCCACCGCCTACCTCACGGGCTTTCTGCGCTCGCGCGGCATCGACGCGGTGCAGGAAGACCTGGCGCTGGCGCTGGTGCTCCACCTGTTCACGCCGGCCGGGCTGGAGGCGCTGCGGGGCTGCGCGCTGGCCCAGCCCGAGGCCCAGCGCACGGCCAGCGTGCACAACTTTCTCGACCAGTTCGACGCCTACCGCGCCACCATCGGCCCGGTGATCGCCTACCTGCAGGGGCGTGACTCGACGCTGGCCTACCGCATCGCCGCGCGCGGGCTGCTGCCCGAAGGGCCGCGCTTTTCCGCGCTGGAGAACTATGTGGACGACGGCAGCGGCGACCCGCTGGGCTGGGCCTTCGGCGCGCTGGGCGTGCAGGACAAGGCGCGCCACCTGTGCACGCTGTACCTCAACGACCTGTCGGACGTGATCCGCGACGCGGCGGACGAGCGCTTCGAGTTCGTGCGCTACGCCGAGTCGCTGGCCAGCAGCCAGCCGAGCTTCGACCCGCTGGCCGATGCACTGGCCACGCCGCCCACCCTGGTGGACCAGCTGCTGCACGACCTGACCCTGGCCGCCCTGCACCGCCACCAGCCCACGCTGGTGCTGCTGTCCGTGCCCTTCCCCGGCGCCATGTACGCGGCCCTGCGCATCGCGCAGACCATCAAGGCGCAGAACCCGCACGTCCGCATCGGGCTGGGCGGCGGCTTCGTCAACACCGAACTGCGCGAGCTGAAAGACCCACGCGTGTTCGACTTCGTCGACTACGTGACGCTGGACGCGGGCGAGCGGCCGGTGCTCTCGCTGATCGAGCACCTGCACGGCGAGCGCGGCAAGCAACGCCTGCAGCGCACCTTCCTGCGCGAGAACGGCGAGGTCAAGTACGTCAACCTGGCCGAGCCGGACATCCCGTTCGAGGACGTGGGCACGCCCACCTGGGACGGCCTGCCGATCGAGCGCTACCTGAGCCTGCTGGACATGCTCAACCCCATGCACCGGCTCTGGAGCGACGGCCGCTGGAACAAGCTGACGGTGGCGCACGGCTGCTACTGGAAGAAGTGCAGCTTCTGCGACGTGAGCCTCGACTACATCGGCCGCTACGAGACCGCGACCGCGGCCACCCTGGCCGACCGCATCGAAAAGATCGTCAACGAGACCGGGCAGACCGGCTTCCATTTCGTGGACGAGGCCGCGCCACCCAAGGCGCTCAAGGCGCTGGCCGAAGAGCTGATCCGCCGCGACCTGCAGATCAGCTGGTGGGGCAACATCCGTTTCGAGAAGACCTTCACACCCGAGCTGAGCGAGCTGCTGGCGCAAAGCGGCTGCATCGCCATGAGCGGCGGGCTGGAGGTGGCCAGCGACCGCTTGCTCAACCTCATGAAAAAAGGCGTGAGCGTCGAACAGGTGGCGCGCGTCACCAAGGGCTTCACCGACGCCGGCATCCTGGTGCACGCCTACCTGATGTACGGCTTCCCGACGCAGACCCTGCAGGACACGGTGGACGCGCTCGAATACGTGCGCCAGCTGTTCGAGAACGGCTGCATCCAGAGCGGCTTTTTCCACCGCTTTTCCTGCACCGTGCACTCCCCGGTGGGCATGGACCCGGCGGCCTATGGCGTCGAGCTGATCCCGCTGCCCGAGGTGACGTTCGCCAAGAACGACATCGGCTTCACCGACCCCACGCCCATGCCACCCGGCGTGGACCACGACGTGCTGGGCCAGGGCCTGCGCAAGGCGATCTACAACTACATGCACGGCCTGTGCGTGGACGACGACGTGCGCCGCTGGTTCGAGCACCTGCCCTGCCAAGTGCCGCGACCCACGGTCAAGCGGGGGAAGATCGCCAAGGCGCTGGCTTGACGGGTCTGATGTGCCTCAACCGAGCTGACTCACTCCCCGCCGCAGCTTCCTCCCCCGTCAGACTCCCCTCCCGAGCACGCAGGCGACGTGGTGTCGCCGTCTGTGTGCGCCCCCGCAGTCGCCCCGCCCGCCATCGAGCCAATGGCAAGTGCCACGGCCACATACCCAGAGAGTGCAAGCAGCAAGCCGCAGCCCAGGAGCGTCAACACGCTCTGCCAGGGAGCCCATTGGTAGAAGTTCGGTCCGGCGACCGAAACTCCGATCAAACCACCCGCCAAGGCGCCCGCCAGTGCGCCATACCAACGGTAGGAATGCAGTACGTCAATGGCTCGACTTTGACTTCCGCTGGGCATGAAACAACTCCGGGCAACTGAGTTCTACGCAGATGGTCACGGGCCACATTTGCGATACATGTGACTCTAACCTCCGTGTTGCCAAGTCGTGGCTGGTGTGGCACCACAGAATCCCGAAGTTGGGTGCGGTATTTGGATCCTGCGATACAACCCCGTTGTGAAAAGCGACTTCAAAGGCAACAAGGCCCACCTGCCCAGCAAGCCCTGCGTGGTCTGTGGCCGGCCCATGAGCTGGCGCAAGGCCTGGGCGAAGAACTGGGACGAGGTCAAGTACTGCTCCGACGCCTGCCGGGCGCGCAAGAACCCTTCAGCGCGGAATGCCTGACATGCCGGCCTCCCCGATCCGCCATCTGGTCCTCGTGCTGGGCGACCAGCTGGACCACGACAGCACCGCCTTCGACGGCTTCGACCCGGCGGAAGACCGGGTGTGGATGGCCGAGGTGCCCGAAGAATCCACCCACGTCTGGTCGGCCAAGCCGCGCACCGCGATCTTCCTGAGCGCCATGCGGCACTTCGCTGCCGAGCTGCGAGAGCGCGGCCTGCCACTGCGCTACACCCAGCTTCAGGATGCGGACAACACCGGCACCCTGGCGGGTGAACTGCAACGGGCCATCACCGACCTGCAACCGCAAAGCCTCATCCTCACCGCCCCCGGCGACTGGCGCGTGCTGCAAGACCTGCGCGCCGTGGCGGCGCAGGCCGACCTGCCGCTGGACCTGCGCGACGACCGTCACTTCTTTTCCACGGTGCGCGACTTCGCTGCGCACGCCAAGGGCCGAAAGCAGCTGCGCCTCGAATACTGGTACCGCGAGCTGCGGCAGAAACACGGCGTGCTGATGGACGGGAAGCAGCCGGCGGGCGGCCAGTGGAACTTCGACGCCGACAACCGCGAGAGCTTCGGCAAGGCCGGTCCGCAGAACGTGCCGCCGCCCTTCCGGGTGCCGCCGGACGTGATCACGCAAGAAGTCATCGAACTGGTCAACACGCGCTTCGACGACCACCCGGGGTCGCTGCAAAGCTTCGCCTGGCCCGTCACCCGCGCCGAGACCCTGCGCGCGCTGGACCACTTCATCAACCACCGCCTGCCGCTGTTCGGCCAGTTCGAAGACGCGATGTGGGCCGGCGAGGTCTGGCTCTGGCATTCGCAGCTGAGCGCCGCGCTCAACCTCAAGCTGCTGAACCCGCGCGAGGTGGTGGCCGCGGCCGAAGCGGCGTACCGCAACGGCCACGCCCCACTGGCCGCGGTGGAAGGTTTCATCCGCCAGATCCTGGGCTGGCGCGAATACGTGCGCGGCATCTACTGGACGCAGATGCCCGGCTACCTGGAGCGCAACGCGCTGGAGGCGCAGGCGCCGCTGCCCGCCTGGTACTGGACCGGCGAGACCGAGATGGCCTGCCTGCGCGAAGCCATCACGCAGACGCTGGCGCATGGCTACGCGCACCACATCCAGCGCCTGATGGTCACGGGCCTGTATGCGCTGCTGCTGGGCGTGCGGCCGCAGGCCGTTCATGAGTGGTACCTGAGCGTGTACGTGGACGCGGTGGAATGGGTGGAACTGCCCAACACCCTGGGCATGAGCCAGTACGGCGACGGCGGCCTGCTGGGCAGCAAGCCCTATGTCGCCACGGGCAAGTACATCCAGCGCATGAGCAACCACTGCAGTGGTTGCCGTTACGACCCGGCCCAGTCCACCGGCCCCAAGGCCTGCCCCTTCACCACGCTGTACTGGGACTTCCTGATGCGGCACGAGGCCATGTTGCGGCAGAACCCGCGCATGGCCATGCAGATGAAAAACCTGGACCGGCTGGCGCCGGAAGCGCGCGAGGCGATTGCCGAACAGGCCCGGGCGCACCGGGCCGCCCTGACCTGACAGCGCCAACGAGCGGTTGGCGCCGCGAGGCCGGCGCTGGCCTCAGCGCAGCATCTGGAAGTACGCCGTGGTCACCGCCACCTGCGACTCGTCCAACGTGGTCGGCGTCGTGCTGCCGAAGGCCATGCGGTCGTCGAGGGGCCAGACCCGGCCGTTGGCTTCGCCTGTCGCGTTCGCCAGCGAGATGTCGCGCAGCTTGCCGAAGCGGGCGTCGCCCTTGCCGTCCACCTGCTGGTCCAGCAGCGAGACCAGCGAGAAGGTCACGTTCTGCATCGTCATCACGTTGCGCCGACGCGTCACGTAGGTACCCACGGTGGCACCAGGCTCGGCCCATTCGACATTCTGGAAACAGACCCGCACCTCCTGCGGGTTGCCATTGCTGTCGAGGTAGGCGTAGCGGTCCTGCTGACCCTCGGTGCGGCCTTCGGGCAGGCGCACACCAGCGGCCAGGAAGGCGTTGATCAGGTCGTTGCCGCACAGCGCGGTGCCCGCGGGCGCGACGTTGCCGTTGACGCGGCCGGTCGGGTCCGTGGGGTTGTCGCCCGGCGGGTAGCCCACGCCGGTGACGTAGGCCTCGTAGGCCAGCTGCCAGCCCTGCACGAAGTCGGTCGACAGCCGCTGGTACGACGCAGTGCGCTGCAGGTCGCGCCCCACCGCCACCGCCCCCAGCAGCAGACCGATCACCAGCAGGGCCACGCCCAGTTCGATCAGGGTGAAGCCGCGCTGCCGGGCGAGGCCGGGCCGGCGGGCAGAGAAAGAAGGTTTGTTCATGGGGTTCACCTCGGGGTCCGCCGCGTTCAGAAGCCGATGGCGTCGGCCCGCAGGGCATTGCGGTTCACGGAAATGGAAAGGTCGGTCGCGGCCGTGGTGCGCGCTGCGAAGTCGGCGTGGTCCTGACGGGCCGCGTTCAGCGACTCCACCGACAGCACCATCGAGGCCGCTGCCGCCGCCGATCCCGCCACCGCTGCCACGATGCCGGCCGCGGCCAGACCGATCTGGAACGAACGCGCACCCGCACTCATGGTGGTGTCGCCCACGGCCGAGAGCATCTCCTTGGCCGCGTCCAGGTCCGCCGAGATGGCACCCGCGATGCCCGCCGCCGATGCGGCCACATCCGCCTCGGCCAGACGGATCGCGACGTAGAGCTGGTCGCGGTAGTCGTACATCGCGCGCTCCATCACCAGCGCCCCGGTGGCCGCGTTGAAGTGGGCGTGTGATGCGGTGGACAGCGCACCGCCACAGCGCAATTCAGAAAACAGCTCGGCCGCGCTCATCGCGATGACCTGGTCGTCGTAGGCGTCGCTGATGGTGGTGCGGGGTGCGGCAAACGTCGGGTCGGCATCGCTGACCGTCGAATTCAGGCCGTCGAAGGACAGGCCGTTGCCGTCCGCGTCCAGCATGCCCGGCGCCGCGATGACGAAGGCCACCGTCCGGCGCGAACCGGAGGCCGACACCGCCAGCCGCCCGGCCGGTGCGGCGAAGGCATCGGTCGAGGTGTTCAGCGCCAGGCACAGGTCGATCTGGTTGACCGACTGGGCGCCGCCCACCGCACAGGGCGGGCTGTTGGCGGCGTTGCAGGCGGCGTTCAGCGGGTCGGTGCCGCTGGTGGCCTCGGTGGCACCGAGCTGCACCGTGGCCAGCGAAGGGATCGGTGGCATGTTGCCATTGGGGCCGTTGCCGTTCTGCGGGCGCGGGTTGGGCGTTAGCGCACGCAGCGGGTTCATGCGGTCCAGCGCGACGGCCAGATCACGGTCTTCGGCCGCGGTGGCCGAGGCCTCGCGGTACACGCCGTAGCGCAGGCGGCCCGCTTCCGGACGCGGCAGACCCAGGGTCTGCCAGGGCACATAGCCCACCTGGCGCAGGCCGGCGCCCGCCGCGCAGGACTCGACCCCGTTGGCGTCGGTGGCCGGGCACGGCAGGCGGTGCTGGGCGTGGGCAAAACCCACCAGGGCATCGCGCGCCTGCAGCTGCACATCCATCTGCACGGTGCCCACGCGCTGGCGTTCCTGGAACTGCCAGTACACCACCGCGCCAAGCAGCACCAGGCCCAGCACCAGCAGCGCGACGGACAGCTCGACGAGCGAAAAACCCGCCTGGTGGCGCTTCATCATGGGTTGAGTCCCTTCCGGTCGGTCACCACCGCGTGGTCCAGCGCGTCGGCCAGGCTGTTGTAGACGTGGATGGCGTAGGCGTTGCCCGCCACCAGCTTGTCGCGGGCGGCCTGCAGGTCCTCCTGGGCCGCCGTCAGGTCCTGTGCGGCCAGCACGGTCTCGGCAATCGACGCGGCCACGTTGACTGCGGCCATCACCACCACGAAGGCGGTCACGCCTTCGGTGTTGGCCGCCGAGGCGATGCTGAGCACCGCGCTGGTGGTGGCCAGCGCCAGGCCCATGGCGGCCAGGGCCACACCTGACTCAGCGCCGTCCACCGCGGACTCGGCCTGGTCGATGTCGAAGCGCAGCAATGACCAGTACTGCTGCATCACGCGCGCGGTGTCGTAGGCCGCGTAGCTCGACTGCATGGCCACCTGCATCTCGCTCAGGCGCACCGCGCAGCCCAGGCGGGCCGACAGGTCGCCCGGGCCGACGGCGAGCATGAGGTCGTCGTAGTTGAGGTCCTGCGAACGGCCCGGCAGGTCGAAGCGGAAGCTGGCGCTCGCCCCTTCGGCGTTGTTGCCGTCGAACTGGCGGTTCGCGCCCGGGTGGGCGATCACGAAGCCCACCGGCACGCTGCCGCCGGTGGCGCCGGCGCGCAGCACCCCGGTAGCCCCGCTGTTGGCCGCCAGGCGGCGCGCCACGGCGCACCAGTCCAGCCCGTTGACCACCGGGCGCAGGGCGACCGCGTCGGCGTAGGAAGCGCTGACGCGGGTGCCCGCGGCGGTCACATCGGCCGGCACGGGGCTGAGCGCCGGGAACACCGGCACCTCGGTGAAGGTAAGGCCGAAGTCCGGCCAGTCCTGGGCTGTCGGCAGGGCTGCCAGGTCGGCACCACCTCCGCGGTTCGCGCCGTAGTGCAGCGCCGCCAGGTCGCTGTCCATGCCCAGCGTGCGCCAGGGAAAGCGCACCGCCGTCGCGTTGCCGCAGGCCTCGACCCCGTCGGTGCCAGCCGCCGGACACGGCAGCCGGTGGTTCGCCAGCAGGAAGCCCTCCACCCCGGCCTGGGCCTCGTTGAGCTGGCGCTGCATGTCGGTGCGGTCCATCGGCGCCTGCGTGGTCGCCACCCAGCGCCAAGCCATGACGCCGATGATGCCGATGGCCACCAGGGCCACACCCATCTCCACCAAGGAGAAGCCGCGTTGTCTGAACGGTGGCCGCCTCATCGCGTGCCCCCCTTGATGTCCACGTTGGTCAGGATGCTCTGTGCAGCGGAGGGCGGCATCGGCGTGACGCCGGAGCCCGTGATGTTGCAGGGCGGCGGGTTGGCCACCTGGGCCGCCAGCGAGTCGTAGGAGTCCTGCGCCGCGTCGATGCGGTCGTCTGCAGCGTCCAGCGAGTCCTCCAGCGCGTCGATCTCACGCTGGATCTGCTCCGGCCGGAAGTAGCGGCTGCTCGGCCCCGGGGCCTGGGCGACGTTGGTGGCCGGGCCAAACAGGTCGTTGAGCGCGGTCTGGATCGCCGAGTAGGTGTTGATGTCTCCGGGCTGGCAGACGTTGATGGCGGTGGTGGAGCAGGCCCAGACCACGCTGGGCAGCACCTGCAGCTGGTAGCGGCCCGGGTTCTGCAGGCTGTTGTAGTTGCTGGCGTAGGACGACTGGGCCGAGTTGATCGAGGTCAGGGCGGCGGTCTGCGCCGACTGCGCCGCGGCCAGGTTGGACTGTGCCTCGGCGAGCCGCGTGACGGCGTTGTTGTATTCGTTCTGCAGCGCGGTCGCATCCTGCAGCAGCGACAGGCGCGCGGTTTTTTCCAGGCGCTCCGTTTGCAGCGCTTCACGTGCCACCGGATCGGTGGTGGCCGCGATCTGCGTGTCCAGCGCCGCAATCTCCGACTGCAGCTGGCTGATCAGCGTGGTGCGGTTGGCGATCATGTTGGCGTAGTCGTCGCGGGTGTTGGTCCAGTTGGTCACCGCGTCCTGGTAGAGCTGCACCTGGGCCGTCGCGTCGGAGTAGCTGGTATTGGCGGTGCCCCAGGTGCCGGCCGACGACAGCAGCGTGTCGACCCGACCGTCGATGCTGGACCAGGGGTAGCCCCAGCGCACCCAGAACCGCAGGTTGGCGATGGCCTGGTTGCGTGCCGCAATGGCGTTGTTCAGTTCGACCTGCTTGGCCGCGATCTCGTTCACGATGGCCTGGCGGTCGGCGATGGCGTCGTTGAGCTCGCCCTGCGCCTGGTTGAGCTGGGTCGTCAGGTCGGGCACGGTGCAGCTCAGCGACGAAGCGTTGACCGTGCTGTCGGCCAGGGCCAGCGCGTTGCCGGCCAGCACGGCCGCCGTCACGTTCGCCGCGATGGAGGCCACGTTGGCAACGATCACGCCGGCCGTGAGCGCCGCCGACGCGGTGTGGATGCCCGCGGCCGCGCAGGCGTTGGCCGCGATGCCCAGCGAGGCGATACAGATGGCCCACTCGCCGGCCGCGTTGCCCGCGTCGCTGATGCCCTCCAGCACCACGGCCGCGGTTTCCACCGCGGTGATGGCGGCGCCGATGGAGGCAAAGATGATCGCGCGCTCGGCCGCCTCGATGTTCTCCTCCTTCATCTCGTCGACCGAGCTGGAGATGTCGTGCGCCAGCGCCACCGTGTTGATGGAGTCGTTCAGCACGTTGCAGTGGAAGGCGGTCTGCAACGCGGCAAAGGGCCGGTCAAGCACGATGTCGTCGTAGGCCGCCAGGATCGGGCTGCGCTGCGGGTCCTCCAGCACGCTGTTCGCCCCGGTGTTGGCGCCGTCGAACAGCGAGCCGTCGCCGTCGGTGTCCTCGTCGCCAGGGTGGGCCAGGGCGTAGGCCACGGCGCGTGCGGGTGCCGCGTTCACCTGCGCCATGCCGGCGGCCAGCGCGGTGTCGGCGCCGGCCTGCAGGCGCTGGCAGAAGTCGGCCAGGGTGCGGATGTTTTCCTGGTACGGCGGCGCATCGCGCATGGCAAAGAAGGTGGTGCCGTCGTCGTCGTACTCGAGCGGGCGCCAGGCGTCGTCCAGCACCGTCAGGTCGAAGTCGCCCGCGCCGCGCTGCACCAGGTAGCGGATCTGGCCGATGTCCACGCCCGGGTCGGCCCCGGCCATGCGGAGGGTGGTGGCGGGCAGCCAGCCCTTCTGTTCGGTGCCGCCGCAGTCCTCCACGCCATCACGGTCGGTGTCGGGACACGGCAGGCGGCGCGCGACGGTGGCGAAGGTCTGCAGCGCCTGGTCGGCCTGGGACAGGTTCAGCCGCTCCAGCCGCGCGTTCTCGATGGCGGTGCGCTCGCGCCACTCCAGGAATCCCATGGTCGCCAGTCCGCCCAGCACGGCGATGAGCAGCATCACCTGCAGCAGACCGAAGCCTCGCTGCACGATGCGGCGGGATGGCAGGGACACCCGGATGGCCATCAGCCGCCCCCCATGGACTGGCTGACCGACTGGCGCACCAGGTCGTAGATCGGCAGCAGCAGCGCCACGATCAGGAAGATGAACAGGCCGCCTGCCAGCAGAATCAGCGCCGGCTTGACGATCTCGCCCAGCGACTTGACCACCACGTCCAGGCGCTTGCGGTATTCGTCGGACAGGCGGTCGAGCTGCTTTTCCAGCGAACCCGACTCCTCGCCCACCGAGATCATGCGCACCGCCATGGGCGGGAAACCGCCGACGCGGCGCATCGAGGCGCCAATGCCCTCGCCCCGTGCCACGCCGTCGCGCACCTTGATCAGGCGGGCGCGGTAGTACTCGTTGGAGGTGGCGCGCGAGAGAACGTCCAGGCTCATCATGAAGTCCAGGCCCGCCCGCACCAGCAGCGAGAGGTGCTCGGTGATGAAGGCCATGCCCGACGAGGTCGAGAGCGTGCGCAGGATGGGCAAGCGGTGCATCAGCTCGTGGCAGCCCTGCTTGAACTTCGGCACCGAGCGGTACAGCCAGACCAGGGCCACCACCAGCAGCACCACGCCGATGGCCACCAGCAGCAGGTACTGCACCAGCACGTCGGACACGTTGATCAGCCACTGCGTCAGCGGCGGCAGCTTGGCGCGCAGCTGCTTGAACAGCTGGGCCAGGTTGGGCACCACGTAGTACAGCCAGAAGAAACCCACGGCCATGATGGACGCCAGCACCAGCATCGGGTAGATCATGGCGGTGCGGATATCGCGCTTGATGTCGATCAGCCGCTCCACGTGGGCCGCCGACTCCAGCAGCATCTTGGGCAGCGCGCCGGACTCGTCGCCGATCTCGGCCAGGTTGCGCACGGTCTCGGGAAACACGTCGGGGTGGCGTGCGAAGGACTGCGTGATGCGCATGCCCGAGCCCATGTCGGTGTGCACGCGGCGCGCGATGTCGGCCACGCCGGGGTGGCCCGACTGGTCCTCGATCAGGGTGCGCAGGGCCTCCATCATCGGCACGCCGGCGTCGAGCATGATGCCCATGTCGCGCAGGAAGCCGGCCAGGTCCACCGGCCGCACGTGGCCGGCGAAGACCTTGCGGCGCATGTCGTCGAGCATGGACAGCCACTGCGGCAGCCGCTTGAGCGTGAGCACGGTGCCTTCGGTCTGCTGCTCCAGGCGCAGGCGCGCCGAGTGGTCGCGCTCGACCAGCAGTCGCAGGAAGCCGGTCTGGACCTTGCCATGCGGCAGCAGGACCCGGTAGAAGTAGGTGCGCAGACCTGCGGTGCTCATGGTCAATCCAGTCCGATGGCTCGACGGATCTCGTCCATCGTGGTTTCACCGGCCAGCACGCGCCGCCGGGCCAGCCGCTCCATGGGCTTGAGGCCACCGGCCTCGGCCAGCTCGCGCAGGCGCGCCCGCGGCGCTTCGGCCACGATGGCGTCGGCCAGTTCGCGGCGCACGGTGAGGATCTCGTACACCGGCACCCGGCCGCGGTAGCCGCTGCCGCGGCAGTGGTTGCAACCGGTGCCGTGGAACACCTGTTCGACCCCCTCGCCCAGCCAGCGGCGTTCTTCGTCCGTGGCCGCGCGGCTGGTCTTGCAGTGCGGGCAGATGCAGCGCACCAGGCGCTGGTTGATCACCGCCACCAGGTTCTCGGCCACGGTCTCCGCGTCCACGCCCAGCAGGCGCAGGCGGGGCACCACGCCGAAGATGCCGCCCACGTGCAGCGTCGACAGCACCAGGTGGCCGGTGGACGAGGCGTCCAGCGCGGCGCGCGCGGTCTCGGCGTCGCGCACCTCGCCCACCAGGATGATGTCCGGGTCGTGGCGCAGGAAGTGGCGCATGGCGCTGGCAAAGTCGTAGCCGGCGCGGCGGTTCACCTCGGTCTGGCAGGCGACCGGCACGCGGTACTCGACCGGGTCTTCCACCGTCAGCACGTTGCGTTCGACCAGCGGCTGCACCCGCAGCGCGGCGTGCAGCGTGGTGCTCTTGCCCGAGCCAGTCGGCCCGGTGATGAGGATCAGGCCGTGCGGGCGCGAGAACGAGCGCTCCATCTCGGCCACGTCCTCGTCCAGGAAACCCAGGTCCTGCAGGCGGTCGAGGTCGCTGCGCTCGGCCAGCAGGCGCAGGGCCATGCGCTCGCCGAACTCCGAAATCATGGTCGAGACGCGGATGGTGTAGGCCGCGTCCATCAGCTGGATGGTGAAACTGCCGTCCTGCGGCAGGCGCTGCTCGCTGGCGTCCATGTCGGCCTTGAGCTTGATGAAGGCCACCAGGCGGTCCAGCGACGGCGGCATGGCGAACATCGGGCGCAGCACGCCGTCCACCCGCATCAGCACGGTGCGGCTGTTGGCAGTGGGGGCCAGGTGCACGTCGGTGGCGCGCTCGCGCACCGCCGTGTGCAGGATCAGCTCCATCAGCCGCTCGGGGCTGAAGGCGTGGTCGCGGTCGTCCGACAGCTTGCGGATCTCGGCTGCGATCAGCTTCTCGACCGGGTTTTCCTGGAAGTAGTAGTGCTGGTGGATGGCGTCCACCACGGCGAAGAAATCGCCCTGCCAGAACACCGCCTCCTGGCCGACGCGGCGCTGCACCAGTGCCGACACCAGCTCGGGCTCGGCGTCGCCCAGCAGGATGCGGATGCGCTCGCCCTCGCGCCCGATGGGCAGGAAGTTGTGTGTCAGGCACAGGCTGCGGTTGAAGGCCGCGGCCACACCCTCGTCGATCGCGGGAGGCACGTCGCGGAACTCGATGCCGCGCTGCATGGCGAGATGGCGCGCCAGGTCCTTGGCGCTGAGAAAGCCCAGCTCCACGAGCATGCGGCCCAGCTTCTGACCCTCGACCGCCTGCTTCTGGCAGGCGTAGTCGATGTCGACCTGGGTGACCAGGCCGCTGGACATCAGCAAGCTGCCCAGGTTGCGACGGTCCCCTCCCGGCGTCACGCCGGTACCGTCACTGCTCTTGTACATAAAACTTCTCCAAAATCAGTCCACTCAATGGGTCGACCTTGCCCGTGGGTTCCAGACCGATGCCGGACTGGAAGCGCTGCAGGGCGTTGCGGCTTTTCTCGCCCCAGACGCCGTCGACGTCGGCCGGCAGCAGGCTGCCGTAGCGCGTCAGGGCGATCTGGAAGCGTGCCGCCGAGAGGCGGTCCTTGTCGTCGTAACCGGCGGCTGGCGCGGCCCAGGTGATCCATGGCTGGCCCTGGCGCGACTCCAGGCACACGTCGTCCAGCCGGGCCAGCCGGCCGCCCAGCAGGCGGTGCGCCAGCTCGGGCAGCGGCTGGGTGGTGAGCACCCGGTCCTGCGCCAACGAAGGCGGCGTGGCGCAGGCGCCGTTCGGCGTGGCGGCCGGCGCCTGCGCGGCGGCTTGAGGCGCCACAGCCGGTGCGGCTTGGGGCGCAGGTGCGGGGGCCTTTTCCGGTTCAGCGGCTTTGGCGACGGCCGCTTCAGGTGCCGCCGCGGGCGCAGCCACCGGCGACACCGCCTTGGCCTGCACGGGGAGCGCGCCCTGGTACCAGAGCACCGCCGCCACCGCCAGCACCGACAGGGCCGCCGCCAGCGGGGCCCAGCGGCGCACCGGGGTGGCCGCAGCGGCCACGGCCGGGACCACTGGTGCCGACGGCGCGGCCTCGGCGGCGCCTGCGTCGAGCTGGATGCGGCAGTCCTGGATGGCCTGCTTCATCAGCGCGGCGTCGATGACCTTGCCGTTGCGCGCCGCCAGGCCATAGAGGCAACGGTCCATGACCAGATGGACCTGGCGCGGCACACCAGCGGTTTCCTGCAGCAGCAGCTGGCACGCGTCGGCCTGCAGCAGCAGGCTGCCGTCGCTGCCCGAGGACTCGAAACGAAAGCGGATGTAGTCCGCGATCTCCATGCTGTTCAGCCCGTACAGCCGGGCGTGCTTGACCACCCGGCTGCGCAGCTGGCGCAGGCCGTGCTGCGCCAGGGTAGCCTCCAGCTCGGGCTGGCCGGCCAGCAGGATCTGCAGCAGCTTCTCCTGGTCGGTTTCGAGGTTGCACAGCAGGCGGATCAGCTCCAGCGAGCTTTCCGTGAGGTTCTGTGCGTCGTCGATGATGAGCAGGCAGGTCTTGCCCTCGCGGTGGTTGTCCAGCAGGAAGGTGTTCAGGACGTTGATGTCCGTCGCCATCGAGCCGGTGGCCTGCAGCCCGAAGTCCTGCAGCACGGCGGACAGCAGCTCGGGCCCCTGCAGGAAGGTGTTGAACACCAGGGCCGAGACCACCTGGCGCGGCGCCAGGTCGGCCATGAGGCGGCGCACCAGCGTGCTCTTGCCCATGCCGACCTCGGCGGTGAGCAGGCAGAAGCCCTTGCGCGAGAGGATGCAGTGCTCCAGCTCGACGCGCTGTTCCTCCAGATGCGGCGTGGTGAAGTAGCAGCCCGCGTCCGGCGTGTAGGGGAACGGGTTGCGGACCAGACCCAGGGTGGCGAGGTGGCTGTTGCGCGCGTTCATCGGGCGGCCTCGGACTGGCTGGCCTGGTCCAGCGCCGCGCGCAGCACAGTGGAGTTGGGGTTGTGCCGCAGCGAGCGCGCCAGCACCTCGCGGGCCTGGTCGGGCCGCTGTCCCTGGCGTTCGATGGAGGCCAGCGTCAGGCTGGCGTTCTCGTCGCCGGGCAGCTTCTCCAGCAGCCGGCGGTAGACGCGCTGCGCCCGCTCGGCGTCGCCGGTGCGGTAGGCGTGCCAGCCTTCGGCGCGCAAGCGCGCCAGCGAGCCTTCGGGCAGGCGGCTGCGAATGCCCTGCAGGTGGCGCTGCGCCTGCGCTTCGTCGCGCGCTTCCAGCGCACGGTTGAGCCCGTCGAACAGCTCGCTGATGTCTTCGTTGGACGCACCCTCGGTGGCACCACCGGTGGCACGCACCGTCACCTCCACCGGCGCCGGGCGCGCCTGCGACACCGGCTGGGCGGGGGCCGGCGCCGCAGCGGGTGCTGGCGCGGCCGCAGGAGCGGCAGCGGGCGGCGTGGCGACCGAGGGGGCGGGCTCGGTCGCGGCAGCGGCCGGGCGCACGGTCAGCGAGGTGGAGAGCATCAGCCGCGGCGGCACCGTCGGCAGGGGCGGCTCGACCACGGGCAGGGCCGCCACGGCGGCATGCGCAGCAGCGGACGAGGTGGCAGGAGCAGCGGCAGGCGCGGCGACCGGCAATGGCGCGACCGCAGCCGTGGGCAGGGGCGCCTCCTCGGCCGGCACCGGGACCATGGCCGCGGGCGCCGACGGCGCGGCGGTGGCGGCCACACCGGCCACCGGTTCGCGCTGCGACAGCAGCAGCCCCGCCACGATGCCCGCGCCGGCCACCAAGGCACCCAGCAGCAGAGGGCCGCGCAGACGGACGGGGGCGGCAGCCGGCACCGCCTGCACCGCGCGCGGCGCTGGGGCGGCCGCGCTGGCCACCACGGGAGCCGGGGCCTCCTGCTCGGTCTGCTTCAGTGCCTGGTAGATCAGACTCATAGCAGGCGCACGCGCAGCACGACGATCAGTTCGCGGGACGAGCGCGCATCGCCTTCCTGCGACACCAGCTTGCCGAACACCGGCACGTCGGCCAGGAAGGGCACGCCGCTGTTGGAGCCGGAGGACTTCTGGTCGATCAGGCCGCCGACCACGACCACGTCGCCGTCGCCCACGTTCAGCGTGGTGGTGAGGCCCTTGTAGGCGACCTGCGGCAGGCTGACCGAGTTGAACTGGTTGACCTGCACCAGCTCCAGCGTCTTGGGGTCCACATCGCTCTGCACCGGGTTGATCAGCAGCTCGATCTTGCCGTCGTCGCGCATCATGGGCAGCACGCCGACCATCACGCCCGAGAACACCGAATCGGTCTGCACTTCGGACGAGGTGGTGGTGGCGCCACCACCGATGTTGTTCTGCGCCGCGCTGGAGCGCGAGACGTACTTCAGGCTGGTGCCCACCGAGAGCATCGCGGGCGTGCCGTTGCGCACCTGGATGTTGGGATTGGAGAGGATGCGCAGGGTGCCGAAGTTGCGCAGCGCATTGATCACCGCCGAGCCGTTGGTGTCGGCGTAGCCGATGCCGCCGGTGGCCAGGCCGCTGGACGAACCGATGGCCCGCGCCGGAATGGTCAGGCTGCTGCCGGGGTAGCTGCCGCGCGAACCGGGCAGGCTGCCGTTACCGGTGGGTGAGAGGTTGAGCGCGTCGACGCCGAAGTTCAGCGCCAGGCGGCTGCGCAGCTGGGTCCAGTCCACACCCAGCTGGTAGCCGTCGCCCAGCTGCACGTCGATCAGCTGCGCCTCGATGTAGACCTGCTTGGTCAGCATGTCCTGGGTCTGCTTGATCAGCTTCTCCACCGCACGCATCTGCGACGGGCGGGCCTTGACGAACAGCGTACCGGAGGTGCGGTTGAGGGTGAAGGCCTGGTTCTGGTTGGGCTGCTGCACCTGGGTGGGTTCCTGCGGGGTGCGCGCGTTGGTGGCCGCCGTCTGCGACGACTCGTTCGCAGGGCGGTTCTCGCCCAGGATGGCCCGCAGGTTGTTCTCGATCTCGGTGTACGGGTCGGCCCGCTGGGTCGACGAGGCCGTCATCGACAGGGCGCCGGAGATGGCCGAGTTGGCATTGCTGGAGTTGGAGCCGAACACGTTGCCGCCGGAGTTCAGCGACATCTGCGAGTTCACGTTGAGGAAGTTCATCGCGAAGAACTTCTCCTCGTGCAGGCGGATGCGCATGGTCTGGTTGCGGATCTCGCCCGACACGTCGTAGCTGCGCAGCAGCTCGTTGAAGGCCTCGCGCAGGGACACGTCCTTGAGGAACATGTCGGTCAGCGCGCCCTGCTGCACCACCGCCGGCTCGACGATGAGGTTGACCTTGGCTGCGTCGGCGAACGCGGTCAGGATCTGGCTGATGGTGCCGTTGGAGATCGACACGCTGATGGTGCGGCCCTCCAGCGGGTCGTACTGCGGTGCCGGCGGCTCCAGCGCCTTGGCCGCAGCCGTCTTGCGCAGCTCGGCCAGCAGGCGCTCCTGCTGTTCCAGCAGCTTGCGCGACTCGGCCTGCGCCACTTCCTGGATGCGCCGCACCGACTCGGTGTCCGGGTCGCTCAGGTTCTTCGCGCTCTGCGGCGGCGGAGCCACGCAAGCCGACAGCAGCACCACCGAAAGGGTGGCGGTGGCCTTGACCAGTGCGGTCGTCGGGAAGGGCAGTTGGGTCTTTTGCATGGCAGTGGTGTGTGCGAGGGACATCGGAAAACGGGCGGCTGTGCTCAGGGCATGCTTCTTCTCAGCCAACCAGCAAGCTGCGCGGGCGACTCGGCCAGCACCACGTCGTCGGACGTGGACCGGATCGGGGCGTTGGGACTGGCGGCGCAGAGGCCCGCCGCGGTGTGGGGGGGGTCCAGGCGCAGGCCGTCACCGCTGCGGTCGTGCAGCGGCAGCACCAGCCAGTAGGCGACCGGCATGACGGTGTTGGCCGCGCAGTCGATGGCACCGGCCGGACCGGCGTCGCCGGTGAGGTGGGCGCGCGAGGTCGACAGCGCCAGCGAGGCGGCGTTGCCCAGACCGACGATCAGGTCGGTGACATCCAGCTGGGTGGCATCGCCGGCGGCGTCGCCGGTGCGTTCCACCGCCACCGCGAGGTCGGCGTCCGAGGCCAGCGTGGCGCTGGCGGCGCGGAAGACCGCATAGCGGGCCCGCAGCGATTCCTGCGGCACTTCCATGTCCAGCGCCACGTAGGGAAACCAGCCCACCTGGTTGCCGGCGGTGCAGTTGCCGCCGGTGAGTGATTCGTAGCCGGTCGCGGTGGCCCCGCTGTCCGGACACGGCAGGCGACCATGGCGCATGGCGAAGGCGCGCAGGCTGCCCTGCATCTGGCGCGCCAGGGACATCGCCCCTTCGCGCTCCTGCTGTTCGGACACGGTGTCGAAGGCGGTGAACGCGGCCCAGCTGACCAGCCCGGCCACCACCAGCACGATCGCCACCTCCACCAGCGAAAAGCCGCGCACGCGCCGCACACGGGCCGCGCGCGAAAGCGTGTGCCGGAGATGCAGGGACGTGCTCACTTTTGCGTTCCTGCCGGCGCCGGCAGCGGGCGCGCGTAAGACTGCACCTGCGCGGCGCTCTGGCTGATCTGATCGCTGAGGTCGCGCATCTCGGCCAGGATCGCCTGCCGGCGGGCGACGTCCTTGGCGTTCGAGCTGGACGCGATGGACTGCAGCTCCTTGCTCAGCGTCTGCACCCGGCCCGAGTAGCCGAGCATGTCGCGCACGGCCTTGAAATAGCGGGGATCGAACTCGCCGCGGCCCAGTTGCTCGACCTCGTCCATCACGGCCTGGGCCTCGGCGATCGAGACGTTCGGGCCCTTGGCCTGCAACGCGGCCAGCTTGGCGCGGATGCTGGCGCGCAGCTGGCGGCGCTCTTCGGGCGTGAGCCTGGAGCCGCCCGCCGCCGGTGCAGCGGCCGACGGGCCCGCAGCACCCGGCGCCGGGGCGCCCGCCACGGGCGAGGCCGGCTCAGCGGCGGAAGACTGGGCGGCCGCCGGCGCGGACGTCACCGGTGCACCTGTGGACGCTGCGCCGGAGGCCGAAGACGCAGCTTCACCGGCAGGCCCTGCCGCGGTCACTGGAGACGGTGCCGACGCGCTGCCAGCGGCGGGCGCGGGCGCCGAACCGCTGTTGGCCAGCCAGTACCCGCCCAGAAAGGCGAGCAGCACCAGGCCCAGTCCTGCCCCGGCAACGACCCCTTTGTTCATCAGTTGGCCTTTGCCTTCGCGGGGAAGGCGCCGAGCACGCGCAGCCGCTCCAGGGGCACCGCCACCACCAGTTCTTCCTTGCCGTAGCCGAAGGTCACCGCGCCGACCTGGATGGCACGCACCACCAGACCGTCGCCCACGGCATCGCCCACGCGGACCAGGTGACCGTCCACCACGGCCTTGCGCTCGGCGCCTTCGACGACCACGCTCACCTTGGGCAGCGGCACCGACGACAGCGGCTGGCGCACGTGGCCGGCGCGCGGCTGTGGCGCCAGCGCCGCCATCTGCGTTGGCGTCTGCGGCGGCAGCACGAACAGGCTGTCGTAGTTCTCCAGCGGGCGGATGCCCGGCGCGGCGGAACCGGCCGCCATCAGGCCCATGGGCCGGCGCGCCGCGGCGTCCAGCAGGGCCTGCAGCGAGACCTTGAGCTCCGCCTGGTCGGCCACCACCTGCGGCGAGAGAGGAGGCAGCGACATCTGCACCGGCGCCAGCGTGTGGCGCTCGACGCCGATGCGATTGCCGATCATCGCCGCGGCCAGCAGGAGCAGCGCTGCGGCGATCAGGCTCAGTGTGAGGGCAACGTATTTCATCGGGAGTTCTGTTCGGACATCAGCTGTTGCCACCCGACGCCACGCGGCGCAGGTGGTAGGCGAAAGCGCCCACGGAGCCGTCGTTGGGCGTGGTCGATTCGGCCTCCCAGCCCTGGGCCCTCAAGGCGCCCAGGAAGCGGCTGAGTTCGACGCTGGAGCCATTGGCCACCACACCGTCGATGCGGAAACGCGCCTTGGACGCCTGGTCGGCCTTGGCCAGCTGGACGCGCTGGATGCGCACACCGGCGCCGGCCGCCTGGCGCACCGTGGTGAGCATGCGCACCGGGTCGTGGGTGGCGGCAAAGCCCAGCTGGCGGGCGAACGCCAGATCCGCACTTTCCACCCCGGTGCCTCCGGCGGCGGTGGCCGCGGCCACGCGGGTGCGCAGCGGCTCCATCTCGTCGTTCAGCGCACGCACCGCCTGCCGTTCCTGGACCGCGGACTGCTCGGCGTACACGGCCAAGCCGCCCAGCCCCAGCGCGACCACGGCCACCATGGCGGCCAGGGGCAGCACATAGCCCTCGCTCAGCCAGGCCAGACGCTGCAGACCGGAGGCGACGAAGCCGCGCACCGGCATGCTGGCCAGCAGGCCCGGCAGCACCGAAGCCGCCTTGCCGCCTTCGGTGCGGAAGGATTCGTGTGGCAGGAGGCGCGCTTCGAGACCGCCGAGTTCGGCGAGCCTGGCCAGCAGCGTCTGCTCGGTGCCCGCATCGTCGGTCCGCACGGCGCCCCATCGCACGCCTGCGGCACTCCGCCAGCCACTGGCGCGCAGCTGGGCCATCATGGTGCGCACCGGCGCCAGGTAGTCGGTCGCATCGGTGCCGATGGCCGCCGCCGTGGCGTAGTGCATCTTGTTGTCGGATTCGCCGTAGGCATGGATCTGCTGCCCGGTCCGCACCATGCGCAGCGGCTCGTCCTTGCCGGAGCCGGTGGTCAGCATTGCCACCAGCGGCACGACCATGCAGTGGTCGCGCTGGCGCTGAGCCCAGTCCTGGTGCCGCTGCCAGTCGTCCAGCGCGACCGCGGTGTAGAGCGTCTGGCAGCTGTCGGCGTGGCGCATCTGCTTGTGCACGAAGACCTGTATGGGACCTTCGACCGCGCCTTCGGCGCGCACCACTTTTTCAATCTGGGCCGCGGCGTACTCGGGCTTGCCCTTGGTGGACTGGATGCCGACCTGCGAGTCCGCAAAGTCGATCACCACCACCGCGGCGCCGGTGAGCTCGGGCCAGGGTGCGATCTCGCGCATCTCGCCAGCGGCGAAACGGAACCAGCCCTGCTGGGAGACTAGGAGAATCTGCTCGGGCTTCATCGGCTCACCAGGGGGAAGTACACGACACCGGCCATCTCGACGTTGAAGCCCCGGTCGTCCTGCAGCACCGGGGAGAACAGGCCGGCCCCGGGCGAGGCCACGGTCACGTCGAAGTAGTCGGCGGCAAACCATTGCGCACCGCTGGCACCGATCTGCTGCACCAGCAGGATTTCGGCGTCGCGGCGGCTGAGAAGGGCGGTGGTTCGCTGCAGCTTGCGGTTGGACCAGCGGGCGGGATCGAAACCCGCCTTGGCCACCATGGCCTTGATGTCCTCAGCGTCCTTGGCGTAGCGCTCGTGCTGCTCCAGCGCGGGCACCAGGCCGCGCAGCTGGGTCAGTTCGGCGCGCGCCGAAGCCGCTTCCGACCGGGCCTGCCCCAACCGGCCCACAGCCTGCCAGGCGAACCAGGCCGCCACCGCCAGCGCGAGCGTGGCGACGCCCAGCAGGACCAGGCGCAGACGTCGGGAGGCATCCATCACTGGTCCATCACCCAGTGGGCGGTGAGCAGGGTCACGCGGTCTTCGTCGTACTGACGGCCCTCGGCCGTGGCGCCGCCGGGGTTGTTGGCGCCGATGGCGGTGGCGTCGCCACCCACCTGGTTGTTGCCGCCGATGTTGCTGGCCACCGTGTTGTTGGCTTCCCAGGCGGTGCCGGGCGCGTTGGCGTCCACGGCCTGGGTGTGGCCGGCACGGCCCTGGATGCGGAAGCGGCCTTCGCGCGAATCGGGCTTGCCGTCGATCAGCTGGTCGAGGTAACGCGCCAGGTCGGGCGTGAGGCCACGCACCACCATCACGTTGCCGGCGCCGCTGGTCGTGCCGGCGGTGTTCCACTGGAAGCAGACCTGCACCTCGGTGGAGTTGCCGTTGGTGTCCTGGTAGACGTAGCGGTCCTCGTGGCCTTCACCGCGACCGGCGGGCATGCGCACGCCGTGGCGGGTCATGAGTGTGCGCAGGGTCTGCGCCGCCAGCGTGGCGTCACCGCCGCCGGTCTGACCAGCAGCGTAGCCCTGGCCCTCGCAGATCTTCAGTCCGGTGTTGCCGAAGTTCTCGGGGATGCCGGCCACTGCCTGCTGGCCAGGGCGCGCGCAGGCGCCGGAGCCACCGATCGACGTCTCGGCGCCATTGACCATGTAGGTCGGCGCCTGCTGGCAGTCGCCCACCACCGTGCCCGTGCGCTGGTAGTACTGGTCGTAGGCCATCTTCCACTGCTCGAGGAACTTGTTCGAGATCTTGGTGTACTCGGCGTTGCGCTGCACATCCTTGCCGATGGCGATGGCGCCGATGATCAGGCCGATCACCGCCAGCACCAGGGCCAGCTCGATCAGGGTGAAGCCGGCCTGGCGGGCGCGGCGGGAGGTCGAAAACTTCTTCATGGTGGTGTCTTTCGTTCCGCTGGGCGCTGGATCACTGGTTCATCTTGTAGATGGCGACCATCGTGACCACCTGGTTCTCGTCGAGACGTTCGTTGTCGCCAGAGCCAGAGGCCACGGTCGAATCAATCGAGTCGTCGTTGGTGCGGTTCCACTGCACGCCGGGCGCGTTGGCGGTGCCGTTGGCGATGGCCTGCTTGCGGAAGCGGCCTTCCTGGGCGTCGGGCTTGCCGTCGACCATCTGGTCGAGCATGCGGGCCAGGTCGGGGGTCAGGCCGGAAATGATCATCACGTTGCCCGCGCCTTCGGCCGAGGTGGGGTTGTTCCACTGGAAGCAGACCTGCACCTCCTGCGGGTTGCCGTTGCTGTCCAGGTAGACATAGCGGTCTTCGAAACCTTCGGCGCGGCCGGGGGGCATGCGGATGCCGGTCTGCGTCATCAGGGTGCGCAGGTTGGTAGCGGCAGTGGCGCCGCGGGTGGCCATGTTGGGGCCGTCGGCCTTGTCGCAGGTGCGGCCAGGCGGGGTCGCGCCAGCCATGTTGCCGCCCGACAGCGGCTGGCCGGCAGCAGCGGTGTAGGTGGCGCCATTGACCATCAGGCGCGGAGCGACCTGGTCGTCACCCACCACCACGCCGGTGCGCTGGTAGTACTGGTTGTAAGCCTGCTCCCACTGATCAATGAACTTGTTCTTGATCTTGGTGTACTCGGCGTTGCGCTGGACATCCTTGCCGATGGCCATGGCGCCAATGATCAGACCGATCACCGCCAGCACGACGGCCAGCTCGACGAGGGTGAAACCCGATTGCCGCTGTCGCCCGGAAGGAACGTGGCCGCGACGGAATCCATATTTCATTAGCTTCTCCGTGACAAGGATGCGATGGATGAAGCTTAGGAACTACAGATGTACGCAATCTGTCACAAGCTGTCACAACTCCTCAGAGGTAACAACTTGTTAGAAAAAGCGTGACAAATTCGTCGGCGTGAGGCCACGCCCCGCGCGCGGCTCAGGAATCGATGGCCAGGGTCGCGCTGAAACGGTAGCCGCGCCCGCGCATCACCGATATGGCCGACTCGTCCAGACCACAGGTCTCCAGCTTGCGGCGCAGGCGGCGCACCAGGGAGAACAGCGCGTTGTTCACGTCGGTCTCGGCGTCTTCCTCGGTCCAGAGCAGCCGCCGCAGGGTGTTCACCTCCACGATGGAACCCGGCGACTGCGCCAGCACCTGCAACAGCGCTGCCTCGCGGGGCGCCAGCCGGTGCACCTGACCGTCGAAGCCGGTCAGGGTGCCCTGGCGGCGGTTGAAGCGCACCAAGGGCGCTGCGGCCGGCGCCGCATCGGGCACGCGGCCGCTGCGCTGCACCACCGCCTTGAGCGCCAGCTCGACCTCTTCCATTTCGGCCGGCTTGAGCAGGTAGGCATCGGCACCCGCCCGCCAGCCGGCCAGCCGGTCGGACGAGGAATAGCGGCCCGACAGCATCACGATGCCCACCTCGGGGTAGGCCGACCGCAGCCAGCGCGCGATGTCGATGCCCGACTCGTGCGGCAGGCCCACGTCCAGCAGCAGCACCTGGGGAACCCGCTCCACCAGCAACCGCCGCAGCACGGCACCGTTGCCGGCCGAGCGGACCCGCCACTGGCCCGTCTCCTCCAGATAGTCGACCAGCGCCTCGCGCAGGTCGACAAAGTCCTCGCACACCAGCACATCCCACATCTGCGTCATTCGTTGTCTCCGACAAAGGTCAGCACCAGACCGAAGCTCACGTCGTCGTCCCGCTGCTCGAACTCGACATCGCCGCCACACAGCCGAGCCGTACCCCGCACCCAGTACAGCCCCAGTCCGGAGCCGGAATGCTGGTGGGCCAAAGGGGCGCGGTAGTACTTGCCAAACAGCCTCGCAGGGTCGGGGGCGCCCACCGGCCCGATCCGGTTGCTCACCCTGATCGTCAGGCCGACCACGTCGAAGACGCCGGTGCGCAGCTCGCACGCGCAGCGCACGACAGACTCCGGCGGCGAGTACTTCAGTGCGTTGTCCACCAGGTTGCGGACCATCATTTCCACCAGCGGGGCGGAGCCGCGCACCAGCCGTCCGGGTGCCCGGGGCCGCATTTCCGAGGCGTCCACCCGCGGCTCCTGCGCCAGCAGGTCCCGCAGCCGGCCCATCAGGGCGTCGGCCTCGCAGCGGTCTTGCACAAAGCCGGGCTTCTGCGCCGGGCCGTGACCGCCCATGAGGTGTTCCAGCTCGCTGACCGCCTGCACCTGCTGCAGCACGCTGCGCATCTGCCCGACGGAGGTGCCGATGCGCCGCAGGTCGCGCTCGATGGACTGGCCGGTGCGCTGTCCCACCCCGGCATCGCCCAACTTGCGCTCCAGGGCGCCTGCGGCCACGGCCACCACCGACAGCGGCGAGCGCATCTCGTGCATCAGCATGCCCAGGAAACGCCCGTCCTCCAGCCGGCGGCGGCGCTCGAACTGCACCTGCTGGCGCACCAGCGCCAGGGTGCGCTGCGTGCCTTCCTGCTCCCTGCCCAGCAGCTCGCGACGGCGCAGCAGCGTCAGGTGCAGCAGCACCGCGGTCATCAGGCTGATGAACACGCCGGGGTAGAGGTGCAGAAACCGCGCCTCGATCAGACCCTGGTGGGTGGCGTAGGCCAGCAGGAAAAACATGGTTGTGCTGATGGTGTTGATGCGCAGCAGGTTCAGCAGCACCACGTCGTCGCTGCGCACGAACACCACCGCAAGCCCCATGACCAGCACCGCCAGCGGCAGGATCAGGTTGCCGGCCTGCATCGCCAGATCGAAGCGGCCACCGATGGTCAGCAGCACCTGCAGGGGCAGGAACAGCATCAGCAGCGACTGCAGGTGCAGCAGCCAGGCCGGGGCACCGTATTCCCGGAACAGCAAGCGGTAGAACAGCGCACCGGTGAAGTACTGGGCGAAACCGAACCAGCTCGCCAGCTGGTCCGCCAGCAGGGGGTCGCCAGGCAGCAGGAACCGCCCGCCCAGGCCGAAGAAGAACACCATGGCACCCAGGGTGGCCAGCTGGAACCCGGCATTGGCCGCCCAGTGGCGGTCGCGGTAGGCCAGCGCCGCAACGGCGGCCGCCGCCGCCAGCACCAGCACGGCTCCGCAATACACGCCAAAGCCCACCAGCAGCACGGCGTTTTCGCGGTCGGCCACGGCGGGCTGGAGCACGCGCACACGGATGTTGTGGGCATTGAGCGTGCGCACCCGCACGAACACGGCCTGCCCTGCCACGGGTTTGAAAGCCACCGAGAACCCCAGGTCCAACCGGGACCGCTCCGGCGCCGGGTGGCGGTCGCCCAGCTGGAACAGGCGCCAGCCGGTCACCACCCCGGGGTCGGGCGTGTACACCCGGACGTCGTCGAGGTAGCTGGGCTGCACCACCACCACCGCCTCGCCCACCAGGCCGGGCGGCATCTCCAGGCGAAACCACTGCGCGGCTCTGGTGAAGCCGCGGGACACCTGGTCTGGCACGGGGGCAAACGCGCTGGTGGGCAGCGTGGTGACTTCGGTGATGTCGAGCTCGGCCCGCTGATCGGTGTACAGGCCGTGCCGCGCCAGGCTGGGTGCCCCGTCCACCAGCGACGACACCTGCACGTACATCACCACCATGCACAGGATGACCAGCACGCCGAGCAGAAAGCTGCTGGTGCCGCTCCAGCCCAGCGGAGCCGGTTGGTGCGGGGGCGCCTCGTCGGGAGGTTCGGTCAGAAAGAAGGCAGAACTGTCGGCGGGCATGGTGCGGTATTTGTTGCAAATTAGACAACGAATCACCGCTGCGCCGCGCACCAGGTCACGGCTGCGGCCCGCAACGGGGCATCAACCGGCGGCGATCTGCCGCAATGCCTGCTCGTAGGCTTCGGCCGGCTGCCCACCCGAAATCAGGTGCCGGTCGTTCACGATCACCGCCGGCACCGAGTGGATGCCGTGGCCGGTGTAGAACTGCTCGCGCTCGCGCACCTCGTCGCTGAACTCGTCGTTGGCCAGCACCCGCTGCGCGCGGTCCACGTCCAGGCCGGCCTGCTGCACCGCCGCCAGCAGCACCGCCGGATCGGCCGGGCTTTCGGCGCGGCCGTGGTGCGCCTCCATCAGCGCGCGCTTGAGGGCCAGCTGCTGGCCGGGTGCCCCTTCGGCCTCGGCCCAGGTCAGCAGGCGGTGCGCGTCGAAGGTGTTCCAGATGCGGCCGCGCCCGTCCTTGTTGAAGCTGAAACCGGCCGCCGCGCCGCGCTGGCGGATGGTCTCGCGGATCTGCGCCTGCTGTTCCGGCGTGCTGCCGTACTTCCTGGTCAGGTGCTCGCCCACGTCCTCGCCCTCGGGGCCCATCTGCGGGTTGAGTTCAAAGGGCTGGAAGTGCAGCTCGGCCGCGATGTCTGGCTGCACCCGCTCCAGCGCGCGCTCCAGGCCGGCCAGGCCAATGGCGCACCACGGGCAGGACACATCGGAGACGAAATCGATCTTGAGGGTCTTGGTCATCGGGGCATGGTAGCCCCCATGCGCGACAATCGCCGGCTGCCTTTCCAAAGCCCCTGTTTCCTCCCGCGCCCCGCACCATGACCGACCGCTACGCCGTCATCGGCAACCCCATTGGCCACAGCAAGTCCCCCCTGATCCACGGCGCCTTCGCGCAGGCCACCGGACAGGACATCGAATACACGGCCATCGAAGGTCCGCTGGACGGCTTCCGCGCCACGGTCGAGGCCTTCATCGCCGCGGGTGGCCGGGGCATGAACGTCACCATCCCCTTCAAGCTGCAGGCCTTCGAGATCGCCACCGACCCGATGGAGTCGGCCCGACTGGCCGGCGCCGTCAACGCGCTGAAGTTCGAGGACGGCCGCATCTATGCCCAGAACTTCGATGGCCTGGGCCTGGTGAATGACATCCAGCGCAACCTGGGCGTGTCGCTGGCTGGCAAACGCGTGCTGATCTGCGGCGCGGGCGGCGCCACGCGCGGCGCCATCCTGCCGATTGCGGCGCAGAAGCCGGCCGTGATCGCGGTGGCCAACCGCACCGCTGCCAAGGCCCACGGCCTCAAGGCCGACTTCGCAGCCCACGCGGCGCTGCAGGCCGGCGGCTACGACGAACTCGCGGGCGAGACCTTCGACGTCGTCCTCAATGCCACCTCCACCGGTCTCTCCAAGGACGAACTGCCGCTGCCCGCGGGCGTGTTCGCGCCCGGCGCCCTCGCCTACGACCTGGTCTACGGCAAGGGCCTCACCCCCTTCCTGAAGCAGGCGCAGGCGGCCGGCGTGACCCAGCTGGCCGACGGCGTCGGCATGCTGGTCGAGCAGGCGGCCGAGGCCTTCGAGTGGTGGCGCGGTGTGCGGCCGGACACGAAGCCGGTGATCGAGCGCTTCACCATTCCCCTGGTCTGATCGCAACGTGAGTTCGAACCGTTGGGCACAGGTCGTGCCCCTGCTGGCCGTGCTCGGCTCGGTCGTGGCACTGGGCATCGGCACCTCGTTTGGCAAACAACTGTTCCCGCAGGTCGGCGCGCTGGGCACCACCGCGCTGCGCGTGGGTTTCTCCGCTTTGATCCTGCTGCTGATCTGGCGCCCCTGGCGCTGGACCACCACGCGCGCCGACGCGAAAAGCCTGGTGCGATACGGCATGGCACTGGGCTGCATGAACCTGATGTTCTACCAGTCGATCCAGACGATTCCGTTTGGCGTGGCGGTGGCCATCGAGTTCAGCGGCCCGCTGGCCGTGGCCTTCTTCACCTCGCGCCGCGGCATCGACTACCTCTGGATCGCCTTCGCCATCGTGGGCCTGGGCCTGCTGCTGCCACTGGGCCACGACGTGGCCAGCCTCGACCCCGTGGGCGTGATGTTCGGCCTGGGCGCCGCCGTGTTCTGGGCCGCCTACATCCTGTTCGGCAAAAAGGTCGGCCATCTGCACGCCGGCCATTCGGTAGCGCTGGGCCTGACCATGGCCGCCATCACCGTCGTGCCCTTCGGCGTCTGGCACGCCGGCAGCGCGCTGCTCCAGCCCGGCATCCTGCTGTTCGGCCTGGGCGTGGCGGCCATCTCCAGCGCCATCCCGATATCGCTGGAGATGGTGGCGCTCAAGCGCCTCACGCCGGCCGCCTTCGGCGTCATGGCCAGCATGGAGCCGGCCGTGGCCGCGCTGATGGGCGTGCTGGTGCTGGACGAACACCTGACCGGCCTGCAATGGCTGGCCATTCTGCTGGTGATGGGCGCTGCCGCGGGCAGCGCCGCCACGGCCAAACCCGACACGCACCGCGGGCCGGCGGACGAAATCGTGCAGTGAGGCCACCCGGCGCCGCCGGAGGGCTTCAGACCTCGCCCAGGTGGCCGCGCGCGATGGCCGCGGCCTGGTCCTCGAAGATGGCCATGCCCGTCAGCAGTCGCATGAAGCCGAGCCGGCGGTAGAAGTCTTCCTTGCCCGGCACCGCGTACAGGATGATCTTGCGGTGCCCCTTGCAGTGGTCCAGCAGCCGCTGCACCACCGCCCGCCCGAGCCCTGTGCCCTGGTGATCGGGCATGACGGCCACATCACACAGGTAGGCACAGTCCGCACCGTCCGACAGCACGCGCCCGGCTGCGACCAGCCGGCCCGCCCCGTCGCGCACGAAACACTTGAAACGGCTGTTCGTGAACACCGTCTGCAACAGCTCGGCCGACTTGTCGCCCAGCGGGGCCAGGCGGTAGAGGTTCTGCAATTCGTGCCAGTCGATCGTGTCCTGGCTGTCGCTCCATTCGAGGCTCATGGGGGTGCTTGTCTCGGTGTGGGTCTGGCACCCACTGTAGCGCCCACCTGATCTGACGGTAGAGCGTCATTGGCTCAGTCGCTGAGCTCTTCACCAAAGCGGATGGCGTTGCCAAAAGGGTCGTCCACCTGCATCTCGTGCATGCCCCAAGGCTGGCGCGTCAGGCCATAGCGAAATGGCGCTTGCAGCTGCACCAGCTCCTGGTGCAGCTGCTCGATGTGCTGAACCCGGATGTAGCAGCTGCTGGCACTTCCATGGTGCCGCGCCTCGTCTTCCGACGCGGCCAACCAGAAGTGGATCTCTGCCGATCCGCGCCGGACGATGAGGTGCCCGTGCTCGGGAAACAGCCTGAAGTCCGTGAAACCCAGCCGGTCACGAAAGAAGTCGGCCGTGCGCTGCAGGTCTCCGCTTGGGAGTTGCGGAATGGCGGGGTGGAGGATGGGGGGTGGCATGGGTTGTGTGCGCGTTGAGAAATTGTTGGTTTTCCAGGGATGGCAGGTCGAGGCTGGGAGCAGCCCTTCAAGTTTGGCAGCTCGATAACAGCCGCCGCCGGCATCTGACATTCGTCATCCTTCTCGGCGAGCGTCCGCCGCACCTTCAGCGGCGGCCATTCAACAGCGAGGTGCCGCTCAAGGTGCCCAGCCGATCTGCCCTCCCCGGACGAGGCTTAAGTTCGCGTAGTCTGTCAAAGACTAGGAGAATGACGGACATGAAGAAGAGCAGACCGACCGAAGAACAAAGCATCGGTTTCCTCAAGCAGGTTGAGGGAGGCATGCCAATCAGAAAGTTGTGCCGCACCTCCGGCTCCGGTGATTGGAGGTTTTAGGGTGGACGCGCCAAGCTCGGCGGCGTGCACGTCTCGGAGGCCCAGCGCCTGCTGCCCGAAGCGCTTATGAACTTTCTTGCACTGCCCACGATAAAGTTTGCCACCCTGAATTTCAGCTGAAGACAATGGACGTCAACAAACGCAACAACGTCCGCTCCTTGGGAGACAGTGGGTCACCGATCTTGTTTGCTCACGGGCTTGGCTGCAGCCAAGCCGTATGGAGCCGCATCACGCCCGCTTTCGCTGGCACACATCGCCAAGTCTTGTTTGACTTTGTTGGAAGCGGCAAGTCGCAGCTGTCGGCCTTTAGCGCCGTTCGCTACAGCAGCTTGGCTGGCTATGCGCAAGATGTATTGGACGTGTGCGAAGCGCAAGGGCTGCAGAGTGGCGTCACGTTCGTGGGCCACTCTGCCAGTTGCAGCGTCGGCCTGTTGGCTTCGATTGCACGCCCTGAATTGTTTGATCGCTTGGTATTGGTAGGGCCCTCGCCCTGCTTTTTGAACCATCCACCTGAGTATGCAGGAGGCTTCGAGCGTGCCGACCTCCAAGGCCTGATGTCGCTCATGGACCAGAACTACATCGGCTGGGCCAACCACCTATCGTCCCTGGTGATGGGGGCCGCGCAAGGCGAGTCGTTGTCTGGTGAGCTTTCCGACCTTTTTTGCTCCACCAACCCGGCCGCGATGCGGGTCTTTGCGCAAACCACCTTTTTTGCGGATAACCGGGCCGACCTGCCCCAGGTGACTCGCCCTTGTCTCATTCTTCAACACCAAGAGGACAGTTTGGTTCCCCTTGCGGTGGGTGAGTATCTGAACCAGCGACTGAAGGGCAGCACTTTGGAGGTCATGGACGTGGCGGGTCACGCCGCCCACATGAGTCACCCTGCGCTGGTGATCGATGCCATGAGGCGCTACATGGCCGAAGTGCATGCTTGATGGTGATTTCCCTCGATACCGGTGATTGGCGCTGCAGCGCCGGCTGATAAACCGATGACAGCTTGCAACCCAGTACCGTGAAGCCGGTCCACCACCGCGATCGACTGCAACCGCTGCACAACCATCACTCGATCCGTTGCAAGCGCCCGCGCCGGTGCGCGGCCGAAGAAGTCGCCCGGCATGCCCGGCCATGGATGCTCAGTAGCCGCGCAGCCGGTCCACCGCATGCAGCAGCGCCCGCCTCGCCAGCACCCGCGCGGTGTTCTCCACGATCTGCCCCGCGATCACCTCGGCGGACGCGGACGAGGCCATGTGCGGGGTGATGACCACGCCAGGCTCGGTCCACAGCTGGTCGTCGGCCGGCAGGGGTTCGTGTTCGAACACGTCGAGCACCGCGCCGCGCAGTTGCCCGCTGCGCAGCGCGTCCACCAACGCCGGCACCACCAGCTGTTCGCCCCGGCCACAGTTGACGAACACCGCGCCCGGTTTCAGCGCGGCGAACCAGTCGGCGTTGAACAGATTGCGCGTCTCGGGTGTGAGCGGCAGCAGCGAGACCACCATGTCCAGCCCCGCCAGGAAGGGGCGCATCGCTTCCGGCCCGGCCCAGGTGGTCACGCCGTCCAGCGCCGCGGGCCTGCGCGCCCAGCCGTGCACATCGAACCCGTGCGCGGCCAGGATGCGGGCCACCTCCGCGCCCATGGCGCCCAGGCCCATGACGCCAATGCGGTAGGCGCTGGCCGGGCGCTGCGCCGGCATGCGCCATTCGCGTCGCGCCTGTTGGGCCAGCAGGCGGTCGAGGTCGCGGTGAAAGTGCAAGGCCGCCCACAGCACGTACTCGGCCATGCCGCGCGCCTGCGCCGGGTCGACGATGCGGGTGACTGGCAGATCGGGGGGCAGGTGCGGGTCGCGCAACAGGTGTTCCACCCCGGCTCCGATGGAGGCCAGCAGCCGCAGGCGCGGCAGGCGGGCAGGCAGACCCATGGGCACAAACCAGCCCGCGATGGCGACCACGCTTTGCAGCTCGGTGGTCGGGGTGTCCGGCGTCCAGCACCGCACGCGCAGGCCGGGGCAGTCCCGCGCGGCGGCGCGCTCGAACTCGCCACACAGGCCCGAGAGGTCGTCGGTCTCGCTGCACAGCAGCAAGGTCGGCGCGGCGTCATTCACAGGCGGTAGTCCGGTTCGCTGCGGTCCAGGTCGCGCAGCCACGCGGCCCAGACGAGCTGGCGCTCGTGTTCCACGCCGCGGAACTGTTTGCGCACATGGGCGCTGAGCGCCGGCGGTATGCGCGTGACCGGCCCGGCGATGCTGGCCAGTTGCGCGGCGGCGAGCTGGATTTCGCAGGCCTTGTTGAGGTAATACATGATGCAGAAGGCGTCGGCCACCGTCGGCCCCACGCTGAGCAGGCCGTGGTGCCGCAGGATCAGCGCCATGTTGTCGGCCAGCGCGGCCTGGATGCGGCTGCGTTCTTCGAGGTTGAAGGCCACGCCTTCGTAAGGGTGCACACCCACGGACTGGTGGAACTCGGCCGAGATCTGGTTGAGTTGCAACAGGCCCTGTTCACACGCGGCCACCGCCATGCCCGGCACGGTGTGGGTGTGGATGACGCAGTGCGCGTCGTCGCGCGCGGTGTGCACGGCACTGTGGATGGTGAAGCCGGCCGGGTTCATGGCGGCGTCGCCCTGCACCACTTTCCCTTCGAGGTTGACCACGATCAGGTCGCTGGCGCGGACTTCCTTGAACATCAGGCCGAAGGGGTTGAGCAGGAAGCGCTGCTGACCCTTCCTGCCGCCGGGCAGTCGGGCCGAGAAGTGGGTGTAGAGCGTGTCGTCCCAGCCGAAGCGGGCGGCCAGCCGGTAGGCGGCGGCCAGGTCGCGGCGCAGGGTGGCCTCGTCGGCCTGGGTGGTGTGGGGCATGGGGTCTTTCGTGAATCAGGCCGGAACGGCGGGGCAGGCTTCCAGGCCCATGAAGCGGCGCACGCGTTGCAGGGCGGGCTCGGCGTCGTCGGCTTGCTGCAGACGGGCCGGCGCTGCGTCCAGCAGCAGCTGGCCGTTTTCCATGAACACCACGCGGTCGGAGATCTGCAGCGCGAACTCCATCTCGTGCGTGACGATGAGCATGGTCATGCCCTCCTCCGCCAGGTCGCGGATCACCTTGAGCACTTCACCCACCAGCTCGGGGTCCAGCGCGGAGGTGGGTTCGTCGAACAGCATCACGTCCGGCCGCAGCGCCAGCGCGCGGGCGATGGCCACGCGCTGCTGCTGCCCGCCCGAGAGCTGGTGCGGGTACTTGTGCAGGTGCGCGAGCAGGCCCACCTTGTCCAGCAGGCGCTGCGCGGTGTGCTGGCGGGTGGTGGCGTCGCCCTGGCCGTGCAGGCCGGGCGCGAGCAGGATGTTCTGCAGCACCGTCAGGTGCGGGAACAGGTTGAAGCCCTGGAACACCATGCCGATGCGGCGGATGCCTTGGCGCACGCGGGCCGCGTCCTGCGGCGCGGCGCCGAGCAGGTAGCTCTCGCCGAACAGCACGATCTCGCCCTGGTCCAGGCTCTCCAGCGCGTTGACGGTGCGGATCAGCGAGGTCTTGCCCGAACCGGAGGGGCCGATGATTGAGATGACATCGCCGGCGCCGACCCGCAGGTTCACCCCCTTGAGCACGGCGTGGCTGCCGTAGGCCTTGTGGATGGCCATGAGGTCCAGCGCGGGCGGCGCGCCAGGCCCGCGTTCGGCTGGCGTCACCACCGGCGCTTCGGGCAGGCCGGCGCGCAGCCGGGCCAGGTCCGCCTCGTCCACCGGGCCAGGCTTGCGGCGCTGCAGGTCCAGCCGGCGCTCCAGCGCGTTGAGCACCGCGCCGAACACGGTGACGATGGCCACGTAGTACACCGCCACGGCCAGCAGGGTTTCGAGGATGAGGAAGTTCTGCGTGTACAGGCGCTGCCCGGTCAGCAGCAGTTCGGGCAGCGAGATCACCGATACCAGCGAGGTGAGCTTGATGATGGTGACGAACTCGTTGATGAGCGAGGGCAGCGCGATGCGGAAGGCCTGCGGCAGCACGATGCGCGTCTGCGTGGCGAACCAGCCCAGGCCCAGGGCGTGGCCGGCCTCGCGCTGGCCCTTGGCCACCGACAGCAGGCCACCGCGGTGGATCTCGGCCATGTAGGCGGCCTCGGTCATCACCATGCCGGTCAGGCCCGCCAGAAAGGGAATGCCCAGCACCACGCCAGTGGCCGGGAAGATCTGCGGCAGGTTGTAGACAAAGACCAGCAGCACCAGCAGCGGCACGCTGCGGAAGAACCAGACATAGGCCTTGGCCGGCCAGCGCAGCCAGAGGTGGCGCGAGCCTTCGGCCTGGGCCAGGCCGAAGCCCAGCACCAGGCCGAGCAGCCAGGACAGCGAGCCGAGCGCGATCACCATCGCGCTGGCGCGGTAGAACGCCCCCATGGAAAAGAGCGAGAAGAAGTAGGTCCAGTCCAGTTCCATGGGCGGCGTCCTCGTGGCGTGGGCGGCGGCTTACTTGACCGGGGTCAGCTCGTACTTCTTGATCAGCGCGTCGTATTCGCCGGTCTTGCGGATCGCGGCCATCGCGGTCTCGAACGACTGCTTGAGCGCGGTGTTGCCCTTCTTGACGTAGATGCCCAGGGTCTGCGGGTAGACCAGGTCGGGCGAGCTGATGGCCACGCGGCCCTTGGTCTTCTCCACGATCATCTTGGCGGCACCGGCGATCTCCAGCTGCGCGTCGACGTTCTTGGACATCATGGCCTGCGAAACCTCGGGCGCGGTGGGGAATTCCATCACCGTGATGGCGCCCTTGTTGGCGCTCTTGCAGTAGTCGTCCGACAGGGTCTTGAGCAGCTTGACCCACGAGGTGCCGGCCTGCAGACCGACCTTGAGACCGCACAGGTCCTTCTCGGTCTTGGGTTGGGCCTTGCTGTCCTTGGCGACCATGATCAGCGCGCCCGAGCTGGCGTAGGGAACGGCGTCGGCCTGGGCCAGGCGTTCGGGTGTGATGTACAGGCCCGAGATCACGGCGTCGTGCTGGCCGGCGGCCAGGCCGGGGATCAGGTTGACGAACTTGGTGTCGGTCAGTGCGGGCTTGAGCTTCATCTCGCGCGTCAGCAGCGCGGTCAGGTCGGGGTCGAAGCCGACGATCTTGTCGCCGTCGTAGGACTCGAAGGGCGGGTACGTGGCTTCAAGGCCGACCTTGAGCACGCCAGGGGCCATGGTCTGCGCCTGGGCGCCGGCGAGGCAGCCCAGACCCACCAGGGCGGCCAGGGCGTTGCGGGTGAAGGATGTGGTCAGTGGGGACATGGCATGAACTCCTGAGAGGAAGGGAAGGAACGGGAAAGGCACGTGGAACGGGAAACCGTGGTGGCGGGCATCAGGGCGCCGCGGCGGGCTCGGCAGGCGCCGGGTCCAGCGTCTTGAACTGGCCGAAGCTGGTGGTGCTGCGGGCGTTGGCGGGCAGCTGCAGCTCGCCGCGCGCCACCTTCTCGCGCAGGTAGCGGTAGGTCTGCAGCGCCATGCTCCACATGTGTTCGCCGATGGCGAGGGGCGCGTACTGCGCAGCCTTCTCGCCGGTCGGGTCGAAGGCCGGCAGCGGCGCGATGCGGGTGGCGTAGTCGCAGGCGAAGAACAGCGGGAAGGAATAGCGCTCGTGCCGCACCTTGCGCACGCGGTGCGTGGTGGCGACGAAGGCGCCGGCGGTCATCACCTCCAGCATGTCGCCCACGTTGATGACGTACAGCTCCTCGCCGGCGACGGTGAGCGGCGGCGCGTCGACCCAGCGGCCCTGGTCGTTGAGCACTTCCAGCCCGGCCTGGTCGGCCAGCAGCAGGGTGAAGCACTCGTAGTCGGTGTGGGCGCCGATGCCGGGGGTGTCTTCCGCGGCCGGGTCCACCGGGTAGTGGATCAGGCGCAGCTTGGACGGCGGGCAGGTCACGTAGCGGTCCAGCGCGTCCTCGGGCTGGCCCAGGGCGAGCGCAAAGCCGTGCAGCAGCGTGCGGCCGAGCGCGAAGATGCTGTCGTAGTAGGCCGCCACCGCCTCGCGGAAACCCGGCAGGTCGGGCCACTTGTTGCCGCCGATCAGCGGCTGGCCGGCCTGCACGAAGGGGTGGTCGTCGGCCGCTTCGAAGCCGATGTCCCAGGCCTCCTTGTGGTCGGGCTTGCCGGTGCCGTAGATCTCTTCGCCCTCGGGCACAAAGCCCTTGTGGCCGCGACCCAGGCCGATGTGGTGGGCCATCTTCCAGTCCAGGCTCTGCGCAAACAGTTGCTGGGCGGCGCGGCGCAGGCCGGCGATCTGTTCGGCCGGAATCCCATGGCCTTTGACGTAGAAGAAGCCGACGTGGCGGGCCGCGTGGCCGAGCTGGTCGGCCACGGCCTGGCGGTCGGCAAGCTGCGGGCTGAACAGGCCGCGGATGTCGATGACGGGCAGCGATTCGAAGTTGGCGGTGGTGCTGGGCATGGCGTTTTGGCGTGGGTTCAGTCAGCGAGGGACACAGGTTGGGCCTGGGCGGCGGACCACTGGGCGAAGTGCTCGGCCTCGGCGCGGGCCATCCACTGGTTCAGGCCCCAGGTGTCGGCCACGGGGGCCTGGGTGAAGGGCAGCAGGTGGGTGTAGCCATCGGGGCCGAACTCGGGCGTGAGCGTGGTCACGGCCTGGCCGCGGGCGCGTTGCACGGCCCAGATGCTTTCCCACACGCTGCGGTGGAAGGCCAGCGCACGGGCGTATTCGGGCGCGGCCGGGTGCGGCACCTGCGGCCCCTGGTCGTAGCCCACGCGGGCCTGGATGTGGTGTACCCGTTCGATGAAGGGCGAGAGGTCGTCGGCCGAGTCGTCCAGCAGGCGCTCGCACACCACCACCCAGTGGCTGATGTCGGCGGTGAAGCGCAACCGCGGCAGCTGGGCGATCACGTCCAAGGCCACCCAGGGGCTGTAGAGCGAGGTGGCGCGGTGGATCTCGAAGCTGCACACCGCGCCGGCCGCGTCGGCCAGGGCCTGTGCACGGCCGAAGAACTCCACCTGCTTGGCCAGTGGCCAGCGGTCGTTGCCAGGCAGCACGTTCAGGAAGCGCGCGCCCACGTCCTGCGCGCCGGCGATGCTGGCTTCCAGCCGGTCCCAGTGCTGTTGCAGCGTCCAGTCCTGGCGCGGCACCACATCGCCGCCGGTGAAGACGACGGCGATGTAGTCCAGCCCCTCGGCCTGCAGGCTCTGGCGCAGCGCGCGCTGGGCGAAGGGGTCGCCGGGCAGGCGCGCTTCCACACCCACCGCGCCCATGCGCCGCACCTCGGCCGCGCAGGTGGCCCAGTCGCCCTGCCAACCCCAGAGGGAACGGAACAGGTCCAGCTTCATGCGGCGCTCCCGGCCGGGGTCAGACGGCCGCGCTGGCCGTGCGCATCGGCCAGCAGGCACAGCAGTTCAAAGGTCATGGTTGCGCCCACCAGCGAGGTCACACCGCCCACATCGAACGGCGGGCTGACCTCCACCACGTCGGCACCCACCAGGTTCAGGCCCTGCAGGCCGCGCACCAGGTGCTGCGCCTGCAGCGTCGTCATGCCGCCGATTTCGGGCGTGCCGGTGCCCGGTGCGTAGCAGGGGTCCAGACAGTCCACATCGAAGCTGATGTAGGTGGGCGCGTCGCCGACGATGCTGCGCGCTTCGGCCAGCAGGTCCTCGTTGCTTCGGGCCGCCACCTCTTCCATCTGCACCACGCGGATGCCCACCGCCTTGGCGAAGTCCAGGTCGGCCGGGTCGTAGACCGAGCCGCGCACGCCGATCTGCACCGTGCGCTTCGGATCGAGCAGGCCCTCTTCCACCGCGCGGCGGAACGGCGTGCCATGGGTGTAGCGCTGGCCGCCGAAGTAGCTGTCGTTGGTGTCGGAATGGGCGTCGAAATGCACCATGCCAACCGCGCCACTGCGTGCAATACCGCGGAACACCGGCAGCGTGACCAGGTGGTCGCCGCCCACCGACAGCGGGCGCACGCCGGCCGCGTGCACGCGGCGGTAGAAGGCCTCGATCAGGTCCAGCCCCAGCATCAGGTCCATGGGCGGCAGGGCCACGTCGCCCAGGTCGGCCACACGCGCCAGGTCGTAAGGCGCGATGCGGCTGACGTGGTGCACTTTGCGCATCAGCGCCGACTGGTTGCGCACCTCGCGCGGGCCGTGCCGGGCACCAGCGCGGTTGGTGGTGCCGGCGTCCCAGGGCAGGCCGATCAGGCCGATGTCGACTGTGTCCAGCCGGTCGGGCCCGACCATGGGCAGGCGCATGAAGGTGGACAGGCCGGCGAAACGCGGCACCTGGGCGGCGTCCTGCGGCTGGGGGAAAGTGGTGGTCGTCATGAGCAGCTTTCTGGAATCAGCGCACGGGAACGCCGGGCAGGACGCACAGCATTTCGTAGAGCAGGTTGGCGGCCAGTTGCGCCGTGTTGCCGCTCTGGTCGTAGGGCGGCGAGACCTCGACGAGGTCGCCGCCAATGAGGTTCAGGCCGCGGCAGCCGCGCACGATCTCCAGGCCCTGGATGCTGGTGAGGCCACCGACCTCGGGTGTACCGGTGCCGGGCGCCCAGGCGGGGTCGATGCCGTCGATGTCGAAGCTCAGGTAGACCGGGCCGTCGCCCATGATCTGGCGCACCTCGTCCATCAGCGGGGCCAGCGGGCGGTACCAGCACTGCTCGGCGGTGAACAGGCGAAAGCCCTGGTCCACGCCCCACTGGAAGTCGCCGCTGGTGTAGCCCTGGGCGCGCTGTCCAATCTGCACCACCCGTTTGCAATCCAGCAGGCCCTCTTCCACCGCACGGCGGAAGGTGGTGCCGTGAGCGATCTTCTCGCCGAACATGTCGTCATTGGTGTCGGTGTGGGCGTCCACATGGACCAGCCCCACCGGGCCGTGCTTCTTCACCAGCGAGCGCAGGATGGGCAGGGTGATGGTGTGGTCGCCGCCCAGGGTCAGCGGCACCACTTTGTGCGGCAGCAGGGCGTCGTAGTGCGCCTCGATGATGCGCACCGATTCGAGCAGGTTGTAGGTGTTGATGGGCACGTCGCCCAGGTCGGCCACCTGCAGGCCATCGAACGGGGCGGCGCCCGTGGCCATGTTGTACGGCCGGATCATCACCGACTCGTTGCGGATGCTGCGCGGCCCGAAGCGGGTGCCGGCGCGCAGCGAGGTGCCGATGTCCAGCGGCACGCCGATGAAGGCCACGTCCAGGCCCTCGGGCGTGTCGGCCGAGGGCAGCCTCAGCATGGTGCCCCGGCCGGCAAAACGGGGCATCTCGTTGCCACCCTGGGGCTGGTTGAGCGTTGAAGTCATCGGGAGCGGGTTCCGGTGTCGTTGGGAGTTGTCGTTCGGTTCGTGCCCATTTTTCGGGCGTGGGCTGGCACGACAAATGCTCAGAACCAAAAACTCACTTCAGACTTTTCGAAACCAATGGCCTCCACGCTGACCGTCCCCACGCCCGACCTGAAACTGCTGCGCATCTTTGCCAGCGTGGCCCGCCATCAGGGCTTTGCCAAGGCGCAGCAGGAACTCAACCTCACGCTCTCGGCCATCAGCACCTACATGAGCCAGCTCGAAAGCGTGCTGGGCTTCAAGCTGTGCGACCGGGGGCGCGGCGGCTTCTCGCTCACCGACAAGGGCGAACTGCTGCTGGGCGAGGCGCAGCGCCTGCTGGGCGAGATCGACGGCTTCGGCAGCTTCGCCGCCTCGCTCAAGGGCGGACTGGCGGGCACGCTGCGCATCGGCGTGATCGACTCCACCGTCACCGACAGTTCATTGCGCCTTTCCGACGCCATTGGTGCCTTCAACCAGCGCCACCCCGCGGTGCACCTGGGCCTGTTTGTGAAGAACCCTCCGGACCTGCAGGAAGCCCTGCTCAACAACGAGCTGGACCTGGCGATCGGATTCTTCCCCACCCGCCCGCCGGGCCTGGTGTTCCAGCCCCTGCACCGCGAACAGCAGTGGCTCTATTGCAGCGACCGGCACCCGCTGTTCGCCCAGCGCCACATCGCCGAGGCGCAGGTGGCCGAACTCAATGTGGTGCGCCGCAGCTACTGGAGCAAGGCCGAGCTGGGCAAACACGGCATGAAGAACAGCGTGGCCACGGTGGACAGCATGGAGGCGCAGCTGTTCCTCATCCTCTCGGGCGGCTACGTGGGCTACCTGCCCGAACACTACGCCCAGCCGTGGATGGACCAGGGCCGGCTGCGCGTGCTGCTGCCGGCCAGTTTCGGCTTCCAGTCGCCCTTCATGCTGGCCACGCGGCGCGGCCGGGGGCGCGAGGCGCCGATCCAGATCATGCGCGAGCTGCTGCTGCGCAAGATGCGGGGTTGAGCCGGGCCAGCGGGCGGCGGCCTGCCGGGGTCAAACGCCCCCGCCGGGCGGCACTTCGGCAGCGGCACTCAGCAGCCACCGGGCCAGCAGGACCGGCGCCGCGCGGGTGCCCTGCTCCGGCTGCAACACCCCCACCGGCTCCAGCGAGAAGCCCGTGTCCATCGCCACCGTGGACAGCAGCCCCTGGCCGAGCCAGGCGGCCATGGAGCGGTACGGCAGCAAGGCCAGCACCGGCTTGTTGCGCAGCAGCCAGACCAGCGTGGACAGCGAACGCGTCACCACCGGGTAGGTGGCGGCCGGCCGGGGGAAGCCGGCCGCCACTTCCTCGAACCGGACGCGGGCGATGCTGTCCACCGGCGGCAGCAGCCAGGTGGCCTCCGACAGGGTCTTCCAGGAACGGAGCCGCCGTCCCGCCAGCGGGTTGTGGGGGCCGCAGACCACCACCAGGTGGTCGCCGGCCACGGCGTCGAAGCGCCAGCCGCTGGGCACCACCGCCGGCTGGCGGCACACCGCCAGGTCGACCTGCCCCGACGAGACCTGCAGCAGCAGATCGTCGCGCTCCAGCTCCTGCAGCTGCACGCCGACCTGCGGGTGGCGCTCGCCAAAGGCGGCCAGGGCCGGCAACAGGAACCCATTGATGGCCGCTCCCGAGGCGACCAGCCGCACCACGCCCTGCCCCTGGTGCTGGCGCGCGGCCACCGCCTCCGCGCCGGCGCCCAGACCGGCCACGATCTGACGGGCCACCGGCAGCAGGTCCAGGCAGGCCTCGGTCGGCCGGACGCCCCGCGCGTGGCGGTGGAACAGCTGCACCTCCAGCAGCTGCTCCAGGTAGGCCAGCGACTGCGTCACCGACGACTGCGTCATGCCCATGGCGTCGGCCGCGCGCTGCACGCTGCCCAGCTCCGCCAGCTCCATGAGCACCTGCGCATGGCGGAACTTGCCCCGGGCCAGGAGGCGGTTGAGCAGCACGGTGGAGGCGGCGGGCATGGTATTGGAGAGTCTAATGGCTGCCCCACATTTTTTACTTGTCTCCGATGGGGAATGCCCCGACCATGCGGCCACAAACACAGGAGACAAGCATGACCTCAGCACCCGCGCCGCTCACGCGCAGGCAGATCCTCGCCCTGGGCGGCCTGGGCACCCTGCACGCCCTCGCCCCGTCGGTGGCATCGGCCCAGGCCCCCTTCCCCAACCGCCCCATCCAGTTCATCGTCGCCGCGCCGGCCGGCGGGCCTTCCGACAACGCGGCGCGCATGATCGCCGACGAGATGGGCAAGCTGCTGGGCCAGCCCATGGTGGTGGTGAACAAGCCCGGCAGCGCGGGTGTGATCGCCGCCGAGGCCACGGCCCGCGCGGCACCGGACGGCCACACGCTGATGCTGTCCTGGATCGGCAACGCCACCAGCCCGGGCCTGGTGGCCAAGCTGCCGTTCGACATCAACCGCGACTTCGTGCACATCACCCTCGCGCTGGCCGGTGCGAACGCGCTGATCGTGCACCCCTCCACCGGCTTCAAGACCCTGGCCGACCTGGTGAAACACGCCAAGGCGAACCCTGGCCGCCTGAGCTACGCCAGCTCGGGCAACGGCACCTCGGGCCACCTGGCCATGGAAATGTTCAAGCAGCGCGCCGGCATCTCCATGCTGCACATCCCCTACCGCGGCGGCGCGCCGGCCCTCACCGACCTCATGGCCGGCCAGGTGCAGCTGATGTTCCTCAACCAGGACGCGGTCATCGCGCCCAGCGCGGCCGGCAAGGTCGTGCCGCTGGCCATCAGCAGCGCGCAGCGCAACCCGCTGCTGCCCCAGGTGCCCACGGTGGCGGAATCGGGCTACCCCGGCTTCGAGGCCACGGCCTGGGCCGGCATCTCTGGACCACAGGGCATTCCCGCGCCGGTGGTCGCGGCCATCGAGGCCGCCGCACTCAAAGCGCTGAACGGCCCGCTCAAGGCCCGCATCGAAGCCACCGGCGCCACCGTGGTCGCCGCCGGCAGGGACAGATTCACCCCGTTCGTCCAGCGCGAAACCGAGACCTGGACACAGGTGATCAAGACCGCCGGCATCAAGGTCGACTGACATGCTGCACACACTTTCACTGGGCGCCCACCGGCTGTCCAGCGGCACCGAACTGCCTGCGCTGGACGTCGCCTTCAACACCTTCGGCCAGCTCGCGCCCGACGGCGGTAATGCGGTCCTCGTGACCCACGGCTACACCAGCGGTCCTTCCATGCTCGTGCCTGGCCACCATGTGGCCGAGAGCTCGTGGGCCCCGCTGCTCGGCCCGGGGCGGCCGCTGGACACCGACCGCTTCTTCATCGTCTGCAGCAACATGCTGGGTTCCTCATTCGGCACCACCGGGCCGAACACGACCAATCCGGCCACCGGACGACCCTGGGGACCGGACTTCCCGGCCATCACGCTCGAAGACATCGTGGCCGTGCAGCACCGCCTGCTGCAGCAGCTGGGCGTGCGGCACCTGCGTGCGGTCGTGGGTCCCTCCTACGGCGGCTGGCAGGCGCTGCAGTGGGCGCTGTCGTTCCCCGACATGGTCGATGCCGTGGGCTCGCTGGTGTCCGGCCTCACCCACCCCAAGGGCCTGAGTTCAGAGGCCACGCGCCAACGCTTTGCCAACCACCCGGCCTGGAACGGCGGCTGGCACTACGGCGATGCGCGCATGACGGACATGCTGACCGAGCTGCGCCGCCAGACGCTGCGCAGCTACGGCCTGGAGACCCTGTTCGAAGCCCGCATGCCCGACCCCGCGCAACGCCAGGCCGCCATGGACAAGGCCTGCCGCCAGTGGGCCGAGCGCTTCGACCCCAACAGCATGGTCACCCTGGCCGCGGCGGCCGAGCGCTTCGACGTGCGCGAGCGGGTGGGCGAGATCCGCGCGCGCCTGCTGTTCATGGTCTGCACCACCGACGCGATCTTCCCGCCCGACCCCGCGGTGCGCGGCCTGCTCGGTGCCGTCCCCGGCCCGCTGCGCTACCGCGAGCTGGACAGCCCCTACGGCCACATGGCGTCGGGTGTCGAGTGGCAACGGCTGGAAGAGGACCTGCGCTGGCTGCTCGACCCGCCCGCCGCAGCCTGATCCCGACCCCACCCGGAACAACACCAACGGAGACACACCCATGCATCGCCGCACCCTGCTGACCCTGGCCGCCCTGCCCATCGCCGCCACCCTGCCCGCCGCACACGCCCAGACCGCCGCCAGCGACTGGCCCAACAAGCCCATCCGGCTCATCGTGCCCGCTCCCGCCGGCGGCGCCTACGACCTCACAGCGCGGCCACTGGCGCAGGAGCTGTCCACCCTGCTCAAGCAGCCGGTGGTGGTGGACAACCGGCCCGGCGCCGGCAACATCGTGGGTGCCTCGGCCGGCGCCCGCGCGGCGGCCGACGGCTACACCGTCACCATGACCGGCATGCTCAACACGATTGCGCAGAGCCTCTACCCCAACGTGGGCTTCGACATCGTCAACGACTTCGCGCACGTGACCGTGCTGGGGGAAGGCGCTCAATGGCTGGTGGTGCGCCCCGACCTGGGCGTGAACACCCTGGCCGAGCTGGTCGAACGCGCGAAACGCGAACCCGGCAAGCTCAACTACGCCACCTCGGGCGCAGGTTCCACCGGCCATCTCATCATGGAACTGTTCCAGCGCGCCACCGGCACCGCGCTCACCCACGTGCCTTACAAGGGCGGCGCACCCGCCCTGCAGGACGTGCTCTCGGGCGTGGTGCCCATCACCGTGCTGCCCCTGGCCGGTGCCGAACCCCATGTGCGCTCCGGCAAGCTCAAGGTGCTCGCCAGCTCGGGCGCCCAGCGCGCGCCGCAGCACCCGCAGGTGCCCACCTTCGCTGAGCTGGGCCTCCAGTCGCTCACCGTCAGCTCCTGGGTGGGCCTGTCCTTCCCCAAGGGCACAGCGCCCGAGATCGTACGCAAGCTCCACGCCGCCACCGTGAGCGCCATGGCGGCGCCCGCCGTCAGCGCCCAGCTGGAGAAGATCGGCATCGACCCGGCCACCTCCACGCCCGAGGCCTATACCCAGCTGGTGCGCAGCGACACCGAGCGCTGGGGCCAGCTGGTGCGCAGCCTCAACCTCAAGGCCGAGTGAGCGGAAGCGCCCATGCCCTTCTTCACCTCGCACGGTCGCCCGCTCTACTACGAACGCCACGGCCAGGGCCCAGCCCTGGTCTTCCTGCACGGCGCCGGCTCCAACGGCGCCACCTGGTGGCAGCAACTGCCCGCGTTCACGCCGCACTTCAGCTGCCTCACGGTGGACATCCGCTGCTTCGGCCGCTCGGCCGCGCCGCCCGAAGAACTGCACGTCCCGATGATGGTGGACGACCTAGTCGCCCTGCTGGACCACGAAGGCATCGACAGCGCGGTGCTGGTCGGCCAGTCGCTGGGCGGCATGATCGCGCTGCGCACCGCGCTGGAACACCCGCGGCGCGTGCGCGCCCTGGTGCCCTGCGACAGCTCGCTGGCCATCGACCACCCTCGGCAACTGGCCATCCTAGAACACCGCATCACGGCCGCGGCGGCCATGTCGATCGAGCAGCGCTCGTTGGGTGCCTGGTTCATCCAGAACCGGCCCTCCCTGGTGGCGCTGTACGCGCAGATCAACCATTTCAACCCCAGCGCCCACAGCATCCCGCCCGAGGCCTGGCGCGAAGCCATGCGCGGCCTCAACCACCCGGCCAACCTGGTGCCCACCGAGGCGCTGCGCCGCCTCGCCTGCCCGGTGCTGCTGGTCGTGGGACGCGAGGACCCCATCGTGCCGCTGGACATCGTGCAGGAGGTGGCGGGCCTCATGCCCTCGGCCCAGGTGGCCGTGGTGGAACAGGCGGCCCACTCGGCCTACTTCGAGCAGGCCGAGGTGTTCAACCAGCGGCTGATGGCGTTCCTGCAGGGGCTGCCGGCCAGCGCGTGACGGGTGCTTCCCGTCACCAGCGGTTCCGGGCTATGGTGAGTGCCCTTCACCCGCCAAGGAGACGCCCATGCCCGCCAAGAACACCATCTGCCTCTGGTTCAACGGCCATGCCGAGGAAGCCGCGCGCTTCTACGCCGCCACCTTCCCCGACAGCGCCGTGGGCTCCGTCATGCGCGCGCCGGGCGACTACCCCTCCGGCCAGCAGGGCGATGTGCTGACCGTCGAATTCACCGTCATGGGCATTCCCTGCCTCGGCCTCAACGGCGGCCCCGCCTTCCCGCAGACCGAAGCCTTCTCGTTCCAGGTGGCCACCAACGACCAGGCCGAAACCGACCGCCTGTGGAACGCCATCGTCGGCAACGGCGGCCAGGAAAGCGCCTGCGGCTGGTGCAAGGACAAGTGGGGCCTGTCGTGGCAGATCACCCCGCGCGCGCTGACCGCCGCCATCAACGACCCGGACCGCGCCGCGGCCAAGCGGGCGTTCGACGCGATGATGGGGATGACGAGGATTGATATTGCGGCGATTGAGAGGGCTCGGCGGGGTGAGCAAACCCGCCATCGTTAGCCCGCGTCTTCCCCTAGCAGTGGCACACCAGAGCGCCGCGCCGCGTCCACCACGGCATGCAGCAGTTGCCGCGTACCTGGCTTGACCAAGGGCCACTGCTGTTGTCGCTTCAATGCCGCAATCCCGTCCGGAAACAAGCAAATGCATGCGTGCTGCATGTGCTGTGCCGAGGCATAAATCAAACCCTGGTGGCCAGCCCTGAAGCACTCTCGCGCCAAGGCTTGGGTCTGTTCGATTCGCAAGCTCAACAGCAGTGGGTAGGGCTCCGCCAGCGCGCGCAGATCCACCAGCCGAAGAGACTGCACCGTGGTGAATTGAAGCAAAGCGCGCCTGCGCAACTCGCCCAAGCTTCGGCTCTTCGTGTCGCGCCGGAACTGCGCTTCGAACAGTGCGGTATCTGCACTGTCTGCCAAGTAGGCAGTAACCTGATCAGTCAAACAGAACCGACCGGACAACAAGCCAGCTGGTGGCAACAGAAGTCCGTTCGTTTTGACTGCGCCAGGCCGCGCACGCAGCGATTGGACCCGGAAAAACGTCTGCCCGGCAGGCAGTTCAATCAGCGGAGGTTTGAGTTCTTTGAGGTTCATGAGCAGGGGGGCATCAATGTCCCTCTGCTGTTGCCAGACCCAGTACCCGTTTCGCATCCACGCCCTGCTCCAGCGCCACGCGGGGCGTCTGGCCATCCAGTGCAGGGTGAGGGCTTTCCAGGAAGGCCAGCAGTGGCCAGCCGTCGGTGGTGCCCAACGCCTTCGACATGGGTTGGAGGTACGGGAACACAAACGGCTCGAACTGCCAGCGCGGCAGCTTGAAGCCACGCCGCAGATGCGACACACCGAGGCACCGACCGGACTTGATCCACGCGTTGATGGTCACGCGTGAGGTGCCCGCCAGTTCAGCGGCTTCGTCGGTGGTGATCATGTCGGCCGCCTGCATTCGCTCGCGCCGGTAGGCCGCACCCGAGCGCAGCAGCGCATCGGTCTGCGCTCCGCTGGCGTAGGGGTCGGCGGATACGGTACGGCGGGTTGGGGTTTCAAGGGCAACAGAGAGAGGAAAAGTCAAAGTGTTCATGTGCGTTCACTGATGCCCGCTGTTATGGCGCGTTGCGCTTGTTGACCCTGGTCTCAAAAAACCCCTGCAAAGGTATCGCCTGCGCTACTGCTTTAAATCCAGCGACTCGTCGCCCAGCAAGCAACTGCGTGAGGAGCGCGATACGTATTGACGTGACGAGAGCTGACAGCGAGTTCAACTGCGTCTTCCATGGTGCTGGATCAAAAAAAGGGAGCAAGCCCTCACAGATCCACTGCCTGGAATCGCGTCTAGTGCCACTATCACTTGCACGGAGGAGAGCTCGATAGAGATCTTCGAAAAGATCTTGCCCCTTGGCACTTGGCTCGATGCTGCGAAGCGCCCGCGCTACTCTGATGTAGAGATCATCAAGGTGAGGCGAGATATCGATTGGCAGGGAATGGCTGGACATGGTTAGGTCTCATGCTTCTGTGACCGGACAATTTTCAGTTAATTAGATAGCTTTGTCAATTTCGTTAAGTTAGAAAACGTTTCAACAACTTCTATCTTCCCCTCACCGGCTGCCCGTCCTTCATCCCGCTCCCCGGATAAAGAATCACCGTCTCCCCGGCTTTCAGTCCGTCCTTCACCCACGCGCTGTCGGCGTTGCGGTCGCTGAAAGTCACCGTCCTCGCGCGGGCTTTGCCGCCCTCCACCACGAACACCTGCCAGCCTTCGCCATGGCGCACCAGCGCAGCCGAGGGCACGAGCAGCGCACTGTCTTGCGCTGATACGGTGATGCGCGCGTCGACGCGGAAGCCGTCGCCGAGCTTCTGCAGTTCTTCCGGTGGCGCCTTGAGCGCAACGGTGACGTTGACGCGCTGTTCTTCGATGCCCAGGGCCGAGGTCTTGGTGAACGCGACAGGGTCCACGCGCGCCACCTGCCCGGCCAACGGCGGCTGGTTGCGGCCGGTGGACAGCTGGACTGCGGCGCCGGTGGCGATGCGCGGCGCGTCGCCCGAGAGCACGTCGATCACGGCCTCCATGGCGCCGGTGTCGCCGATCTCCAGCAGCGGCGCGCCGGCCTGAACCGGTTCGCTGCTGTCCTTGTGCAGTTTGAGCACACGGCCGTCGACCGGGCTCTTGAGCGACCACAGGCCTTGCGCGGCACCAGACGGTTCGGCGCGGCCCAGCGCGGCACGGGCTTCGCTGGCGGCGTGGCCGGCGGCGGCCTGTTCGGCCTGCGCGGCTTTCAGGGCCTGTGCCGTGGCCTCGCGCGCCAGGCGGCTCTGGTCGCGGGCGGACGGGGCGATGAAGTTGTCCTTGGCGAGCTGCGCAGAGCGTTCGGCTTCGAGCGTGGCCTGGGCCAGCGCGGCCTGGGCGCGCTGCACGTTGGCGCGGGCGGCGGCCACGGCGGCGTCGGCGCTGCCCACGCGCTGCTGCAGCACGCTGCGGGTGCGCGCGTCGATCATGCCGGGCGCATTGGGCGTGAGCACGGCCACCACGTCGCCGGCCTTCACCGCGTCGCCCACCTTGAGCGTGGGCCGCTGCAGTTGCGCGGCGGTGGGCGCGGTGACCAGGTAGCGCTGCTGCAGGCGCAGCTGGCCGTCTTCCTCGATCACCTGCTCGAAGCGGCCTTCGGCCACGGTGGCGGTTTCCACGTCCAGCGGGCGCGGGCGGTAGGAGGCCCAGAGGATGGCGGCCAGGGCGGCCACGGCCAGTCCGCCGATGAGCCAGCGGCGTTTTTTCGCCGCTCCGTTGTTCGACTTGTTCATTCGCGTACCTTCAAGACAGAAACCAGATCCAGTCGGTCGATGTGGCGGCGCACCAGCAGGGCGCTGGCCACACCGGCGGCCAGCACGATGAGCGCGGCCGAGGCGTAGGTGGACGGTTCGATGACCACCGGGAAGTCGATGGCGTCGCTGGCCATGAGCTGCATCATGAGCGAGGCCAGGCCCCAGCCGGCCAGCGCACCCAGAGGCAGCGCCACCAGCAGTTCGGCCGCGAGCTCGGCCAGCAGCAGCACCGAGACCTCGGCCCGCGTCATGCCCAGCACGCGCAGGCTGGCCAGTTCCCACGCGCGCTCGGAGAGGGAGATGCGCGCCGCGTTGTAGATGATGCCCACCGCCATGGCCACGGCGAACAGCGTGAGGATGCCGCTGAACACGCCCATGTTGCGTTCGGTGCGGTGGTTGAACTCGGTCATGGAACTGGCCTTGTCGAACACCGAGTTGATGCCGGGCGCCGCCTTCACCGCGGCCCAGAAGGCGGGCATGGCGGCGGGGTCCACCTGCAGCGCCGCGTCGGCCACGCCGTCGCCATCGCCGGCCAGGCGGTTGAGGGTGTCCAGGTTCATGTAGAGCAGCTGGCCGAACATGGTGCGGGCGATGTCGACCACCTCCACCTCCACGCTGCGCCGGCTCCACAGGCGGAACTGCAGCGTGATGCGGTCGCCCACCCGGGCGCCGATCTCGCGCGCGAGCAGGCCCGAGAGCACCACGCCGTGGGCCGGCAGGGCCAGCGCGCCGCGGTCTTCGTCCACCAGGCGCATCAGCCTGGCGTTGCCGCGCAGGGCCATCACCGCGGTGTCGTGGCTGCGCCCGCGCAGCGTCACCTTCACGGGCTCGGTGCGGTAGACCTCAGCGTCGAGCACACCGGGCAGGCGTTGCAGGTCGCGCACCACGGTCACCGGCACCGGGCGGTGGAAGTTGACCAGCACGTCGCCCTGCTGCACCTGTCGGAACTGCACGTCCACGATGTGGGCGATGGCGTCGAGCCAGAAGGCGCCCGAGATCTGCAGCGCCACCGCCAGCGCGATGCCGGTGACGGTGAAGGCGGCGCGCAGTGGCCGGCGTTCAAGGTTGCGCACCACCATGCGCGCGCTGGTGGACAGGAAGCGCCCCAGGCCCAGGCGCTCGACCAGCGTGGCGGTGTAGACCGGCGGCGCGGGCGGCAGCATGGCCTGCGCCGGGCGCAGCCGCACCACGGCGTGGATCGCGGTCCAGGTGCCGGCGGCGGCGGCCAGCCCGGCGATGGCGGCCGAGAGCAGGACCAGCGTGGTGTCGGTGGCGTAGGCCAGGCGGTTGAAGCGGAACACCTCGTCGTACAGGCTGAGCATGCCGCGGCCGATCAGCTGGCTCAAGCCCAGGCCCACCGCCACACCCAGCCCCGCGATGACCAGCGCGAGCTGGATGTAGTGCCAGGCGATGGCACCGTCGGTGTAGCCCAGGGCCTTGAGCGCGGCGATCTGGCTGCGCTGCGTGGCCACCTGGCGGCTGAGCACCACGTTGAGGATGAACATGGCCACGGCCAGGAAGATGGCCGGCAGCACCGTGCCCATGACCTTGAGCTGCGCCAGCTCGTCGCTGACGATCTTGGTGGAGAGCTGCCGGTCGCGCCCCACGGCACCGATGCTGCCGTAGGGTTCGAGCAGGCGGTCCAGCGGCGTGAGCACGGCGCGTTCAGGCACACCGGCTTCGAGCCGCAGCGAGGCCTGGTTGAACGCGCCCTGCATGTCGAACAGCTCGGTCATGCGGGCGCCGTCGATCCACCAGATGCCGAAGCCCGTGTCGTCGGGCGCGCCGCCTTGCGAGGCGAACACGTACTCGGGCGTGGCGGCCGTGCCCACCAGGTGGATGCGCTCGTGCCGGCCGTTGAGGATGGCGTGCACCACGTCCCCGGGCTTGAGCTGACGGGCGGCGGCGAAGCGGTCGCTGACCAGGGCTTCGAGCTGGGCGCCGCGCTCGGGCCAGCGCCCCTGCTTGAGGCTGAGCGCGTTCAGCCCCTGGCGCCCGGCCTGCGTGGCCGACAGGTCCAGCCCGATGAAGCGGCCGGTGACGGGCTGCACCACCTCGGGCAGGTCGACCTGGGCGTCGAACACCACGTCGAGCTTCACCTCGGCCACGCCGGGGATGGCGCGGAGGCGCTCACCCAGCGACACCGGCGCGCGCTTGATGCCGGCGAACAGGTCGGCCAGCCGGTTGTCGGCGTAGAAGTCGTCGCGCGAGGTCTTGAGCGAGTCGTGCACCGCGAACATGCCCACGAAGCCGGCCACGCCGATGGCCACCACCACGGCAATGGTGAGCACCTGCGCACGCAGGCGCCGCAGGTCGCGCCAGAGTTTGGTGTGGAGCGTGCTCATCTTGTGTGTGTCACCACCGCAGCGTGGACGCGGCCACCTTGTGCGGGTTCACATGGCTTTCGACGATGCGGCCATCGGCCAGGCGCAGCACGCGGTCGGCCATGTCGGCGATGGGCGCGTTGTGAGTGATGACGACGGTGGTGGTGCCCAGCTCGCGGTTCACGCGCTCGATGGCCTGCAGCACCATCACGCCGGTGGCGCAGTCCAGCGCGCCGGTGGGCTCGTCGCACAGCAGCACGGCAGGGCGTTTGGCGATGGCGCGGGCAATGGCCACGCGCTGCTGCTCGCCGCCCGAGAGCTGCGAGACGAAGTGGTGGCGCCGCTCGGCCAGGCCGACCAGGGCCAGCGCCTCGGCCGGGTCCATCGGGTCCTCGGCCAGGTCGGTCACCAGGGCCACGTTCTCTTCGGCGGTCAGGCTGGGGATGAGGTTGTAGAACTGGAACACGAAGCCCACGTGCTCGCGGCGGTAGCGCGTCAGCTCGGCGTCGCCCGCGCCGATGAGTTCGTGCACCTGGCCTTCGTGCGTCCAGCTGGCCGAGCCGCTGGTGGCCGTGTCCAGCCCGCCCAGGATGTTCAGCAGCGTGGACTTGCCGCTGCCCGAGGCACCGAGCAGCACCACGAACTCGCCGCGCACGATGTCCAGGTCGACGCCGCGCAGCGCATGCACCGCCGTGTCGCCCTCGCCATAGGTCTTGGTGAGGGCGCGGGCGGTGAAAACGGAGCCAGAAGAAACGGTTGAGTCCATGCGTCAATGTCCCACAAGCCGCATCTTGGCAGCCTGACGGGGATCAATCCACCGCGACATTCCAGTCCATACGCTTTCCTGACGCCCATGGCGTTAGGCTCTGGTCATGGAAAGCCCGGGCATCACACGCACCATCCCCGCTCTGCTGGCCTGGGCCACCGCCTGGGCGGCCATGGCCTGGCTGGACGGGCGGCTGGAACTGGCCAACCTGGCCATGCTGCTGGTGCTGGCCTCGGCCCTGTCGGCCCTCTGGCTGCCCGGCTGGGCCAGCATGAGCGCCAGCGCCCTGGCGGTGCTGGCTTTCAACTGGTTCTTCGTGCCGCCGAAGTTCACCTTCACCGTCGACCTGCACCAGAACGCGCTGCTGCTGATGGCGCTGCTGCTGGTGAACTGGATCATCGCCGGCCTGGTGATCCGCCAGCGCCACCTGGCCGACACCGCGCGGACCGTGGCCGGTCGCGAGGCGCGGCTGCGACAGTGGGGCGACACGCTGCGCGACGCCAGCGACCCGGCCGCCCACGCCGCGGCATTGCGCGCGGCCCTGCAGGAAGCCACCGGAAGCTCGGTGGCGGTGTCGGTGTTGCGCGCACTGGGCGGCCAGCCGGACGACAGCACCACCCTGCAGGTGGGCGAACCGGACGCCGAACAGCGCGCCGGACTGGCCCTGTGCGTGCGCGACGGCCGGCCCATGGGCGCGGGCAGCGGCCGCTACGACGAACTGCCCGACACCTACCTGCCGCTGCGCGGCAAGGGCGTCACGCTGGGGGCAGCCCTGGTCACCGGCCTGGCCCGGCATCCGCAGGGCCACGAACTGCGCCCCCACCTGCAGGCGCTGTGCGACCAGATGGGCAGCGCCCTGCACCGCTCGCTGATGGCGGCGCAGGAGCAGCAGGCGCGCGAGCAGGCCCAGCTGCAGGCCACGCGCAACGCGCTGCTGGCGGCCATCTCGCACGACTACCGCACACCGCTGGCCACCATCATGGGCGCCGCCTCGGCGCTGCAGGAACAGGGCGAGCGCATGGACGGCGCGCAGCGCCAGCGCCTGGCCGCCGGCATCGTGGAAGAAAGCGAGCGGCTGGCGCGGCTGACCGACAACACCCTTCAGCTGGCGCGGCTGGATGCCCCGGCGGTGACGCTGCGCTGCGACTGGGAGTCGATGGAAGAGATCGTGGGCGCGGTGTTGCGGCGCGCGCGGCGCCGGCCCGAAGGCAGCCGCGTGCGGGCCTGGGTGGAGCCCGACCTGCCCCTGCTGTGGTGCGATGCGATGCTGGTGTCGCAGCTGCTGGACAACCTGCTGGACAACGCCCTGAAGTACAGCCCGGCCGAGGCACCCGTGGAGCTGCACGCCACGCGCGACGGCGGGCACCTGGTGCTGGCCGTGAGCGACCGCGGACCGGGCATCGCGCCGGCCTGGCGCGAGAAGGTGTTCGAGGTGTTCCAGCGCGGTGACACGGGGCCGGAGCAGTCGCTGGCGGACGGCGGCCGGGGCGCTGGTGTGGGCCTGGCGGTGTGCCGTGCCATCGCCCGCGCGCACCAGGGCGAGCTGCTGCTGCGCCCGCGCGCGGAAGGCGGTTGCCGCTTCGAGTGCCGGCTGCCGCTGCACGGCGACGGCCAGCCTCCACCGCTGGCCCCGGAGGCACAGGAGGCCACGCCATGAGCCACCGCGTGCTGCTGGTGGAGGACGACCGGGTGCTGCGCAGCTCGCTGCGCGAAGCCCTGTCCATCGAGGGCCACGACGTGCGCACCGCGGCCAGCCTGGCGGACGCGCGGGCGCAGCTGCAGCACGCCCCGCCGGACGAGCCCATCGATCTGGTGCTGCTGGACCTGGGCCTGCCCGACGGCGACGGCCAGACCCTGCTGGCCGAGCTGCGGCGCGGCGGCGGCACGCCGGTGATCGTGATCTCGGCCCGCGAGGCCGAGGGCCAGAAAATCCGCCTGCTGGACGACGGGGCCGACGACTACCTGGTCAAGCCGTTCGGCATCGGCGAGCTGCTGGCGCGCATGCGCGTGGCCCTGCGCCGCCGCGGGCGCCACAGCGAGCCGGCGCTGCTGCACTACCGCCACGGGCCGCTCGACGTGGACCTGAAGACCCGCCGCGTGCGGCTGGCCGACGCCGACGTGCACCTGACGCCCACCGAATACGCGCTGCTGGCGCGGCTGGTGCGCCAGGCCGGCCAGGTGGTGACGCACCGCCAGCTGCTGGCCGATGTGTGGGGCGCCGAACACGTGGACCAGACGCACTACCTGCGCCTCTACATGGGCCAACTGCGCGCCAAGCTGGAGGCCGACAGCGCCGACCCGCAGCACCTGCTGACCGAACCCGGCGTCGGATACCGCCTCGCGGAGCCGGACTGACCGCACCCTTATGCGTTCCTGATGTGCGGCGGCGCATCGTGAGGGCCTGTGTTTCCACGGAGCTTTCATGCAGAACCCCGACACCGCCGCCACCGATGCGGCCCCCCGGACCACCGGCCAGCAGGGAATGGCTGCCCTGACCCTGGCCGCCATCGGCGTGGTCTACGGCGACATCGGCACCAGCCCGCTGTACACCGTCAAGGAGATCTTTGCGCCCCACACCGGCGTGCCGCTGGACGCGCCGCACCTGATCGGCGCGGTCTCCACCATCTTCTGGGCGCTGATGCTGGTGGTCACGCTCAAGTACGTGATCCTGATCCTGCGCGCCGACAACCACGGCGAAGGCGGCGGCCTGGCGCTCACCGCGCTCGCGGCCCGCGCGGTGGAGCATCGGCCGGCCCTGCGAAACGCCCTGCTGCTGCTGGGCGTGTTCGGTGCCACGCTGTTCTACGGCGACAGCCTGATCACGCCGGCCATCTCGGTGCTCGGGGCCATGGAGGGGCTGGAGGTGGTCACCCCGGCGCTCAAGCCCTGGGTGGTGCCGGCCACGGTGGCCATCCTGATCGGCCTGTTCCTGATGCAGCGCTTCGGCACCGCGGTGGTGGGCCGCTTCTTCGGGCCGATCATCGTGCTGTGGTTCACCGTGCTCGGTGCGGTGGGCGCCTGGCACATCGCGCAGGAGCCGGCCATCCTGGCAGCGCTGAACCCGCTGCACGCCTGGGAATTTCTGTCCGGCCGCGGCTGGCATGTGTTTGCGGCGGTGGGTGCCATCGTGCTGGCGCTGACCGGTGCCGAGGCGCTGTACGCCGACATGGGTCACTTCGGCCGCAAACCGATCCAGATCGCCTGGACCGGTCTGGTACTGCCCGGACTGGCGCTGAACTACCTGGGCCAGGGCGCGCTGCTGATGGGCGACCCCTCGGCCATCCAGAACCCTTTCTACCGCCAGTTCCCCGAGGCCTGGCTGCTGCCCGCCCTGGTGCTGGCCACGCTGGCCGCCATCATCGCCTCGCAGGCGGTGATCTCGGGCGCCTACTCGCTGACCAAGCAGGCCATCCAGCTGGGCTTTTTGCCGCGCATGCGGGTGCGCTACACCAGCGCACGCGAGATGGGCCAGATCTACATGCCCGGCGTGAACTGGGCGCTGCTGGCCGGTGTGCTGGCGGTGGTGCTGTTCTTCCGCAGCTCGTCGGCCCTGGCCAGCGCCTACGGCATCGCGGTGACGCTGACCATGATGATCACCACGGTGCTGACCTACTTCGTGGTGCGCGAGGGTTGGCGCATGCCCGCGCCGGTGGCGATTGGCGCGACGGCGTTCTTTCTGTTCATCGACGCGCTGCTGGTGGCCGGTTGCGCGATCAAGTTCCTCGACGGCGGCTGGTTCCCGCTCACGCTCGGCCTGCTGCTGTTCGTGCTGATGAGCACCTGGCGGCGCGGGCGCGAACTGCTGATGGAGAGCATCCGCCGCGACGGCCTGGGGCTGCAGGACTTCATCGCCCAGCTGGACCCGCGCAGCGTGAACCGCGCCGAGCGCACCGCCGTGTACGCGGTGGCCGACCCCGACACCGTGCCGCAGGCCCTGCTGCACAACCTGAAGCACAACCAGGTGCTGCATGTGCGCAACGTGATCCTCACCGTGCGTTTCCACGACGTGCCCTGGATTCCGATGGAACGCCGGGTGGACGTGCAGGCGCTGGACCACGGCTTCTGGCGGGTGCAGGTGAACTACGGCTTCATGAACACGCCCGACATCCCCAAGGCGCTGGAGCTGACCGCCTCGCACGGGCTGGCGGTGCCGATGTTCGAGACCAGCTACTTCCTCAGCCGCGAGACCGTGGTGCCCTCACACGGCGGCGGCATGGCGGGCTGGCGCGAGAAGCTGTTCGCCACCATGAGCCAGAACGCGGGCGGCGTGGTGGAGTTCTTCCGCCTGCCGGGCAATGCGGTGGTGGAGCTGGGCACGCGGGTGCCGATCTGAGTCTCGGTCCGGGACGCACTCGGCGACCACCCGCTGCGCCCGCTCAGGCGGGTGCCGCCTGGCGAAGTGTCTTCACCAGCAGGTCGTGCAGACCGTCCACCGCCTTGTTGCCGCGCGACTCTCGGCTGCGGTAGACGCCCACCTCCATCGGCGTCAACGGTCCCAGGCCGTGCTCGGCGCCCAGCACCTGCAGGTGCGGCGGCGCGCTGCACTGCGTGAGCACGGCCACGGCCAGGCCGCTGTCCACCGCCGCGATCTGGCCGGCCAGACTGGAGCTGTTGTAGACCACCTTGTAGCGCCGCCCCTGCTGCGCCAGCGACTGGATGGCGCCGCGCCGCGCGAGGCTGGCTTCCTCGTACACCGCGATCGGCAGCGGATCGCGCCGCCACAGCTCGAACTGCGCCGAGCCGACCCAGACCATGGGTTCGTGGAACAGCAGGGTGCCGCGCCGCGCGTGGTCGCGCGAGACCAGTGCCAGGTCCAGTTCGCCGCGCGCCACGCGCGGGATCAGCGATGGCGACTGCTCGCAGTGCAACTCGATCTCCACCCCGCTGTGCTTGGGCGCGAAGCGCTTGAGCACCGGCGTGAGGTACTTCGCGGCGTAGTCGTCGGGCACGCCCAGGCGCACGCGGCCGGTCAGTTCGGCACCGTACAGCGCGGCCTGGGCCTCGGCCTGCAGATCCAGCATGCGCCGCGCATAGCCCAGCAGGGTCTGGCCATCGGGCGTGAGCTGCAGCTTGCGCGGCCCCCTTTCCAGCAGGCGCCTGCCCACAGCGTCTTCCAGCTTCTTGAGCTGCATGCTCACCGCCGACTGCGAGCGGTGCACCTCGCCCGCCGCGGCCGACAGCGAACCGGCGTCCACCACCGCCACAAAGCACTTGAGCCAGTCGATCTGCAGATCCTGCGGTGTCATGGACGGCGTCCTTTCATGCGGTTATCGAATGGAAACGATGTGAATTTTGCGCTTTTCGGGATTCATGAAACCCGGCACAGTCTCGTCCCATGACAGCTTCTGACGACGTTCTTGCACAAAGCGCCCTCACCCGCCCGCTGGTGTGGTCGGGCTTCCGGCAGATGGTGCCGATCTCCTTGTTCGTGCTGGTGTTCGGCGCAGCCTTTGGCCTCGCAGCCCTGCAGCATGGCCTGGACACCCCGTGGGCGGTGCTGATGAGTTCGGCCGTGTTCGCCGGCGCGGCGCAGTTCGCGGTGCTGGACCTGTGGGGACCGCAGGTGCCGCTGCTGCCCCTGGCGCTGACTGTGTTCGCCATCAACGCGCGCCACCTGCTGATGGGCGCCACGCTCTACCCCTGGCTGCGCCAGCTGCCGCCTGCGCAGCGCTATGGCGTGATGGCGCTGGTCTCGGACTCCAACTGGGCGCTGAGCATGCAGGCCCTGGGCCGAGGGCAACCGGGTCTGGGCCTGCTGCTGGGCGGCGGGCTGGCGCTGTGGGTGTTCTGGATCGTGGGCACCGTGCTGGGCACGCAGGTGGGCAGCCTGATCGCCGACGCGCGGCGCTGGGGCCTGGACATGGTGATGGGTTGTTTCCTGCTCGCCATGGTGGTGGGCGGCGAGAAGAACCTGCGCATGCTGCTGATCTGGGTGGTAGCGGCCGGCGCCTCGATCGCAGCGTTTCGCTGGTTGCCGGAGAACAGCCATGTGGTGACAGGCACGCTGGCCGGCGGCCTGCTGGGCCTGCTGTGGAAGGAAGAGAACGATGAGCGTTGAACCCTCGGGCTGGGGCCCGCTGCTGATCGTCGCCGTGATGGCCTTGGTGACCCTGGCCACCCGCTGGGGCGGCGTGTTTGTCATGTCCTACGTGCCCATCGGACCGCGCCTGCGGCGCTTCATCGCGGCCATGTCGGGCTCGGTGCTGGTGGCCGTGCTGGCGCCACTGGCCGCGCAGGGCGACCTGGGTGCCCGCGCAGCACTGGCCACCACGGCGGTGGTGATGCTGGTGCTCAAGAAGCCGCTGCCGGCGATTGCGGCCGGGATCGCCGCCGCTGCGCTCTTCAGGCAGTTCTGAGCGCGCTCACTGCTTGAGGATCAGCGGCGCGATCTGTTCGACGTAGTACTTCACCGCGGGCAGCGTCAGGTGCCCGTAGTCGAAGCTCAGGGGCTCGGCGGAACCGGGCTCCATGCGCGTGAGGCAGCCCTGGCGGTTGCAGAAGTAGTCCATGCCGGAGATGAACTCGATGCCCATGGCCGCGGCGCGTTTGCGCATCTCGGCGGTGGCGGCCTTGACGTGGGGGTCGAGGTACTCGTCGCCCAGGCGAAGCGGAATGCGCTGCTGCTCGCGCCACACCTTCAGCAGCAGCTTGGGCAGGTCTTCGCGCCAGTAGGGGACAGCGCCGAGCAGCACGATGCGCTTGACGCCTGCCTTCTTGAGCTCGGCCACGGTGGGCTCCAGGCCCGAGGTGTCCTTGTAGCGGCCCTTGACCTTGCCTTCGTGCCACCACGCATAGAGCACGACGATGTCCGGCTTGGTCTCGCGGATGACGCGGATGGTGTCGTCGTTCAGGCTCTTGCACAGCGGGCGCGGGTCGATGCCCAGGATGGGCGGGCAGATGGCCGCGGTGCGCTCGCCCAGGCCGAAGCTGTACTTGCCGCTGTCCTGCAGCGCCTTGAAGCCCGGGTAGAGCGAGCCGGCGTGCGAGTCGCCCCAGACGAACACCAGCGGGCGCTTCTGTTCGACGCAGAAGGGCTTGTAGTGGCTGGCCGGCAGCTTGTAGTCCAACATGCAGTCGCCATCGCGCCAGCCTTCGATGATGGCGGGCCGGCCTCCCTTGGACGAGAGCGTCTTGAGCAGGGCCTGGATCTGTTCGGGCGTGCCGTCCTGCGCCGGCTGGTTGGCCGCCAGGCGCTGCAGCCGCTCGGGCTGGCCGTCCTGCTTGTAGATGGTGAAGCCGGTCAGGCCGGTCATGGCCACCCCGGCACTCAGCGCCACGGTGGTGAAGCGCCACTGGCGCCAGTGGCCGAAGCGGATCGGCGTTTCCACCAGCCGGTAGGTCAGCCAGGCCAGCAGCACGGCCAGCAGCACCCAGCCCGCCTGGTGCAGCGCCGGCGGCACGCCACCGTTTTCGATGTGCGGGTAGGCCAGCAGCGGCCAGTGCCAGAGGTAGAGCGGGTAGCTGATCAGGCCGATCCAGACCATGGGTTTGCTCGACAGCACGTAGCGGTTGAACCAGCCGCGCGGGCCGGCGGCGATCAGCAGGCAGGTGGCCAGGGTGCCGGCAAAGGCCCAGCCGCCCGGGAAGCGCCGCTCGGGGTCCAGCTTGATCATGACCGCGGCCATCAGCACCACACCCGCGGTCGAGAGCCATTGCACCCGGGCCCCGGCATGCTGCACTTTGGTGCCCGGCGCCGGGCGGCTGGCCGCCAGGAAGGCGCCCATCATCATTTCCCAGAAGCGGCCCAGCGGGTTGTAGAAGGACGGGTTCGGATCGTCGAGGCGCACCAGCCAGAGGTTGAACGCCAGCGAGGCCAGCAGCAGGGCCGCGATCCAGATCCGCTTGGGCTGGCCCACGCGGTGCAGCACCACCAGCACCAGCGGCCAGAACATGTAGAACTGTTCTTCAATAGCCAGCGACCACAGGTGGAGCAGCGGCTTCTCGACCGCCGAGGCGTCGAAGTACCCCGCCTCCTGCCAGAACGCGAAGTTGGAGACGAAGAAGCTGCCCGCCAGTGCGTGTTTGCCCACGGCCTTGTATTCCAGCGGCGAGAGCACGAACCAGCCGTAGCCCAGCGTGAACGCAAGCACCAGGAACAGGGCCGGGAAGATGCGCTTGACGCGGCGCGCGTAGAAGTCCGCGAAGCTGAAGCGGTTGCGGGCCAGGTTGTCCAGAATGATCGAGCTGATGAGGTAGCCCGAGATCACGAAGAAGATGTCCACACCGATGAAGCCGCCCGGAAACAGCTCGGGAAACGCGTGGTGGATCACGACGGCAGAAACGGCAATGGCGCGCAGGCCATCGATGTCGGAACGGTAGTTCTCTGCGTGCGGCAGGTGGGACATGTAACAGGATCGGGGAACAACAGGGGGCGCAGCATCCTAACAAAGGCCGCCCGCTCACCCGGGCCGCAGGGCCTCCCGCGCCGCAGCCACCATCCGCTGGGTCAGCCCGTCGAGCAGGCCAGACGCGGCCCGCGCGGTCTGCCAGTACAGCGGCACGTCCAGCGGCGTGCCGGACACCAGTTCCACCAGCGAGCCGTCGGCCAGCTGGGGCGCGACCATGCCCTGCGGGAACATGCCCCAGCCCATGCCGGCCAGCGCGGCGGTGACGAAGGCGTGCGACGAGGGCAGCGTGTGCCGCGGCAGCTCCACATGGCGGTGGCACAGGCGCCGCACCCAGCTGGCCTGCAGCTCGTCCTTGGTGTTGAACAGCAGGCTGGGCGCCTGGGCCAGGCTGCCCGCGCCCACACCCTGGGCGAAGTGCCGCGCCACGAACGTTGGACTGGCGGCGGCCACATAGCGCATCACGCCCAGCGGCTGGCTGTTGCAGCCGGTGGCGGGCCGCGCGGTGCCGGTGACGGCGGCCACCACCGCGCCGGTGCGCAGCCATTCGGCCGTGTGGTCCTGGTCGTCCACGCTCAGCTCGACCAGCACCGGCGCCTCGGCCGCGAACGCCGCCAGCGCGGGCGCGAACCAGGTGGCCAGGCTGTCGGCGTTGACGGCCACGGGCAGGTGGACCCGCGCCCCACCCTCGGGCGCCATGGCGGGCAGCGCGTCGGTCAGCTCCGCCTCCAGGAGGCGCACGCGGTCCATGTGCTGGCACATGCGGCGGCCGGTGTCGGTGGGCCGGCAGGGCTGGCCTCGCACCACCAGGGCGCAGCCCACGCGCTCCTCCAGCAGGCGGATGCGCTGCGAGATCGCCGAGGGCGTGACGTGCAGCGCGCGCGCCGCGCGGTCGAAGCTGCCCTCTCGCACCACAGCGGCCAGGGCGTTGAGGGCGGCGTAGTCCAGCATGGATTCAGTCTTTCTTAAGCAGATGAAGGAAAGACAGTTTGTCTTCATCTTTCGGCACTGGCAAGCTGGCGCCATGTTGTCCACCTCCTTCTCCCAGGCGCTGCCCGTGTTCATGCAGGGTCTGGTGCTCTGTTTTGGTCTCATCGTTGCCATCGGCGCGCAGAACGCCTTCCTCCTGCGCCAGGGGCTGCGGCGCGAGCATGTGGTGCCGCTGGTGCTGTTCTGCGCACTCGCCGATGCCCTGTTGATCAGCGCTGGCGTGCTGGGCATGGCCCAGGCGCTGGGGGCACACCCCGGGTTCGCGCAGGCCATGGCGCTGGCCGGGGCGGCGTTCCTGGCCTGGTATGGCTGGCAGGCGCTGCAGCGGGCGCGTCACGCCAGCCAGCTGCAGGCGGCCGACGGCGGCCCGGGCCTGAGCCGCGGCGCCGCGCTGGCCCAGGTGGCCGCGTTCACCCTGCTCAACCCGCACGTCTACCTGGACACGGTGATGCTGATGGGCAGCATCGGTGCCCAGCAGCCGGCCGGCCTGCGCGGCTGGTTCATCGCCGGAGCCAGCATCGCCAGCCTGGTCTGGTTCTGCGGCCTGGGCTTCGGTGCGCGCTGGCTGGCGCCGCTGTTTGCGAAGCCCCGCGCCTGGCAGGTGCTGGACGGTCTGATCGGCTTGACCATGTGGACGCTGGCGGTGCTTCTGCTGCAGCATGCCTTGGCACCAGCCAGCGTCTGAGGACCGGCGCAGAATCTTCTCCTCCTGTCGTATGCAAGCCTTGGTGCCATGTACCTGCCCGCCGCCTTTCAAGAACAACGCCCCGAAGCCCTGCACGCCCTCATGCGGACCCATCCGCTGGGCACCCTGGCCACGCACGGCCCCGACGGGCTGGACGCGAACCACATTCCCTTTGAACTCGACCCCGCCGCCGGCCCGCACGGCCTGCTGCGCGCCCACGTGGCGCGCGCCAACCCGGTGTGGCAGCAGGCGGCCGACACCGAGGTGCTGGTGGTCTTCCAGGCCGCCGACGGCTACATCTCGCCCAACTGGTACCCGAGCAAGCCCGAACACCACCGGCATGTGCCCACCTGGAACTACGCGGTGGTGCACGCCCATGGCGTGCTGCGCGTGCGCGACGACGAGCGCTTCCTGCGCGGGCTGGTGGCGCGGCTGACGCGAGAACACGAGGCGCGCTCGCAGCAGCAGAAGCCCTGGAAGATGGGCGACGCACCCACCGACTACATCGACGGCCTGCTCAGGGCCATCGTCGGCCTGGAGATTCAAATCACCCGGCTGGTGGGCAAGTACAAGCTCGGCCAGAACCGCGAGGCGCGCGACCGGCTTGGCGCGGCGGCAGGTCTGGAAGGTCTAGGGAATGCGGAGGCCGCGAAGGCCATGCGCGAGGCGGGAGAAGCTCAGTCCCTGTCCGGCGCGCCCAGCGGAAAGAGCGACCGGTAAGGCCGCGCTTCGTCCACCGCTCGTGCGAACGACGGGCGTGCCAGCAGGCGCGCACGGTAGGCGCGCAGCAGCGGGTGTGTTTCGGCAATCGGATGCACCCAGTCGGCGTAGAACAGCGAGGGCGCAGCTGCACAGTCGGCCAGCGTGAATTCGTCTCCAGCGGCCCAGGTCTTGCCGGCGAGGTGCCCTTCGAGCCAGACGTAGGCCCGCTCCAGCCGCTCGCTGGTGATGGCCCGCCCCTTGTCGACCGTCATCGGGTAGCGCTGCAGCGCGGTGTCCACCGCCAGCTGCACCGCGCTCATCACGTACAGATCGAAATACCGGTCGAGAAAGCGCACGTCCAGCGCGGCGATCGGATCTGCGGGCAGCAGCGGCACGGGGCCGGGGTGGGCCAGTTGCAGGTATTCGATGATCAGGCTGGTCTCGACGATCTGGCGCTCGCCGTCCACCAGCAGCGGGAACCGGGCGATCGGCCAGCGCCGCAACCAGTCGACTGTGTGCTCGGGCGTGTCGGGCCCGATGCAGCGGAATTCAAACGCTGTGCCGTTCTCGTACAGGGCGACGAGCGCCTTCTGTGTGTACGAGGAGAAGGGATGACCGTAGAGAGCGAGCGGCATGGTGTGACCTGTGAAGGACGACCGTCGGTGGAGGGCCTGCGCCGCCACTGTAGCGGAGCGGGCGCGACGCACACCTGTTCACCCTGTCGGTCGCAGGACAGCCCGGCGAAGTGTTCAGCCCCACAATCGGATCGGTGAGAACCCGCCACTTCGCGCAGCTCGTCGCACTCTCGGCCCTCTGGGGCGCTTCCTTCATGTTCATCCGCATGGCCGTGCCGGTCATGGGGCCCTGGGTACTGGCCGCCGGCCGGGTCGGCCTGGCCGCCCTGACCCTGGCGCTGCTGATGTCGGTGCTGCGGCACGCCTGGCCCTGGAAGGAGTGGCGCATGCTCGCGGTGATGGGGCTGCTGTCCGTCGCCGCACCGTTCATGCTCTATGCCTGGGCCGGCCTGTACCTGCCGGCGGGCTACAGCGCCCTGCTCAACACCACGGCCGTGCTGTTCGGCACGCTGTCATCGGCCTGGTTCAAGGAAGACACGCTGACCGCGCGCAAGCTGCTGGGCTGCCTGATCGGCTTCATCGGGGTCGGCCTCATCGTGCGGCTGGGGCCCGTGCCGCTGGACGGCACCACCCTGGTCGCAGCCCTGGCCTGTGTCTGCGCCGCCGCCTGCTACGGTATGGCCACGCCGGTGATGAAGCGCGCCACCGCGCGCATGCAGCCGCTGTCCATAGCCGCGGGCATCCACGTGATGGCGCTGGTGCTGGTGCTGCCGGGCGCGGCCTGGCAGTGGCCCGAGGCCCGCTTCACACCCGGCACGCTGGCGGCCATGGCGGTGCTGGGCATCGTCACCTCGGGCCTGGCCTACTGGGCGCACCTGCGCATCATCCGCAACGTGACGCCGGTGGCCGCCATGAGCCCGGTGTTCATGATCCCGGTGTTCGGCGTCGCCTGGGGCCACCTGTTCCTGGGCGAGGCGCTGTCGCCGGGCATCTTCGTCGGCGGCGCCCTGGTGCTGGTGGCCTCGGCGCTGGTGACCGGCTTCAACCCGCTGCGCCGCATCTTCGGGGTGACAGACCCGGCGCCCTGAACGGCCTCGCGGAATCGGCGTACGGCAGGGCTTGCCTCACCCTGGCACCTCCGTGTCGTGAGCCGACATCACCCGGGTGGTGTCCATGAACAGCTCGGCACAGACCCCACGCAACCAGCGGTTGGCCGGGTCGTGCTGAAAGCGCGCGTGCCAATGTTGCTTGACCACAAAGGTGGGGATCGGCACTGGACACGGCAGCACCTGCAGCCCCGCTGACCGGGCCAGGGTTTCGCCGATCTGGCGGGGCAGCGTCGCCAGCAGGTCGGTGGTGGACACGATGCCCACATGGGCCTCGCGCCGGCTACGAGATTGCCGAGATCGAGGCCACCGCGGTGGCCGCGGTGCAGGAGGCCATGGACGTGGCCGCCGCCAGCGGCGTGACGCTCAGCTTCACCGACCCGCAGATCCAGGCGCGCGGCATGCTGGCGGAGCAGCAGCACCAGCGCGCCCATGCAACGTGTCGCGCCCGACCTGGGCCAGCACAACGCCGAAGTGGCCGCCAGCCTGGGCTACAGCGCCGCCGACATCGCCACGCTGCAAACCGACGGCGTGCTGTTCTCTAGATAGAGAGACACCATGTCAGACGCCCACGCCGTCATCGGCAACCCCATCGGTCACACCAAGTCGCCCCTGATCCACGGCCTGGTCGCAGAGGCCACCGGACAGGACATGGTCTATACAGCCATCGAAGGGCGCATTGGCCAGTTCGAGGCCGACATGGACGCCTTCCGCTCCACCGCCGGGCGCGGCATGAATGTGACCGCACCGCTCAAGCTCGACGCTTTTGCCTGCGCCACCGAGGCCTTTGTCTGGTGGCGCGGCGTGCGGCCCGACACACACGGCGTCATCGACCGCCTGACCGTGCCCCTGGTCTGAACGAACCGCCGGCCGAAGTCGCCACATGAACCACCTGACCCTATACTGCCGGAATGAACGAACCAGTACATTCTCGGAGACAGGCGGTTCGCGGCAAGGCCCAGGACGCCAGGACCCCCACCCGCACCAACGACCCCGAACGGACCATGGCCAACATCCTCGAGGTGGCCATGAAGGAGTTCGCAGAGAAGGGACTGGCGGGCGCGCGCATCGACGAAATCGCCGACGAGACGCACACCTCCAAGCGCATGATCTACTACTACTTCCAGAGCAAGGAAGGCCTGTACCTGGCCGCGCTGGAAGAGGCCTACCGACGGGTGCGCACCACCGAGAGCGAGCTCAAGCTCGACGACCTCGACCCCGAAGCCGCGCTGCGGCGGCTGGTGGAGTTCACCTTCGACCACCACGCGGGCAACGAGCCCTACATCCGCATGGTCATGTCGGAAAACATCAACCGCGGCCAGTTCCTGGCCCAGAGCAAGAGCATCCAGGCGCTCAACCTCAAGGCCATCTCGGCCATCGAGAAGCTCTACGCGCGTGGCGTCGAACAAGGCATCTTCCGCCCCGGCCTGGACCCGATCGACATCCACGCCTCGATCTCGGCGCTGTCGTTCTTCAACGTCTCCAACCGCCACACCTTCGGGCTGATCTTCAAGCGCGACTACGCATCGCCCACGATCGCCACGCACCGCCGCGCGTCCATCGTGGAGATGGTCGTGCGGTTTGTGAAGAAGTAGAAGCCCCCCTGCGCCGCTGCGCCCTGGAATGGGCGCCTAGGGAAATCCCTGATACATGAAAAACTAACCAGTTCGTACATTACAAACTCCAACGATTCGGAGACACCTCTTGGTCCAGAAACTCATCAACGGCTATTGCCGGCTGCTGGCCGTGCTCATGGTCCTGTCGCTGGCCGCGATGGTGGTCATGGTGTTCGGCAACGTGGTCATGCGCTACGGCTTCAATTCCGGCATCACCCTCTCGGAAGAGCTTTCGCGCTGGCTGTTCGTGTGGATGACCTTCCTGGGCGCGGTGGTCGCCATCAACGAACGCGGCCACCTGGGCACCGACTCGCTGATCGCGCGGCTGCCGGTGGTGGGCCAGAAGTTCTGCCTGGGCCTGTCGCTGCTGCTGATGCTGTTCATCTGCTGGCTGATCTTCAAGGGCTCGTTGGAGCAGACCAAGATCAACTGGGACTCCACCAGCGCCGTCATGGAGACCTCCATGGGCTACTTCTACGCCAGCGGCGTTGTCTTCGCCGTGCTGGCCGCTCCCATCCTGCTGCTGAACCTGGTGCGCCTGCTCACCGGCCAGATGTCCGACAACGAACTGATCGGCATCCGGGAGTCGGACGACATGCCGCACGGCAACCCGCACCCCTGATCAGCGCCAGGAGACATTCCCATGACCATTGCGATCTTCCTGAGCTCCCTCATCGCCGCCATGATGATCGGCGTGCCAATCTCGTTCTCGCTGCTGCTGTGTGGCGCCGCGCTGATGTGGCACCTGAACATGTTCGACGCACAGATCCTGGCGCAGAACCTGATCGAAGGCTCCAACAGCTTCCCCCTGCTGGCCGTGCCCTTCTTCATGCTGGCCGGGGAGATCATGAACGCCGGCGGCCTGTCCAAGCGCATCGTGGCCTTCGCCATGTCGCTGGTCGGCCATGTGCGCGGCGGCCTGGGCTACGTGGCCATCATGGCCGCGGTCATCATGGCCTCGCTCTCGGGCTCGGCCGTGGCCGACGCCGCGGCGCTCGCCGCCCTGCTCCTGCCCATGATGCACACCGCCGGCCACGACAAGGCACGCTCGGCCGGCCTGCTCTCGGCCGCGTCCATCATCGCGCCCATCATCCCGCCCTCGATCGGCTTCGTGATCTTCGGCGTGGCGGCCAACGTGTCCATCTCCAAGCTGTTCATGGCCGGCATCGTGCCGGGCGTGCTGCTGGGCGCGGCGCTGTGCCTGACCTGGTGGTGGGTGGCGCGCAAGGAAAACGTGACGCCGCCGCCCCGCAAGACCCGCGCCGAAGTGTTCCATGCGCTGCGCGACGCGCTCTGGGCGCTGGGCCTGCCGGTCATCGTGGTGGTGGGCCTGAAGTTCGGTGTGTTCACGCCGACCGAAGCCGCCGTGGTGGCCGCCGTCTACGCGCTGTTCATCTCGCTCGTGGTCTACCGCGAACTCAAGATCAGCCAGCTCTATGGCCTGTTCCTGGCCGCCGCCAAGACCACGGCGGTCATCATGTTCCTGGTGGCCGGCGCCATGGTCTCGGCCTGGCTGATCACGGTGGCCCAGCTGCCGGCCCAGCTGGTGGAGTTGCTGCAGCCCCTGCTGGACAGCCCCACCCTGCTGATGTTCGCGATCATGATTCTGGTGATCGTGGTGGGCACGGCGATGGACATGACCCCCACGATCCTGATCCTCACCCCGGTGCTGATGCCCATCATCAAGGCCGCCGGCATCGACCCGGTCTACTTCGGCGTGCTGTTCGTGATGAACAACGCCATCGGCCTGATCACTCCGCCCGTGGGCACCGTGCTCAACACCGTGGCCGGCGTCGGCAAGATCAGCATGGACGACGTCACCCGCGGTGTCTGGCCTTTCATGATCGCCCAGTTCGCGCTGATGTTCCTGATGGTGCTGTTCCCCCAGATCGTGCTGGTGCCGCTGGGCTGGTTCTACGGCTGACCAACCCCGATTTCCACACCCTTGCCCGGAACGGGCACGCCAAGGCAAGGGCATTCTTCCACCTGCGTCCCACCTCTGATCGCCGGAGACAACCATGAAACGTCTGTTCATCAAGACCCTCGTCGCCACCGCCGCCCTGGCCACCGTCGGCATCGCCGCTGCGCAGGACAAGGTCATCAAGTTCGCCAACCAGAACGCCGCGGGTCACCCCATCGTGCAGGGCATGGAGAAGTTCGCCGAAATCGTCGCGGCCAAGTCGGGCGGCAAGATCAAGGTCAACGTGTTCCCCGGCGGCCAGCTGGGCAGCGACCAGGCCAACGTCTCGGCCCTGCAGGGCGGCACGCTGGAGATGGCCTCGATGAACTCGGGCATCTTCGCCAGCCAGGTCAAGGACTTCGCCGTCTTCGACCTGCCGTTCATGTTCGCCAACGGAAAGGAAGCCGACGCAGTGGTCGACGGCCCCTTCGGCCACAAGCTGCACGCCAAGCTGGAAGAGAAGGGCCTGGTCGGCCTGGGCTACTACGAACTCGGCTTCCGCAACATCACCAACAGCAAGCGCCCCATCACCAAGGTGGAAGACATCGCAGGCCTGAAGCTGCGCGTGATCCCCAATCCGATCAACGTCGACTGGGTCAAGGCCCTGGACGCCAACCCGACGCCCCTGCCCTTCCCCGAGCTGTACGCCGCGCTGGAGCAGAAGGCCGTGGACGGACAGGAAAACCCGGTCGCCACCATCTGGGGCGCCAAGCTGCACGAAGTGCAGAAGTACATGACCCTGACCAACCACCAGTACAACCCGCAGTCGGTGGTGATCAGCAAGAAGTTCTGGGACACCCTGTCGGCCGACGAGAAGAAGATCATCAGCGACGCCGTGGCCGAGTCGGCCAAGTTCCAGCGCACCCAGGCCCGCGCTTCGGTGGCCAGCACGCTGGACAACCTGAAGAAGGCCGGCATGACCGTCTCCGAACTGGCCCCCGGCGAGCAGGTCAAGCTGGTCGAGAAGATGAAGCCGGTGATCACCAAGCACGCCGGTGCCGTGGGCGAAGCCACGGTCTCCGAGCTGCTGGCCGAACTCGCAAAAGCCAGGAAGTGATGCATGAGCCGGGCGCTCCGGCGCCCGGTTTATGCTCGCCGGTCACCTTCACCCGCCTCTCTCTGCCATGAAAAAAATCCTCATCCTCAACGGCCCCAACCTCAACCTGCTGGGACAGCGCGAGCCCGCGCAGTACGGCTACACGACGCTGGCCGATGTGGAGGCCTTCTGCAAGGCGCATGGCGAGCAGATCGGCTACGAGGTGGAGTGCTTCCAGAGCAACTGGGAAGGCGCACTGATCGACAAGATCCACGAGTACGGCCGCCTGTACAAGGCCGGCGAGGTGCTGGGCGTGGTCATCAACCCCGGCGCGCTCACCCACACCTCGATCGCCCTGCACGACGCCATCAAGGGCGTGGACCCGATGCCGGTGATCGAGTGCCACATCTCCAACGTGCATGCGCGCGAGGAGTTCCGCCACCACTCCTGGGTTTCGCCCGCCGCCGCCGGCATCGTGGTCGGCTTCGGAGTGGACGGCTACCTGGTGGCCATGGACGGCCTGGTGCGCAAGTTCGTGAATTCTGCCGCCACGAAAAAGCCCTGATCCCCCGGTCCGCAGCGTCCTGAACGTCTGCGGGTTTTCCCGCAAACTGCGCGATTAACGAACACAAACGACCGCTGAACAAACAGAACAAGCTCGTCAGACCGCCCGTTTTGCGCCCCGCGCTCCTACAGTCCCGCCCATCATGATCAACGGCCTCACCGAACTCATCGCCCACATCGGCTACCCGACGCACACGTTCAAGTCGCCGATGATCTACAACCCCTTCTTCGAGAAGCACGGGATCAACGCGGTGGTGGTGCCCTTCGGCTGCAAGCCCGAGGACTACCCCGCCTTCCTCAAGAGCGTCTTCACGCTCACCAACATCCGCGGCGCACTCATCACCATGCCGCACAAGGTGGTCACCGTCGGTCTGCTGGACGAGGTCACACCCACCGTGAAGGTGGCTGGCGCGTGCAACGCCGTCAAGCGCCTACCCGATGGCCGCCTGGTGGGCGACCAGTTCGATGGCGCCGGCTTCGTGCGCGGCGTGCTGCGCAAGGGCCTTAAGCTGGATGGCGCACGCGTGCTGGTGGTGGGCAGTGGCGGCGTGGGCTGCGCCATCGCCGCCTCGCTGGCCGGTGCAGGCATTGCCCACATCAGCCTGTACGACGTGAACACCGCCTCGGCCGAGGCCCTGGGCCAGCGCATCCGCGACAACTACCCCGCCATCGACGTGAAGACGGGCAACAACGACCCGGCCGGCTTCGACCTGGTCGTCAACGCCACGCCCATGGGCATGAACGAAGGCGATCCGCTGCCGCTGGATGTCTCGCGCCTGGACGCCAGCACCTTCGTCGGCGAGGTGGTGATGCGCACCGAGATGACCGCCTTCCTCACCGCCGCCGCAGCCAGAGGCTGCAAGGTGCAAGTGGGTTCCGACATGCTGTTCGAGATGATTCCCGCCTATCTGGAATACTTCGGGTTTACCACTACGACTGCCGAAGAACTGCGCTCCGTGGCCCGTCTGAGCTACTGACGCGTGAGCGGGGTCTGCCGACATCCATGGACCCCCACTATCCCCACCCCGGCCGGGGCATTGCCCTGGCCATCCTTGCCACCGCCTGTTTCGCCCTGCTCGACACCACCAGCCAGTATGTGGGCGGCGTGGTGCCGGTGATGATGGCCGTGTGGCTGCGTTTCGTGGTGCAGGCCGGGATGACCGCCGCCATGCTCTGGCCCAGCCAGGGCCGTTCGCTGTTCGTCACCCGGGCACCGTGGTGGCAGCTGCTGCGCGGCGCGCTCATGGTCACCTCGGGCACCGTCGCCTACATCAGCCTGCAGCACGTGCCGGTGGGCGAGTTCACCGCGATCCTCATGCTCGTGCCGCTGGTCATCACCCTGCTGGCCGCCGTGTTGTTGCGCGAACACGTGAGCGCGCTCACCTGGCTGCTGGTGGCCGGAGGCCTCACCGGCGCATTGATCGTCGTGCGCCCCAAGGGCAGCGACCTGAACATCGGCATGTTCCTGCCACTGCTGCTGGTGGTCATCAACGCGCTCTACCAGATCGTCACCAGCAAGATGGTCAAGACCGAAGACCCCGGCACCATGCACTTCTACACCGGACTGACCGGCCTGGTGTTCGGCACGGTGGCCCTGCCCTGGAGCTGGGCGCCGATGCAGGACCCGATGCTCTGGCTGCTGGTGGGCCTGATCGGCGTGTTCGGCTCGCTGGGCCACTATTTCATGATCAAGGGCTACCAGAAGGCGCCGGCCTCGCGCATCACGCCCTACATGTACACCCAGATCGCCTTCGCCACACTGGCCGGCTGGGTGGTGTTCGGCTACGCGCCCGACGTGTGGACGGTGCTGGGCATCGCGCTGATCGCGGTGTGTGGCGTGCTGGGCGTGCGGGCGAGATAAGTCTCACGTCAGCGCTGGAAGGCCGGCACAGCCCCATCGAGCAGTTCTCGAACCATGGTAGCGGTCAAGGGCTTGGTCACATACCCCTTGATGATGTCCATGGACTGAGCCCGGTCCCAATCTGCTGGTGACCCCGAAGAGGTGAGCATGACCAACACCAGACTGGGTTTGTTACCAATCAGCGGCGCCGCCTCTTCGGCCATCTCGAAGCCGGACATCAATGGCATGTTGATGTCCAAGAAGATGCAGGTGGATTGGCTCAGGTCATCAGTGCGAAAGAACTCCAGTGCCTCGAGACCGCTCATGAAAACCAGCACCTCGCCCGAAAACCCGGCCCGCCGGATCATGATCTCGTGAAAGACGTTGTCCGCTTCGTTGTCGTCGATCAGGACAATCCGTTCGAATCGTGTCATGTGGATGCAGAGGAAGTTGGAAGAGAACCGGCGGACGAAAGCTCCACCTCGAAACAGCTGCCGGCCCCCACTTGCGACATGACATGGATGCGCCCCTGGTGCAGATCGACGATGCGACGGCAGATGGACAGGCCCAGGCCTGAGCCTGCGAAGTCTCGCTTGTTGTTCAGTCGCGTGAACAGGTCGAAGATCCTCTCCGTCTGGTCCTCGGGTATGCCGATGCCGTTGTCGAGCACCCGCAGGCTGGTGCGCCCATCGGACCTGGCAAGTGTTTCGATGCGCACCACCGGCAAACGATCCCGGGGACAAAACTTGATGGCGTTGGCCACAAGGTTTTGCATCAGGATGCGCAACAACGTGGCATCCCCCATCACCGGCAGGAGCTCGGACACTTCAATCAAGGCACCCGACTGGTCGATCGAGGACCGCAGGTCGTCCTGCACGTGGCGGGCCAGCACATTGATATCCACCGGGGAAAAGCCCATCGCGTGTCGGTCAAGCACCAGAAGCTCGACCAGATCTTCAAGCAGCACCTTGATCCGCTGGCTGCCGTCCAGGACGAAGTTCAGATAGCGGCTTGCAGCAGGCGAGGCCGACATTTGCGGGTCCTCGGCCAGCAGCCCGGCGAAGTTGCTGATCGTGTTGATCGGCTCCCTCAAGTCGTGCGAGACGATGTGAATGAACCGCTGCAGTTCCAGCGCCTTGTGTTCAAGCTGCTCCACAGTAGCCTGCAGGCGCACTTCGCGCTGACGCAGTTTCTCGATGTCATGAGCCCGCACCACCACCCCAGAAACCTCGCCCGAAGCGCTTCGCACCGGCAGATAGCTGACCTGGACTGTGCGCGGCCCCGTGCCAGGAAAATCGATCAGTGCCTCATAGGCCACCTCCTGCCCCGCCAGCGCATGGTCAAAATGTCCCTTGACCACGTCCTGAAACAGCCGTTCACCCATGAGCTCCGGGATGCGGCGACCAATGATCTCGGATTCTGATCTGGCCCAGTACTCCAGGTAGCACCGGTTGACATAGCGGTAGCGGTAATCGGCGTCGACGAAAGACAGCAAGTCCAGACCGGCCGCCGTCAGGGCTGCCTGGATCTCCGACTCGCGAGCGACCGCCTTGGCTCTCTCTGCTTCCTGCGCGCGTCGCTGCGCATCGTGCTCTATCAAGGTCATCACCAGCTTGGCCAGCGACTGCAGGGAAGACTGCTGCGCCTCACTGATGGTTCTTGACCTCCGATCAATGACGCAGACCGTACCGAGTGCATGACCATCTCCGCTCACGATCGGAGCCCCGGCGTAGAAGCGGATGTCTGGATGTCCGATGACCAAAGGGTTGTCGTGAAAGCGCCGGTCCAGCTCGGCGTTCTCCACCACCATCACCTGGTCAGGGGTGTGAATGGCGTGAGCACAAAAGGCCACTTCCCGCGGCGTCTGGACCTCGTCCAACCCCACGCGCGACTTGAACCACTGACGGTTCTCGTCGACCAGCGAGATCAGTGCGATGGGGGTTTCGCAGATGGCCGAAGCCAGCGCGGTAATGTGGTCGAAGGCCTCTTCGGGCAGTGAATCGAGCACACCGAGGCTTCTCAGCTGTGCGATTCGGCGGGCTTCATCGGGGATGGGCGGTGCAGCTTCCATGAGGGCAACGGTGGAGGGCGGCCCTTTATCCCACAAAGTGCCGTTTCACTGTTGGCCGGAAAACGCTGTGATGCCAGGCCGCAACAAGGGCTCCGTCCCTGTGTGGTAATCCACACGGAGCCCATCGACCTTCCGAATCACCGGGCAATCTTGCGTTCCACCTCGGCCACCCGGCCCGCGTGGAAGCGGATGACGGTCAGCGTCTGTGGGTCCCGGGGATGGGGAAAGTAGGTCCAGGACTTTTCCTCGGGCTGGCCGCGCACGGCGCGGTGCACGGCCTCGTGGTCGGGCGGACCGATCTTCAGCACCACCTCGCCCTCCCCCATGCCCTGGCGGATGAACTTGCGCTCGGCGGCGTCGGGTTCTGCCGACACGGCGGACGCGCTGGCCAGCGCCAACAGGGCCAGTGCGGTGAGTTTCCGGACGTTCATCGTTCGCTCCTTCAGCGGGTTCAGCAGCGCCCGGCCGCGCGCAGCAGCGCGTTGCACTCGGGGCCTGCGGCCTTGGGCGCTGCGGCGGGCGCACTGCCCTTGCTGCCCACCATGGCGGTGCAGATGGCGTCGGAGTGCGGGGTCTGCCCGAAGCTCATCGCCTTCTGGAAGCCGGTGACGCCGTAGAGGTAGCAGCGGTAGGCCGCGCCGTCGCGGGTCTGCACGCTGTAGTTGATGCGGCCGCCGGTTTCTTCCGACCGGTCACTGATGGTGAACTGGCCCACGGTGCGGCCGATGGCCTGCGCGGTGCGCTGCTCCAGGCCGCTCTGGTCGATGGTGGCGGCGCAGCCGGTGAGCAAGGCCAGGACGGCGGCGGCAGGGACGATGGATCGAAGGTGCATCAAAGGCTCCAAGGGTGGGCAAGGTTCATCGGACAAAACAGTTGTCGGCGGGCACGGTGGCCAGGCTGGCCGCCACCGCCGACAGCGTGGGCTGGATGCTCGGTATCTCGTCGCCCAGCAGGCACAGCAGCGGCGGCGAGCGCAGCGCCCAGATGGCGCCGTGGCGCGTGCCGATGACGGTGCGGTACACGCCCCAGTGCGCGGCCACGCCGGCGCCCGCCTCGGATCGGTCGAAGCTCAGCGTGCCCAGCTTGGACGGGCCGGTCAGGCGCCCGCCGCCGGCGCATTCGCTGCCGCCAAAGGTGAACACGCCTTCGTAGTAGTCCAGCGTGTTCGCACCGGTGACGCGGGCGCGCAGCATCTTCTTGTACGACTGGCCGCCGGTGGCCACGCAGCCCTTCTGCACCCAGTCTCCGGCCAGCGCGTTGAGGGAGGCCGAGGGCGTCTCCCCGCCCGCGCCGCCGTCGGGCGTGTCGTCGCCTCCCCCGCCGCCGCAGGCCCCCAGGGCCAGGGCGGAGAGCACCACCAGAGCGGTGGCGGAGCGGCGTGCAAAGCCGGGCAGCGGGCGAAGGCGTGGCATGAAACAGCTCCTGTGGTGATCGAGAAGAAAAAAGCGCGGACGAAAGCCCCCCGGCAGGGCGACCGGCGCCCCGCCCGGAACGGGTGGGTGGTGGTGAAAAGCGGAGGAACTCAGCCCGGCTTGCGGGCCACGATGAAGACGCGGATGTCTTTGCCCCTGGTGCCGTGGCGCTCGACCGCCTCGATCTCCAGGCCCTGGCGGACCATCGCGGCCTGCAGCGTGTCTGCATCGAACAGCAGCACGTGGGGCGCCTTGCCGATGGCCTGCATCACCGGAATCGCCAGCCAGCGGATCAGCGGGTTCATCTCAGCCACACAGGCCGTCTTGGAAATCAGCCGGCCGCCAGGCTTCAAGGCCTGCACCACGCGCGCCAGCGCGCCGTCCAGGTCGCTCACCAGGTGCAGCAGGTTGAAGGCCAGCACCGCGTCGTACTCGCCCGGGCCGATCGCCGGCGCGTCGGCGTCGGCCAGCGCAAACGCCAGCTGCGGGATGGGCTCAGCCGCCAGCTTCTCGCGGGCGATGGCGATCATGCCGGCCGACACGTCGGTGGCCAGCAGCCGCCGCGTGAACGGCGCCAGCCGCAGCGCGGTGCTGCCGGTGCCGCAGCCGATCTCCAGCACGTTCATCTCGGCCGTCAGCAGGCCCTGCACGCGCCGCAGCGTGGCCTCGTAACCCGGCATGTCGGCAATCGGGTCGGCCGCGTACTTGCGAGCGATGCGGTCCCAGAAACGGGCCTTGCGGGACACCGCGTCGCCGCTCTGCGGCGGCTGTTGGGAGTCGATGGAGGGGGTGGTGGACAGCGGCATGACCGGCATCCTATCCATGCACAGGCCCGATAGGAACTGCGGTAAATTGCAGCGAACATATACGTAAACGCATGAACAACCTCGACTGGAACCAGCTCAAGGCCTTCCTTGAAACCGCCGAAACCGGCTCGCTCTCGGCCGCCGCACGCAAGCTGGGCCTGACCCAGCCCACGCTCAGCCGCCAGGTGGCCGCGATCGAACAGCGCATGGGCGTGACCCTGTTCGAGCGGGTGGGCAAGAGCATGGTGCTCACCCCCACCGGTATGGACCTGCTGGAGCACGCGCGCGCCATGGGCGCGGCCGCCGATGCGCTGAGCCTGGCCGCCACCGGCCGCTCGCAGGCCCTGGGCGGCGTGGTCTCGGTCTCGGCCAGCGACGCGGTCGCCGCCATGCTGCTGCCGCCGCTGGTCAAACAGCTGCGCGAGCAGGAGCCGGGCATCGCTGTCGAGGTGATCCCATCCAACGCGCTGAGCGACCTGCTGCGCCGCGAGGCCGACATCGCCGTGCGCCACGTCAAGCCCGAGCAGCCGGAGCTGATCGCCCGTTTCATCCGCGAAGCCACGGCCTATTTCTATGCGTCGGAAGCCTGGGTGAAGACCCACGGCCACCCGCGCAGCGCCGACGACGCCGCCCACCTGCCCTTTGTCGGCTCCGACCGCCAGGGCCGCTACCTGGGCTACCTGCGCATGCACGGCTTGAACCTGAGTGAAGCCAACTTCAGCTGCTACGCCGACCACACCGTGGCGCACTGGGCGCTGGTGCAACAGGGCCTGGGCATCGGCGCGATGATGGAAGAGATTGCCCGCGACACGCCGGGCATGGTCCGCGTGCTCGACGACCTGCCGCCCATCCGGTTCCCGGTCTGGCTGGTGACGCACCGGGAGTTGCGTACGTCGAGGAGGATTCGGGTGGTGTTTGAGGCGTTGGCGGAGGGGTTGGGGTGATGTCAAAAAAAGGCTGGTTGTGCCACTGCAAGTGGCATATGACCTCCATCCGCCACACTGCCGGTAAGTCCAGGGTCTGGTGCCTCCCTGCTCTCGGCGGTGTGCGAGACTGCGGAGATGTAGAGGTGGACCACGCGGTTGAAAGAACCGGCTTGATGCACGTAAACCTTTGATCTGACCTTAGTTCTTGAGATTCTCATGACCCAAACACCCCGCACAGGCAAACCAACTCAGCCGGATCTGTGGGATACGCGGAGTTAGCCAACATGGAACGAGAGTGGTACGCCGTGAAGGGGCTGTTCCGTTGGTACTTCAAGTCCGATGGTTCTACGGATAGTGTGGAAGAACGTGTGCTTTTGTTTTTGGCCTCGAACTTCGACGAGGCACTTGCCATGGCAGAGTCAGAGGCACAGGTGTACTGCGCAGACGACCCGAAGGCAAACTTCAGTATTGAGTCGATGGGCTGGTGGGATGCATATCGTGTGGAGGAAGAGCCCAGCTCAGGGGTCGAGGTGTATTCGCGGCTCTCAAAGACAAGTCTTTCTGCCGATGCATTCATACGCCGCTACTACCCACGAAGCCATGATGAGCATGTTGTTTAGTTGGTCTTTCGACACTGGCCTCTGCAACTGAAAGGTTGTCGCCAATGGTCGACACCGGCCCAAAACCCCATGCCCGAAGACTTCATCTACCTCCGCGCGACCACCGCTGACGCCCTGCCCCTTAGCACACTCGCAACGCAGGTCTTCCTCGACACCTACGCCACCCAAGGCATCAACAACGCCCTTGCCCGGGAAGTGGCCACGGTCTACTCCGCCGAGGTGTTTGAACGGCGGTTGCGGGATTCCGCTGCCGAGCTGTGGATGGTCGAAGCCGGCGGGTACACGGTAGGTTTCGTGGACATTGCCTTTGCCACCAGCTGCCCGGTTCCTAGCGTGCACGGCGCCGAGGTGTCCCGGCTGTACGTGCAGCGCCCGTTCCTGCGCCGTGGCCTGGGGCGCGCACTGATGGCCAAGGCCGAAGCGTCGGCGCGTGCACGGGGCCTGGATGCGATCTGGCTCGCCGCCTGGGCCGGCAACCACGGTGCTCTGGCGTTCTACCAGTCGGAGGGCTTCCGGGACATCGGGGCTACGGAATATGTCATCAATGGCGAGGGCTATGAGAACCGTGTGCTCTGCAAGCCAATGCTTCACGATGGGACCCAGGGTGAGTGGTGCGAGTAGAAGTACGCGATCCAATCAAACCAATCCAGAGCAAAGGAGCACCAATGCCTGTTCCACAAAACAAAGAAGACCTGACAAAACTCTTCCGCGAGCTGGGCGCTCGAAACCCTGAAGCCTGGGCATCCTCGCAAGTGTCAGAAGGCATTCATCAACTGCATCGATTTCTGTTTCTCCGCCAGGCATGGGCGCGAGTGGTTTCGGAGAGCGACGACACTTGGATTGACAAGCAAGTGTCCGAATCCGAGCGGTATGCGGATGGACCCTACGCGGGCGTCGGGCAGGCCATTCATCGAATGCTCGCCGCTGGGGTTGCCCGAGAAGATATCGTTGATCTGGCTCGTGGCATGCAAGCCCAGTTGCTCTTTGATATCTGCTACCTGCTGGACGGGCCGGAGGATTCCGAGCCGGGTGTCGAAGACGTCGGCTGGGCGCTGGTTGAGACCGACAACGAGTCAGAGCCAACGAAGCAGATGATGTCGTGCCTGCACGAGTCAGTACTGGTCACTGACCCTACTGGAAGAGAAATGCGGCCGAGGGGCAGTCAAGTCGATAGCCGGTCGCCAGAGGCTCCCGGCCCTCTATAAGCCCAGAACCCCGGTTTGTCTCAACCTGAACAAAGACTTCACAACATGCGTCGGCTCATCACTGTCATTGCCCTTTCGACAAGCGTGCTCCTTTCCCAGGTTGCATGCGCCACACCACCGAATGCAGACCCCGATGGAGAGCTGAAGGCCATGCGCAAGGTGCCCGCCCTCGCATGGTTGGACGCCAACAAGAATCCATATGCACTTGCTTCCAACAGGTTTGGCTCCACCGCCAACGCACGGGAGTTTGTGAAGGAGCTTCATCGTCTGGGTGCAGCGCAGGTGTTCGTTGCTGATCCAAGAGACGACGAGCACACCGTCAAACAGGAAGGTGGCCCATACGCGGACACCCTGATCGTCAGCCTGCCAAAGGAGAAATCTGCGCGCGCAGCTCTCTTCAGGGTGTTTGCCGTAGAGGCGAAACGAGAAGGCTTTTCTGTTGAGCGAGACGTCGGGCAAGGCTTGGTCTTGCTGTGGTGGGACTAACGCACGTCATCGACGGCGTGGGCTATGGGAACCGTGTGCTCTGCAAGCCGTTGGCCCGGTAGACGCAAGCCCTTCCGGTCTGTAGGCTCTCCCGCAGATGCCGAATTTGAAACTGACAAGGAGCTCACATGAAGTCATTCACCGGTGGTTGTCTCTGTGGCGCCATTCGATACGAGATCAACGCAGAGGCCGGTCCATCCAGGATCTGCTGGTGCAGGGACTGCCAGAAGATCGCGTCCAACGGAACGGTCAACGTCGTCTTCCCCAGCGATGCCATCCAGATCACTGGAGCGCCGGGCCAGCACGAGAAGACGGCCGACAGCGGCAACACGGTGACCCGCCGCTTCTGCCCAAGCTGCGGCACCCAACTGTTCTCCGACTCCAGTGGTCGCCCGGGCCTGACGGTGGTTCGGGTGGGCACGCTGGACGAGCCATCGGCGGTCAAACCCATCACCAACATCTGGGTGGCCAGTGCACCCAGCTGGGCTTGCGTTGATCCATCGTTGGAGCAATTCGAAGGTGCTCCGGTGGTGGCTCCGCAGCCGAAGGCGTGATGCACCACCTTTCCATCGGGAGAACGTCGAATGGCGTCCACGGTCTCCGAGCGCATCCTCCAAGCCATTGACGCCCTGCCCCTGCGCCCGGGCGTGCGTGTCCTCGAGATCGGATGTGGCCCGGGCGTTGCTGCAAGGGAAATCGTTCGTCGCTACCCCGATGCGTTCGTGCTCGGCATCGACCGTTCGGCAGCGGCCATCCGGCAGGCACTCGCCGGGTCCAAACAGGAAGTAAACCTCGGGCAGTTGGACTTTCGGGTCGCGGCCGCCGAATCCTTTGCCTTGCAGGCTGGCGAGTCTCCATTCGACCTGGCGTTCGCCCTCCGGGTCGGCGCTTTCGATGGGCGGCATCCAGAGGCCGGGCGGATGGCCTTGCCGCGGGTGGCTGCGGCTTTGGTGCCGGGTGGCCGCTTCTTCATTGACGGAGGCAGCCCGCTGCGGGAGCTGCAAACCTAGAGGCGGATGATGCTGCTTTCCCTTCAACCATCGCCTCCCCTGCGGCCCTTCATCGACTGCTACTGGCACAGCGTGCGTGGCCCCTTGCCGCACACCCGCGAAAGCATGCTGCCGACCGGCTGCGCCGACATCGTCGTGCCCTTGCTGCAGGACCACCTGATTCGCTATGGCACCGAACCTGGCGCCGGCATGCGGCGCTTGCGCGGCGCCATCGTGCAGGGTCCGTCCGACCGGTTTTTCGTGCGAGGAACCGAAGGCCCGTCTGCGGTGGTCGGCGTGCATTTCGCTCCTGGCGGTGCAGCCGTTTTCTTCGGGGGTGCACTTTCCGAACTGCGCAACCGCACCGAGCGGCTCGAAGACCTTTGGGGGCCGGCCGCCGCCGATCTGCGCGAACAACTGCAGGCTGCGGCGACACCGCATCGGGCTCTGAAATGGCTGGACACCTGGTTTCTCCGGCGGCTGACCAACGCCGCGCCGGCCGATCCGCTGGCGGCCATGGCAGTCGCCACTTTCCGGCGAGATCCCACGAGGGCGCGCGTGCAGCCCGTGATGCAGGAAGCCGGCTGCTCCCCCGAACAGTTCATCCGCCGATTCGAACGCGCCGTGGGGCTGACGCCCAAACGCTTTGCAAGCGTCACACGCTTCGGGGCGGTGCTGCCCTTGATTGCGAAATCAGGGCCTCAGAACTGGGCCCAGGTCGCCGCCAGCGCCGGCTATTTCGACCAGTCACACCTTATCCGCGAGTTCCGGCACATGTCGGGGCTTCGGCCCGGTGCCTATGCACCAGTGAGCGCCGACCAACCCACGCACGTGGCCCTGGCGCGCTGAAAAATATCCAATACGCCACCCCTCGTCGTCCTGCAGACTGCGGTCCCCGCGGCCGGTCGCCGCAGCAAAGGAGAAGTGACATGAACCCGATCCACGAAGTGTTTCCCTACCTCATGGTGCGCGACGCACAGGCCGCAATCACCTTCTATCAGCAGGCGTTTGGCGCCACCGAGTTGTTCCGCCTGGTCGAACCGTTGGGCCGCATCGGCCATGCCGAACTGCAGCTCGGCCCGGCGGTGCTGATGGTCTGCGACGAGTTCCCGGAATACGGCATGCGCGGACCACAGGGCGACGGCTTCACCGGCTGCACGATCCACCTGCACGTCGACAACGCCGACGCCATGGCCGAGCGAGCCGCGGCGGCCGGCGCCAAGGTGCTGATGCCGCCCACAGACCAGTTCTACGGGGAACGCTCGTGCCGGCTGCGCGACCCCTTCGGACACACATGGCTGCTGGGCCATTCCATCGAGAAGCTTGAACCCGACGAGATGCAGCGTCGATACACCGCCCTGATGACCGGACAGGACCGCTGACAGAAGCACCATGGGACTCCTGACCTTCAGCATCAACGTCACTCTGGACGGCTGCGTCGACCACCGGGAAGGCATCGCCGACGAGGAGACCCACGCTTTCTTCACGCGCCTCATGGACGGGTGCGGAGCGATGCTGTGGGGCCGCACCACCTACGAGATGATGGAAAGTTACTGGCCGGCGGTGGCCCGCGGCGAAGTCGTGGCGCCACCCGCGGTGCGCGAATGGGCGAACAAGCTGGAGGTAAAGCCGAAGTACGTGGTGTCGTCGACGCGCAAGGACTTCCCGTGGACCCACAGCCACCACCTCGCCGGTGACCTGCGCACGGCCGTGCAGGCACTCAAGGCCGCGACCCCGGATGGCGTGCTCGTCGGCAGCGGCCGGCTCGCCACCGCACTCGACCGGCTGGATCTGATCGACGAGTACCAGCTGCTCGTGCACCCCAGGATTGCCGGCCACGGCCCGAGGCTGTACGAGGGTGGGCTGCCCGGCACGCGTCGGCTTGACTTGCTCTCATCGACGCCGCTGCGCTGCGGCGCGGTCGCCATGCACTACCGGCGCGGGCGCTGACCGAGTCGTCCGAGGGCCGGGCGCAGTCAGGCCGCCTTCTGCACCGCCACGCCCCCCGCCCGCAGGGCCGCCACCGTCTTGGGCTTCGTATCGGCGGGCACCACCAGCAGCGACAGCGCCTTCGTCGGCGCGATGACGAACGCCGAAGCGCTGAGCAGCTTTTCGCTGGAGGCGAGCACCACGGTTTCCGCCGCGCGGGCGTGCAGCGCGCGTTTCACGTCGGCCTCTTCGGCGTCGCCGGTGCTCAGCCCCGCCTCGGGGTGCACGCCGGTCACGCCCAGGAAGAACAGGTCGGCCCGGTAGCGCGCCGCCGCTTCGATGACCGACGCGCCGACGTTCACCATGGAATGCCGGAACAGCCGGCCGCCGAGCACGATGATCTCGATGTGCCGGTGTCCAGCCAGTTCCACGGCCACGTTGGGGCTGTGGGTGACGACCGTGGCGCGCAGGTCGGCCGGCAGCTGCCGCGCCACCTGGATGGCGGTGGTGCCGCCGTCGAGCATCACCACCTGGCCGGGCTTGATGAGCTGTGCGCCGAATCGCCCCAGCGCCTGCTTCTCATCGGACGACACCTGTTGCCTCACCCGCAGGTCGCCCGTGGCCGCGGACGCGGGCAACGCCCCGCCGTGCACACGCTGCAGCTTGCCCTGCTGCGCCAGCTCGCGCAGGTCGCGGCGGATGGTGTCTTCGGAAGTGCCGAGCTCCACGGCCAGTTCCCCGGCCACGATCTGACCGTGCATGGCGAGGCGGCTGAGGATGAGCTGTTTGCGCTGGGCGGTGAGCATGAGGGTCTTGTGGTGATGTCTTGTGCGACGAAGTCGGGCGCGCTACGATTGCACGATATTACACGACACTGCACGAAATTAAACAATGACCAGACCCCACCACCGAGAGCTCCCGCTGCCCGCGAACGAGCGCGTGCGCATCGTCGAACAGCGCGTGCTGGCCGACGACTGGTTCGTGCTGAAGAAGAACACCTTCGACTACCGCCACAGCAACGGGCGCTGGCAGCGGCTGCAGCGCGAAACCTACGACCGCGGCGACGGCGCGGCGCTGCTGCTGTTCAACCGGGCGCGGGGCACGGTGGTGCTGACGCGCCAGTTCCGTTTTCCGGCCTACGCCAACGGCCTGGCCGACGGCATGCTGGTGGAAGCCTGCGCCGGCCTGCTGGACAACGAGGCACCGGAGGTCGCCATCCGGCGCGAGGTGCAGGAAGAAACCGGGTTTGCGGTGCGCATGCCGCGCAAGGTGTTCGAGGCCTTCATGAGCCCGGGGTCGGTCACCGAGCGGCTGCACTTCTTCGTGGCGGAATACGAGGCCGGGGACCGCGTGAACCAAGGCGGCGGCGACGCCAGCGAGGGCGAGGACATCGAGGTGATCGAGCTGCCGCTGGACCGGGCCCTGGCCATGATCGGCCGCGGCGAGATCCAGGACGGCAAGACCATCATGCTGCTGCAGCACGCGGCGCTGGTGGGGCTGGAGCGCTTGTAGGGGCTGTCCAACCGGGCGGCACAACTCGTAACCCACCCAACCCGGGCCGCGGCGTCACAATATGCCCCGGCTTTTTCGCCGCTGCCCCTCGCGTCTCTCATGTCTTCTGCTTTCTCCCCTCGCTCGTCCCGCCTCTGGGGCCCCCTACTGGCCCTCATCCTGAGTGCCTGCGCCAGCGCCCCGTCCCCCTCGGCCGGAGGTGCCGACGACACCACCGCAGAAGCCGACGAGGCCAGCCCCAAGCAGCGCCCGGTGATCCTCGACGGCACCGCCTGGCAGGCCAGCAACCACATCGACGGGGCCGCGCCGGCCACGCACTGGGAGCATCAGGTGTTTGTAAGCCGCCGGCCCACGCGCTACCAGGCCACCGAACACGAAGGCCGACCGGCCGTGCGGGCCGAAGCCATGGGCTCCAACAGCACGCTGAACCTGCTGCTCAAGCCCGCCCCCGGCGCGCAAGCCAAGCGCCTGCACTTCTCTTTGTTCGTGCCGGCGCTGAACCCGGCGTTCAACCTGGGTGAAAAGGGCGAGGACGATTCGGTGGCGCGGCTCATCCTGAGCTTCGACGGCGACCGCTACAACGGCACCTGGAAGGCGCGCGACCACATCGTCTCGGAGCTGTCGGGCCTGATCGCCGGCAAGCCCCTGCCCTACGCGTCGATCATGTATGTGTGGGACAACCGCTACCCGGCCGGCACCGTGATCCCCAACCCCTACACCGGGCGCATCCGCCAGATCGTGGTGGAGTCGGGGCCGGCGCGGCTGAACCAGTGGGTGGACTTCGACCGAGATGTGGAGGCAGACTTCCGGCTGGCCTTCGGCGAAGCGCCGGGGCCGATGATCGGCCTGGGCCTGATGACCGATTCGAACAATTCGGGGGCTGCGGTCACGGCCTGGTACGGGCCGCTGCAGCTGACGATGTCGGCGCCGGCGAACTGAGCCTGCTCAGCTGGCGCCGTCCAGCCCCGCCAGCCGCCGGTCGAGCTGGAAGCAGGCGCTGAAGAGCTGGCTGTCGCTCACGCCCGCAGTCGCCAGCTCACCGTTCAGCAAGGTCTCCAGCGCCGCCTCTGCGGCCGCCGCGTGCAGCGCCTCGACCACCAGCACGCCGTCGAACACGCCCTCTGCGCTGCGGCGCATGGACTTCTCCTTGGTCTGCACACCGGTGCCGGCCGCGTCCACCTGCATCAGCCAGACCTGGGCCACGGCGTCCAGCGCCGCGACCTTCTGCACCAGCGCCTGCTGTGCCTCAGCGCCCTGCAGGCCCGCGGCTGCGAGGTCCAGCCGCAGCGGCGCCACCACCGACCCACAGCCCAGCCCGGCGCGCGCCACCACCGGCCCGCCGCCGCGCGCGAAGTTCTGCAGGATGGGCATGGTGCGCTGCGACCAGGGCGTGGGCGCGTTCAGCCGCGCCAGGTACGAGGGGCCGGCGAGCACGCCCGTGTCCTGCAGCTCGTAGGTGATGAAGAAGCGGCGCTTGCCGCCGGCCTCGGCGCGGAACACGCGGCCCGAGAGGAAGCCGTCCACGCCGACGCGCTCCAGCACATGTTCGCGCGTGAGCCAGTGCAGGTAGTCGGTTTCCTGGCCGGGTTCGATGTCGCTCCAGATGGCGAGCTGGGCGTGTCCGCGGTGGGTCATGGTGTCTCCTTGGGTGTGATGTCAGCGACCCTCAGTGTCGCGCAACAGCTCGACCAGCGCACGCAGGCCAGCGGTGTACGAACGCCAGCCCAGACCCTGCACCGTGCCGCGCACGGCGGGCGAAATGATGGAGTGCGAGCGCCAGGGTTCGCGCGCCGCGATGTTGGACAGGTGCACCTCGATCACCGGGAAGGGCATGGCCTTGATCGCGTCGTGCAGCGGCACGCCGTGCTGCGTGAGCCCGGCAGGATTGAGCAGTGCGCCCTGCACCGTGTCGATGCGCTCGTGCAGCTTGTCGATCAGCACGCCTTCGTGGTTGGACTGCAGGATCTCCAGGCTCACGCCCAGCTCGGCGGCCAGGGCTTCCAGGCGCTCGTTGATCTGCGCCAGGGTGGTGCTGCCGTAAATGTGGGGCTCGCGGCGACCGAACAGGTTGAGGTTGGGTCCGTGCAGGATGAGGATCTGGATCATGGCGGCGCTCAGAACTTGGAGACGCGTTCGAGTTCGCTCTTGAAGAGGCTCATCACGGCCGGATCGTAGGCCGCGGCGAACTTGTCGTAGACCGGCCTGACCGCGGTGCGCATGCGTTCCAGCTCGGCCGGGGCGATCTCGTTGTAGAGCATGCCCTTGGCCTTGAGCTCGCCAACGGCCTTGGCGGCGGCCTCGCGGCTGACCACGCGCTGGTAATTCTGTGCCTCGATCGCGGCGTCCTGAAGCAGCTTCTGCTCGGCTGGCGAGAGCTTGTCCCAGAAGCGCTTGCTGATCTGCACCGGGTTGGTCGCGTAGACGTGGTTCGTCGCGCTGACGTACTTGTTCACCTCGTAGAACTTGCTCGACAGGATCACCGAGAACGGGTTCTCCTGCCCGTCGACCGTCTTGTTCTCCAGCGCGCCGTACAGCTCTGCGAAGGGCATCGGGATCGGATTGGCCTTGAAGGTCTTGAAGGTCTCCAGGAACACCGGGTTGGGGATCACGCGCAGCTTCAGGCCGTCCAGGTCTTCGGGCTTGGTGACGGGCCGCTTGCCGTTGGTGACGTTGCGAAAGCCCAGATCGAAGAAGCCCAGCACGACGACGCCCTTCTCGGCCAGCTTGCCGCCGAGCAGCTTGCCCAGCGGGCCGTCGACCATCGCGTCGGCCTGGCGCGCGTTGCCGAACAGGAAGGGAAAGTCGAAGACGCCAAATTCCTTGACGACGCCAGCCAGCGAGGTGGTCGATGCCACCAGCATCTCCTGCACGCCGCCTTGCAGCGCCGCCTGCTGCTGCAGCTCGTTGCCGAGCTGGCTGCTGGGGTACTCCTGCACCTTGATCTTGCCGCCGCTCCTGGCGGCCACAAGTTCGGCGAACTTCTTCACGCCAGTGCTGGTGGGGTGGTCGGTGTTGTTGAGGTGACCGAAGCGGATGGTGCGTTCCTGGATGTCCTGGGCCATCGCGGCGCCACCGGCCAGCAGGGCCGCGGCCGCGACGATCAGGGTGAGCGGAAGTTTCATGTCTGTCTCCTGGGTGATGGACCGGCCCGCCCGTTGCGCGCCGTTGCGCCGTATTCTTGGAAGCCGACGGGAAAGTCTTTCCTGACTGGAAACCTGTTTCTCTATCCAAAAAATGAGCCTTGCCCTCGACCGTGGACTGGCCCTGCTGGAACACCTCGCCGCCCACCCGGACGGCGTGCCGCTGGCCTCGCTGGCCGCCGAACTGGACATGCCGCTGAGCGCCTGCCACCGCTTGCTGGCCACGCTGCAGGCGCGTGGCTACGTGCGGCAGGCGCGGGCCCAGGGCGACTACCTGCTGACCACCCGGCTCGCCTCGCTGGGCCTGGGCTATCTGAGTGGTGCGGGCGTGGTGGACATCGCCGAGCCGCTGCTGGAACGGCTGGCGCAGCGCACTGGCGAACTGGTGCGGCTGTCGATCGTCGACGGCGAGCGCCTGACCTGGGTGGCCAAGGCCCAGGGCGTGCGCAAGGGACTGCGCTACGACCCCGACATGGGGCAGGACGCGCGCCTGTCCTGCACCGCCTCGGGCCACGCCTGGCTGCTGACCATGAGCGACGAGGACGCGCTGACGCTGGTGATGCGCCAGGGGCTGGGCGAACCGGCCGACTACGGTCCGAAGGCGCCTACCACCGTCAAGGCGCTGCTGGGTTTCCTGCACGCGGCGCGGGTGCGCGGCTACGCGGTGATCGACGAGGTGTTCGCGCCGGGCATGAGTGCCATCGCGGTGCCGGTGCTGCGGCGCGGCGAGGCCATCGGCGTGATCAGCGTGGCTGGCCCGCGCCAGCGCCTGACGCCCGAGCGCATGCACGAATTCGCGCCCGGGTTGCTGGCCGCCGCGGCAGAGCTCGGTCCGATCTTCAGCACCAACAGCCTGATGGGCCGACCGCCCCTGGGCAAGGGCTGAACGCCTGCAGGCCCGGGTTCAGGCGCGGCTGCGCGCCGAGTCGCAGCGCGCGAGCGCGGCCTTGAGCATGTCGACGAAGGCGCGGGTCTTGGGCGGCACCAGCTTGCGGCCCGGGTAGACCGCCCAGGCCGGCGCTTCGGGCAGGCACCAGTCGGGCAGCACGCGGCGCAGCTGACCGGCGTTCACCGCCTCCTCGGCGAAATGGGTGGGCAGTGCGGCGATGCCGGCGCCGGCGCGCGCCATGCGCATCAGCAGCTCGGGCGAGTTGGCGCTGACCTGCCCGCTCGGCACCGCAGACCAGCGCTCGCTGCCGCGGCTCAGCGGCCAGACCGCCGGCTCGCCGTTGCCGCGCATCAGCCGCAACGCCGTGTGGCCGGCCAGTTCGTCGGGGTGCTGCGGCTCGCCGCGCGATTGCAGGTAGCCCGGCGCGGCATACAGCCCGTTGGCAAACACCGCCAGCCGCGTGGCCACCAGCAGGTTGTCGTCGGGCAACTCGCCCATGCGCACCACCACGTCGAAACCTTCGCCCAGCAGGTCGACCCGGCGCGGCGAAAGGTCCAGGTCGAGCGTGATCGCCGGGTGCAGCGCGGTGAAGGCGGCCAGGCTGTCGGCCAGCATCAGGTTGGCGAAGTCGCTGGGCATGGACACGCGCAGCCGGCCGCTGGGCGCGGCGCGGCGCTGCTCGCGCAGGCTGTGCACCGCCTCCAGCTCGGCCACCACCTGCCGGGCGTGCTCCAGCAGCTGCAGGCCGAACTCGGTGAGCGACTGGCGGCGCGTGGTGCGCAGCAGCAGGCGCTCGCCCATCAGCCGCTCCAGTGCGGCCACGCGGCGCGATACCGTGGATTTGGGCAGGCCCAGCCGCACGGCGGCCTGGCTGAAGCTGCCCAGTTCGGCCACGCGGGCAAAGATGAGCAGGTCGGTCGGCTCTATGGCATCGGGCCCACATTCGCGCAGTGATTGTTCCACCATGGAAACAATCTTATCCATTTCGACGGCTTTTCAGGTGCATTCGCAACCCATAAAGTCGAGTCCATCGGTCAACTACTGATCGTTTTCCGAATCACCCAACTCCTTGGAGCCCGCCATGAAGATTCTGCAGATCAACGCCAGCCCCCGCCGCGAAGCCGGCAATTCCACCAAGCTCGCCAACAGCGTGAGCGAGCGCCTGGTGGCCGCCCACCCGGGCAGCACCGTGACCCTGCGCGACCTGGGCACCACCCCGGTGAGCGTGCTGGACGAGGCCGCCCTGGGCGCCCTGTTCACCCCCGCCGAGCAGCGCAGCGCCGACCAGGCCGCCCTGGTGGCCGAGTACGACGCGCTGATCGCCGAGCTGCAGGCGCACGACGCCATCGTGCTGGGCGTGCCGATGTACAACTTCGGCGTGCCGGTGCAGCTCAAGGCCTGGATCGACGCCGTCGCCCGTGCCGGCGTGACCTTCCGCTACACCGAGAAGGGCCCGGAAGGCCTGGTCAAGGGCAAGACCGTCTACCTGGCGCTGGCCCGTGGTGGCATCTACCGCGACCAGCCGCACGACAGCCAGACGCCCTACCTCAAGACGGTGCTCGGTTTCCTGGGCCTGACCGATGTGCGCCCGATCTACGCCGAAGGCCTGAACATGGGCCCTGAGGCCGCCGCCAAGGGCTTCGCCCAGGCCGAGGCCGACCTGGCCGCCGCCATCGGCTGAGCACACATCCACAGCGGCTGCGCGGGGTGGCCGCTCTTTTCACACCCCGCACCTTCAGGAGAAGTCCATGACCGCCACCTCAACCTCCCGCCTGCAGCAGCCCCGCCGCGTCGAGCGGCTGGTGGCGGGCATCCCTACCTCCGACGGTGCGGGCGTCAAGCTCACCCGCGTGCTGACGCAGAACCTGCAGCGCCGGCTGGACCCGTTCCTGATGCTCGACGCCTTCGGCAGCGACCAGGCCGACGACTACATCGCCGGTTTCCCGGACCACCCGCACCGCGGCTTCGAGACCATCACCTACATGATCGCGGGCCGCATGCTGCATCGCGACAGCGCTGGCCACGAAGGCCTGCTGGAAAACGGCGGCGTGCAGTGGATGACCGCCGGCCATGGGGTGATCCACTCCGAGATTCCGCAGCAGGAAGAAGGTCTGATGGAAGGCTTCCAGCTGTGGCTCAACCTGCCCGCACGCGACAAGCTGTGCGCGCCCTGGTACCGCGATTTCGCGAACGCCGACTTGCCGCAGTTCACCACGCCCGAGGGCGTGGCGGTGACGGTGATCGCCGGAGAGAGTCACGCTGTGACCGGCGCGGTGACCCGCGAGGGCACGCAGCCGCTGTACCTCGACCTGCACCTGGCCGCGGGCTCGCACTTCGAGCAGGCGCTGCCGGGCACGCACAACGCCTTCGTCTACGTCTACCGCGGCGAGGTCAGCGTGGATGGAACGGCGGTGCCGGTGCAGCGCATGGCGCTGCTGGCCAACGACCCGGCCAGCGACGGAGTGCGCATCGAGGCCGCGGCCGGCGCCAGGGTGCTGCTGATCGCCGGCCGGCCGCTGAACGAGCCCATCGCCCAGTACGGTCCGTTCGTGATGAACACCACCGACGAGATCTACCAGGCGCTGGCCGACTTCCGCGACGGCCGCCTGGGCGAGCGCGCCACGGCCTGAGCGGCGGCTACAGCAGGAAGTCCAGAAAGCTGGCGAAGGGCCGGACCATGCGCATCTGGAAGATGGTGTCCGGGTCCGCGCCTTCGATCAGCGCGTCATAGCCGCGCGCCCCCGGGGTGCCGGTGATGGCGCGCGACTGCGCCAGCCGCGCCTTCAGGCTCGCTGTCATCGCCGCCGCCAGCTCCGGGTTGTCGCGGCAGATCACGATCAGCTCGGAATTGAGGTTGGCCGAGCGCGGGTCCATGTTGTAGGTGCCGACGACCACCGTGCGGTTGTCGAACACGGCGCGCTTGGCGTGCACGCCCCAGCGTTCGGACGCGGGCGGGCGCTGGTTCTGTTTCAGCGGCCGGCCGTCGTAGCCCCAGACCTCCAGGTTCGCCAGCGAAAAACGGTCCAGCGAATCGGCCAGGCTGGCCACGGCGTAGAACGCGTCGGTGGAATGCAGGGTGTTGGTGAGGAACTGCAGCCTCACGCCGCGCTGCAGCACACCCTGCATCAGCGCCACGCCGTCGTCGCGCAGCACCAGGTATGGGCTCTCGACCACGATGTGCTGCTTGGCTTCCTGCACCAGCGAGGCAATCGCCAGGTAGACCTTGCGCCGCTCCACGCCAGAGCCGGGGTAGTCGGTGACGAAGTGCAGGTCGCGGCAGGTGCTGAACCGCGGCGCCGCCGCGTGCTGCCGCAAATCGGCGCTGATGCGCTCTTCGGACACCGTGCGGTTGCCCAGCAGGTTGATGCGGGGCGCACCGGTCTCGTCCACCGCGATGTCCTGCGGGTGGGTCACCCAGTCGGACGCCCAGTACAGCTCGAAGCTGTCGACGATGGCGCCCGCGATCGGCCCCTGGATCAGCAGGTCGCTGTCGAGGAAGTTGTAGTGGTTCGAGAGGTCGAAATAGTCGTTGCCGATGTTGCGGCCACCGATGATGGCCTTCTGCCGGTCCACCACCAGCAGCTTGCGGTGGGTGCGGTGCTGCATGGCGAAGAAGCGCGCGATGCCCGAGGTGTTGTAGTAGCGCACCTGCACACCCGCCTGCTCCAGCGTGCGAGCCACCTGCGGCGCGAGCTTGAACACCGGCATCGCGAAGTCGACCAGGATGCGCACCTTCACGCCCTGCGCCGCCTTGCGCGCCAGCGCCTGGCTGATCAGCCGGCTGGACTCGTCGAGTTCGTAGATGAAGAACTCCAGCTCGATGGACTGCTTGGCTTCCTCGATCAGCTTGAGCCGCGCCGCCAGCGAATCGAAGCCCACGTCCAGCAGGGCCACCGCGTGCGGCTCGCGCGAACGCACATCGATGGCGGCGTGCTGCGGGGCCTGGCCCAGCCACTGGCGCTCGCTCGCTTCCTGGATGCCCAGGAAGGCGATGGCGAACACCACCGGCACACCGATCAGCACGACCAGCAGCGCGATGCCGGTCCACCGGACGAGCCGCCAGACCATCAGGCCCCCAGCCCGGCGAAGATGTTCTGCACGTCGTCGTGTTCGTCGAGCGCGGCGAGAAAGGCTTCCACATCTTCCAACGCCTCGGCGCTCAGGCTGGCCGGGTTCACCGGGTTCTTGGGCTTGTAGCCCAGCTTGGCCGACAGCACGGTGAAGCCCTGGCCCGGCAGAGCACGGCTGACCAGATCAAGGTCGGTCGGGTCGGTGAGGAACGTGCACACGCCCTCGTCGTCCGCGGGCTCGAAGTCCTGCGCGCCGGCCTCGATGGCGGCGAGCTCGGCGTCGGCGTCCTTGTTCGCGGCCTCGGCCTCGATGATGCCCACGTGGTCGAAGTCCCAGGACACCGAGCCGCTGGTGCCCAGCTGGCCCTTGCGGAACAGCACGCGCATCTCGGGTGCGGTGCGGTTCACGTTGTCGGTCAGGCACTCCACCATCACCGGCACCCGGTGCGGCGCAAAGCCCTCATAGATCACGTGTTCGTAGTGCACCGCCTCACCCGTAAGGCCGGCGCCCTTCTTGATGGCGCGCTCCAGCGTGTCCTTGGGCATGGACACCTTGCGCGCCTGCTCCACCACCAGGCGCAGACGGGCGTTGGCCGCGGGGTCGGCGCCGTTGCGGGCCGCAATGATGATGTCCTTGACCAGCTTGCCGAACAGCTTGCCTTTCGCGTTCGCCGCGATGTCCTTGTGTTTGGCTTTCCATTGCGCGCCCATGGGGTGTCCCTTGTGTGTTCGACCGGAGCCCACGAGTTTAGTGGACCCCGGTCGTCACACAGGGAGGCTGGGAGCGCAGGCGCTCAGGCCTTCTTGAGCTGCGCCGTGTCGAAGGGCAGGCTGCGCAGGCGCTTGCCGGTGGCCGCGAAGATCGCGTTCGCCACGGCCGGCGCCACCGGCGGTGTGCCGGGCTCGCCGATGCCGCCCGGCTTCTCGGTGCTCTTGACGATGTGCACCTCGACCTTGGGCATTTCGTTGTGGCGCAGCATGGGGTAGTCGTGGAAGTTGCCCTGCTCGACCCGGCCGTCCTTGAGGCTGATCTTCCCGTACAGCGCCGCGGTCAGGCCGTAGACGATGGCGCCTTCGATCTGGCGTTCGATGATGGTGGGGTTCACCGTCATGCCGCAGTCCACGGCCGCGACCACGCGGTGCACCCTGGGCGTGCCGTCCGCGGCCACCGAGACCTCGGCCACCTCGGCCACGTAGCTTCCGAAGCTCTGCACCACCGCGATCCCGCGGAACACGCCCGCCGGCAGCGGCTTGCCCCAGCCGGCCTTCTCGGCCGCCACTTCGAGCACCTGCTTGTAACGCGGCTGTTTGTCCATCAACGCGCGGCGGAACTCGAACGGGTCCTTGCCCGCGGCATGCGCCATCTCGTCGATGAAGCCTTCCATGAAGAAGCTGTTCTGCGAGTGGCCCACCGAGCGCCAGAACCAGACCTGCGGCCCCGGCTCGCGCCGCCCGTAGGCGATGAGCTGGTTGGGCACGCTGTAGGGGTGGTCGTTGATGCCCTCCATAGCGAAGCTATCGACACCGCTCTCGGGAATCTTCATGAAGCCCGAGGCCGCCATGATGGACGGCGAGCCCACGCCGGCCTTGAGCAGCACCGCCTTGCCCTGCGCGTCCAGGCCACCGGTGAACTTGGCCACCGAAGCCGGGCGGTAGAAGCCGGCGGCCATGTCGTCCTCGCGGGTGTAGACCAGCTTGACCGGCGCACCGCTGATCTTGGACAGCAGGGTCGCGTCGATCACGAAGTCGGGCGCGAAGCGCCGGCCGAAGCCGCCGCCCAGCAGCATGGTGTTGACCTTGACCTTGCCCGGGTCCACCGAAGCCACCTGCGACAGGATGCCCTGCACCGGACCCTGGCTCTGCGTGCCGGCCCAGATTTCCACGCCGTCGGGCTTGACCCAGGCGGTGCAGTTCATCGGCTCCATGCAGGCGTGCGCCAGGTAGGGCGCCTCGTAGGTGGCTTCAACCACCTTGGCTGGGGTGATGCCGGCATCGCCCGCCTTGAGCGCCACCGCATCGGCCTTGCTGGCGCCGTCGGTCAGCATGGCCATGACCTTGGCCGAATCGAGCCCGGCCTTGTCGCCGAAGTCCCAGTCCACCTTGAGCGCGTCGCGGCCCTTCTTCGCCGCCCAGTAGCCGCTGGCCAGCACCGCCACACCGGTCGGCAATGTGATCACCTGCTTCACGCCCTTGACCGCCTTGGCGGCCGTGTCGTCCACCTTGGCCACCTTCACGCCCGGCAGCGGCGCGCGCGCCATCACGGCCACCAGCATGCCCGGCAGGTTCACGTCGATGCCGAACTTGGCCGAACCATTGGTCTTGCCCGCGGTGTCCAGCCGCGCCTTGCGCTGGCCGACGATCTTGAAGTCCTTGGGATCTTTCAGCGCCACCTTCTCGGGCGCCTTCTGTTTCGAGGCCGCCTCGGCGAGCTGGCCGTAGCTCAGCTTCTTGCTGCCATGGATGACCTGGCCCGCCTCGGTGCGGCATTCGGCGGCCGGCACTTTCCACTGCTCGGCCGCGGCCGCCACCAGCATGGCCCGCGCGGTGGCGCCGGCGTTGCGCATCACGTCCCAGTGGCCGCGCACCGTGGTCGAGCCGCCGGTGGCCTGCATGCCGAAGGCCGGATTGTTGAAGGCCTGGCTCACCGGCGCCTGCTCCACGCGCACCTGGGCCCAGTCGGCGTCCAGTTCCTCGGCCATCAACTGCGGGATCGCTGTCAGCACGCCCTGTCCCATCTCCGAACTGCCGCAGACCACGGTGACCCGGTTGTCCGGCGTGATGCGCAGCCAGGCGTTGGGCGTGAAGGCGGTGTCGGTGGCGGCCAGCGCGCGGCCGCTCATCGCGGGCAGGGTGAAGCCGACGACCAGCGCGGCGCCGGAGCCGGCCATGAAGCCGCGGCGGCTGGTCTCGAAGGCGTGGGAATCGTTGTGAACGGTGGTGCTCATGATCAGGCTCCCTGCAGGGCGGTCGCAGCGTCCTTGATGGCCGCCTTGATCTGGTTGTAGGTGCCGCAGCGGCAGATGTTGCCGCTCATGGCCTCGTCGATGTCCTTGTCGGACGGCTTCGGTTTGGCGGTCAGCAGCGCGGTCGCACTCATGATCTGGCCGCTCTGGCAGTAGCCGCACTGTGGCACGTCGTGCTTGACCCAGGCCGCCTGCACCGCCTTGCCGGCCTTGCTGGCACCGATGGCTTCGATGGTGATCACCTTCTTGCCGGTCGCGGCCGACAGCGGGGTGGAGCAGGAGCGCACCGGCTGGCCGTCCAGGTGCACGGTGCAGGCGCCACACAGCGCCATGCCGCAGCCGAATTTGGTGCCGGTCAGTTGCAGGTCTTCGCGCAGCGCCCACAGCAGGGGCATGTCGGGTTCGGCGTCGACAGACGCGACTTTCCCGTTGACAGTGAGGTTCAGCATGGGGTTTGTCTCCTGTGAGGTTCGCCCGGCGATCAAGGCGCCAAGGTCGTGCCCCAATGTAGCGAGCAGCACCTGGACCATTGGCCGGGCAAACCCTTGTCCGACGACGCTGTGGGGACAAGCTGTTCCGTTTCGGGCCACCCGGCGCGGTGGCAGAATGCCGCTCCCCTTGTTGGCCCCTCCCATGCATCCAGACTCCCACGACACCCTCGGCATCGACTTCGGCACCTCCAACTCCGCCATGTCCTGGGCGGCACCCGACGGCTTGTCGCGCCTGATCCCGCTCGAAGGCGACGCCGTCTCCATGCCCACCGCGGTGTTCTTCAACAGTGAAGACCACCGCACACACTTCGGCCGCGACGCCGTGGCCCAGTACCTGGCCGGCACCGAGGGCCGGCTGATGCGCTCGCTCAAAAGCCTGCTGGGCAGCCCGCTGATCCATGAAAGCACCGAGGTGAACCACCGCCCCGTCAGCTTCCTGGAGATCGTGACCACCTTCCTCGCCGAACTGCGCGAGCGTGCCACACGCTCGCTGGGCAGTGCTCCTGAACGGGTCGTCATGGGCCGGCCGGTGCACTTCGTGGACGACGACCCGGCGCGAGACGCGGCGGCCCAGGAGTCGCTGCTGGAAGCCGCACAAGCCGCCGGCTTCCGCGAGGTGCGCTTCCAGCTTGAACCGATCGCCGCCGCGCTGGACCACGAGCGCCGGCTGGACCGTGAGTCCCTGGTGCTCATCGTCGACATCGGCGGCGGCACCTCCGACTTCACCGTCGTGCGGCTGGGGCCTGATCGCATCGCACGGCCCGACCGCACGGACGATGTGCTCGCCACCACCGGCGTGCACATCGGCGGCACCGACTTCGACCACCGGCTCAGCCTGGAACAGGTGATGCCGCTGCTCGGTTACCGGCACCTCGGACCACAGGGCCGCGAAGTGCCCAGCCGCACCTTTTTCGACCTCTCCACCTGGCACCTGATCCAGTGGCTCTACCTGCCCAAGGCGGTCAGCCAGGCACAGTCGCTGCGCGTCAACTACAGCGACGTGCGCCTGCACGAACGGCTGATGCGCGTGCTGCGCGAGCGCCATGGCCACCACATCGCCCACGAGGTTGAGCAGGCCAAGATCCGCTGTTCGATGGCCGACGCCGACACCAGCGTGGACCTGTCCATCGTTGAAGCCGCCCTCACGGCGCCGCTGGGCACGGCCGCGCTGCGCGAGCACCTGGGTGGGCTGCTGGAGCGCACCGTGGTCTGCGCCCAGGAATGTGTGCAGCGCGCCGGCCTGCGAAGCGACCAGCTGAACGCGGTCTACCTCACCGGCGGCTCCTCGGCCCTGCGGCCGTTCCAGCAGACGCTGCGCAATGCGTTCCCGGGGGTGCCACTGATCGAGGGGGATCTTTTTGGTGGGGTGGCGTCGGGGCTGGCGTACACAAGAATCTGAAACGGGCGTGTGGGTGCAGGATCAGCCGTTCCAGCACGGCATGCCCACCGCACGGATCAGCCGCGTTTCCTGCGCCGTGATCAGGTGCGCCGAGGCCTGCAGGTAGGCCGGGAAGTCGGGGTGCGTGTCGCGGGCGTGGCAACGGCGCTCGTAATCGGCCAGGTCCTCGTAGGCCCAGCAGTGCACGAACTGGTTCTGCGGCCCGACCCAGCTGGTCCAGAAGCCGAGCGGGTGACCGAGCGTCTCCATCAGGACGGGCATCGCCAGGCGGTTGAACACGTCCAGGAACTCGGGCATCTTGCGCAAGGTGATGGTGTACGTGCGGTGGTCCACCAGACCTTTGGCCCCCACGCTCCCCCACTGGGTGTGGGTCGCTGCCCCCCGAGGGGGCTGTTTCGCCTTGGGGCGGCCCGGCGGCGAAACGGGCTTGCTCGGCGCGCTCATGGGCGTGCTCCCGCGATGTCGGCAATGTGGTTGCCGGTGACGAAACCAAAGGTCATGTTCGGTCCGTGGGTGATGCCGGCGCCGGGGTAGTTGCCACCCATGATGCTGGCGCGGTCGTTGCCCACGGCGAAGAGGCCGGCAATCGGTGACCCGTCGCGCCGAAGCACCTCGCCCACCACGCTGGTGCGCACGCCATCGAAGGTGCCCAGGTCGCCCATGATCACCTTGACCGCGTAGTACGGCCCGTTCTGAACCGGCGCCACACAGGGGTTGGGCTGGTGGGCCGGGTCGGCCAGGTAGCGGTTGAAGCTGGTGCGACCGCGCCCGAAAGCCGGGTCTTCGCCGCGCGCGGCGCCGACGTTGTAGTCCTTCACCGTCTGCTCCAGGCCGGCCGGGTCGATGCCGCAGTTCTTCGCCAGCTCGGCCAGGGTCTTGCCTTGGACCAGGTAGCCGTTGCGCAGGAACTTGCCGATGGGCATTGGCGCGGGTTTGACGAAGCCCAGGCCGTACTTGGCCAGCGTGGTCTTGTCACAGACCAGCCACATCGCGGTCTCGTCCATGTCCTTGCAGGCCTCGATCATGGCCGCGCCCACGTCGTGGTACGAGTTCGATTCGTTGGTGAAGCGCAGGCCGTTCTTGAGCACCCCGATCACGCCGGGTTTGTATCGGTCCAGCAGGTGCGGGAACACCCCCACCTCGCCGTTGCCGCAGTCGACCTTCGACACCGGCATCCAGGCCGCGCTGTCCTTGAAACGGATGTCGGCCACGCCGCCCGCCTGCTCGGCCAGGGCCACGCCGTCGCCCGTGTTGCCCACGGGTGTGGGCGAGAGGTGCTGGTGGCCGCGCGCCACGTGCGGGTAGGCCTGTGCGATGCGCTTCACGTCGTGCGGGAAGCCACCGCAGGCCAGCACCACGCCATGCCGGGCGGTGAAGGTGGCACTCTCGCTGCGCACGCCCCGCACCGCTTCGCCGTCCATGAGCAGCGACTTCGCGGGGGTGGACGTGAGGATGGGAATGCCCAGATCCAGCGCCGACTTCGCCAGCCGTGCGGCCAGCGCGTTGCCGCTGGTCACCTGGATGCCGCGGCGGTAGAGCGCGAGTTCCTTGAGGTGCGTGGCCAGGCGTTTGGCCACGTAGAGGAACGAGGTGAGCGACTTCGTGGCCTGAAAGAAGTGCTTGAGGTCGGCGTTCGATGAGTTGAACATCATGCCGATGAAGGTGATGGTCTTGAGCGGCGGCTTCAGGCGCGCCATGTCGGCGCCCAGCTCGCGAATGTCGAACGGTTTGGCGAGGATGGAGCGGCCGATGTCCACGCCGCCCGGCACGTCGGGGTGGTAGTCCGGGTAGAGCGTGGGCACGAACTGCATCGCCGTCTCGCGCTCGAAGAACTGAACCATCTTCGGGCCGTTGTCGATGAAGGCACTGACGGCGGCCTCGTCGTAGAACGCGCCGGTCTCTTCCATCATGTAGCGGCGCACGGCCTCGCGCGTGTCGGCCGGGTTCTGCTGCCGGCCGTGGGGCCCGAGCGGAATCCACAGCACGCCGCCCGAGAGCGCCGTGGTACCGCCGAACACCGGCTCCTTCTCCAGCACCACGACGTCGAGGCCGCGCTTCTTCGCGGTGATGGCGCACGCCAGGCCGGCGGCGCCGGAACCCACGACGATCAGGTCGTACTCAGTCTTGTTGTTCATTGGCGTCTCCTCATGCTGTCTGGTTAAAGCCCGGCCGCGGCACCATGTCCATCAACATCGACGACATGCCGCCGTCGACGGCCAGTTCCGCGCCGTTCATGTAGGCCGAGCGCGGGCTGGCCAGGAACAGCGCCACATCGGCGATGTCCTGCGGCTCGCCGATGCGGCGGCTGGCGGTGACGCGGGCGCGTTTCGCTTCAAAGCCCGGCTCTTCGTAGAACTTCGCCGACAGCGCGGTGCGGATCATTCCGGGGCAGATGGCGTTGCTGCGGATGCCCAGCGGCCCCCACTCGGCCGCCATCTGGCGCGAGAGCAGCAGCACACCCGCCTTGCCCGCGCTGTAGGCGCCGCTGCCGGTTTGCGGGAAGTTGGCCGAGATGGACGCCACATGCACCAGCGCGCCGCGCGTGCGTGCCAGCTGGGGTTTGAAGGCGCGCGCGCACAGCAGGTATCCGGTGAGGTTGACACCCAGCACGGTGTTCCAGTCGGCCAGGCTGACGCTGTCCAGCGCGCCCGGGCGCAGCAGGCCGGCGTTGTTGACGAGGGCCACCGCATCACCCAGTTCGGCCTGCACTTTTTGGGCGGCGGCCAGGGTCTGCTCTTCGCTGGCGATGTCGCAGGCCACGGCCAGGGTGCGCACGCCCTGCGCGGCGAATTCGCCGGCCAGCGCGGCCGCCTGGCGCTGCGCGCCGTCGGCGTCGCAGTCGATCAGCGCCACATGGGCGCCGGCCTCGGCCAGCTGGCGCGCGGTCGCAGCACCAATGCCGCTGGCGGCGCCGGTGACGGCCACCACGCGGCCCTGCAGGCCCAGCCAGTGGGAAGGGGAAACGGACATGTTTGTCTCCAGTTGGAATGGACACGATTGTTCGCGTCGGCCCCGTCTGAAGGTTTGACGATCCCGGCCAGCACCAGGACAATTCGTGCATTCCACGGAGTCCCTTTGACCGCCCGCATTCCCAACTACGCGCTCTACGGCGACCAGGACGCGCCGGCCTGGTCCAACTCGTTCAATTTCGAGTGGATTCCGCAGCGCTCGGCGCCCTACCAGTGGGAGATCCAGGTGCACCGGCACGACGCCTTCGTGCAGCTGCTGTGCCTCACGGCGGGCTCGGGCGAAGTGCGCATGAACGGCGCGCGCATCGCTGCCCGCGCCCCCTGCCTGATCGTGGTGCCCGCTGGCGCGGCGCACGGCTTTCACTTTTCGACCGACGTCGACGGGCCGGTGGTCACCGCGACGCAGAAGGTGCTGGAATCGCTGGCGGTGCTGCTCATGCCGGGTCTGGTGGACGTGATCCGCGCGCCGCGCGTGCTGGCCCTGCCCGACACGGGCGCGCTGGAAGCGCTGATGCCCCTCTTTATGGCCATCGAACGGGAATCGCGCTCACACAGCGAAGGCCAGACCGCCGCCGGCATGGCGCTGCTGACGGCGCTGCTGGTGCAGGTGGCGCGGCTGGCGGGACCGGCCGACAGCGACCCGGTGGGCAACACGGCGGGCCGTCGCAAGCAGCGCCAGATCCAGCAGTTCAAGTCCCTGCTGGACCGCGACTTCCGCCAGCACCGCCCGGTGCAGGCCTACGCCGATGCGCTGGGCCTGACGGCCGGCCAGCTCTCGCGCATCTGCCGCGAGGTACTGGGCATGTCGGCGCTGGACGTGATCCACGCACGCCTAGTGCACGAGGCCCAGCGAGAACTGGTCTACACCGTGGGCAGCATCCAGCAGCTGGCGTCCGAGCTGGGTTTTGAAGACGACGCCTACTTCAGCCGCTTCTTCAAACGCCACACCGGCCTGAGCCCGCGCGACTTCCGCGCGCAGGCGCTGGCACAGCTGGCCACAACAGCCCCATAAAAGAAAAGACCCCGGGACCAACAGGTCCAGGGGTCTTCAGGAAGCGGCGCAGCCGCGCAGGAGGTTAACGATTCCTCAGCCGCTTCCACCAGTCGGCCTGACTCACGACGGTGAGCACCACACAGGCCAACAGAATCGCCGACAGCGGCGTGGTGAAGAACTCGCTGACGAACACGCCCAAGTCTTCACCGCTGGACAGCATGGCCTGGCGATAGCTGCGGTCCATGATGGGGCCCAGGATCATGCCCAGGATGACCGGCCCCACCTGGAAGCCGTACATCTTGAGGAAGTAGCCCAGCAGACCGAAGCCCAGCATCCAGTACACGTCCACCGGGTTGTTGTTGATGGCGTAGGCCCCCACGGCCGACAGCACCAGGATCAGCGGCAGCAGCACCGGCTTGGGCGTCTCGACGATCTTGGCGAAGATCTTGATGCCGGTCAGGCCGAACACCAGCAGGAACAGGTTGGCCAGCACCAGCGAGCCAACGATGAACCAGAACAGGTGGGGCGTCTCGATCATCAGCATCGGGCCCGGCTTGAGGCCGTGGATGTAGAGCGCGCCGATGATCACGGCCGTGACCGCGTCGCCCGGAATGCCCAGCGTGAGCATGGGCACGTAGGCGCCGCCCACGGCCGCGTTGTTGGCCGACTCGGGGGCCACCAGGCCTTCGTAGGCGCCTTCACCGAACGGGCGCGAGGGGTTCTTCACCGTGCGCTTGGCGTGGTCGTAGGCCATCAGCGCCGCGATGTCGCCGCCCGCGCCAGGCAAGGCGCCCACCACCACACCGATGCTCGACGTGCGGGTGGCCAGGCCCAGGTGTTTGCGCACCAGACTCCAGGACGGAATGATCTTGCTGACGTTCTGCTTGATCGCCGTGAGCTTGAGCTCGTGGATCTGCGCAATCACTTCCGACACGCCGAAGAAGCCGATCATGGCGGCCACGTAGGCGATGCCGGCCGACAGCTGCATGCTGCCGAAGGTCAGGCGGTTCTCGCCGGTCATTGGGTCCAGGCCCACACAGGCGATCAGCGCGCCCAGGGCACCCGAGAAGATGCCCTTGGCCAGCGATTCGCCCGAGAGGCTGCCCACCAGCAGCAGGCCCCAGATGGCCAGCAGCATGTAGTCGCGCGGGCCGAACATGAGCGCCAGGTCTGACACCAGTGGCGCGGCCACGGCCAGCGCCAGGATGCCGATGAAGCCGCCGTAGACCGAGATCACCGTGGTCAGGCCGATGGCCTGGCCGGCCTCGCCGCGCTTGGCCAGCGGGTAGCCGTCCATGCCGGTGGCGATGGCCGACGGAGCACCAGGAATGTTGAGCAGGATGGCGCTGCGCGAGCCGCCGTACACGCCACCGAGGTAGATGCCGGAGATCAGCGCCAGCGCGTGGTTCACGTCCCACTTGAAGGTGAACGAGATCAGGATGGACACCGCCATCGTGACCGACAGGCCCGGGATGGCGCCGATGTAGATGCCGGCAAAGGTGCCCAGTGCCGTCAGCAGCAGCATCTTCACGTCCAGCCAGGACATGAAGAAATATCCGATGGCTTCCATCATTTCAGGAACTCCGGCAGGTAGGGGCCGACCAGGCTGCCGGCGGGCAGCACCACGGAGAAGGCCGTCTGGAACACGATGAAGATGGCCGCCAGCACCACGGCGCTGATCACCAGGTTGAGACCGAAGCGCTTGCTGCCCAGCACCTGCATGGACAGCAGCAGGAACAGGTAGGACGCGACGATGAAGCCCAGCACTTCCAGCAGCAGCATGTAGGCCACGATCAGCACGGTGAACAGCACCAGCGTCAGCGGCGCCAGCTTCTGCACGAACTGCTGGAAGACCGTCTGGTTGGGCTCCAGCGCCAGCTTCGACCGGGCGGTCTTGACCAGACTCATCAGGCCGGTCACCAGCATGGTGGCCGCGCACAGCATGGGAAAGAAGCCCGGCGACGAGAGCGAGTCGAAGCGGGAAATGTTGTACGACGCCCAGAGCATGAACGCGCTGAACAGCACGACCAAGGCCATGAAGGTCAGTTCACCGGGCAGCCGCGGGTGGCTGGTGTGCATGGTGTTCTCCTCGTTGTGGTGATCAAAGGGTGAAAAAAACGGTCTGGGCGACCCCTCGCCTCAGACCGTCTTTGTGCGCCCGCGGGATCAGGGCTTGGGAATGCCCAGGTCGGCCGGGTTCTTCTTGGCCGCGCCGGCGCCCTGGTACAGCCAGGCGGTGGTGGACTGGAACTTCTTGATGAAGGCTTCGGCTTCGGAACCGCTGATGTTCAGCATGGTGGTGCCACGGCTTTCCATCATCTTGCGGTACTGCGGGTTGTCGCCGGCCTTCTTGAACGCGGCCACGAGCTTGGCCTTGACGGCATCCGGGGTGTCCTTCTTCACGAAGACGCCGTACCAGGAACCCCAGGGCAGGTACTTGCTGATGCCGCGCAGCGAGGGCGCGTCGGTCACGGGCGCGATGCCCTGGTAAGGCTTGGTGTCCACCACGGCCAGGGCCTTGAGGCGACCAGCCTTGACGTGTTCGATGGCGGCGCCCGAGGCGATGAAGCCGATGTCCACGTGGCCGCCCTGCAGCGCGGCGATGGCCGGGCCGTCGCCGTCGAACGGCACGTTGATGGTCTCGAATTTGGTCAGCGTGCTCATCATGGCGTTCATGGTGAACGGCACGGTGCCCTGGCCGGCCAGGTACTGCTTGACCTTCTTGGGGTTGGCCTGCACGAAGCTCAGCAGGTCCTGCATGTTGTTCCAGGGCGCGTCGGGCTTGGCGACCAGCAGGATGGTGTTGGCCACGGCGGCGATGTTGATCGGGTAGAACTCGTTGTAGTCGAACTCGGCCACCCCCATCACGCGGTACAGGGCCTGCGGCTCGGCGCCCATGAGGATGGTGTAGCCGTCAGACGGTTGCTGCAGCACGAAGTTGGCGCCGATCACGCCGGCTGCGCCGGGCTTGTTCTGCAGCACGATCTTCTTGCCCAGGGCCTCTTCGGCATAGGGCGCGTAACCGCGCATGGCCACGTCGGTGCCGCCGCCGGCGCCCCACTGGATCACGGCCGTGACGTCGCGCTCCGGGTAACCCTGGGCCTGGGCCAGGCCGCTGAAGCCCAGCGTGGCCAGGGCCGCGACGGCCGCGCCCAGGAATTGACGTTTGAACTGCTGCATCAGATGTCTCCTTCGGTTGGATGAAAGTGCAAGCCCTGTGACCCGGACTCATGGGTTGGAAATGTAGGACCGTGCCCGGGGGTGGTCCATGTGAAAGCCCCCTCAGAGGTTCGATAAATGAACATGAATGATCGACTATCGATCAGAAGCCGGGTTTCCCCTGAGACCGTGCACCGGCATGCCGCGCCGCCAGACAGCCGAACACCAGGCCCGGCCCGATGGTGATGCCCGGCGCGGTGTAGACGCCGCCCATGATGGAGTGCATGTCGTTGCCCACGGCGTAGAGCCCGGGGATGGCCTGGCCGCTGGCATCGAGCACGCGGGCGTTGCCGTCGGTGGCGAAGCCGGTGGCGGCGCCGATGTCACCGGGGTGGAGTTTCACGGCGAAATACGGCGCGGTCTTGAGCGGCCCCAGGTTGGGGTTCTTCCTGCCCGCGGTGGCGTCGCCGATGTTCTGCTGGTAGGCCGTTTCGCCCCGGTGGAAGCGCGGGTCCACGCCGGTCTCGGCGCAGCGGTTGATCTCGTCCACGCTGGCCTTCAGGCCGGCAGCGTCGATGCCCAGCTGGCTGGCCAGTTCGTTCAGCGTCGCGCCCTGCGTGAGGTAGCCGTCGGCCAGGAAAGGCGCGAGGTCCTTGGGGCTGGCGCCAGGGCGCACCATGCCGATGCCGTACTTCTGCAGCGCGGCCGCGTCGCAGACCAGGTACGCCGGTACAGAGCCGGTGGCCTGCATGGCCATGCCGAACAGGTGGTAGGAGGTGCTTTCGTTGACGAAGCGCTCGCCTTTTTTGTTCACGGTCAGCATGCCGGGCTTGGCGCGGTCCATCACGAAGTGGGGGAACACGGCGGTGCTGCCGTCGGCGCGTTTTCGCAGGGAGACCGGCGCCCAGAACGCATTGCTCAGCGCGCCCTGCCCGTAGACCGCGCCGGCCTCTTTGGCAAACGCGTGCGCCTCGGCGGTGTGGCCGGGCGCGGCCGGGCACCAGGCCATGTCGGCGCCGGGTAGCAGCTGCGCGCGCAGGTCCGGGTGGCGGTTGAAGCCACCGCTGGCCAGCACCACGCCGCCCGAGACGGTGACGCTGCGCGAGCCACCCTGCCCTTTGAGCACCACGCCGCGCACACCCTTGGCATCGCGCTCGAAACGCTCCACCGAAGTGTTCAGCGCCAGCGTCACCTGGGTCTGTTTCGACAGCGAATACAGCAGCCGGGCGACCAGCGCATTGCCCATCACCAGGCGCGTGCCGCGCGGGTGGCTCAGCCGGTCCAGGCCATGGCGCGCAATGATCTTGAGCGAATGCCGGAACGAGGCGAACGACTTCGTCAGCGCCAGCAGGTGGTTGATGTCGGTGCGGTCAACCATCATGCCGCCGAGCACGGTGAACTCGGGGATCGGTGGGCGCACGAGTTTGAACAGGTCGCCCAGCAGGCGACCGTCGAAGGGCACGGGCTCCAGCGCGCGGCCGGCCAGTGTGGAGCCGCCCAGGTCGGAGATGTAGTCCGGGTGTTTGGCGTAGGGGCGGAACTTCACCTCGCTGCGCTCTTCGATCTGCCGGATCGCCTCCGCACCGTGGTCCAGAAAGGCCTGGCGCAGCGCGGCTGGCGTGCGTTCGCCGATGGCGTTGGTGAGGTAGCGCGCCGCGTCGGCCAGCGTATCGCCGGGATTCACCTTCGCCGCATGGTGCGTGCCCGGCACCCAGGTGGTGCCGGCCGACCAGGCCGTGGTGCCGCCCACGAATTCCGTGCGCTCCACCAGCAGCACCTTCTTGCCATCCAGCGCGGCAAACAGCGCGGTGGCCATGCCCGCACCGCCCGCGCCGACCACGACCAGGTCAAAGGTCGCATTGGCTGGAAGCTGGTTCAACGGGTTCAGGACTTGCATGGTCACTGGCCCAGGAGAAAGTCCACCATCAGGTCACGGACCCGCGCAAACATGTCCGCACCGGTCATGGTGGGGCAGCCTTTCTCGCGCGCCACGGCGATGAAGCGCGTGACGGGCGGGGCGGTGATCACGCAGCCGCAGAACATGGACGGGTCCAGTTTCGACACGTCCAGCGGGTACGGATCGCCCTCCTTCATGCCCACCGGCGTGGCGTTGAGCACCAGGTCGAAGCCGCCTGGGTCGGCGCTGCCGTGGGTGACTGGGCACCTCCCCAGACCGCCCAGTCGGTCCACCAGCGCGCCGCGGCGCTGGTCGTCGGGGTCGTGAATGGCCAGTTCGCTCACACCGGCCATGACCAGTGCGTAGGCAATGGCCGAGCCGGCGCCGCCGGCGCCGACCAGCAAGGCCTTTTTGCCCGCGGGCTGGCAGCCCTTGTCCTGCATCGCCGTCACGAAGCCCAGGCCGTCGAACATGTCGCCGTGCCAGCTGCCGTCGGCGTTGCGGCGCATGGTGTTGACCGTGTGCAGGAAGGCGGCGCGGTCCGAGGTGGTGGCGCACAGGTCGGTGCAGGCGAACTTGTGCGGCACCGTCACGATGATGCCGTCCACGTTCTGCGCCAGCGAGGCGCCGCGCACCCAGTCGGCCAGGTGCGCGGGCGACACATGGGCCGGCACGCACACCGCGTCGCGGCCATGGTCGGCGAAGGACTGGGTCACGCCCGCAGGCGATTTCACCTGGGCGATCGGGTCGCCCACGATGTAGTGCAGGCGCGTGGCGCCGCTGAGGTTCTGCGTCATCTGTCTCGCTCGGATCTCGGGTGGATCGGGTAGTTGACCTGGATCATATGCAAAAGTGGAATTGTGTTCAAGTATTGAATGTTGTTCTTTTTTTGACTAGACTTCGGGCCGGAGACAAACACCGCACATGGACACCACCCGACTTCTGGTTGTGGGCGCCGGCGCCATCGGCCGCACCCACATCGACCGCATCCGGCGCACACCCGGCCTGGCGCTGGCCGGCATCGCCGACCCGTCGGACGCCGGTCGCGCGCTCGCAGAATCGCTGGGCGCACCCTGGGCGCCGGACCATGTGAGCGCTCTGGATCGCTTCCAGCCACAGGGCGCCATCGTCGCCACGCCCAACCCGCAACACGTGCCCATGGCGCTGGATTGCCTGGCCCGTGGCGTCGCCGTGCTGGTGGAAAAGCCGCTGGCCGACAGCGTGGCCGAGGCGCAGCAACTCGTGGACGCCCAGGTGCGCAGTGGCGTGCCGGTGCTGGTGGGCCATCACCGCCGCCACAACCCCATCAACCAGCAGGCCCGCCAGACCATCGCCAGCGGGAAGCTCGGCCGCCTCGTCGGCGCCAACGCCATGGCCTGCTTCTACAAGCCGCAGGGCTATTTCGATATGGCCTGGCGGCGCGAGCCGGGCGGCGGACCGGTGCTGATCAACCTGATCCACGAGATCGACATGCTGCGCTTCCTCTGCGGCGAGATCGAGCAGGTGCAGGCGCTGGCCAGCAACGCGGTGCGCGGCTTTGCGGTGGAGGACACGGCCGCCGCGCTGCTGCGCTTCGAAAACGGTGCGCTGGGCACGGTGCTGCTGTCGGACACCGCCGTCGCGCCCTGGTGCTGGGACTTCTGCGCCGGCGAGCAGGACCAGTACCCGCGCCAGGACGTCAACGCCCTGTTCATCGCCGGCACCGAAGGCTCGCTGTCGCTGCCCGACCTCTCGCTCTGGCGCTACCTGGGTGAGCGCCACTGGCACCACCCCATCGTGCGCGAGCAGCGCACCGCCCTCAAGGCCGACCCGTACAAGCGCCAGCTGCAACATTTCGCCGCCGTGATCCGCGGCGAAGAGGCGCCGCTGTGCAGCGCGCTGGATGGCCTGCGCACCCTGCAGGCCACGCGAGCCCTGCTCGACGCGGCCGCCAGCGGCCAGTCCGTAACATGTCCGGTTTCGACCCCCTGAACGAAGCGGAACCCACCATGAACGGCGTCCTCGAACGAACCCTCGGCATCCTCGAACTGCTGTCGCAACATGGCGAAGGCATGGAGCTCGCCGCGATTGCCGACCGGCTCGACATCCCGCGCAGCGGCGTGCACCGCCTGCTGGCCGACCTGGTCCGTCTGGGCTATGTGCGCCAGGCGCGAGGCCACGGCGAGTACCTGCTGACCACCAAGCTGGTGAGCATGGGGCTTTCGTACCTGAGCAACAGCGGCATCGTCGACATCGCGCAGCCGCTGCTCAACCAGCTGGCCGAGATCTCGGGCGAGCTGGTGCGCCTGTCGGTGGTGGACGGCGAACGCCTGACCTGGGTCGCGCGTGCACAGGGCGCGCGCCAGGGCCTGCGCTACGACCCGGACATGGGCAGCGACGCCACACTGTCCTGCTCGTCCTCCGGCTGGGCGCTGATGTCCACGCTCAGCGACGACGCCGCACTGGCCCTGGTGGCCAAGCAGGGCCTCGGTGCGCCCGAGCAGTTCGGCCCCAACGCGCCGACGAGCCTTCAGGCCGTGCTGGCCGCCGTGCACGAGACGCGCGAGCGCGGCTACAGCCTCACGGTGGACACCTACAGCCTGGGCCTGTCGGCCATCTCGGCGCCGGTGCGCTTTGCCGGCCAGCCGGCCATCGGCGTCATCACCATCGCCGGCCCCACGGTGCGCTTCACGCTCGAACGCATGCAGGCGCTGGCGCCCGAGCTGCTGTCGGTCGCGCAGCAGCTGGCCGCCGCCAGCGGGGCCTCGCCCTTCTTCAACCTCACGGCCGAGACGGGCGCCCCGGGCGACGTCAAGAGCCGAAAGCCGATCTACGCCGTCTGACGGCGTTCACCCTTTTCAATGCCCGACCGGTCACCCTCGTCCCCTCTCCACTGCGACTTGCTGGTGATCGGCTCCGGGGCCGGTGGGCTCTCGGCCGCCGTGACCGCCGCCCATCTTGGGCTCAAGGTCATCGTCGCGGAGAAAGACCCGCAGTTCGGCGGCACCACCGCCTGGTCGGGCGGCTGGATGTGGCTGCCGCGCAATCCGCTCGCAATCGAGGCGGGCATCGTCGAACCCGTCGACGAACCGCTGGCCTACCTGCGCCACGAGCTCGGTGAGCGTTTCGACGAGGCCCGAGCCCGCGCCTTCCTCGAAGCCGCGCCGGCGATGGTTCAGTTCTTCCGCACGAACACCGCACTGCGCTTCATCGTCGGCAACGCCATCCCCGACTTCCACGGCCGCACACCGCACGCGTCCCTCGGCGGCCGCTCGCTGTGCGCTGCGCCCTTCGACGGCCGCCGTCTCGGACAACGCATCGCCGACCTGAAGCCCCCGCTGGCCGAGTCCACCCTCTGGGGCATGGGCATCGCCTCCGGCGCCGAGCTTCGCCACTTCCTCAACGCGATGCGCAAGCCGGCCTCGTTCTGGGTCGTCACCAAGCGCGTGCTCGCGCACTGGAAAGACCTGCTGCTGCATCGCCGCGGCATGCGCCTGGTCAACGGCAACGCGCTCGTGGCGGCGCTCGCGGCATCGGCCTTCGAGGCCGGCGTCGAGATCCGCACCTCCAGCCCTGCCCGCAGGCTGCTCCGCGATGGCGAGCGGGTCACCGGCGCTGTGCTCACCACACCCGCCGGCCCGGTCGAGGTCCATGCAAGCCGCGGTGTGCTGCTGGCCTGTGGCGGCTTCCCGCACGACACCGAGCGCAAGCGCGCCCTGCTGCCGCACGCCCCCACCGGCACCGAACACTGGTCCGCCGCCTCGCGCGGCAACACCGGCGACGGCCTGCGCCTGGGCGAGAGCGCGGGCGGTCGGGTCGGCAGCGACGGTCTGCAGGCGGCGGCCCTGGCCCCCGTCTCGCTCGTGCCGCAGCGCGACGGCACGTTCGCCCACTTCCCGCACCTGATCGAACGCGCCAAGCCCGGCCTGATCATGGTCCGCGCAGACGGCCAACGCTTCGCCAACGAAGCCGACTCGTACCACGACGTGATGCAGGCGCTGATCGCCGCCACACCCGCCGGCCAGCCGGTGCAGGCCTGGCTGGTGTGCGACCACGCCTTCATGCGCCACTACGGCCTGGGCGCCGCCAAGCCTGCACCCATGCCGCTGGGACCGATGCTGGCCAACGGCTACGTGAAGCGCGGCCGCACGCTGGCCGAACTGGCCCACGCCTGCGGCATCGCGGCCGACGGCCTCGAACGCACCGTGCAGCGCTACAACGCCATGGCCCTGGCCGGCCAAGACGAAGACTTCGCCAAGGGCGAGACACCCTACAACCGCATGCAGGGCGACGCGCCTTTCGCGGCCGAACAAGGCTGGCCCAACCCCTGCATGGGACCGATTGAACGCGGGCCGTTCTACGCGGTGCGTGTGGTCGCGGGCAGCCTGGGCACATTTTCTGGCCTGAAAGTCAACGCGCAGGCCCAGGTACTGGACGCACAGGGCGCAACGATTCCCGGCCTCTACGCCGGCGGCAACGACATGGATTCCCTGATGGCCGGCCACTACCCCGCCGGCGGCATCACGCTGGGCCCGGCGATGACGTTTGGCTGGCTGGCCGCGCATCACGCGGCTGGCCGCACCCCTTCACTCTGAACCTCACCAGGACACACCATGTTCTATGAACTCGCCACCCTGACCCTTCCCTTCGGCACCGCCGCCACGGTCGCTCAAAACGTGCACACCTTCTGCGCCGCTCCAGAGGCCAAAGGCGAGCTGCTGGCCTGCTGGTTCACCGACATCGGTGTGCTCAACCAGATGATCGTGCTGCGCGGTTTTTCATCGCTCGCCGACCTGCAGGCCGAGCGCGAGCGCACGCAGCACAGCGCATCGCCTTTCAACTGTGGCGAGATCTTCCAGAAGCTCGAACAGCACAGCTACCAGGGCTTCCCGTGGATGAAGCCGGTGCAGCCCAGCGCCGAGAGCGGCATCGCCGGCCCGGTCTACGAGATCCGCACCTACGGCATCAAGCCCGGCGGCGTGCAGCCGACCATTGACCTCTGGGAACAGTACGTGCCGGCGCGCGAACAGCTCTCGCCCTGCGTGGTCGCCATGGTCGCGCTCGACGGCCCGCTGCGCTTCACCAACATCTGGGCCTACCCCACGCTGGACGCGCGGTCCAAGGCCCGCGCCGATGCGGTGGCGCAAGGCATCTGGCCGCCCAAGGGTGGGCCGGCGCACCTGACGACCGACATGGTCTCGACCATCGCACTGCCCACCGCGGTGTCTCCTCTGAAGTGAGTTGACCATGTCCCGTGTTCATTCCCTTGCATACCTGAGTTCGCACCGCTGCACGCCGCCCGAAGCCATCCGCGTGGCGGCCGCGACGGGCTACCAGTTTGTCGGCCTGCGCCTGTGGCCCAACGCGCCGGGAGCACCGCAGCAGTTCCTGATCGACCGGCCCGATGTGCTACGCGAAACGCAGGCCGCCATGGCCGACACCGGTGTGGGCATCTTCGATGTCGAGATCATCCGCATCGGCGAGACCTTCGACCCCCACACCTGGGACGCGCTGTACGACGCCTGCGCGGCGCTCAAGGCCAAGGCCATCCTAGTGGCGGGCGACGACCCCGACGAGGCGCGCCTGACGGCGAACTACGCACGCCTCTGCGAGGTGATGGCGCCCTACGGCCTCACGGCCGACCTGGAGTTCATGCCCTGGACCGAAGTGAAGGACGCGAAGAGTGCGCTGCGCATCGTGCAGAACGCCGGCACGCCGGCCAACGCCGGCATCCTGGTCGACGCGCTGCACTTCGGCCGCTCCACCACCACGCTGGACGACATCCGCGCCATCCCGCGCGAGCTGCTGCACTACGCGCAGATCTGCGACGCCGTGGCCGGCACGCACTTCAGCACCGAAGAAATGATCCACACCGCGCGCTGCGAACGCCTGCTGCCCGGGGACGGGACCATCGACGTGCGCGGGCTGTTCGATGCCCTGCCCGCCGACCTGCCGGTGAGCGTCGAGGTGGTGAACCTCGAAGCCGAAAAGAACGCAGACCCCTCGCAATGGGCCGCCACCTGCCTGGCCGCCAGCCTGCCCTTCACCTCCCCCCGCTGAACACACCCGACCCCAACGAGACACACCATGGATTTCGCCCTCAACGACGAACAGAAAATGATGATCGACACCATCCGTCGCTTCATCGCCGAAGAACTGCACCCACTGGAAGACGCTCTGGAAAACACCGGCGCGCTGCCCGAGGCCGACGCCCGCCGCATCCACGCCAAGGCCAAGGAGCTGGGCCTGTACGCCCTCAACATGCCGGCCGAACTCGGCGGTGGCGGCCTGTCGAACCTGGACCGCATCCTCTGTGAGGAGCAGTTCGGCCACACCAGCGACATGCTGATCCGCCGCGCCTTTGGCAACGTCTACGAACCGCTGCTGCACTGCAAGGGCGAGCAGGTCGAGCGCTGGCTCAAACCCGCCGTGGAAGGCACGCGCACCTGCGCCATCACCATCACCGAATCGGGCGCCGGGTCGGATGCCGCGGGCATCAAGACGAACGCCAAGCGCAACGCGCAAGGCCAGTGGGTGCTCAACGGCAGCAAGCACTTCATCAGCGACGGCCTCTGGTCCGACTTCTTCCTGGTCTCGGCCAAGACGGGCGAGAAAGAAATCAGCATGTTCATGGTAGACAAAGGCCTGCCCGGCTTCACCGTCGGCAAGGACCAGGCCATGATGGGTCTGCGCGGCACGCCGCACCTGGAACTGTTCTTCGACAACGTGGTGCTGGAGGACGCCGCTCTGCTCGGCGAGCAGGGCCAGGGCTTCAAGCTCGCCATGGGCGCGCTCAACGTGGTGCGCCTGGCGCAGGTGGGCGCGCGCGCCGTCGGCAAGGCCACGCACGTGTGCGAGTTGATGCTGACCTACGCCAACGACCGCAAGCAGTTCAACACCCGCATCGGCGACTTTCAGATGGTGCAGCAGATGCTGGCCGACAGCGTGATCGAGATCAACGCCGCGCGCTGGATGGTCTACCACGCCGCCTGGATGCTGGACCAGGGCCTGGACGCGCGCGAGCAGATCGCCATGGTCAAGGTGCACGCGGCCGAGACCCTGGGCCGCGTGGTGGACCGCGCGGTGCAGGTGTTCGGTGGCATGGGCTTCTGCAAGGAACTGGCGATCGAACGCTACTACCGCGACGCGCGCATCTACCGCATCTTCGATGGCACCAGCGAAATCCACCGTGGCGTGATCGCCAAGTCGGCACTCAAGAAGGGCGCGCAGCTCTTCGACGTGAACCGCTGAGCGGGGACACGCCATGAGCCACAGCAAGTTCATGACCGCTGCCGAAGCAGCGAACCTGATCAAAGACGGCGACACCGTGGGCCTGATGGGCGGTGGTGGCGGGCTGATGGAAGCCACGCACGTGTTCGAGGCGGTGCAGGCGCGTTACCTCGCCACACAACAACCGCGCCACCTGACCGTGATGCACGCGCTGGGCATTGGCGACAAGAAGACCAAGGGCATGAACTGCTTCGCACACGAAGGCCTGGTGAAGAAGGTCATCGGCGGGCACTGGGTCTGGTCGCCGGCCATGCAGCAGCTGGCGCTCAGCAACAAGATCGAGGCCTACATCCTGCCCGGCGGTGTGAGCAGCCAGCTCATGCGCGAGATCGGCGCCGGCCGGCCCGGCCTCATCAGCCACGTGGGCTTGGGCACGGTCTGCGACCCGCGCTTTGGCGGCGGGCGCATGAACGATGCCGCGAAAGACGACCTCGCCGAGGTGATCAAGATCGACGGCCGCGAATGGCTGCGCTACAAGCCCTTCCCCATCCACGTGGCCATCGTGCGCGCCAGCGCGGCCGATGAAGACGGCAACATCAGCTTCGAACACGAAGCCGCCAACCTCGACGCGCAGTCGCTCGCCCTGGCCGCGCGCAACAGCGGGGGCACGGTGATCGTGCAGGTGAAAGAACGGCTACCCAAGGGCGCGCTCAAGGCTCGCGAGGTGCGCATCCCCTCGGCCTGGGTGGACGCCATCGTGGTCGACCCGGCGCAGCAGACCAGCTATCACATCCCCTTCGACCCGGCCTTCAGCGGCGAACTCACTGGCGCCGCGCGCCACGCCAGCGAAGCGGAAGACCATGCACGCGAACTCGCCGCCTCACAGGAAGCTTTCAGCGAACGGCAGGCCGTGGCCCGCCGTGCCCACGTGGAGCTGTTCAACACCGGCAAGGCGCGTCCGGTCATCAACTACGGCGTGGGCGTACCCGACGCGGTGGCCAAGCTGATCGCGGCGCGCAACGAGCAGCACCGCATCTACCAGACCATCGAACACGGCACCTACGGCGGCACGCTGATGGACGGCGTGCTGTTTGGCTACGCGCGCAACGCCACCGCCATGCTGGACGCAGCCACGCAGTTCGACTTTTACGGCGGTGGCGGGCTGGACGTGGCCTGCCTGGGCTTCGGCGAGTTCGACGAAGAAGGCAGCGTCAATGTCTCGCGCCTGGGCGGCGTCACCGTCGGCCCCGGCGGCTTCATCGACATCGCGCAGAACGCGAAAAAGGTCGTCTTCTGCGGCACGCTGGCCGCCAAGGGCGTGAAGCTGCAGACCGGCAACGGCCAGATGCGCGTGCTGCAGCAAGGCGGCGTGAAAAAGCTGGTGAAGAAGGTGGACCAGATCACCTTCAGCGGACCACAGGGGCTGGTGCGCGGGCAGGAAGTGCTCTACCTCACCGAGCGCGGCAGCTTCCGCCTGACGCCACGGGGCGTCGAGCTGTTCGAAATCGCGCCGGGCATCGACCTGCAGCGCGACATCCTCGACCAGATGGACTTTGCACCGCTGGTGGCGCAAGACCTGAAGGTGATGGATGCGGCGCACTTTGTCGCCAGCTGAGCCCGTGCCTGACCCTCACCAGGCCCGCGCGGCTCAGGGCGGGTTCAACGATCCCTGAGCTTCAGCCGCATCTGGTTGGGCAGCGGCACCGAGCGGCGCAGCACGTCCTCGGCCAGCCAGAGCGCGGCGCGCTTGCCGCGTTCGGCCACCATGGGCAGCGGCATCTGCTGGTAGTCGTCGTTGAAGACCTCGAAGCTGTAGTCACCCGCGTAGCCGAGCTTGTCCAGCCGCAGCACGAGGTCGACGATCTGCTCGCTGTGCACGCCTTCGCCCGGGAAGACGCGGAAGGTGCGCGCGGTCGCCATGCGCTCTTCGAAGGTCTTGGCCTCCTGCCACATGAAGTCGGAGAGCTGCACCAGGAAGATCTTGCTCGGGTCGAGGTAGTCGATCTCGTCCAGCGCGGTCTTGGCGGCGAAGATGTGGAACGAGTCCAGACCGATGCCGAGGTTGGGGCAGTCGGCGCGGCAGACCACGTCCCAGGCCGTGGTGAACTCGTTGACCGTGCGTCCCCAGGACAAGCCTTCGTAGGCGATCTTGATGCCCAGCGGCAGCGCCAGCATGGCGAGCTTGCGCAGGTCGCGCGCGAGATGATCCAGGTCTTGCGTGGCATGGGCCGAAGTGGACGAGCAGGCCAGCAGCACCTTGCAGTCCAGCGCCGCGCACATTTCCAGCATGGCCTTGGCGATGTCGATCTTGTAGTGGTGCAGGTGGCCCGAGAGACCTTCGAAGTCGCGCAGCACCTGGAAACCCGTGCCGCGCAGGCCGCTGGCCTTGACGGCCGCGACGGCGGCCTCGATGCCGCCCGGGTGGCCGTTGATGTCGTTGGCCTTGAGCATGACCTGCGAGAAGCCGGCGGCCTTCATGGCGGCGAGCTTGGCCTCCAGCGGGCCGGCGAGCGTGATGGTGTCCATGCCGAAACCGGAGATGGCTTCGGCGATGGCGGCGTGGGTCGGCTTCATGGCTCAGCCTCCGGCGCGCTCGCTGTGCACCAGCTCGAACACCACCGAGCCCAGGTAGGTCTTGGTGATCGCGCCGCGCTGCTCGGTGTGCGCCGCCTCGGTCTCGACGAACTCGACGCCCAGCGCGCGCAGCGCCTTCACCGCCGCCAGCACGTCGGGCACACCCAGGCCGATGCGCTGCAGCTTCTCGTCGGCGTCGTGCACGTTCACCGGCGGCTCCACCAGCTGCAGCATGAAGCGCTTGGACGCGTCCAGCGCCGGGGTGCGCAGCAGCGTGCCCTTGGGCATGATGCCGAAGCGCTCTTCGTCGGGGATCAGCTCGGTGCCGAACAGCTCTTCGTAGAACGCAATCCAGTCGTTGCTGCGCTCGGGGCCGATGTACTGCACGATGCCGAAGAAGTGGATACCAGCGGTGGCCGGCGGCTTCTGGTCGACGGTGGGAATGGGCACGAAGTCCACGTCGTAGATCGAGAACTCCTTGTAGCGGTCCACGAAGTAGATGCGGCTGCCGCCCGCGCCGTGGATCGCCGGGATGTTCAGCTCCATCACCTCGGCGTGCGTGGGCACCGACCAGGCGCCGCGCTCGAGCACGTAGTGGTAGGCGGCGCGCGCATCGCGCACGCGCAGCGCCATCGCGGAAATCGAGGGCACATCGCTGCCGTGGCTGGCGCCCTGGGCGTCGCTAGGGTGGGCGTTGACGACGATATTGAGGTCGCCCTGGCGGTAGAGCAGGATTTCGCGTGAGCGGTGGCGCGCCACCGGGCGGAAACCCATCATCTCCAGCACCTGGCCCAGGGCCTGGGGCTTGGTGGTGGCGTATTCGATGAATTCGATACCGTCCAGGCCCAGCGGGTTGGCGGCGTCGCTGAACGAGGCCTGCAGGGGCTCGCGGCTGGCTGCGGTGTTGTTGAGCAGCAAATCACTCATGTTCCAGTCTCCATGGGGTTCAAGCACGGCCAGGCCAGGTGCCGCGCCGGTGTCCACCGCCACTGTAGGTGCGCTGGTGGGCGACTGCACCGACATGCGGCTTGAGTCGGTCGATAATCGAACGGCATGCTACGTCAATCGCACGATATCAGGGTTTTTCCATGTCTCTGAACCTGACCGCCACCGCTGCCCCGCCGCTGGAGAAACGCGACTGGATCGCCGGGCTTGAAAAAGGCCTCGCCGTGATCGAAGCCTTCGACGATCAGCACCCGCGGCTGACCGCAAGCCAGGCCGGCGCGCGTTGCGGCCTGACCCGCACCGCGGCCCGACGCTACCTGCTGACGCTGGCTCACCTGGGCTACGTGGGCACCGACGGCAAGCTGTTCTGGCTGACGCCGCGCATCATGCGGTTGGGTCACGCCTACCTCGAATCGGCACGGCTGCCGCGGCTGGTGCAGCCCTTCCTGCAGCGCATCGCAGGCGGCACACAGGAAATCGCCTACCTGGGCGTGATCGACGGGGACGACGCGGTCTACATCGCGCGCAGCGGCTCGCAGCGCCACATGTACGCCGGCTACATGCTCGGTTCGCGCGTGCCGGCGCAGGTGACCGCCGCGGGCATGGCCATCCTCTCGGCGGCTGGCGAGGCGGCTTCCGACGCCTGGCTGGAGCAGCACGAGCTGCGCGCCTTCACCTCGTTCACGATCTCCAGCAAGGACCAGCTGCGCAGCGAACTCCAGCGCTGCCGCCGCCAGGGCTGGGCGCTGTCCGAACAGCAGCTCGAACTGAACCACCGCGGCATTGCGGTGCCGCTGCTGGACCGCAACAACGAGGTGCACGGCGCGATCAGCATCACCATGCCGATCAACCAGGAAAGCAGCGAGGACGCGGTCAAGCGCGTGCTGCCGGTGCTGCAGGAGGCGGCACGCGGCCTGCGCAATCTGATCTAGGCGTGGCGCTCCAACCGCCGCAAACGCACCGCGCACAGTGTCGCCATCACGGCCAGTGCCCCAGCCAGCCAGAACACACTGGCCAGGCCCAGCGCAGAGGACAGCACACCGCCCCCCAGGCCACCCAGCGTGCCCGGCAGGCCATAGCCGATCACGGTGTACAGCGCCTGCCCACGCCCACGCAACCGGCCCGGAAAATGGCGCGAGATCAGCGCGATGCAGACCGTGTGGTGGGCGGCGAAAGTGATGGCGTGCAGCGCCTGCGCGGCCAGCAGCAGCGGCCAGACCTGCGGCAGACCCGCGGTGACACCCATGCGCAGCGCCATCAGCGCGGAGGCCAGCACCAGCCAGCCGGTCAGACTGAGCTTGGGCAGCCAGCGCCCCTGGGTGAAGAACCAGCCAATCTCGATCAGCACCGACACCGCCCACAGCAGACCGATCACCGTCTTGCTGTAGCCCAGGCTGTCCAGGTAGAGCGAGAAAAAGACGTAGATGGCGATGTGCGCGAGGATGTGGAAGAACACCGACGCGAAGAACCAGCGCACCGCCGGTTGTCTGAGCAGAGGCCAGATGGCCGGGTGCTCATCCTCGTGGTGTGCCGCCTCCTTGTGGTCGGGCAGCCACCAGACGCTGGCCACCACCGCCAGCAAGGTGACCAGGGTCCAGGCCGGAAAGTGGCTCAGGCCGAAGCGCTCGAACCACCAGCCCGCCACCATGACCGTGAGCAGAAATCCCAGCGAGCCCCAGAGCCGCACCCGGCCATAGCGTTTCGCGTCGAACGCCCCGCCCTGGCTGACCAGGTGGGCGAGCGCGGCTTCGCTCATGGGCATCATGGCGCTGGTGTGGGTGAACATCAGCAGCAACACCACGAACAGGGCCAGGGGTCCGAGCGGGAACCACAACGCCAGCGAGAAGATGAGCGCCGCCGTGGCGCCGTAGCGCAGCAGCTTGACGCGTTCCCCCGTGCGGTCCGACAGCGTGCCCCAAGCATAGGGCGCAAAGAGGCGCGTGGCCGACTGCACCGAGGTCAGCACGCTGATGGCCAGCAGCCCGAAGCCCAGGTCCTTCAGCCAGAGCGGCAGGTAGGGGTTGAAGAAACCGATGTGCGCGAAGTAGCTCGCGGACAGGGCGGCAAAAGGCAGGAGTTGCTTCTTTTGCTCAGGCACGACCGGCGGCCGCAATGTCGGGTGTGGTCACCTCAACGTCGCCACACTGCGCGCGATGACGCAGCGCGTGGTCCATCACCACCAGAGCCAGCAGCGCTTCCATGATGGGCGCTGCGCGGATGCCCACGCAGGGGTCGTGGCGGCCCTTGGTGATGACCTCGGTCGGCGCACCCGCCACGTCGATGGAGTCGCGCGGGATCAGGATAGAGCTGGTGGGCTTGATGGCGACCGACACGTCCAGGTCCTGCCCGGTGCTGATGCCGCCGAGCACACCACCGGCCTTGTTGCCGACGAAGCCGCCCGGCGTCAGCGAGTCGCCGTGCGTCGAGCCCTTGTCGGCCACCGATGCGAAACCAGCGCCAATCTCCACGCCCTTGACGGCGTTCAGACCCATCATCGCGTAGGCGATGTCGGCGTCCAGCTTGTCGTACAGCGGCTGGCCCAGACCCACCGGCATGTTCTTCGCCACCACGCGCAGGCGCGCGCCACACGAATCGCCGCTCTTGCGCAGCGCGTTCATGTAGTCCTCCAGCGCCGACACGTCGGTCACCGGGGCGAAGAACGGGTTCTCCGGCACATGGTCCCAACTCTCGAAGGCGATGGGCACTTCGCCGATCTGCGTCATGCAGGCATGGAAGGTGGTGCCGAACTTCTCCTTGAGCCACTTTTTGGCCACGGCACCGGCCGCCACGGTGGGCGCCGTCAGGCGGGCCGAGCTGCGGCCGCCGCCACGCGGGTCGCGGATGCCGTATTTCTGCCAGTAGGCGTAGTCGGCATGGCCAGGGCGGAAGGTCTGCAGGATGTTGCCGTAGTCCTTGCTGCGCTGGTCGGTGTTGCGGATCAGCAGGGCGATCGGTGTGCCGGTGGTCTGGCCTTCGTATACACCGCTGAGGATTTCCACCGCGTCGGGTTCGTTGCGCTGGGTGACGAACTTGCTGGTGCCGGGGCGGCGGCGGTCCAGGTCGTGCTGGATGTCCGCTTCCGTCAGGCTCATGCCCGGGGGGCAGCCGTCGATCACGCAGCCGATGGCCGGGCCGTGGGATTCACCGAAGTTGGTGACGCAAAACAGGGTGCCGAAGGTGTTGCCGCTCATGGGTGGGGATTATCCCAGAGGGGCTTGCCAGGCTTTGGCGCGCTTCGTGCATCGCAACAAACACCCCCACCCCGCGGCCCCAGGCCGCCCCAAAACCGAAAGGAGCGCACCATGCTGGACAAGACAGGCACCCTCTTCTCGCACGTCAAACCCACGGACACCTCATTTCAGGGCGGTGGCCTGCGCGACTTCTTTCTTTACCGCGACCTGGGCGTGGCCCAGGCCACACACGGCAAGGTGATCGCCCATCTCGTCAAGGCCAACCTACCGCCCGAGAGCAGCGGCGGCACCGGCTGGCACCGCCACGAGGCCGACTTCCAGATCGTGATCATGACCAAGGGCTGGGCCAAGTTCATGTACGAGGATCAGGTGACCCTGGTCGAGGCTGGCGACGTGGTGCACCAACGCCCGGGCATCCGCCACTACCTGTTCGACTACTCGCCCGACATGGAATACCTGGAAATCGTCTCGCCGGCCGACTTCAAGACGGTGGACGTGGAGCCGGTCTGCGACATTCCCGAGCCGGCATCCTGGACCGAACCCTGAGTCAGAACTCCGCGTCGAGCTCGTCGATCTCGTCGGGCTCCTCCTCTGCGGCTGCGACCCACTCTTTCATGGCCGGCAAGGCCATGATGGTCTCGCAGTAAGCGACGCAGGGCAGATCGATGGCCACGTCATAGGTGATGAAGCGCGTCACCACCGGCGCGAACATCGCATCCGCGATGCAGGGCTTGTCGCCGAACAGGTAGGGCCCGCCGTAAGTGTCGAGGCACTCGTTCCAGATCGCTTCGATACGGTCGATGTCGGCCTGCGCGCGCGACCAGACCTTGAAGCCCGGAAAGTGAGCCTTGATGTTCATGGGCAGCGAGCTGCGCAGCGCCGAGAAGCCCGAGTGCATCTCGCCACAGATGGCGCGGCAGTGCGCGCGCGCCTTGCGGTCGGCCGGCAGCAGGCCGGCCTTGGGCTTGATTTCGTGAAGGTATTCGCCGATGGCCAGCGTGTCCCAGACGTGGATGCCGTCGTGGTCCAGCGAAGGCACGCGCATGGACGCCGACAGCAGCAGCATCTCGGCCTTCATCGCCGGGTCGTCGGGCGGGATCACGTGCTCGTCGAAATCGAGCTTCGCCAGCCTGCACATGAGCCAGCCGCGCAAGGCCCAGGCGCCGTAGTTCTTGCTGCTGATGGTGAGTACCGCTTTGGCCATGACGTGTTCCTCTGTGCACCACGGTCACGCAAGCCCTGTGCCATGGGTGGGCGCCCGGGACGCACCGGCGCGGTGCGATCCGGTCTGGCCCGGGAATTGCCTTGGGGCACCTATCCCATCAGGAACCACCATGCTCTACCAGGCCTATCAGCTCCAGACCGATCTGGGTTCCCCGCTGCGCCTGATGGCCCAGCACCTCAGCGCCGCCCTCTGGCTGCAGCGGACCGAGCGCAGCCTGCTGCGGCAGGTGTCCGCTGCCTGCGACGTGATCTCTCGTCTGCGACTGACCCACACCCGGCCCGCCTATGGCATCGATGCCGTGCAGATCGGCGAACGCAGCGTGCCGGTGATCGAAGAGAGCGTGCTCAAGCTGCCTTTCGGCAGCCTGCTGAGGTTCCGCAAGGACGACCCCTCGCTGCCCGAACAACCCAAGGTGTTGCTGGTCGCCCCACTGTCGGGCCATTTCGCCACCTTGCTGCGGGAGACCGCGCGCACCCTGCTGCAAGACCACGAGGTCTGGATCACCGACTGGCACAACGCCCGCGACGTGTCGCTGCGCCATGGCGCCTTCGGGCTGGAGGACTACATCACCTACATGATCCGCTTCGTCGAAACGGTGGGTGAAGGGGCGCACATGGTCGCGGTGTGCCAGCCCTGCGTGGCCGCCCTGGCCGCCACCGCCGTGATGGCCGAGGACGACCACCCGGCGACGCCTCGCAGCCTCACCCTCATGGCCGGCCCGGTGGACTGCCGCGTCAACCCGACCGAGGTGAACTGGCTGGCGACCAGCAAGCCCATCGAATGGTTCGAGAAGAACCTGATCAGCCATGTGCCGCTGCCCCACAAAGGGGTCATGCGCCGTGTCTATCCGGGCTTCGTGCAGCTCACGGCCTTCATGAGCATGAATCTGGAGCGCCACCAGCAGTCGTTCCGCCATCTGTACGAACACCTGGTCGAAGGCCGGACCGAAGAAGCCCGCACGATCCAGACCTTCTACGACGAATACCTGGCGGTCAACGACCTTCCGGCCGAGTTCTATCTGGAAACGGTGGAGAAGGTGTTCCAGACCTACGACCTGGCGGTGGGCACGCTGCAGTACCAGGGCCGCACCGTGAATCCGGCAGCCATCCGCCGCACCGCGCTGATGACCGTGGAAGGCGAACGCGACGACATCTGCTCGGTCGGCCAGACGGTGGCCGCACAGGACCTCTGCCCCAACATCCGGCCCTACCTCAAGACCCACCACATCCAGACCGGCGTGGGCCACTATGGCGTGTTCAGCGGCCGCAAGTGGAACCAGCAGATCTACCCGCGGGTGCGCGAGCACATCCACGCCGCCCAAGGCTGAACCTGGCCCGCAAACAAAAACGCCCCGACCAGCGGGGCGTTTTGCATGAAGAGAGCCGGATCAGGGGAAGTTCGGCTCGTTCTTGCCTTCGGACTCTTCCTCAGGCCAGTCGCGGATGTAGGCCTTGAGCATCTTGTTTTCGAAGTTCTGCGCATCCACCACGGCCTTGGCCACGTCGTAGAAGCTGATCACGCCCATGAGCATGCGGTTCTCGATCACGGGCATGTAGCGCGCGTGGCGGTCGAGCATCATGCGGCGGACCTCGTCCATCTCGGTGGCCATGGTGCAGGTCAGCGGGCCGGGGTCCATGGCGCGGTAGACGGTGGTGCCACCCAGCTGGCCGTCGTTCTTGACCAGCGTCTTGATGACCTCGCGGAAGGTGAGCATGCCCACCACCAGACCGTTGGACATCACGACCAGCGAGCCGATGTCCTTCTCGTCCATGAGCTTGACGGCGTCGGCCAGGGTGTCCTCGGGGGTGACGGTGTACAGGGCATTGCCCTTGACGCGCAGGATGTCGCTGACCTTCATGGCACTTCTCCTCAGGATGGATGCTGTCGCCGGCTGAGCAGGCGTGGAGATGAATATAGCCCACAATCGGCGCGAACAACACACCGGGACTGCCCGGACGTGACCTTCGGAGACACACGCATGCCCGGCCATTCAGACCCCGGCTTCGACACCCTCGCGCTGCACGCCGGTTCGGCCCCCGACCCTTCCACTGGCGCCCGCGCCGTACCCATCCACCTCACCACCTCGTTCGTCTTCGAATCGAGCGACCACGCGGCCGCGCTGTTCAACCTGGAACGCGCCGGCCACGTCTACAGCCGCATCAGCAACCCGACCAATGCGGTCTTCGAGCAGCGCATGGCGGCGCTCGAAGGCGGCATCGGCGCCATCTCGGTGGCCAGCGGCCAGGCCGCCCTGCACCTGTCGATTGCCACGCTCATGGGCGCAGGCTCGCACATCGTCGCCAGCACCGCGCTGTATGGCGGCAGCCAGAACCTGCTGCACTACACGCTGCGCCGCTTCGGCATCGAGACCACCTTCGTCAAACCCGGCGACATCGACGGCTGGAAGGCCGCCGTGCGGCCGAACACCAAACTGTTCTTCGGCGAGACCGTGGGCAACCCGGGCCTCGACGTGCTGGACATCCCCGCCGTGGCGCAGATCGCCCACGAAGCCAAGGTGCCGCTGCTCGTGGACAGCACGCTCACCACGCCCTACCTCATCAAACCCTTCGAGCACGGCGCCGATCTGGTCTACCACTCGGCCACCAAGTTCCTGTCCGGCCACGGCACCGTGATCGGCGGCGTGGTGGTGGATGCCGGCAGCTTCGACTGGGATGCCTCGGGCCGATTCCCCGAGCTGACCGCGCCCTACGACGGTTTCCATGGCATGACCTTCAGCGAAGAAAGCACCGTGGGTGCCTTCCTGCTGCGCGCACGCCGCGAAGGCCTGCGCGACTTCGGTGCCTGCCTCAGCCCACACAGCGCCTGGCTGATCCTGCAGGGGCTGGAGACCCTGTCGCTGCGCATGGATCGGCACATGTCCAACACCAAGAAGGTGGTGCAGTTCCTGGCCAGCCACCCGCTGGTGGGCCGCGTCGGCCACCCGCTGCTCGAATCGCACCCCAGCCATGCGCTGGCCAACCGGCTGCTCAAGCACGGCGCCCGGGGCGCGGGGTCGGTGTTCAGCTTCGACATCAAAGGCTCGCGCGAACAGGGCAAGGCCTTCATCGAAGCGCTCAAGCTCTTCAGCCACCTGGCCAACGTGGGCGACTGCCGCTCGCTGGTGATCCACCCGGCCTCGACCACACACTTCCGCATGAGCGACGAAGCGCTGGCCGGCGCGGGCATCGGCCCCGGCACCATCCGCCTGTCCATCGGGCTGGAGGATGCGGACGACCTGATCGACGACCTCAAGCGTGCCCTCAAAGCCGCAGAAAAGGCAGGTGCGTGATGGAACTCACCGTCAACGGCGCCACCACCTACTGCTACACCGGCGGCAAGGCCTTCGACGCGGCCAAACCCACCGTCGTCTTCATCCACGGCGTGCTCAACGACCACAGCGTCTGGATCCTGCAGAGCCGCTACCTGGCGAACCACGGCTGGAACGTGCTGGCGGTGGACCTGCCCGGCCACTGCCGCAGCGCTGGCGAAGCGCCTTCGACTGTCGAAGAAGCCGCCGATTTCATCGGTGCCCTGCTCGACGCGGCCGGCGTGCAGAAGGCCGCGCTGGTCGGCCACAGCTGGGGTTCGCTGATCGCCATGGAGGCGGCAGCACGCCTGAAGGACCGCATCACCCACATGGTGCTGGTTGGCACTGCCTTCCCGATGAAGGTCTCGCCGGCACTGATCGAGGCTTCGCTCAACGAGCCCGAGAAGGCGCTGACCATGGTCAACGTGTTCTCGCGCTCCACGCTGGCCGCGCCGCCCTCGGCGCTGGGCCCGGGCACCTGGGTCTACGGCGCCGGTATGGCGCTGGGCCGGCGCGTGCTGCGCAGCAACCCCAAAGTCAACGTGTTCCACCGCGGCTTCGTGGCCTGCGACCGGTATGCGGGCGGCGAAGCGGCCATGGCCGCCCTCACCTGCCCGGTGCTGTTCCTGCTCGGTGGTCAGGACCAGATGACGCAGCCCAAGGCGGCACAAGGGCTGGTCAAGGCTGCCCAGGCGGCGGGCAAGACGGTGCAGGTCGTGACCCTGCCGGTCGGCCATCACCAGATGACCGAAACACCGGACCACACCCTGTTCGCGATCCGCGACTTCCTCACACGCTGACGCTGAAAGGGCGCCAGCGCAACGGAGCCACGCTCAAAGGCTTGGCTCTTTCGACGTGGGAGCAGGATCCGTGACATTTGTCAATCGCGGGAAGGCCTGTAATACTGAAGAATGTGTAGCGAAAAGTAAATACCGAAATGCACCTGATTGGCGACAACAGTGATGAACGCTTGCGCATCCTTGGGAACGCTGATCACACGCTTTCTTGCAGGGCTGGTGCTTGCGGGCTCGGTGGTGTCGTCGGCCCATGCCCGCGGGATCCCGGATCTCGCCCAACTGACCGTCGTGCCTGGCAGGGACGCACAGTTCACGGCCCTGACAGGAGACGCCGGACTGCCTTCAGGCAATGTGTACGGCATCGCGCAGGACGCCCAGGGCTTCCTGTGGTTTGCCACCGGTGACGGCCTGAGCCGCTACGACGGCTATTCGCTGCGGACCTTCCGCTTCGACCGGGACAACCCCAACAGCCTGGCACACAACACCGTCCACGCCATACTCCCTGGGCGAGATGGGGTGTTGTGGCTGGGCACCACCGGCGGCGGCGTCGACCGGTTCGACCCGACGACGGAGACCTTCACGCACTATCGCCACGACCCGTCCAGCCCCACCGGCCTGAGCAGCAACAGCATCGCCAGAAAAGGCCTGGTGGCAGACCCGGAGGGTGTGCTCTGGGTGGCCACCAACGACAGCGGTCTCAACCGGATCGATCTGCGCACCGGTGCCGTGACCTACTTCCGCCACGACCCGCAAAACGCCAACAGCCTGAGCAGCAACAACCTCGAAAGCGTCTACCAGGATTCGGAGCGGATGCTCTGGATCGGCACGACTGACGCGGGACTCGACCGGCTGGATCCGGCCACCGGCCGAATCACCCGGTACGCCTCGCGCCCCGAAGACCCGCACACGCTGCCCGCCCCTCGCGTGCATGCGGTCCACGAAGACCGCGCAGGGCGGTTTTGGGTGCTGACCAGCGGGGGCCTGGCCTCGCTGGATCGCCAGACCGGTCGCATCACCCGCCATTCCATCGCGACCGGTCTGCGAGACGCTGCCAGCCTCAACGCTGTCAAGGACCTCCATGAGGATGCCCATGGCGCGCTCTGGCTGGGCACCGAAGGCGCGGGGGTCTTGAGACTGGACCTCACCCTGGGCCAGGTCATCCAGTACAAGAACGACCCCAGCAACCCGCACAGCCTGCGCAACAACTTCGTCAGCTCGTTCTGGAACGACCCCTCTGGAACGCTGTGGGTGGGCACCCTGGGTGGCGGCGCGAACAAGCTCTCCACGCGACCACCCAAGTTCGCACGCTACCGGCATGGGCCAGACGCCCACAGCGTGGCCGACAACTTCATCCTCTCCGTCTTCGAAGACCGCAACGGCATCGTGTGGATCGGCAACGACCGCACGCTCAACCGATGGGACCGAAGCTCCAACACCTGGCGAACCTATCACAACGACCCGAACGATCCGACCAGCATCTCCAATGGTTCGGTGACGGCTACGCAGGAAGACCCGGACGGCACGCTCTGGTTCGGCACCTACAACGGCGGGCTGAACCGCTTCGATCCCGCAACCAACCGGTTCAAGACCTACCGAGCGTCCGCGAACAATCCCCAGGCCCTCAGCGACGACATCATCCGTGCGCTCTACCGCGACGCGAGCGGCGTCCTCTGGGCGGGTGGATGGAACAACGGGCTGAACCGCTTTGACCGCGCAACGGAAACCTTCCGGCAATACCGACATGAGCCAGACAACCCAGGCAGCCTGGGCGGCGGCTCGGTCACCGACATCTACGAGGACCGGGCTCGCACCTTGTGGGTGGGCACAGAAGGTGGCGGCCTCAACCGGTTCGACGCAGCCACGGAGACCTTCATCCGGTACCGGAGCAATCCGAAGGACCTGTCCAGCTTGCCCGACGACGCCGTACGGGTGCTGCACGAAGACCAGGCCGGCCGGTTCTGGGTGGGCACCACCGGTGGCCTGTGTGCCTTCGACCGGACCCGTGGCGTCTGCACGGATGTCTACACGCAGAAGGAGGGACTTCCGAACAACACCATCGAAGGCATTCTGGAAGATGGGCAGGGCACGCTCTGGATCAGCACCAACAACGGCCTCGCCCGGTTCAACCCCGAGAAGAAAACGTTCCGGAACTACGACGTGCTGGATGGCCTGCAAAGCAACGAGTTCAACGTCTTCACCGCCTTCCACAAGAGTGCCCGCACCGGGGAGATGTACTTCGGCGGCATCAACGGTTTCAACGTCTTCGACCCTGCCCGCATGGAGGACAACCCGTTCGTGCCACCGGTGCTGCTCACCGACTTCCGCCTGTTCGGCGAGTCTGTGCCGGTCGGTGGCGAGCCGGCGGTGCTGGAGAAAAACATCAACAGGGTGTCCTCGCTGACCCTGCCCCATTTTCAGAACAGCCTATCGTTCGAGTTCGCCGCGCTGAGCTACGTCGCACCGCCCAAGAACCGGTACCGCTACCGGCTGCTCGGCTTTGAATCCAACTGGCGGGAAGTCGACAGCACCGAGCGTCTGGCGGTCTACACCAGCTTGCCCCCGGGCAACTACCTGTTCCAGGCGCAGGGATCGAACGAGGACGGCGTGTGGAACACCCAGGGCGTCAACCTCACCGTCGTCATCACGCCGCCCTGGTGGAACACTTGGTGGTTCCTGTGCATGGCAGTGTTGCTTCTCGCGGGCCTGGTGTACGGCGTTGACCGACTTCGCATGCGTCGCATCCGGCACTACAACCAGCAGCTGGAGCGGCAGGTGTGCGAACGGACCGCGGAGCTGGCCGCCAAGAACAAGGAGCTGGAGGCCTTCTCCTCATCCGTCTCCCACGACCTGCGGGCGCCCCTGCGCCACATCGACGGCTACGTCACGCTGCTGCGGAACAGCGCCGGACCCATGCTCGGTGAGGAGGAGCGGCGGCATGTCGACATGATCGCCCGTGCGACCCGTCGCATGAGCACGCTGATCGACGACCTGCTGTCGTTCTCGCGGGCGGGAAGCGCGCAGATGAATCGTTCTGCGGTCGACCTCGAGGCGCTGGTGAACGATGTGCTTGCGGAGATGGCACTGGAAACGCGTGGCCGGGACATCCACTGGGAGATGGCCCAACTGCCGGTGGTCGAGGGTGATCAGGCGATGCTGCGCGTGGTCCTGGTGAACCTGATCTCGAACGCCCTGAAGTACACCCGCAAGCGCGAGCGGGCGGAAATCACCATCGGCTGTCTGCCTGAGCGGCCCGATGAAGTGGTGATCTTTGTGCGCGACAACGGCGCGGGATTCGACATGAAGTACAGCGACAAGCTCTTCGGTGTCTTCCAGCGCCTGCACCGCATCGAGGACTTCGAGGGAACAGGCGTTGGCCTGGCCACCGTGTTCCGGATCGTGGCCCGGCACGGGGGCCGGGCATGGGCCGAAGGCGCCATCGACTTTGGCGCCACCTTCTACGTTTCCTTGCCTAAGACGAGCGCCTGACCAGGGCCGGCCCCAGCGCGCCGAGCCTGCGGCCCACCGCCACCAGGGCATCCCGCAACGCGGCCAGGATGCGCGGGCGCGGTGTCGCCGGCACCAGCGACACCAGTTGGTACTCGCTGTACACCTCCGGCGCACCCCTCTGCGGTCTGGGCTCCGCATCGGCACCGATCACCACCCAGTCCTGCAGCAGGTCGACCACTGCGCCCGGACCGAGGAACAGGTCCTGCGCCATATTGGGCTGCGTCAACCAGAGCCGGCCGCTGACCACACGCAGGCGCATGCCGGCGCTGGCGTGGATCACGCGGGTCTGCAGCGGGAACAGGCGGGTGGGGGTGGGCTGGCTGGAGGACATGTCGGACCTTTCGTGAATGAGGCCCCACTGTCCGGTGTTCCGCCGCATCGCAACAGACACAGGTGTGCGCCAGCATGCCAGCGCAATGCCACACAGACCCGCATCTGTGTGGTCGGCTTGGCGGCCAACTGTGCTGGTCGGCGGCGGACCGCCGGTGCACTGGCAGGGACGGCGGTCGGTTAGCATGGACCAGCCATGCCCGAGCCCTCCCAGCCCCCTGCGCTGCGCCCGGTTCCACCGGTTCCGCCCTCCGACACGCCGCTGTACCAGCAGATCGCGCAAGCCCTGGCACAGCTCATCCACGGCGGCACCCTCAAGGCCGGCCAGCGCCTGCCCTCGGTGCGCGAGACCTCGGTGGCGCATGGCGTGTCGATCTCCACCGCGCTGCAGGCCTACCGCCAGCTGGAGGAACAGGGCCTGGCGCAGGCGCGGCCCAAGGCCGGCTACTTCGTGCGGCGCCCGCAGCGCATCGCCCAGCCTGGCCTGAGCACGCCGCCACAGCGCAGCTTTCTGGTCGAACGCCAGACCCGATCCGAAGGTTTTGCGATGCTGCACCAGCCGGGCGACCGGGCCAGCTTCGGCGGCTTCGCACCCGAACAGAGCACCTTGTTCGACGAGGAGCGCCTGCGCGTCGCCATCGGCCGCGCCTCGCGCGTGCACCGCCACAGCCTGACCGAATACAACAAGGCCGACGCCGGCCGTCCCGCCCTGCGCCAGGCCGTGGCCCGGCGCGCGCTGCACCTGGGCTGTGCGCTGGACGCGGCGCACATCGTCATCACCGCCAGCTGCACCCAGGCCGTGAGCCTGTGCCTGCGCGCCGTCACCCAGCCCGGCGATGTGGTCGCGCTGGAGTCGCCCACCTTCTTCGGCTACCTCGACCTGATCGAATCACTGGGCCTGCGCGTGCTGGAAATCCCCACGCACCCCGCCACCGGCCTGTCCTTGCCCGCTCTTGAACTCGCGCTGGACACGCAACCAGTCAAGGCGGTGCTGGCCGCGCCCACGCTGTCCAACCCGCTGGGCTCGGTCATGCCGCTGGCGGCCAAACACAAGCTGGTGAAGCTGCTGGCGCAGCGCGGCGTGCCGCTGATCGAGGATGTGGTGTTCAACGATCTGCTGGCCGGCGACGAGCGCCGCAAGGCCGCCAAGTCCTTCGACAGCGAGGGCAATGTGATGGTCTGCGGCTCCTTCGCCAAGACACTCACGCCCGGCATCCGCCTGGGCTGGGTGGAGGCCGGCCGCTGGCGCGACAGCGTGGCCTCGCACAAGCGGCTGCAGGGCGCCGCCACGCCGGTGGTGCTGGAGGAAGCCCTGGCCGACCTGCTGAACCAGGGCAGCTACGAGGCCCACCTGCGGCGCCTGACCACCTATATGAACCAGCGCCGCAACGAGGCGCGCCGCCTGATCGCGCACCACTTCCCGCCGGGCACCAAGGTGAGCAACCCGCCCTCGGGCGACACGCTGTGGCTGGAACTGAGCCCGGGCTTTTCGAGCATGGAGCTGTTCCGTCGCTGCGCCGCAGAAGGCATCACCTTCGGCCCCGGCGAGTTCTTCACCGCCACCGACCGGTACCGGAACAGCCTGCGCCTGAACTTCTCCGGCCCGTGGACCACGCTGCAGATGCAGGCGCTGGCGCGCATCGGCGAGATCGCGCGGCAGATGCTGCAGGAAAACCCCGAGAAGAAGCGCGCCTGAGTGCCAACCGGCGGCGCCAGAATGGGCGCACCATGATCCAGCCGCAACAGATCACCTCGCCCATGAGCGCCGAGCGGGCGCAAGCGATCGCCGCCAGCTTCGACCTGCGCGCCCTGCCCGCCGATTTCCTGGCCAACCCGTTCCCGGTCTACGCCACGCTGCGCGAACACGAACCGGTGCGGCGCATGCCCGACGGCTCGCTCTTCCTCACCCGCCACGCCGACCTGATGGCGGTGTACCGCGACGCCGCCGTGTTCAGCTCCGACAAGCACGTCGAGTTCGCACCCAAGTACGGCGTGGATTCGCCGCTGTACGAGCACCACACCACCAGCCTGGTGTTCAACGACCCGCCGCTGCACACACGGGTGCGCAAGCTCATCATGGGCGCCCTCACCCGCCGCGCGATTGCCGACATGGAGCCGGGTCTGGTCGCGCTGGTCGACCAGCTGCTCGACCGCATCGAGGCGCAGGGCGGCGGTGATCTGATCGAGGACTTCGCTTCGGCCATCCCGGTCGAGATCATCGGCAACCTGCTCGGCGTACCGCACCAGGACCGCGACCCGCTGCGCGACTGGTCGCTGGCCATCCTGGGCGCGCTCGAACCGGTGCCCACGCCCGAACAGCACGCCGCCGGCAACCGCAGCGTGACCGAAATGCTGGCCTACCTGCGCACACTGGTCGCCGAGCGGCGCAAAGCCCCGGGCGACCCGGAGCGCGACGTGCTCACGCGCCTGATCCAGGGCGAAGCCAATGGTGAGAAGCTCAGCGAGGTCGAGCTGCTGCAGAACTGCATCTTCCTGCTCAATGCCGGCCACGAGACCACCACCAACCTGATCGGCAACGGCTTGATCCTGATGCAGGAGTTCCCGGCGCAGCGCGAACAGCTGCTGGCCGACCTGCGCGCGGCCACCGATGCCGCCACGAATGAACAGGTGCTGACGCTGGCGGTGGACGAATGCCTGCGCTTCGAATCGTCCAACCAGCTGGGCAACCGGCGCGCGCTGTCGGCGGCCACCGTGGGCGGCGCGGCGCTGGAGCCCGGCGCCCTGGTCACGCTGTGCATCGGCGCCGCCAACCGCGACCCTGCCGTGTACGAGCAGCCCGAAACCCTGAACCTGCGCCGCGAAGGCAACAAACACCTCGCCTTCGGATTCGGCATCCACCAGTGCGCGGGCCTGAGCCTGGCGCGGCTCGAAGGCCGCATCGCCATCGGGCGCTTTCTGGTTCGTTTTCCCCGGTTTGAACTCAGCGCGCCACCTGTGCGCGGAGGCCGGGCTCGGTTCCGTGGCTTCCTCTCGGCGCCGTTCAGGACCGCCTGATCAAGGCACCGAGGGCGCTGCCAGCGCCTGCGCCACGGTCATGCTGCGCAGCCCGCTGACTGCCCAGAAGGCCTCGGTGCTGGGTGAGTCGGGCAGCAGCAGGCGCTGCGCCAGCGGGGCCACCGGCAGGTTCGCCGGGTCCTGCAGCAGCACATAGCGCTCGTCCGCTTCGTCCAGCCGGCCCAGCCAGTCGAGCGCCACCAGCGCGCCGATGGGTTCTTCGAGGTGCAGCGGGTCGACCTGCAGGGCCTGCGCCAGTGCGTCCAGGCTCAGGCCCCGCGCGGGTGCCTCGCGCACCAGCTGCAGCTGCGCCAGTGTCTCCAGCGCCAGCTGGAAGCGCCAGCCAGGGTAGTTGCCGCGGCGGGCGATGCCCGAGAGCAGGCTGGGAAGGTAGGCCGCGACGACCGCGCCCAGCAGCACGATCACCCAGGCCACGTAGAACCAGACCAGCAGGATGGGCACGGTGGCAAAAGTGCCGTAGACCACCGAGTAGGTCGGCACCTGGCCCAGGTACCAGGCCAGCAACCCCTTGGCCAGCTCCAGCGCACCCGCGGTGAACAGGCCGCCCACCAGCGCGTGCGACCAGCGCACCTTGGTGTTCGGCACAAAGCGGTAGAGCGCGGCCATGCCACCGGTCATCAGCACGAATTGCAGCGAATCGAGCAGCACCCGCACACTGCCCGAGCGCGTCACGCCCGTGCTGGTGACGGCGTAGGAGGTGGCGGTCAGGCTGGCCGCCAGCAGCAGCGGCCCCAGCGTCAGCACGGCCCAGTAGACCAGCACGCGCTGCGTCAGGGGTCGCGAGGTGCGCACGCGCCAGATGTCGTTGAGCTTTCGGTCAATCGTCAGGATCAGCGCCAGCGCAGTACCCAGCAGAACCAGCGCGCCCACCCAGCCGATCTGGCCGGCCTTGGCCGCGAACTGGTTGAGGTAGCTCAGCACCTGTTTGGCGATGTTGTCCGGCACCAGGCTCTCGACCAGCCAGCGCTGCAGCGTGATCTGCAACCGCCCGAACATGGGGAAAGCGCTGAAGATGGCCAGCGCCACGGTGAACAACGGCACCAGGGAGATGGTGGTGGTGAAGGTCAGGCTGGACGCGGTCACGCCCAGGCGGTCTTCGCGGAAGCGCTCGCGCAGGGTCAGCGCAGTGGTGCGCCAGGGAAATCGCAGCAGGTTCTGCCACAGCTCGGCCAGCAGGGTCTGGGCGTCGGCAAGGCGCTCGGAAACAGTCATCCCGGTATCATGCCACCCGCCATGACAGACCCGCACCCTCCCTCTTACCCCGCGACCGCCATGGCCCCGGTTCCCGCGGGCGTGGCCCGCTCCCGCCAGTTGGCCGTGGCCAGTCTGGTCGCGCTGATTGCGCTGTGCCTGGCCTGGGAACTCTGGCTGGCGCCGCTGCGGCCTGGCGGTTCGTGGCTGGTGCTCAAGTCGCTGCCGCTGACCTTGCCGCTGGCTGGTCTGCTCAAGAACCGCATGTACACCTACCGCTGGCTCAGCCTGCTGGTCTGGATCTACGCCGCCGAGGGCGCGGTGCGCATGACCAGCGACACCAACGCTCTCTCGGCCCTGCTCGCCGGCATCGAGCTGCTGCTGTGCGTCGTGCTCTTCGTCGCCTGCACCTGGCACATCCGCACCCGGCTGCGCGCCGCCGGCAAGGAGGCCATTGCCGCCGACGCGGCCCGCCGGGCCGCCGAGGCCGGCTTTGCCGCCGACCCGGTTCCTCCAACCAAGGCCCCATGAACGAACTGATCACCACCCTGCGCGACATCGTCGGCCCGGCCCAGGTGCTGACGCACGACGATCCGGCCACCGACCTCTCGGCCTGGGAACAGGACTGGCGCAAGCGCTCGCACGGCCGAGCCCTCGCGGTAGTGCGCCCCGGCCGCACGGCCGAGGTGGCGGCGGTGGTGAAAGCCTGCGCCGCGGCCGGCGTGAGCATCGTGCCCCAGGGCGGTAACACCGGCCTGGTGGTCGGCGCGGTGCCCGACGACAGCGGCACGCAGGTGGTGCTCAGCCTCACGCGCATGAACGCCGTGCGCACCATCGACGGCGATAACCTGACCATGACGGTCGAGGCCGGCTGCGTGCTGCAGATGCTGCAGGAGGCCGCGGAGAAGGCCGGCTTTCTGTTCCCGCTTTCGCTGGCGGCCGAGGGCAGCTGCACCATCGGTGGCAACCTCGCCACCAACGCCGGTGGCACGCAGGTGGTGCGCTATGGCAATGCGCGCGAGCTGTGCCTGGGGCTGGAGGTGGTGACCGCACAGGGCGAGATCTGGAACGGCCTCTCGGGCCTGCGCAAGGACAACACCGGCTACGACCTGCGCGACTTGTTCGTCGGCAGCGAAGGCACGCTGGGCGTGATCACTGCCGCGACCATGAAGCTGTACCCCCTGCCCGCCGCGCAGCTGACGGCATGGGCCGCCGTACCCTCGCTGGAAGCGGCGGTGCAGCTGCTGGGTCTGGCGCACCGCCACCTGGGCGCGGGCCTGACCGGCTTCGAGGTGATGGGCCAGTTCGCCCTCTCGCTGGTGGCGAAGCACTTTCCGCAGCAGCGTGTGCCGCTGTGGGCCGATCACCCGTACTGTGTGCTTCTGGAGAACAGCGACAGCGAGTCCGAAGACCATGCGCGCGGCCAGTTCGAGCGGCTGCTGGAAACCGCATTTGAAAACGGCGTGGTCAGCGACGCCGTCGTGGCTGAGAGCCTGCAGCAGGCCCACGCGCTCTGGCACATCCGCGAGAGCATCCCGCTGGCACAGGCCGAAGAGGGTCTGAACATCAAGCACGACATCAGCATCCCGGTCTCGAAGATCCCGGCCTTCTGCGCCGAGACCGACGCGCTGCTGCGGCGCGAGATTCCCGGCGTGCGCCTGGTGAACTTCGGCCACCTGGGCGACGGCAACCTGCACTACAACGTGCAGGCGCCCGAGGGTGGCGACCCGGCCGCCTTCCTGCGCGAGCAGGAGGAACGGGTCAATCACCTGGTGTTCGACCAGGTCGCGCGCTTCGAAGGCTCGATCAGCGCCGAACACGGCATCGGTGGCCTCAAGGTGGACACACTGCCGGCCTACAAGGACCCGGTGGCGCTGGCGCTGATGCGCTCGATCAGGCAGGCGCTGGACCCGCAGAACATCCTCAACCCCGGCCGGGTGCTGCGCTGATCCGTCGGACAGCAATCGGACGCCGATCGTGAGCTAGGGCGATCCCGGCGGCTGCGCAGGTGCGCCACAACCGAGCAGGCAAAATGGCGGGATGACCGCCCCGACCCACCGCCCCGTCCGCTCCCAGTACGAAGATTTCATGCGCCACGTTTACACGCACGGCGTGCAGAAGGGTGACCGCACCGGCACCGGCACGCGCAGCGTGTTCGGCCACCAGATGCGCTTCGACCTCAACGAAGGTTTCCCGCTGGTGACCACCAAGAAGGTGTTCCTCAAGGCCATCATCGTCGAGCTGCTGTGGTTTCTGCGCGGCGATTCCAACGTGAAGTGGCTGCAGGAACGCGGCTGCACCATCTGGGACGAATGGGCGCGTGAAGACGGCGAACTGGGCCCGGTCTACGGCGTGCAGTGGCGCAACTGGCCCAAGCCGGGCGGCGGCCACATCGACCAGATCAGCGAAGTCGTCAAGCAGCTCAAGACCAACCCCGACAGCCGCCGCATCATCGTCAGCGCCTGGAACGTGGCCGACCTGGACCAGATGGCGCTCATGCCCTGCCACGCCTTCTTCCAGTTCTACGTGGCGCCTGCCACCGAGCCTGGCGGCCGCGGCAAGCTCAGCTGCCAGCTCTACCAGCGCAGCGCCGACATCTTCCTGGGCGTGCCGTTCAACATTGCCAGCTACGCGCTGCTGACCCACATGCTGGCGCAGCAGTGCGATCTGGACGTGGGCGACTTCATCTGGACGGGTGGCGACTGCCACATCTACAGCAACCACCACGAACAGGTGGAGCTGCAGCTGAGCCGCCAGCCCTTCGCCTACCCGACGCTGAATATCAAACGCAAGCCGGCCTCGATCTTCGACTACGAGTACGAAGACTTCGAAGTCGTGGGCTACGAGTGCCACCCGGCGATCAAGGCGCCTGTCGCCGTCTGACGATCTGTCCGTGATCTCGCGCCGCCAGCTCTGGGCGCTGCTGGCCCTCACGCTCATGTGGGGGGTCAACTGGCCCATGATGAAGCTCTCGCTGCAGCAGCTCTCACCGCTGTACTTCCGCGCCAGCACCATGCTGCTGGGCGCGGCTTGGCTGTTCGCCTTCGTGGCCTCCAAAGGCGAGCGCATGCGGCCTTCCGGCAAGGAATGGCTGACCATCGCCTGGCTGGGCCTGCCCAACGTGCTGGGCTGGCACACGCTGTCCATCTTCGGCGTGCAGGAACTGGCCTCGGGCCGCGCCGCCATCCTGGGCTTCACCATGCCCATCTTCACCGTGCTGATCGGCGCGGCCTTTTTCGGCGAGCGCATCACGCCACGCGTGCGGCTGGCCGTGGTCTGCGTGAGCCTGGCGATTGGCCTGCTGCTGTGGCACGAGCTGCAGCGGCTCAGTGGTCGGCCAGCGGGCGTGGCCTGGATGCTGGGCGCCGCCGCCTGCTGGGCGCTGGGCACGCTGATGTTCCGCCGCGCCCACCTCACGCTCTCGCCGCTGGTGGTCACGGTCTGGATGCTGCTGCTGGGCAGTGGTGTCGTCTGGGCGCTCGCGCTGTCGCTTGAACCGCTGCCGCAGCCAGCCACGTTCACGTCGCTGATGTGGATCAGCCTGGCCTACGGCGTGCTCATCAACTACGGCTTCGCGCAGCTGATCTGGTTCGGCATGGCGCGCGACCTGCCGCCGGCCACCAGCGCCATGAGCGTGATGGCGATCCCGCTGGTGGGCACGCTCAGCGCCACCTTCATCACCGGCGAGGTGCCGCACTGGCAGGACTGGCTGGCCATGGTGTTCGTGATGGTGGCGATCGCCAGCGTGTTGCTGCCCGCCGGCTTTTTTCGCAGAAGCCCCGGCGCTGCACAATCGCCGGATGCCTGAGACCACCGCCCCCGCCTCGCTCCACCTGATCTACGCCCGCGCCGCCAATGGCGTGATCGGCAAGGACAACCAGCTGCCCTGGCACCTGCCCGAGGACCTGGCGCATTTCAAGCGCACCACCCTCGGCTGCCCGGTCATCATGGGTCGCAAGACCTGGGACTCGCTGCCACCCAAGTTCCGCCCCCTGCCAGGCCGGCTGAACATTGTGGTGACGCGCGACCCCGCCTTTGTCGCCGAAGGGGCCGCGGTGGCGCACTCGCTCGAAGCCGCGCGCGGGCTCTGCCCCGCCGGCGGCACCGCCTGGGTGATCGGCGGCGCGCAGATCTATGCGCAGGCGCTGCCGTTGGCCAGCGAAGTGGTGGTGACCGAGATCGCTCAGGACTTCGAGGGCGACGCTTTCGCGCCCGTGCTGGGCAGCGACTGGCGCGAGGTTGCACGGGACGAGCAGGTCAGCGCCAGCGGCCTGCCCTTGGCCTTCGTCACCTACCGGCGAGCGAACGCCTGAGCGTCCGCCGCCCGTCGGACGTCACTTCGACTTGATCTTTTCCATCAGCTCGCGCGCCTCGGCGCGGCGGCCTTCGTCGGCGATCTGGCGGCCGGCGCGGGGCGCGGCCTGCATCACCTTCTCCAGGTGGGCCACGGCCTTCTGCGGCTCGCCGGTCTCCACCAGGTAGTCGGCGAAGAAGTAGTTGGCGTCGATGCCCTTGGGGTTGATCGTCAGCGCCTTCTGCAGCAGGTCGCGGGCCTTGTCCTTGTCGCCGAAGGCGATGGGCCAGCCGGGCACCTTGTAGTACAGCACGCCCAGGCTGTTGTAGGCCGAACCGTCGAGCGTGTTGCCGTCGATCTGGATCGCCTGCTCATACAGCACCTTGGCCTGCTTGACCAGGCCGAGCGCGCCCAGGCCGCCCTTGGCGCCGCCCCAGGAGCTGAGGATGATGCCTTCCCAGACCAGGGGCTCGGGGCGGCCCGCAAAGCTCTCGCTGATCTTGTGGGCGCGTGCGGCCAGGGCCTCGAACTTCTTCTCCTTTTCGGCCGCAGGCGTCTTGTAGTTGATGACCTCCCAGGCCTGCTGCAGCTCGGTCACGGATTCTTCGACCGTGGCTGCCTGGGCCGCCGGCAGCAGGGAAAGGCCGGCGAGCGCCAGCAGGGCAGAGGTCAGGTGGCGGCGCGAGAACGTGGTGAGGGTGTGGTTCGAAGAAAGGGACATGGCAATACCTCCGGAAGGGAACATCGGTAATTCAGGAACTCAGGACGGGCCGGACATCGCCGGTCGCCTGCAGGTGTCGGCTGTGGCGCTTGAAGCTGCCGTCCAGCAGCGCAGGCGCCAGGCCGTTGAGGCGCGCAGCGAACTTCTCGGGAAAGCCGACGAAGCGCTCCCCCGCCCCGCTCTCAAGCAGGGCCACCAGCTCGGCGGCCACCTGTTCGGGGCGGTCGCTGGCGGTGCCAGTGGCGCGGTTGTAGGCCTCCACGGCCTCGCTGTTGAAGGCGGTTTTCGTGGCGCGCGGGCCCAGGTATTGAACCGTCACGGGCGTCTCGGCCAGCTCGCGGCGCAGCGCCTGCGCAAAGCCGCGCAGACCGAACTTGCTCGCGCTGTAGACGCTGTAGCCCGGCAGGCCAATGGCCCCCAGCGCCGAGCCGACGCACATCACCTGTGATGCCGGCTGGGCCAGCAGGTGCGGCAGCAGGCGGCGCGTGAGCAGCATGGGCGCCAGCAGGTTGGTCTGCAGCGCCGCCGTGATCTGCTCGGGGGTTTGGTCCTGCAGCCGTCCGAACGAGGGCAGCCCGGCGTTGTGCACCAGCACGTTGCAGCCCCAGACCGCCGCCTGCGCGGACAGGCTGTCCAGATCCTTCGGCTGCGTCAGGTCCGCCACCCGGCAGGCCATGCGCGCGGGATGGGCGCCGGTGCTGCGTCCGAGCTGGCTCGCCAGCTCTTCCAGGCGGGACGCCGAGCGCCCCACCAGCATCACCGCCGCGCCGGCCTTGAGCAGCGCCTCGGCGCTGGCGGCGCCAATGCCACCGGCCGCGCCGGTGATCACCACACGCGCATTCGCGGCCTTCATGCGGCCACCGCCTCGCGTGTGGGTTGTGCCGTCGCCACTTGCGGCAGTGGCAGGCCGCGGAACACGTCGCCGTAGAGACGGAAAAAGGCCTTGGCGCTGTGCACGATGTCGGTCTGGTCCCTCGGGTCGCTGATCTGGTCCATCAGCAGCTGGAAGTGGGCCGTGTGCTCCTGGTCCAGCGTGCCGTGTGAGCGCAGGTAGCTGAAGGCCGCGTCGGGCAGGTTCAGCGGCTTCTGGATGCTGTCGGCCGCCAGCAGCGCCAGCGAGACGCTGGTGCCTTCGAGCACATGCACCATGCCAAAGAAACCTAGTGGGTTGCCGCGGTGGATGGTGTCGTAGGCATAGGCGACCATGACCTCGGCCGCGTGGCCGGGCCGGCCGTGGCGCACCGCCTCGGCATCGCCGCCGCAGGCGCGGATGTCGTCGAGGATCCACTCTTCGTGGCCCTTTTCCTCTTCGACGTATTCGTCCAGCGCAGGGGCCAGCCAAGCGTGGTGCGCCGGCAGTGCCGCCTTGCAGGCCTGCAGCAGGGGCACGGTGTGCTTGACGTGGTGGTAGGCCTCGGTGAGGAAGGCGATGTAGCTGGGCAGCGAAACTTCGCCGCGCAGGCAGCCCTGGATGATCGGTGCCGACAGCAGGCCCATGCGGGCCTGTTCGGTCTGTTGCAGCAGTTGGGCGTGAAAGGACATGAGGACTCCAGAAAAACGCTCAGGCGGTCACCGCATCGCGGGCGGTGAGACCGAGCCAGGGGGAATGAAGGGCCAGGATGGCGTCGCGGCGCGGTCGGCCGTTGGCGGTGGCCATGCCGCTGCCAGCGGCGAACGGCGCCTGCGCCCGCACCCAGCGCAGCACGCGGGCGTAGTCGGGCAGGGCCGCGTTGGCGGCGTCGACCTCGGCCTGGATGGCCGCGTCGGGCAGCGCGTCGCTCACCGGCCAGACCACGGCAGACAGGGCGGGCTCGCCGTCGCCGAGCACCACCGCCTGCGCGATGGTCCGGCCGCTGCGCAGCGCCGTCTCGACCCACTCGGGTGAGACGTTGCGGCCAAAGGCGGTGATCAGCACATGTTTGATGCGGCCGCGCACGTGCACGAAGCCGTCGGCGTCGATCTCACCCAGGTCGCCGGTGGGCCACCAGTGGCCTTTCAGCGGAGGATGGCCCAGGTAACCGAGCATCAGGCCGCCAGCGACCTCAATCTCGCCGCGTTCATTCACACGCAGTTGTGCGTGTGGCAGGGCACGTCCGGCACTGCCTGGACGGTCGGCACCGGGCAGGTTGAGCGTCTGCACCGATGAACCTTCGGACAAGCCGTAGCCTTCGTGGGCCGGAATGCCGAACTGGCGCGCGGCCATCAGCAGCGGCGCGCCCACGGCCGCACCGCCGACCGCCACCATGCGCAAGCCCTCCGGTGCCCGGCGGCCCTGCCCGGCCAGCCAGCCGACCCACGCGCGCAGCATCTGCGGCAGCAGGATCAGGCTGTGCGGCTGATGGCGCTCCACCGCCGCGTTGAACACGGCGGGATCAAAAGACGACGAACCACTCAGCCCCAGTTCTGCCAGCGGCGGCACCAGGCACTCGGCGCCACGCGCCAGCGGTGCCATCACACCGGCCACGTTCTCCAGCAGCACCGCCAGCGGCAGTGCGCACAGGTGGCGGCGGATGTCCAGCGGCTCCAGTGCCTGCACCAGCGCATCGCGCACCCGGTGCAGGCCCGCGGCGCCGAGGCACACGCCCTTGGGCGTGCCGGTGGTGCCGGAGGTGAAGGTCAGCTTGGCCGTGCCGGGCGGCATGGGCAGGCCCTGCGCCGGAAGGCGCACCGCGCACACCGGCTCGCCGGCCACGTTCCACTGCTCGCAAGGAGCTTGTGGCCAGCGCAAGGCCAGAGGCGCCACCGTGAGCAGCGTGTCGACGCCCGCCGCCTGCAGCGCGTGTGCGGTCTGCTCGGGCGTGAAGAACAGCGGCAGCGGCACGTGCACCACGCCCGCGTCTTCGGCGGCCAGGTCGGCCACCACCCAGGGCATGCCGTTGTCCAGCAGCGTGGCCAGCACCCGGGTGCCGGCCTGCTGCAGCCGCATGACCAGGGCCGTGACTTCGGTGGTCAGTTCGTCGCGGGTCAGGCCGGCTCTGCCGTTACCGAGAGCGTTCAATGTGTCGAGCGCCGTCATGCGTCCAGCCCCCGGGCCTGGCGGCGCTGCAACCAGCGCAGCGCCGGCTGCATCTGGCCCGCCAGCACCACCGGGTGGTGCTCGTAGTAGCTGCCCCACTCGCCCGCTTGCGGACCCAGTGCCGTGGCGTCCGCACGGCCCAGGGCCAGCGGCGTGATGCCCATGCGCACGAACAGGTGGCGCAGTTCTTCGGTCAGCGTGCTGACCACCCACTGTGTGTTCTGTGCCGCCAGGTGGTGGGCCAGCCGCACGATCAGGCGGCGGCCTTCACCGGCGCGCTCGGAGGCCAGATGCCCCACCTCAACGATGCCTGCGCGGGCCTCTGCCGGTTGGCCCGGCTCGGCCAGGCACTGTTCGATGGGTCGGTCCAGGTAACGCTCCAGAAACAGGGCTCCGTGGTCGGCAAAGCGGTAGCCCGCCGCGGCCACGATGTCGCCGCTGTCGGGATCGCGCAGGCACACCAGTTCGGGGGCGAAGCGCTGCACGCGTGCACCAAACCGGCGCGCAAACACCCGCTGAATGAAACGCTCAACGGCTTCGCGCCCCGGATCGGACTCTGTGCACACACACAGCGAAGTCGGCAGGTTCGCCGGGGGGAACATGGGGGCACATGGTCCACCCGTGGTGGCAATGGCCAGAGACATCGTGCTTCCTTTTCCAGCCGGTTCGGCCAGACACGGACGCATGGTCTGCGGACCAGATTAAGGGAGTCTTATGCGAAACGTAATATTGGCCCCACTCCCTAGAATGCAGCTCTTTGAACGCCGCGGACACGCCATGCAACTTGCCACCTGGAACGTCAACTCCCTCAACGTGCGCCTGCCCCAGGTGCTGGCCTGGCTGGCCGCCAACCCGGTCGACGTGCTCGCCCTGCAGGAACTCAAGCTCACCGACGACAAGTTCCCGGTGCAGGCCTTCACCGACGCCGGCTACCACGCGCAGTGGTTCGGACAGAAGACCTACAACGGCGTGGCACTGCTGAGCAAGACACCCGCCGCCGACGTCATCAAAAACATTCCGGGTCTCGACGACGAACAGTCGCGCGTGCTCTGCGCCACCATCGACGGCGTGCGCGTGATCGGCGCCTACTTCCCCAACGGCCAGGAGCCGGGCAGCGACAAGTTCGCCTACAAGATGCGCTGGCTCGACGCGCTGCGCGAATGGGTGCGGGCCGAGATGGCGGCGCACCCGCAGCTGGTGCTGATGGGCGACTACAACATCACCTTCGACGACGCCGACGTGTGGGACCCGGTGGGCCTGCGCGAAACCATCCACTGCACGACCGAAGAGCGCACGCAGCTGCAGGGACTGATCGGCCTGGGTCTGCACGACGCCCACCGGCTGTTCGAACACCCGCCCAAGACCTTCAGCTGGTGGGACTACCGCATGCTGGGCTTCCAGAAGAATCGCGGCCTGCGCATCGACCACATCCTGATCACCGACGCGCTGAAGGCACGCACTACCGCTTGCGAGATTGACAGAGCCCCACGCAAGAACCCCCAGCCCAGCGACCACGCACCGGTGGTGCTGACACTGAGCTGAGCACGGGTCACTCCAGGTTCAACTCCTGGATCTTGCGGGTGATCGTGTTGCGACCGATGCCCAGCTTGTGGGCGGCCTCAATGCGGCGGCCGCGCGTATTCGCCAGAGCGGTCAGGATCAGGCCGGTCTCGAAGCGGCGCGTGAGCACGTCCCACACGTCGGTGCGCCCGGCCTCCAGCAACGAGCGGGCTTCGGCCTGAAGACCCAGTTCCCAGGCCGCCACCGGGGCTGGCACGGCCGGCGCACCGGCGACTGCGGCCACCGCTGGCGCCTCGGGCACCGCGGGGGTCCACTCCACCGGGGCGGCCGACGGCGCCGGTGCCGGCGCAGCAAACACCGGCGCCACCGGATCGGCGGGAAGCGGCACATCCGGCGGCACCACGTCGCCGACCGCGGACAGCACCTCCGGCGGCAGGTCCTTCACCTCGATCATCTGCGCGGGCGCCATCACCGTCAGCCAGTGGCACACATTTTCGAGCTGGCGCACGTTACCGGGGAAATCGAAGCCGCTGAGCAGGCGCAGGGCCGCATCCGAAATGCGCTTGGGCTCCACACCCAGCTGCTTGGCGCTTTGCTGCAGGAAGAAGCGCGTGAGCATGGGCACGTCCTCGCGCCGCTCCCGCAGGGCGGGCAGGCGCAAGCGGATCACATTGAGGCGGTGGAACAGGTCTTCGCGGAACACGCCTTCCTTAACCCGCTGCTCCAGGTTCTGGTGGGTCGCCGCGATCACGCGCACATTGGCCTTGACGGCGCTGTGGCCACCGACGCGGTAGAAGTGCCCGTCGGACAGCACGCGCAGCAGGCGCGTCTGGAGGTCGAACGGCATGTCGCCGATTTCGTCCAGGAACAGCGTGCCGCCTTCGGCCTGCTCGAAGCGGCCACGGCGCATGGTCTGCGCGCCGGTGAAGGCGCCGCGCTCGTGACCGAACAGTTCGGACTCCAGCAGGTCCTTCGGAATGGCGGCGGTGTTGATCGCCACGAACGGACCGCCACCGCGCGGCGAGTGCTTGTGCAGCGCGCGCGCCACCAGCTCCTTGCCCGAGCCAGACTCACCGGTGATGAGCACCGTCACGTTGCTCTGCGACAGCCGCCCGATGGCGCGGAACACGTCCTGCATGGCCGGTGCCTGGCCCAACATCTCGGGCGCTGCCGACAGCGACTCCTGCGCCACTTCCTCGCGCTGGCTCTCCTCCACCGCGCGGTGGATGAGCTCCAGCGCCTTGGGCAGATCGAAGGGCTTGGGCAGGTACTCGAACGCGCCGCCCTGGAAGGCCGACACCGCGCTGTCCAGATCGGAGAACGCGGTCATGATGATGACCGGCAGACCCGGCAGCTTCTCCTTGACCTTCTCCAGCAGGTCCAGGCCCGACCCACCCGGCATGCGGATGTCGCTCACGAGGATCTGCGGCCCTTCGCTTTCGGGCGTCTCGTTCAGTGCCTTGAGGACTTCCTGCGGATTGGTGAAGCTGCGGGTGGGCAGGTTCTCCCTCAACAGCGCCTTCTCCAGAACAAAGCGGATCGATTGATCGTCATCCACTATCCAGATCGGCTTCATGTGTGCGTCTTCCCTTCCTCAGGCGAGGCGTTTCGGTTTCATGGCAACGGAATCAGCAATTTGAAATCCGTGTGGCCTGGCGCGCTCTCACACTCGATCAGTCCATGGTGCTGCTGCACGAAGGTTTGGGCCAAGGTCAGCCCCAGCCCGGAACCTCCCTCACGACCCGACACCAGCGGGAAGAAGATGCGGTCCTTGATCGCATCGGGCACGCCAGGCCCGTTGTCGATCACATGCAATTCCAGTGCCAGGCGGTAGCGCTGCTTGCCGAAGGTCACCTGCCGGCCCACGCGCGTGCGCAGGGTGATCTGCGCATCCCCCGCCGCGATGCGCTCCGCGAGCGCCTGCGCCGCGTTGTGTGCGATGTTGAGCACCGCCTGGATCAGCTGCTCCTTATCGCCGCGGAACTCGGGAATGGAGGTGTCGTAGTCGCGAACCACCTTCAGACCCCGGGGGAACTCAGCCACGATCAGCGAGCGCACACGCTCGCACACCTCATGAATGTTCACGTCGCCCACCACATGAGGCCGACGGTGCGGCGCCAGCAGGCGATCCACCAGCGACTGCAGCCGGTCCGCTTCGTGGATGATGACCTGCGTGTACTCGGTCAGTTGCTTGTTGTCGAGCTCCAGCTCCAGCAACTGCGCCGCGCCGCGGATGCCGCCGAGCGGGTTCTTGATCTCATGCGCCAGGTTGCGGATCAACTCCTTGTTGGCCTGTGCCTGGTCGATCAGCCGCTCTTCCCGTTCCTGCCGGGCCTGCTGCTCCAGCGGAAGCAGCTCGACGATGACCTCACCCGCCGTGTCGGTCTGCGCCACCACCACATGGACCGGCAGCGGCTCATGGGTAAGGCGTCGCAGCCAGGCGTCGTACCGCAAGGCCGCGAACTCGTTGACAGCCGCACCACCAAGCGCGTTCTGGAGCAGCTGCGGCTCGGTGAAGCAGTCCTGAAGCAGCGTGCCCGTGATGCTGCGGCGGGACATGCCCAGGGCATCCTCCAGCGCCGCATTGGCAAAGAGCACCTGCCCGTCGAGCGACACCACCGCCACCAGCGTGGCCAGCAGATCGAGCGAGTGGAATTTGCCGTGCGCCGAAGCCGCGCGCTGAGCAGCCTTGCCCGGCAGCATGGCCGCGGCGACACGGGAAAGGGTGGGAGAGAGGTCTGGTTTTTTCAAGCCGGCTATTTTGCGGCAGGATCAGACGACCCGGTCGCACCCGGCGCTGCAGGAGCAGGCCCCGCGGGGCCGGGCGCCGCTGGCGCCCCCCCCATGCGGGCCAGTTCGCGCCGCAGACCATTCACATCGGCCTCGGCCCGGCTCACCGCGGCCTTGAGCTCGGCCACGCGATCAAGGTAGCGCTGGTGGTTGCGCGACTCGATGCCCTCTTTCTCGGGTTGCCCATTGGCGTAAGCCTTCTGGGCCTGAGCCAGGCGCTCTTCGGCCTTTCTCAACTCCATCTCGAGGATCTGGCGGGCATCGCTGTCGCGCGCACGCTGCTCAGCCGAGTCGTTGCGAGGCGCACTGCGGGGCGCTGCCGGGGAGCTGGCAGACCGCGGAGCCGCCTGCGGCGCGGGGCCTTGAATGACGGTGATGTTGCCGCCCTCCATCAGCTTGCAGCCCTGGGCCTTCGCCACCGTGGCGTTGTTGGTGTACTCATTGCCACAGCGATAGATTCGCTCTTGCGCCACAGACGGCAACCACCACGCCGCGGCGATGGAAAGGATCAGGACGCGATGCGTTCTTCGGGCAACGTTCAGCTTCGACAACACGTGGGCTCCAGGCGCGGTGGGCGCATTGAGAATCATTTTTCAGTATGACCCAAAAACAGACCGCATGGTATCCGCCATGACAGGATGCCCATGCGCTCGTTCGAACGGCCAAAAAAAAGGACGGCCTGGCCGTCCCTTTTTGGCTGCGGAGCGAGGCCCGGTCACCGGGCCCGCCATCACAGGCTGTAGTACATGTCGAATTCCACCGGGTGCGGCGCCATGCGGAAGCGAGTCACTTCGCTCATCTTCAGCTCGATATAGGCGTCCAGCATGGAGTCGGTGAACACGCCGCCCTTGGTCAGGAAGGCGCGGTCCTTGTCGAGATACTCCAGCGCCTGGTCGAGGCTGTGGCAGACGGTCGGGACCAGCTTGTCCTCTTCCGGCGGCAGGTGGTAGAGGTCCTTGGTGGCGGCTTCGCCCGGGTGGATCTTGTTCTCCACACCGTCCAGGCCGGCCATCATCAGGGCCGAGAAGGCCAGGTACGGGTTGGCGGAAGGATCGGGGAAACGCGCTTCGATGCGGCGGCCCTTGGGGTTGGCCACGTAAGGAATGCGGATCGAGGCGGAGCGATTGCGGGCCGAGTAGGCCAGCTTGACCGGGGCTTCGAAGCCGGGCACCAGACGCTTGTAGGAGTTCGTGCCAGGGTTGGTGATGGCGTTCAGCGCACGAGCGTGCTTGATGATGCCGCCGATGTAGAACAGGGCAAAGTCGCTCAGACCAGCGTAGCCGTCGCCTGCGAACAGGTTCTTGCCATCCTTCCAGATCGACTGGTGCACGTGCATGCCGGAGCCGTTGTCACCAGCGTAGGGCTTGGGCATGAAGGTGGCCGTCTTGCCGTAGGCGTTCGCCACGTTCCAGACCACGTACTTCAGAACCTGGGTCCAGTCGGCGCGCTCGACCAGGGTCGAGAACTTGGTGCCGATTTCGTTTTGGCCGGCGCCCGCCACTTCGTGGTGGAACACTTCGACCGGAATGCCCAGGGATTCGAGGATCAGGACCATCTCGGCGCGCATGTCCTGCGTGCTGTCGACCGGGGGCACGGGGAAGTAGCCACCCTTGGTGGTGGGACGGTGGCCGCGGTTGCCGCCTTCGAGCTTGGCGCCACTGTTCCAGGGGGCCTCGTACTCTTCGATTTCGCTGAACACGCGGCCGGGCTCGTTGCTCCAGCGCACACCGTCGAAGATGAAGAACTCGGGCTCGGGACCAAAGTAGGCGGTATCTCCCAGGCCGGAAGCCTTCAGATAGGCTTCGGCGCGCTTGGCGATGGAGCGGGGATCGCGGTCATAAGCCTTGCCATCGCCCGGCTCGATCACGTCGCACTGCAGGAACAGCGTGGTCTCTTCGAAGAAGGGGTCGATGTTGGCAGTGCTCGGGTCAGGCATGAGCTGCATGTCCGACGCTTCGATGCCCTTCCAGCCGGCCACCGAGGAACCATCGAACGCGTGGCCCGAGGTGAACTTGTCTTCGTCGAAGTGCGAGATCGGCACGGTGACGTGCTGTTCCTTGCCACGGGTGTCGGTGAAACGGAAGTCAACGAACTTGACTTCGTTGTCCTTCACCATTTGCATCACGTCTGCGACGGTCTTGGCCATCAAATACTCCTGTTGCTGTGTGAGTGGAAAACTGAATTTGACAAAGGCATGAAGCAGTTTCTGTGCCAAAGTTGTGCCGTCGGGATCAATAAACGACTCGCCAATCCCCAAGGCGGCGCAGATTATGGCGCAGTGCGTTGAGCCGGCGGTCTGCCACACCCGGTACTTGGGGTGATTGCAGTTCACCGCATTCATTTCGCATTTTTTTGGTGCATTCCAGCATAAAGCACCACACTGGTGCAATCTACTGACGCACCAACTCGGGGCCCAATTTCGCACCAAACCGTTCTAGCCCATCGAGCAGCGACGCAAACGCCGGGGCAACAGCGTCGGGGACTCCCTTGACACCCAGCTCGATGTGCCGCCCGTACTCTGGGTGGTCCACGCTGGGCAGGCTGAACACCTTCACCGGGTGCTCGCGCTCGATGGCCTCCATCAGAGGTGTCAATGTGGCTTCCATGGCCCCCATGACCACCACCGAACGCTCCTGCCACACGCCTTGCCGGTGCAGGTGGCGGTAAGGCCCATCCAGCAGAGCCTCGATCATCGGCCACGCCATCACCGGGAACCCGGGAACAAAATGCACCGAGCCCCCGCCGGGTCCATCGCAACTGAACCCGGGAATCTTGTTGTAGGGGTTGGGAATGATCCGGGCACCGACCGGAAACACCCCCATGTTCAGGCGGTGCACGTTGTCTGGCCTTGCTGGATCGAAGACCTCGCCCTTCTCTGCAGCCACATCTCTCATCCTCTGCTCGATGAGCTCACGGGCTTCGGGGTGCAGCACCAGGTCCACCTGCAGCGCCGCAGCTGCGCACTGGCGGGTGTGATCGTCGGGCGTGGCACCGATGCCACCGCAGCTGAACACGACATCACCGCTGGCGAAAGCCTCTCGCAACGCATCGGTGATGCGCTCTCGGTCATCCCCGATGAAACGCGCCCACGCCAGCGAGAGGCCCCTTTCCGCCAGCAGTTCGATCACCTTCGGCAGGTGCTTGTCAGCGCGTTTGCCCGACAGGATCTCATCGCCGACGATGATCAGTCCAAACGTCGGAAGATTCTCTTGACTGGTGCTCATGAAAGTCAGGCGCCAGGTGGCGGCAGAACGGTGGTAGGCGGTGGAGTTTCCAGCGGCATGGCTGCCTGGCCTCCTGGCTCGGCATCCAGGACCTCCACCACATGCGCAGCTCGCATACGCTGCAGCGCCGCCAGCGTGAAATGTGCGAACCACAGAGACGCAAAGGCAAACACCAGGGTGTAAATCCAGATGGCCACCGGCACCAGCAACGGCGCCAGCGCCACAAACATGGCACCGGATGCCCAGAGCAGGCTGGGTGCTGCGCCAAGATAGCCGCTGAGGATTCCCATGACCAGAAGACTGCCGCGGTTTTCACGCAGGATGGTCTTGCGCTCGGCAATGCTGGCATGCTGCGCCAGTGCGTCGTAAGCAAACACGCGGTAGGTCAGCCAGCCCCAGATCAGCGGCGGCAGGATGAGCACCAGCGGCGGAACCAGCCACAGGGGCATGGAAAGCACCAGCACCACCAGGGCCACGAGCGTGGAACCCAGCGACCACAAAAGGCCGAGCACGAAGGAGCCACCACGCCTGCGTTCGAGCGACGGAAAGCGTCGCTGCTCAACCAGCTCAACCATGGACGGAGTCATGAACACGGCGACCAGCAGCAGGCACAGCAACACGATCACCGGAGTCGCCAGAGCCAGGACCACCAGCGGTGCAAACACCGTCCGCATGGAGCCAAGACCGACGCGATCCAGCCAGCCCAGAAAGCCCTGAACCAGTTCATAGGTCTGCAGCCACTGCGTGACGGCATCGACCGACGTGTCCCAGAAGAAATAGCCCAGGCCAAACGACAGTGCGACCATCAGTACCAGGGGCAGGAACGACAAACCGATCACCCGCGGGTGCATGCAGTAAGCAACCGCCCGCCAGAACGCATCAAACAGCTGAGTCATGCAACGAGAATACCGGTTTTCCCGCCAGCCCGGCGGCACGCGAAGCGGAGACACGATGGACAGCGTCATCATCCATGGCACCCGCCTGGAGGTTCGACACATCCCAGGCCAGACCGGCCGCTCGCCGCTGGTGTTCCTGCACGAAGGGCTGGGCAGCGTGTCCATGTGGACCCAACGAGGCCGCAACTGGACGAAGGAACTGTGCAACGCCACCGGACGGTCCGGCTGGGTGTATTCCCGAAGAGGTTACGGGCACTCTGACCCAGTGCCGGACGTGCGCGGAACGCCTCAGGTCGGGGAGTTCTGGCACACCGGGCGGCACGAACCTGACTACATGCACCGAGAGGCCCTGGATGTGCTGCCGGCCTTGCTGGAGACACTGGGCATCGACGCACCCGTGCTGGTGGGCCACTCCGACGGGGCCACCATCGCGCTGCTGTACGCCAGCCGACATCCGGTGACAGCCTGCGTCGTCATGGCACCCCATGTGTTTGTGGAGGAGGTCTCGATCCGGTCCATCAAGCAGGCCAGGTCCGTATACATGCAACCCGGGGAACAGGGCCTGCGGTCGCGCCTGGCGCGCCATCACAAGAATGTCGACAACGCCTTCTGGCAATGGAACGACATCTGGCTCGACCCCGCATTCCTGAACTTCGATATCCGCAGCGAATGCCGAAACATTCGTGCCCCGGTACTGGCCATTCAAGGAGCCAACGACGAGTACGGCACCCTCCAGCAGATATGGGATGTACAGCCCAAGGATGCTGCAGCACACACCCTGGTCCTGTCGGCTTGCGGGCACAGCCCGCATCGGGACCAGCCCGATGCTGTGCTCGCAGCCATTGGGACGTTTCTTTCCGAGCTCCCATGAATCCCCTGTTTGTGGGATGGCAACAAGCCTCAAGCGCCGGCAGAATGTAGGGTTTGCCGTTCGGAGACCAGCGTGATACGCGCACTCACAACCGCGAGCTGTGGTTGGCGAGTAGCTCCAATCCCCAAGGAAATCACGCAAACGACGTGTCAAATTGCGACAAAACCGCCTGTTTGCGCGATCATCCGACTACATTTGGTCACACTCCGTCACTGAAATTTGCATGACCGCCTGGAACAACCCTTGGCTTCTGTCCATGCTGGTGCCCGCTCTGCTGGGGACCGGCGCGTGGATATATCGCCTCTGGGAGAGCCGAAAAGCCCGGGCCCAGCGAAGGATTCCCAAGCGGTGGCCGCTGGATACCCGCGTGATCGCAAACTCCGAAGAGTTGCAGGTGTGGCACTGGCTGTCCCGGGCCTTCTACGATCACCACGTGATGATCAAGCTACCGGTCACCCGCTTCACCTTGCCCCGGGAGAAGCAACAAGGAATGGACTGGTACCGGCTGCTTGGGGGCGTCTACTGCACGTTCACCATCTGCAAGTCCGACGGACGGGTGGTCGGCTGTCTGGACGTGCCTGGACGGGCGGGCATCCCGAGGAGCACGCGCCAACTCAAACACTCCCTTCTCACGCAATGCGGGCTCCCCTACTGGGTGGTTCGTTCGTCCAGCCTGCCCACGGTTTCCGAAATCCGCAGCGAGTTTCTCGGCGAGACCCCCACTGCCCAGAGCATGCGCGAGCACGAGCAGGAAGAGCGTGCCATCATCGCGGCTCAGGCGAATCTGCGCTCGGCGTTGAACCGCCAGCGCAACACCCGTCACAGCGACTTCAGTCCCCTGTCGACCTGGCCCGGCAGCACCACAGGTGATTCACGCGTCAGCGACCTGGGCTCCCAGTGGCAGGACAATTCGTTCCTGATGCCACTCGACAGCCGTAAAGGCGATCTGCTCTGACCGGTGCAGACCGCGACCGGGGCTCAATGTTTGCGGCTCAGCTCAGCCACCTCGCTGGCGGTTAGCCACCGCCAATGCCCGACGGGCAGCTCATCGGTCAGTGCAATGGCTCCAATCCGGGAGCGGTGAAGCCCCTCGACCCGGTTTCCGACAGCGGCCACCATGCGCTTGACTTGGTGGTACTTGCCCTCCGTGAGCGTCAATTCCAGACGGTTCGGCCCCAGAGCCCGGCATGCGGCTGCACGAACCGGCTTCGGGTCATCGTCCAGCACGACGCCATCCATCAGACGGACTGTCTGGCGCTCATCGAGCGGATGTTTCACCTGCACCTGGTACACCTTGGGCACATGGTGCTTGGGTGACGTCATCCGGTGAATGAACTTGCCATCGTCGGACAGCAGCAGCAATCCCGTGGTGTCCTGATCCAGCCGCCCCACCGCCTGCACCCCAGCAGCGGCACCACCACCCCGCAGGCGCAGTGGGGCCGGCAGCAGCGTGTACACACTTGGATGAGCCCCAGGCTTCTGGGAGCACTCGAAACCAGCCGGTTTGTGCAGCATCAGGTAGGCGTACTCCTGATAGATCCAGCGCTCGCCCTGCACCCAGAAAACCAGGCCGACCTCATCCAGCATGGCTCCGGGGTCCGTGCAAGGCTCCCGCGCCTCGCCCAGTTGCACGAACCCCTGCTGGACCAGTCCGCAGCAGACACGGCGGGTTCCGAAACCCTGACTGAAAAGGATGTCCTGCAACGCAAGCATGACAAAACGGCAATGAAAAACCCCAGCCGGTGACGGCTGGGGTTGGGTAGGTGGTGGAGCTGGGGGGATTTGAACCCCCGTCCGCAAGCCTTCTTCGAGCAGTTCTACATGTGTAGCCGTCTGTTTTGGATCTCACCCCCTGAGCCGCGCAGTGGCACGCTGCCCAGGACGCCAGCAACCTTGGATCTCACCGTGCGACAAGTTGCCCGTCGCACGACCAGCCTATGTAAATAACTTTGCAGCCTGGACCCTCACAGCTTGCGCTGATCAGACCCTTGCCCAGCCCATAGGCCTGCTGTTGCAAAGCTCACCGGCAATTAAGCGGCGAGTGCGAAACGTTCGTCGTTTGCAGTTAGTTTTTTTCTGCTGTTTTACGAGGTGACAGAACCTCGACATGCCCTGCTGCGTGTCCGAACCCACGTCGAAACCAGTGCAGCCCCTTAGAGTCGGTAGTTTAAGGCAGTCCCAGGCATTTCAAGAGCCCAAGGGGCCCTTCAATGATTTCGTCCGCTCCCCAGGTCGAAACGTCGGCCTCTGGCCCCAGATAGCCGTACATCGCAGCCACTGTGCGCATTCCCGCAGCTCGGCCGGCTTGTATGTCGCGAATGTCGTCGCCGACGTAGAGACAATCCGCGGACGCAACCCCGATGCGGCGGGCTGCTTCCAGCAGGGGCTCAGGATGGGGCTTGGTGTGTGGCGTTGTGTCGCCACTGATGACGGCAGAGGCCCTGGCAAACAGCGGCATGGACTGGGTCAGAGGCCGGGTGAAGCGCTCACCCTTGTTGGTCACCACGCCCCAAAAGCGACCCTGCCTCAACAGCGTGTCCAGCAGCGTCTCGACACCCTCGAACGGACGGGTCTGCAGCAGCAACCGGTCCTGGTAGCAATCGAAAAATTCCTGCCTGAGGTCTTCAAAGCCGTGATCGCCAGGCCCGGTATCAAAAGCCACCCGCAACATGCCGCGCGCACCGGAGCCCGCATGCGCGCGGTAACGATCCACGGGAATAGGCGCCAGTTGGCGGCTGATGCGCATTGCATTGGCCGCGCCCGCGAGATCGGGGGCACTGTCGATCAGGGTGCCATCCAGATCGAACAGCACCGCCCGGATGCCCGCGAAAGCCGTCATGGCCTGCGGCTGGACACCAGGTAGTTCACGCTGGTGTCGCTACTGAGCCAGTAGCGCTGGGTCAAGGGGTTGTATTCCATGCCCCGGGTTTGCTCCAGCGACAGACCAGCGGCACGGCAGTGCGCCGCCAGCTCGCTCGGACGGATCATCTTGGCGTATTCGTGCGTACCTTTGGGAAGCATGCGCAACAGGTACTCGGCGCCGACGATCGCAAACAGGAACGATTTGGGGTTGCGGTTGATGGTCGAGAAAAAGACCCAGCCGCCAGGCTTTACGAGAGTGGAACACGCACGCACCACCGAAGCGGGGTCCGGGACATGCTCAAGCATCTCCATGCAGGTCACCACATCGAAGCCGGCGGGCTGCTCCAGTGCCAGATCCTCGGCACTGACCTCGCGATACGACACGTTCTGGGTTCCGGCTTCCAGCGCATGCAGCTGCGCGACCTTCAACGCCTTGGTTGAGAGATCGATGCCCGTGACGTCCGCGCCCTTGCGCGCCATGGAGTCGGACAGAATGCCGCCGCCGCATCCGATGTCCAGAACGCGCTTGCCTGCCAGCGTCACTTGGGCATCAATCCAGCCCAGTCGCAGAGGGTTGATCTGATGCAGGGGTTTGAACTCGCTGTCGGGGTCCCACCAGCGATGAGCCAGATCGGAGAATTTGGCCAGTTCGGCCGGGTCGGCATTGACGTTGTTCATGTTTTTATTGTCCCATGTGCTCAAGGCGCCAGCCCCCTCTCGGACGCAAAGCGCTTGCGCTCCCCCTGGACATCGGCGCGCGTGATACAGACCTTCTCTGGCAACAGGCCGAGGCGTTGAACCTGTTGCCGGTAGTCGGCGTTCTGATACGGGTCGGCCACCACGTAGCCAGCCCGGCTTTCACACCGACCATCGGCCGTGCAATCCTGCCAAGTGGCGCCAAAAACAATGCGGCCGTCGCGCGTGAATCCAGGAAAAGCGCTCGCCAGCACCTGCGTACGCTCGTCGTCAATGCGAAACACCTGATCCTGCAGCGGGGTGCGCCGGTCGACGAAGTACACGCTGGCGTTGTCGGTGAAGGCCAGCATCGCGGAGCCACGGCCCGGAAATGCGAACACAGCCTTCCCTGGCGAAGCCTTGAGGTCCATCTTAGGCTGACAACCATGATCTGCACCAGGAATCACGGTCGACAGCCCATACACGCGCATCGAGGGTTGGCCCACCCGTGGGTTGATGGGTATGGCTGAAAACTCGCGCCCATCCACAGAAATCATGGGCAAGGTGTACACCCCACCGTCGGCGGCCTGCCGCGAGCCACAGATGAACTGGGGACCGGTGTCGGACACGACCTCTGCCACCCGGCCATCGTCGCGGATCGCGATGGTCCGGACCTGCAACGGCCCCGTGCCCTGACCGGACCGGTCTCCTTGCGGCCAGCTCATGGACCTGATCCAGACCAGTGACGAATCTGGCGCTTCGCGGGCATCCAGTTCGGATGCGGCCGCGTAGAAGCCACGCATTCCGCCCTGAAACAGCGGTTTGGCACCGTCCTCAGACCGCAGCACATCGCGCAGTCGGAAGTGGCGCCCATCCACATCCACCAGGTATCGCCAGCTGCCTTGCACAGGAAAGGCCTCGTTGCTCAAGGGCGTCCGGTAGGCGCGGATACGGTCATCCGGCTCGTAGGGCAGCTCCATCAGCGACACCTCCCCCAGGCGTTTGCCCGAGTACGAGCGCAACACAAACCGCCCGTCAGGGCTGATGCGTTCATAGGTGCCCAAGGCGGGCAGACCGTTCGCGTCAGCCCCCACGACCGCAGCGTCCAGGGGCAGGTAGCTGACCGCGGGAATGCATGAAGCCTCTGTGGCGCGCGCGGGCCAAGCCAGACCAACGCAGCAGGCCAGGGTCCACGGCGCCATTCGCTGCAACACCGCCTGTGTCATGGTCCGAGCCCCTCCCCGGCTTGCTGCAACGACCGCCACCGCCAGCGCAAGGATTCAACCCAAGCCTGATTCGGCATCACACCCCAGATCGGCCAAGCGTGCAGCCTCCCTCGATCCAGCACCTGACTGTAAGGGTAATGATTCGGATGCCCCAGCAATACGGAGCACGCGTGGGGCACCCGGACAAGATGGGCTATCTCGTGGGTCGACCACCCTGCTTTTTCCGCTGCCATAGCACCCTCGTCTTCCGCCAGGTCGGAAGCCCACCAGGCGACAACATCGAACCCGGCGCCCTCCGCCGCCGCCCTCATGCGGGGCCACTCGGTCATGCTGTAAACCATCCTTGGCGACAACACGGCCACCACGATCGGACGCCGGAACTCCGAGCGCACAACGACGTCGAGACATTCTGGCGAGAGGATAAGGGCCTCACCCGCATGCAACGGTGCCATCAAAATGCTAGCGAAGCCCAGGAAGCAGCATCGGGCGCCCAGCAAAAAGCCCCAGGCATTTGCACGCCTGGGGCTTTTTTGAAGAGACGAGTCGGGCAAGTCTTACTTGTTGGTGCGGGTGCCCACCACCTCGACTTCCACGCGGCGGTTCTTGGCACGGCCTTCCTTGGTGCCGTTGTCTGCCACCGGCTGGCCTTCGCCCTTGCCTTCGGTATAGACGCGGTTGCTTTCGATGCCCTTGCTCACCAGATAGGCCTTGACGGCTTCAGCACGACGCACGGACAGCTTCTGGTTGTAGCCATCGGAACCGGTGGCATCGGTGTGGCCGACGGCAATCACCACTTCCAGGTTGATGCCCTTGACCTTGTCGGCCAGATCATCCAGCTTGGCCTTGCCTTCGGGCTTCAGAACAGCCTTGTCGAAATCAAAGAAGGCGTCGGCGGCATAGGTCACTTTGGTGGCGGCGGGAGCAGCCGGGGCGGCAGGAGCCGGTGCGGGGGCCGGTGCCGGGGCTGCGGCAGGTGCGGGGGCCGGAGCTGGTGCCGGGGCAGGAGCCGGCACAATGGCGCCGTCACAGCCTTTGGCTGCAGTGGCGGGCGTCCAGTTGGCATCACGCCAGCACAAAGTGCCATCACCGTTCTTCCACTGGAGGTTGCCATGGCCGCTGCGCCAGTTGTCGTTCGTCGCAGTCCCGCTCGAGGGAGCAGCGAAAGCAGCCGATGCCATGGCGGCGGTTGCGAACAGCATTGCCACTGAGTTCAGTTTTTTCATGGTTTTCCTCTTGGAGTAAGCCGCAGACGGCTGATTTCTGATTGAGCGCGCTCGAGGTGACCACCACCTGTAACGCTCAAATCATTGTGCCACAAGCCTCTGGAATACCAAGGTCGGCACAGGGAGAAGCTCATCCACGAAGCCCGTTTGCACGTTGCCCACACACAACATGGCTGCACCCGGACCTGCGGCCGACCCGTCCACTAAAATTATTCGCTTTCCCTCTCCGTCACGGACCCCTTCAAAGCTCATGACCCAGTTCGCCAAAGAAACCCTGCCGATCAGCCTTGAGGAGGAAATGCGCCGCAGCTATCTCGATTACGCGATGAGCGTGATCGTGGGGCGTGCCCTGCCGGATGCCCGGGACGGCCTCAAGCCGGTGCATCGCCGCGTGCTGTACGCGATGCACGAACTGAACAACGACTGGAACCGTCCGTACAAGAAATCGGCCCGTATCGTCGGCGACGTGATCGGTAAGTACCACCCGCACGGCGACAGCGCGGTGTACGACACCATCGTTCGCATGGCACAAGACTTCTCTCTGCGCCACATGCTGGTGGACGGTCAGGGCAACTTCGGCTCGGTGGACGGCGACAACGCCGCCGCCATGCGCTACACCGAAATCCGCATGTCCAAGATCGCGCACGAGATGCTCGCGGACATCGACAAGGAGACGGTGGACTTCGGCCCGAACTACGACGGTTCCGAAAAAGAACCGCTGGTGCTGCCAACCCGTCTGCCCAACCTGCTGGTCAACGGCTCGGGCGGTATCGCGGTCGGAATGGCCACCAACATCCCGCCGCACAACCTCAACGAGGTGGTGGACGCCTGCCTTCATTCGCTGAAGAACCCGGACTGCTCCATCGACGAGCTGATGGAGATCATCCCCGCGCCCGACTTCCCCACGGGCGGCATCATCTACGGCATCAATGGCGTCAAGGACGGCTACCGCACCGGCCGAGGCCGCGTGGTGATGCGCGCCAAGGTTCACTTCGAGGACATCGATAAGGGCCAGCGCCAGGCGATCATCGTTGACGAGATCCCCTACCAGGTCAACAAGAAGACGCTGCAGGAGCGCATCGCCGAACTGGTGCACGAGAAGAAGCTCGAAGGCATCAGCCACATCCAGGACGAGTCGGACAAGTCGGGCATGCGTCTGGTGATCGAGCTCAAGCGCGGTGAAGTGCCCGAGGTGGTGCTGAACAACCTGTACAAGCAGACGCAGCTGCAGGACACCTTCGGCATCAACATGGTGGCGCTGATCGATGGTCAGCCCAAGCTGTGCAACCTCAAGGACCTGATCACGGTCTTCCTGGAACACCGCCGCGAGGTGGTGACCCGCCGCACCGTGTTCAACCTGCGCAAGGCACGCGACCGTGGCCATGTGCTCGAAGGTCTGGCGGTGGCGCTGGCCAACATCGACGAGTTCATCAAGATCATCCGCGAGAGCCCCACGCCGCCGGTGGCCAAGGCCGAGCTGATGACCCGCAGCTGGGACAGCCAGTTGGTTCGCGAGATGCTCACCCGCGCCAAGGCCGATGGCGGCACGGTCAACGCCGATGACTACCGCCCCGAGGGCCTCGAGCGCGAATTCGGTATGCAGAGCGATGGCCTGTACCGTCTGTCCGAGACGCAGGCCCAGGAAATCCTGCAGATGCGCCTGCAGCGCCTGACCGGGCTGGAGCAGGACAAGATCGTCGCCGAGTACAAGGACGTGATGGCCGAGATCGACGACCTGCTGGACATCCTGGCCAAGCCCGAGCGCGTGTCGACCATCATTGGTGACGAACTGGTGGCGGTGAAGACCGAGTTCGGTCAGACCAAGCTGGGCGCCCGCCGCAGCGAAATCGAGCACAGTGCCCAGGACCTGAGCACCGAAGACCTGATCACCCCGACCGACATGGTGGTCACGCTCTCGCACAGCGGCTACATCAAGAGCCAGCCGCTGTCCGAGTACCGGGCCCAGAAGCGCGGCGGTCGCGGCAAGCAGGCCACGGCGACCAAGGAAGACGACTGGATCGACCAGCTCTTCATCGCCAACACGCACGACTACATCCTGTGCTTCTCCAACCGCGGCCGGCTGTACTGGCTCAAGGTCTGGGAAGTTCCTGCCGGCTCGCGCGGCTCGCGAGGCCGTCCGATCGTCAACATGTTCCCGCTGCAGGAAGGCGAGAAGATCAACGTGGTGCTGCCACTGACCGGCGAGTTCCGCAGCTTCCCGGCCGACCACTATGTGTTCATGGCCACCAGCATGGGCACGGTGAAGAAGACGGCGCTGGACGAGTTCAGCAACCCGCGCAAGGCAGGCATCATCGCGGTGGACCTCGACGAGGGTGACTTCCTGATCGGTGCCGCGCTGACCGACGGTCAGCACGACGTCATGCTGTTCAGCGACGGCGGCAAGGCCGTGCGCTTCGACGAGAACGATGTGCGCCCGATGGGTCGCAACGCGCGCGGCGTGCGCGGCATGATGATCGAAGATGGCCAGAGCGTGATCGCCATGCTGGTGGCTGAGGACGAACAGCAGAGCGTGCTGACGGCCACGGTCAACGGCTACGGCAAACGCACACCGATCGGCGAATACACCCGCCACGGCCGCGGCACCAAGGGGATGATCGCCATCCAGCAGAGCGAGCGCAACGGCAAGGTGGTGGCTGCCACGCTGGTGCACAGCGATGACGAGATCATGCTGATCACCGACAAGGGCGTGCTGGTGCGCACCCGCGTGAGCGAGATCCGCGAGATGGGCCGCGCGACACAGGGCGTGACACTGATCGCGCTGGACGAAGGGGCCGAGCTGTCGGGCTTGCAGCGCATCGTGGAAAACGATGCCAATGCACCAGAAGCAGCAGAAGGAAACGATGAAGTGGCGGGTGGCGCCGAATGACCCAGCGCCCCTACAACTTCTCGGCCGGTCCGGCCGCCATGCCCGAAGAGGTGCTGCAGCAGGCCGCAACCGAGATGCTGGACTGGAACGGCAGCGGCATGGGCGTGATGGAGATGAGCCACCGCGGCAAGGATTTCATGTCCATCGCGGCGCGGGCAGAGACCGATCTGCGCGAACTGCTGGCGGTGCCATCGCACTTCCGCATCCTGTTCATGCAGGGCGGGGGGCTGGCAGAAAACGCGATCGTCCCGATGAACCTGTCTCGCGGAGGCACCGTTGACTTTGTGGTGACCGGCAGCTGGAGCCAGAAGTCGGCCAAAGAGGCGCGAAAGTATGCCGCTCCGGTGGTGATCGCCAGCAATGAAGCCGATGGCCACACCAGCCTGCCGCCCCCTGCCAGTTGGCAGCTCAGCGCCGATGCGAAGTACGTGCACATCTGCAGCAATGAGACCATCCACGGCGTCGAGTTTCATGAGCTGCCTGATCTCAAGGCCCTGGGCAGCAATGCTCCGTTGGTGATCGACTTTTCGTCGCACGTCGCGTCGCGCCCTGTGGACTGGTCGCGTGTTGGCCTCGCCTTCGGCGGTGCGCAGAAGAATCTGGGCCCGGCTGGCGTGACGCTTGTGGTGGTGCGTGAGGACCTGCTGGGCCACGCTCTGTCGATCTGCCCGAGCGCATTCGACTACCGCGTCGTGGCCGACAACGCGTCCATGTACAACACCCCGCCCACCTACAGCATCTACATGGCGGGGCTCGTGTTCCAGTGGCTCAAGCGCCAGAAGGAAGGTGACTTCACCGGTATCGCCGCCATGGAGGCGCGCAACTTGGGCAAAGCCAACCTGCTCTACAACTTCATCGACCATTCCCAGTTCTACGTGAACAAGGTGGCCAAGGGCTGCCGTTCGCGCATGAACGTGCCTTTCTTCCTGCGGGACGAGGGCCGCAACGACGCCTTCCTGGCCGGGGCAAAAGAGCGCGGCCTGCTGCAGCTCAAAGGCCACAAGTCGGTGGGCGGCATGCGCGCCAGCATCTACAACGCCATGCCGCTGGCGGGCGTGCAGGCGCTGGTGGACTACATGCGCGATTTTGAAAAGACCTGCGCATGAGCCAACAACCCGTCCAGTCCGAAGCGCTCGCCGGTCTGCGCGTGCAGATCGACAGCATCGACCAGCAACTGTTGTCTCTGCTGAATCAGCGTGCCCTTGTCGCCGAACAGGTGGGCGAGATCAAACGCGCCGAAGGCTCGCCGTTCTTCCGCCCCGACCGCGTGGCCCAGGTGATAGACAAGATCCAGCACGCCAACCAGGGCCCGCTGCTGAACCAGCACGTGGCGTCCATCTGGCGCGAGATCATGTCGGCCTGCCTGGCGCTGGAAGCCCCGCAACGCGTGGCGGTGCTCGGCCCCGAGGGCACCTTCACCGAGCAGGCCGCGATCGAGTTCTTCGGCAGCGCCGCCAACCTGATTTACTGCAGCAGCTTCGACGAGGTGTTCCACGCCACTGCCGCGGGCACGGCCCAGTTCGGTGTGGTCGGTGTCGAGAACTCCACGGAAGGTGTGGTGGCGCGCTCGCTGGACCTGTTCCTTCGTTCCCCCGTGCACGTGGTGGGCGAAGTCAGCCTGCTGGTTCGCCACAACCTGCTGCGCCAGGTGAACAACCTGGATGCGGTCGAGGTGGTGCTGGCCCACCCTCAGGCGCTGGCCCAGTGCCAGGGCTGGCTGACGCAGCATCTGCCCAGGGCCGAGCGACGTGCGGTGTCCAGCAACGCCGAAGGCGCACGGCTGGCCGCCACCAACCCCGCCTGGGCTGCGATTGCTAGCGAGCGTGCCGCAGCACAGTTCGGTCTGCACATCGTCTCGCACGCCATTCAGGACGAGGCCTACAACCGCACACGCTTCCTGGTGATCTGTCTGCCGCAGACCCTGGCCACACCACCGGCCTCTGGGCGCGACTGCACCAGTCTCGTGGTGTCGGTTCCGAACCGCCCGGGTGCAGTGCACGACCTGCTCGTGCCGCTGAAGAACAATGGCGTCTCCATGACGCGGTTCGAGTCCCGCCCGGCCAAGTCCGGCCAGTGGGAGTACTACTTCTACATCGACCTCGCGGGTCACCCCTCGCAGCCCAATGTGGCCGCGGCCCTGAAGGAACTGCAGAGCCTGTGCGCGTTCTACAAGGTGCTGGGTGCCTATCCGGTCAGCGAATGACATGAACGCCCCTCCTCTCAAATTTGAACAACTGGGCCTGATCGGTTGCGGCCTGATGGGCGGATCGTTCGCCCTGGCCATGAAGAAGGCCGGGCTGGTCAAACGTGTCGTCGGGTACAGCAAGTCACCATCCACCACCGAACGCGCCCGCCAGATGGGTGTCATCGACATCGAAGCGCCTTCTGCATTGCTGGCCGTTTCGGGCGCCGATCTGGTGCTGGTCGCCGTCCCGGTGTCTGCCACCGAGGCCACCTTCAAGGCGATCCGCCATCTGCTGACCAAGGACACACTGGTGATGGACGTCGGCTCCACCAAACGGGAGGTCATCGACGCGGCGCGGCGTGTGCTCAAGGACCAGGTGGGCGTGTTTGTGCCGGCGCACCCGATTGCAGGCAAGGAACTGGCAGGCGTCGAGAACGTCGACGCCGACTTGTACCAGGGCCGCCAAGTCATCCTCACTCCCATCGAACGCACCCAGACGGTCCAGCTGGAAAAGGCGGATCAGCTCTGGACGGCGCTGGGCTGCCATGTGCAGCGCATGTCACCCGAGGCGCACGATGCAGCCTATGCGGCGGTCAGCCACCTCCCTCACATGATTGCCTTCGCGCTCATGAACGCCATCGCCGGCCATGAACACGGAAAGCAATTCCTTTCCCTGGCCGGTCCCGGTTTCCGCGACTTCACGCGGATCGCTGCCAGCGATCCCAGCGTGTGGCGCGACATCCTGCTGTCCAACCGCGAGGAACTGATCGCACAGTCCCGCCAGTTCCAGCGTGCCCTGCACGCTTTCGAGTCCGCGATTGCTACAGGCAATCCGGACGCACTCGAAGCCCTGATCGACAAAGCCAGCCAGACCCGCTCGCGGTGGCGCATGAGCGCCCACAAGCCCCAGAGCTGACCCTCCCAGCGCATGTACGCCATTGCCCATCTCGACATACCGCCTCTGGAAAGTGCGGGCGGAACCGTCCGCCTGCCCGGATCCAAGAGCATCTCCAACCGCGTGCTGCTGCTCTCGGCGCTGAGTGCCGGTCACACCGACATTGCCGACCTGCTCGATTCGGACGACACCCGCGTCATGCTGGCGGCGCTCGACAAGCTGGGTTGCCACATCGAACAACGCCCCGACAACCTGCTGCGCGTGCACGGCCTGGGTGGTCAGCTGCCGGTGCGGGATGCTGCGCTGTTCCTGGGCAATGCCGGCACCGCCATGCGGCCGCTCACCGCAGCGCTCGCGCTGCTGGCCGCCGAGCAGGGCGGACGTTTCGAGCTGAGCGGCATTACCCGCATGCACGAACGGCCCATCGGTGACCTCGTCGACGCGCTGCGCCAGTTGGGCTGCCCCGTCGATTGCCTGGGTCAGGAAGGTTACCCACCCCTGCGCCTGGGCAATGGCACACCTTCTGCGCTCCAGCTGGATCAGCCCATCCGGGTGCGTGGTGACGTCTCCAGCCAGTTCCTCACTGCCCTGCTGCTGGCCCTGCCGCTGGTGGCGCGCGAGCGCCCGGTGGTAATCGACGTGGTTGGCGAACTGATCTCCAAACCGTACATCGAGATCACGCTCAACCTCCTGGAACGGTTCGGCGTGCGCGTGCAGCGCGACGACTGGTCCCGATTCACGATTCCCGCTGGCAGCCGCTACGTGTCCCCCGGGTTGGTCCACGTCGAAGGAGACGCCTCATCGGCGAGCTATTTCATTGCGCTGGGTGCGCTGGCGCCTGCCCGTGAGGACACCGATGGCGTGACCATTGAGGGCGTGGGTCTGTCGTCCATACAGGGCGACATCCGCTTCGTCGAAGCGGCACGGATGATGGGCGCCGACGTGTCGGGCGAAGCCAACCGCCTGCACATCCGGCGCGGCCAGTGGCCGCTCAAGGCCATCGATCTGGACTGCAACCACATCCCCGATGCCGCGATGACGCTCGCGGCCATGGCGCTCTATGCCGACGGCACCACCACGCTGCGCAACATCGCGAGCTGGCGGGTCAAGGAAACCGACCGGATCGCGGCCATGGCGACCGAGTGCCGCAAGCTGGGCGCGACGGTCGAAGAAGGCGCCGACTTCATCCGCATCACGCCGCCCGCCCGCTGGACGGGTGCAAGCATCCACACCTACGACGACCACCGGGTCGCGATGTGCTTTTCGCTGGCAGCCTTCAATCCGGACGGCGTCACCGTGCGCATTGAAGACCCGAAGTGCGTGGCCAAGACCTTCCCGGACTACTTCGAAACCCTGTTCGAACTGTGTGCCACGCCGACGGCGCGCATTCCGGTGATCTGCATCGATGGCCCCACCGCTTCGGGCAAGGGCACGCTGGCCTCGGAGGTCGCACGACGGCTAGGGTTTCACCTGCTGGACTCGGGTGCGCTCTATCGCGCCACGGCCCTGGCTGCTCAGGATGCAGGCCTGGACCTGGACGATGAAGCGGCCCTCGCCCGTCTGGCGGCCCATCTGCCGCTGGCCTTCCGGGATCACCGCGTCTTTCTAGGTGGCCGGGACATCACCGATCCGTTGCGGCTGGAATCCACCGGTGGCATGGCCTCCAGGGTGTCGCAGCACCCGGCGGTGCGGGAGGCTCTGCACGACCTGCAGCAGAGCTTCCGGCGCCTGCCGGGGCTAGTGGCCGATGGCCGCGACATGGGCACGGTCATCTTCCCGGACGCCAGGCTGAAGGTGTTTCTCACCGCCAGCGTCGAGCAACGGGCGCAAAGACGCCATAAACAGTTGATTTCCAAGGGAATTTCTGCTAGCATCGACAACCTTTTGGCAGACCTCAAGACGCGCGACCACCGGGACATGTCCCGCACTCACGCCCCTTTGAAACCTGCGGAAGACGCCCAGTTGCTGGACAACTCGGACCTGAGCATCGAAGCCTCGGTGCAACGGGTTCTTGACTGGTGGCAGGGCACAGCGGCGGTCCCAGGCAACTGAACCGCCTTTTCGATGGCCCAGAAGGCCCCGCCGGGTGCTCACAGCCCGCAGGCCAGATGGTTCTTTCACTTAACCCGCGGTGTCACGCACCGCAACGTAAACGCCGCCCACACGTCGAAACCTCGCGCACCCTTCTGCGGTGCCGCCGCTGTCCGACGCCAAGTGGTCATAGGAAATTCAATGTCTGAATCTTTTGCCGCCCTCTTCGAAGAGTCCCTCAAGCGCGCTGAAATGCGCTCGGGCGAGGTCATCACCGCCGAGGTCGTGCGCATCGAGCACAACCACGTGGTGGTCAACGCTGGTCTGAAGTCGGAAGCCTACGTGCCTCTGAACGAATTCAAGAACGACCAGGGCGAACTCGAAGTCCAGGTCGGTGATTTCGTGTCCGTGGCGATCGACTCCGTGGAAAACGGTTTCGGCGACACCCTGCTCTCGCGCGACAAGGCCAAGCGCCTGGCCTCCTGGATGGCTCTGGAAAAGGCCCTGGAATCCGGCGAGTTCGTCACCGGCACGACCTCCAGCAAGGTCAAGGGCGGCCTCAAGGTCATGGTCAACGGCATCAGCGCCTTCCTGCCGGGCTCGCTGGTCGACAGCCGTCCGACCAAGGACCTGACGCCGTACGAGAACAAGACCATGGAGTTCAAGGTCATCAAGCTCGACCGCAAGCGCAACAACGTGGTGCTGAGCCGCCGCGCCGTGGTGGAAGCCTCCATGGGCGAGGAGCGCGCCAAGCTGATGGACACGCTCAAGGAAGGCGCCATCGTCAACGGCGTGGTCAAGAACATCACCGAGTACGGTGCGTTCGTGGACCTGGGTGGCATCGACGGCCTGCTGCACATCACCGACATGGCCTGGCGCCGTGTCCGTCACCCGTCCGAAGTGGTGACGGCTGGTCAGGAAATCACCGCCAAGATCCTGAAGTTCGACACCGAGAAGCACCGCGTCTCGCTGGGTCTGAAGCAGATGGGCGACGACCCCTGGATGGGCGTGGCACGCCGCTACCCGCAAGGCACCCGTATGTTCGGCAAGATCACCAACATCGCCGACTACGGCGCGTTCGTGGAACTCGAGCCGGGCATCGAAGGCTTGGTGCACGTCTCCGAAATGGACTGGACCAACAAGAACGTCGCCCCGTCCAAGCTGGTGTCGCTGGGTGACGAAGTCGAAGTCATGGTGCTGGACATCGACGAAGACAAGCGTCGCATCTCCCTGGGCATGAAGCAATGCCGCGCCAACCCCTGGCACGAGTTCGCCGAGCAGACCAAGCGCGGCGACCGCGTCAAGGGCCCGATCAAGTCGATCACCGACTTCGGCGTGTTCGTGGGTCTGGCCGCCGGCATCGACGGTCTGGTGCATCTGTCCGACCTGTCCTGGAACGAGCCGGGCGAGTCCGCCGTGCGCAACTTCAAGAAGGGCCAGGAAGTCGAAGCCATCGTGCTGGCCATCGACGTGGAGCGCGAGCGCATCTCCCTGGGTATCAAGCAGCTCGACGGCGACCCGTTCACCACCTTCGTGTCGGTCAACGACAAGGGCTCCGTGGTGACCGGCAAGGTCAAGACCGTGGACGCCAAGGGCGCTGAAATCGACCTGGGCGAAGACGTCATCGGCTACCTGCGCGCCTCGGAAATCTCCCGCGACCGCGTGGAAGATGCCCGCAACGTGCTCAAGGAAGGCGACGAAGTCACGGCCGTGGTGGTGAACGTGGATCGCAAGACCCGCAACATCCAGCTGTCGATCAAGGCCAAGGACATGGCCGACCAGAACGAAGCCATGGCCAGCCTGAACCAGAACACCGGCAACGCCGGCACCACCAACCTGGGCGCCCTGCTCAAGGCCAAGCTGGACAGCAACAACTGAGATCCCGCCTGAGGCTTCTGCCGGTGCTTCACGCTCCGGCAGGGCCCAGCGCTGCTCCGGACTCCCCAACGCCCGAGATCAGACATGACCCGCAGCGACCTTGTCGAAGCACTGGCCAGCCGCTTCAGCCAGCTCACCCACCGCGATGCCGAGTTCGCCGTCAAGGCGATCCTGGACGCGATGGGTGATGCCCTGGTGAAAGGCCACCGGATCGAGATCCGGGGGTTCGGCAGTTTCTCTGTCAACCGCCGCTCGCCCCGCATCGGACGCAATCCGCGCTCGGGCGAAAGCGTGATGATTCCCGAGAAGCGGGTGCCTCACTTCAAGCCTGGCAAAGCCCTGCGCGAACAGGTCGATGCCAAGACGGCGGAGATCCTGGGTCGCGAGCCTAAAAATACGGCCTGATCGCTACAATCGTCCCACCACAGAGGGGATGATTTGAAATACCTGACGTGGCTGCTCAATGCAGCCATTTTTTTTGTTCTGTTCGCCTTCGCGCTGAACAATCAGGACACGGTCACCATGCACCTGTTCTTTGGGGCCCGCTGGCAGGCTCCGCTGGTGCTGATTCTGCTGTGTGCCTTGCTGCTGGGAGTGGTACTGGGTGTCGTGGTGATGCTGCCGCTGTGGTTGCGGGCGCGTCGGCGTTCAGCTGCCAGACCGGCAACCGCTCCCGCGCCTTTGCCTCCCACCGTCCCGGATGCGGTGTCCACCGCGTCCCGCCCCCCGAATGGAACTTGATCTCACGTGGCTCCTCTGGGGCCTCCCCCTGGCCTTTGCGCTCGGGTGGCTGGCCTCGCGCCTGGACCTGCGCCAGTGGCGCATGGAAAGCCGCCAGACACCCAAAGCCTATTTCCGCGGTCTGAACCACCTGCTCAACGAACAGCAGGACCAGGCCATCGACGCTTTCATCGAGGCGGTGCAGGGAGACCCCGACACCGCCGAGTTGCACTTCGCCCTCGGCAACCTGTTCCGCCGCCGCGGTGACTACGACCGAGCGGTGCGCGTTCACGAACACCTGCTTGCACGGGCCGACATCGGCCGCAAGGACCGCGACCGCGCCCAACACGCGCTGGCGTTGGACTTTCTCAAGGCAGGCCTGCTGGACCGTGCCGAGTCCGCTCTGCACAAACTGGAAGGATCCGCCTACGAAGGCGAAGCCCTGATGGCGCTGCTGTCGATCGCCGAACGCTCGCGCGACTGGCCGCAGGCCCAAGCCCTCGCCCAACGCCTGGAAGACACCCACCAGGGCAGCTTCACGCCCCGTCTGGCGCATTACCTGTGCGAGGAAGCCGAACTGGCGATGAGCCAGGGCGACGCCGCCGAGGCCCAGCGCCTGCTCAACAAGGCGGTGGAACGAGCGCCCCAGATGGTCCGCGGCTGGATGGCGTTGTCCGCGCTAAAGGCACAGCAGGGAGATGCGAAGGGCGCATTCGACACGCTGCTGCAACTGGTGCGCAATGCCCCTCAGGGCTTCCCGCTGGCTGCACGGCCCATCGCTGATCTGTCGATCACGACCGGGCGCCAACAGGAGGCCATTGCCCTGCTCAACGAGGCACAGGCCCACGGCCCTTCGCTGGACATCACCGAAGCGCTCGCCACGCTGAGTGGTAGCGCCCCTGCAGCCCGGAGCCACTACCTCAGCCACCTGGAACGAGAACCTTCGCTGGTGGCGGCCACCCAGTGGCTGGCGGGCGAAACCCTGTCGGACCCGGCGGCGCAGAAACGGGTCCAGGCGGCCCTCGAACATGCGGCCGCTCCGCTCAAACGCTACCGGTGCGCCGCCTGCGGCTTCGAGGCGCGCCAGCACTTCTGGCACTGCCCCGGTTGCCAGAGCTGGGACAGCTACCCGGCCCGCCGCGTCGAAGAACTCTGAGCACGGCGCCAGGCCGCAAGCATCAAGGTCTCCAGGTCGTGCACCGGCCGCCCGGTCGCCTGCTCGACCGCAGCACGGTAGGGCGGCATATTGGTGCACTCCAGCACCACCGTCTGCACCTGCGGATGTCGGGACACCAGCTGTACGGCCGCCGCCACCACATCCCGCTGCGCCTGCGCCAGGTCCAGCAAGGTGTTGTCTGCCAGGATGCGCGACTGCAGCTCACAGCCTGGCGCAAGCCCTTCCACCGGCGTCCCGTCGGGCACGCCCGCCCGACGCAGGAGCGCGTGGTGCAAGGATGCAGCGTCAAAAGTGACGATGCCCGGCGCGGGCAGGTCCGAACACTGCAACAGGCTGGAGGTGATCACGGGAACCGGCACCGCGGCCTGCAACTCGGCCTGCCACCCGGCCAGAAATCCGCAGCTGGTGGTAATCAGGCAGGCCCCGTCTGCAGCCAGTGATCGAGCCGCATCGATGAACGGCCCGAGCAACGCCGGGTCCTGTTCTTGCACCACGCGCCGTGCCGATGCCCCAGGCACGACACGCAGCCGGGCCGGGATGCCGGCGCGTACCCAGGTCTGCGGACTGCCGATGTCGCCGGGCGGGCGCGGGAAGCGCGTGTCGAGCACGATCACGCCGAGAAAGGCCACTGCACCGGTGTCCGAACCATTCATAGCGATAAGCTGCGTGTCCACATCCAAAGCAACAAGAAAGTGATTGAAGCATGACACAGGCCATAGCAGGACAGCGCGTGGTGGTGCTGGGTGCCGGCATGGTGGGTATTGCCTGCGCCCTCTCGCTGCGCCAGCGAGCCATGGAGGTCACTGTTCTCGACCCGCTGGGCCCCGGCGCCGCCACCTCGCACGGCAACGCGGGCGTGCTGGCACGCAGCTCGCTCATGCCGTTCAACCACCCCGGGCTGTGGGCCCAGTTGCCGGTGCTGCTGCGCGGGAAGAACCCGGGCTTTCGATACCACCTGCCCTGGGTACTCGGCCAGTGGCGCTGGGGACTGTCGTTCCTGGGCCATGCACGGGCAGCCGACTTCAAGGAGACCACCACCGCGCTGGACGCACTGATCCGCCACTCGAGAATCGTCCACTGGCGCTGGATGGCCGAAGCAGGCGTGGCACACCGCCGCCAGGACAATGGCTGGCTGTTCCTCTACCGCAGCGAGGTCGCCTTCGAGAGCGGCGCCCTCGGGCGCGAGACACTGGCGCGCTTCGGAGTGGCGACGCGCGTGCTGGATGCGGCCGCGCTGCACGAGCTGGAACCCCACCTGAAACCAGTGTTCCCGCGCGCGCTGTGGGTGCAGGACGCCAGCTCGGTCGACAGCCCTGGCGAGGTGGTGCGCGGCTATGCAGCGTGGCTGCAGACAATGGGCGGCACGGTGCGCACGGACGACGCCACCGGGCTGCACCGCCACAGCGGCGGCTGGACGGTGCACACCCGCAGCGGTCCTCCGCTCGAAGCGGATCACGTCGTGGTGGCGCTCGGCCCCTGGTCGCGCGACTTCCTGCGAGGGCAGTTCGGTCTGCGCCTGCCCATGGGTTTCGAGCGCGGCCAGCACCGCCACTTCCACCCTGCCGGGGCCTCAGCGCTGGGCCGGCCGGTGTACGACACCGCTGGCGGCTATGTGCTGGCGCCGATGGTGCGCGGGCTGAGGTTGACCACGGGGGTGGAATTGAACGCACAATTCGCGCCGCCGCACCGGGCGCAGCTGGAAGCAGCCGAACGTACGGCGCGCCAGGCGATGCCTCTGGGCGCACGGACAGCCGACCCCGACTGGCTGGGCAGCCGCCCCACCCTGCCCGACTGCCGGCCGATGATCGGTGAATGCCCAGGACACGACGCGCTGTGGCTGGCGCTGGGTCATCAACACATCGGCTTCTCCACCGGCCCTGGCACTGGCGAACTGCTGGCTCAGCTGATGCTGGGCGAGCCGACCGCCATCGACCCGCACCCGTTCAGACCGCAGCGCTTCCTGCAGTCCTGAACCGCGTGATCACATGTTCCCCGGCAGCCACATCACGATCTGCGGGAACCAGTACAGCAAGCACACCGCGAGGACCATGAGAAAGAAGTAGGGCATGCAGACGCGTGCGATCCAGTTGATTTCGCGCCGCGTCATGCCCTGCAGCACGAACAGGTTGAAGCCCACCGGCGGCGTGATCTGCGCCATCTCGACCACGATCACGATGAAGATGCCGAACCAGATCAGGTCGATGCCAGCGGCCTGCACGGTGGGAATGATCACGCCCATGGTCAGCACGATCATCGAGATGCCGTCAAGGAAACAGCCCAGCACGATATAGAACAGCGCCAGCGCGACCAGCAGCAGGCCCGGCGACAGGCCCAGCGAACCCACCCATTCGGCCAGGTGGCGCGGCAGGCCGATGTAGCCCATCGACAGCGTGAGGAAGGCCGCGCCCGCGAGGATCAGAGCCATCATGCAGTACAGCCGCGTGGCGCCCAGCAGCGCGTCCCGGAAGCTCTGCCACGAGAGCGACTTCTGGTAGGCCGACAGCAGCAGCGCACCGACCACGCCGATGGCTGCCGCCTCGGTGGCGGTGGCCACGCCGACATAGATCGACCCGATCACACCACCGATCAGCAGGATCACCGGGATCAGCTCGCTGGACGCGCGCAGCTTCTCTGAAAAACTCATGCCCGCATCGGCCTTCGGGATCTTGTCCGGGTTCATCAGCGCCCAGACCATCAGGTAGCCGCTGAACAGCCCCGCCAGCAACAGCCCGGGGATGACGCCTGCGACGAACAGCTGGGCGATCGACACTTCGGCCGCAACGCCGTAGACGATCATGACGATCGAGGGGGGAATCAGCAGACCCAGCGTGCTGGCACCGCCGAGCGAGCCGATCACGCGCTCGGGCGGATAGCCGCGCTCGGTCAGTTCGGGAATCGTCATCTTGCCGATGGTGGCGCAGGTGGCGGCCGACGAGCCGGACACCGCCGCGAAGATGGTGCTGCCCAGGATGTTGGTGTGCAGCAGCCGGCCCGGCAGTGCGTTGACCCAGGGCGCCAGGCCCTTGAACATGTTCTCGGACAGCTTGGTGCGAAACAGGATCTCGCCCATCCACACAAACAGCGGCAAAGCGGTGAGCGTCCAGCTGCTGGCCGAACCCCAGATGGTGACGGCCATGGCGTCGCCGGCGCTGCGCGAGGAGAACAGCTCCATGCCGATCCAGGCCACGCCGGCCAGCGTGAGGCCGATCCAGACCCCGCTGCCCAGCAGGGCAAACAGCGCGACGATCAGAAGACCGGTGACCAGCATCTCATTCATGGCGCGTCTCCGGTCCGCCGATGTGCTCGCGCTGCCCCCGCAGCTCCAGCACCCACTCGTCCACAAACGCGATGAACAGCACCAGCGTGCCCAGCGCCATGCCCAGCTGCGGAATCCACAGCGGCGTGGCGTCATTGCCGGTCGAGATGTCGTTGAACTCGTGCGACTGCATCACCAGCCGCAGCGAAAACCAGGCGAACAGGCCGGACAGCAGCACCGCCGCGCTCAGAGACCACAGCTCCATGCCCCGGCGCGCACCACCCGTGAGCTTGCCGAGCACCAGCGTGACGCGAATGTGCTCGTTGCGCTTGAGCGTGTGCGCCAGCGCCAGGAAGCCGGCCGCCGCCATGCTGTAGCCCGCATAGGCGTCGGTGCCCGGCACGTGGAAGTGGAGCTGACGCCCCAGCACCGACAGCAGCACCATGACCAGCACGCCGATCATGAACACCGCCGCGAGCCAGGCGCAGCCGTCGTACAGGGCGTTCAGCGCGCGCCGCATGCTGCTGCCGCCGCTCACTTGCGGAACGCGTCGACCAGGGCCTGGCCCTCAGGTCCGGCCTTGTCCAGCCATTCCTTGAGCATGGTGTCGCCGACCTTCTTCATGTCGGCGGACAGCTGCGCCGGTGCGGGCAGGATCTGCATGCCGCCGGCCTTGAGCTTGTCCAGGCTTTCGGTGTTGGCCTTCTTGCTGGCCTCCCAGCCGCGGGCTTCGGCGTCGGCGGCGGCCTTGATCACCGCATCCTGCGTCGGCTTGTCCAGCCCATCGAAGGCCTTCTTGTTCACCAGCAGCGCGTTCTTGGGCAGCCAGGCCTGGGTGTCGTACCAGTACTTCACGTGCTCATACAGCTTGGCGTCGGCGCCGGTGGAGCCGCTGGACATCATGCTTTCGGTCACGCCGGTGGCAAAGGCCTGGCTGACCTCGGCGGCCTGCACCGTCACGGGTTGCGCGCCCACCAGTTCGGCGATGCGGGCGGTGGCGGGGCTGTAGGCGCGCCACTTGATGCCCTTGAGGTCGGCCGCACTGTTCAGCGGCTTCTTGCTGTAGACGCCCTGCGGCGGCCACGGCACGGCGAACAGCACCATCATGCCCTGCTCGGCCAGCTTCTTCTCCAGCATCGGGCGCTGCACCTTCCACAGCTTGGCGGCTTCGTCGTAGCTGTCGGCCACGAAGGGCAGGCCATCGGCTCCGAACAGCTGCCACTCGTTCTGGTAGTTCACCAGCAGGATCTCGCCGGCCTGCGCCTGGCCGCCCTGCACTGCGCGCTTGATCTCGGGCGCCTTGAACAGCGCCGCGTTGGGATGCACCGTGATCTTGAGCTTGCCGCCGCTGGCCTTGTCCACGTCGGCCGCGAACTGGCTGATGTTGACCGTGTGGAAGTTGGTGGCCGGGTAGGCGGTAGCCAGGTCCCACTTGGCCTGGGCGAACGCCGAGGTCGAGAACGCGATGGCGGCAGCGGCCATGGAGAGTTGGAAGGCGCGACGTTTCATGAAAGCTCCGGTTGCTGGGTTGAACGAACCGCAAGGCCCTGCTTGCGGCAAACGGGTGCATGGAATGTAGAAGCGGGGGCAACACATTGTGACCAGTGTTTTCCCTTAACGTCAACAAATTGTTGGCAATTTGTCGTCAAATACAGCGGTACGCGAATCACGAAAACTCACCATGGCCAAAGCACCCAAAGCAAGCACCACGCCAGTCGCTGCCGCACCACGATCGCACATCGTGTCGTCCGCGCACCTGGTTTCCCCTCGCAGCGCGGAAATGAGTGAGTTCGAATTCGGCCTGATCGTGGCCAGCAACGCCTTTCACCGCTGGGTGGTGCACTGCATGGCCGCCGCGGGCCTGAAGGACCTGATGCCGCTGGACGTGCTGGTGCTGCACCACGTGTCTCACCGGGCAAGGGACAAGCGCCTGTCCGACATCTGCTTCATCATGAACATCGAGGACACGCACCTGGTGAACTACTCGCTCAAGAAGCTGGTGAGCCTGGGCGTGGTGGCGTCGAGCAAATCGGGCAAGGAAGTGACCTACGCGGCCACCGAGTCGGGTGGCGCTTACGTGCAGCGCTACCGTGAGATCCGCGAGCAATGCCTGATCCAGGCGCTGCACGCCGACGACGCGCTGAACAAGGACATCGGCGAGCTGGCGCGGCTGCTGCGTGTGCTCTCGGGCATGTACGACCAGGCCGCCCGTTCGGCCGCGTCGCTGTGACCGCCATGAAACCCCGTCTGCTTCCATTGGGCGACAGCGCCTGGACGGTGGAATTCGGCCGCGCCATCGACGCTGCCATCAACGCGCGCGTCATGGGCCTGGCGGATCGGGTCGCGGCGGTGCAGCAGAACGATCCGCTGATGGCTGGGGTCACCGACGTGGTGCCGACCTTCCGCTCGCTCACGGTGCATTTCGACCCTTGGGCGGGTGACGCCGCGGCGCTGGGTCGGCAGCTGCTCTCGATGGCGCAAGAAGGTCAGCAGACCTCCGTGCAAGGGCGCCAGTGGCGACTGCCTGTGTGCTTCGATGAGGACTTCGCGCCCGATCTGGCGCGCGTGTGCGAGCTCAAGCAACTGAGCCGAGCCGAGGTAATGGACCAGCTGCTCGGCGCCCGCTTCCGCGTCTACATGCTCGGCTTTCAGCCCGGTTTTCCCTACATGGGCGGGCTGCCGCCCGCCCTGGTCACGCCGCGCCTGCCCTCGCCGCGGCAGAAGGTGCCCGCGAAGTCGGTGGCCATCGCGCTCGACATGTGCTCCGTCTACCCCTGGGAGAGCCCGGGCGGCTGGAACCTGCTGGGGCGCACGCCGGTGGTGCTGTTCGACCCGGTGCACGCCGCGCAACCCGCGATGCTGGCTGCGGGCGACGAGGTGCAGTGGACCGAAGTGGACCGCACCACACACGACCGGCTCGCGCGCGAGATCGCCAACGGCCTGCCGCGCGAGACCTTCCTGAAAGAGTCAGCGGCATGAGCGGCCAGCTGGAAGTCCTGCAGCCCGGCATCGGCAGCACCGTGCAGGACCGGGGCCGGCCCGGCCACCGCCACCACGGCCTGCCGCTCTCGGGCTGGCTGGATGCGCCGCTGGCGCAGGCGGCCAACGCACTGCTGGGCAATCACCTGAACGCTGCGGTGCTGGAGCTGCGCGGCGTCGGCACGGTGCTGCGCGTGAAAAGCGGTCCCGTGCGCGTGGCGATGGCCGGTCGCATCGGCGCCCAGCGCGTGCGCGAGAACGGTGCGCGCACCCCCCTGCCCGCCTGGCAGACCGCCACACTGCACGAGGGCGAGACGCTGCAACTGGGCAGCGCCGACAGCGGCTGCGCCTACCTGGCGGTGGCGGGCGGCATCGAGCTGCCACCGGCCTTCGGCAGCCGCGCCAGCTACTGGCGCGCCGGCCTGTCCGGTGTGCTGGGTCGCGCCTTCCAGCCGGGCGACGTGCTGCCCTGTGGCGAGTCCAGCAGCAACGACCCGCGTGAATGGCGCTGCCGCTCGCCCTGGGAGTCCGACACAGGACCGATCCGCGTGATGGCCGGCCCGCAGGACGACCACTTCACGCCCAACGCCCTGGCCAGCTTCTTCGCGCAGGACTGGCAGGCCACACCCGCGCAGGACCGCATGGGTCTGCGCCTGCAGGGCGGGCCACTCGCACACACCAGCGCCGAAGCCGCCGACATCGTCTCCGACGGCGTCACACCGGGCGTGATCCAGGTGCCAGCCAGCGGCCAGCCCATCGTGCTACTGGCCGACGGGCAGACCGTGGGCGGCTACCCGAAGATCGCCACCGTGATCACGGCCGACCTGCCGCGGCTGGCGCACCTGAGGCCAGGCACGCGTGTGCGCTTCGCGCCCGTGACCGCCGAACAGGCGCACGATGCCCTGATCGCCCAGCGCACGCGCTGGCAGCAGTGGCTCGCGGGCCGCGAGGCCTTCCTGCCGCCCGGTCACATCGACGAGGCCGCGCTATACGGATCGAACCTGGTCAGCGGCATGCTGGCCACCCACCCCGGAGAGGACACCCCATGAGCCCCATCAACCTCAACGCCGACCTCGGCGAAAGCTTCGGTGCCTGGAGCATGGGCAGCGACGCGGAACTGCTGCAGGTGATCAACAGCGCCAACATCGCCTGCGGCTTCCACGCCGGCGACCCGGTGGTGATGCGCGAGACCGTGCGCCTGGCCATGGCCAACGACGTGAGCCTGGGCGCGCACCCGGCCTTCCCCGACCTTCAGGGCTTCGGCCGGCGGATGATGCAGCTTTCGCCCAAAGAGCTCGAAGCGACCATCCTCTACCAGGTGGGCGCGTTGCAGGCCATGGCGGCCTCCGAAGGTGGGCGCGTCACCCACGTCAAGCCGCACGGCGCACTCAACAACATGGCCTGCGCCGACGAGGCGATGGCGGCCACCGTGGCGCGCGCCGTCAGGGCACTGGACCGCGATCTCATCCTGCTCGCGCCCGCGCTTTCGGCGCTGGAGCACGCGGGCGAGGCGGCCGGCCTGCGCGTGGCGCGCGAGGTGTTTGCCGACAGGACCTACCAGGCCGACGGCCAGCTGACGCCGCGCTCGCAGGCGGGCTCGGTGCTGCATGCGGCGCAGGACTGCGTGCTGCACGTGCAGCGCATGCTTGAGGCCGGCGGCATCGTCACCGCCGATGGCCAGCGCCTGCCCACGCCCATCCACAGCATCTGCGTGCACGGCGACGGGCCGGCCGCGGTGGCGGCGGCGCGGGCGATCCGCGCGGCGCTGGAAGCCGCCGGCCACCGCCTCGCGGGGTTGCCAGCACTGGTCTGAAAAGGGTCTCCGAGAACCGGGTTCGCAGTGGCGCGGCTCAGGCCCTGACCGGAACCTGTCTCTCCTGGGGTTGAACAGCCGCCAACTCGGCAGCCGGCTCCGGCGCCACGGCCAGCCGTTGCAGCGATTCATCCGCAGGCCTGTTGGCCGCCTGCCGTGCATCGACGGCACCTTCCTTCAAGCCGATGCCATCGAACTCCGCCACGCGGATCTGACCCGCATCCACCCGCAGGTGGGTGATGCGCGACAGGCCGGCCTCCCGCGCACCCAGCGCCACGGCGTGCACCGTGTTCTCCATGCCCTGGTCCCAGGCCAGTCCGTGCTGGCCGGCCAGCCGCTGCACATGACCTCGGCTGTCCTCGAGCAACTGCCGGCCGGTCTCGGGCAGGGCCGCCGGGTCCAGTGCGGCGCCTTTGCGCGGCTCACGCTGGGCAGGCTCCCCCGGTTCGAGCGGCCCGCGGATGGTGTCGATCGCGTCGCGGGCGTTGCCATCAATGCCGCGGGACACCGCCGTCAGCACACCACGCATCTGGCGCACGTCCCGGCGGTACTCGCCAATCTGCACCGACTGCTGCTGTGCCAGGTTGCGCGCCTGCGGATCGGCCAGGATGGAGCGGTCGGGCTGGCCGCCGGCGTCCACCTCCACGAAGTGGTGCATGCTGTGGCTGCCCCCCAGCGCCACCGCCGCGCCAAGGGTGCTGGGCGGCGTCATGCCCATCGCCCACATCGCCGGAGAGTAGGGCCGCAACGGATCGCTCCAGTGGGTCTGGTTGTCGTAGCCCTTGGACAGCAACGTGTTCACCTCCTCGGGCCGGGCATAGATCCGTGTCTCTCCAAAGTGCGGGCTGGCCGCACTCACCGCGTCGCCCGCCATCATGTGGTTGATGACCGAGTGGCCGCCTTCGGGAATGCGCCGGCTCAGGCTGACCGCACCGTAGGCGTTGAAGGTTTCCCCTTTGAGACCGAAGTGGTGAGCGCTGACCTGGGCCAGCGTGCCGCCCAGGGAGTGGCCGGTGGTGGTAACAGGGCCAGAAGTCAAGTTCCGCGCCTCATCCGCCACTTTCAAACGTAGAGCTTCGCGCGTCAGGGCTATTGCATCCTCCGCTTGGAGGTTGGAACGATTGAGAACCATGCCGCCGTCGGCCAACGCGCCGTCCTTGAACGCCTCCCGATCAAACTCGGTGCCTCTGTGGACAACCACCAACTCTCCGGTATCTCTGCGCTGATAGATGGTGCCCTGGTACCCGGTTCTCGGGTTGTCCACATGGGCACGTACGTGAAACGTGACACCATCCGAGACAACCTTTGGGGCCGAGTCATCGCCACGGTCGTAATTAGCCGTCTGCGCTGGCTTGTACACATGCCACGCCAGGTCTGCGTATTGCTGACTGGAGACACTCATGGTTTGGCCTTCACTTGTGCGGTGATGGAGAACAGGTTGGAGCGGAAGGGCTCCTTGTAGCCGTCAGGGTCGCGCCGCCCGGGGTTGCCCACGGAAACAGCCGAATCGCGCGTCTCCAGCTTTGGATAGTCCCCTTTCCAGTAGTACTGCCGGTACGTGGCACCGTCCACGAATTCCTTCGCGTCCAAGCTGAGACCGTACACGGTGTCCTCTTTTGCTTCACTGGCAGCAAAACCCGCCCCCGCGCCCCCCATCTCCCATCGACACACCCCCTTGCCGTAGTAGTCCTCGTCCAGCATGGCATCCAGCGCCACCGTCATCACGAAACGATTCGGACCAGCGGGTGTGACGGGCAGGCTCAGACCTTTGAACGGCGTGCCCCAGGTGCCTGCCCAGGCATTGGTGACAAAGGTGCAGTTGGGTGCCTGCGGCGCGCTGTAACCGGCGCTGCCTCGCACAGCCATCAGCGGCCCGGGGGCATCGTGGATCTCGAACGTGACCTCGAAAACCCGACGGGGCGCCGGATTGAGCTTGAAGAGGTGGGCCTGCTCCGACTGGTCGTTCTTCTGCGCGCCGGTGGGCTGGTCGGTCGCAGCGGATGCGCCCGGCGAAGGGGCTGCAGGTGCGGCAGGGGCGGTGGGTTGGCAGGCCATCAGAGCCCCCCACATGACGGTGGCGCAGGCCAGACGGGCGCCGCGGTTGAAAGGCAACTCATGCACACACACCTCCTTGATGTTTTGCTGGCAGGGTGGCTGGTGCACATCTGTTGGCCGCCCTGCCCGATCTGTTCCGCCGGCAGTATAGGCAAACGCCCGGACACACCCACTGGCTCGGTATCATCGAACGCCCTGATCCCAGGCCTCTCCTGCCGCCGGCTGGAGAGGTCGGCCGCTGACGGCCTGCAACCCAAGGAAATACGTGTTCAAGAATGTGACGATCTACCGCATCGCGCCCGGCTGGGACGCGACGCTGGAATCGATGGAGGCCGCGCTGGACGCGGCGCGTTTCGTCCCCTGCAGCGCCTCGCAGGACAAGTCGGTCGGCTGGACCGAACCCCGGGGTGAGGAGCATGGCCCGCTGGTCGAATCGGTCAACGGCCAGCGCATCCTCAAGCTGCTCATTGAGACCAAGGCCGTGCCCGGCAGCGTGGTGAAAGAAAAGGCGCAGGAAGCGGCCGACCACATCGAGGCCACCACCGGCCGCAAGCCCGGCAAGAAGGAAACCAAGGAACTGCGCGAGGACGCGCTGCAAGCCCTGCTGCCCCAGGCCTTCCCGCGCCGCGGCAGCGTCTGGGTCTGGTTCGACATGAAGAACGGTCTGCTGGTCACCGACGCCGGCAGCCAGGGCAAAAACGACGAGGTCGTGACCGCGCTGGTGCGCGTGTTTGATGGCCTTGCCCTCACCCTGCTGCAGACGGCCATGACGCCGCAGACCGCCATGACGCAGTGGCTGGCGACAACCGAGCCCGAGAACGACTGGCCCGAGGGCTTCAACGTCGAGCGCGAATGTGAACTCAAGTCGGCCGACGAAGAGAAGTCGGCTGTGAAGTTCACGCGCCACCACCTGCTGACCGACGAGGTGCGCAAGCACCTGGCCGAAGGCAAGCTGCCCACGCGGCTGGCGCTGAGCTGGGAGGGACGAATCGGCTTCACGCTCACCGAATCCATGCAGCTCAAGAAGCTGGCCTTCCTGGAAGGCGTGTTCGACGACCGGCCCAACACCGACGAAAGCGGCTTCGACACCGATGTGGCCCTGGCCACCGGCGAATTGAGCCAGCTCATTCCGGCGCTGATCGAGGCCCTGGGCGGCGAAATCGAGCCCGGCGCGGCGCTGCCCGGTGCAGAACCTGCATCGGCGCCGGCCAAACCCAAGCAGGAAGCCGTCACCGCCGTGGGCGACGGCGAAGCGCCGTTCTGATCGCGCCACCCGCACCTGAACCATGCTGCAAGTGATCGCCATCAGCCTCGGCGCCAGCGTCGGCGCCCTCTCGCGCTGGCAGCTGAGTCTGTGGCTCAACCAGGGCCACGCCGTGCTGCCCTGGGGCACGCTGGCGGCCAACTGGATCGGGGCCTGGCTGGTGGGCGTGGCGGTGGTGTTCTTCCAGAGCCAGACGCAGCTGGACCCGGCGTGGCGACTCGCGCTGGTCACCGGGTTCCTGGGCGCGCTGACCACCTTCTCCACTTTCTCGGCCGAGGTGGTGTCCATGCTGCAGCACGCGCGCTACCTGCTGGCCTTGGGTGCCGCTGCGCTGCACCTGCTGGGTTCGCTGGCGCTCACGCTGCTGGGCATGAAGATGGCAGGTGCCTGGTGGGGATCGGCTTAGTCGGCGTTCCTGGGCACGGGCACCCGAGGACTGCCGAAATGATCAGGGTCAGGCGGGTCGCCTGACTGTCTTGCGAGAAGGGGTCTTGCCCGCAGCCCGCTTGAGCGGCGCCATCTGGATCGGGATCAGGTGGGGCAGTTGCCCTGCGAGACCGGCGATTCGCGGGCTGGGGGCGAGCAGATCGGCCAGCGTGACCCCGTCCAGCGCCGCCAGAAAAGCACTCATCGCCTGGCTCAGCGCACCTTTGAGCCGGCAGTAGCCATCCAGGCGACAGGTGTTGCTCATGCCGTCGAAACACTCGACCAGGTTCAGGTCGGGCTCGGTCTCCCGGATCACCTGGCCCAGGGTAAGCTGGCGTGGATCGGCCATCAGCCGCAGGCCGCCGCCCCGACCCCGGGTCGTGGCCAGCCAGCCGCGGCCGGCGAGGATCATCACAATCTTGGTCAGGTGGCTGCGCGAGATGCCGTGCGCCTCGGCAATCTCGCTGACGGTGGGCGGCAGGGCACGGCCTTCGCAGGCTGCGCAATACATCAGCACACGCAGGCTGTAGTCGGTCCACTGGGTCAGTCGCATCGGTTCGCCATCTCTCTCGGATACAGGCCAGGGTAGCCCGCGTCAGCACTCTACCCGGATTGTCCGGGCTGCTGGCGGACGATCACTTGATCAGACGCACCTGTTGGTGGATGCCCCCGGCCAGCGGGGCCCGCCGGATCGCCGTCACCCCTTGAGCACGGCCCCCGCGCCGTCGCGCACCTGCAAATCAATGGCGATGCCCTGGCGCACGCTCATCGACACGGTGCAGAACTCTTCGAACTGCGCGAGCACGCGGTCCAGGTGCTCCAGTTCGGCGGCGGTCTTGCCCAGTTCCAGCTGCACATGGATGCGCTGGATGCGCAGGCGCTTGTTCTCGTTGCGCCCCATCTCCGGAGTGGCGGTGGCAGTCAGCGCGCCCGGGTCCTGTTTGAATTTCTGCAGTGCGAACAGCAGGCTGGCGCTCAGGCAGTTGGCCACCGCGGCCAGCAGCATGTGATCGGGCGCCGGCCCGGCGCCCTGCCCCAGCGGCGCGGGTTCGTCGGCCAGCAGGTGCGGGAGGGCTTCGCCGAAGTCGACCAGGAACTGGTAGCCGGACTGGCGGGTGATGGTGACACTGGCGTTGTCGCTCATGGCGTGTTCCGATGAAGTGGGACAAGGCGCTTCATCTTAGCCATTCTCCCAGGGGTATGAAGCATCACCCCGCCTTCTGCACCGACACCGCGCAGTACTTGAACTCCGGGATCTTGCCGAACGGGTCGAGCGCCGCGTTGGTCAGCAGGTTGGCCGCCGCCTCCGCGTAGGCAAACGGGATGAACACGCAGCCGTCGGCGGTGCCATCGTCCTGCCGCGCGCGCAGCGTCACCTCGCCGCGGCGCGAGCGCACGGTGATGCGCTCGCCCGGCTGCACACCCAGCCGCGCCAGGTCCGCCGCGGCCAGGCTCGCCGTGGCCTCGGGTTCCAGCGCATCCAGCACCGTCGCACGGCGCGTCATGCTGCCGGTGTGCCAGTGTTCGAGCTGGCGGCCGGTGATCAGCACCATGGGGTAGTCCGCATCGGGCGTTTCGTCCGCCGACACCAGCTCGGTCGGCACCAGCCGCAGCCGGCCGTCCTGGGTCGGGAAGCGGTCGATGAAGACGATGGGCTGGCCCGGGTCGTCGTCGGCCAGGCAGGGATAGGTCACGCTGCCCTCGCGCTCCAGCCGCTCCCAGCGGATGCCGCCGATGGCCGCGTGCATGGCCTGGCGCATCTCGTCATAGACGGCGGCCACGCCGTGGTATTTGCCCTCATAGTTCCATTGCAGACCCATGCGCTGCGCCATCTGCTGGATGATCCAGAGGTCGGCACGCGCGTCGCCCGGCGGGTCAATGGCCTGGCGGCCGAGCTGCACCATGCGGTCGGTGTTGCTCACGGTACCGGTCTTCTCGGGCCAAGCGCTGGCGGGCAGGATCACGTCGGCCAGCCAGGCGGTCTCGGTCATGAAGATGTCCTGCACCACCAGGTGTTCGAGTGAGGCCAGCGCGTGGCGCGTGTGGTTCAGGTTCGGGTCGCTCATGGCCGGGTTCTCGCCCATGATGTAGAGGCCGCGCAGCTTGTGCGGGTCGCTCTCGTCGGCCAGCGCCTTGTCCATCAGCTCGACCACGGTGTAGCCCGGCGAGCGGTCCAGCGGCGTGCCCCAGAAATCCTCGAACCAGGCGTGAGCCGATGCGTTGTCTACCCGCTGGTAGTTGGGGAACATCATCGGGATCAGGCCGGCGTCGCTCGCGCCCTGCACGTTGTTCTGGCCCCGCAGCGGGTGCAGCCCGCTGCCCGGCTTGCCGATCTGGCCGGTGATGGCGCACAGCGCGATCAGGCAGCGCACGTTGTCGGTGCCGTGCACGTGCTGGCTCACGCCCATGCCCCAGAGGATCATCGCAGCCTTCGCGGTGGCAAACGCGCGCGCCACCTCGCGGATCGTCTGTGCGGGAATGCCGCAGACCGGCGCCATCGCTTCGGGGCTGAAGCGCGCCACGCTCTGCGCCAGCTCCTCGTAGTGGCTCGTGCGCTGTGCGATGAAGTCCTGGTTCACCAGCCCTTCGTCGATGACGGTGTGGATCATTGCGTTGAGCAGCGCCACGTCGGTATCGGGCCGGAACGGCAGCGTGCGCCAGGCCTGCTGGCCGATGTCGGTGATGCGCGGGTCGGCCAGTACGATGCGCGTGCCGCTCTGCGCCGCGTTCTTCATCCAGGTTGCGGCCACCGGGTGGTTGACCGTGGGGTTGGAGCCGATCACAAGGATCAGCTCCGCGTGCGCCACGTCGTTCACCGGGTTGCTCACCGCACCCGAGCCCACGCCTTCGAGCAGCGCCGCCACGCTGGAGGCATGGCACAGGCGCGTGCAGTGGTCGACATTGTTGGAACCGAAGCCGGTGCGCACCAGCTTCTGGAAAAGGTAGGCCTCTTCGTTCGTGCCCTTGGCCGAGCCGAAGCCGGCCAGGCTCTTCGGGCCGTGGCGGTCACGCAGCGCCTTGAGCTTGCCGGCGGCCAGCGCCAGCGCCTCGTCCCAGCTGGCCTCGCGGAAGGTGTCGCGCCAGTCGGCGTCGCGCGGTGGGACGGCGTCGCCGTGTTTGGCCACGCCCTCGCGGCGGACCAGCGGGAACGTGAGTCGACCCGCATGGTGCACATAGTCGAAACCGAAGCGGCCCTTGACGCACAGACGCCCGTGATTAGCCGGGCCGTCGCGGCCTTCCACCGCCACGATCTTGTCGTCGCGCACCTTGTAGGTCAGCTGGCACCCGACGCCGCAGAAGGGACACACCGAGTCCACAGAGCGGTCCACCACCTGCGAGCCCACCAGGCTTTTGGGTGAGAGCGCGCCGGTCGGGCAGGCCTGCACACATTCGCCGCAGGCCACGCAACTGCTCGCGCCCATGGGGTCGCCGAGGTCGAACACGATCTCGGCATGGCCACCGCGACCGGCGAACCCGATCACGCCGTTCACCTGCTCCTCGCGGCAGGCGCGCACACAGCGCCGACATTGAATGCAGGCGTCGAGGTTCACCGCCATGGCGGGGTGCGAGACATCGGGCGCGGGCTGCTCGCGACGCAGCGCCTGCAACGCAGGACGCACCGACACGGCCTCGCGCCCTGCCCAGTCGCTCAGTTCGCCATGCGGTTGGAGACCCTGGTCATCGGCCCACTGGTGGCCCTGGTCGGGCATGTCGGACAACAGCAGCTCCAGCACCATCTGGCGCGACTTCTTCGCGCGCAGGCTGTCGGTGAGCACCTTCAGGCCCGGGGTCACGCTGCGGCAGCAGCTGGCGGCCAGGGCGCGCTCACCCGCCACCTCGACCACGCAGGCGCGGCAGTTGCCGTCGGGCCGCAGCGGGTCGCTGTGGCAGAGGTGGGGCAGCTTGATGCCATGGCGCTTCGCGGCGTCGAAGATCGATTCGCCTTCAAATGCCTCAACCTCACGGCCATCCAGCTCGAAGCTCAGCTTGGCCGGCATCAGCTGCTCGGGACTCAGCGCGCGGTTCATGCCGCACCTCCGACTTCGTGCGCAAAGTGCTTCAGCACCGAGCGGATCGGGTTGGGCGCGGCCTGACCCAGGCCGCAGATCGAGGCATCGCCCATCACGTCGCCGAGATCGCGCAGCGTGTCCTGATCCCACACCGCGGCCTCCATCAGGCGCGCCGCCTTGTCGGTGCCGACGCGGCAGGGCGTGCACTGGCCGCAGCTCTCGTCCTTGAAGAAGCGCATCACGTTGAGCGCCGCGTCGCGCGCGCGGTCGTGCTGGCTCAGCACCATCACCGCGGCCGAGCCAATGAAGCAGCCGTGCGCCTGCAGGGTGTCGAAGTCCAGCGGAATGTCGGCCATGTGGGCGGGCAGGATGCCACCGCTGGCACCGCCGGGCAGGTAGGCGTAGAGCGTGTGGCCTTCGGCCATGCCGCCGCAGTACTCGTCGATGAGTTCGCTCAGGGTGATGCCGGCCGGGGCCAGCTTCACGCCCGGTTCTCGCACCCGGCCGCTGACGCTGAAGCTGCGCAGCCCTTTGCGGCCATGGCGGCCGTGCGAGGCGAACCAGTCGGCACCGCGCTCGACGATCTCGCGCACCCAGTACAGCGTCTCGAAGTTGTGCTCCAGCGTGGGCCTGCCGAACAGGCCGACCTCGGCGATGTAGGGCGGGCGCAGCCGGGGTTCACCGCGTTTGCCCTCGATGCTCTCGATCATCGCGGACTCCTCGCCGCAGATGTAGGCGCCCGCGCCGCGCCGCAGCTCGATGGCGGGCAGCGGGCACGGCGGGTCGGCCTGCAGCGCGGCGATCTGCTCCTGCAACAGCGCGCGGCAGTCGTGGTATTCGTCGCGCAGGTAGATGTAGACCTTGTGAATGCCCACCACCGATGCCGCGATCAGCACGCCTTCAAGAAAGCGGTGCGGGTCGCGTTCGAGGTAGTGGCGGTCCTTGAAGGTGCCGGGCTCGCCCTCGTCGATGTTGACCGCCATCAGGCGCGGCGCCGCGAAGCCGCGCACGATGCGCCACTTGCGGCCGGCCGGAAAGCCGGCGCCGCCCAGGCCCCGCAGCCCGGCATGCTCCAGCGTCTGGATCAGGGTTTCGGGGTCGTACGCGCCCTGCACCACTGCAGTTGCAAGACGGTAGCCTCCACCGGCGCGGTAGGCCGCCAGATCGGTGAAACCGTGCACGCGCTCGCGCGGCAGCGACTCGCCGGCCAGCACCCGCTGCGTGAGCGCCTCGATCACTGCCTCGTCTGCGTGCGGCACCGCCGCCTGCTCCACCTGTGCCACCGGCGCCTGGGCGCAGCGACCGAGACAGGGTGCGGACTGCACGCGAACGCCCTCGCCCAGCCGTGCACGCAGGCGCTGCAGCAGTTCACCGCCGCCGGCCAGACTGCAGCTGAGCGAATCGCAGACCCGCACCGTGACCGCCGGCCCCGCCTCGTCGCCACGCAGGACCTCGAAGTGGTGGTAGAAACTCGCGACCTCGTAGACCTCGGCCACCGGCAAGTTCATCTCCCGCGCCAGCGCCACCAGCAGGGCCTCGGGCAGGCCATGGTGGGCGTCGTTGATGCGGTGCAGGTGTTCGATCAGCAGGTCGCGGCGGTGACCCGCGGCGGGCCGTTCCCCGATCAGGGCGCGCAGCGCCTGCAGGGCCTCGGGCGTAGCCTGGCGGCCCTTGAGCCGGTCGCGGGTGCGCTGTGGTGGGCGGGCGGTCTGGGCGACGCCGCCCAAGGGAATGATCGGAATGGTGCGAGAGGCGGACGATTGCATCGCCGCACTGTGTCCGCTGTGCCGTGCGCCGTCAAATTGGTTCGCGACATGGGTTCATTCAAATGTTGAATGAACCGCTGCTCGCCGCCAGCTCGGCGCGCCAGTCCGCATCGCGGGCCAGGGCCAGGGCGGCCTCCTGCACCCGCGTGAGCGCCACCTCGCGGCGCACCAGAAACCCCACCGGGGTCTGCACCTCGGGCTTCACCAGCGGCCGGAACAGCAGGCCGGGCTGATCACGCAGGCTGGACACCAGGGCACCGGGCATCACGCTGGTCAGGGAGCCGGAGCGGACCGCCAGCGCCAGCGAGAGCACGGAGTTGGTCTCCATCACCGGCTTGACCGCCACCCCGGCGCGGGCAAACGCGCCATCGACGATGCTGCGGTTGTGCATGTCGGGCGTCAGCAGGCACAGGTCAAGCCCGCCCGTGTCGGCCCAGTTCAGCGGATCGCCGATGCGGCTGGGTGGTGACGATTTGGCGCGCGCCGAGGCAGGCGCGCGTGTGACCAGGTACAGGCGCTCCTGGTACTGGGGGATGACCTGGAAGCCGCTGCTGCGGGCACTGACCCGCTCGAGGAAACCCAGGCCCAGATCAAGCGTCAAGGCCTTCAGGCCCGCTTCGATCTCGCCCGACGGGAGGGACAGCAGCACTGGCGCAATACCAGGGTGGCGCGACTGCAGCAGCGCACAGAAGCGCGTGGCCACCGGCACGGCCGAGGGCACCACGCCCAGCCGCAGGCTGCCTACCGGTTGGTCCTGCTGGCTGGCCAGGGTCTGCTGCAGGGCCTCGTGTTCGCGAAGCATGCGGCGAGCGGACGCCAACACTTGTTCGCCTTCGGGGGTCAGGCCGGAGTAGGTGCGGCCGCGCCGCACGATGGGCGTGCCCAGTTCGCGCTCCAGCGCGCGCAGCGCGTTCGACAGCGCCGGCTGGGTGATGTGACAGGCCTTGGCGGCGCGGTCAAAGTGGCGGTGGTCGTGCAGGGCCACCAAGTAGCGCATCGAGGTGAGCAGGTTCATGGTCCTGCAGCCTAGCAGGACCTGCCCACCGCGCGGGGTCAGTAGCGCACGTTGCTGCGATCGATGGCGAGGCCGGCGATCTCGCAGGAAAAAGTCTCCAGGCCATTGGCGCGGACAACGTGCCCGCGGGCCAGGGTCTCGTAGGCCTTGCGCTTCTCGGCTGGCACATGGGCCTTGAGCAGACCGGTCTTCGCTTCCGCCGTCAGCGGCTTGTCCAGCAGGCGGCTGGCCCGGCTCTCGAAGCAGGACTCTGCGTTCAGATACCGGGCAGCCAACTCGCTCTGGTACTTGCCCGTCTGCAGGCTCTGCTCGACGGTCTGCTTGTAGTGGGACACAAAGGCACTCGCGGCCTCGTTGACCTCGGGGTGCTGGAATTCGGTGACTTTCGCCTGGAACACCGGCTGGGCCGGCGTCGCCGTGGTGTTCACGGGTGCGGTGGAACAGGCGGTCAGCGCCAGGAGGGCGCCTGCAGACAGCATCGCGATCGAGAGCTTCATGTCATTCCCTTTCGAGCGTTGGACTTCGGTACCAACCCCGGTCAGCGACCCGGGCCTGTGAAGTACATCGACGCAAAAGAGAAAAAATTCACGGCAAAAACAAAGCTTTACAACACATCCCAAAGTGTTCAGGGCCCTGCTGGACGTGACACCAAAGTTCAACCGCCGCCGCGCTGAAGGCTCAGATCAAAGGGTTTCATGAAGGTCCGCCGCTGGTCCGCATCCAGCCCGCGGAACTCGAACACCACCTTCAAACGCTGCATGCGCAGCAGCGCGATGCGGCGCTCGGGCAGGGGTTCCCAGGCGATGTCCAGAGCGCCTGGGGGAATGTCCACGGTGATGCGCTGCCCCTCGCGCCGCCAGGCATGGGTCCCCAGGGCCCGCGGCATCCAGCCCAGCCACTCAGCCTCGCTGCAGCCCACATCGCGCTCGAAACGCTCGGGGTAGACCGACTGCATGGTTGCGGGTCCGACGCGCTCAGCCGCCCGCGATCGGCGGCCAGATGGCCAGCACGTCGCCCTCACGCAGCGTTGTGCTCAGGCGCTGCTCGGGTGCGACGTACTTGCCGTTGACCAGAACCAGATGCACCAGCTTCGGCGGCAGGCCGAAGGGTTCGATGATCTGGCTGATGGGCGCATCGGGCGCCACGTCCAGTTCGATCTGGTTGCTGCGCCGGGCGTCGGGCGGCAGGTGGTCGGTGAGCGTGGCAAAAAGCTTGAAGGTGATCTTCATGCCCGGATCATGCCCTGCGCCGGTCGTCGGCTGCACCGCTCCAGTGGCCTTGGCCCTGCGCCGCCGAGAGGTATGCGTCCATCAGCTTCGTGGGGTCGGCCATGAGCCGGTCCTTCCACTCGCCCAGCTTCACCTGGCCCTCGACCAGACCGCGCATGACGCCCACATGGTCGGTCCAGCCCACACTGTTGCAACCCACCATCTGGTCGCCCTTGAACTGCAGGCTCAGGTGCCGGTGATTGGCCTTGTCGGTCAGCTCCACGTGCTGGCCGCCCGGCAGCCCTTCCCAGTTGCCGAAGCTGCTGGAGATCAGGCCCAGGGTGTCGAGCACGTTGATCTGGGTCACACCCATCAGCTCGGCCGGCTGGCCCACCATGTTCAGCGCCGCGACGCGCGCCTGCTCGGCGGCGTTGGGCTGGATGGCGCTGACGATGGTCTTGCCGCTGACCTTGTCGAAGGCTTCGGCGCAGTCGCCCGCGGCGTAGATGCCGGGCACGTTGGTCTGCAGGTGCTCGTCGGTCAACACGCCGACCAGGCAGCGCACGCCGGAGTTCTCCAGGAAGCCGATGTTGGGCCGCACGCCGGTGGCGCTGATGACCAGGTCCGCTTCGAGCTGCTGACCAGTCGACAGGCGCACCGTCATCCGGCCGTCGGCGGGAGCGCTCTGGCCGATGCCGACCACCTCGGCGATCTTGCCCAGCAAGCCCTTTTCCGCGCCGGTGCCTCGTTCGATGGCTTCGACCCGGGCGCCGGTGTAGACCTTCACGCCCTTGGTCTCGCACCAGTCCTTGATCATGCCGCCGGCCGTGGGGCCCATCATGCGCGGCACCATGCGGTCGCCCATCTCGACCACCGACAGCTCCACACCGCGCTGCTGCAGCGCTTCCATGATGATGCAGCCGATGAAGCCCGCGCCCATCTGCAGCACCTTGGCGCCGGGCTTGGCGAGGTTGGCGATTGCGCGCGCGTCGGCCAAGGTCCAGCAGCTGTGAACGCCGGGGCCGTCGATGCCGGGAATCGGCGGCGTCGCCGGAGAAGACCCGGTGGCGATCAGCAGCTTTTCGAAGCTGATGGTGTTGCCGTCGCTCAGTTCGATGGTCCGCTTCGCCGAATCCAGCACTTTGGCGCGCACACCGCGCTTGACGGTGACGTTCAGCTTCTCGAAGTGCCCGGCCGTGTGGCGCAGGTGCGTGCCCTCCTCGCCCACCTTGCCGATCAGCAGGTAGGGAATCGCCATGCGCGAATACGGCGCTTCGTTCTCGTCACCGATGATCGTGATCTGGTCCTTGGGTGCGTGCTTGCGGATGGTTTCGGCTGCAATGACACCGGCCGGGCCGGCGCCGAGGATGACGTGGTGGGTCATGTTCTGTTCTCCAAACTGCAAAAAAAGAAGCGGTCACGGGGACCGCTTCTTCGTTGTCCCCGATGGCAACAATCAGAGACCCAGGCGCGCCTTGGTGTCGGCGGTCGGACGGCCTTCTGTGTCCCAGCCGCGCACCTCGTAGTACTTGGGCAGCATCTCGCCGAGCTTGCTGACCGTGCCCTTGCCCGGGCCGGTCTTGGCAGCCTCGGTCATCAGTCGCTTGGGCAGGTTGTCGTCGGCCTTGGTGAAGCCGGCCGCGTTGTTGAACTCGCGCTCCATGTTCCAGATGCGCTCGCCGATGTGGTTGAGGTGTTCCATCGTGAACTCCTCGCCGCAGGCGGCCTGCACCTGGGGCGCCACGTCGGCCAGGGTCCAGGCGAAGCTGGTGAAGATGCAGATGCCGGCGGAGTCGAAGGCGGCGGTCGCGTCCTGGAAGGCCTTGACCAGCTCGGGCTTGCCCGCGCTCTCGGAGGGCTCGGTCTTGACCGGGATGCCCAGCACTTCGGAGGCAATGGTGTAGCCGCGCAGGTGGCACGCGCCACGGTTGGAGGTGGCGTAGGCCAGGCCGATGCCCTGGATCACGCGTCCATCGTAGGCCGGGAATTCCTGGCCCTTGACACTCATGGACAGGTCGGGGTGACCGTACTTGGCGGTCAGGCGCTTGGAGCCCATGCCGATCTCTTTGCCGAAGCCTTCGCCGCGCGCGGTCATCACGGCCAGTTCGCACAGAGCCTTGGCCGAGCCGAACGGCGCCTCGATGCCGATCTGCTCCTTGGTGAGCACGCCCATTTCGTACAGCTCCATCACGGCGCCGATGGTGGCGCCGAAGCTGATCGGGTCCATGCCCTCTTCGTTGCAGATCAGGTTGGCGAACTGCAGCGCTTCCAGGTCGTTGACGCCATTGGCGGCACCCAGGGCCCAGGCGGCTTCGTATTCCAGACCACCCGAAGCGCCCCAGTATTCGGGCTTGTTCTGCACCGAGAAGTGGCCCTCATCGATCTTGGAAATGCGGCCGCAGGCGATCGTGCAGCCGAAGCAGGCCTGGTTGGTCACCAGGTGCTTCTTGCCGTCGGTGGCGCGCGGCGTGGCCATGGCTTCTGCGGAGATGTCCTTGGCGCCTTCGAACTGCACGTCGCGGTGGTTGCGCGTGGGCAGGCCGCCGATTTCGTTGATCACGTTCATCAGCACCTGGGTGCCGTAGGTGGGCAGGCCCTGACCCGTCACCGCGTTGTCGGCCAGCACCTTCTTGGCGGCTTTGGCGGCGGCCATGAAGGCCTTGGGGTCGCGCACATTGCCGACACCCTTGGTGCCACGCACGGCAATCGCCTTGAGGTTCTTGCTGCCCATGACAGTGCCCACGCCCGAGCGACCGGCCGCGCGGTGCAGGTCGTTCACCACGGCCGCGTACAGCACGCCGACTTCACCCGACTTGCCGATGCTCGAGACGCGCAGCAGCGGGTCCTGCAGGCTGGTCTTGAGCATCTCTTCGGTCTTCCAGACGCTCTGGCCCCACAGGTGACCGGCGTCGCGCAGCTCGGCCACGTCGTCGTTGATGTAGAGGTAGACCGGCTTGGCCGACTTGCCTTCGAAGATGACCATGTCCCAGCCGGCCATCTTGAGTTCGGCGCCCCAGTAGCCGCCCGAGTTGGAGCAGGCGATGGCGCCGGTCAGCGGGCCCTTGGTGACCACGGTGTAGCGGCCGCCGGTGGAGGCCATGGTGCCGGTCAGCGGGCCGGTGGCCCAGATGATCTTGTTCTCCGGCGACAGCGGGTCGACCTTGGGGTCGATTTCGCTGGTGAGGTATTTGGTGGCGAGGCCGCGCGAACCCAGGTAGGCCTTGGCCCACTCCATGTTCAGCGGTTCGGAGGTGACGGTGCCCGCGGTCAGGTTGACGCGGAGGATTTTTCCAGCCCAAGACATGTTGATGCTCCTTGTATGTGTTGGGGGATCAGGCGGCCGCCTGGTTGCCCAGCTTGTCGGCCCACTGCTTCATCTTGTCCATGCCGGTCCAGTTGGCGTCGACAAAGGTGATCGCGCCGGTCGGGCAGGCGTCGGCACAGGCAGGCTCGCCACCGCAAAGGTCGCACTTCTGGACCTTGCCGGTTTCCTGCACGTAGTTGATGGTGCCGAAGGGGCAGCTGATGGTGCAGACCTTGCAACCCACGCAGGTGGTCTCGTTCACCACCTTGGCGCCGGTCGCCTTGTCCACGGTGATCGCCTCCACCGGGCAAGCGTGCAGGCACCAGGCCTCGTCGCACTGCGTGCAGGTGTAGGGCACTTTCTTGCCGGTGTGGTGGAAGTCGAAGACCTTGATGCGCGACTTCGAGGTGGCGTAGGTGCCGTAGTTCTCGAAGGAGCAGGCCATTTCGCACTGCAGGCAGCCGGTGCACTTGTCGGCGTTGATGTGGAGTGTTTTCTGCATGTAGTTTCTCCGGTGGTGGGGCACACATGGGCTATCGGCAGGCTTATGACCATGTGTTCATACGATTGTTGACGTGAAGCACAGCCCCTTCTTCAGGGTTAACCCGGAAAGCTCCACCCCACCCTCAGAAAGTCTCAGATTGAGACGACCGCATGCTGCTGTGCACAACGAATTGATTTCAAAAGGAATAATTGAAATCACCATTCGAATTTCACCAAGCCATGCACCACGAGATAGGAACCAGAATGCATAACAAAGGAATGCATTTGATTTCACAAATTCCTTTTGAAATCAATGCATTTCGACACCTTTTCCAGACGTCTCAATTTGAGAATGTTTTGGCCCTGAATTTCCAATTGAGGGTTAACACTCAAATCACCGTGGCGACGCAATGTTTCACTGATTGAGGACCCCAAGAGGCCCCAACCATCAGGAGACACAGATGCAGGTTCAGCTCACGGTCAACGGCCAGGCACGGTCGGTCGACGTTCCGCCCCACACCCTTCTCGTCCAGGTGCTCCGGGAGCACCTCAAGCTCACCGGCACCCACGTCGGCTGCGACACCTCGCAGTGCGGCGCCTGCACCGTCATCAAGGACGGCCGCGCCATCAAGTCGTGCAGCGTGCTGGCCGCCCAGGTCAGCGGTTCGGAGATCACCACCATCGAAGGCCTGGCCGCGGCCGACGGCGCCATGCACCCGATGCAGGCCGCCTTCAAGGAGTGCCACGGCCTGCAATGCGGCTTCTGCACCACTGGCATGGTCATGAGCGCCGTGGACATCTGCAAGCACCACCCCCAGGCCGGCGAGGCCGAGGTGCGCGAGCTGCTCGAAGGGAACCTGTGCCGCTGCACGGGTTACCAGAACATCGTCAAGGCCGTGCTCAAGGGCAAGGCCGATATGGCTTCGGCCTGAGGAGACACGACATGGGTGCATCCGACATCAGCAACCTGCCGCACATCGGCGAACCCGTCCGCCGCAAGGAGGACTACCGTTTCCTCACCGGTGCTGGCCAGTACACCGACGACATCACGCAGGCCGCGCAGACCTACGCGGTGTTCGTGCGCAGTCCGCACGCGCACGCCGCCATCAAGGGCATCGACACCTCGCGCGCGAAGGCGATGCCGGGCGTGGTGGCCGTCTTCACCGGCGCCGACATCGACGGCAAGATGGGCGGGCTGCCCTGCGGCTGGCTGATCACCTCGACCGACGGCACGCCGATGAAGGAGCCGCCGCACCCGATCCTCGCCATCGGCAAGGCACGCTACGTCGGCGACCAGGTGGCCATGGTGATCGCCGACACGCTGGAGCAGGCCAAGAACGCCGCCGAGGCGGTCGACGTTGACTACGACGTGCTGCCGGCCGTGATCGACATGCGCGAAGCCAGCAAGGGCCCCGCCCTGCACGACGCCGCGCCGGACAACCACTGCTACAAGTGGGCCATCGGTGACAAGTCGCAGGTCGATGCCGCGTTCGCCAACGCGGCACATGTGACCAAGATCGACCTGACCAACAACCGCCTGGTGCCCAACGCCATGGAGCCGCGCGCGGCCATCGGCAGCTACAACCGCGCGACCGAGGAATACACCCTTTACGTCGCGAACCAGAACCCGCACGTCGAGCGCCTGCTGATGACCGCCTTCGTGCTCGGCCTGCCAGAGCACAAGGTGCGCGTGATCGCGCCCGACGTGGGCGGCGGCTTCGGCTCCAAGATCTTCCTCTACGCCGAGGACGTGGCCCTGACCTGGGCCGCCAAGCAGACCAATCGCAGCATCAAGTGGACCTGCGAACGCAGCGAGTCCTTCCTGACCGATGCGCACGGCCGCGACCACATCAGCCACGCCGAGATGGCGATGGACAAGGACGGCAAGTTCCTGGCGATGCGGGTGCACACCGACGCCAACATGGGCGCCTACCTCTCGACCTTCGCGTCGGCGGTGCCGACCATCCTCTACGCCACCCTGCTGGCCGGCCAGTACACCTGCCCGCAGATCTACGTGGAAGTGGACGCCTGGTTCACCAACACCGCGCCGGTCGACGCCTACCGCGGCGCCGGCCGCCCCGAGGCCACCTACCTGCTGGAGCGCCTGGTGAGCCGCTGCGGCTGGGACCTGGGCCTGTCGCAGGCCGAGATCCGCAAGCGCAACTTCATCAACAGCTGGCCCTACCAGACGCCGGTGGCCCTGCAGTACGACGTGGGCGACTACCTCGGCGCGCTGACCAAGGCCGAAGACATGGCCGACGTGGCCAGCTTCGAGCAGCGCAAGGCCGCCAGCGCGGCCAAAGGCCTGCTGCGCGGCATCGGCTACAGCAGCTACATCGAGGCCTGCGGCATCGCGCCGTCGAACATCGCGGGCGCCCTTGGTGCGCGGGCCGGCCTGTTCGAGTGCGGCGAGGTGCGTGTGCACCCCACCGGCAGCGTGACGGTCTTCACCGGCTCGCACAGCCACGGCCAGGGCCACGAAACCACCTTCGCGCAGGTCGTGGCCGCGCGACTGGGCATCGCGGTCGAGGCGGTGGACGTGGTGCACGGCGACACCGGTCGCGTGCCCTTCGGCATGGGCACTTACGGCTCGCGCTCGATCTCGGTCGGTGGTGCGGCGATCATGAAGGCGCTCGACAAGATCGAGACCAAGGCCAAGAAGATCGCGGCCCACCTGATGGAGGCCAGCGACGCCGACGTGGAGTTCGCCAACGGCGAGTTCACCGTGAAGGGCACCGACAAGAAGGTCACCTTCGGCCAGGTTGCGCTGACCGCCTATGTGCCGCACAACTACCCGCTGGACAAGCTGGAGCCGGGCCTGAACGAGACCGCGTTCTACGACCCGACCAACTTCACCTTCCCGGCCGGCACCTACATCTGCGAGGTCGAGGTGGACCCCGCGACCGGCAAGACCCGCGTCGACAAGTTCACCGCCGTCGACGACTTCGGCACCATCATCAACCCGATGATCGTCGAGGGCCAGGTGCACGGCGGCATCGTGCAGGGCATCGGTCAGGCGCTGCTGGAGAACTGCGTCTACGACAAGGAGTCCGGCCAGCTGCTGACCGGCTCGTTCATGGACTACGCCATGCCGCGCGCCGACGACTTCCCCGAGTTCAAGATCGGCACCATCTGCACCCCCTGCACCCACAACCCGCTGGGCACCAAGGGCTGCGGCGAGGCCGGCGCCATCGGTTCGCCACCCGCGGTGATCAACGCCGTGCTCGACGCCCTGCGTCCGCTGGGCGTCAAGGAGTTCGACATGCCCGCCTCGCCGGGGCGTGTGTGGGAAGCCATTCAATCCGCCAAGGCCTGACCGGGAGGAGGACACCATGTACGCATTCACGCTCGACAAACCCGCCACTCTGGCCGACGCACAGAAAGCCGCCGCCGCAGGCGCCAAGCCCCTGGCCGGCGGCCAGACCCTGCTGGCCTCGATGAAGCTGCGCCTGTCCGATCCCGGCCAGCTGGTCGACCTCGGGGGCGTCAAGGAACTGGCCGGCATCCGCAAGGAGGGCAACGCCCTGGTGATTGGCGCCATGACGCGCCACATCGACGTGGCCAACAGCGCCGAGGTGGCCGCCGCCATTCCCGCCCTCACGCACCTGGCCGGCCACATCGGCGACAAGCAGGTGCGCGTCATGGGCACGCTGGGTGGCTCGGTCGCCAACAACGACCCCGCCGCCTGCTACCCCAGCGCTGTGCTCGGTCTGGGGGCCACGGTGCACACCACGAAGCGCAAGATCACCGCCGACGACTTCTTCCAGGGCATGTTCACCACCGCGCTGGAAGACGGCGAGCTGATCACCGCGATCAGCTTTCCGATTCCGAAGAAGGCGGCCTACCTGAAGTTCAACCAGCCGGCCTCGCGCTTTGCGCTGATCGGTGTGTTCGTGGCGCAGACCGACGGCGGCGTGCGCGTGGCAGTGACCGGCGCCGGCAACGGCGTGTTCCGCCACGCCGGTCTGGAAGCCGCGCTGAACGCCAGCTTCACGCCGCAGTCCGCCGCCAGCGTGAAGATCAGCGCCGACGACTGCAGTGCCGACCTGCACGCCAGCGCGGCCTACCGTGCGAACCTGATCAGCGTGCTGACCCAGCGCGCCGTCGCCCAGCTGGCCTGATTTCCGGCTGTCACCGCCAGGGCCCCGCGTTCACCGACCCGGGGCCCTTTTTCCTTCACAGAACATTCCCATGAGCGCTTTTGCCTCGATCGACGTCCTGATGCACGCCCTGCAGTCGGCCGGCTACTACGCCGACCGCCGCCTGGCCACCGCCGTGTTCCTGGCCCTGAAGCTGCAGCGCCCGCTGCTGCTCGAAGGCGAACCGGGCGTGGGCAAGACCGAGCTGGCCAAGGCGCTGTCGGTGGCGTTGGGCCGCGCCCTGCTGCGCCTGCAGTGCTACGACGGGCTGGAGCAGCGCGAGGCACTGTACGAATGGAACTACGCCGCGCAGCTGCTGCACATGCGCGCTGCACAGACCCGACTCGAAGTGGCACACACGGACGGCGGCGCCGATGAGGTGGCGCGCATCGAACGCGAGGTCTACCAGGAGCGCTACCTGATCAAGCGGCCGCTTCTGGCGGCGCTGCAGGCGCCCGAGCCCGGCGCCCTGCTGCTGATCGACGAGGTCGACCGCGCCGACGAGCCCTTCGAGGCCTTCCTGCTGGAGTACCTGGGCGAGTACCAGGTCAGCATTCCCGAGTTCGGCACGGTGCGCGCCGCCTGCCCGCCGGTCACCATCCTCACCAGCAACCGCACGCGCGAGCTCAACGACGCGGTCAAGCGCCGCTGCCTCTACCACTGGCTCGACTACCCCGAGCGCGAGCGCGAGCTGGACATCGTGCGCGCCCAGGTGCCGCAGGCCTCGGCCGCGCTGGCGACCCAGGTGGCCGACGTGGTGCAGCGTCTGCGCAGCCAGCCCTTTGCCAATGCCTTCCAGCGCTCGCCCGGCATCGCTGAGAGCGTCGAGTGGGCCAAGGCGCTGGTGGCGCTGGACACGCTGTCGGTCGACCCCGAGGTGCTGAGCGACACCGCCGGCATCCTCTTCAAGCAGCGCGAGGACGTGGCCGCACTCACGCGCGACATGGCCGCCGAGTTGCTCAAGCCGGCCGACACGCCCGCCTGAGTCCGCCGCTCATGCAGCTCGGAGACGCCCGCACCGGCAAACTGGCCAACAACATCGCCGGCTTCGGCCGCGCGCTGCGCCGCGCCGGCGTGCGCGTGGACAGCTCGCGCATTGCGCTGGCCACGCGCGCCGCCATGGCGGTCGGGCTGGAGCGCAAGGAGGACGTGAGCGCGGCGATGGAGGCGGTGTTCGTGACCCGCGAGCAGGACCGCCTGGTGTTCCGCGAGCTGTTCGACACCTACTTCCGCAACCCCGAGATCGCGCAGAAGCTGCTGTCGCAGCTGCTGCCCAGCGCCGAGGGCAAGGCCGAGCCGAGCCAGCGCCGGCCGCGCGTGCGCGAAGCGCTGTCGCCTCAGAAGAGCTTCGGGCAGCAGGCCAAGCCGAAACAGGAAGACCAGAAGGTCGAGTTCGACGCCGCCATGACGGCCAGCGACATCCGGCGCCTGCACCATGCCGACTTCAACACCCTCTCGGGCACCGAGTACCGGCTGGTGGAGCGGCTGGCGCGCGACATCCGCCTGCCGCTGCCGACCTACGATTCGCGCCGCAGCCAGCCCGGCCCTGGCGGCACGCGGCCGCACTGGCAGCGCGCTCTGCGCCGCGCGGTGCGCCACGGCGGCGAGCTGATGGAACTGCCGCAGCTCTCGCGCCGTGAGCAGCCACTGCCGCTGATGGTGCTGGTGGACGTGTCGGGCTCGATGGAGCGCTACACCCGGCTGCTGCTGGCCTTCCTGCACGCGGCCACGCGCCACCACCGGCGCCGCGACGTGTTCGCCTTCGGCACCCGGCTGACCGACCTCACACCGGCCTTCCGGCTCGCCGACACCGACGACATGCTGGTCGCCGCCAACGAGCTGATCGCCGACTTCGCCGGCGGCACCCAGCTCGGCGCCTCGCTGCAGGCGCTGCAGCAGCAGCACGCGCGCCGCCTGGTTGGCCGCCGCACGCTGGTGCTGATCGTCAGCGACGGCCTGGACACCGGCGAGCCCGAGGCGCTGTCCGAATCGCTGGCCTGGCTGCGGCGGCGCTGCGGCCGACTGCTCTGGCTCAACCCGCTGCTGCGCTTCGAGGGCTATGCCCCGCTGGCCCGGGGCGCCGCGGCCCTGCACCACCACGCGCACGGCATGCTCGCCGTGCACAACCTCAGCAAGCTCGAAGACCTGGCCGCCAGCATCGCGGCCGTGCTGCGGCGCTGACCCATTCACTCAGAAACCCCAAAACAAAGAGGACACACCACCATGGACATGCAAGGCAACCGCTCCCTGGCCGTCACCCAGCAACAGGCCTGGGACGCGCTCAACGACCCCGCCGTTCTCAAGGCCTGCATCCCCGGCTGCGACAAGGTCGAGGCCACGGGCGAGAACCAGTACGCGGTGGGCATGGCGGTCAAGATCGGGCCGGTGGCGGCCAAGTTCGCTGGAAAGATCCTGCTCTCGGACATCGTCGCGCCCGAGTCCTACAAGATCAATTTCGAGGGCCAGGGCGGTGTGGCCGGCTTCGGCAAAGGCACGGCCGAGGTCCGGCTGACGCCAAACGGCAGCGGCTGCGAGCTCGACTACACCGTGCACGCCACCGTCGGCGGCAAGGTGGCGCAGCTGGGCCAGCGCCTGATCGACGGCACGGCCAAGTCGATGGCCGAAGACTTCTTCAAGCGCTTCGACGAGGCCATGCAACAGGCCCACCCCGAAGCCTACGCCGCACGCGATGCCGCGGCGCAGGCCGCTGCGGCGGGCGAGGCACCGGTGGCCGTGGCCGAGGCCACCGCCCCCAGCGGGGGGAGCATTCCCACCTGGGTCTGGATCGCGGGTGGTGTGATGCTGCTGGCCCTGTGGTGGTTCAGCCGCTGAGGCCTGCTCCGCTCACAATTGCCGCCTGTACTGGAGACGCCATGGAAAACCTCGACATCACGGTGCTGCGCCAACTGCTGCAATGGCGCCAGCAAGGCCAGCGCGCGCTGCTGGCCACGGTGATCCGCACCTGGGGGTCCTCGCCCCGCCCGGTCGGTTCGATCATGGCGCTGTGCGAGACCGGCGCCGTGATCGGTTCGGTCTCGGGCGGTTGCATCGAGGACGACCTGATCTACCGCTACCGACGCGCGGACGGCGCTGCGGGCGCGGGCACCCACGACATCCCCGACGGCCCGCCGGAGCGCGTGAAGTACGGCGTCAGCGCCGACGAGGCCCACCGCTTCGGCCTGCCCTGCGGCGGCACGCTGGAACTGATGCTGGAGTTCAACCCCGACACCGACGCTCTGGCAACGCTGGTGACGGCGCTGGGCGAGGGGCGGCTGATGCAGCGCAGCACCGACCTAGCCACCGGACACGTCACGGTCGCGGCCTGCGAGCGGCCGCAGGCGCTAAGCGACGATGGGCGCGTGCTGCGCAACACCTTCGGGCCCGAATACCGCATGCTGCTGATCGGCGCCGGCCAGCTGGCCGAGTACCTCTCGACCATGGCGATCTTCTGCGGCTTCTCGGTCTCGGTCTGCGACCCGCGCGAGGAGTACCGCGGCAGCTGGAACGTGCCCGGCGCCAAGCTGCTCACCGGCATGCCCGACGACGTGGTGCAGGCCTTCGGCGTCGACCGCCGCACCTGCGTCATCGCGCTCACGCACGACCCCAAGCTCGACGACCTGGCCCTGCTCGAAGCCCTGGGCACCGAGGCCTTCTACGTCGGCGCCATCGGCTCGCGCCGCAACAACGAGGCCCGGCGCGCGCGCATGATCGAACACTTCGACCAGACCGGAGAGAGCCTGGCCGCCATGCGCGGCCCCATCGGCATCTACATCGGCAGCAAGATGCCCTCGGAAATCGCGGTCAGCATCATGGCCGAGGTGCTGGCGGTGAAGAACGGTGTGGCGCTGCCGCGCGACGCCCAGGTCGGTCCGGCCAAGGACCAGCTCCAGCCCCGCAGCGCGGACGACGGCGGCGCCGTCTGCTTCAGCGCGTCGCGCGTGGCCTGAGCGCCGCCGCCCCGGCCACGGCGTGGCATGTGACTTGCGGTTGACTGCAAAAGAGGTGCATTGTCCGGGTGCCTGCCCGGGCACTGTCTCAATCTGCAACACTGTCGTTCCGCCCACGAACGCCGAGGCCGATGTGACCACCACCGTCCATTCCCCCCTGCTCCCTGACCAGCGTCTGGCCCTGATCGAACGTGCGCGCCTGTCGGTGCTGGAGGCGCGCGACAGCGCCCCCTCACCCTGGCTGGCCGCTCCGATCGAACGCTCCTGGCGTCGCTGCCTGGCCATGGGACAGGACCCGCACCAGCGCGTGGCCTTCGAGCCGGTGTCGGCCAGCGGCATGCGCCAGGCGCTGGAGGCGAGCCAGCCCCTGATCCAGGCCGCCGCGCCGGTGATCCGCTCGCTCTCGCGGGCGATGGTGCACACCCGCTACTTCGCCATCCTCACGGACGCCCGCGGCACGGTGATCGACGTGGACGGCCCGGTCGACCGCAACAACCCGCGGGCCGCGGCCATCGCGCGCGTGGGGGTCGACCTCTCCGAGCGCGCCGTCGGCACCACCGCCATCGGCACCACGCTGACCGACCACGAGCCGGTCTGGCTGCACCGCGGCGAACACTTCTTCCACGACAACGGCGCCTTCAGCTGCGCCGGCGCGCCGATCTGGGGGCCGGACGGTCACTGCGTCGGCATGCTGGACCTGACGGGTATCGACGTGGCGGAACAACCCGCCCTCAAGCACCTGGTGACGCAGTCGGCGCGCAGCATCGAGAACGCGCTGACCACCTCGCGCCCGCACCGCATGCTGCTGCGCCTGAACTGGCCGGGCCGTGTGCTCGGCGACGACAACGACGGCCTGGTCTGTGTGGACGACGACGGCCGCATCATCGGCGCCAACCGCGCGGCCTCCGACATGCTGGGCCTGATGCCGCAGGAGGGCGCGATGCACTGCAGCGAGGTCTTCGCGGTGCCCACCGATGGCCTGTTCGACGCGGCCCGCGCGCAGCGCCCGGCGTTCGAGGTGCCGCTGTGGTCCGGCCTGCGGCTGCAACTGCTGGCCCAGGGACCAGGCCGCGTCTCCGGCTCGCCGCGCCCGGCCAGCCACAGTGTGCCGCTCAAGGACGTGGAGGCCGCCCTGATCCGCCGCGCGGTGGAAGACGCGCGCGGCAACGTCATGGAAGCGGCCCGCGCGCTCGGCATCAGCCGCGCGACGGTCTACCGCAAACTCACGAAAAAGAAATAGCCCCCTGCGCCGCTGCGCGGCTTCCCCCCTGCTGCGCGAGGGGACCGCCCCTGTGGTCCGGCAAAGCCGGTCCAACGGGGCGACTGGTCTGGGGGCGCGCGCTCCGGCTGCGCTTCCTTCAAGGAGCCGTAAGGGTCAAGCCATGTTGCTTGAACATGGCCAGCAGCTCGCCGCTCTCGCGCAGTGCTTTCATGGCCGTGTCCAGCGCGGTCGCCAGGTCCTTGTGGGCCGCCTTGATCGCCATGCCCACCGGCCAGCCGGTGTCGGCAATGCCGTTGTTGAGGTTGAGTTTGGACAGCGGGAACTGCTCCACCGACGCCTTGCGCTGGAACAGCGCGGCCTCGGCCTGCGCCCGCAGCACGAACGCGCCTGCGGCCTTGCCGTCGATCACCGCCTGCGCGGCCTCGACGCCCGAGGGGTAGATCGAGACCTGGTTGCGCAACAGCCCACCGCCATAGCCCATGAGCACGCTGGCCGCCCCCGCGCCGCGCTCAGCCGCCAGCGGCAGGCCCTTGAGGTCTTCGGGGGAAGCGGCCGAGGCCAGACGCCGGCTGTCGTGCAGCAGCACATTCGACTGGCGCATGTAGGGCGCCATGATCGTCACCTGCGGGTTCCCATTGGCCAGGAAGCGGTCGGCCGGCACCTGCAGCATCACGTCGGCCGGCCCGTAGCCCAGGTAGTGGCCGCGCCAGACCATGTTGCGCAGATCGTCGTTCATGTTCTCGCCTGCGTCGAACGGCAGCAGCGAGAGCTTGAGATTCATCTGGCGGGCCAGCGCCTCGGCCAGTGACACGTCCAGGCCTTTCATGTCCGTGGCCGGGCCGCTGGAGAACGGTGCGTTGTCCTTGTACACCGCGACTTTGAGCGCCCCGTTGGCGCGGATGCGCGCCAGGTCGCTCAGGTCGGTCTGCGCCAGCACCGGCCAGGGCATGGCCAGCGCGGCCGGCAGCAGCGCCAGCGCTTCGCGGCGGCGCAGGCCCCTGGAAGTCTTCAGGGTGGAGTCGGTCATGGGTCTTGTCTCTCTGTGATGTTGTCGCTGACGGCCCCGCCGGTGGCGTGGGCTCAGGGTTCGCGGCGGGTCTCGATGTAGGTGCGGATGGTCCAGATCGCTTCCTGCGTCAGCGTGCCTTCGAACGGCGGCATGTAGACACGCCCGTCGCGCACGCGGCCGCGGCGCACGGTGGAGATGAAGTAGTCGTCCATTTCCTTCATGCAGGAGGCCTTCTTGGCCGCGTCGGCCAGGCCGGAGCAGTCGCTGTCCATCTTGCGCAGGTCGGGCGAGATGCCGCCGGAGATGGCTTCCAGGCCATGGCAGCGGGCGCAGTTCTGGTTGTAGGCTGAGGTGCCGATGCGCAGCGCCTCCTTGCGGGCCGGGCTCTGCTCGTTGTAGGGGTTGGCGTCCAGCCACTTGGCGCCCAGCTGCGGCAGGGTGCTGGTGTCCACGGCCTGCGGGACCACGTCCCCGTGGGCATACACAGCGGTGGCGGTCAGGCCGGCCACCAGCAGGGCGACAGCGCGTCGGGATGCGAGGGAAAAACGGACGTTCATGGGCTTGTCTCCAGGTTCAGAAAAAAGGGCTTCTGACACCCGGTCAGCAATAAGCGGGCCACAAAAAGAACCGCCTCTGTGTCACCCGCATCCCGGCCCAATTGCAATGCCCATGTGTTCCAAATTGAACCACCCCGTTGTCCCACACCCCCACCACTGTCCCATTCCGAACGGGCACAAGGGGCCACTGTGAGCTGGCCGGGGATTTGCTTTGTACCGGAAGGAGGCACCCGCCACAGCTTGTTTCATTCAGGGATTTCCCACTGTTGATTCGTGGCACAGATATGAAGAAAATCACATGAGTCAGGACAGCAACGACCACGATCCGCTTCAGTTCGGCCCCATCGAGCCGAACTGGTCGATGGATTACTGGGGAGGCCTTCCCCCGGACCCTGGAGACAACATGAGTGCCGCCATGTACACGCCACCCGGCCGAGAGCGTGTCAGCATGCCTTCTGCCCCCCACGAGGCCGGACATGATCCGATCGGCCAGTCGCATCAGCGCTCGCGTGCATTCGGCATCACCGAACAGAGCGAACCCGACTTTTCCAGCCCGCTGCGTGGCGACCTGACCAGCGCCCTGGACGAAAACCGCTTCCTGTTCCAGCACGCGGCACCGGTCATGGAGACGCTGTACGACCAGATCGCCAACACCCACAGCATGGTGCTGCTGACCTCGGCCAAGGGCATGGTGCTGCACTCGCTGGGCGACAACGACTTCCTGGAAAAAGCCTCGCGCGTGGCGCTGATGCCCGGCATGGACTGGTCCGAGCAGACCAAGGGCACCAACGCGATCGGCACCGCGCTGACCGAAGAAGAGGCGCTCACCGTCCATGGCAACCAGCACTTCCTGAACGCCAACAAGTTCCTGACCTGCTCGTGCTCGCCGATCTTCGACCCCTACGGTCAGGTCATCGGCGCACTGGACGTGACCGGCGACCAGCGCAGCTTTCACCAGCACACGCTGGCCCTGGTGCGCATGTCGGCGCAGATGATCGAGAACCACATGTTCGCCGACATCTTCCCGAAGGCGATCCGGGTGCACTTCCACACCCGCTCGGAGTTTCTCGGCACCCTGGTCGAAGGCATCGCGGTGTTCTCGCCCGAGGGCCGCTTCATCTCGGCCAACCGCAGCGCACAGTTCCAGATCGGGCTGCCGTTTGCTGCGCTCAAGGCCCACACCTTCTCCTCGCTGTTCGGCATCCCGATCTCCTCGCTGGTCGACCTGTTCAGCGGCACCCTTCCCACGCCCAAGCAGCTGGTGCTGCACAACGGCGTGGCCGTGTGGTGCCGCGTCAAGATCAAGGCGGCCAACCCCTGGAACGCAGGCCGGCCCATGCCGGTGACGCCGCAGCAGGCCGAAGAACAGGCCGCCGCCACACCCTCGCCTGCGGTGGCCAAGGTGGTGCCGCGCAAGCCGCACCTCTCCACGCTGCAGTACCTGGACACCGGCGACCCGCAGGTCTCGGCCGTGATCCACAAGCTGCGCATGGTCTCGGGCAAGGACATCCCGGTGATGATCCTGGGCGAGACCGGCACCGGCAAAGACCTGCTGGCGCAGGCCATCCACGGCGACTCCAACCGCTCGGGCCAGCCCTTTGTCTCGGTCAACTGCGCCTCCATTCCCGACACCCTGATCGAGTCGGAGCTGTTCGGCTACGAAGAAGGCGCCTTCACCGGCGCGCGCAAGAAGGGCTCGATCGGCAAGATCCTGCAAGCCAACGGTGGCACGCTGTTCCTCGACGAAATCGGCGACATGCCCAAGCACCTGCAGGCGCGGCTGTTGCGTGTGCTGCAGGAGCGGCGGGTGAGTCCGCTGGGTGCGGGCAAGGAGGTCGACGTGGACGTGGCCATCGTCAGCGCCACCCACAAGAACCTCAAGGACATGATCGCGCGCGGCGACTTCCGCGAAGACCTCTACTACCGTCTCAACGGCCTGGTGGTGCGCCTGCCGGCGCTGCGCGAGCGCACCGACTTCGACCTGGTGGTGCAAAAGATCGTCAAGTCGCTGTGCGAGAGCGGCCAGAACATAGGCATCGCACCGCGGGTGATGGACATCTTCAAGCGCTACCACTGGCCGGGCAACTTCCGCCAGCTGCACAACCTGCTGCGTACGGCGGTGGTGATGGTCGGCTGTGCCGGCATGATCGACATGGAGCACCTGCCGGACGACTTCCTCGAAGAGCTGGAACACGGCCTGCCGCACCCGGTGGCGCAGCGCCTGAGCACGCCGGTACCGACCGTCGACGCCTCGCTGCCGGAGGTGCCCAGCGCGCCGCCCATGCCCGAACCCACGGTGGATGGACAGAAGCTGCAGGACGTGGCGATCAGCGCGATGGCGCAGATGCTGCGCCTGCACGGCGGCAATGTGTCGGCCGCGGCCAAAGCGCTGGGCGTCTCGCGCAACACGATCTACCGAAAGAAGCACCTGCTACCGCCCGATCTGTTGGGCTGAGGGCTGGCGGTCCATCCACACGGGCTCCAGTTCGCGCCAGGCGCGCAGCACGTTGAAGCCGTGCCTTTCCTCGTAGCCCGCCCAGTCGCGGAAGGCGGGCAAGGCGACGCGGTCGATCTCCTGCGGCTGTCCGCCTTCGTCCATGGCCTGCAAGGTCTTATCGCGCAGCGCGCCGAGGTAGGCGCGCGTGTCCTGCAGCGCGGACGGGTGTCCCGACGTTGGCGCGACCGACCAGGTGGTGGCGATCACCTGCCTGGGCCCCAGAGCCTGCAGCCGGTCCAGTGCAGCGATCCAGCCCTCCAGATGACCTTGCGCGAGTTCGGGCACACGGCGCTGGTAGACGAGCCCACCGGCCCACAACACGCGCTGCCGCGCGTCCCACAGCACCAGGTCGCCCTCGGTGTGCGCGTGCTCCACCCGCATCACGCGCAATCGCCAGCGACCCAGGCGCAGCACCTCGCCTTCGGACAACGTGCGCGTGGGCAGCACGATGCGCGTGCCCGCCATGCCGGCTTCACCCACCCGCCGGGTCAGGCTGGCCAGACAGTCCGGGCAGCGCAGCGCCATGCCTTCGCGGGTGGCTGCGGTCGCAAGGATCTGCGTGCGGCCGGCGGCCACGTCGGCGGCAAAGGCTGAGTTGGCCAGCACGTTCTCGGAATGCGCGTGGGTGTTGACGATCCAGCGCACCTGCGCGCCAAAGCGGCAGGCCAGCGAACGCCGCACACGTTCGCCGTGCCAGTGGCTGGGCCCGGGGTCGATGACCAGCGCCTGGCGCCCTGACACCAGCACGCTGGTGGGCACCACATGGCCGGCGTTGTCGGCCGACACATCGCTGCCGTCCGGTGGCAGCCAGACCCAGGCGCCCGGCGCCACGGCGCGCCAGGGCACCGGCTGCAGCGAGTCGCAGTCCGGGGCCGCCCGGAGAGACGCGACCTGCCCAAGGAGCAGCACGGCCAGCACCCAGCGATACCAGGCCATCAAGCCGGGTCTCACGACCGCCTCACCTTCTGGCGCAGCGCGGCCAGCGTGTGTGGCTCGTGGCCCAGGTGTCCGGCGCGGGTCAGCGTGAGCGAGGAACTTCCGGGCGCGAGGCGCTCCATCTGCGCATGCCAGCGCCGGCTGTTCTGCGGCGGGCACACCGCGTCAAACGCGCCGTGCACCCAGTCCACCGGCACACCCGCGAGCGCGACCACACGCACCGCCCGGTCCAGCCCGCCCGGTCGCACAAAGCCGCGCCGCAACAGGTAGTGAGACTGGATGCGGAATTTGCGCAGCAGCGCCCGGTCCGTGCCGTCGATGCGGCCCCCACGGCGCTGGAACCCCGCCGCCATGCGCCTATCGCGCCGCCGCTGGGAAGCCCAGGCAGCTCGGCCTGCGGCCACGGACCCTTCGGCAGCAAGCAGCGCGCGCCACAGGCCCCGCGCCGCGGCGCGCGATTCGAGCAGTGCCCAGCGCCGCGCCGCGCCCAGACCTGCAACAGCGGGTGTACCGGATTGGAGCAACTGGCACAGACGAGCCAGCAGCGCGGGCAGTGCCACACTGCGTGGCGCTGGCCAGAAGGTCACAGGAACACTCAGGGTCTTCCCTGATGCCGCGCCATTCAACAGGCCACCGATCTCCCGCCGCGACAGCGCGAAGGCGCCGCGCAACACCATCCGTTGCACCCGCTGCGGATGGGCCTGCGCGTAGGCCAGCGCGAGCACCGTGCCCCAGGAGCCAGCCAGCAGCGACCAGCGCTCCAGCCCCAGCTGCCGCCGCAGGGTTTCTAGGTCGGACACCAGCGCCGCCGTGTGGTTGCGCACGATGCTCCCGCGCGGTCTGCTGGCGCCGCTGCCCCGCTGATCGGGCACGATGGCCAGGTGCCGCGACAGATCCAGAGGCGCCAGCAGACCGGGGTTCGCGCCGCTGCCCGGACCACCGTGCAGCACCAGCCAGGGTGCGCCCTCAGGGTTTCCCCCCAGATGCCAGGCCAGGTGGTGTGGTCCGCCACGGTACAGATCCCGCTGGCGCCGCCAGGGGCTTGACGTGGTGGCATCGAATTTGCTCATATCGGGTGCGACTTGAACTGCGACGAGGCAGGCAGGTTAGCAGTCACGATTCATGCCAACCTTACTTTGGAGACAAGACATGCAGTGGACCACCCCCGCCTTCACCGACCTGCGCTTCGGTTTCGAAATCACGATGTACATCGCCAACCGCTGACCACCAGCGCAAGCGACCTCAGGCGCACGGGTGCTCGCACACGTGCGCCTTTTTTCCACCCCTGCCTTTCCCATCCATGCGCATCCGCGTCCTAGGTTCTTCCGCCGGCGGCGGTTTCCCGCAGTGGAACTGCAACTGCCCCAACTGCAGCGGCCTGCGCCGGGGCACGCTCAAGGCCCGCGCCCGCACCCAGTCCTCGATTGCGGTGAGCGACAACGGCCAGGACTGGCTGCTGGTCAACGCCTCGCCCGACATCCTCACCCAGATCCGCGACAACCCCGAGCTGCAGCCGGGCCGAGCCATCCGCGACAGCGGCATCGCCGCCGTACTGCTGATGGACGCGCAGATCGACCACGTCACCGGCCTGCTGATGCTGCGCGAGCGCAAGACGCCGCTGCCACTGCTGGCCACGCCCGAGGTCTTCTCCGACATCGGCAGCGGCTTCCCCATCACCGGAATCCTCTCGCACTACTGCGACACGGCGCGCCAGGAGCTGCCCATCGACGGCAGCGCGGTGCACATCGCCGCCCTGCCCGGCCTGCAGCTGCACACCGTCTCGCTCTCGTCCAAACCGCCGCCGTACTCGCCCTTCCGCGGCAACCCGCGGCCGGGCGACAACATCGGGCTGCTGATCACCAACCCGGCCACCGGCGCCAAGGCCTTCTACGCGCCTGGCCTGGCCGAGGTCACAGAACAGCTCATCGAACTCATGAGCGGTTGCGCGGTCGTCCTGGTCGACGGCACCTTCTGGACCCACGACGAGATGCAGCGCCTGGGCCTCTCGGCCAAGGCCGCGCTGGACATGGGGCACCTGCCGCAGAGCGGCCCGGGCGGCATGATCGAACGGCTGGACCGTCTGCCCGCCGGCGTGCGCAAGATCCTCATCCACATCAACAACACCAACCCGATGCTGGTGGAAGACTCCGACGAGCGCGCCGAACTCACGGCCCACGGCATCGAGGTCGCCCACGACGGCATGGACATTCATTTCTGAGCACGCCATGGAGATCGCCCACCACCATCGCCCCCACGCCGGCCTGCCGGCCTGGAGCGCCGAAGAGTTCGAAGCCCAGCTGCGCGACAAGGGCCGCAGCTACCACATCCACCACCCGTTCAACGTGCGCATGAACTCGGGCGGCTGCACGCCCGACGAGATCCGCTGCTGGGTGGCCAACCGCTTCTACTACCAGATCTGCATCCCGCGCAAGGACGCCGCCATTCTGGCCAACATGCCCGCCCGCGAGCACCGGCGCCTCTGGGTCGAGCGCATCCTCGACCACGACGGCCATGGCGATCACCAGGGCTCTGCTGCCGGCGGCATCGAGGCCTGGACGCGGCTGGGCGAAGCGGTGGGCATCTCGCGCGAAGAGCTGTGGTCGCTGCAGCACGTGGTGCCGGCGGTGCGCTTCGCCTGCGACGCCTATGTGAATTTCGCGGCGAAGGCGCCCTGGCAGGAAGCGGTGTGCTCGTCGCTGACCGAGATGTTCGCGCCGCAGATCCACAAGGACCGCCTGGCCACCTGGCCCACGCACTACCCCTGGATCGAATCCAACGGCCTGGCCTACTTCCGCAGCCGCATCCCGCTGGCCAGCCGCGACGTGGAACACGGCCTGCGCGTGACGCTGGCGCATTTCCAGACCCGCGAGCAGCAACACCACGCGCTGGACATCCTGCAGTTCAAGCTGGACATTCTGTGGACCATGCTCGACGCGATTGAGAAGGCATGTCAATGACAGCCATCCTGCCCGAACACCCCCGGCTCTCGCGCCGTTTCCGGCTGCAGTACGAAGAAGCGCAGTCGCGCTGGGTGCTGCTCTACCCCGAAGGCATGGTGCAGCTCAACCCGAGCGCGGCCGAGATCCTCAAGCGCTGCGATGGGGCGCGCTCGGTCGACGCCATCGTGAGCGAGTTGGAAGCCGCGTTCAACGCGCAGGGCATCGGCCCGGAAGTCCGCAACCTGCTCGAAGAGGGCCAACGCCGTGGCTGGATCGACTGAGCTTCTGAGCGCAACGCCCATCCCCGCCGGCCCGCCGCTGTGGCTGCTGGCCGAGCTCACCTACCAGTGCCCGCTGCACTGCGTGTTCTGCTACAACCCCACGCGCCATGCGCAGGTGAAGGACGAGCTGACGACTGCGCAGTGGGTCGACGTGATGACGCAGGCGCGCAAGCTCGGCGCGGCGCAGCTGGGCTTCTCGGGTGGCGAGCCGCTGCTGCGCGACGACCTCGAAGAGCTGGTGCAGGAAGCGCACCGCCTGGGCTACTACACCAACCTCATCACCTCGGGCGTAGGCCTGACACCCGCGCGGGCGCAGAAACTCAAGGACGCCGGGCTGGACCATGTGCAGCTCTCGTTCCAGGACTCCACCAAAGAGCTGAACGACTTCCTGAGCCACACCAAGACCTTTGACCTCAAGCAGCGCGTGGCCAAGCTCATCAAGGCGCACGACTGGCCGATGGTGATGAACTGCGTGCTGCACCGGCACAACCTGCCCCACGTGCGCAAGATCATCGACATGGCCGTGGCGCTGGAGGCCGAGTACCTGGAACTGGCCAACACCCAGTACTACGGCTGGGCCTGGGTCAACCGCGACCACCTCATGCCCACGCGCGAGGAACTGGCGCAGGCGGAGGCCGAGGTCAACGCGTACCGCGCCGAGCAGGACGCGAAGACCGACGGTCACAAATGCCGCGTGCTTTTCGTCGTGCCCGACTATTTCGAGGAACGCCCCAAGGCCTGCATGAACGGCTGGGGTGCGGTGTTCCTGTCCATTGCGCCCGACGGCTTGGCCATGCCCTGCCACAACGCGCGCGACCTGCCCGGCTTGCAGCTGCCGAATGTGAAGGACGTGTCGATTGCCGACATCTGGCAGCGCAGCAACGCGTTCAACACCTACCGCGGCGACGCCTGGATGAAGCCGACCTGCCGCAGCTGCGACGAGCGGCACAAGGACTTCGGCGGCTGCCGCTGCCAGGCCTTCCTGCTCACGGGCGACCCTGCCGAGACCGACCCGGTGTGCAGCAAGTCGGCGCACCACGAGAAGGTGGTGGCGGTGGTGCGCGACGCGCCCAAGCGTCGCAACATCCCGATCGTGTTCCGCAGCGATGCGGAATCGCGGGTCTTGCATCCGTCGCCATGAGCAGCACCACCCACCGCATGTTCGGCGCCCTGCTGGTGCGGCGCATGCCCGGTGCATCGCGCCCGACACTGAACATTGAGCGCAGCGACCAGGGCCTGTTCCTGCTCTGGCTGGCCTACATGGGTCTGCTGGTGTTCGCGGCCTGGCTGCTCTGGCGCGCAGGCGCCTGGCACCGTCTGGTGGAAGCCGACCCCACGCACCTGACGCTGGTGATCGTGGTGCTGTTCATCGGCTGCTCGCTCTGGGCGGGGCGCCGTGCCTGGGAGCTGGGGCGCCAGCGCAGCGCGCTCGATGCGGGTCGGGCGCAGGGCTGGAGCAGCGAGTTCCTGCAGGGCACCGAACAGCCCGGCGCCGACCGGGCGTCGTGGCTGCAGGTGCTGGGCGAACATGCGCACGGCCCGCACGAGATGGCCTGGTGGCTCAACGGCATCCAGCTCAAGCTGGGCCTGCTGGGCAAGGTGATCGGCTTTTCCATCCTCGCGCTGCAGCTGGGCCAGATGGACAGCTTCGACCCCAGCCAGAGCGCCCAGCTGCTCAAGAGCCTGACCGGTGGCCTGGGCATCGCGCTGCTGACCACGGTGACGGGCCTGACTGGCAACATCCTGCTGGGCCTGCAGCTGATGCGGCTGGACCGCTTTGCCGACGCGCTGGTGGCCGACGCGCTGGCAATCTCGCTCAAGAACGAAGGACTGCGCGATGGCGATCGGCCGACCGGTCCGTGACACCGAGGCCGATCCGTTCTACGACATGTTGTTCAACATGTTGATCGCCTTCGTCTTCTGCTTCGTCATCGCCATCCTGGCCTTCAACCCGCAGGCCCGCAAGGCCGGCGACGTGCCGGCCAAGGCCGAATTCATGGTGACGGTCTCGTGGCCCGACAACAACCCCAACGACGTGGACACCTGGGTGCTCGAACCCGGCGGCAGGACCCTGTGGTTCCGGCAACGCGACGCCGGCATGCTGCACCTGGACCGAGACGATCGCGGCGCCAAGAACAACAGCGTGCTGGTCAACGGCAAGCTGATCAGCAGCGCCATCCGCCAGGAGATCGTGACCCTGCGCGGCATCGTGCCGGGCGAATACGTGGTGAACGCCCACTACTACGACAGCGGCGACCAGCAGCCGGTGGACGTGACGGTTGCGGTGGTGAAGGTCAACCCGCAGGCCGAGATCGTCTACACCGGCACCCAGCAGATTCCGCGCAAGGGCGACGAACGCACCCTGGTGCGCTTCACGCTGGACGAAGCGGGCCAGGTGCTGGCGCTTTCAACGACACCCAAGACCATCGTGCAGCGCGCCGGGCTCTGAACCCCATCACAACAAGAACCATGATTCCTGCCGTTTCTTCCCAGTTGCTGCTGCTGTCCATCGCCTACGCGCTGCTGGCCTTCCTGCTGCTGATCCTGTGCCTGGGCACGCGCTGGCACTGGGGCCTGAAGGCTTCGCTGGTGGTGCTGGTCAGTGGCTTCTATGTGTTCTCGTTCCAGACCTTCCGCGGTCTGGCCGGCTGGCCGGCGGAGGACGAACTGCCGCGCCAGTTCGTGCTGCTGTCGGCGGTGTTCGACGAACCCAGCCCGGGGCGGGGCCACCCGGGTGCGATCTTTCTATGGGTGCACCCGATGAAGGACGATGCACCGCTGGCCATGCCGCGCCAGTTCAAGCTGCCCTACGAAAAGGACCTGCACCGAATCCTGGGCGATGGCATCAAGAAGGCGCGCGACGGCAACACCCAGCTCGGCGAGACCGAGCCGAAGCGCGGCACCGGCAGCCTGCCCTGGTTGCGCCCGGCGAGCAACGACAAGGTCGAGATCAAGCTGCGCGATCTCCCGCGTGCTCAGCTGCCCGAAAAATGAGCCGCCACTTCATCCTCTGCGCGCCGCTGGCGCTGCTGTCTGCCTGCTCGGGCCGCGACCTGGGCAATCAGTGGTTTCCGCTGCGCGTCGGCGACGAGCAGACCCTTTCCGTGAGCTATCAGACAGACGAGGCGCGCGAACCTGAACAGTGGGTGATGCGCGTCGACGAACCGGCGGTGTTCCAGGACCAGCCGGTCGCTGTGCGCCACCACTCGGCCGGTGTGAGCTACTACCTGAAGGTCGACGAGCAGGGTGTGCGCCGCATCGCCACCCGCACCGACATCGATGAACAACCCACGGCAGATGCGGAGCCCATGTGGGTCCTCAAGGCGCCCTATGCGGTGGGCACGGAGTGGACCACGGTCACCGTGCCTTACCTTCTGCAACGCAAAAACGAACACCCGCGCGATCTGAAGCACACGCACAAGGCCCAGATGACCTGGCGCATCGAGGCGGTGGACGACGTGGTGACCCTGGCCGACGGCAGCGAGCACCGGCCCTGCCTGCGTGTGGTGGGCCAGGCGCGGCTGAACCTCTACACCGATCCGGTCAACGGCTTCACCGACGTGCCCCTGATCAGCCGGGAGTGGTACTGCAGGGGCAAGGGTCTGGTGAAGCTGGAGCGCGAAGAGAAAGTCCCGACGGGTTTCATGACCGGCGGCGTGCTGCGGGCCGAGCAGCTGCGCTAAACAACTCGGCCCACGTTCAGCGGTCAGTTCTTGCCGCCGCCCTTGCCACCGCTGTTTCCGCCGCCGTTGCCACCACCCTTGCCGCCACCGGCGTTGCCCGAGCTGCCAGCGCCGTCGCTGCGGCCCTTGCCCGCATCGGACGGACGTCCCAGCGCCAGGCCCACGCGGTCCTGTTTGGGCGCGTCGGTGCTCACCGTGTCCTGCGGCTTCGTCCTGCGCAAGGCTTCCTTGTCGGCCTGATCGGCTCGGTTGGCCGCGCTGACCACCGCCCCCAGGCGCAGCCCCAGGCTGTTCGCAATGGCACCCCAGCCCATGCCCTTGTCGCGCAGGGCCTGCACATTGCTGGCCGCCAGAGCCAGTTGTTCGGTGGTCGGTTCGGTGATGCCCTGCTTGCTGAGATCGGCCTTGGCCAGCTGCATGGTGAGTTCCTGCTGGCGGGCCGAGGGCGAGGTCGTCGGCGCCGTGGGTGTCGGCGTCGGGGTGGTCCCGACGGTCACCACCACGTCGGCGGCCGTGGCTGCACCCATGCAGACCACCGCGGCGATGGCCAGCAGGCCACTGGTCAGAGAGGTGGTGTGGGGTGTCTTCATGGTTGTTGTCCTGTGTGGTTGACGGAGCACGGATGCTACCCACCGGGGTACCACCCTGGGTGTCCGTTTGTTTCAGGCCAGCGCCCTGGCCGGATGCCGCGCAACCAAAGGTAAGCATTGAAAAACCCCTCGCCATTTCAGGCAGCCTTAATGCTCACCAGTGATCCTGTGCGCCGACGCGAGCGACTGCGCCACCACAGGCTGGCGCGCAGCACGACCGTCATTCACAACAACACCGAGGACCCTTCACCATGACGCACGCCCCCACCACGTCAACCCGTTTGTCCTTGTCCGCATGGCGGCTGATCACCACGTCCCTGCTGGTGGCAGGCCTGGCCGCCTGTGGCGGTGGCAGCGGGGACAGCAGCCCCACCGCCAGCGGCCGGTCCCTCACCGGCACCGTGACCAGCTACGAGAGCCCGCAGAGCTTCAGCGTCGATGGCATTCCGGTAGACGCCAGCGGCTCCAGCGCCACGCCCCAGGGCATGACCACCGGCAGTCGCGTAGAGGTCCATGGAGAAATGGTCAATGGCACGCTGCAGGCGAACAAGGTCGAACTCGATGACAGCGACGACCGCGACGACGACAACGCCAACCCGAACGAACTGGAAGGCCGCGTGACGGCCTACGCCAGCCCTACCAGCTTCAGCGTGGACGGCATCCCCGTCGACGCCAGCGCCGCCCCGCGCACCCTGAGCGTGGGCATGCGCGTCGAGGTCTACGGCACCATGGCCAACGGCGTCCTAGTGGCCAGCCGCGTCAAGATCGAGGACGGTGACGACAGCTCCGATGACGACGCGAACGACGACAACTGCACCGCCACCGGCAAGTCCGATTGCCACGACGACGATGGCGACGACCATGACGACGGGGACGACCACGACGACGATTCGGACGACAGCGACGACGACTGCGACGCGCTGGGCAAGTCGGACTGCGACAAGGATTGAGACGGGCGCGCGGGCCGCTGGCCCGCACCCTCGTCACTCGATCCGCAGCTCCTGCACCCAGCGCGCACCGGGCGCGAAGTCGTCGCGGTCGAAGCGGCCGTAGGGCGGCTCGTCGGCTTTCTCGGGCGGCACGCCGATGCGGTTGAGGTCCACCGCCTGAGGTGTGCCCACCAGACCCGTCGGCGTCAGGGCGAACTTGAAGATGATGCCGTTCCAGAGCTTGGCGCCGAAGTCGGCCGGCTGCTTGAAGAAGAACAGCAGGTTGTGCTCCAGCCAGGCGTAGTCACCGGCGCCGACCGTGCCCGGGTGCGGGTAAGGATAAGGAACGAAGCAGGTGATCTCCTGCACCGCCGGCAGGCACTTGAACTCGCGCATCGAGAGGAAGTGGTCGCGCATCACCGCGTGGTCCATCTTTACCAGGAAGCTGGCCCGGCCGCTACTGGGAGCACCGAAGGTCACGGTGCCGATGCGGGTGCGCTGGCCATCGCGCGCGACCGCCACGAGGGACTTCTCACCCTCGGGCAGGACCGGTTGTGCCACCGCGGCGCCCATGCAAAGCGCCGCGGCCAGCGCGGTCAGTGTTGCGCGGTCATGACCCATTGCGCCAGGGTCTTGATGTCCGCCGCGCTCATGCTCGGGTGCGCAGGCATGGGAATGCGGCCCCATTTGCCCTTGCTGCCGTACTGGATCGACTGGACCAGATTGGCCACGGCGTCCTTGTCGTTCCTGTACTTGTCGGCCACATCGCTGTAGGCGGGGCCGACGATCTTTTCCTTGGCCGAGTGGCAGGACAGGCAGCCATTGTTCTTGGCCAGCTCGATCGCGGCCGCTTCATCGACCGCGTGGGCAGCGCCGGTGGAGAGAACAAGACTGGAGAGGAGAAGAAAAGTGCGCATGATCAGAAACCGGTAGAAACAACAGACGAAAAAAATGGACAGGGCCCTCTCCAGAACTTCATCGGAGGAAGTGCCCCATCCAGCACACACCGAGGAACCGGCTCCGCCGGGCCTCAGGTGTGGTCCCCCCTCACAGGGGGGAAGCCGCGTCAGCGGCGCAGGGGGGTCACTTCATCACCTTAAAGGTCCAGACCGAGCCGCCCTGCTCCAGGAAGTTGACCTTCTTGGCTACTTCACCACCCCACAGCGGCACCGCACCACCCCAGCCGGAGACGACTGAGATGTACTGCTCGCCGTCCTGCGTCCAGGTGATGGGAGGCGCCACCACACCAGAGCCGGTCTGGAACTGCCACACCACCTTGCCGGTCTTGGCATCGGCGGCCTTCAGGTAGCCCTCGGGCGTGCCCCAGAACACCAGGTCACCCGCGGTCAGCACGCCACCCCAGAGCGGGGCCTCGTTCTTGACTTCCCAGGCCACCTTGCCGGTCTTCGGATCGATGGCGCGCAGCGAACCGATGTGGTCGTCGAACAGCGGCTTGATGGTGAAGCCGGCGCCCAGGTAGGCCGCGCCCTTCTTGTAGGTGATGGGTTCGTTCCAGATCTCCATGCCCCATTCGTTGGTGGGCACGTAGAACAGGCCGGTCTTGGGGCTGTAGGCCATGGGCATCTGGTTCTTGCCACCCAGGAAGCCCGGAGCAGAGAAGACCGCCTTGCCCTTGGTGCCGTCTCCACCGGCGGCGGTCGGGTCACCCGGGCGGTTGGCGGGGTCGTAGTTCGGACGGCCTGTCTTGAGGTCGATGCCGGTGGCCCAGGTCACCTTCTTCACGAAGGGGAACGCGTTGAGCAGCTTGCCGGTCTCGGCGTCGTTCACATAGAAGAAGCCGTTGCGGTCGGCCTTGGCACCGACGCGCTTGCCGTCCATGTCGAAGGTCACGAACTCGTTCACGCCGTCGTAGTCCCAGCCGTCGTTGGGGGTGGACTGGTAGTGCCACTTGATCTGGCCGGTCTTCACGTCGATGGCGACGGTGGAGGCGGAGTAGAGGTTGTCGCCCTTGCGCACATGGCTGTTCCACGGGCCGGGGTTGCCGGTGCCGAAGTAGGCCAGGCCGGTCTTGGGATCGTAGGTGCCGCCCAGCCAGGTGGCCGCGCCGCCGGTCTTCCAGGTCTCACCCGGCCAGGTGGCGTTGGTGGTGCCGGTGATGCCGTTTTCCTTGCCGTCCTTGTAACCCATGTGGCCTTCGACCACCGGGCGCGTCCAGACCATCTTGCCGGTCTTGGGATCGCGCGCTTCCACGCGGCCGACCACACCGAACTCACCGCCGGACACGCCGGTCATCAGCAGGCCTTCGGCGATCAGCGGGGCCGCGGTGTAGCTGTAGCCCGCAGAGTAGTCGTCGATCTTCTCGCGCCAGACCACCTTGCCGGTGTCCTGGTCCAGGGCCACGAGCTGGGCGTCCAGCGTGCCGAAGATGACCAGGTTGTCGTAGAGCGCGGCGCCGCGGTTGATCACGTCGCAGCAGGGCATGATGCCCTCGGGCAGGCGGTGCTCGTACTTCCAGAGTTTCTTGCCGGTCTTGCTGTCCACCGCGTAGATGCGCGAGTAGGAGGCGGTGACGAACATCTTGCCCTTGTGCACCAGCGGCTGGCTCTGCTGGCCGCGCTGCTTCTCGCCGCCGAAAGACATGGACCACACCGGGACCAGCTTGTTGATGTTTTTGGCGTTGATGCCCGTCAGGGTGGAGTGGCGCTGGCCTTGCGTGCCCAGGCCCCAGCTCAGGACGTTGTCGGGTGTCGCGGCGTCGTTGGCGATCATGGCGTCGGTCACGCCCTGGGCGCTGACGTGGGCCGTGGCGGCCATGACCAAAAGGCTCAGTAGGGTGCGTTTCACTGTGGGTCTCCTGCTCGTTCGGGGGTTGATGGCTTTTCTGTGGTGGGTGCCGCCGGACCGCTCGTGGCTCCGACCCTCCGGTGCCTGGCGTACACATCACAGGCTGGAAAGGGCAACATCTGTGCCAGCGGGCTGCCCCCAAAAGGACTAGGGTTTACACCGACGTTTGAGCGCGCTGGAGGGCCCGGGAGAGGTCCTCGAAGGCCTCAACTGCGCCAACCGCGCCACAGTGGCCGGGACACCTCTGTGACACTGTTCAAAAATGTGTCACCGCTGCGGCGCAGCGAGCACGCGCTGCTCGTAGCGCGGGTACCACTGGGTCAGCGAGCGCTGCAGTTCCGCAGGCTGCGCGGCCCACTTCGCGAAGCGCTCGGGCACCGGCGTGCGCAGCACCTCGCCCAGGTCCAGGCCACGCTCGGCCGAGGTCTGCATCAGGTTCGTGAGCCACTGCAGCCAGTCGCGTGTCTGGCGCAGTCCGGCCAGCCCCTCGTGCACCGGGCCGTGGCTGGGCACCACGGTTTTCGCCTGGCCGCTGGCAATCAACCGCTCCAGCATGTCCAGACTGGCCAGCCAGGCGGCGAAGTCTGCGTGCGGCGTGGTCGGCACGCGCTCGGTGAACACCAGGCCCCCGGCGAAGAGCACACCGGTGGTCACGTCCAGCACCACCAGATCGTCGGCGGTGTGGCCGTGCAGGCGCATCAGCGCCAGCTTGTGCGTTCCGAGTGACAGTGTCTGCGGCAGGTTCTTGGGGTCGATGGCCTCGCGCGACGGCGTGGACTCGGTGCCGCGCATCCAGTCGCCGCAGAGCCGGTAGAGGTTGTCGGCGTAGGCGCCGCCCTCGGCGCGCGCGCCGGCGATGGTGCCCGTCAGCGCCTCGGTCGGCCGGTCGGCCCAGGCCTGGTGGCCGAAGAAATAGTCGGGGTGCAGGTTCAGCTGCAGCACCTTGCGCACCGGCGCTTTCGTGACCCGTTCGATGGCGCGCCGCTGCTGCTCGCCGTACAGCCGCGAGGGGCCGGTGTTGATCACCACCACACCGTCGCCGGTGTCAATGAAGGCAGTGTTGATGATGTTGCAGCCGTTGGCACGCGAGAAGTCGGCCACCTCGCCCTCGATCACCCAAGTGCCGGGCGCGATGGGGCGTGGCTTCAGGTCGTAGTCCAGCCGCGCCAGGTCGGGCTTGGAGGCGAACGGAGGCACGGCTACCGGCTGCGCCAATGCCGCGGTTGCCGCCAGCGTCCACAGCGTGACCACGCCCAGGCGCCTCATGCCCTCACCTCGGCGTCGATGCGGTTGCCGTTGTTGTCGCGGCCGAGCAGGCGGAACGCCGGTGGCGACTGCGGCGGCAGCTCGAAGGTGATGAGCGGGTTCTCCGACACCGGCTCGTGCAGCGCGATGCGCCACCAGGGCTGGCCACCCGGGTCCTGCAGCTCCATCTGCTCAATGTAGAAGGCCGGGATGCCGGCCACCAGGCCGGTGTCCATCGGGTGCATCACGCGCAGCCGCAGGCGGCGGCTGCCCTCGATCACGTTGTTGAAGAAGCGCGCCTGCACCTGGCCCAGTGTCTTGCTCCAGGAGCCGTCGGCGCGCGTGATGCCCGGCACCGTGCAGCCGCCGCCCGCCGCCTGCACCCAGGTACTGCCCACGTGCCACTGGCCGTCCCTGGTCTGCACGAAGGCGCGCACCGGCGAGGCCTGCTCCATGCGGATGCGGAAGGCCAGCATCGGCAGCGCCTGCAGGGGTTCGAAGTCCAGCACCTGGCGCACCGGGTTGCGGTCCACCGACACCCGGATGCGCACCACCCCGCCCCCGACAGCGGACAGACCCCGCGCATCCACCAGCAGCGGCACATTCATCGCGTCGTCGGCGAAGGCCGGCCCCTTGACGATCACCGCTTCGCTGAACGTCGCCGTGGCCTTTCCAATGGTCTGCTCGCGCAGGCTGGGGTACTGCATGGAGCCCAGCGGATCGCCGCCGGTCTGGTCTTCCTGCGCCAGCGCAGACCCTCCGATCAGCGCTGCGGTCGACAGCAACCATTGGCGGCGGTTGGAAGCAAGGCGCATGACTGGGTCTCCGGGCCTGGCTCAACCGCCAGGCTTCTTGCTGATCGAGCCGCGCTGCGGGTCGTAGCCCCACAGCGCCGCGGCGAAAAACACCACCGTGCAGCCCAGCACCACGGCCCACGCGGTGCCATGGAACTGCCCGTACATCGCAAAGCGGATCGCCTCGACCGCATGGGTGAAGGGGTTGGCCTGCGCCAGCTTGAGCAGCCACCAGGCGCCCGACTCTTCGAGCTTCCACAGCGGGTACAGCGCGGGGCTGATGAAGAACATCGGGAAGATCACGAAGTTCATCGTGCCGGCGAAGTTCTCCAGCTGCTTCACGTAGACCGACAGCACCAGCCCCACCGAGGCCAGCATCACCGCGCCACACACCATGGCCAGCAGCGCGGCCGGCAGGTGCAGCAGCGGCAGCTCCACGCCAAAGGCCCAGGCGATGGCCAGGAACACCACCATCTGCAGCACCGAAAGGGCCGTGCCCGCCAGCAGCTTGAAGGCCAGCAGCCAGCCGCGCGCCAGCGGCGCGGTCAGCAGCAGGCGCATCACACCCATCTCGCGGTCGTAGACCATCGAGAGCGAGCTCTGCATGCCGTTGAACAGCGCCACCATGCCCAGCAGGCCGGGCACCATGTATTCCTTGTATTCGACGTAGGTCTCGTAGGGCGGCGCAATGGCCACACCGAACACGTTGTGGAAGCCCGCGGAAAACACCACGAACCACAAGAGCGGCCGCACCAGGGCCGAGCCCAGGCGCGAGGGCTGGCGCAGGAAGCGGCCGATCTCGCGGCCCACCACCGCCCGCAGGGCGCGCAGCAGGTGCGGCAACAGGGCGGGCGCCGGGTCGGGGGTGTTCAGGGTCGCTGCTTGCATGCGCTTTCCGCTTCGTCGACACCCAGTGTGTCCATGACTTCCTTGGGGTGCAACACGCCGTCCAGCGGGGCCACGCCGATCACGCCGTCCACATGGCTGAGGAAGATCGGCTGGCGCAGCTGCCCGTCCCAGGCGCGGAACGACAGGCGCGGCCCCTTGAAGCCGTCCACCGCCACCGGCCCGCCGCGCAGGGCCTTGAGCTGCTGGGCCACGGGCGCCTTGGGCAAATCGACCAGTACCGTGGCCACCGCACGGCCCGCGATCCAGGCGGCCCAGTCGTGGCCAGTCATCGGTCGTTTGTGCTCCTTGGCAAAACGGCGCGAGAGCTGCGGGCCGCCGTTGCGCTCCCACAGCGGGTGCCAGGGCACAGCCACCAGACCATTGGCGCCCACCACCGGCCGCGGCAGTTGTGTGGCGTAGGGCACGGTGCGCGCGAACTCGCCGTCGCTGTCGAGCACCGCCACCACCTCGTGCTCGCGGTCGCTGCCGGTCAGAAGGCGCACATTGCCCAGGTCGCGCTCGCGCGGGTCGCCAGTCAGCTTGAAGGGTTTGGTGGACGTGGCCTTGATGCCGTAGCGTTTGGCCGCGCGGTTGAAGGCCTCCAGCATGGGCGCATCGCCCGGCAAAGGCCCCTGCAGCACCAGCGCCTTGCGCCAGTTGCGCGCGGCCAGGTACTGCGCCAGCGCATCGCTCAGCATCGCGCGGCTGGGGATGGTGTGCAGCAGGTGGGCCGCGCACTGCGCGCCGCGCAGCGCGTCGTCGTCGGCCGCGGCGTTGAACACGATGGCGCCACCCAGCGCGGCCGGCGCCGCCTGCACCAGCGCACGCAACTCGGCGGCCGGCAGGTCGGCCACCACGTGCTGCACCTTGGCGGCCTTCAGCTCGGCCAGCGCTTTGGTCAGCCCCCCCGCGTTCGGCAGCACCACGTCCTTGACCTCCAGCGCGATGCCGGCGGCGTCCAGTTCAAATGCCGAGTCTTCGGCCGCGAGCTGTACCCCGTCGATGGCGCGCCCGGTCGGATGGCCGGGGTAGGCCTTCTCCATGCGGCGCGGCGCGTGGCGCGGGTCACCGTCCAGCGACACCACCGCGATGGTGACCTTGGTGGCGGCGAACGACGGCAGCGCCGCCGCCAGAGCCAGCGCGCCCAGCAGGGCACGCAAAGGTCTGCTCGGATGCAACGTCATTTGCTCACGAGAACCGTATGTGGAACTCGGCCTGCCGGCACCGTCTTCAGTGCCTTGCCCGACGCCGTGTCGATCAGCGTCATGTCGTCCGACAGGCCGTTGGCCACGAACAGCGTCTTGCCGTCGGGCGTGAAGCCCAGGCCCCAGGCCCGCTTGCCCACCAGGATCTGGTTCTTCACCGCCTTGCTCGCCACGTCCACCTCGGCCACGTGGTTGGCTCGGCCCAGGCCCACCCACATGCTCTTGCCGTCGGGGCTGATGGCCATGCCCACGGGGGTGATGTCGGCGTCGCGCATGCCCTTGACGGTGAACTTGATCTTCTGCTTCTCGGTGTGGGCCTTGGTGTCGACCACGCTCACGGTGGCATCGAGCTCGTTGGTGACCCACAGCTCGCTGCCGTCGGGGGACATCACGAAGCGGCGCGGGCGCTTGCCAACCTTGATGTTCTTCGTGACCTTCTTCGTGCCCAGGTCGATCACATGGACCACGTTGGCCACTTCGGACGTGACATAGGCCGTCTTCCCGTCGGGCGTGACCAGCACGCCCTCGGGCTCGCCACCGGTCTTCACTTCGAACAGCGCCTTCTTGGTGGCGATGTCGTAGGCACCCAGCACGCTGTCGTCTTCCACCGACACGTAGGCGGTCTTGCCGTCGGGGCTGAGGTCGAACATCTCGGGACTCTCGCCCAGCGGCACGGTGCCGGCCAGCTTGCCGCCCGCCACATCCACCACGCCCATCGCATTGCTGTCGCCGCAGACCACGTAGATCTGCGAGCCATCCGCGTTGAACGACATATCGCGCGGGCGCTTGCACACGTCGATGGCGCCCTGGCGTTCGCCCGCGGTGTTGAACACGTAGAGCTTGTTGTCCTTCTCGCTGGACACGTAGACCTTGCTCTCGGCGTGGGCCGGCAGGCCGAAGGCGAGCGAGGCGCCAGCGGCGCACAGGGCCGCTGTCAGGGGCCGGGAACGGCGGAATGCGGCGGCACTAAGGGCCATGTCTTTGTCTCCTTGATGTTGTCAACAGGTCGGCGACCGGGCGATGCCCGCCTCGGGCGCGCGGTGCTTCTGCAAATTCGGTGCCAGTGCGCCATGGACTGTTGCGGGAACAGAATTTGCCTGAAGATGCCCCGTCCCGAGGGCTCTCCGAGGGACAGGAGACTATCAGGCCACGCCATGAGACACACACCGCTGTTCCCAGCGTTCAAAAATGACACAGGGATAACCCTGAGCCGTGACACACCCCCGGCCCGGCGCCCGACGCGCCGCGACTTCCTGTGCCAGGCGGGCGCGCTGGCCATGGCATCCGCCGCGCCGATGGCGCGGGCCCAGGCGCCCTTTCCATCCAAGCCGCTGCAGCTCATCGTGCCCTGGCCCGCGGGCGGACAGACCGACCTGACGATCCGCATCCTCTGCGAAGAGGCCGAGCCGCTGCTGGGCCAGCCGGTGCTGGTGGTCAACAAGCCCGGCGCGGCCGGCACGCTGGTGGCGCCCGCGCTGAAGGCGGCCGAGCCGGACGGCCACACCATCGGCCAGGTGCCGATCACCGTCTACCGCCACGCGCTGATGAACCACGTGCCCTGGGACCCGGTGACCGACCTCGCGCCCATCCTGCAGGTCTCGGGCGTGAGCTTCGGCCTGCTGGTGCCGGCCAGCAGTCCGTTCAAGTCGGCCACCGAGCTGATCGACTGGGCGATCAAACACCCCGGCGAGCTGATCATGGGCTCCACCGGCATCGGCACCACCGCCCACCTGGCGATGGAAGAAATCCTGCTGCAGCACAACGTGAAGTACGTGCACGTGCCGTACAAGGGCACGGCCGACCAGATGCTGGCCATCGCCGGTGCGCAGATCATGGCCGGCGTCAACTCCACCGGCTTCGCGCCCTGGGTCGAGAAAGGCCAGATGCGCGTGCTCGCCACCTTCAACGCCGCGCGCAACCCGCGCTGGCCCGATGCGCCCACCATGCGCGAGCTGGGCTACCCGCAGGCGGTCTACACCTCGCCCTGGGGCCTGGCCGCGCCGGCCGCCACGCCGCCCGCCGTGGTGCAGAAACTGCACGACGTGTTCCACAAGGCCATGTTCAGCGAACGCCACGCCAGTGCGCTCGCCCGGTACGATCAGTCGCTGGATTACCTGGGCACGCGCGACTACCGCCAGGCCGTGCTCGCCACCGTCGAGCGCGAGAAGAAGCTGCTCGCGCGCATGAACCTGCTGGCCAAACCCGCCTCATGACCGAACACACCGCCCTCGCCTCCGACACCGTGCTGAAGGCCGAAGGTCTGCACAAGGCCTACAACGACAAACCCGCCCTCAAGGGCGTGAGCCTGTCGCTGAGGCCCGGCGAGATGGTGGCCCTGCTCGGCCCCAACGGCGCCGGCAAGTCCACCCTGCTGCAGCTGCTCACCGGCCTGTTCACACCCGACCAGGGCGCCATCACCGTGCTCGGCCACGACATGCGCGCCCACCCGGCACGCGCGCTCGCAGGCCTGGGCGTGGTGTTCCAGCAAAGCGCACTCGACCTGGACCTGACGGTGATGGCCAACCTGCTCTTCCACACCGACCTGCACGGCATCCCGCGCAAGACGGCGCGCGAGCGCATAGCCATGCAGCTGGCTGCCATCGGGCTGCAGGACCAGGCCAAGGCCGTGGTGCGCAGCCTCTCGGGCGGCACGCGGCGCAAGGTGGAACTGGTGCGCGCCCTGCTGCACCGGCCGCGCCTGCTGCTGATGGACGAGGCCACGGTGGGCCTGGACCCGGCCTCGCGCCAGCAGCTGCTGGACACGGTGCGCGGCCTGTGCAGCGAGCAGGGCCTGGCCGTGCTCTGGGCGACGCACCTGATCGAAGAGGTGAAGACCGCCGACCGGCTGCTGCTGCTGCACCAGGGCACGGTGCGCTTCGACGGCAGCATCGACACCTTCATGGCCGCCGCCGACGGCCCGGACTTTCAGACGGAAGTGCTCAAGGCCTTGCAGAAGCCGGGGCTGTAAGCCCCGCCCGGCCTAGAAGGCGTAGCCGACGGTCACGCCCAAGCCCCACTGCCGGCCCGGTGCCGGCTCGAAGAAGCGGCGGTTACCGTCGTTGGCGATCACCGAGCCGATGGTGGCCTTGTCGGCCAGGTTGTCGACGCGCACGTACTCCTTGAGCGTCCACGCGCCGAGCTTCTGCTCCCAGCCCAGGCGCAGGTTGAACAGCGTGGCCGCGTCGGTGCGGTCGCTGTTCACGTCGTCCACCACCATCGAGCCGCGGTGCAGCGCCTCCAGCGCGGCGGTGAAGCCGGGCCAGGCGCGCGGCTGCCAGGCGACCTCGCCGAACAGCGAGCGGTTCATCGTGCCGGGGATGCGGTTGCCCTTGGCCACGGTGGCGCCGCTGCTGCTGGTGAAGGCCTGGTCGAAGCGCGCGTTCAGCGTGGAAAACGCCAGGTGCGTGCGCCACTCGGGGCTCCACTGCGCGCTGTGCGCCAGCTCGATGCCCGAGCGACTGGTCTTACCGGCGTTGGTGTAGACCGTGCGCCCGCCGCTGCTGGAAGCCACCACGATCTCGTCGCGGGTGCCGATGTGGAACAGCGCCGCATCGAGGCGCTGGCCTTCGCCCAGCTTCGCCTTCAGGCCCAGCTCCACGTGCGTGCTGCGCGCGGACTTGAGGTTCAGGTTGGGTCCGCTGCCGTCGGCGGTGTAGGCGATCTCGGTCAGCGTCGGCGTCTCGAAGCCGCGGCCCACGTTGGCGTAGACGTTGGTGTCGGCGCTGAGGTGGCGGGTGAGGCCGATCACCGGGTTGGTGGCGTTGAAGCGCACACGGCCGCTGTCGTCGGGGTTGCCGGGACGCACGAAGAAGTCCTGCACCCGGAACCTCACGCGGTTGGCGCGCAGACCGGCCACCGCGCTCCAGCCTTCGTTGATCGACCAGTCGGCCTGGGTGTAGAGGCCCGTGCTGTCGACGCTGTCGTCCTCGTCGCGCTTGAGCTCGCCTTGCTCGCCCAGGTTGTTGATGAAGCCGCGGCGGCGCTCACTCATGCGCTCCACATCCACCCCCGCGCTCAACCGAACCTCGCCTTCACCGGCTGCAATGCGCCGCGCGTAGCGCAGGCCGGTGCCGCTGTAACTGCGGTCCAGCTGCACCACGCCGCCGGCCGCCGTGGGCGAGGTCTGCGCGACCAGCGGGATCGAGAGCCGGTTGTCCAGATCGCGCTCGCCCGCGTAGACCCGCGCCGAGAGTTCGCTGCGGTCGTCGAGCTTGTGATCGGCCACCAGGCCGACCTGGTTCTGCGACACGTCCTTGCCGGCCTTGTACAGCGTGGCGTTCGCCACCGCCTGGCGCGGGTTGGCCTGGAACTGCTCGCGCGTCAGGCCCAGCGGGTCGCCCGATTCGGGCTGGTCGAAGACGTTGGCCACCAGGGTGAATTTCGTCTGCTCGCTGGCCGCCCAGCGCAGCTTGGCGTTGGTGTGCTTGCGTTTGGCCGCGCTGTTGGTGCGCCAGCCGTCGGTGGAGAAGTCGCTGTGGTCGATCACGTAGTTCAGCGAACCGCTCTGCCCCGCGGCCTGCAGGCCATAGCGGCGCAGCTGGTCGGAGCCGGCGTCGACACTGAAACGCACTTCGGGTCTGGCCGGGCCGTCAGCGGTGACCACCTGCAGCACGCCGCCGGCCGAGTTGCCGTAGAGCTGGGCCAGCGGGCCGCGCAGCACCTCGATGCGCTGCGCCGAGGGCAGGCTGATGGTCGAGGCCTGGCCCTGCCCGTCGGGCATGGTGGCGGGAATGCCGTCGACGATGAGCCTTGCGCCGCGGATGCCGAACGGCGAACGCGAGCCCGAACCGCGGATCGAGAGTTGCAGATCCTGCGCGTAGTTCTGGCGGTTGAGCACCGTGATGCCAGGCACCCGGGTCATCACCTCCGACAAGTTGACGCGCGGACCAGCCACCTCGATGGCGTCCTGGCCGACGGCCTGCACCGAAGCCGGCGCGTCGAAGCTCAGCTGCTCCTGCCGAGAGGCGCTGACGACGACCTCCTGCAGGGTCTGGGCGCCGGCCGTGCCGGCCAGGGTCATGAGCAGCGCGGCGTTCAGGCGCCGCAGGGTGAAGGTGGGGCGTGGGGTCATGTCTTGTCTCCGGGAAGGAGCCATCCTCCAACAAGTTCCATGCCACGCGCGGTGGGACCGCGAATGTTCAGGAATGGAACACCGGACGAGGTTCAGGCCGCCGCAGGCCACGTCACCATGAACACAGTTCCCTGCCCGCCGGGCCGGTCGGCAATGGACACCTGGGCGTTCAGTCTCTGCGCGGCCCGCTGCACGATCGCAAGCCCCAGGCCACTGCCTTTTGATCCGGACGAACCGGAGCGGTAGAAGCGATCAAACACCAGGAGGCGTTCGTGGGCCGGAATACCGGGGCCGTCGTCGGCCACCGCCAGGGTCACCCGGCCACCCTGGTGGACCAGCGACACCTCGACCGAACCACCATCCACGCCGTGCTGGATGGCGTTGCGCACCAGGTTCACCAGCACCAGCCGCAGGGCGTCAGCGTCCACGGTTTCCATCATCTCGTCGGGTGACTGCAGGGCCAGGGTGCTCCCCCGACCCGTGGCGAGGGGCTCAAGCTCGATGAGCGTCTCGCGCGCCATCTCGACCAGATCGACCGCCTGCGGTGGCTGGTGCGCCGCATGCTCCAGCGCCGCCAGCATGAGCAACTGGTTGACCTGGTGCGAGGCGCGCTGCACACCCTGTTCCAACGCCCGCTGCGCCGCTTGGCGTTGGGCTTCGTCGCGCGCATGGGCCAGCACGTGGGCCTGCGCCGCCACCACGGCCAGCGGTGTCTTGAGCTCGTGTGCGGCGTCCTGCACAAAGGACTGCTCCAACGCCCGCTGGTGGCGCGAACGCTCCAGCAGCACATTGGCCGCATCGACCAGCGGCGCCAGTTCCACATAGCCGGTCGGCTCCTCCAAGGGCGTCAGATCGTCGGGGCGCCGGCGCGCAATCTGGCGCGTCAGCGAGCGCAAGGGCCGCAACCCCAGCCACACCGCCAAGGCCATCGGCAGCACGACAAACGGCAAGGCCACCAGCAGGTAGCCCAGGATGTCCTGGCCGATCAGGGCCATGGCAGTGGCGTCGCTCACCACCGGCACCCACACCACCAAGCGCCAGCGCGCGTCTTCCTGCGTCATGACCCAGTAGCGTGTTCCCTTGTGTTCGATTTCTCCCGACGGACTGGCGCCGCTTGCATCAGGAAACGGCGCGCCAGCCACGGACTCGTAAACCACCGATCCATCGGCCGACCGAAGCTGAAACAGCAACGAACCAGGCGCGGCGTTCTCGGCATTGCGGCGCAGCTCGTTGTACTGCCGGTCGGCCGCCAGCAGGGCCACCCGGGCCTGCGCTGCGTCCATGCCCTGCAGGGCGTTGAGCGTCGCCTGGGCAATCTTGCCGAACGACTCGCGGTCCCGCACGTCCTGCTTGAAAGTCAGGAAGTCCTTGAGCGACAGCACCACCCAGACCAGCAACAGCGCGGCCAGCAATGCGAGCACGGTGCGCCGCAGCAGGGACGGCCCCAGCCAGTGTTTCATGCGATCAGTTGGTAACCCACACCGCGCAGCGTGCGGATGCGGTGCGCGCCGATCTTTCGGCGCAGGTTGGACATGTGGACCTCGATCACGCTGCCCTCCAGGGGATCGCCCAGCGGCTGCAGACGCCGGCCCAGGGCGCTCTTGGACACCACCGCGTCCGGGCTGCGCGCCAGGGCTTCGAGCAACTGGAACTCCCGGCCGGACAGCTCCACCGGCTCACCATCGACCCAGACGCGGTTGTCCCTGGGCGCGATCTCCAGCGTCCCGATGCGCCAGCGCTCGCTGGCCTGGCGCGCCTGCCGCCGGTGCAGCGCACGCAGGCGCGAAATCAGTTCGGCCATGGCAAAGGGTTTGGGCAGGTAGTCGTCGGCCCCCTCGTCCAGACCCGCCAGACGTTGCGGCAACTCCGCGCGGGCCGAGATCACCATGACGGGCACCAACCAGCCGGCCCTGCGCCAGCCGCGCAACAAATCCATGCCGTCCACCCGCGGCAGCCCCAGGTCCAGCAGCACGGCGTCGATGCCCGTGGTCTCCAGCCCTTGCGCCCCCTCGGCCGTGCGGTGCCAGAGGACCGACAGCCCTTCCTGCCGGAGGGCGTTCACGATGGCCTGGCCCAGGTCGAGGTCGTCTTCAAACAGCAGCACATGCATGGCGGCAGTCTAGCCAGCCAAGCTTTGGCTTCGCTAAAGGCTGGGCCGCTAGGCTGCGCACATCGCCAACTCAGGGAGTCCGCACACCATGACCGTTCCACCACGACGCACCGCCCTCAAGGGCCTGGCCATCGCCCTGGGCGCCGCCGCCCTGCCCGGCTGCGCCACGCGCCCGTCGCCCGTCCCGCCCATCCGCCAGGGCGACACCGCCGCGGCGCTCGGCCAGCTCGACGCCTGGGTGCAGCAGCAGATGCGCCGGCACCCACCGGCCAACCTGAGTGTGGCCGTGCTCGACGGACAGCAGCTGGCCTGGTCCGCCGGCTACGGGCAGGCCGACCCGTCCAAAGCGATTCCCGCGACCGCGCGCACCCGCTACCGCGCCGGCTCGATCTCCAAGGTGTTCACCACCATGGCGGCCATGCAGCTGGCCGAACAGGGGCGGCTCGACCTGGACGCGCCCTTGAGCGAGGCGCTGCCGGCGTTCCGCATCCGCAGCCGCTTCACAGGCGCCCGCCCGGTGACCGTGCGCCAGATCCTGCAGCACCGCTCCGGCCTGCCGTCTGACCGCGCGCAGGGCATGTGGACCGATGACCCTCAGTCGCTGTCGGCCCTGGTTCTGGCGCTGCGCGAGGAGCACCTCGCCTTCCCGCCTGGCGAGGTTCAGGCCTATTGCAATCTGGGCTTCTCGCTGCTGGGCGCTGCCATCGAACATCTCACCGGCGAACCCTTCGCCCGCTGGATGCAGGCCCGGCTGCTGGAGCCCATGGGCATGATCGATTCCAGTTTTGCCATCGCGCCGCCCACGGGCCCGCACGCCGCGGTGGCGCTCGACGCCAAAGGCAAGGTCGAGCCCGAACCAGGGCTGCGCGACATGCCTGCGGGTGGCCTGAACGCCACCGTGATCGACCTGCTGCAACTCGCGCGCCTGTGGTTTTCCGACGGGCGCATGACCGGCCACCAGATCCTCACCCCAACCTCGCTGGGCGCCATGCAGAACGCCCCCTCCCACCCGTCACTGAGCGACCCGGCCAGCGTGGGGCTTGGTTGGCATGTGCTGAACGAAGAACTGGACGGTGTCGGCCCCCTGCTGTGGCACGCCGGCGGCACGCCCCACCACCATGCCCAGCTGATGCTGCTGCCCCAGCTGAAGCTGGCCGTTGCAGTGATGTCCAGCGCGGTCACTGCGGGCGAACTCGCGCAGGAAACCGCCCTCAAGGCCATGGCTTTGATGGCCATGGCCCGGACCGGCATTGACCCGGTGCGCCCGCTGAAGCAAGGCCAGGACAAGGTCCATCCACCGGTGGCGCTGAGTCGCCTCGCAGGTCACTACGACACACCGCTGGGCGTGGTCCACATCAAGTCAGAAGGGGCCACAACCAGCGCCTCGTCGAAGGGCAAACAGCTGGATCTGGTAAGCGATGGGGATGGCTATGCCCGCCTTCGATACCGCCTGCTCGGCCTGTTCCCGGTGAATCTCGGCCGCCTCGGGGAGGTGGCCTTCACCCGGCACGACACTCCCGACCGTCAGACCTGGTTGCTGGTGCGCCGCAAGGGGCGCTTCGCCCTGCTGGGCACACGGCTGGACCCGGTGCCCATCGCCGACAGCTGGCGCCAACGCCTCGGCCGCTACCGCTATGCCGGCAACGACCCGTTTCTCGCCGAGCAGTTCAAGTCAGTCCGCCTGTTCGAAGAGGCTGGCCTGCTGCAGGTCGAGGTCGACGCCGGTGCGGACAGCACCCGTGTGGCTCTGGCACCAGTGGACGACCAACAGGCCATCATCCGTGGCATGGGGCGCGGGCGCGGCGACACGGTGCTCGCTGGACAGGAAGGCGCCCAGGTGGTGCTCATGCACAGCGGCATGCGTTTCGTTCGGGAGGGCGGCGAATGAGCGGCACAAGAACTTCGGCAGGTAGCCTGTTGCTGTCGATTCCGCTGGCCTTGGTGGCATGCGCCTCCGGCCCGAAGTCGCCCGGTCCGGCGCACGAGATCCAGGGCCAAGGACAGCCCATCGTGGTGCTGGCCTCCGGCTACGGCATGTCCCGCAACACCTGGCAGGCCGTGGGCGACGAACTGGCGAAGGACTTCACCGTCTTCAGCTTCGACCGTCCCGGCTACGGTGACCAGCCCGACACCGACCGACCGCGCGACCCCTGCACCATCGCGACCGACACGCGAGAAGCGCTGCGGTCTGCCGGTTTGAAGCCGCCCTATGTGCTGGTCGGCCATTCGCTCGGGGGACTGCACCAGTACGTCTATGCGCGCCTGTACCCGCAGGACGTGGCCGGCTTCGTGTTGCTTGACCCGACGCACCCGCGCCACTGGGCGATGCTGCAGGCTGAGCGCCCGCTGCTGGCCACCGCCCTGCAGGGCATGGTGAAGATGCAGCGGAGCCAGGCGCTGCGCAACGAATTCGGTCAGCAAACGGACTGCCTGAAAGGGCTGGACCAGCGGCAAGCGCTGCATGCACCCAGCCGCCTGCTGGTCAGCCGGCGATACAAAGACATGGAGAAAGACCTGGCCCCGACCTTGCAAGCACTGCAGAACGACTGGAAGACGCTCACCGGCGTGGCCGCCATCGACCCGCTGTGGGACAGCGGCCACCACATCCAGACCGAGCGACCCGATGCGGTGGCCCAGGCGGTGCGCGAGGTGGCCGGACACCCGCGACCCAGCAGCGGACATCCTTCGCGCGTGCAGATCGGCAAAGGTGCGGACTTTGAGGTACAGATCGGTGCCACCCGTCAGCCAGAGGTGGCGCAGCGGCTCGGTCGACCCGATGAAACCCACCAGGACGACGAGCGCACGGTCTGGGTCTACCAGGCGCCAGGCATCCGCGTTCCCATGGCGATCAGCCTGATCCCGGTCATTGGCGACCTCGCCGATCTGGTTGAGCTGGGGCAGTCGGCGGTGGACCGCCACGAGGCGATCATCGAGTTCGATGCACAGGGCGTGGTGCGCCACGCGCGGCGACGGCCAGTGGAACCGTGAACAACAGGACCACCTGTCACCTGGCCGGCCGCGCCCCTTCCCGGTACTCCCTTGGCCCCAAGCCGTACTGCTGCTTGAAGACACGCGCGAAGTGCGAGGGATCGGTGAACCCCCAGGCGTAGGCAATTTCCGCGATGCTGCTGTCGCGGTACGCCCGCTTGCACAGGTCTTCCCTGCAGCGCTCCAGCCGCTGCGTCCGGATCCAGGCCGACGCACTCACGCCGATCTGCGCGAACAGCATGTGCACGTAGCGGGGCGACATGTGGTTGGCGGCGGCGATGCTGGTCGGCGACAGATGCTCGTCCTGCAGGTTGTTCAGGATGTGGTCCTGCAGCTGCTTCAGGTAGCGCTGCGCCAGCGCGCGCTGCGGCACCTCCACCCGGCGGCTCATGGCCGCGGCCAGCAGCTCCAGCGTGGCCCGTCGCACGGCCGCGTGGTCGTTCTCGGTGAACACCTCCAGCTGGCGGGCCAGGCTGTCGACATGGGAATACAGCACGGCCCCGATCCCTACGCGGCTGTCGATGACCGTGCCGGTGAACGCCGAGCCGCGGGGCAACCGCTCCTGGACGTCTGCCCACGGCAGCACCAGCGAGACCTTGTGCAGGCGCTCCATCACGGTGAACTCGGTGGGTTGCGAGCCGCTCCAGATGACCATGTCGCCCGCGCCCAGGCTGATGTCTTCGTCGCCGAAGTGAAACCGCTCGCGGCCGGCCTTGGTGATCTGGACGCCGATGTAGGGCTCCGGCGCGCGCTCGATGAACTGCGGCAGGCGCCGCCCGGTGCAGGGGTCGCAGACACATTCGACCACCCGCACCCCGTTGAAATCCCGGTTGCGAACGCTGGCGGTGAACCCGTTGCCAACCGCCTGGGACACCTGCCACTCGCCGTAGTTCGCGGTGAGCGCGGCCTGCCAGGCGTCGGTGGTGTCGGAGCGGGTCAGTCCCGCCGTGGACCACTCGTGAATGGGCGCGGGATCTGGCGACTGGGTCTTCATCAGCATCTGCGTCTCCGATGGTTCCGAGGTCTTCTGCCGGACCGTACGGGCTCCCTTCGGCATGATAGGTCCGGGCGTTGCGGGCGCCAAGCTGTCAGCGGTAGTGGCCGTGCCTCTCCAGCACCTCGATCTTGTAGCCGTCCGGGTCCAGGATGAAGAAAAAGCGCGCCAGCAGCGTGTCGCCCGCCTTGAATTCCTTGACCGGCAAAGGGTCGTGGCCGCCGCGAACAAGTTCTGCATGCCAGGCAGACACATCGTCCACCACGACCGCCACATGCCCATAGCCGTCGCCATGGGTGTAGGGCTCTTGCCGTCCCTTGTTCCAGGTCAGTTCGATCTCGACATGGGTCTCGGCATTGCGCAGGTACACCAGCGAAAACTCCGGGAAGTCCAGCCGGTGCGACGGGGTCAGCGCCAGCACCTCTCGGTAGAACCGAAGCGAGGCCTCCAGATCTCGCACCCGGATCATGGTGTGGATGAGCTTGGCGGCGGTCACGTCTTCAAGCCGCCGTGAACGTCTGGACCATGATCTTCCCGCGGCGGATCACCAGGGTGTCGGTCGCGATGTTCACGAACGGTCTGGCTTCCCACACCAGGTAGGCCACGTCGCGGTCGATGGCTTGCGCGTTGATCTTGAACGCCTCCCAGAACCCGGGTTTGACCGATTTCAGGAAGCCGTCGAAGAAGCCCCTGATGTCGGCCACGCCCCGGTACTGCTTGTCGTGGGTCAGGATGACCGACGCGGCGGAGTAGTCGCGCATGAGCTCGTCGAGGCCTTTCGCGAAAGCGCCCAGGTGGTGCTCCAGCACCTTCCGCGTGGCGCCCGCTGCCTGCTCCCCTGCAGCCGCGTCGCTGGACGTGGCCAGGAGCGGCAGTGCAAGCACCATCGCGCCCCCGACCAGCGTTCGCCGCCGATGGAATGGGTTCATCTGTGTCATGGGGTTCCCCTTTCTAGGCCAGCGCCGTAAAGGTCTGGACGTGGATCTTTCCATTGCGGATCAGCAAGGTGTCGGTGGCCAGCTTGATGAAGGGCGACGCCTCCCACACCAGGTAGGCCGTGTCGCCACTGACCTCCTGCCGGACGATCTTGAAACACGCCCAGAAGCCGGGTTCGATGCCCTTCAGGAAAGCGTCGAAGAACGCCCGGATGCCGTCTAGGCCGGTGATGGTCTGGTCTTTCAGGAAGATGGACGAATGTTCCGTGTAGTCGGAGACGAGGGCGTCCAGCCCCTGGCCGAAGGCCCGGAGGTGGTGATCGAACACCTCTTGCGCCGTTCGCACACGATCGGGTGATGCAAGTTGGGACACAGCGGTTCTCCTTGTTTCAACCCCAGGCGCCCTGGGCCTCTTCCCAGCCGATCACGGCGATGGGCGAGCCATCGGGCTTGATGAAGGTCAGGGGCCCGAGGAAGGTCATGTAGAACTCACTGTCGACGGGAAAGTTGGTGCGGTCGTGGCGCGCGCCGGAGGACTCGAAGCCGTAGCCAGGTGCCACCGCCGTGTCGCCACCGGCCGCCTTGCCGCCACGCACGTCCATGCGGCCGCGGGTGAGGAAGTATTCGCCGGGGCCGGCGTGAATATGGGCGGCGAAGGACGAGCCCGCGGGGCAGTCGAAGATGGCCGTCCACGAGCCCATCTCGGGCGCCACATTGAGCAGCTTCCAGCGAATGCCGCCGGTCGAGAAGGCATCGGGGAAGGGCTGCCATTCAACGGCATCGATCTGCACATACGCTTCTTGGGTCTTCGGCTTCATGGTGGTCTCCTGGTTGGGGTTGGGTGATGCGGTGCCGCCAGCTTAGGCTCGCACTCCCGCGGCAGCCCGTCCCTGCGCGCAGAACGAATCGACCACGCGCGCACATCAGGGTTAGCCCCGACACGCGCGTCGGTGGCCCCACCAAAGAGACAGCCGCCGTCAGGCCGGCTTCTCCGCCTCCAGCTCGGCCATCTCTTCCGCCGTGAACACCCGCGAGCGCGTGTGGAAGGCCTTGCCCTCCGGCCCCTCCAGCGAGAAGGTGCCACCGTGGCCCTCGATCACGTCGATGATGAGCTGGGTGTGGCGCCAGGTGGCGTACTGCGACTTGCTCATGTAGAACTCGCAGCCGCCGATGGCGCCCAGCAACACGTCGCCCTGGCCCATGGTGATCTCGCCCAGCAGGTAGCAGTTGGCCGCGCTGTTGTCACAGCAGCCGCCGCTCTGGTGGAACATGAGGCCATCCCCGTGCTTGCCCTTGAGGAACGCTATGAGTTCCAGGGCGGCCGGGGTGGCCACCACTTTGTCGACCATCAGAAAAACCCGAGCTTGTTCTCGCTGTAGCTGACCAGCAGATTCTTGGTCTGCTGGTAGTGGTCCAGCATCATCTTGTGGGTCTCGCGGCCGATGCCCGATTCCTTGTAGCCACCGAAGGCGGCGTGGGCCGGGTAGGCGTGGTAGCAGTTGGTCCACACGCGGCCGGCCTTGATGGCGCGCCCCATGCGGTAGGCCACGTTGCCGTTGCGGCTCCACACCCCGGCGCCCAGGCCGTAGAGCGTGTCGTTGGCGATTTCCAGGGCTTCGGCTTCGTCCTTGAAGGTGGTCACGGCCAGCACCGGGCCGAAGATCTCTTCCTGGAAGATGCGCATCTTGTTGTGGCCCTTGAACAGCGTGGGCTGCACGTAGTAGCCGCCGCCCAGGTCACCGCCGAGCTTGGCCTGCGAACCGCCGCACAGCACCTCGGCACCTTCCTGCTTGCCCAGGTCCAGGTACGACAGGATCTTGGTCAGCTGTTCTTTGGACGCCTGCGCACCCATCATGGTGTCGGTGTCCAGCGGGTCGCCCTGCTTGATGGCGGCCACGCGCTGGAGCACGCGCTCCATGAACTTGTCGTAGATGCTTTCCTGGATCAGGGCGCGGCTGGGGCAGGTGCAGACCTCGCCCTGGTTGAACGCGAACAGCACCAGGCCTTCGATCGCCTTGTCCAGGAACGCGTCGTCCTTGTCCATCACGTCGGCGAAGAAGATATTGGGCGACTTGCCACCCAGTTCCAGCGTGGCGGGAATCAGGTTGTTGGCCGCGGCTTGCGCGATCACGCGGCCGGTGGTGGTGGAGCCGGTGAAGGCGATCTTGGCGATGCGCTTGCTGGTGGCCAGCGGCATGCCGGCTTCACGGCCGTAACCGTTGACGATGTTCAGCACGCCGGGGGGCAGCAGGTCGGCGATCAGCTCGGCCAGGATCAGGATGGAGATGGGCGTGTTCTCGGCCGGCTTGAGCACCACGCAGTTGCCGGCGCCCAGGGCGGGAGCCAGCTTCCAGGCGGCCATCAGAATGGGGAAGTTCCAGGGAATGATCTGGCCCACCACGCCCAGCGGCTCGTGGATGTGGTAGGCCATGGTGTTCTCGTCAATCTCGCTGATGCCACCTTCCTGCGCACGCAGGGCACCGGCGAAGTAACGGAAGTGGTCAACGGCCAGCGGGATGTCGGCGTTCAGCGTCTCGCGGATCGGCTTGCCGTTGTCGATGGTCTCGGCGTAGGCCAGCAATTCGAGGTTGGCTTCCAGGCGGTCGGCGATCTTCAGCAGGATGTTGCTGCGCGTGGCGGCGTCGGTCTTGCCCCACTTGTCGGCGGCGGCGTGGGCGGCGTCCAGCGCCAGCTCGATGTCTTCTGCCGTGGAGCGGGCCGCCATGGTGTAGGGCTTGCCCGTGGTGGGCGTGATGACCTCGAAGTACTCGCCCTTGACCGGAGGCGTCCACTGGCCACCGATGAAGTTGTCGTACTGGGATTTGTAGGTGATCTTGGCGCCTGCGGCGCCGGGAGCTGCGTAGATCATGTGTCGTCCTCTGAAAGGGTGGAAAGTGAAAGAAGCCATTGCGGCTGACATCCCTTCCACAACATCCGTGCCACCACGAAGAAGCGACTCAATCTGAGACGACTGCTCTTTTTATTGACAACACAAAGCGCAGGGTTGCGCCATTCGGGTCCAGACCCGTGAACAGTGCGTCAGGCTGCCACGGCACACCCGTTCATATGAACGCCGCTGCCAAAGGCGGCCGGTGTGTCAGCCCGCCAGGCCCACCACCAGGGCGCTGGACGACATGGTGGCCACCGCCCGCTGGCCCTTGCGTGCAGGGAACGGGTGCTCGGCAAAACCCACCCACTGACCGCCGCCGTCCAGCGACAGCACGACTTCGTCGCGCCCCAGCCCGCGCGAGCGCCGCTCGATGCGGCCCGGCAGCGCACACCCACCGTCCGCATCCTCCACCTCACCGCGGCCGATGCGCACCGCCGTCGCCTTGCACAGCACCAGCACCTCCAGCCCCGGGGCCAGCGCCAGCAGGTCGGCACTCTCGCGCGTGACGCTGGACGTGAGCAGCGCCTGCCCCGGCGTGCGCAGTCGCACCAGCACCGCAGGGTCGTCGGGCCCGAGCGGCTCCACCGCCTCCACACGGCACGGCAGCTGGTTGCGCATGCTCGTGCGCAGCCCCAGACCGAACGGCATCGGAGGCCCACCGGCAAAGCGCGAGAGCACCGCATCACGCGCCCGCGCCAGCTCATCGGCCAGCGCCAGCAGCTGCAGCCCCTGCGCCGTGATGCGCGCACCGCCGCCACCCGAGCCACCCACCGTGCGCTCCACCAGCGACTGCCCGCTGAGGTTGCTCAGCGTATCGATGGCCTGCCAGGCCGCCTTGTAGCTGATGCCCGCATCGCGCGCGGCCTGCGAGATCGAGCCGGTCTCCGCCACGCGGCGCAGGACTTCGAGGCGCTTGTCGGCGGGGGCGTGGCCGAGGGCTTCGGAAAGTGAGACAGCAGGCATGGAAGACATGGGACGGTCAAAAAAACCTGTTTGTAATCGAATGCAATCCATCCAACCGGGCGCTCCGCGTCTGATAGCCTCGCCCAAGCCTTTGAAGACCTTGCGTCCCCACAACGAAACCCCGACCGATGGAAGCCAAGAAAGAACGTCAAACCCGGCAATCACGGTGGTCGCTCAGTTTCGCGGCGATCATCGCTCTGTTCGTTCCCCTATTCATCTCGGCTTGCTCCATGCAGACAGACAGCTTCGATTCCGACACCTGGAAAGCCCAACGGGGCGTCAAGGCGCCGGACAACCAACGCATCCACATGGTCTCGTCGCTGGAAAACACGATACGCGTGGGCATGCCCCGCACAGAGGTGATCCGGCTGCTTGGAGAACCCGATTCACACGACCCGGCAACCGGCACCGATCAGTATCTGCTGGGCCTGGCATGGAGCCCTGACGAGAAGTATTACGAGATTCGCTACAAGGAAGGTGTGATCGCCTCCCTCCGATCGGCTGAGTATTGAAGGCCACCGCTCACAGACAGGAGCTCATCGTGAGTGAATCGCGCCCCAGCCTTGAGGCCCTGCGCAGCCAATACCAGGTGCCAGACGATGAAATGATCCGGTACCGCCCCCGGGTCTTCGGCGCGTTCGATGTCCCGTTTACCGAGTCCCTCGCCCAGGGGATGACCAGGACGGAAGGCGCATTGCTGGACCGCATGACCTGGGATCGTGGCCTGTCTGGACTCAAAACATTTCACGACATCTATATAGACGCCTTCAGGCAATGTGAATCACAGTTTCCCGACAACCAGGTCCCGGCCAGCGTGCCCGCGCACCGCGCAGGCGAATGGCAGGGAAACGATGGGCACCGCGACGCCTTCCGCCACACCTACTGGAGTGCCCGCCTTGCCCAGGAGTACGGGCCAGACTGGGCGCTCGCCTTCACCTCCGCACATGAGGGCGCGCCCGGCAACCCCGCCAATCGCGAAGCCATGGATCTTTACAACAACTCGATCGGCATCAAGATCGGCGCGGAGAATCCCAAGGCGACGCCGGAACAGCTTGCCGCCCTCGTTCGCCAGGCTGTGAACGAGGGGCGAACGGTTGTGATGAACAGTGCGGGGCAACTTGAGTGGAGCGACCGTGTGCCTGTTGGCGAGCACGGGCTGGCGCCACAAGAAAAGATCGACCCGCACATGAAAAAGCCGGAGGTTGTTCCGACGAAAAGCGCCGCCGCGCAGGAACTGTCGCCTCATGCCCGCAAACTGTTGAACGACAGCGAGCAACAGGTCCGGCAACTGGCTGAGCGCCACGGCCTGCCCTGGGACCAGGGCATGGACAACACGGTGGCCGCCGTGGCCCACCACGCCTGCGCCAACGGCCTCACCGGCATCAACCAGTTCCACGTGACCAGCGGCCAGATCCGCTTCGGTCAATGCGACGGCTACACCATCAAGGACGGCAGCATCGACGCACGGGTTGCGGCCAACACCCCGGCCGAGATGTCACAGCAGGGCCTGCTGCATGCCGATCAGGCGATGAACCAGCTTCAAGACAGCCGTGTCACAGAACACAGCCCGCCTACGATAGCCATGCGGGCTTGAGGTTCCGGTGGGTCCGGTGTGCGTGACCCGGTAGAAATTCAACACGGGAAGCGGCGGTTCACTGGCTGCTTCAGGCTGACAACGGACGTCGGTCCATGTTCTTTGAACGACTACTAACCCACCGAAAGCGGCCAGGCCACTGCGATCAGAGGTCTGTCGTCGACTTTGAGCCCCTTGATGCAGCGAATCGCCTTCTGCCCATGGCAGTCAGACCTGCTCGCCACCTCAATCGACCCTGGATTCCAAGACTCCCGGGTCGATTCAGAAACAGCGCTGTCCTCGGCATGAACAACTTTCTGTACAGCAAGGCCGTGTCGCTCCCTGAGCGCTGTTTCATCAAAGGTCACCGGTCGTCAAGGTCATCAGGACATCGGCATACCAGGCGCAGTTCAGCCCCAGTGATTCGTCCTGCACCAGGTCGCGGGTGGCCATGTCCATGCGGCTGGAGTGCACGCCCAGCAGACTCCACCGCGGGTGCCCTGCACCGTCGCCGTCCAGACGCGCCAGCACCGGCGAGCCACTGCTGCCACGGTGCATCCGGGCATCGGTGAGGAAGAGGCCCTGTCCCTGGAAGCGGATGCCGAAGAACGATGCGATGCTGGCTTGGCGCACCACCGGCAGGTGGTGCACGGTGTCGAAGAAGCCGAGGGGAAATCCCGGAATGGCCAGCCGGTCGCCCACATCGAATTGATCGAACCCCACCGCCAGGTGCTGCGGCCTGAATGGCTGCAGCACGCAGCCCGTTGGCATCGCATTCCGATCGATTTGGATGGTGGCCACATCGATCTCTCCGCCGCTGTCGCTGGCCTGGTGCCATGTGGCCACGCCATCGCGGTGAAGCAGGATCGACAAGCGGGCCATCTGTGTCAGATCGCGCTCATCGGTGTGCATCTCGATCTCGATGCGGTCGGGCGCGTGCCCGCTTTGGGCGTCGAACAGCACATGCCGGCTGGTGACGAGGTACAGCCGGGCATCTCGCTCGAAAAAGAACCCGCTGGCTTCCGTCAGTCCGGTGGCACCCGCAAAGGTGAGCACGCGGGTGACGCCGAACAGGGCCTCATCCCGTGAGCCCAGGGAGGGTGCGGCGGTCTTCACACTGCTCAGCAGTTCGCCGGCCGGTGCGAGCTGCGTGGTGTGGCCTCGATCCCATGCGTCTCGACGCCCCGTCCACACCGTGTTGCTCTCGCCAGTGGCATCGGGCTGGTTGACCACGTCGAGCATCGGGTTCGTCGCACGTGCATCGCCGCGAGCGGCGGCCTTGGCCCCCTGCCGGTGCAGCTCGGCGTGTTCACCTGTGTCGGCGACCGGCGGTTTGGTTCGTCTGGTTGACAAGGGACAGCTCCTGAAAAGGACTTGTCCCACCAGGGGCGGCGCTGCCACCACTGGCGATTCAAGCGAATCGGTGCGGGGCGGTGTCACGTCCAGCGCACCCCTGAGGCGGTCCATGGTACTCCTGCGAACACCGCAACGCTGGTGCGCGCGGGTTTCGGACCACTCCTTGGCGCCATGCTCTGTCAGGTAGCGCACAGACCCCCTGCACACCACACCCTAAGGTCCAACCATCTCCCCGCCGGTGGCGTCCGCTATCGACAGGGCCTGCGTCCGTTGACGTCCACGGTCGCCATCCTGGATTGGGGTCACTCCATGCTGACAGACAAAGTGGTGCTCGTCACCGGGGCTGCATCGGGCATTGGCCGAGCCATCGCGCTGGTCGCCGCCCGCGAGGGCGCGCTCCTGGTACTGGCCGACCTGGACCCACACGCGGGCAACGAGACCCTGCGGCAGGTGCGCGACCTGGGCACCGAGGCGCTGTTCGCCACGTCGGACGTGGGACAGCCCGACGACGCCCAGGCCCTGGTGGACCAGACCATGGTGCATTTCGGCCGGCTGGATGTGGCCTGCAACAACGCCGGCATCGGCGGCCCGTCGGCGCTGCTGGCCGACTACCCGCTGGACGGCTGGGCACAAGTCATCAACGTCAACCTCTCCGGTGTCTTCTTTGGCATGCGCTGTCAGATCCCGGCCCTGCTGCGCAGCGGCGGCGGCGCGATCGTCAACGTCGCCTCCATCCTGGGCGCAGTCGGCTTTGCCACGGCCGCCGCCTACACCGCCGCCAAACACGGTGTGCTGGGTCTCACACAGGCGGCCGCGCTCGAATACAGCGCACAGGGTGTGCGCATCAATGCGGTCGGTCCCGGCTTCATCCGGACCCCCATGATCAGCGCGCTGGACGCGGACCCCGCCGTGCACGCCGCGCTGGTTGCGGCACATCCCATCGGTCGCCTGGGCCTGCCCGAAGAGGTGGCCGAGCTCGTGGTCTGGCTGGCCTCCACCCGAGCATCTTTCGTCACCGGCTCGTACCACCCCGTCGACGGCGGCTATCTCGCCCGCTGAGCGTTCTTTTTTCAACCCAAGGAGCCCCTCATGACCCATCAATACCGCATCCGGACCACTGTCCTGGCCACCGGCCTCCTGGCCCTGACCACACTCGGGGCTTGCAACAAGCCTGCCGAACCTGAGCTCGTCGTGCCGCCATCACCGCCCATGACTCTGGGCACCCAGGTGGACGACACCGTGATCACCTCCGGCGTCAAGTCCGCGTTGATCGCCGACGACCTGGTCAAGAGCCTCGACCTGCAGGTCGAAACCCGCAAGGGCGTGGTGCAACTCAGCGGGTTTGTCGACAGCCAGGCTCAGATTGATCAGGCCCTGGCCCTGACGAGGGCCGTGGCCGGTGTGACCGATGTGGAGAACGGCATTTCCCTCAAGGGCGCACCCGGTACCGTGGGTACTGCGATCGACGACACCGCGGTCACGGCACGGGTCAAGTCCGCGCTGCTGGCCGATCCCGGCATCAAGAGTCTTGATATCAGCGTGCTCACCCACAAGGGCGAGGTTCAGATGACCGGGTTTGTGAACAGCCCGGACCAGATCGAGCAGGCGGGCAAACTGGCTGCAGCCACCGAAGGGGTCAGTGGCGTGAAGAACGAACTCATGGTCAAGAAGTGAACGCCATGGCCACCCACCCCAAACTCACGAGCGTCAAGGTGCTGCGCAAGCAGGCGCGCCAGCACATCTAACGCGGCGCCGTCACCGAGGGTTACAGCGCCGACCGGTCCCAGGTTCTGAAGATGCTGGACGAGGCCCTGGCGACCGAAATCGTCTGCGTGCTTCGCTACCGGCGTCACCACTTCATGGCGCGCGGCATCCACGGACAGGCCGTGGGCGCCGAGTTCCTGGTGCATTCCAACGAAGAGCAGAGCCACGCCGACCAGCTGGCGGCCCGTATCGTCCAACTGGGCGGCGAGCCCGATTTTTCACCCGACAGCCTGAGCGAGCGCAGCCACGCCGAATATGTGGCCGCCAAGACACTCCCCGAGATGATCCGCGAGAACCTGGTGGCCGAACGCATAGCCATCGACAGCTACCGCGACATGATCCGTGTTCTCGAAGACCTGGACCCGACCACCAGCGACCTGCTCCGGCAGATCCTGGCGGTGGAAGAGGAGCACGCAGACGAACTGGCCGATTTGCTCGAAGGCATGCCCGCCGACAAGGATTGAGCCCAACGCGCATCCGGGTTCGATGGCGCACAGACGCCGGAACCCGGCCCTGCGACAAACAGGAACGGTGAACGCGGTGTTCACCGCCACCAAAGGACTTGTATGAACTGGGACACCATCGAAGGCAACTGGAAACAACTGGCAGGGCAGACCAAGGCCCAGTGGGGCAAGCTGACCGGAGACGATCTGCGCGAGATCGCGGGTCGCCGCGACCAGCTGGCCGGCAAGATCCAGGAACGCTATGGCATTGCCAAGGATGAAGCCGAGCGACAGCTGGAGGAATGGGCCGCCAAGGCCGAAGACAGCTGGCTCGGTTGAACGGGTCGCTGCCGTCTTCCTTTACGCGGACTGGGCGGGAAACAGCGTCTGGTGCAGCGCCCGGTCGGTCGCGTAGCAACTGCAGGCGCGGGCTTCCAGGGCGATCCGGTCCAGCACGGTCAGCTCGCCCCGGTGGTAGCGGATCAGACCACTGTCCTGCAGTTCGCTGGCCGCCAGCGTCACGCCCACGCGGCGCACGCCCAGCATCGTGGCCATGCCCTCGTGCGTGACGTGGAAGCAGTCGCTCTGCGCCCGGTCTTGGCTCATCAACAGCCAGCGCGCCAGGCGCTGGCCGATCATGTGAAAGCGCTCGCAGGCCGAGGCCAGTGCCTGCTGGTGCAGACGCACCAGCAGGCTGGTCTGCACCGCCTGGAGCAACGCCGGGCTGGTGGCGCATTCGCGACGCAGGGCCTTGGCGCCAATGCGCCAGCTGTGGCCCGGACCCTGCACCAGCGCCCGCCAGGGCGCCGGGGTCACGCCCAGCAGCAGCTCCGCGCCCAGCATGGATTCGCACCCCACCATGCCCACCTCCAGTTCCGGATAGTCGTCCATGTCGATCACCATGGAGATGAACCCTTCGATGGGAAAGTGCGCATGGCCCAGCGGCTGGCCGCGCACGCTGAGCTCGTCGGACAGCACCAGATCAAACAGCGCGCACTGGTCCAGCAGGTGCTTGCGTGCCGTCCGGGGCAATTGGCGGATCAGGAAGTTCTCGGATGTGGACATGGTGCAGGCGCCTCGGTGTGACCGGTGGAAGCCCAGTGTGTGGTGTCGTTTCGGTGCCGACTGTTCGACAGCGCACGCTCACGGGTCAAGCGCCATGTTGGACAGCGCACCGACGGCCCTCGTCAGGGCCTCTACAAACGGACCACGCAATCCGCGCAACGCGTCCACAACGCAAGAAAGACCCCATGAACCACACCTCATCTTTCCGCCTCATCGGGCTTGCCGGCCTTGGCGCCCTGCTCGCCGTGCCCGCACTGGGCCAAAGCAGCAGCCACTTCTATGGCGGCGTCGGTGCCGGCATCGCCCGCTCGGCCAACGAGACCGCCCGCACCACCGGCGTGCTGCTGCCCGGTGTCGACACGCTCTCCAGTTCCAGCGACCGCAACGACAACGCCTTCAAGGTGTTTGGCGGCTACCAGATCAACCGCAACCTCGCGCTGGAAACGGGCTACTACAGCCTGGGCAAGAGCCGGTTCACGACGCAGACCTCTCCGGCCGGCTCGCTGTCCGGAGCCACCAAGGTGCGTGGCCTGAACTTCGACGTGGTGGGCACGCTGCCACTGACCGAGCGCTTCGCCGGCCTGGCGAGGGTGGGTGCCCACCACGCATGGTCCGAGGAGCGCTACAGCGGCACCGGCGCGGGCGCCGGCGTCGCGTTCAGCAGCAAGCACAACAACACCAACTACAAGGTCGGACTGGGCGCGCAGTACCAGCTGACCCCCGCCATGTGGGTGCGCGGCGAGATGGAGCGCTACCGCGTGAAGGACATCACCGGCCGCCGCAACAACATCGATGTCGCCTCGGTGAGCCTGGTGTTTCCGTTCGGTCGCACGGCGGCGCCGCGCATGGCCGCAGCCCCCGTGTACGTGGCACCGGCACCAGTGGCTGTGGCACCCGCCCCCGCGCCTGAGCCCACGCCCGCACCAGCGGCACCCGCGGTTGTGCCGCGTGAGCCGGAGCGCCTGAGCCTGTCGGCCGATGCCCTGTTCGGCTCCAACCAGTCGGTGGTGCAGCAGCAGGGCCAGAACGACCTGGACCGTTTCAGCCAGCAGCTCAGCGGGGCCACCTACGAATCGATCAGCGTGGAGGGCCACACCGACCGCATGGGGTCCGACGCCTTCAACCAGCGTCTCTCGGATGCGCGGGCCGCATCGGTCAAGGATTACCTGGTGATCCACGGCCGCATCGACCCGGCCCGCATCAGCGCCACCGGCCTGAGCGAGGGCCAGCCGGTGACCGCTGCGGCCGACTGTCCCGACAGCCTGTCGCGTGCCCGTCTGATCGAATGCCTGCAGCCGGATCGACGCGTGGAGATCGAAGTCACGGGCACCCGCTGACCGATCACGCCGTCCCGTGGCCCGCCGCGCGGCGGGCGGGCCCGGGGTTTATTCCGCCAGGCGGTGCGGCAGAAGCCGGTCGTATTCCTTCTTGACCACGGCGTAACACTCGCAGACGCGCGCTTCCAGTGCCGCCCGGTCCAGCACCGTGATGTGGCCCCGCGCATAGCGGATCAGCCCCATGCGTGCCAGCTTCAGCGCGGCCTCGGTCACGCCTTCGCGCCGCACGCCCAGCATGTTGGCGATCAGTTCCTGCGTCATCATCAGTTCGCTGCCCTTGAGCCGGTCCAGGCTCAGCAGCAGCCAGCGGCACAGCTGCTGGTCCAGCGAATGGTGGCGGTTGCACACCGCCGTCTGCGCCATCTGCGTGATCAGCGCCTGGGTGTAACGCAGCAGCAGGTGCATGACCGGCCCGGAGCGGTTGAACTCGTCCTTGATGACGGCGGCGCGCAGGCGATAGCCCTGTCCCGCGCTCTGCACCACGGCACGGCTGGGGGTGGTCTCACCACCCATGAACAGCGCGATGCCCACCACGCCTTCGTTGCCCACCACCGCGATTTCGGCCGACGCTCCGTCCTCCATCACGTACAGGAGCGAAACGATGGCAGTGGTCGGGAAGTAGACGTGGCCCATGGTGGCGCCCGACTCGTACAGCACCTTGCCCAGGGGCAGCTCGACAGGTTCGAGCAACGGGGAGAAGCGCCCCCATTCGGTCGCAGGCAACGAGGCCAGCAGGTGGTTGGCAAGCGGCGCGGGCATGGGTTCCACGGGGGGCTCCTTGTAGGGGCGTGCAAGAACCCGCGCCCGAGATGCGTGACTTTTTCGAGTGTAGGCGCGTGTTCCCGCTGCGTATGTTCGGTATCGCACATACGAAAGTCGCATGCAAGGGCACCTGCGTTCGCTGCAGCACAGACCGGCGGACGCACCGGGCCGAGCATTGAAAGGGCCGGCACCCACGCCACAGCAGCCCTCAGGAGACCGCATGTCCGCCTTTTCCATCGAACACCCATCCAACCGCAGCGACTTCATCGCCTACGGCCTTGCGGTGGCGACCCTGAGCGGTTGGCTCACCCTGCAGGCACCGGAAGGTACGGGGTGGTCCCTGGTGGGACTGGCCCTGGCCGGCGTCGTCCTGTGGACCGCGCTCGAGTACGCCCTGCACCGCTTCGTGCTGCACGGGCTTGAGCCCTTTGCGCGCTGGCACGGCGAACACCACCGGCGGCCGAAGGCGCTGATCGGCACACCGACGCTCGTGAGCGCGCCGCTGTTCAGCCTGCTGGTGGCACTGCCGGCGGTGCTGGCGCTGGGGCCCCTGCGCGGCGGAGCCCTCACGCTGGGCGTGCTCGCGGGCTACCTGGCCTATGTGGCCACGCACCATGCCCTGCACCACGCACAGATGGTTCATCCCTGGTGGCAGGCCCGCCGGTATGCCCATGCCCGCCACCACCACCTGCTGCAGCCCTGCTGCTTTGGCGTCACCAGCGGCTTCTGGGACCGAGTAATGAGCACCAGCGGCCACAGCTCACCTCACAAGGCGCCGGACCGCTTGCACATCCCTGTGGTGCGCCGCCGCGGCTGAGCCGCACCGGCAACCGCTCAGTCCACCGGAACGACGAACGTGCTGTCGGTCGGCCAATCGCGCCAGCGCAGGCGTTTGTCCACCCGCAGCAGGCCCGCGTTCAGTCTGGCACAGGCGGACAGGGCCGTGGACATGTCGGCGCGCAGCAGCACGAAGTGCAGGCGGCACCCGTTCCTCTTCAGCGTGAGTTCGGCACGTGGCCAGTGCAATGGCAGGCAGGGCGTGAACCACAGTTCGTCCGCCTGCAGGTTCAGACCCATGATCGACTCCACCGCGCCCCGGTGCAGCCAGCCGGCGGCGCCGGTGTACCAGCTCCAGCCACCACGCCCCACATAGGGTGGCTGGCTGTACACGTCGGCCGCCACCGCATAGGGCTCCAGCCCGTACACCTGCCCCCACTGTGGGTGAGCGGCCCGGTGCGCAGGGCTCAGGCAGGTGAACAACCGGTAAGGTGTGTTGCGGGCCCAGGCGTTGTCCGGCTCGCGCAGCGCCACCAGAGCCGCGGCCATCAGTGCCCAGGCGCCGGCGTGGGTGTACTGGCCGCCGTTCTCGCGCACGCCGGGCGGATAGGCCTGGATGTAGCCGGCGCTGGGCACGGCGTCCACCAGCGGCGGGACGAGCAGGCGCACCAGGCCGTGCTCCATGTCCATCAGTTCGGTGTCCACCGCCTGCATGGCCAGGTGCTGTCGCTCGGGCGTGGCTTCCCCCGAGAGCACCGCCCAGGCCTGGGCGATCAGGTCGATGCGGGCCTCGGCGCTGGTATGGCTGCCCAGGGCACTGCCGTCGTCGAAGAAGGCGCGTTTGAACCAGGCGCCGTCCCAGGCTTGGGTGGCCAGGGCCTCGCGCCAGCCTGCCAGCGCCGCAGCCCAGCGCTCCACCCGGTGGTGGTCGCCGCGCGCCAGCGCCAGCGGCAGCCAGGCGCGCACGATGTGGCACAGGAACCAGCCAAGCCAGACCGATTCGCCCCGCCCTTCGTGACCCACGCGGTTCATGCCGTCGTTCCAGTCGCCACTGCCCATGAGCGGCAGACCGTGCGCGCCCACGCGCAGGCTGTGGTCGATGGCGCGCGCGCCGTGTTCGAACACGCTGGCGCGGTGCGCGCTCACGGCGGGCACGTCGTAGCGGTCTTCGGCGCCCTCGGGCACCGGCGGGCCGCTCAGGAAGGGGGCCGTCTCGTCCAGCAGCGACGCATCGCCGGTGGCCTGCACGTGGTGCGCGATGGCCAGCGGCAGCCACAGCAGATCGTCCGAGAAATGCGTGCGCACGCCAGCGCCACCGGGTTCGTGCCACCAGTGCTGCACGTCGCCTTCCTCGAACTGGCGCGCCGCGCACCGCAGGACCTGGGCGCGCAGCAGCGCCGGGTCGGCCCAGACCAGGGCCATGGCGTCCTGCAGCTGGTCGCGGTAGCCGGTGGCGCCGCCGGCCTGGTAGAAGCCGGCCTTGGCCCACAGGCGCGACGAGACGGTCTGGTAGAGCAGCCAGCGGTTGACCATGGCGTCGAACAGCGGGTCGGGCGTTTGCACCTGCGTGGCGCCCAGCAGGCGCTCCCACTGCGCCTGCGCGGCCTGTTCGCGCACCCGCGCGCTGCTGCGCACGGCCTGGCGCATCAGGGTGCGTGCGGCGTCCGGGCTGGCGGCGTGGCCGATCAGGAACACCTGGTCGATGACCGCGCCCGGCCGCAGGGTGATGGGGCGCGAGAGCGCGGCACACGGGTCCAGCCCCGCGCCGCTGCGCTGTCCCAGGCTTTGGGGCAGGACCAGCTGGCCGCGGGCGTCGAAGAAGGCGCGGCGGTCGCAGGTCCAGTCGATGGCCTCGGGCGCGTCCACGCCTTCGTGCGATTCGCAGAAGAACGCGGTGCCGTCCCCCAGGCCCGCGGCCGCTTCGGTCTGCGTGCACAACAGGCCGGTCAGGCCGACTTCGGGCGGCGTCGCGAGGCAGGGCTGGGTGACCAGGGTGGCGCGGTCGCTGCGCTGTTCGCCCAGCAGCCATTCCACCAGGCCGGTGATGCGCAGGTGGGCCTTGCTGCCGCCCTGGTTCTCCAGCCGGATGCGCACCTGCTTGAGCGCCGTCACCGGATCGACACACCAGTGCACGCTGACGGCCAGCGGGCCGCGCCGGTGGCTGATGGAGGTCAGCCCCTGGGTGTGCGTGACGGCGTAGTCGACGTCCTGCGCGCCCCAGGCCGAGGGGGTCACGCTCCAGATGTCGCGACTGCGCCGGTCCTGCAGCAGGAACCACTCGCCCGGCGGGTCGGCCACCGGGTCGTTGGACCAGGCGGTGAGCTGGTTCAGGCGGCTGTTGAGCGCCCAGGTGGGGCCTGCGCCGCTGTCGGACACCATGCAGCCGAAGCCGGGGTTGGCCAGCACGTTGATCCAGGGCCGTGGCGGTTGCTGGTCGGCGCCGACGCTGAAGCCGAAATCACGCCCGTCCGGACCGAAGTGGCCGTTGGACAGGCCAGGACTGGCCGGCAGCCGGCGCACCGGCACGGTCTCGGTGACCAAACCCTTCCATGCACTGGCCGTCGGTGTGGCATGCCGCTCGCTCCACGCGCTCACCTGCGCCAGCAGCGGCCGGCCGTCGGCCACCAGGTGCACGCGCGCCAGGCCCTGCAGCGTGACCAGCTGGGCGGGCGAGAGCTGGTCGAAGCGCAAGCGGTGCAGTGTGCTCACCGCGGGCGTGCCCGCCGGGGCCGCGGGCGTCGCACCGGGCTGTTCGGTCATCAGTGTCAGCTCGTGCTCCAGCGGCATGTGGTACGAGTGCGCCTCGTGGCTGAGCACCACCAGGTCGCAGGGCACGCCGGCACGGGCCCATTCGCGCTGCGCCTGGACCATGGCGCGCAGCAGACCCATGCCCTTGGTCGGTCCGGCCGTGACCAGCACCAGGGGGCGCGTGCCCGACAGGCCCAGCGGCCAGAGCAGGCGCCGGTCGCTCTCGACGACCGTCGGGGCTTCGGCCACGCCAGGGTCGGCCATGGCCACCCGGGGCAGGGTCAGCACCAGCGCGGTGGTCAGCGCGTGCAGGGCCGGCAAGTCCTGGGTGTGCGGTCGGCCCGACGCCACCGGGATGCTGGCCAGCGTCGCGGACATGACCGAGGAGCGCTCCACGTAGCTGGGCTGGCGGTACTTGTCGACCACCGCCATCAGGGTGGCGGCGTCTTCGCTGGCGGCGGTGGCAAAGGTCACGCAGGCCTGTGTCCCGGGTTCGATGCGCAGGCGCACGCCCAGTGCGGCCACCGGGTCCAGCCCGGTGCCCAGGGTCTCGGGCTGGCCGGGCACGGCCTGCAGGTCGGCCAGCGGCTGACTGGCCGGGTGGAGGCGGCCGAGCCAGCGGGCGCGGTCGGTCTGGCAGCTCAGGCCCAGCACCTGGCCCTGCGTGCTGGCCACGAAGTGCACCGCTTGCATCGCCCGCTCGGTGGGCAGGCGCGGCGTGCGCACGAAGCGCAGCGCCTGCTGCGCGGGCAGCCAGTCGGCCTGCACGAACAGGCCCGAAAACGCGGGGTGGGCCTCGTCCGCCGCGTGGCTGGCCAGCGGGACGTCAAAAGCCGAGATCAGCTCCAGCTCGATGGGCTCGTCGCCCTCGTGGTGCAGCACCACCTGGCGCAGCTCGATGTCGTCCTCCGGGCTGACCCAGACGGTGGTGCTCACGCGCAGATCGTCCCAAGCGGCGTCGAACACCACCCGGTCGGCGTGGAAGTGGGCGAGGTAGTGTGCCGACGGGTCAGGCGCCGGGTGGCTGGTCAGAGAGACCGGAGGCAGGGCCGCGTCGCGCCGCAGGTAGAGGAAGCTGCCGTGCGCGTCGCGCAGCGCGTCGTCGCGCCAGCGAGTGATGCCGGTCTGCCCGTGCCGGCTCCAGCCCGCACCGCCGGGACGCAGCGTGACGGTGTAGCGCCCGTTGGACAGCAATTGCGTGGGCTCCAGCGCCTGTTCGCCAGGCACCAGCGTGCGCACCGGTTCGGGCGTGCGGGCGTGCAGCTCCTGCGGCGCCAGGCCAGGCAGTGGCAGCGGCGGCACCAGTTCGCGCGGAGCGCGTTCGTGCAGCAGCGTGCCCACCGCCTGCAGCCGCGGATGGGCCATGCCCCAGCGCTGGGCCACACCACCGTGCAACACATTGGCCAGGGCCACGATGCTCATGCCCTGGTGGTGGGCCATGCAGGTGCGCACCAGGGTGTGGGCATGGCCATGGCTCTGGCGCGCAGGGGTGTAGTCCAGGGCCTCGAAGAGTCCGTAGCGTCCGCGCGCGCCCAACCCGCAGAGCAGGCGCAGGTTGGCGCAGGCGGCGCGCGCGTCCACCAGCGTGGCCAGCACGCTCGCATACGGTGCGACCACGTGTTCGGCCGGCGGCGTGCGGCGCAGCGCCAGGCGGGCCACGCCCTGCGGGGCGTACTGGTAGGCCAGGGTCTGGTCGCGCACCGCGTAGGCGCTTTCGGACTGGCCCCAGGGCAGGCCGGTGGCCTGCACGCTGGCGCGCTGTTCGCGCAGCGCCGAATGCGCCGCCTCTCCCAGTGCGCTGCCGCGCGGCTCGGCCATCACCAGGGTGGGCATCAGGTACTCGAACATCGAGCCCGACCAGGAGCGCAGCACCGCGTGCTGCCCGCTGGCGAAGAACGGCCGGCCCAGTGCCGTCCAGTGCTTGACCGGCAGGTCGCCCTTGGCGATGGCCAGCAGGCTGGTGCTGCGCGACTCGGAGGCCAGCAGGTCGTAGAAGGCGGTGTCGAGCAGCTGATCGTCGAGCCGGTAGCCGATGTGCAGCAGGTGGCGCCGCGGGTGGTACAGAAAGCGGAAATCGGCCGCCCAGGCCAGGGTCTCGAAGGCGGTGGTCAGGGCCTGGAGGCGGTGTGTGGTGTGCGACTGCAGCGCGTCGCAGCTAGCGGCGGCGGCGGCCTGGTCGCGCAGCGCCGAGCGCCAGGTGGCCAGGTGGTCGCCGAGCAGCCACTGCAGCTCGTCGTGCGCGGTGGGCGCATGGTCCACGATGCCCGGGTGGCCGGTGGGGGGAAGGCTGTCCAGCTCGATCGTGGCGGCCTGCAGCAGCGCAGGGAAGTCCACCGGCAGGGGCGTCTCGCCGGGCGCCTGCGGCTCGGCGGCGAACAGGCGGCCCAGCGCGGTTTGCGCCAGTGGCCGGTGCAGCCGCTGCGGCAGCAGTTCCAGCAGGGGTTGCAGACGCCGGCGCGAGCGCACGATCGCTTGCGCGCAGGCGGCGTGGCCGTCGGCATCGTGTGTCAGCTCGCGGCAGGCCTGGGCCACGGCGAGCAGGTGCACGCAGAGGTTGCCGCTGTCCACGGTCGACACGTAGCGGGGCAGCAGAGGTTGCAGCGTCCGGGTGTCGTACCAGTTGAGGAAGTGGCCGCGGTGGCGTTCGAGCCGGTGCAGGGTGGCCAGCGTCGCCTCCAGCCGGCTCAGCAGCTCCTGCGTGCCGATCCACCCGAACCGCCGCGCGCAGGCAGCGCTCAGCAGGTACAGGCCGATGTTGGTGGGCGAGGTGCGGTGGGCCACCATCTCGTAGGGCGCGCTCTGCAGGTTGTCGGGTGGCAGGTGGTGGTCGGGCGCGTCCACCGTGCGTTCGAACAGGCGCCAGGTGTCGCGCGCCACGCCGTGCAGCCATTCGCTGTCCGTGGTGGACAGTGGCGGCGGGTACACGGCCCAGCGCCGGTTGGCCGCCCAGACCCCCAGTGGCGCCGCGGCCCACAGCGCAAGCAGGGTCCAGCCCAGGGCACCGGGCTGCAAGCCCGACGCCCACAACGCCGTGGCGCCGGCCAGCGCCAGCAGCGGCCCGGCGCGGTGGCGGCGCAGCGTGGCCCCCAGGCCAGTGCCCAGGCCGGCCTGGGTGGCCTCGGCGGTGGTCCATTGCAGCAACTGGCGGTGGCTGCGGGCCAGGCGGTGGGCGGTGCGCAGCACGGCGTCGAGTGCGCGCAGCGCGTTCTGCGGCAGCAGGGCCAGCTGCCACAGGCCGGCGGCCAGGGCGCGCAGCAAGTCCAGCGCCGCGGTGACCACAAAGCGCTCGCCGGCCAGGTCCCAGCGGCGCGGCACCCAGGCCGCCAGCGCCCCCATCAGCGGGCCGGCCGTGTAGGCGGTCACCGCGAGCACCATCGCCACCGGCAGGCTCAGGCCCAGGCCGCCCAGCGCCAGGACGGTCAGCGCCAATGCGGCCGGTGGCACCAGCGAGCGGCGCAGGTTGTCCAGCAGCTTCCAGCGGTTGATGGCGCCCAGGGGCCAGCGCCGGTACTGCCACAGAAAGGGCATCAACTGCCAGTCGCCGCGCATCCAGCGGTGCTGGCGGGCCGCGTCGGCGTCGCTGTGCTCGGGTTCGGCTTCGATCAGGGTGACGTCGCTCACCACGGCGCAGCGCACCATCGCGCCTTCGAGCAGATCGTGGCTGAGGATCCGTTCCGTGGGCAGACGCTCGCCCAGCACGGTGTGCAGCGTGGCCACGTGCAGCAGACCCTTGCCGGTGAAACTGCCTTCACCGAACAGGTCCTGGTAGGCGTCCGAGCTCATGGCGCTGTAGGGGTCGATGCCGCTCTGCCCGGCGAACAGCCACTGCCAGGGCGTCTGCACGCCCCCGGTGGGCAGCGGCGGGATCAGGTGCGGCTGCAGGATGCCATAGCCCCGCAGCACGCGCCGGCCACCGGCGTCCAGCACCGGCCGGTTCTGCGGGTGTTCGGCCACTCCCACGAGCGCGCGCAGGCGTCCGGGGGGCAACTGTGTGTCGCTGTCGAGGGTGAGCACATAGCGGGTGTGCGCGGCGGTGCGCGAAAGTTCGCCCAGGTCGAAGAACGGGCCGGGCTCGCCGGTGGCCAGCCGGGCCACCAGCTGCTGCAGCTTGCCGCGCTTGCGCTCCCAGCCCAGCCACTGGGCCTGGGTGGCGCTGAACGTGCGTGCGCGGTGAAGCAGCAGAAAGCGCGCGGGGGCGTCGGCGGCGACCGGGTGCTGCCGGTTGAGCGTGCGCAGCGCGTCGGCTGCATGCGCCAGCAGCGCGTCGTCGTCCGGGTGGTGTTCGGTGTCGGCGTCGCTCCAGTCGCTGAGCAGGGCGAACTGGGCGTGTGCCTCGGGGTTGGCCAGGTGGTGCAGCTGCAGACGCCGCACCAGGGCGTCGATGCCCGCACGGTGACCGAGCAGCGCGGGTATCACGACCATGACCTGTGCCTCCGGCGGGATGCCTTTGGCCAGCAGCAGGCGCGGCAGGTGCACCGGCGGCACCGATTCGCTGATGAGCCGGTTGACCAGCGCCACCACCGCTTCGGACACGGGCAGCAGGATCAACAGACCCGTGAGTACGGTGAGCGCCAGTGTGGCCGGGCTGGCGGTCGCCCACACCGGCACGGGCAGCAGCGCGGCCACCAGCCCGGCGCTGCCCAGCGCCAGCGTGCCCAGGTAGGCGGGCGTGCGCGAGACCCGCAACAAGGGCCGCCACCAGCCCCTGCGGTGCTGGCGCACGCCGAGCGTGCGCTCCAGCTCGGGGCGGCCGTTTCCCTGCAGCCAGTGCGAGGCCAGGCTGGGCGGGCGGGTTCCGCCCATGGCATGGATCAGCTCGCGGGCCACGTGCGCGCCGCTGTGGCCGCTGTGCACCGACAGGCGTTCGATGGCGTGCAGCGTGGCGTTGCGGGTGGTGTCGTCCTCAGCCGCGAACACTGGCGAGGCCAGCATCTCGCGGATCACGCGGCTGGACCGGCTGACGATGTCCTGCCAGTCGGCCGCCCCGATCCGGCGCAGCGCCGTGACGGCGTTGCCCACACTCAGGTGGTCGGCCGCCTGGTCGGCCGCTTCCTGCGCCTGCAGTGCGGCCAGGTCGGGCACCTGGACCTGCAGCCAGGCCTGGGCCTGTCGAAGCCCGTCTTCCCTTGGCATGGCCACCCGGCCGATGAGGGCCCTCACCAGTGCGCACAGGAACTCGGGGCCGACCCCGCGCCGGACCATGAGTGTGTGCAGTGCCTGCAGCTCCGGCAGGCCCATGCTGTTGATGCGCAGCGCGCACAGGCTGGCGAGTTCGCGTGCGGCCTTCTGGCTGGCGATGCGGTCGGCCAGGCGGCGCAGGTTCTCCACCAGGACCACACGCAGGGTGGTGGGCAATGCCCACAGCTCGCCCTGACTGAGTTCCCGCGCATCCTGGTAGGCGTCCAGCAGCTGCACGAGCAGGTCTTCGTCGAACGCGCTGTCGGTGTGCGCCACGTAGTCCCAGGCCACGCCATAGATGCGCGGCAGCCCGGCCAGCGGTGCGTCCAGCAGCACCGGCAGCGAGCGGTAGAAGCGCGCGGGCAGGCCCTCGCGGATCTCGCGCAGCTGCGCCTCGATCAGCTGGAAGTTGTCAAACAGCCATTCGGCCGCGGGACTGATGTCCTGCCCGGCCTTGGCCTCGTGCGCCACGAACTGGTAGGCCGCGCGCAGGGTGCGCACGTTGCTCTGCAGGCGCGGGTAGAACGTGGCCTGGCCGAAGCGGGCCGGACCGGCGCGGTGCGTGCTGCCGAGGCTTCGGCCATGTTGCACCAGCCGCTCCACACCGAAGAGTTCGGAACGGATCGGCTCCAGCGCCACGCCCCGGCGGGCGTCGAGCATCCCGTCAAGAAGGGGCGGTATCCATTCCCATCGGGCCCGCAGGCTGGCCAAGGCCATTCAGCTCAACAGCCACATGGCACCCAGCAGCAGGGTCAGCACCAGCGCGGTAGAGACCACGCGTGCGGACAGCACCTGCCGCAGGCCGTCCGCGCCCGAGCGCAGATCGCGCAGGCGGCCGCGGCGGGCGCCGCAGTCGCTCAGGTGGGCGCTCAGGGCGCTGTGTTCCAGGGCCGATGCGCCGGCCGGTCGGCCCAGCGAAGCGGTGTCCCAGGTGGGGGGGGAAGTCGGTGTGTGTGTCATGGTCTGCGTCTGTCTGGGGTGGGTGAAAGTGGCCGGTTGGCCCGCAGAACATTTGTAAGGATTCGGGGCGCGATGGTCTGTGCGCCGTCGAACAGACCCTCGCCTCCCCCAGGCCTAGCCTGATGGCGGCGAACAAGGGTTGGGCAGCCTGTGTCATCCCGTTCGTTGAACCGTTCGGTCCACCGTCAGGAGCTTCACCATGAACACCCGTCTTCCCACCCCGCTCACCCGCCTGTGCATCGCCGTTGTGCTGGTGCCAGTCATCTCTGGCTTGTCCGGTTGCGCGGCACCGGCCCCGGCCGACCGCTATCCGGCCACGGTTCGGCCCAGCTATCCGGCGGATGCGCCGTCATCGGGGCGGCGGGACTACCGGCGTGCGCCCGACGAACGGCTGTATGAGGCGAAAGTCCTGTCGGCACGCGCCGTGATGATCGCCGGCGGCCAGCGCTGCTGGATGGAGCGTGAAGAGGTGCCGTCAACGCGCAGCAGCGCCAATGTCCCGGGTGCGCTGGCGGGCGCGGTCATCGGCGGCATATTGGGTCACCAGATCGGTGGCGGGTCCGGCAAGGACCTGGCCACCGTGGGCGGTGTGGTGGCCGGTGCAGCAATCGGCTCCCAGGTGGGCCAACCCTCACAGAACAGTCCCACCACCCAGGACGTCCAGCGTTGCAGCCCCTCGGGCGGCCGCGACCGGGTCGACTATTGGGACGTGACCTACGAGTTCCGCGGCGTCCTTCACCACGTGCAACTGACCGACCGGCCGGGGCCGAGTGTGACGGTCAACGCCCAGGGCGAACCCCGGGAGTGAGTCGGGCGGGGCGACCGGATCGGACCGGCTCGCTCCGCACCGGCATCACAGCGGGCTGCGCCCCTGGATCACGCGCAGCAGCACGATGACGATGGCGACCACCAGCAGGATGTGGATGAAGCCCCCCAGGGTGTAGGAGGTGACCAGACCCAGCAGCCAGAGGATGAGCAGAGCGAGGGCGATGGTGTACAGCATGGCGATTCCTTTCGAGGGGTGAGGAGATTCAGCGAGACGGTGGGCGGCTGGACGAACGGCTCAACCACCACAGCGCCAGACCGGTGACGCCCACCGCGACCAGGCTGGTCCTGGGATGGCGGCGTGCGAGCGTGATGGCCAGGTCCCACGGCGGGCGTATGAAGCCGCTCCCGACAGGGGATGGCGGCGGACCGGACCGCAGCCAGGCCTGTGCCAGCGCGCCCAGCACCACGGCCGTTCCCGGGTGGGCACGCAGACCACCCAGCAGCGGCAGTGCGCTGCGCACCGCACAGCCCAGTGCCGACGAAGCGGCGGGCGCCTGGCGGTCCAGTTCGAGCCAGCGGGCGATCTGTGCCCGGCTCTCGGCCAGACGCAGCTGTGCGCTGCTGGCAGGAAGCGCCTGGGAGAACGGTGTGGGCGTGTTCATGGCGCGGTGTGACCGGCCAGCAGGGCAGCGTCTTCGGCCAGTTGTGCGCGCAGCCGGGCCAGGGGTTCGCCGTTGCGGTGGGCCTGGGCCCGCCAGCACGCCGCCAGCCCGAGGACCGCGGGCAACAGCGGCGTGGCCACGAACAGCCACGCGGCCGGTGCCGCACCCGGCGCCAGCGACGCCCAAAGCAGCAAGGCCACCCCGGCCAGTACCGCCGCAACCGCCAGACACAAGGCGCCACCGAGCTGCCACAGCAGGCGCCGCTGGACCGCGGCCGCACCGGTGTGCAGCTCTTCGGACACCAGCCCGGCATAGGCGCCCACATGCGCGGCCAGCAGCATGGGCTGTGCCGCGGCCAGGCGGAACACAGGATGGATCATGTGCCGGCGTCCGTGAGTCAGTGGCCGTTGCCGCGGTGCCGGCTCAACAGCGTCAGCAGGCCCATGAGACCCGCACCCACCGCGGCCGCGATCAGCACGGACTTGATCGGCTCGTGCTGGATGTACTCGGCGGTGGCCTGGCGCGCGTGCGAGGACTTCTCGCGCAGCTGCTGGCCTCCGTCGCGCAGGGCTTCCATGCCCCGGTGGGTGAGCGCGCTGGTGTCGTGCGCCAGCTGTTGCAGGGCGGCGCCGGTCTGTGCACGCGCGGTGCCCAGTCCGTCGAGCCCCTGCTGGGCCAGGTGTTGTGTGGAGCGGATGGCGTGCTCGGTGCCGAGTGCGGCCTCGTGGGCCAAGTTCGAGGCTTCGTCGCCGAGGGTCTTGACGGTGGTGTTCATGGCGTTCTTTCTTGGGTGGTGGGAGGGGACACTTATTTCAGGCGCATGTCGTTGCGCACGGAACGCACGCCGCTGATGCCCTGCACCAGCTGCACCGCACGCTGGATGTCGCCCGCCGAGTTGACGAAGCCGCTGAGCTGGACCACGCCCTTGAAGGTCTCGACGTTGATCTCGGCCGACTTGAGCGACGCGTCGTTGAAGATGGCCGTCTTGACCTTGGCCGTGATGGCCGTGTCGTCCATGTACTGGCCGGTGCTTTCCTGGGTGGCGGTGGAGGCACAGCCCACCACGCTGGTGAGCGCAGCGGCTGCGAGCAGGAGGATGGAGAAACGTTGGGTGCTGGTTTTCATGGGGGCTTTCGGTAGGAGAGGAATGGCAGCGTCCGCGAACAGCGGTGCCGCAGGGCCATGCTTTTGCGAGACCCGTGCACGCATGCTGGCGTCCGGGCCGGCGTGCGTCTGTGCGCTGGCGAACCCACGGATGCCTCATGACACGCATCGGGCACGTGCTCGACTTTCGGGTTTGCGCAAAGCGGCCAGTTGGCGTACGGTTGTTGTTGCTGTGGTCGCTGGTGACGGATGTGCCGGCGGGCCCACCCTCCTGTCACTCCAACCGAAAGTTGCCCATGCTGTACCGATTCAAATCACAGGCCACGGCCGATCTCGTCATGCTGGGCGCCGATGCCCAGGGTGCACTGCGGCTGATCGGCAAAGAACTCACGCCGGAGGGCGTGATCAGCCCGGATCAGTTGCCCCGGGCCATCGACATCCTGCAGCGCGCCTGGCGGGAGGACCACGCCTTGCGCCTGAAGGAAGAAAGGTCGGCGCCGGAACCGCTCCCCGTCACGGACGATGCCGACCCCGATGTGCGGCTGTCACAGCGGCTGGTGCCACTGGTGAGCATGCTGGAGCAAGCCAACAAAGCCGATGTGGCGGTGGTTTGGTCGGCGTCCTGACCGCTCGACTTCGGAACCCAACTGACACTTCTTTGAATCGCCGTGCCTGTCTCCGTTGGCGGTCGGGGGCGCACACGCGCATACGTGCGGACTACCACCCGTTGGTGGGGGGCAGGTCATTTGGACCAGGACCTCTGAGAGTTCATGAATGACCGCTTCATTTGCGAGAACATTCCTTGAGTGGTCCCCAGCGTACTACTGCAACCTGCTGCTGAACGGACCTACAACCTCGCGCAGCACCCTGTCCGTCTGAAGGCCGAGCAGTAAGCGCCCGATTACCCCACCACACCCGCTACACTCGCTATTCCATTTTGGGATAACGATCCCTCCCGCCTTTCCGGCTGCCCCCGTGTTGCGAGGTGCCCATGCGTCTGCTGCTCTCTTCCCTTTCCGCCCTCCTGTGCGCCGCGTTCGCGCACACCGCCGCCCACGCCGCCGAGGCCCAGGTGGCCATCGCCGCCAACTTTGCCGAGCCGATCAAGGCGATTGCCGCTGTGCTGCAGAAGACCACCGGCCACACGCTGAAGATCTCCACTGGCGCTTCGGGCGCCATCTACACGCAGATCAGGAACGGCGCACCGTTCGACGCCTTTCTCTCTGCCGACAACGAGCGCCCCGAGCTGCTGGAGAAGGACGGTCTGGCGCAGCCGGGCACGCGCTTCACCTACGCAACCGGAAAGCTGGTGCTGTGGTCGGTCAGGCCCGGCCGCGTAGATGCCCAGGGCGCGGTGCTCAAGGCGGCCGACTTGGGCAAGGTGGCCTATGCCAACCCCAAGACGGCGCCGTATGGTGCCGCCGCGCTGCAGGTGCTGGACAAGCTGGGACTGAAGGAAGCGATCACGCCGAAGCTGGTGCAGGGCGAGAGCATCGGCCAGGCCTTCAACTTCGTGAAGACCGGCAACGCCGACGTGGGCTTTGTGGCGATGTCGCAGGTGCTTGAGGGCGGCACGCTCAAGGAAGGGGCGATGTGGGTGATTCCGCAGACCCACTACGACCCGATCCGCCAGGACGCGGTGCTGCTCAAGCGGGGCGCGGACAACGAGGCTGCGAAGGCGCTGTTCAAGCTGCTGCAAAGCCCGAACATCAGGGACCTGATCCGCTCCTACGGCTACGAGCTCTGACATGTTCCTCACCCCCGACAACTGGCAGGCGCTCTGGCTGACCTTCCAGGTCGCGGCGCTGACCACGCTGATCCTGTTGCTGCTGGGAACGCCGTTGGCGTGGTGGCTGACGCGCTCGCGCGGCTGGCTCGCGAAGCCGGTGGGGGCGCTGGTGTCGCTGCCGCTGGTGCTGCCGCCGTCGGTGCTGGGGTTCTACCTGCTGGTAGGGCTGGGGCCGAACGGGCCCATCGGCTCATGGATGGTGTCCCTGGGTCTGCCCACCCTGCCCTTCACCTTCGCCGGGCTGGTGGTGGCCTCGGTGTTCTATTCGCTGCCGTTCATGGTGCAGCCCATCCTGAACAGCATGCAGGCCCTGGGCGAGCGGCCGCTGGAGGCGGCGGCCACGCTGCGGGCCTCGCCGCTGGACCGCTTCTTTCATGTGGTGCTGCCGCTGTGCCGGCCGGGCCTGGTGACGGGCTGCATCATGAGCTTCGCGCACACGGTGGGCGAGTTCGGCGTGGTGCTGATGGTGGGCGGCAACATCCCGGGTGTGACGCGGGTGGTGTCGGTGCAGATCTTCGACCACGTGGAGGCGCTCGAATACGCGGACGCGCACCGCCTGGCGGCGGTGATGCTGGTGTTTGCCTTCACGGTGCTGATGGCGCTGCAGTTCTTCAACGCGCGACAGGCGCGTCGGGTCCGCACCTCATGAGCAAGACCACACTGACCCTGAACGCCCGGCTCGACCGGGGCGACTTCGCACTGGACGTGGAGCTGGCCCTGCCGGGCCACGGCATCACCGCGCTGTTCGGCCCTTCGGGCAGCGGCAAGACCAGCTGCCTGCGCGTGCTCGCCGGGCTGGAACGCAAGGCCACCGGCACGGTGGTGGTGGCCGGCCAGACCTGGCAGGACAGCGCGCGCGGCGTTTTCCTGCCCACGCACCAGCGCGCGCTGGGCTATGTGTTCCAGGAAGCCAGCCTGTTCGACCACCTGACGGTCGAAGGCAATCTGCGATTCGGCTTCGACCGCACACCAGCCGCGCAGCGCCGGCACGACTGGCGCCACGGCCTGGATCTGCTGGGCATCGGCCACCTGCTGCAGCGTCGGCCACACGAGCTCTCGGGCGGCGAGCGCCAGCGGGTGGCGATTGCGCGCGCGCTGGCGACGAGCCCTCAGCTGCTGCTGATGGACGAGCCGCTGGCCGCCCTGGACGCCGCGCGCAAGGCCGAGATCCTGCCCTGGCTGGAACAGCTGCACGAGTCGCTGGATGTGCCGGTGGTCTACGTGACCCATTCGCTGGATGAGGTGGCGCGGCTGGCCGACCATGTGGTGCTGTTGGAGCAGGGCCGTGTGCGGGCGGACGGACCGCTGGCCGACATGCTCACGCGCAGCGACCTGCCACTCTCTCGGGGCGACAGCGCGGTCTCGGTGCTGCAGGGCCATTGCAGCGGCTACTCGCCGGCGGACCAGCTCGCGGTGTACGAGATCGAAGGCGGGCAGTTGCTGCTGCCGCAGTCGCGCCAGGGTGTACCGCAGCCGGGTACGCGCGCACGGCTGCACATCCAGGCGCGAGACGTGAGCCTGTCGCTGGTGATGCCCTCGCAGACCAGCGTGCTCAACGTGCTGCCGGCGGTGGTGGACAGCGTGACCGAGAACACCGCGGGGCAGGTGGTGGTGAGCCTGCGCCTGGGCGCGGACGGCCAGGGCGCCACACTGCTCTCGCGCATCAGCAGCCTCTCGGCCCGGCGCCTGGGCCTGGCGCCGGGTCAGCTGGTCTACGCGCAGATCAAGGGCGTGGCGATGGTGCGCTAGAAAGGGGCGCCAAACACGGCTCCGGAGCGAGATGCCCGATCCAGTGGGCGCGGTGGAACCGGCTTCGCCGGGCCACTCGCGCCGTCCCCCCGGGGGGGAAGACGCGAAGCGGCGCAGGGGGGGACTTATTTGCTCGCGTTCGGGAAGAACAGCTGCTCGCCGCCGATCTTGTAGTCGGCAATCGCCTTCTGGCCGGCCGGGCCGGTCACCCAGTCGACGAACTTCTGGCCCTCGGCCGTCTTCACCTGCGGGTGCTTGGCGGCGCTCACCAGCATCACGCCGTACTGGTTGAACAGGCGCTTGTCACCTTCCACCAGAACGGCCAAGTCGGCGCGGTTCTTGAAGTTGAGCCAGGTGCCGCGGTCGGCCAACACATACGCTCCGCTGCTGGCGCCGATGTTCAGCGCTGGGCCCATGCCGCAGCCGCATTCCTTGTAGCTCGATCCCTTGTTCGCATCGGTGTCGGTCATCTTCCAGAAGCGCAGCTCCGCCGCGTGGGTGCCGCTCTTGTCGCCGCGCGAGACGAAGGGCGCATTGGCGGTCGCGATCTTCTTGAGCGCGGCCACGATGTCGTTGCCCTTGGTGCCGGCCGGATCGGCCTTGGGGCCGATCAGCACGAAGTCGTTGTACATGACCTCCTGGCGCTTGGCCGAGAAGCCGTCGGCGACAAACTTCTCTTCGGCGATCTTGTCGTGCACGAAGAGCACGTCGGCGTCGCCGCGGCGTGCCATGTCGATGGCCTGGCCGGTGCCCAGCGCCACCACCTTCACGTCGATGCCGCTGGCCTGCTTGAAGGCGGGCAGGATGTGACCGAACAGACCCGACTGCTCGGTGGACGTGGTCGAGGCCACGACGATGCTGCTCTGGGCCAGCGCCGAGGTGGTGCCCAGCAGCCCAGCCGACACGAGGCCGGCGGCGGCGAGCAGGCGCACGATGGTGCGACGGGAAGCGGTGGATGGGGTCATGTGGTCTCTCCTTTGACGAACAGATGGGCCTGGGGGCAGTGCGCCTCCAGGAAAGCGTGGTTGAAAAAGTCGGTCACTGGCAGATCGGCCAGCAACCGGCCCTGTTCCAGATAGATCACCCGGCTGGCCAGGCGCTTGACCTGACCGAGGTTGTGGCTGGCAAACACCAGCGTGGGCGGCAATCGGCCGGGTGCGGGCGCTTCGTCGCCGAAGTCGGCGATCAGCGCCTCGACATCGCGCTTGGCGTGCGGGTCCAGGCTCGCGGTGGGCTCGTCCAGCAGCCAGACATCAGGCCGCAGCGCCCAGGCCCGCGCCAGCGCCACGCGCTGCTGCTGCCCGCCCGACAGCGCTCGGCCGTTGCGTTCGGCCAGCGCCGCCAGCTGCACCCGCTCCAGCGCCTGGCGGGCGCGCTCGCGCGTCTGGCCCCAGGGCACACCGCTGAGCCACAGGCCCAGCTGCAGGTTGCGCTGCACCGACATGCGCAGCATGTGCGGACGCTGGAACAGCATGGCGATGCGCGAGGCCTGTGGCACCTCGCGCCGGCCCTGCGCGATGGGCAGCAGGCCGTGCAGCGTGCGCAACAGCGTGCTCTTGCCGCAGCCGTTGGGACCGACCAGGGCCACGCGTTCGCCCGCGTGGATGGACAGCGTGATGTCGCGCAGCGCCTCCACCTGCGCCGCAGGCCCAAGGCTCACATGCACCGCTGCCAGTGTCAGCACCGCCGGCGCTGCACCAGAGCTGCCGAACACCTCGCCCGTGGCGGAGAGTTCCACCTTCATGTCGTGGCCATCCTCAGATCGCCACCGTCCAGGTGCTCACGCCAGCGGCGCAGCAGCGCCACCAGGGCATTGAGCAGCAGCACCACCGCCAGCAGCACGATGCCCAGACCGAGCGCCAGCGGCAAGTCGCCTTTGCTGGTCTCGAGAGCGATGGCGGTGGTCATGACACGGGTGAAGCCGTCGATGTTGCCGCCGACGATCATCACCGCGCCAACTTCGGACACCGCACGGCCAAAGGCGGTGATCAGCACCGTGAGCAGCGCGTAACGCTCGTCCCAGGCCATCAGCAGGCTGCGCAGGCCCAGGCCCGCCCCCAGCGAAGACAGCTGCTCGCCATGACTGCGGTCGGCGTCTTCGACCACCTGGCGCGTCAGCGCGGTGACCAGCGGCAACACCAGCACGGCCTGCGCCAGCACCATGGCCTGGAAGCTGAACAGCCAGCCCAGAAAACCCAGCGGCCCCGAGCGCGAGAGCAGCAGGTAGATCACCAGGCCCACCACCACCGAGGGAATCGCCAGGAAGGTGTTGAGCAGGGTCAGCACGACGGAGCGGCCGGGAAATCGCGCCACTGCCAGCCAGGCGCCCAGCAGAAGACCCAGGCCGCAGGCGAGCAGGCAGGCCGTGGCGCTCACTGCGAGGGAGCGAGTCACGATGGCCCAGAGGCTGGCATCGCCCGAGAGGATGAGTTCCAGCGCGGTGACCGCGCTATCGGAAAAGGTATTCATACGTTGCGCCGCAGCATAAGCGGGCGCTACGGGTTTGAGAGTACGTGGCAACTCGGTATGAACAACACAACATAGGCACACGTTTGCATAAGCGAGGTCTGAGGCACACTCGCCTCCCATGAAACGGATCGCGATGTCCTACTCGCTGATGGCCGAACGCCCGGAGCGCGGTCAGGGATCGGCCCTGCTGCGCAACCCGATGATGGATGTGCTGCACGCAGTGCACGAGCAGGGATCGATCTCCGCTGCAGCCCGGCAGCTGGGCCTCTCGTACCGCCATGTCTGGGGCCAGCTCAAGGAATGGGAACAGCAACTGGGACGCGAGCTGCTGGTCTGGGAGCGCGGGCAGTCTGCCCTGCTCTCACCCTTCGGCCAGCGCCTCCTGATGGCCGAGCGGCTGGCCCAGGCGCGGCTGGGGCCGCAGATGGAGAGCCTGCGCGCCGAGCTGGAGCGGGCCTTTGCCTTGGCCTTCGACGACCAGCAGCGCCCGAGCGAGGTTCTGACGCTGTACGCCAGCCACGACCATGCGCTGGCCGAGCTGCAGGAACTGGCCTCGTCCTCGCAAAACGGCAGCGAACCCGGTGTGCACCTGGACATCCGCTTCACCGGCAGCGTCGACGCGATCCGCGCCCTCAACGAGGGGCGCTGCCTGCTGGCGGGCTTTCACACCCAGCCGTTTGCCGATGCCGACAGCCGCAGCGCCCGCACCTACCGCCCGCTGCTCAAGCCTGGCACGCACAAGATGATCGGTTTTGCACGCCGCTCGCAGGGCTTGATGGTGGCGCCGGGCAACCCCTTGCGCTTGCGAGATCTGCGCGATGTGTCGCAGCAGCGCGCGCGCTTCGTCAACCGCGCCATCGGCACCGGCACCCGGCTGCTGCTGGAGGAGCTGCTGTCGAAGGAGGGACTGACCAGCGCGGACCTGAAGGGCTTCGACCGCGAGGAAAACTCCCACGCGGCGGTGGCACAGGCCGTGGCCAGTGGCGACGCCGACGTGGGTCTGGGCACCGAATACACGGCGCGCAGCCAGGGGCTCGGTTTTGTGCCGCTGACGGACGAGCGCTACCTGCTGGTGTGCCTGAAATCGGCGCTGGAGCAGGCGCCCGTGCAGACCCTGCTCAGGCTGTTGCGCAGCACGCGCTGGCAGCAGCGCCTGCAGTCGATGACCGGCTACTTGCCCGACCATCCGGGTGAAGTCGCCGCGATGAAGCGGCTGCTGCCCTGGTGGTCCTGAAGGTTCAGAACGCTTCCTTCTCGGCTTCGAGGTAAGCCAGGCTGGTGTACTTGCCGATGTTGCTGTCGAAGCCGGCCATGGCTTTGGCGCGGCTGGCGACACGCGGATCCTTCAGCACCAGCGCCTTGGCGCCGTCGAGCGGAATGCCGTCCCTGACCGCCTGCACACTCGGCTCCCAGATGCCCTTCATGAAGGTGCCGTAGGTGTCCAGCAGGTCCTTGCTGCCCCGGCCGTGGCCCGGCAGCCAGAGCTGGTCGCCCGCGGCCTTCTTCAAGGCGTCGTAGTACTTGAAGGTGCCGGGGTAGGAGCCGTCGTCGATGTTGGCGATGCGGTTCTCCATCGCGATGTCGCCCACATAGGTCAGCTTGTCCTGAACGATTTCGAAACACAGGTCCGACGGCGTGTGCGCTCGGCCGTAGTGGTGCAGCCGGATCTGCACGTCGCCGTAATCGAACACCTGTCCGTGCGCCACGGTCTGGTTGGGCGCCACCACCTTGGTGCCCAGGGTGGCCTGGTTGGTCCAGCGCTCCATCAGGCTGCGCCATGTGTTGCCCTCGTGGCCGGCGATCTGCTCGCGCGTGTAGGCCAGCGCGTGGATCGGAAGGTCCTTGCCATAGGCTTCGGCGAAGGCGTGGTTGCCCAGCCAGTGATCGCCGTGGTAGTGGCTGTTGAAGACGGCGATCACCGGTTTGGGCGTCACCGTCTTGATCATGCGGATCGCCATCTGGCCGATCTGCAGCGAGGCGCCGCTGTCCAGCACCACCACACCCTTCTGCGTCACCACGAAGATGACGCTCGCCATCAGGCCCTGGTTCTCCTGTGTCGGAAAGCCTTCTTTGGCGTAGACCATCCAGACGTGGGGCGACAGCTGCTCGGGTTTGACATCCGGCACCGGCGGGCCTTCGATGAACTCCTGGACCTGCTGGGCGAACACCCGGACCTCGGGCACCAGGGCCAAGCCCAGCCCGGCGGCCCCCATGCCAGCAGCGGCACGCAGCCAGTGGCGCCGGGATTCGTTGACAGCGCCGGACGGGGCCCCTGGGACCGGAGATCGGCGGGTCGGAATTCGGGATGGCATGGGCGTCTCCTCCAAATCATCGAATAAGCAATTGCTTATTCGATGATAGCGAGTGTGCCCGCGCCGGGCAACCGGCGCCACCGGGTCAGGTGGTGGATGGCAGTGGGGAGGGGTTGGGTAGGCGCTGCGCGATCTCCGCAACGAGCTGCCGCGCCAGCTGCAGCTTGGACGCCCGTGGCAGCTCCGAGCTGCCCTGCTCATCCACCAGCAGCAGGGCGTTGTCGTCCTGGCCAAAGGTGTCCGGGCCGATGTTGCCCACCAGCAGAGGCACCCCTTTGCGAACCCGCTTGGCCTGCGCATGGGCCAGCAGGTCCTCGCTCTCGGCGGCGAAGCCGACGCAGTACAGCGCCCGGCTCTGGGCCCGTGCGGTCTGGGCAATGCCGGCCAGGATGTCGGGGTTCTCGACAAAACCCAGGGTCGGCACCTGTCCGGTGCCGTCCTTCTTGATTTTCTGCACGGCCATCTCGACCGGCCGCCAGTCGGCCACCGCCGCCGCAGAAATGAACACCGTGGCGCTCTGGCTCAGCACATTGAGCGTCTTCTGCATGTTCAGCGCGGACTTGACGTTGATGCGCCCCACGCCGCGGGGCGTCGGCAGGCTCACCGGCCCGGCCACCAGGGTCACGTGGGCGCCCGCCTCGTGCGCCGCCCGCGCGATGGCAAAACCCATCTTGCCGCTGGACAGGTTGGTCAGACCCCGCACGGGGTCGATCGCCTCGAAGGTCGGGCCGGCGCTGACCAGCACCTGCTGGCCGGCCAGCAGCTTGGGCGTAAAGAAGCGGATGAGCTCGTACAGCAGTTCATCGGGTTCCAGCATGCGCCCGTCGCCAATCTCGCCACAGGCCTGATCACCCACTCCCACGTCCAGCACCGTGGCGCCATCGGCCTTGAGCTGGGCCACATTACGCTGCGTGGCCGGGTGGGCCCACATCTCGCGGTTCATGGCCGGCGCCAGGATGAGCGGCACCTTGTCGATCGGGCGCGCCAGGCACATCAGGCTGAGCAGGTCGTCGGCCCGGCCGTGCAGCAGCTTGGCCATGAAGTCGGCGCTGGCGGGGGCCACCACGATCGCGTCGGCCTCCCGACTCAGGTTGATGTGGGGCATGTTGTTGTCCACCCCCGCGGCGTTGCGGTCGTCCCACTGGGAACTGAACACCGTGCGGCCGGACAAGGCCTGCATCGTGACCGGTGTGATGAACTGCGAGGCCGCGTCGGTCATGACCACCTGGACGGTGGCACCGGCCTTGATCAGGGCTCGGCAGAATTCGGCCGCCTTGTAGCAGGCGATCCCGCCCGACAGCCCCAGGACAATGTGTTTGCCGGCGAGTTCGCTCATGGCCGCAATGTAGCAGTTTGAAACGCCTGCCGACAGGCCGAGGCCGCGCGAATTCATAATCCGCGCTTTGACCAACCTTCCACATCAGGACACCCTTGGCCATGCACATGCCCCGCCTCCCCTTGCTCCTCAGCGCCAGCCTTGTCCTGGCCTCCCTTGCCGCCTGTGGAGGAGGCTCCGACGGACCGGAGGGCGAAGCGCCCACGGGGGGCGCACTGGCCAACGTCTGGTTTGCCGACAGCGACAGCTACCACCCGCTGGACAAGATTCGGCCCGACGGCAGCTTCTATACCGGCAACGAAGCCGACTTCGGACCGGTCAACCCCGCTTATGCCGGCAGCACCGCCACCCAGTCCCGCTGGGCCATCGACACATCGGCCACACCGCCCGCCGGCGAAACCCTGAGTTATTCGTTCAAGGTGGACGGCGTCAGCGCCTCGGGCAGCGCGGTGGCGGCACTGCTGTCGAACCTGCGCATCAACAGCAGCACCGGCCTCATCACCCAGACCTGCAAGGGCTTTCCCGAGTGCTACGACAACACCTCCGGACAGGACGAGGACTTTCTCGTGACGGTGACGGCGCAGGCCAGCGGTGGCGGCAAGCTGGAGCGAAATTTCCTGCTGCGGGTGCGCGGCAACCGCTGACCATCACAGCCCGCGGACCGACCGCGTCGTGACCAGTCCGCGCGGCCGGGCCAACAGGGGGTGGCGCCTATAATCGCCATTTCCACCTCCTGCGAGCGCCCGGCTCGCCCGAGTCATGACCAAATTCGTGTTCGTCACCGGCGGTGTGGTGTCCTCCCTCGGCAAGGGCATTGCTTCTGCTTCCCTGGCTGCGATCCTTGAATCGCGCGGCCTCAAAGTCACCCTCATCAAGCTCGACCCGTACATCAACGTGGACCCGGGCACCATGTCGCCCTTCCAGCACGGCGAGGTCTTCGTCACCGACGACGGCGCCGAAACCGACCTGGACCTGGGTCACTATGAGCGTTTCATCGAAACGCGCATGAAGAAGACCAACAACTTCACCACCGGCAAGATCTACCAGTCGGTGCTGGAGAAGGAACGCCGCGGCGACTACCTCGGCAAGACGGTGCAGGTCATCCCGCACGTCACCAACGAGATCCAGGAATTCATCAAGCGCGGTGCCGGCATCGGCACGCCCGATGCGGTGGACGTGGCCATTGTCGAGATCGGCGGCACGGTGGGCGACATCGAGTCCCTGCCCTTCCTCGAAGCCGTGCGCCAGATGAGCCTGCGCATGGGCCCGAACAACTCGGCCTTCGTGCACCTGACCTACCTGCCGTGGATCGCTGCGGCCGGCGAACTCAAGACCAAGCCGACCCAGCACACGGTGCAGAAGCTGCGCGAGATCGGCATCTCGGCCGACGCCCTGCTCTGCCGCGCCGACCGCCGCATTCCCGAGGACGAACGCGCCAAGATTTCGTTGTTCACCAACGTGCCCGAATGGGGCGTGATCAGCATGTGGGACGTGGACACCATCTACAAGGTGCCGCGCATGCTGCACGAGCAGGGCCTGGACGGCCTGATCTGCGACAAGCTGCGCCTGAACACGCCGCCCACCAGCCTCAAGCGCTGGGACGATCTGGTTTACGAAACCGAGCACCCGCAGGGCGAGGTGAAGATCGCCATGGTCGGCAAGTACGTCGACCTGTCGGACAGCTACAAGTCGGTCAACGAGGCCCTGCGCCACGCCGGCATGCGCAACCATGTGCGGGTCAAGATCGACCACGTCGATTCCGAGACCATGGAAGGCGCCGATGTGAGCGCCAAGCTGGCGCAGTACGACGCCATCCTGGTGCCCGGAGGCTTCGGCCAGCGCGGCGTGGAAGGCAAGATCGCCACAGCCCGCTTCGCCCGCGAACACAAGGTCCCCTATCTGGGCATCTGCCTGGGCATGCAGGTCGCGACCATCGAGTACGCGCGCCACGTGGCGGGCCTCGAGAACGCCAACAGCACCGAATTTGATGCCGCCACGCCGCACCCGGTGATCGCACTGATCGAAGAGTGGAAAGACGCCGACGGCAGTATCCAGAAGCGCGATGCCAACTCCGACCTGGGCGGCACCATGCGCCTGGGCGCACAAAGCTCCGACGTGGCCAAAGGCACGCTGGCGCACAGCATCTACGGCGACGTGGTGACCGAGCGCCACCGTCACCGCTACGAAGCCAACGTCAACTACCTGGACCGGCTGCGCCAGGCGGGTCTGGTGATCTCGGCGCTGACCCAACGCGAGCAGCTGACCGAAATCGTCGAACTCCCGCAAGCCGTGCACCCCTGGTTCATTGGCGTGCAGTTCCACCCTGAATTCAAGTCCACCCCTTGGGCCGGCCACCCGCTGTTCAACGCCTTCGTCAAGGCGGCGGTCGAGCACCAGAAGGCCGCGAAGGCCTGATCGGAACACAGCCATGCAGCTCTGCGGATTCGACGTCGGCCTGGACAAGCGCTTCTTCCTGATCGCGGGCACCTGCTCCATCGAAGGCCTGCAGATGTCGCTGGACGTCGCCGGGCAGCTCAAGGAGATCTGTACGGCGCTCGGCATCCCGCTGATCTACAAGGGCTCGTTCGACAAGGCCAACCGTTCGTCTGGCACCAGCCAGCGCGGCGTCGGCCTGGACGCCGGCCTGAAGATCCTGGACGAGGTGCGCCGCCAGACCGGTCTGCCGGTGCTGACCGACGTGCACGACGAGTCGCAGGTGGCCGAAGTGGCCAGCGTGGTCGACGTGCTGCAGACCCCGGCCTTCCTGTGCCGCCAGACCGATTTCATCCGCGCCGTGGCCCAGTCGGGCAAGCCGGTGAACATCAAGAAGGGCCAGTTCCTCGCGCCCTGGGACATGAAGAACGTGATCGACAAGGCACGTGCCGCGGCCAAAGATGCCGGCCTGTCGGAGGACCGCTTCCTGGCCTGCGAGCGCGGCGTGAGTTTTGGCTACAACAACCTGGTGGCCGACATGACCAGCCTGGCCGAGATGCGCAAGTCTGGCGCGCCGGTGGTGTTCGACGTGACCCACTCGGTGCAGAAGCCCGGCGGCCTGGGCGCGGTCAGCGGTGGCGCACGAGAAATGGTGCCCGTGCTGGCCCGCGCGGGTGTCGCAGCCGGTGTGGCCGGTCTGTTCATGGAAACCCATCCGAAACCGGCCGATGCCTGGTCCGACGGCCCGAACGCGGTGCCGCTGGGCCGCATGAAGGCGCTGCTGGAAACCCTGGTCGCGCTCGATTCCGTAACCAAAACAAATCCGCTGCTGGAGAACGATTTCCAATGAGCGCGTACATCATTGCGGACGTGACCGTCACCAACGAAGAGCAGATGAAGGTCTACCGCGAGTGGAGCACGCGCGCCATGCAGGAGTTCGGCGCCGAGGTGCTGGTGCGCGGTGGCCGGGTCGAACCGCTCGAAGGCGGCTGGCAGCCGCAGCGGGTCGTGGTGCTGAAGTTCAAGGACATCGCCACCGCACAGGCCTACTACCACTCCGAAACCTACACCCATGCGCGCTCCCTGCGCGAGGGCGCGGGCTCGATCCGCATGTTTGCCGTTGAGGGCGTCTGAGCGCCCCATTCCGATTTCTTTTTTGACTTGTTCCAAAGGTAGAAACCATGAGTGCAATCGTTGATATCGTCGGCCGCGAAGTCCTGGACAGCCGTGGCAACCCCACCGTCGAATGCGACGTGCTGCTGGAGTCGGGCGTGATGGGCCGCGCCGCTGTGCCGTCGGGCGCCTCCACCGGCTCGCGCGAAGCCATCGAGCTGCGCGACGGCGACAAGAAGCGGTACCTGGGCAAAGGCGTGCTGAAAGCGGTGGAGAACATCAACACCGAGATCAGCGAAGCCGTGCTGGGCCTGGACGCCTCGGAGCAGGCCTTCCTGGACAAGACCCTGATCGACCTCGACGGCACCGAGAACAAGGGCCGCCTGGGCGCCAACGCCATGCTGGCTGTGTCGATGGCCGTGGCCCGCGCCGCCGCCGAAGAAGCCGGCCTGCCGTTGTACCGCTACTTCGGCGGCATGAGCGCGGTGCAGATGCCCGTGCCGATGATGAACATCATCAACGGCGGCGCACACGCCAACAACTCGCTGGATCTACAAGAGCTGATGATCATCCCCGTGGGGGCGCCGTCGTTCCGCGAAGCCCTGCGCTGGGGCGCCGAGGTGTTCCACGCCCTCAAGGCCATCCTGCACGACAAGCACATCAGCACCGCCGTGGGCGACGAAGGCGGCTTTGCCCCGTCGGTCGAGAACCACGAAGCCGCGCTGCAGCTGATCCTGCAGGCCATCGACAAGGCAGGCTACACGGCAGGCGAGCAGATCGCCCTGGGCCTGGACTGTGCCGCCAGCGAGTTCTACAAGGACGGCAAGTACGTGCTCGAAGGCGAAGGCGGCATCGCCCTGACCGCCGAGCAGTGGACCGACATGCTGGCCACCTGGGTCGACAAGTACCCCATCATCTCGATCGAAGACGGCATGGCCGAAGGCGACTGGGACGGCTGGAAGGTGCTGACTGATCGCCTGGGCAAGAAGGTCCAGCTGGTGGGCGACGACCTGTACGTCACCAACACCAAGATCCTGAAGGAAGGCATCGACAAGGGCATCGCCAACTCGATCCTGATCAAGATCAACCAGATCGGCACCCTGACCGAAACCTTCGCCGCCATCGAGATGGCCAAGCGCGCCGGTTACACCGCCGTGATCTCGCACCGCTCGGGCGAGACCGAAGACAGCACCATCTCCGACATCGCCGTCGGCACCAACGCGGGCCAGATCAAGACCGGTTCGCTCTCGCGCTCGGACCGCATGGCCAAGTACAACCAGCTGCTGCGCATCGAGGAAGACCTGGGTGACGTCGCGGTGTACCCCGGCCGTGCCGCGTTCTACAACCTGAAGTGATGCCCCTCTGCGCCGCTTCGCGTCTTCCCCTCGGAGGGGGGAGCACACCAGTGGCCCGGCAAAGCCGGTTCCACGGTGTGTGCTGGATGGAATGCGGCGCGCGCATTGATCACTGAATCCCTGAAATGGCACACCGCTTTGTCCCCGGCCTGCTGATCACGCTGCTGCTCGTGCTGCACGCGCAGCTGTGGTTCGGCCGGGGCAGCGTGCCCCAGGTTTCGCGCATGAAGACCGAGCTGGCCGCGCTGGAGGTGGTCAACCAGGAAGCGCGGCAACGCAACGAGCGGCTGGCCAACGAGGTGCGCGACCTAGAAGAAGGACTGGGCATGGTCGAGGAACTGGCCCGCAACGATCTGGGTATGGTCCGGCCCAACGAGATCTTCGTGCAGATCGCCCACAAGAAGCCTTGAGCTGCGCCGTGGCACTTGTGGTCACGCTGCTCGGCGGCGAATCCACCGGAAAGACATCCCTGACCCGTGCCTTGTGCGGGCACCTTGCGGAAACGGGTCTGGCAGCCGCCGAGGTGCCCGAGCACCTGCGCCACTGGTGCGAACAGCAGGGCCGCGCGCCCCATGCGCACGAACAGGCCGCCCTGGCCCGTGAACAGGCCCGCATCACCGACGAGGTGGCCTCCCGGCAAGGGGTGGACATCGTCATAGCCGACACCTCTCCGCTCGTGATCGCGGCCTACAGCGAGCTCTATTTCAATGACCGCTCGCTCTGGAGCGAGGCCCTGGCCTGGCAGCGCCACGTGGACCTGACCCTGCTGATGGGCCTGGACCTGCCCTGGGTCGCCGACGGTTTCTTTCGCGACAGCCCCGCCGTGCGCGATGCGGTGGACACAGCGATCCGGCGCGAACTGCGGGCCGCAGGGCAGGCCTTCCAGACCATCCACGGCCACGGACAGGCCCGCACCGAGCAAGCGCTGCGTGCCATCGGTCGCCGCCTTGGGCTGAACCTCACCACCACCGAACCGTCCCAGACCAGCGGTCGCCGCGCCTGGAACTGCGAGAAATGCAGCGACCCGGACTGCGAACACCGGCTGTTCAGCGGCCTGATTGCACGCAACAACACTGGAGACACACGCCCATGATGCCCGCCACCCCCCTGCCCGACTACCGCTCGCCAGCCTTCCTGCGCGCCCACATCGAAGACACGCTGTCGTTCTACCTGCCCAGGGCACTGGACCCTCGCGGCGGCCTGTACCACTTCCTGCGCGACAACGGCAGCATCTACGACGCCCACACCCGGCACCTGGTGAGCAGCACGCGCTACGTGGTGACCCTGGGCATGGCAGTGCGGCGCGGGCTGGGCGGTGACGTGGCGCGGCAGGCACTGCAACAGGCTTTCGATTTCCTGGCGGTCCACCGAACCCCCGCGACCGGCGGCTACGCCTGGCTGATCGACTGGCGCAACGGCCAGGCCCGCGTGCTCGACGCCACCAACCACGCCTACGGCCTGGCCTTCGTGCTGCTGGCCCATGCGCACGCCCACATGGCCGGCGTGACCGGTGCACACCCTGGCATCGCGCAGACCTACGAGCTGCTGGAGCAACGCTTCTGGGAACCTGCCCACGGCCTGTATGCCGACGAGGCCACGGCCGACTGGCAGGTCCTGCCCTACCGCGGCCAGAACGCCAACATGCACCTGTGCGAAGCGTTGCTCGCAGCGTTTGACGCCACACAGGAGACGCGTTACCTGGACCGCGCCGCCCTGCTGGCCGAGCACATCACCGTGCGGCAGGCGGCCTTGGCCAACGGGCTGGTCTGGGAGCACTACAAGGCCGACTGGTCGGTGGACTGGGACTACAACAAGGACGACAAGACCAACATCTTCCGCCCCTGGGGCTTCCAGCCCGGCCACCTGACCGAATGGACCAAGCTGCTGCTGCAACTGCACGAGCGCCGGCCGGACGCAGCCCTCGTTGACCGCGCCCGCCATTTCTTCGACACCGCGATGCACAAGGCCTGGGACGGCGAGCGCGGCGGCCTGTACTACGGCTTCGGGCCCGACGGCAGCATCTGCGACAGCGACAAGTACTTCTGGGTCCAGGCCGAGTCACTCGCCGCCGCCGCCCGGCTGGCCACCGTCACCGGCGAGCCGCGCTACTGGGCCGCCTACGACCATCTCTGGGCTTATTCATGGCGCCATTTCGTGGACCACGAACACGGCGCGTGGTGGCGCATCCTGACGGCCGACAACCGCAAGTACTCGGACGAAAAGAGCCCGGCGGGCAAGGTGGACTACCACACCATGGGCGCCTGCCACGATGTGCTCGACATCCTGAAGTAAATGCTCAGTGCGTGCCGCCCGCGACGGGCGGCTGCGCCGCCGCCTGCAGGAACACCTGCGCGGCGTCGACCGGGTCGAAGTGGTACTGGGCACCACAGAAATCGCAACCCACTTCCACCTGCCCTTGCTCGGCGATGATGGACTCGACCTCCTCGCGCCCCAGCGACTTGAGCATGCCGGCCACACGTTCGCGCGAGCAGGTGCAGGCAAAACGCGGACCGTCGGCGCCGGTCTGCGGCTCGAAGCGGCGCACGTCCTCTTCCCAGAACAGGCGGTGCAGGATGGTGTCGGCGTCCAGCGTCAGCAGCTCCTCGCGCTTCAGACTCGCGGCCAGGATGGCGATGCGGTTGTAGTCCTCGTTGCGGCCGATCTGGTCCTCGTCGCGCGCCACCGCGCCCGCGCCGGCCAGGTTGGACTCACCCTGCAGCGGCAGGCGCTGGATCAGCAGGCCGGCCGCCACCTGGTCGTTGGCGGCCAGAACAAGACGAGTGTCGAGCTGCTCGCTCTGCAGCATGTAATGCTCGATCACCTCGCTGAGCTTCTCCAGCTTCTCGTGGCGGTCGCCGAACAGCGGCACCACCCCCTGGTAGGGCTGCTGACCCGGCAGGCGGTCCTTGGGGTCGAGCGTGATGGCGCAGCGGCCAAGATTGTTCACATTGACCATGTGCGACAGCGGCGCGTCGGCCGCCACCTCGCCGGTCACGGTGGCGGTGGCGCGCAATGCCAGGTCGGGCTGTACCTCGGCCACAGCCAGCTTGACCGGACCATCGCCCTGGACCTGCAGGATCAGCGCGCCGTTGAACTTGATGTTGGCCTGCATCAGCGTGGCCGCCGCGGCCATTTCGCCCAGCAGCTCGGTCACCGCGGCCGGATAGCCCCCGGCCTGCTGGCGTCGACGCAGGATTTCCTGCCAGCTGTCGGTCAGGCGCACCAGCATGCCGCGCACCGGCAGGCCTTCAAACAGGAATTTGTGGAGTTCGGACACTCTGTGCTTTCAGAAAAAGAACGTTGGCAGATCAGGGTCAGCCGATTTTTTTCAAGCCCTGGCGGTAACGCTCGGCGTTCTCCATGTAGTGCAAGGCGCTGCGGCGCAGTCCTTCGATCTGCTCGGGTGTGAGCTGTCGCATGGCCTTGGCCGGGCTGCCGATGATCATGGAGCCGTCGGGGAACTCCTTGCCCTCGGTGACCAGCGCACCGGCACCGACCAGGCAGTTCTTCCCGATCTTCGCGCCGTTGAGCACGATGGCACCGATGCCGATCAGCGACTCATCGCCAATGGTGCAACCGTGAAGCATGACCTGGTGGCCCACGGTGACGTGGCGGCCGATGGTCAGCGGCAGGTTCTTGTCGGTGTGCAGCACCGAGCCATCCTGGATGTTGCTGCCCTCGCCCACCACAATGGGCTCGGTATCGCCCCGCAGCGTGGCGCCGAACCACACGCTGCTTCCGGGCGCGAGCTGGACGTCGCCGATCACCTGCGCGTTCTCGGCCACCCAGGCCGATTCGGCCACCTGCGGGCGGGTGCCATCGAGTTCATAGATCGCCATGCGGGGAGTCTCCTGTGGGCTGCGGGGCAAACCTAGAATTGTAGGGATGCCCACTGTCCCCAGCACCGAACTCAGCCTGCGCGAGGCGGCGCTCGACGCCCTGTGCCTGCCGGACCCGCAGGCCAAGGCGCAGGCTGCCCATGCGCTGTGGCAGCGGCTGCTGGCACTGACCGACGAGGCCGCGCGTGAAGCGGCGCTGGCGCCAGCACGGTCCATCCATGAGCCCGATGACCGGGTCTTGCCCGGTCGCCCGGCACAGCCGCTGCTGGTGCCGCCCATGGCGGTGGCGCAGCGCTCGCCTTTCACGCCCGAAGGCCTGGCCGCCCTGCTGCACGCGGTCTGCCACATCGAGTTCAACGCCATCAATCTGGCGCTCGATGCTGTCTGGCGCTTCCATGACATGCCCGCCAGCTTCTACCGCGACTGGCTGCGCGTGGCCGATGAAGAGGCCACCCACTTTGGCCTGCTGCGCGAACACCTGCAAAGCCTGGGCCACGACTACGGCGACTTCCCGGCGCACAACGGCCTGTGGGAGATGTGCGTGAAGACGCAGCACGACGTCACCGCGCGCATGGCCCTGGTGCCGCGTACGCTAGAGGCGCGCGGCCTCGATGCGACGCCGCTGATCCAGGCGCGACTGCGCAAAGTCGGCACCCCGGCCGCGCTGCGCGCCGTGGACATTCTGGACATCATCCTGCGCGACGAGGTCGGGCATGTGGCCATCGGCAATCGCTGGTATGGCTGGCTGTGCGAGCGGCAGGGCCTGGAGCCGCTGTCGTACTACCGGCACCTGGCGCGGGTGCACTCGGCGCCTCGGCTGCGCCCGCCCTTCAACGATGAGGCCCGCCGGGCGGCGGGATTCAGCCAAGCCGAACTGGACTATCTGCTCAGCGCCTGAGACCAAAACGAGTTCGTTCGTATCAAGCAGGAAGCGCGACGCGCGCCCGCGCGGTGCTTTTCACTCGCAGCGTGGTCCATTCCCCTATATGCTGGACCAACACTCGGCACCACTCCCACACGTTGGCCATGAGCGCACCAAACATCCAGCTGGACGAATACCTCGGGCAGGCATTTGACCGCATACCGGTGGCCATGGTCGTGGTCACTCAGCAAGGCGTGATCACCCGCGTGAACCGACTCGCCGAAGCCACCTTCGGCTACACGGGCGAAGAGTTGCTGGGGCAGCCCGTGGAGATGCTGGTGCCCGAACGCTACCGGCATGCGCATCCCGGCTACCGCCGCGGCTTCCAGACCGAGGCCACGGCAAGGCCAATGGGCGCAGGCCGTGATCTCAGCGGATTGCGCAAGGACGGCAGCGAGTTCCCGGTGGAGATTGGCATCAACCCGGTGGACACCGGTGAGGGTCCGATGATCCTGTCGGTGATCATCGATCTGAGTGAGCGCAAACAGAACGAACGCCGCATCAGCGACGCACTGCGCGAGAAGGAATTGCTGCTGGAAGAGGTGCACCACCGGGTCAAGAACAACCTGCAGGTGATCCACAGTCTGCTCGATCTGCAGATGCTCAAGATCGACGACCCGGACCTGGTCGCCATGCTGCGCGACAGCCAGAACCGCATCCGCTCGATGTCGATGATCCACCAGACGCTGTACCAGTCGCACGACTTTGCGCGGGTCGACTTCCAGCGCTTTCTGGACGAGCTGCTGCCCAGCCTGATGGACTCCTACGGCACGGTGGCCGGTCATGTCGCGATCAACATCGAGTCCACCCAGGTCAAGCTGCCGATCAACGAGGCGATCCCCTGTGGCCTGATCGTCAACGAGCTGGTGAGCAACGCGCTCAAGCACGGGTTTCCAGGCCAGCGGCGCGGCTCCATCCAGGTGGTGCTGGAACAGGGCAATGACGGCAGTGTCAACCTTGCCATCAGCAACAACGGTGTCGCCATCCCGGAGGATCAGAATCTGGAGCGAACCGGTTCGCTGGGCCTGCAACTCGTGCGGCTGCTGACGCGCCAGTTGCAGGGCACGCTGGAAGTGCAGCGCGCCAACCCCACGCGGTTTACCGTCCGCATCCCTCCCGGAGACCAGCCATGAACCAGCCCGCCCGCATCCTCGTGGTGGAAGACGAGAGCATCGTGGCCTTCAACCTGCAGCAGCGCCTGTCGATGCTGGGGTACGACGTGCCCGCCATCGCGGTCTCGGGCCAGGAAAGCATCGATCTCGTGTCGCAGATGCAGCCCGACCTGGTGCTGATGGACATCCACATCCAGGGTGACATGGACGGCATCGAGGTGGCGGCGAAGCTGCGGGAGACGCACGCCGTCCCAGTCATCTACCTGACCGCCTATTCCGAGGACTCGACCCTGGACAGGGCCCGCAAGACCCAACCCTATGGCTACCTGCTCAAGCCCTTTTCAGAGCGCGAGCTGCACGCCACCATCCAGATGGCGTTCGAGCGCCAGCGGCTGGAGAACGAGCTGAACGACAGCCGACGCCTGCTGCAGCAGGCACTCGATGCCGCCAGCCTGGGGGTCATGGAGCTGGACAAGACCACCACCACCATCACCCCGTCGCACCGCACCGCCGACCTGATCGGCTGGCCACACGACCAGCCGCTGACACTGCCCGACCTGCTCTCGCGCGTGGACGCCACCGAGCGCGACGCCATCGCAGCCAAGCTCCATCACTGCCTGAAAGCCCTCATGCACTTCAGCGAGGAGTTCCGTGTGCTCGCGGAAGGCAGCACGCCCCGGTGGATCAAGATCGACGCAGGCCACGTCTCCGACCAGCGAGTCACCGGCGTCGTGCAGGACGTGTCGGAGCGCAAGCAGAGTGAACTGCGGCTCAAGACCTTGAACGAGAGCCTGGAACACCTGGTCACCGCACGCACCGATCAGCTCAACCAGAGCCTCAAGGAACTTGAGGCGTTCAGCTACTCAGTGGCACACGACCTGCGCGCGCCGGTGCGCGCCATCATCGGCCTGAGCGACATGTTGCTGCAGACACAGCCCACCCGCTTCGATCCCGACGGCATCGACCTGGTCGAGCGGATTGCCGCCACCGGCCAGCGCATGCGGGCCCTGATCGACGCCCTGCTGCACATGGCGCGCCTGAACCAGGTCCCCATGCAGTTGCGGGTGGTCGACATCAGCGGCATTGCTGGCGAGATCGCCAGCCAGCTCATGGAGTCCGAGCCGCAACGCGTGGCGGACATCCGTATTTCGCCCAAACTCGAGGCGCTGGCGGACCCGACGCTGGTGCGCGCCCTGCTCGACAACCTGATGCGCAACGCCTGGAAGTTCTGCGTCCGTAGCAAGATCACGCGCATCGACGTCGGCGCCAAGTCGGTCGGCGGAGAAACGGTGTTCTTCGTGCGTGACAACGGCTGCGGCTTCGACATGGCCTCGGCGGACCGCCTGTTCGGACCCTTCCAGCGCCTGCACCGGGAGGACGAATACGCCGGCACTGGCATCGGACTGACCATCGTGCAGCGCATCGTCATGCGCCACGGCGGTCGCGTATGGGCGTTTTCCGAGCCGGGGCTGGGGGCTGCGTTTCACTTCACTTTGAGTGCCTGAGCCGCCCTCGGCACGGCGTGTGCGGATAATCGCGGATGACCTCCGCCTCCCCCGCCTCCCCCGCCTCCTCCGACGCCGGCTTCAGCCAGCTCCCGCTCTCACCCGCCACCCTGGCCAACCTGGAGCAGCTGGGCTATCTGCGCATGACGCCCATCCAAGCGGCCTGCTTGCCGCCCGCGCTGTTGGGCAAGGACCTGATCGCCCAGGCTCAGACCGGCAGTGGCAAGACTGCCGCCTTCGCGCTGGCGCTGCTGGCCAACCTGAACCCGCGCCGCTTCGCCGTACAGACCCTGGTGCTCTGCCCCACGCGCGAACTGGCCGACCAGGTCACCACCGAGATCCGCCGCCTGGCGCGCGCAGACGACAACATCAAGGTCGTGACGCTCTGCGGCGGCGTGCCACTGCGCGGACAACTGGCCACGCTGGAGCACGGCGCGCACATCGTGGTCGGCACGCCCGGCCGCATCATGGACCACCTGGAACGCGGCAGCCTGCAGCTGGATGCCCTCAACACCCTGGTGCTCGACGAGGCCGACCGCATGCTGGACATGGGCTTTTTCGACGACATCGCCAAGGTCGCCAAGCAGTGTCCCAAGGAACGCCAGACACTGCTGTTCTCGGCCACCTATCCCGAGGGCATCGCCAAACTCGCGTCGCAGTTCATGCGCGACCCGCAGACCATCGCCGTGCAGGCCCAGCACAGCAACCAGCAGATCGAACAGCGCTGGTACGAGGTGAGCGACAAAGACCGCCTGCACGTGGTCGGCCAGCTGCTGCTGCACTTCCGCCCGGCCAGCACCATCGCGTTCTGCAATACCAAGGCCCAGTGCCGCGACCTGGTGGCCGTGCTGCAGGCCCAGGGTTTCAGCGCACTGGCCCTGTTCGGCGAACTGGAACAGCGCGAACGCGACCAGGTGCTGGTGCGCTTTGCGAACAGGAGTTGTTCGGTGCTGGTGGCCACCGACGTGGCCGCGCGTGGGCTGGACATCGCCAGCCTGGCCGCCGTCATCAATGTGGACGTGACACCCGACCCCGAGGTGCACATCCACCGCATTGGTCGCACCGGACGTGCAGGCGAGCGCGGCCTGGCGCTGAGCCTGGCGAGCATGGACGAGATGGGTTATGTGGGGCGCATCGAACAGCTGCAAAAGCGCGAGTCAGAATGGCACCCGGTGAGCGAGTTGACGCCCACGAGCAAAGAGCCGCTGCAGCCACCCATGGCCACGCTGCACATCCAGGGCGGGCGCAAGGAAAAGATCCGCCCCGGCGACGTGCTGGGCGCGCTCACCGCCGATCTGGGCTACACGCGGGAACAGGTGGGCAAGATCAACGTGAACGAATGGTCCACCTACGTGGCGGTGGACCGTGGCATCGCGCAGCAGGTGGCCAGCCGGCTGGCCACCACCAAGGTCAAGGGCAAGAGCGTGAAGGTACGCGTGCTGGTGGACTGAGCCGGCACCCGATGCGGGACAATCAGCACTTCACGATTCCTGCCGATACCCGCCATGTCCGACACCGCCCGCCCCGAACTCCCCGACCACCTGAGCATCGACCCGCGCAGCCCCCACCACGTGGCCGCCGTGTTCGAACACGACATCGGCATCCGCTTCAACGGCAAGGAGCGCTTCGACGTCGCCGAGTACTGCATCAGCGAAGGCTGGGTCAAGGTGCAGTCGAGCAAGACGGTGGACCGCCGCGGACAGCCTGTGCTGATCCAGCTCAAGGGCTCTGTCGAGGTGTTCTACCGCTGAGCGGAGTCCTCCTCGTGCACCGCCGCCTTCTTCTTTCCCTGGTGACGGTGGGCCTGTGCGGGCACAGCCTGGCGCAGACCGCCGGCGCCGCGTCGGCTGAACCGATCCCCGCTCTGCCCCGCATCACGGTGCCGCAGGACCTGCTGCAGACCGAGGTGGCCAAACGGTTTCCCGTGCGCTACCCGGTCGCCGGGCTGGTGAACCTGGACCTGGGCGCGCCGCGCCTGGGCCTGCTGCCGGCGCAGAACCGGTTGCGCGCCGAAATGCCGGTGGCAGCCGCCGGCGCCGCGCTGGCCCGCACCCAACAGGGCAGCTTCACGGTCGATTTCGCGCTGCGCTACGAACACAGCGACCGCTCGCTGCGGGCGCACCAGCTCAAGGTCTACCGCTTCCGCTTCCCCGGCCTGCAGCCCGAGGCGGTGGACCTGCTGAACACCTATGCCCCCGCGCTGGCGGAGCAGTCGCTGCGCGAAGTGGTGCTCTACCAGCTGCCGCAGAAGGAAGCCGCCATGGCCGACCTGCTGGGCCTACGGCCCGGCCAGATCACGGTCACCGAACAGGGGCTGCTGGTGGAGCTGGTGCAACGACCGCCGCAGTGAGCGACATCAGGTCTGTCGCCGAGATGTCCCGAAGCGCCGCATGAGCGTCCCTTGCACGTGGGCCGGCGACAGACCCTTTGGGGCGTGCTCCGAAGCAAACGCCAGCGCCGCCACCTCGTCCGGATCGAACTTGAGGTAGAGCCGCCGCAACTGCGCCTCATCACACGCGCCAAGCTCCACCCGCTCGTCGATGCGCCCGGCGCGGATCAGCGCCTCGTCCAGCCGCTCGGCGTGGTTGGTGGTCATGAACAGCACATTGCCCTCCTGCGTCGCCACACCGTCCAGCGCATTGAGGAAGCCGGAGAACGACAGCCGCACCTGGGCGTGCGCCGCGTCGCGCTGGCGGAAAAAGGCGTCGACATCCTCGATCAGCAGCAGCGAGCGTTGCGGCACCCCCGCCAGCAGGGTGTGTATCTTCTCGTCGGTCACGATGGGCGAGGCCAGGCTGAGCGTGCAGACGTTCAGGTGCAACTCGGACGCCAGCGCGGTGACCAGCGAGGTCTTGCCGGTGCCCGGCGGTCCGTAGAGCAGGTAGCCGCGCCGCCAGGGGATGCCCAGCTCGGCATAGCGCTCGTGGGCAGCGTAGAACGATTGCAGGTCGGCCAGCAGCGCCTCGGCCTGCCCGGCCTTGAGCACCACCGACGACAGCGGACGGCGCGAGCCGAGGCGTGCCCGCATCCAGTCGCCGCCGTGGAAGGGGTTGGGGATGTAGACCGAGAGCGTGTCGCTCTCCCGGCTGGCGCGTGCGTCGATGGCGCGCTGCAGGAAGGCCTCCAGCCAGTCGCCGGTGCGCCCGAAGTGCGACAGGCTGATGCGTTCGAACACGCTCTGCGTCACCTGCAACTCGCGGCGGATCCAGACCAGCCGGCCATCGATCCAGAGGATGTGCAGGCCTTCGCCAGGCGACAGATAGGCCCGGGGCGCCTGACCGGCTCGCAGGTCTTCGGCCAGGCTCTGGTATTCCGTGCCCTGGCGCACGCTGCGGGCGGTGAACTGGTTGACCTGCCGCAGCGAGGGGTGGGCGTCCATGTATTCGACCAGCGCCGAGAACAGGAACTCGTCGCGAGAGTCGATGGTCAGCGTGGAGATGAAGAAGCGCTTGCCCCAGGACAGCACCAGCCCGGGCACATCCTTCAGCCAGAACGCCAGCGCGCCCGCCACCGCGAGCATTGCGGCCTGCGCCACGGGGGTTTGCAAGAAGCCATCCATACCCAGGTTATACCCCCAGGACCATTCTTTCAACCGCGCGGATGGTGCTGCGCCACGATGGACTTGAGCCGCTCGCGCGCGACGTGGGTGTAGATGGTGGTGGTCGAAATGTCGGCGTGGCCCAGCAGCATCTGCACAGCACGCAGGTCGGCGCCGTGGTTGAGCAGGTGGGTGGCGAAGGCGTGGCGCAGCGTGTGGGGCGACAGTGGCGAGGTGATGCCTGCGGCCAGCGCGTAGCGCTTGACCAAGTTCCAGAACATCACCCGGCTCATGGCCTCGCCGGCCTTGCTGCCGCGCGCGGTGACGAACAGGTCTTCGCTGGCCTGACCGCCCAGGATCTCGAGGCGCCCTTCCTTCAGATAGCGCTGCAGCCACTCGCCCGCAATCTGTCCGAACGGCACCAACCGCTCCTTGTTGCCCTTGCCCGTGACCCGCAGCACATGGTCCTGGTGGCCCACCTGAAAGGTGCGCAGCGTCACCAGCTCGCTCACCCGAAGGCCGCTGGCATACATCAGCTCCAGCATGGCTCGGTCGCGCAGGCCGAGCGGCGTGGAGGTGTCGGGCGCGTTCAGCAGCGCCTCGACCTGGGCTTCGGACAGAGTCTTGGGCACGCGCAGCGGCTGCCGCGCCGCCGTCAGCCGAAGGGTGGGATCGGCGTCGATGAGGCGCTCGCGCATCGCCCAGCGAAAGTAGCGCTTGAAGACCGTGAGGCGCCGGTTGGCGGTGGTCGCCCGGGTCTCGGCGTGTCTGCTGGCGAAGTAGGCATGGATGTCGGTCTCGCCCGCCTGCTGCAGGGAGCGCGCGCCATGGGCTGCCAGCCACTGGCCGAACAGCACAAGGTCGCGCCGGTAGGCGTCGAGCGTGTTGCGCGAGAGGCCCTCCTCCAGCCAGAGGGCATCCACGAAGGCGCCCGCGCTTTCCTCGCTGCGCGCGAGCGCGGTGCTGTCCATCAATCCAGCGAAAGCTTTTGCTTGGTGACGACTTCCTTGTACACCTCGTACTCGGCCTTGATCTGGGCCGCAAACTGCTCGGGCGTGTTGGCCACGATCAGCGAGCCGGTGTCCTCAATGCGCTTGCGCACCGCCGGGTCCATTAGCGCCGTCTTGGTGCTGTTGTAGAGCTTGTCCACCACGTCCTTGGGCATGCCCTTGGGACCGATGAGGCCGTAGTAGGCCATACGGTTCACAGGCTCCAGCCCCACCTCCTTGAAGGTCGGCACATCGGGCAACACCGGCAGGCGCTGCGGCGCAGCCACCACGATGGGCACCAGGCGACCGGCCTTGATGTGCGGCAGGGCGGACGGGAGGTTGTCAAAGATGATGGGCACCTGGCCGCCCACCGTGTCGTTCAGGGCAGGCCCGGCGCCGCGGTAGGGAATGTGGGTCATGAACACGCCGGCCAGGCTCTTGAACAGTTCGGTCTGCAGGTGACCGATGCCGCCGGTGCCGGAGCTGGCGTAGCTGTACTTGCCGGGACTCTTCTTGAGCTCTGCGATGAAGGACTTGTAGTCCTTGGCCGGGAAGCTGGGGTGCACCGCAATCACGTTGGGCGTGGCGGCGATGTTGATGATGGGCGTGAAGTCGGTGAGGGTGTTGTACGGGATCTTGGGGTTGATCGCAGGGTTCGCCGCGGTGGTGGACACCGTGGCCATGCCGAGGATGTACCCGTCCGCGGGGGCACGAGCCAGCTCGGTGGCACCGATCACGCCGCCGCCACCGGCCTTGTTTTCGACCACCACGCTCTGCCCCAGTGATTTGCCCAGCGGCTCGGACATGACGCGCGCAACGATGTCGGTCGTGCCCCCGGGCGCGAACGGCACCTGCAAGCGAATGACCTTGGTCGGGTAGGCCTGCGCCCAGGTCACGCCGGTCGCACCCAGCGACATGGCAACCAAACCCAGCCCCATCAGGGAACGGCGAGCAAACATGCGATCTCTCCTTCGTTGTGCACAAAACAATAGCAGCGGGCACATTACCCCTGCCAGCTCCCCGGGACTGTAGACAGGCTACACCGGCTTGACCATGGGGAGACTACATAAGTACAAACCCCCGGAAGCAGGCGCGTCCGGGCGCTATGCTCGCCCGGTGAACTTTGCCCAACTGCTCTTTCCGGACTTCTCGCTGATTCTCTGCGGCTACCTGGTCTGCCGCTTCACCGCCCTGAACCGGATGGTGTGGGAGCCATTGGAAAGCCTGGTGTATTTCTTCCTGTTTCCGGTCCTACTCTTTCACTCGATCGTCAAGAGCCCGCTGGACCTGGGTGCCGCCTCCAGCCTGATGGCGGCCGGCCTGGCGCTGGGCATCTGTGGCATCGCGCTGTCCTATTCGCTGCCTCACTGGCCCTGGCTGGGGCGCCGACTGGACGCGCGGCTGCACGCCGCCAGCGCACAGGTGGGGTTCCGGTTCAACTCCTTCATCGCCCTCGCGCTGGCCGACAAGATCGCCGGCCCCCAGGGACTGCTGATGATCGCAGTGCTGATCGGGGTCTGCGTGCCACTGTTCAACGTGGGCGCCGTCTGGCCGATGGCCCGCCATGCCAACAAAGGCTTCGTCCGCGAGCTCATGCGCAATCCGCTGATCATCGCCACCGCCAGCGGGCTGGTCGCCAATTTGCTCGGATTCACGGTACCACCCTGGCTGGAACCGACGGTCAACCGCATCGGGCAGGCCTCGCTGGCCCTGGGGCTGATGGCCGCTGGCGCGGGCATGCAGCTGGGCAGCCTGACCAAGGCCAAGCAACTCGGCGTCATGGTGCTGTGCGCGAAACACCTGGGCATGCCGCTCATCGCCTTCGGGGTGGCCATGGCGTTCCGCCTGGACCCCACCCAGACCACCATCTTGCTGATGTTCTCCGCCGTGCCGACGGCTTCCAGCTGCTACGTGCTGGCCGCCCGCATGGGCTACGACGGGCCTTATGTGGCCGGTCTGGTGACCCTGTCCACACTGCTGGGCATGGTCAGCCTGCCGTTCGCGCTGGGAATCCTGGCCTAAGGAATCCATAAGGGTCCAAAAGGCCCCTATGGCAAAATTCCAAGGTTTTAGGCCTAGCTCTTACACAAGGTTTCCCATGAAGATTGCGGTTGCTGGCACCGGCTATGTCGGGCTGTCCAACGCCGTGCTGCTGTCCCAGCACCACGAAGTTGTCGCACTGGACATCGTTCCCGAGAAGGTGGCGCTGATCAATGCGCGCAAGAGCCCGATCGCCGACACGGACATCGAGGACTTCCTGGCTCACCAGCCGCTGAACCTGCGCGCCACACTGGACAAACACGAAGCCTACGAAGGCGCCAGCTTCGTCATCATTGCGACGCCCACCGACTACGACCCCGAGACCAACTATTTCAACACGCGGTCGGTCGAGGCAGTGATCAGCGACGTGATGCAGATCAATCCGCAGGCCGTGATGGTGATCAAGTCCACGGTGCCCGTGGGTTACACCGCCAAGGTGCGCGAAGAGACCGGATGCCAGAACCTGCTTTTCTCGCCGGAGTTCCTGCGCGAAGGCAAGGCGCTGCACGACAACCTGTACCCCTCGCGCATCATCGTGGGCGAGCGGTCGGCGCGGGCCGAGACCTTCGCAGGGCTGCTCAAGGAAGGCGCGCGCAAACAGGACATCCCGGTGCTGTTCGTCGACTCGACCGAGGCCGAGGCGGTCAAGCTGTTCTCCAACACCTACCTGGCCATGCGGGTGGCCTATTTCAACGAGCTGGACACCTACGCCGCGGCGCACAACCTGGATTCGCGCCAGATCATCGAGGGCGTGGGCCTCGATCCGCGCATCGGCAACCACTACAACAACCCGTCCTTCGGCTACGGCGGCTACTGCCTGCCCAAGGACACCAAGCAGATGCTGGCCAACTACCAGCACGTGCCCCAGAACCTAATCCAGGCGATCGTCCAGTCCAACACCACGCGCAAGGACTTCATCGCCGAGAGCATCCTCAAGCAGAAGCCCAAGACGGTCGGCGTGTTCCGCCTGATCATGAAGGCGGGCTCTGACAACTTCAGGTCCTCCAGCATCCAGGGCATCATGAAGCGGATCAAGGCCAAGGGCATCCGCGTCATCATCTACGAACCCGCTCTGCAGGAAGACGAGTTCTTCCATTCGCCGGTGGTCAACGACCTTGAGACCTTCAAGAAGGAATCGGACGTGATCATCACCAACCGCCTCACGCCAGTATTGGCCGATGTGCAGGACAAGGTCTACACCCGCGACCTGTTCGGCAGCGACTGACCCACCAGACACCTTTATTCGGGGAGAACCTTCATGAAGTCCCACCACGCCCTGTCGACCATGACCCTGGCGGTCACCGCACTGATCACCGGCTGCGCCAGCTCCGGCGGCTCCACCCCTTCGGTGGCCAACCCCTACAGCAGCAGTGGCGGCAGTTCGCTGGGCGAGGTGCATGTGAACACCATGCGGGTGTTCGGCGACAGCTACTCCGACCCGAGCTTCACCAACTCCATCGGCACCATCAACTGGGCCACGCAGATGCAGGCTCGGGGAACGGTCACCAAGTCTGACATCTATGCCATCGGTGGTGCCCGCGCCAGCTACGGCGAAGCCCGTGCCTTCGACAAGCAGATCGACAACTGGCAGAGCCGTGGCAGCGCCATCGCCGACCGGGACCTGACCGTGGTTTACCTGGGCCACAACGACATGGGCCGCAACGGATCGCCGGACAACAACCTGACCAACGCGAAGAAGGGTTATTCGGATGGCGTGGCCCGCCTGATCGCGGCCGGTGCCGCAGCCGACAACCGCCGACTGTTTGTCACCCAGCTGCACGACTGGGGCCGCGGACCGGGCGTGTCGTCGCTCGCATCCAAGCAGGTGATTGGCTGGAACAACTACATCGCCTCCGTGGCCAACGCCACACCCAATGTGATTGCGGTGGACATGTACACCGTGTTCCAGCGCGTGTTCAGTGAGCCGGCCAAGTTCGGCTTCAACAATGTCGCATCGGCCAATCCTTCCCGCTCAGCCACCGACACGCTGTACCACGACGCTACCCACTTCGGGAACCGTGGCCAGGACATCATCACCCGCGTCTACCAGCACTACCTGACCCGTGGCTGGGACTGGGCCAACAGCGTGAGCGCCGGCGCCGATTCGGCTGGCCGCATCAACCAGGACATCGACAACGGCACGCTGGTGCTGTCCATGGCCGAGCAGAAAACGCTGCAGCCCGGCTTCCGGCTGCTGCCGCTGGGTCTGCGGGAAGGGGATGCTTTCCAGTTCAATGCGCGCAACAGCCGCGTGTTCCAGCCGTTCGCCCAGACGCAGCAGGGCTCGGCACCCACCGGCCTGGCCTTCGACATGCGTGTCGGATCGGCCGACAACGCACAGAGCAGCCGCCTGGGCATCGCCGTGTTCCAGCAGGATCAGGTCAAGTACCTGTCCACGACCGAGATGCGCAACTCCAAGCAGTACACCTCCGACGCCGTGTCGCTGTACTGGAACAAGCCGGTGTCGGGCTGGGTGATGAGCAGCCAGTTCTCTCACCTGGACCTGAAGTTCGCCAGCCACGCACAGGACGGCCTGGTCCGCCGCACGCTGGAAAACCGCCAGAGCGGCAGCACCTGGTCGTTCGAGAACAAGATGCGTTACCCAATGCGTGGCGACTTCTTCAGCGTCACGCCCTGGGTGTCGCTGACCAACCAGTCGCACAGCCTGGACCCGGCCCTGACAACGACCCTGTACACCACCGACGTGCTGTTCAGCTCCAACCGCGTCAACGAGTGGTTGTCTGGCATCGGCGTGGATCTTCAGACCGACCCGATCAGCCTGAGCGGCCAGCGCAAGCTGCGCTTCGGCGGCAGCCTGCACCACACCTCCAGTCTGTCGCGCGACACCGTGACCGTGTCAATGCGCGAGTCGGGCTCGCCCGGCGTCGTGCAGCGTGAAATCTTCCCGCTGTCCAAGGTCGAGCGCACCCAGCTGGGTCTGCAGGCCACCATGGACGTGGCTCGCCATCTCCAGTTCAGCGCCACCTACGGTGCCCAGTTGCAGGACGTGCGCAAGACACAGAGTGTGGTGTTCAAGGCCAACCTCCGCTTCTGACCCAGCCTTTGATGAAAATCCTGTATGTCGCCGGACGGGAGGCCGCCTACTCACGCACCCGCATCGTGCTCAACGCCATGCGCCAGAACGGCTTCGAGGTCATCGAATGCCTGCCGAAGGACAAGTCGTTCAAGCACTACCCCGGCCTGCTGCTGAAGACCCTTCTGAACGCTCCCCGCTGTGATGCGGTCGTGGTCGGTTTCTACGGTCAACTGCTGGCACCACTGGTGCGGCTGCTGACCTGGAAGCCCATCCTGTTCGACATGTACATCACGACCTACGACACCATGGTCTTCGACCGGGAGAAGGCGGCGCCCGGCACCCTCAAGGCCCGCATCTACGGCCTCAGCGATTGGCTGTCCTACAAGATGACCAAGCTGTCGATCCTGGACAGCCACCATGTCATCGGCCATTTCGGCCGCACCATCCACACCGAGACCAGCAAGTTCCGCCGCCTCTTCCTCGCGGTGGACGACAGCGTGATCAAGCCGGGGTCTTCGCGCCCCCCCGATGGCGAGTTCCTCGTGCACTTCCATGGCGAATACATCCCGTTCCATGGCGTGCGTCACATCCTCAAGGCCGCCAAGCTACTGGAGCCTCATGGCGTGAAGTTCCAGATTGTGGGCAAAGGGCTGACCTACGAAGAGGACATGCAACTGGCCCGCGAACTGGGCCTGCCGCATGTGAAATTCCTTGAACCCGTGCCGTACGCCAAGTTGGCCGAGCTGATGGCCCAGGCCGATGTGTGCCTGGGCATCTTCGGCGACAACGAACGCGCCAAGCTGGTGCTGACCAACAAGGTGGTGGAAGCCATTGGCGTGGGCAAACCCCTGATCACCAGCCGCAATGAGCCCGTTCAGGAGCTGCTCAAGGACGGCGAAAGCGTGCTGCTGGTGAACCCCGCCGACCCTCAGGCGCTGGCCGACGCCATCCTGCGCCTCAAGAACGACGAGCCGCTGCGCCAGCGCATCGCGGCCAACGGCCACAAGGTGTTCAGGCAACAGTGCGCCACCGAAACTTTCGGAAAACGCTTCACCGCGATCCTGCACGAGGTGCTGGGAACGCGGCGCACCGCCGAATGAGTGAATCGTCCGGCGCCACGCCCTGCGTTCATGTGTTGTTGGCGTCCTACCAGGGCGCCCGGTACATCCGCGAGCAGTTGGAGTCGATCGCCGGTCAGACCCACACGCACTGGACGCTGACCATCAGCGACGACGGATCGACAGACGACACGGTGCGAGTGTGCGAGACATTCGCGCACGAACATGGCAGCCACCGCATCCGGGTCATCAAAGGCCCCGGGCGGCGCTCCACAGCCAACTTCTTTCACCTCCTGCGCGCTGTTGAGCCCACCTCCAACCACGACCTCATCGCGTTCAGCGACCAGGACGACGTATGGCTTCCGGAAAAGCTTTCCCGTGCAGTGACCACGTTCCGCTCTCTTCGGCTGACCGCGGGCCAGCCGGCGCTGTATGCCGCGCGCACCCGTCTGGTCAACGAGCGGCTGGAGCCGATTGGCATCAGCCGCCTGCCACATCGCCCCCTGGGCTTCGGCAATGCCCTGCTGCAGAACGTGGCCAGCGGCAACACCATGGTGTTCAACCAGCCGCTGCTGCGGTTGATGCGCCGTATCAAACCCGAACATTCGGTCTTGCACGACTGGACGGCCTACCAGGTCGTCACCGGATGTGGCGGGCAGATGCACTTCGACCCGGAACCCTGCCTGCTCTACCGGCAGCACGCCGACAACCTGATCGGATCGCAGGGCCGTTCCTGGGACAAGGTCCTGCGCATGGGCATGCTGTTCAAGGGGCAGTACCGCGCCTGGGGCGACCAGACGGAGGCCGCCATGAACGACATTGCCCATGAGCTGCAGCCCAAAGCACTGGAACTGCTTCGCCGCTTCCAGGACATGCGCCGGCGTCCAGACCTGATCGGGCGCATGCAGGCGGGCCGCCACAGCGGCCTCTGGCGGCAGACCCGTTCCGGTCGTGCATCGTTCTGGCTGGGCCTGGCGCTCAACCAGCTCTGACCAGACCCGGCGGTCCACCCATCACACTCCATGAGCCAGTCTCCCGTTCCTACCTTTTCTGACCCTGCTCCGCCCTGGGTACTGGTGCTGCTGCCGGTGTACAACGGCCAGCGCTTCCTCACGCAACAGGTGGAGTCCATCCTGAACCAGAGTGGCGTGAGCACCCACCTCCTGTGCCGCGACGATGGATCGAACGACGGCTCACCTATCCTTCTGCATGAGCTGCGCCTGCGCTGGCCTGATCGCATCACCGTGCTTGAGGACAACCTCGGCAACCTGGGCGCAAGCGGCAACTTCTCATGTCTCATGCGGCAGGCCCTGGACCTGGAGCCGTCCGGATTCGGGCGCGCGGCCTACATCGCGCTTTCCGACCAGGACGACGTCTGGCACCACGACAAACTGGCCATCGGACTGGAAGCCATTCAATCGCTTGAGCGAGCACGGCCGGGAGCGCCAGCTCTCGTGCACAGCGACCTGCGTGTCATCGAAGAGGACGGCCGGGAGATCGCCCCATCAATGGCCCGCTACCAGGGCCTGCGCCCCGACCTCAGCAGCCTTTCAGCCCAGATCCTGAGCAACACGCTGACCGGCTGCACCAGCCTGATGAACCGAGCCTTGCTGGAGAAGGCTCTGCCGGTCCCGCCAGAAGCCATCATGCACGACTGGTGGCTATCGCTGGTGGCCAGCGCGCTGGGAAGCCGCCGGTACCTGGACAAGTCCTTGATCGACTACCGCCAGCACGCCAGCAATGCCATCGGAGCCAAGGCGCAAGACCAGCCAGTGGCCTTCAAGACCATCCTGCACCGTTTGTTCGACGACCGGCACGGCGAGATCTTTCGTCTCAACGCCCGCCAGGCACGTGGCTTCATGGCACGCTTTGGTGGTGAGCTGACCACCCGCCAACGGCTCACCACTTGGTTGGCATCCCAGCTGTCGCTGCCATTTCCACCCCTGCAGCGCCTGATCTACCGCGTTCTGAGGCGCCTGTGAGCATCCGCCTGTCCATGGTCAGCCACGGCCAGGCCCGGCTGGCCAACCAGTTCCTGCAGGACCTGGCCGGAACGCCCGAGGTGAACGAGCTGGTGGTGACCGAGAACATCCCGGACGCCCCCCTGCTCCCTCCAGCCGGCATGACCGTCCGTGCGTGGCACAACCCGTCGCCCATGGGGTTTGCTCGCAACCACAACCAGGCTTTCGAAGGGTGCGAACAAGCGTTCTACTGTGTGGCGAATCCGGACATACGCCTGCTGACCAACCCGTTTCCAGGGCTCCTGGCCGCGATGCAGGATCCCGCGGTGGGGCTGGTGGCCCCACTGGTGCTCGGCTCGACCGGACAGCCAGAGGACAACGCGCGGCGCTTTCCCACCCCCTGGAACTTGGCGCAGAAACTCGCTGGCATGAGCGATGGTCGCTACCACCTCACGCCCCAGTCGGACGCCCGCCCGGTCGAATGGGTTGCAGGGATGTTCCTGCTGTTTCGCGCCCAGGCGTTTCGGGATGTGGGAGGTTTTGATGCTAAATTCCATCTCTATTACGAGGATGTGGACATCTGCGCCCGCCTGTGGAAATCGGGCTGGAAAGTGATGTGCGATCCGGGGGTCACGGTGGTGCATGAGGCCCAGCGCGCCAGCCGGCACAACTTCCGGTACATGCGCTGGCATGCTGCGAGCATGGCGCGCTACTTTGGCAAGCACCTGGGCCGCCTGCCACTGGTATAGCCACCCTTTCAAGACACAAGCCCTTCAGAGCCGCTCCACCCGATGGGTGGGTGACGGACTTCCACGATCTCGCCCGACACACCAAGCAGGAGTAAAGATGATTCTGGTTACCGGCGCCGCAGGCTTTATTGGCGCGAACTTCGTGCTCGACTGGGTCGCACAGTCCCAGGAACCCGTCGTGAATCTGGACAAGCTGACCTATGCTGGCAACCCCGAGAACCTGGCCAGCCTGCAGAGCAACCCCGGCCACATCTTCGTCCAGGGTGACATCGGGGACCGCTCCCTTGTGGACCGCCTGCTGGCCGAACACAAGCCCCGGGCCGTGGTGAACTTCGCCGCCGAGAGCCATGTCGACCGCTCCATCCACGGCCCCGAGGACTTCATCCAGACCAACGTGGTCGGCACCTTCCATCTGCTGGAGTCTGTGCGCGCGTACTGGGGCTCCCTCGAAGGTGAAGCCAAGTCGGCCTTCCGGTTCCTGCATGTGTCGACCGACGAGGTGTACGGCACGCTTGGCCCGAACGATGCCCCGTTCACCGAAATCACGCCCTACACGCCCAACAGCCCCTACTCGGCCTCCAAGGCGGCCAGCGACCACCTGGTGCGCGCGTACCACCACACCTACGGCCTGCCGGTGCTGACCACCAACTGCTCGAACAACTACGGCCCCTACCACTTCCCCGAAAAGCTGATCCCGCTGATGATCGTCAACGCCCTGGCCGGCAAGCCGCTGCCGGTCTACGGCGACGGCATGCAGGTGCGCGACTGGCTGTTCGTCAAGGACCATTGCAGCGCCATCCGCCGCGTGTTGGAGGCCGGTACGACCGGTGAAACCTACAACGTGGGCGGCTGGAACGAAAAGCCGAACATCGAGATCGTGAAGACGGTGTGCGCTCTGCTGGACGAGCTGCGTCCCCGGGCCGACGGACAGTCCTATGCCACGCAGATCACCTATGTGAAAGACCGCCCGGGTCATGATCGCCGCTACGCCATCGACGCGACCAAGATCCACCGCGAACTCGGCTGGAAGCCCGCCGAGACCTTCGAGACCGGCATCCGCAAGACGGTGCAGTGGTACCTCGACCATCCCGACTGGGTGGCGCACGTGCAAAGCGGCGACTACCGGAACTGGATCGGCCAGCAATACGGAGCGCTTGCATGAAGATTCTCCTGACCGGCAAGAACGGCCAGGTCGGGTTTGAGTTGCAGAGAGCCCTGGCGCCACTGGGCACCGTTCATGCAGTGGATTCAGGCGACTGCGACCTGGCCGACGAACAGGCGCTGCGAGCCCTGATCAGGGCCTCGCGCCCCGACATCATCGTCAATCCCGCCGCCTACACCGCGGTGGACCGCGCCGAAGACGAAGCCGGCGGACGACTCTCCACGGCTGTCAATGCCATCGCCCCCGGGGTCATGGGTGAGGAGGCTGCGCGTCTTGGCGCCGCAGTCATCCACTACTCCACCGACTACGTTTTTGACGGTCACAAAACCACGCCTTACGCGGAAACGGATCCGACGGCACCTCTGGGGGCCTATGGACGCAGCAAGCGCGAGGGCGAACGAGCCCTGATGCGCAGCACTCCGCGACACCTCGTGTTGCGCACCAGTTGGGTGGTCGGTGCCCACGGAAGCAACTTCGCCAAAACCATGCTGCGGCTGGCGGCCGAACGCGACGAGCTGCGCGTGGTCAGCGACCAAGTGGGCGCGCCCACCTCGGCCGCTCTGATCGCCGATGTGACAGCGCATCTGGTGCGCCAGATGCAACGTGCAGGCTCGGATCCGTTCCCCTACGGCCTGTACCACGCAACGGCCGGGGGGGAAACCAGCTGGTGCGACTACGCCCGCTTCGTGATCGGGTACGCCCTGCGCACGGGGCACGCCCTGCGTGTCACGCCCAACGAAGTGCACCCTATCAGCTCCGACCAATACCCCACGGCAGCCCGGCGCCCGACAAATTCGCGCCTGGACACCACCCTGTTTCGCTCCACCTTTGGCTTTGAACTGCCACACTGGCAGGAAGGCCTGGGGCACATCCTGCAACAGATCCTGAGGACGCCATGAACAGAAAAGGCATCATCCTGGCCGGCGGCTCCGGCACGCGCCTGTACCCCGTGACGCAGGCGGTGAGCAAGCAGCTCATGCCCGTGTACGACAAGCCGATGATCTACTATCCGCTGAGCACTCTCATGCTCGCCGGCATCCGCGACATCCTGGTCATCTCCACCCCGCAGGACACGCCGCGCTTCACCGACCTGCTGGGCGATGGCAGCCAGTGGGGCCTGAACCTGCAGTACGCTGTGCAGCCCAGCCCCGACGGTCTGGCCCAGGCCTTCATCATCGGTGAGCAGTTCATCGGCAACGCCCCGTCCTCTCTGGTGCTGGGCGACAACATATTCTACGGCCACGACTTCGCGGCCCTGCTGGGCAACGCCACGCGCCGCCCGGACGGTGCCACTGTCTTCGCCTACCACGTGCACGATCCCGAGCGCTACGGTGTCGCCGAGTTCGACCCCTCGGGCAAGGTGCTCAGCCTGGAAGAAAAGCCGGCCAAGCCAAAGAGCAACTACGCGGTCACCGGCCTGTACTTCTACGACAACCAGGTGGTGGAGCTGGCCAAGAACCTCAAGCCCTCGGCCCGCGGCGAACTGGAGATCACCGACCTGAACCGCCTGTACCTGGAAGCCGGCTCGCTGCAGGTCGAGGTGATGGGCCGAGGCTACGCCTGGCTGGACACCGGCACCCACGACAGCCTGCTCGAAGCCGGCCAGTTCATCGCCACCCTGGAAAAGCGCCAAGGTCTGAAGGTGGCCTGCCCGGAGGAAATCGCTTACCGCAGCAAGTGGATCGACGTCGATCAGGTGCAGAAGCTGATCAAGCCACTGGCCAAGAACGGCTATGGCCAATACCTGCAGCAGATCATCAAAGACGAAGTGCGCTGAACCATGAAAGCGACCCCACAGTCCATTCCTGAGGTCATCCTGTTCGAGCCGAAGGTGTTCGGCGACGACCGCGGCTTCTTCTTCGAGAGCTTCAACCACGCCCGCTTTGAAGAAGCGGTGGGGCGCCCCGTGCGCTTCGTGCAGGACAACCACTCGAAATCCACCAAGGGCGTGCTGCGCGGTCTGCACTACCAGGTGCAGCAAGCCCAGGGCAAGCTGGTGCGCGTGGTCCAGGGTGAGGTGTTCGATGTCGCCGTCGACATCCGCCGCTCATCGCCCACGTTCGGGAAGTGGGTGGGTGCCCACCTGACGGCCGAGAACAAGCACCAGCTCTGGGTGCCCGAGGGCTTTGCGCACGGCTTCGTCGTGCTCAGCAACACCGCAGAGTTTCTCTACAAGACAACCGACTACTACGCCCCGGCGCACGAGCGCAGCATCCTCTGGAACGACCCGGATCTGGGCATCGACTGGGGATACGACGGAACGCCGACTCTCTCTGCCAAGGACCGGGCAGCCCTGCTGCTCAAGAACGCGGAAGTTTTCGACTGACACCCCAAGGGACGATTAGCTACCGATGAAACTCGTTTCCGTTGTGCTCTCCGGCGGTGCAGGTACCCGCCTGTGGCCCGCATCGCGGCAGGCCTACCCCAAGCCTTTCATGAAGCTGGGTGGACGAACCCTGCTGGAACAGGCCATCAGCCGAGGCCAGGCCTGTGGCACCGACCACCTGATCGTGGTAACCAACCAGGACCACCTGTTCCTGACCCAGGGCCTGCTGGCCGAGTTGTCGGACCCGCCCCTTCCTCACTACCTGCTCGAACCCAAGGGTCGCAACACGGCGCCGGCCATCGCGCTGGCCGCACTGGCCTGTCAGAAGCTGCATGGTGACGACGCGGTGATGCTGGTGCTGCCCGCCGACCACCTGATTCCTGACACCAAGTCCTTTGTGGCCAATGCCCTGGCAGCGGCCCGTCATGCGCTGGATGGTCATCTGGTGGTGTTCGGCATTCAGCCCACCGGTCCCGAAACCGGCTTCGGCTACATCGAGGTCGCCAAGATCGGCCGCCAGGCGCAACCGGTGCTGCAGTTCGTCGAGAAGCCAGACCTGGCCACCGCGCAGGAGTATCTGGCCACCGGTCGCTACTACTGGAACAGCGGCATGTTCTGCTTCACCGCCAAGTGCATCCTGGATGCGTTCGCAGAACACGCGCCCGATGTGCTGACCACCGCGCAAGGTGTCATGAGCAGCGGCCACACCGCGGCGCTGCCGCCCACGGGCGCCGTCGGCGCGGCCCAGGTGACGCGCTTTGATGCCCACACCTTTGGCCTGCAGCCTGACATCAGTGTCGACTATGCCGTCATGGAAAAGGCTGGCAACGTCATGCTGGTGCCGGCCCGCTTCGGCTGGAGCGACGTCGGGGCCTGGCCTTCCGTGGCCCAGTCGCACTCGGCGGATGCTGCTGGCAACACCATGGGCATCACCGAAGACACCCACTGGGCGGCCGTTGACACCACCGGTACGCATGTGCATGTGGAAAGCCATGGTCATAAGGTGATCGCCACCGTCGGCGTCAAGGATCTGGTGGTGGTGGACACGCCGGATGCCCTGCTGGTGGCCAGCAAGGAGCAGGCCCAGAATGTCAAACGCGTGGTCGAGATGCTCAAGGAACGGCACCCTGAAAGCGCCGCCCACCAGACCACCATGCTACCCGCCGCCGTGCAGCGGCCGTGGGGTACCTACGCCACCCTCAAGGAAGAATATGGCTACAAAGTCAAGCGCATCACCGTGCGCCCGGGCCAGAGCCTGAGCCTGCAGTACCACCACAAGCGTTCCGAGCACTGGGTTGTGGTGCAGGGAGATGCACTGGTCCAGATCGGGGACTCCGAGATTCCCACCCGCGCCGGCGAGTACCGGTTCATACCGCTTAAGGAACGCCACCGGCTCAAGAACACCGGGGAAGGGGAACTGGTGTTGATTGAGGTGCAGTGCGGCAGTTATCTGGGTGAGGATGACATCGTCCGTCTGGCCGACGTGTACGGCAGGACGTGATGCTTGTGTTCCGAGCCCTCTGGGCCTACCGCGGCTTCATCCTCGGCAGCGTCAAGCGCGAGTTCCAGTCCAAGTACCGCAATTCCGTTCTTGGTGCGGCCTGGAACATCCTGAATCCTCTGTCCATGATTGTGGTGTACACAGTCATCTTTTCCGAGGTGATGAAGGCGCGCCTGCCCCAGGTGGAGGGAACGTACGCATTCAGCATCTACCTGTGCTCTGGGCTGCTGACCTGGGGCCTTTTTGCTGAGATCACCAACAGCGCCACCAACATGTTCGTGGCCAACGGCAATCTGCTGAAGAAGCTGAGCTTCCCGCGGCTGTGCCTGCCGGTGATCGTGGTCAGCAACGCACTGCTGAACTTCGCCATCGTCTTTGGTCTGTTCCTGATCTTTCTGATCGTCAGCGGCAACTTCCCTGGCATCGCCTTCGCCGCCATGGCGCCGCTGCTGGCACTGCAGGTGGCCTTCGCCATAGGCCTGGGCATCACGCTGGGCATGCTCAACGTCTTCTTCCGCGACGTGGGGCAGTTCTTCGGCATCTTCCTGACTTTCTGGTTCTGGCTCACCCCCGTGGTCTACCCGACCTCCATCCTGCCGCCAGAGGGGCAAGGCTACATGCGCTGGAACCCTATGTTCCGGATGATCTCGGCCTACCAGGACGTGCTGGTGTATGGCCGCTGGCCTAACTGGTACAGCCTTTGGCCGGTGGCGATGCTGGCGCTGGCCCTGTGCGCCTACGGTCTGTACTTGTTCCGCCGCCGGGCCGGTGAAATGGTGGACGAGCTCTGAGACGCTGCCAGCAGAACACATCATCATGGGCACGATCACCGTCACCAACCTGGGCAAGGCCTACAAGCAGTACAAGTCGCGCCGTGCGCGGCTGGCCGAATGGCTGCTGCCCTTCTACCCCCGGCAGCACGCCCTCAAATGGGTACTGCAGGACATCAACTTCACGGTAAACCCTGGCGAGGCCGTCGGCATCATCGGCATCAACGGCGCGGGCAAGAGCACCTTGCTCAAAATGATCACTGGCACCACCCGTCCCACCACCGGGTCGGTCCAGATGACTGGACGCGTGGCGGCCATGCTGGAGTTGGGCATGGGCTTCCACCCGGACTTCACCGGGCGACAGAACGCTGTCATGGCAGGCCAGTTGCTGGGCTATTCGGTGGAGGAAATCCACCGTTTGATGCCCGACATCGAGGCGTTCGCTGAAATCGGCGAGTACATCGATGAGCCGGTGAGGGTGTACAGCAGCGGCATGCAGATGCGTCTGGCGTTCAGTGTTGCCACCGCCATCCGGCCGGACATCCTGATCGTGGACGAGGCGCTGTCAGTGGGCGATGCCTACTTCGTGCACAAGAGCTTCGCGCGCATCCGCGAGTTCCGGGAACAGGGGACCACACTGCTCATCGTGAGTCACGACAAGGGTGCCATCCAGTCCATCTGCGACCGTGCCATCCTGCTGAGTGCAGGACGACTAGCCATGGAAGGCGCTCCCGAAGAGGTGATGGACTACTACAACGCGATGCTGGCAAGCAACCAGAACCAGACGGTGCAGACCGTCGTCAAGGACGATGGCAAAAAGCAGACCATCTCCGGAACTGGCGATGCGAAGACCACACACGTATCTCTTCGGGACGAAGAAGGCAAAGCCGTCGAAGTTGTCGATGTGGGTCAGCAGGTGACGCTGCGGATTGATGTCAGTGTCGACCGCGACATCGATCAGCTGGTGATGGGCTATGGCATCAAAGATCGCCTGGGTCATGTTGTCTACGGAACCAACACGCACCTCAAGAACCAGGTTTTGAACCAAGTGCAGGCAGGCGCCCAGCTGAGGTATGAGGTCCGTTTCCCCGCCAACCTGGGGCCTGGAACCTATTCCATTCAGACGGCCCTGACGAGTTCAGACACGCACCTAGTCAACAACTACGAATGGAAAGATCTGGCCCTGGTGTTCACCGTTGTCAATCTCAACAAAGCCCATTTTGCCGGGCTAGCGTGGATCGACCCTACCATTGAAGTCGGCCAGCTATGACATTTGTCTCCCACTCCCAGAACTTCGAGGACGTCATGTTGTGGCGCGCGCTCGGGCATGTTCAAAACGGCAGCTACATCGACGTCGGCGCGCAGGATCCCTTTCTGCATTCGGTCAGTCTTGCCTTCTACGAACGGGGGTGGCGGGGCCTGCACGTTGAACCGACGCTGCAGTACTCCGACAAGCTGCGCAATGCGCGTCCCGATGAACTGGTGCTACAGGTGGCGCTGGGCCGGGAAGAAGGCATCCTCAGCTTCTTCGAGTTCGCGGACACCGGACTGTCCACGTCCAACTCCGAGATCGCCGCCGAGCATCGTTCCAAAGGCTTCAACAGCAAGAAAACCTCCGTGCCGGTAATGACCCTGGACACGGTGCTGCAGTCACAGGGCGACCGGGAGGTGCACTGGCTGAAGGTGGATGTAGAGGGCGCGGAGAAGAACGTGCTGGAAGGCTGGAAGACTGCGCCTGTCCGGCCATGGATTGTGGTGATCGAAGCCACCTTGCCCATGTCGACCACCGAGACCCATCAGGAATGGGAACACCTGATCTTCCGAAAGGGATACACGTTCGCCTACTTTGACGGGCTCAACCGGTTCTACGTGTCCAATGAGCATGGTGAATTGATCGAGAAGTTCCGATCACCACCCAACGTCTTTGACCAGTATGCCCTGGTAGCGGACCATCATCTTTGCAGGCTGGCGATCAACGAGACCCACAAGGCACAACAAGAAGTAGCTCGCAGTACGGAACTGGTTCGTCGGTACTCGCAAAGTACCCGGCGGCTTGAAGCCCAACTTACGGAAAGTCATGAACGAGTGCGGCGACTTGAGGCCGACCTAGCTCGCTTGAACAACGACCTGCAAGCGGCCCACAGGACGTGCCAAGAACTCGCGCGATCGGTCACCGCCATTCGAACCAGCGCATCCTGGCGCGTCACTTCCCCGATCCGCTGGGTGAGCATCCAGATTCGCCTGCTGTTGATCCACGGCTTGCGCCAGCGGTTCAAGATGGCGATCAACAAGCTCCGAGGCTTGCAGCCGATTCCCACCGATCAGAACCATGACGGTGCGATCACCGCGGAACACCGCACAAGCCCGGAAAATCACGTCGATCCAACCCCCAGAACACGACAGATTCACCAGATTCTGATCAACGCGAAGAACAGGGAATAGGCGCACAAGCGATGCGAATCGTCATTGATCTTCAGGGATATCAAAGCACGGGCTCCAGAAACAGAGGGATTGGGCGATATTCAAACTCCCTGACCACTTCATTGCTGAAGTGCTCGAATGAGCACGAGATTGTTGTGGTTCTAAGCGGGCTGTTCCCCGACACCATCGAACCGATTCGGAATCAGTTCAGAGACCTTTTGCCGCCGCAGAACATCAAGGTCTGGCACTTTGATGGTCCGGTATCGAGCAACGAAGCTCAGAACGAGGACCGTAGGGTTCTCGCCGAACTAACTCGGCTCGCCTTCTTCCACGGGCTGGAGCCGGACATTGTTCTAGTCACGAGCCTTTTCGAAGGTCTGACGGACGACGCCGTCACTAGCGTTGCCAAGAGATCACCTTTCCCCACGGCTGTCGTTCTGTACGACCTCATCCCACTGATTCATCAGGATGTCTACTTGGCCAATCCGTTGGTAGACACCTGGTACCGGGGAAAAATCGAACATCTAAAGCAGGCTGACCTGCTGCTCTCGATTTCCATGTCCTCGGGCAAAGAGGCGGTTGATTGGCTCGGGTTTTCTGCGGAGCGGGTGGTCAATATCTCCACAGCGGGCGAAACACAATTCTCACCCCGTCCGCTTTCAGCGACCGATCAGACACACCTGGCGGAGCGGTACGGACTGGACCGTCCGTACGTCATGTATACCGGCGGCATCGACCACCGCAAAAACATCGAAGGCCTCATCACGGCCTATGCCAGGATCCCTGCGTCCCTCCGGGAAAACCATCAACTAGCCATCGTATGTTCGGTGCAAACCGCAGACCGCGAACGACTTCAAGAACTGGCACGCAGCCAAGGACTGCGGGAACACGAGTTGGTCATGACGGGATTTGTGTCCGAAGACGATCTCGCCAAGCTGTACAACGGCTGCACCTTCTTCATTTTTCCTAGCCTGCATGAAGGCTTCGGATTGCCAGCATTGGAGGCCATGCAGTGCGGAAAGGCTGTCATCGCATCTAACACCTCCAGCATCCCCGAAGTGGTCGGACTGGACGACGCCCTGTTCGATCCCAGGAACATCGACGCGATCACTGAGAAACTGGTGCAGGCGCTGACAGACAAGGAGTTTCGTCAAAGGCTTGAAACACATAGCACGCTGCAATGCAGAAAGTTCTCCTGGGACGACACCGCACAACGGGCCTTGTCAGCCATGAAGGACTGTGTCGGCCGGCACAAAGCATCCGCACATCCGACCGACGTGCGCCCTCGGCTGGCATATATCTCCCCACTTCCGCCTGCCCGCAGTGGTATCAGCTACTACAGCGCCGACTTGCTGCGTGTGCTGACGAACTGGTACGCCGTGGACGTCGTGGTCGACCAGGACGAGGTGAACGATACGTGGATCAATACCCATTGCGAGGTGCACAGTATCGAATGGTTTAGATCGAACCATAGCTGCTATGACCGTGTGATTTACCACTTCGGTAACTCGCACTTTCACACCCACATGTTTGATCTGCTGGAGCAGTTCCCCGGGGTTGTGGTGTTGCACGACTTTTTTCTTTCGGGCGCGCAAGCCCACCGGGACCTCACAGGTTTGAATCCAGGTGCGCTGGCCCGAGGCTTGTACGCCAGTCATGGCTATCGCGCGGTCCAACAACGTTTTCAGCAACCCGATATTGCCGACGTCATTTGGGAGTACCCGTGCAACCTAGCGGTTCTACAAGCCTCGCTGGGGGTCATTGTCCACAGCGAGTACTCCAGACAACTCGCAGATCAGCACTATGGCAAAGGCAGTTCAAATCATTGGACGGTCATCCCGCTGCTGAGGACCCAGGCCACAGGCATTTCCCGGGAACAAGCAAGAAGCCGTCTGGGAATTCCGAGTGCGGACTTTCTGGTTTGCTCATTTGGACTTCTCGGGCCGTCCAAGCTCAACCACCGCCTCCTGACCGCATTCTTGCAATCATCGTTGACAACATCAGCGGCCACCCATTTGGTGTTTGTAGGCGAAAACCAAAGCGGCGAGTACGGCCTCGATCTGCTTAATAAAATTGAACAAGCAGGGCTGACCAACAGGGTCCGAATCACGGGCTGGGTAGACTCGGAGGATTTCCAGTGCTACCTTGCTGCTGCAGATGTAGCGGTGCAGTTGCGTGCGCGTTCGCGCGGTGAGACATCGGCCGCCGTCCTGGACTGCATGAGCCATGGACTGCCGACCGTGATAAACGCGAATGGAAGCATGGCAGACATCGACCCGCAGGGGGTTTGGATGCTGCCCGATGAATTTGAGGACAGTGAGCTTGTAAACGTGCTTGAAACACTGTGGACAAGCCCGGACAAGCGTTCAAGCCTGGGCAACGAAGCGCAACGAATCATTGAGCAGCAGCACGCTCCGGAGCACTGTGCAGAACAGTATTTCTCAGCCATCGAACGCATCTATCACCGTTCAAAGACGGGATTGCAAGGCGTATTGACCCACCTTGCGACCAAAGACTGGGATGAACAAGAACTGATGGCATTCGCTGGCCTCATGGCTAGGAATTTCCCGCCGAAGCCAAGGAAAAGGCAACTGTTGCTGGACGTGTCAAGCCTTTACCACCCACACCTCTCGGGTGCAGCAAAACAAGCCATCCTCTCTCTGATCCGTCAGTACTCAAAGCTGTCTCAACCGCAATGGCGGGTTGAACCCATCTGTGCCCAAGCTGGTCAGCAGCAATACCGTTACGCGAGGCAACTCACCTGCGAAGCTCTGCAGGTTGTCAACGACTGGACAAGCGACGAACCTGTAGACGCATGGAATGCTGACGTTTTCCTCTCGCTGTTCCCCTCAACCGAAAGTCTCCACCTGCGACTCGCATTGGTCCGCGAGTGGCGCAACAGCGGTGTTTCGGTGCAGCTTCTTGTCGGTGACCGGCTTGAACCAACGGTCGGTGGGACCGACCAATGCGTAGAGGACGCCAGCGCCGCCGATTGGATCGGTATGGCCGGTGAGTTCGACCGGATAATCTGCGCCTCCCGGGCATTTGCACATTCCCTTGAGGACTTGTTGCAGAAGAAGGAGCCCGGCAGGAAGACATCGACAGCGTGGCTGAACATCGAACCAGACTCCGCCGACGTTCATTCCAACGACTGGGAGAGCAAGTCTGAGCTTCTGCTTGGCTTGATTGGAATCCACATCTGAAGCTCATTCGACAAAGGATCAATGGCATGAAAACCGCCATCATCACAGGCATCACGGGCCAAGACGGCGCCTACCTCGCGGAACTGCTTCTGAACAAGGGCTACGCCGTTCACGGAACCTACCGCCGCACCAGTTCCGTCAATTTCTGGCGCATCGAAGAGCTGGGCATCCAGAACCACCCCAACCTCAGCTTGGTCGAGTACGACCTGACCGACCTGGGCGCCAGCATCGCCCTGGTGCAGAAAGTGCAGCCCGACGAGATCTACAACCTGGCGGCGCAAAGCTTCGTCGGCGTGAGCTTCGATCAGCCCACCACCACGGCCCAGATCACAGGACTCGGAGCCGTCAACCTGCTTGAAGCGATCCGCTTGGTCAACCGCAAGATCCGCTTCTACCAGGCCAGCACCTCGGAGATGTTTGGCAAGGTGCAGGCGGTTCCGCAGACCGAGAGCACCCCGTTCTATCCGCGCAGCCCCTACGGTGTGGCCAAGCTGTACGCCCACTGGATGACCATCAACTACCGCGAGAGCTACGGCATCTTCGGTAGCAGCGGCATCCTGTTCAACCACGAAAGCCCGCTGCGTGGGCGCGAGTTCGTCACCCGCAAGATCACCGACGCGGTGGCCAAGATCAAGCTGGGCCAGCTCGACTGCATGGAACTGGGCAACCTGGATGCCAAGCGCGACTGGGGCTACGCCAAGGAATACGTCGAGGGCATGTGGCGCATGCTGCAGGCCGACCAGCCCGACACTTTCGTGCTCGCCACGAATCGGACTGAGACTGTGCGCGACTTCGTTCGCATGGCGTTCAAGGGTGCCGGAATCGAGGTCGATTTCCGCGGTCAGGCGGAGGGAGAGACGGCGGTGGATGTGACCAGCGGGAAGACCGTGATGCGCGTCAACCCCAGGTTCTATCGTCCGGCCGAGGTAGAGCTGCTGATTGGCAACCCCGCGCACGCGAAAGCCACTTTGGGCTGGGAGCCTCAAACCACACTGGAGCAGTTGTGCCAGATGATGGTGGAGGCCGATCTGCGGCGCAATCGGACAGGCCATTCGTTCTGAGCCAGATCAAACCGCTGGAGGATGCCTCACCCCGTCCCCCACTTGATCGCCATCCGCCAATGCCAACGGGTATGGAACCAACGAACACGTCAACGACCATCCCGCTGTGCGTGTCGGATGCCGTGCATCGCCTGGCAGTCAGGGCCGTCATCCTGTTGTCGGCAGTGCTCTATTTCCTGCTCTCATTGAGTTTTGAAGGCCCCGCCTACCTTCAGGACGAGATCGGCTATCTGGCCAAAGCTGCATTTCTTGCGGGAAGGTCCATTGATGCGGCATCCAGTTACCACGCTGGATACAGCATTCTCCTGGCTCCCGTTTTCCTGCTCACCACCGAAATTTCGCGTGTGTGGACAGGAGTCGTAGCTCTTAACGTCATATTGTGGGTCCTGAGTCTGTTCATGATTCAGCGGCTCACACCGGTCATCTACCCGTCCGCGCGTCCGGCGGCAATACTGGCATCGGTTACAGGCTTGGCCACCTATCCGGCTTGGCCCACACTGACCGGCTACGCGTTTCCTAGCCCGCTCATTGTTGCAAGCATCCTGCTCAGCCTGCTCTTGCTCAACGCGTTGATCAAAAGAGGCTGGCAGTCTCCGGAAGCATTGGCAATCTGCGCTGGAATCACGTTCTGGATTCACCCAACAGGATTGGCCATTATTGGAGCTCTGACAGCAACTCTTGCAGTAGCCTCCCCCCAAAAAGAACGAATTGGACTGCTGCTGAGGTTCCTGGTGATCACAGCTGCTCTGGTCATCACTTACAAAGCGTGGATCCACCCGTGGATCAACCACGCCATGACACCGGATGGCTTCCTGCCAACGACTCACTACAAAAGCTATGTGGAAGTACTGGGCAAGCTTCTCGACCCTGCCGTGATTGGGAGGAGCCTGCTTCGTTTGATGGGCGAATTTTCATACCTGATGATCAGCACCCTCGGTGTGTTTGTCGTAGGCACTTGGTTTCTCACAAGAAATCTGCGAAGCGGCATCTCATCGCAAGAGGCCATCCTCTCTTTCTACTGTCTGCTGACTCTGTTCGGTATCGCCTTGATGGCAGCTCTTCAACTTGAGACGTACGAGACGGCGAATGACATACAGCATTGGCAGTATGGACGCTATATCGACACAGCCTTACCGCTCATCCTTTCGATAGGCTTTGCCCACATTGCACAAAACCTCAAAAGAAAAAGGGTTTTTCTCGGCTTTCTTTTGATACTGCCATTCCTTGCTGCCACAGGGCTTCTGCTGGACAAATGGTCTAATGCAGCTCCCATCAACAACATATTCGCCACTCCAGCATTCTGGCCGCAATATCTTTTTGAAAAAAGCAGTTTCCTCCAGTGGTATCTGATGGGCTGTGCAGGTTGTGTCATCGCGTTTTCGGTGCCGAAATTCACGCTGCCCTTGGCTTGGGCATTCTCAGCAACCCTTTCGCTCACGACGCAGTACAACTGGCATCAAGATATCCTTCATGGATACAGCCGGCCAACACCGTTACCAGACATCATCAAGGCTAATTATCCAGATGGCACCTGTGTTGCATTTGAAAAGCCAGTACATCAGGAAGCGCCAACCCTACAGGACGAGCGTTTGGGTCTCCATGCCCTACACCTGACAAACATGGTGTTCATGCGGATGCAGCCTGAGCGATGGCTGAAAGAGTGCGATGGTCCGTTCCTGACCTACCGTCCAGAGCTGTTCGAAGACATTTCCAACGCCATCCCCATGATCAAGGAAATGGACAGCGGCCTTTATTTGATAGAGAAACAGGAGCGCCTCAATAATGCGCAATACCACATCCCAGAAGAACCCTCATCACTGATGGTCAACCGCTCCAAGGAAAAGGACTACTTGGCAAGGACCTTGCTCTATCGCGACAGCAAAGATCTGAGCCGACATACTCAAGTCGGGTTAAACGGCAGTACGGGACTTGCGAGCACAGGCAAAACAGGCTACCTGTTCTTCGGGCCGTACATGGAGCTGCCCAAGGGCAACTATCGACTGGCAATCCGTGTGTCTGCGCCTAGGGCCAGTGAGGCAGTTGTAGACGTCGTGAATGAGCGGGCTGGCAAAAGCCATCTTCAGGCTCAGATATGCAAGGAAGGATGCAGCTCCGAATCCCCGGTCTTGCTCGATGTCGAGATTCCAGAAGATGAAAGCGCTCTGGAGATCAGAATGCGTGTGCAGAGAACCGACACCGTGCTCGTGCAAAGCGTCCAGCTGACCAGTCTCGAAGATCAACGGCGCGATGCTCCTTGACCAAGCCGTTCGCGCAAGCGCTACTTATAGTTTGAAACGGATACCAGATTGAAGATTTCACATGGCTTGCAAGATCACGGGATCGTTGTCGGTAACGTGTATGACAAGTATGAATCTCGCAACCCGCTGGTACGCGGGATCATGCGCCAGTTCAACAATGGGCTGGCCCATTTGGTCGCCCAGGCTGCACCCGAGAACATCCACGAACTTGGCTGCGGTGAGGGTCACTGGGTGCTGGAGTGGGCTCAACAAGGGATCGCTGCACGGGGCAGCGACTTCTCGGAAAAGGTCATTGCCATCGCCAGAGACAACGCGGTGAACGCAAAGCTGGACCCCGGCATGTTTTCCGTGCGCAGCATCTATGACATCGAACCCGGTACCGATGATGCGGATCTGATCGTATGCAGTGAGGTGCTGGAGCATCTTGCGGATCCGCTTAAGGGGCTTGCCGCAATTCAACGGGTGGCCAGTCGGCACGTGATCCTCACGGTTCCCCGGGAGCCTATCTGGCGGGCTTTGAACATGGCGCGAGGCGCCTATTGGCGAAGCCTGGGAAATACCCCCGGTCATCTGCAACATTGGTCCACACGACAGTTCATTTCCCTTGCCCAGCAGTTCTTCGAAGTGGTCGACGTGAAGACGCCGCTGCCTTGGACCATGCTGCTCTGCAAAGTGAAAGCCTGACGGGTGAATCGGAAACCCCGCCTGAAGCGCATTCTCCACGCCGCCAGCAGCATCCTTGCACTTGCTGGCATCCTGTTCGTTGTCCTCGGGATTGCCCACCACTGGAGAGAAATCGACATCTCGGGATGGGGCTCCACCACCTGGGCAGTTCTCGGTATCTCCTCTGTTGCGTATGGCGCTGCCAACATCTTGTTGGCTCGTGCCTGGTGGCATCTGCTGAGAGAACTAGATGTCCACGTGCCGTGGCTCAAGGCTCTCAGGATTTACGGCGTTTCACAAATCAACAAGTACATCCCTGGCAACATCTTTCATCTGGCGGGCCGCCAGACGCTGGGCATGGCGGCAGGATGGGCTGCACGTCCCCTTGCAACTTCGGCACTCTGGGAGTTGATCCTGCTTGCTGCCTTGGGGGCATTGTTCGGGACGTTGGCCCTCCCGCTGTTCTGGCCGCCCTTGCCCCCTTTGCCAGCCATCGCCCTGTGGGTGGGGCTCTCTGCCCTCATTCATGCAGCGCTTCGCCGCGGCGGTGTACCGGGTATTGCCAGAGCCATGTGTTTGCAAACCTGCTTTCTAGCAACCTCCGGCGCGGTGTTTCTGACGGTGCTGATGGCCACCTATAAGACGCCCCCAGAGGCCAGCTTGTTGCTCCCCGCCGCCTGTGGTGCTTATGTGCTCGCATGGTTGGCAGGCCTCGTCACCCCGGGAGCACCCGCTGGTGTGGGGGTGCGGGAAACCGTGCTGCTGTTTCTTCTGAAGGGATTGTTTGCCCCTTCGGATTTGCTCGTTGCCGTGGTCCTGGGCCGGATCGTCACCGCCTCCGGAGATGTCCTCTTCTACCTGTCCGCGTTGACACTCCGGGGAGGAGCTGAAGAGCAGGCCTGAGGTCTACCCCGATAGCTCACTGGTCGGCTTTCGCCAGCTCTGCCGATTTGGCACCCGCTTGTGACAGAAGCTTCACATAGGCGGCCTCCAGCGCCACCAAGCGGCTCTCCACGCCCCCTGCATTGACAGCAGCCAGCTTGCCTTTGACCTCGTCGAGCTCCGCCTTCTGTTTCCGAATCTCCTCATCCTGCTGTTTCACAGCCTCCAGCAGCACCGCGACCATGGCCGAATAGTTGACGGCTCCCGGCTCCGCGCCATCCATTTCGACAAGTTCCGGGAACACCTTGACCACTTCTTCGGCGATCAGACCGATCGAGGGGTTGCCGGATTCCTTCCAGTCGAATTTGACGCCGTGCAGCCGCTTCAGGTCATCGACGGGGTTTTTCAGCACCTGCACGTTGCTCTTGAACCGGATGGAACTGGTTTGAGCAAATGCTGCGGCACGAACCACCCCCTCGAAACGGGTTTCACCGTTAGACATGATCGTCATCCGCCGGACCCCACCGCCGGTGGTCGCGGCACCAAGGTCATTGATAACGAACTCCCCGTTTCCAGGCGCCGACGCGTTTACCCCAACCACGAACGCTTTCATTGGCACATAGCTCGAATCGGTGCGATTGATGATGAAAGCCGCTGTGTCGGCTGGACGGTCCATGCGGAAAACCGCATTGGGACCACGAAGATGCAACAGCCGATCAGGAGTAGAGATACCAATGCCCACGCCGGTGGGCTCCACATACAGTTCATTGGCATGCACCGCTCCGGATGCAAGCACTGCAACCGATATCAGGGGCAGAAATTTTCTGGCAATTGCGAAGTGGTTCATGGGACCCTCGTACAGAGAAAGTGAATATTCAGATAAGGAAGTAGTGGTTGGACTGCATTAATTCAGTTCTGGATACACGCGCACCCACAGCCGGCCACCTGAGTTCAGACGGAACCCGGTACGCAGCCGAATGCCGCCAGGTGCGTTGAGTTGAAGCACTCCTGTGGTGGGCACGGCTGTCCCGGAAGTGTTCGACGCAATGGTTCCACAGGTCGTGTACTCCGCAGAGCCACTGATCGCAGTGGGCAATACCACATTGCTCGAACTGGCACAGTTCAGATCGAAATCGGCCAGCAAAGACACCCCTGAATAGGCCGCTGCGGCGGACAGCATAACGTGGTACGTATCGGCCGCCGGAGAAGGGATGGAACAGCTTTCCGACGTGCCGGCGTTGCTAGAACTGCAATCGAACGTGGAGACGGTGGGCCTAGACGCTCGCCGGACATACAGTGTGGGGTTGCCGGTTCCACCCTGCGTGCGGATGCTCAGGTTGCTGGCCCCCGTGGGCACGACCACCGTGTAGTAGCTGAACTGACCCGCAGCGGCCGACTGGTTGACCAGCGGCTTTCCATTGGAAACCCGGGTCAGACTGTCCAGTCCCGACATCGCCTGGTCCACCCGGATGCGCGGCTTCATCAACGAGTTTCTGCTGTCGACCACGCTCAAACCCGTGTTCTTGAGCATGCCTAGCAAGGTGTCCACGCTGGCTTGGGGATGCTGCTCCCTCAGCACCGCGAGAGCGCCGGACACCATGGGTGCTGAGAAGGAAGTGCCGTCAACAGTGTCATAGACACCCGCAACGGTGGTGGTGGTGATGTTTTCGCCCGGGGCCAGTAGCTGGAGCATGGCCGCGCTGTTGGAAAAGCTCGACACCGCATCGGTGTCGGAAGTACTTCCAACGCTGATGACGTTCGAGAGGCAGGCAGGAGCCGCTAGCTGCGAAGACAAGTACTCATTGCCACTCGACACCACGGTCGCGATGCCCGCAGCGCGCAAGCTGGCGACGATGGGATATTCGGGCTCCCCATCGCAATTGCTCGAAAACTCCCCTCCACCCAGGCTGAGGTTCGCTGCTGCAATGCGGTACGTCGAGCGCAAGCTATAAACATGTTCAAGGCCCAAAACCTCATCAGAGGTCCATGCCAGAGTACATGGAAGAGAAGCACCGCAACTCGTTGAATCATCAAACCGACTGTAGATCTGTATAGAAATCAGCTGTGCGGACTGCGCGACACCACCACCATAACTGGGGTGAGTGCTGCCAGCGACCACACCGGCGACCAAAGTCCCATGGTCGCAGCCGAACACCGAGGACGAGCAAGGAACGCCGGAATCCACCGCAGTGGAAGACGATGCGCCGCCGGGACACATCGACGTGCTGGCGCCCAACAGATCGGTCGTCGAAAAGCAGGCCTCCGACACGACCTTGCCAGCCAAGTAGGAGTGTGTCTTGTCAACACCGGAATCAAGCACTGCAACGACTTGCCCAGCGCCAGTGCGCCCCTGAAACGCTCCTGACACCATGCCAATCCGCGCAGAGCTGTCCAGCATCTTTGGCTTGCGAAGTACGTCCTCATACACCCGCAGCACCTCCGGATCGTTCAGCAGCGCTTGCACGTCCTGTGCCGAGGCCCGCAAAGCGATGCCGGGGAAATAGTTGAACTGTTTGAGGCGCGCCATGGCCTGGGGCGTCCTCATGCCGGCGTTCGACCGTGCAGTGACCAGACGGGACAGCACCCTGTTCTGTATCGCGCGAAGTTCCGCCAGTTGAACGGCCTGGCTCTGCTGGGACCGGGCCGTCACATCTCCGGACTTTTGTTGTGGAACCAGCTCCACGATCACTGGCACCGAGCCCTTGGCCGCCGCCGCCTGCAGCACGCTGTTGTGCCGCTGGTAGTCGGCCGCCGAACGCACACCACTCGGCTGTGCCCATGCCACCCCAGTCACGAACACCGCCGCGGGCAACAGGCTGCAAACCCAGCGCTGCGCAGAAGACAGCCCCGTTCGCACACCCAGGCATCTGGCCCACACGGCCCACGCGCCCCCGCTTTGACCCCACAACTTCAACATGTCACCACCCTTCACAAAAGACCCGTCGACTACGCTAAAAGTTAACTTTCAAGAGGCTGCGTATCATCGCACAGCCCTTTAGTTCATTGCACCCCTCCCCACCATGACGTCCCGCATCCTGCTCACTGGCGCCACAGGCTTCACCGGCCAGCACTTCATGAGGCTGGCGCAGTCCCGAGGCCATCAGGTGGTGACGCTGCAATCAGACCTGGGCGATGGGCAGTCCATTCAACAGGAACTCGCAAACCAGGCCATCACACACGTGGTACATCTGGCCGGCATCAGCTCCGTCGACCATGCGCACGAATCGGACTTCTACAAGGTCAACACCGTCGGCACCACCGTTCTCCTGAAGGCGTTGCTGCAAGGTCAGCCGCATCTGAAGTCCGTTTTGATCGCCAGCAGTGCCAACGTCTATGGCAACTGCGAGCAGTCCCCCATTGCAGAGACGCAGCCACCCGCTCCGGTCAACCACTACGCCGCCAGCAAACTCGCCATGGAGCACATGGCCCTGGCTTACGCCGACCGCCTGCCCATCTTCATCACCCGCCCCTTCAACTACACCGGTCCCGGCCAGTCACCGTCGTTTCTGATCCCGAAGCTGGTCGATCATTTTGCACGCCGGGCACCCGTCATCGAGCTGGGAAACCTGCATGTCGAACGGGAGTTCAACGACGTTCGCATGGTCTGCGAGGCCTACCTCCTGTTGCTTGAACAGGCCACAGTCGGGCAGATCTACAACCTGTGCACAGGCCTCACTTACAACCTGCAGCAGGTGCTCGCCATGCTTGAGTCCCTCACGGGCCACACGATGGAAGTGCGGGTGAATCCGGCTTTCGTCCGCACCAACGAGGTGCACCGGCTGTGCGGCGCCCCCGGGAAGCTGATCGAAACCATTGGCCCCCTGCCGGAGCGCCCGCTGGTGGATTGCCTCTCGGCCATCCTCCAGGCCCACGGGTAGCCCGCTCCGTCGCACCCCTGGTGAGTCTGTTTCCGGTCGGGAGGCGCCACAAGGCGGCCACCTATAATTATTGGTTCCCCGCATGGTGGCGCAGTCCACCGCTTGTGCCTTCTTACAGGAATCCCAGTGTCTTCTCATACCGCTTGGTCCGCACGGGCACCCAGTGACCAAGCAAACTGGCTCGTGAGCGTGCCCGCAGGCATCCAGGCCATGGTGGCCATCCGCCCCGATCTGAGGCACCTGGACATCGCTCGCTTCACAGACCGTCTCGCGCTGTATGCGCTGTGGGAAGGCCCATTGCACCGGGACTACCCCGAAGTGGAATGGCGGTTGTCCGACAAGGACAAGGACCACCTGCGTGCTTACAGCATGGCGCAGTTTCTCGCCGATGGCGGCGCAGGACTGTCGTGTTCGCTGAAAGGCAACTGGCCCACTGTGCTCGACCTCATGCCGGGGTTTGATGCCCACAGCCGGCGGGCAGTCATCGGCGAGGCCGCGTTCACAGACGTGCTCCCTTTGCCACTGCAGATGATCTGGCGCGACCGACCGGATCTCCAGACCTTGCACGACACGACCACGAAACATGGCCGAGCCGGGTTCCTTCAGTGGTGGCTGCGCTTTGGTCATATGGAGCATCCGCGCGTTGACTGGGTGGTCGGTCCCGAGTTGAGCGGTATTGACCACCTCGGCCCCCAGGAGCGCCCATGGCCCCGCTTCCTCACGCTGGTGGTCCAGGGGCGCAACGACCTGGACGAGACGGTGTTCGGCCCGAACACCGAAGCCGGCTGGTTCAACGGCCTGGTGTGGTGGCACCAGAGCGGCTTCGCAGAGTTTGGCGTTGCTGCCTGGTCTCTGCTCATGCACACACCACTGCGTCGGCTTCTGCACGGCATCGCTTCTGCCTTCGATGCGCGCGACTCCGCGCACGGAGCATGCGCCAAGGCCTTGCCGTATGTGCTGTACCGGATCTGGACGGGGCGGGCCGATCTTCGGACTGCGTTCGATCTGCGCCAGCCATCGGGATGCGACGGCTTGCTCGCCTGGTGGCAAGAGCATGGCCTGCGCGAGCATCATTCCCTGGTTCAGCTGTTCCAGGACCCGCTGGACGAGCAGGCGGGCATGAACATCGTGGGCTACGCGCGCAGTGTGATCGGCATTGCCGAAGACGTTCGCATGGCCGTCCGTTCCGCCGAGTTGGCCGGCATACCCTGCGCCGTCATTGATGCACCTATCAAGGGTCCGCAAAAAGTGGACCATTCGCTGGACGGGCACATCGTGGACCAGCCGCGCTGGCCGGTGACTCTGTATTGCCTGCCTCCGACTGAAATCATTCGTCTAGGGCTCGAAGGCGGGCGTAAGCTGCTGGACGCCGGCACCTACAACATCGGCGGCTGGCACTGGGAACTGCCGGTCTGGCCCGAGCACCTGACCGGGGTGATCGATTCTGTGGACGAGGTCTGGGTCTACAGCGAGTTCGTGCGACAAGCCTTCGCGGGCAAGACCGACAAGCCGGTGCACAAGATGCCTCTGGCGGTGGAGCTGCCGGCTCACCCGGGCGCGAACCGCGCCCAGTTCGGACTGTCAGCCAACCGCTTCCTGTTTCTCGTGATGTTCGATGGCGCTTCGTGGCTGTCTCGAAAGAACCCCGTGGCCGCGGTGCGCGCATTCAAGCAGGCCTTTGGGAACGACCCCAACGTGGGGCTGGTGATCAAGGCGATTTCGCTGGACAGGTCCTCGGAGGGCTGGCAAACAGTCGCCGAAGAAATCGCTGGCGACGACCGTGTGACGGTGATTGACCGAACCATGGACCGGGTGGAACTGGTGCAGCTGATGTCGTCCTGTGACGCCTACGTGTCGCTGCACCGGTCGGAGGGCTTCGGCCGCATCATTGCCGAGGCCATGCTGCTGGGCCTTCCCACGGTCACCACGGCGTTCTCCGGAAACACGGATTTCTGCACACCCGAGACCAGCTTTCTGGTCGACGGGCCGCTGGTGCCCCTTTCTCCCGAGGACTACATCTTCCACCAAGGCCAGTACTGGTGCGATCCGGACGTGGAGCAGGCCGCCTCGCAGATGCGCCGCCTGGTGGACCGTCGGGATGAGACCGCCTCTCTGGTGCGTAGGGCCCAGGACAATATCCGGAACAACTACTCCTCCCGCGCGGTGGCCGACGCCTATCGACGGCGTCTGCGGGAGCTGCGACAGGCCTATCTGATCTGAGACCCAACATGTCCCTACAAGACGCCCCGATGACCACCCCTTCGAACGCAGCGATGCTCGAGGATGAGTGCGCCAGGCTGGCAGAAGAGCTCAAAGACCGAGAGCAGCAGCTTGTGGACCTGCTGCAGGATTACACCGATCGCAACCTGCAACTGGTATCCGCGCAGCACCAGGTCATGACGCTGACCCAACGGGTACTGGCTCACGAGGAGGCGGCCAAAGCACATGCGGTCCACGTTGACAACCTGTATTTGTCCACCAGCTGGCGCGTCACCGCACCGCTGCGACGGATCAGCGTCCTATCGCAAGACGTAAAGCACTCGGTGCGGGTGTTTCGCGAGGCACTGGCCGCAGGCAAGGGATTGCCCATGGCCCTCAAGCAGGCTCTGCACGCGAACACAGCCGAGGCGGAGGCCACACCCGATGTGGCGGACCACGCCCCCAAAGCCTTCGACCCAAGGGACTACAAAGAGTGGGTGCGGCGCTACGACACACTGGACAGTGTGATGGTCGAGCGGCTGGGGCTGGAAGCCGCCTCAATGACCGACGGACCGCTCGTGTCCGTCGTCATGCCGACTTACAATCCTAACCTCGACTGGCTCAGCCAAGCGATCCAATCCGTCAGGGACCAGCTGTATCCGCGCTGGGAGCTGTGCATCGCTGACGATGCGTCGACCGACCCAGATGTTCGCCCCTTACTCGAACAGTGGATGGCCGAAGACCCACGCATCAAGGTCACCTTCCGCGACACCAACGGGCACATCTCGGCGGCCACCAACAGCGCATTGGCCCTGGCCTCGGGGGACTGGATCACGTTCCTAGACCACGACGATGTGCTTCCGGCGCACGCCCTGCTGTACATGGTCAAGGCCATCGCCCGCCATCCCGACGCGCGGATGCTGTACTCGGACGAAGACAAGCTCGACGAACACGGCAAGCGCTACGACCCGTACTTCAAGACCGACTGGAACCCGGACCTGTTCTATTCGCACAACCTGGTCACCCACCTGGCCTTCTACCGCGGCGACCTCATGCGCGAGGTGGGAGGCCTGCGTGAAGCCTATGCGGGCGCCCAGGACTACGACCTCGTGCTGCGAGTGATCGAAAAGGTGAAGGCGGACCAGATCGTCCATGTGCCGTTCATCCTCTACCACTGGCGGGCCCATGCCGGCAGCACCGCCACAGCCGATCTGAACATCAAGCCCTACGCCATGCTCGCCGGCGAACGGGCGCTCAACGACCACTACAAGCGCATGGGCATCAACGCCCGGGCGCAGTTCATCGGTCACGGCTACCGTGCTCGCCACCGGCTGCCCAAGCCGGCGCCCAAAGTCAGCATCATCATCCCGACCCGCAACGCGGTGGACCTCGTCAGGACCTGCGTGGAGAGCATCCGGGACAAGTCAACCTACAAGAACTACGAGATCCTGCTGATGGACAACGGCTCGGACGACCCCGAGGCGCTGGCCTACTTTGCCGAACAGGCCCAAACGCCCAACTTCCGGGTCATCCGCGACGATTCCCCGTTCAGCTATTCGGCCATCAACAACCTGGGCGCCTCTATGGCCACCGGTGAGGTGCTGTGCTTCCTCAACAACGACATCGAGGTGATCTCGCACGACTGGCTGGAGGAGCTGGTGAGCCAGGCCTGCCGTCCGGGCATCGGCGCTGTCGGTGCCAAGCTGCTGTATCCCAATACAACCATCCAGCACGCCGGTGTCGTGCTGGGCATCGGCGGCTGGGCCGGACATGCCCACAAGGGCTTCTCGTTGTACGCGCATGGCTACGTCGGACGGGCCTCACTGGCGAGCAACTTCAGCGCCGTCACCGGTGCCTGCATGGCGGTGCAGAAAAAGCACTTCGACCAGGTGGGCGGGTTCGATGACGTCAACCTCAAGGTCGCCTGCAACGACGTGGACCTCTGCCTGCGGTTCGCCGAGATGGGGCTTCGCAACCTGTTCACGCCGCACGCCCTGCTGTTCCACCACGAGTCGGCCACCCGGGGCTACGAAGATACTCCTGAAAAGAAGGCCCGCTTTCAGAAGGAAGTGGACTACATGTGGAAGCGCTGGCCCGTCAGCATGGCCCGCGACCCGGCCTACAGCCCCAACCACACGCTGGACCACGAAGATTTCGGCCTGGCGTGGCCGCCCCGTGTGCGCCACGCCGACATGGCCTGATGGCAGCCGGAACCTCAAGCATGATTCGACGCATTTTCAACAGCCTCCGCCTGGGTGTTCAAACCTGGGCAGGCATGCCGTTGGCGCTGTTCATGCTGATGTTTGTGATCCTTCAGGGCGTGGTCATGGCCGGCCACTCGCCACTGAGCTATCCGCCGGACGAGGTACCGCATCTGTCCTACATCCATGACAGCATCCGTTCGCCGCAGGCTCTGCCGAACTACAGCGACGGCAAGATCATGGGGTTCACCCAGGCCAACTACCTGGCCCACCCGCCGCTGTACTACAGCGCCCTGGGTGTCGTCGGCAAGCTGCTCTCCCTGAGCCCGAAAGCGGACTACCTGGTCTTCCGGCTGATCAGTGTCGGTTTTGTGGGACTGGGGCTGGCCTTAGTGGTGCTGATGGCACGGGAACTGCGCCTTGCACAGACCACCACCGCGCTGCTGCTCTTCGCCTGTGCCAGCGTGCCCATGTTCTCGTACATTGCCGGCAGCGTGTCCAACGACACATTGTTGTATCTGGGCATGTCCATGGGCTTCTACGGGTTGTCGCGCATGACCAACCCCGCCCGCAACGGACCGGACGCCCTGGCGCCGGTCGTGCTGCTGGTCGGCCTGCTGATTGTTTTCCTCACCAAGGCCACAGGCATCGTCTTCATGATCCTGTTCCTTGGTGCCTGGGGGCTGCGCAATTTCCGCCGCATACATCCGGTGGTGCTGGTTCGCAGCTTCTGGCCCCACGTGACCGTCTTCTGCGCCATCGTGGGGAGCTACTACGTCTACACGTGGCTGCAGCACGGAGGATTTTTCCCTTCGCCTGGCCGGCTGTACGGCAGCACACCACCCGCTGAGCCACTCGATCTGGCAGGCTATGTCCGGGAGTACGTCAGTGCCATGTGGCGGCGGCTGCACGGCATCATGTCGCACCTGAGCATCACCCCCATCGGAGACCGCTGGCAGCCGGTGTTCTACACGATGATCTGTCTGCCCATCGTAGGCTGGCTGGTGGTGCGCTTCAGCACGCCGCTGCTCACCTCCAACCGCATGGCCGTCCGGCTGTTCGATGCCATGGCCCTGGCCACCTTGGGCACCGTCGTTGTCCACGTGGTGTTCGGCTACCGCGCCTACCTGGTCAATGGCGTGCTCTCGGGTCTGCAGCCGCGCTACTACATGTACCTCCTGCCGGTGTTATGGCTCCCGTTCTTCGTGCTCTGCCAGCCCGGCTGGTTCAAACAGACGGTCACCACCCTCTTTGCAGCCAGTGCACTCGTGGTGTTCTGGGCCTCTGCGCCGCAGGTGCTGCTCAAACAGCATCAGGCCCTGCAGGAACTGCCCCGCAACATCGGATACGCCGACCGCACCGGTCTCGGATCGATGTCGATCCGCCTCCCCCACCGCCTCACCACCGAAGGCAACGTGGAAACACTCACGCTTGTCAATGGGGAGCTGCGGGCCAAAGGCTGGGTCTATGACACCAAACTGGGTGATCAGGCTCAGCGCCTCTGGATCCTGGCCGGAGACGAGTTTGTTTCTTCCGTGCCGGTGCTGATCAAGCGCGACGATGTCGCCGCTGCCCTGGGCACGCAACGCGCACTGAACACCGGGTTCGCCTTCACCGCCAGGCGCCTGCCGACCACCCTGAAGCCCTGCGACGTCCGGCTTCTGGCCGAGTACCGTGACGGCAGCGTGGGCCCGCTGAAAAACGACCTGTGCCCGCAATGACCTGCCAGCACGATACCGACACACGCCGCCAACCTCCACGGAGTTCCTCTTGAAACTCATCATCCAGATTCCCTGCTACAACGAAGCCGCCACCCTGGGCATCGCCCTGGCGGCCCTGCCGCGCGAGGTGCCAGGCTTCGACAAGGTCGAGTGGCTCATCATCGACGACGGCTGCACCGACAACACGGTCGAGGTGGCCCTGGCGCATGGCGTTGACCACGTGGTCCGCCACACCCGCAACCAGGGTCTTGCGCGAGGCTTCATGAACGGCCTGCAGGCCTGCCTGGAGCACGGTGCCGACGTGATCGTCAACACCGACGCCGACAACCAGTACAACGCCGACGACATCCCGGCGCTGACCCGACCGATCCTCGACGGCAAGGCCGACATCGTGATTGGTGCCCGCCCCATCGCTGCCATCGAGCACTTCAGCCCGATCAAGAAGCTGCTGCAGAAGCTGGGCAGCTGGGTGGTGCGGGTGGCCAGCAAAACCAGCATCCCAGATGCACCCAGCGGCTTCCGAGCCATGAGCCGGTCCGCCGCGCGCCGGCTGACCGTGTTCTCCGACTACACCTACACCTTGGAAACCATCATCCAGGCGGGCCAGAAGAACATGGCCATCACCTCGGTGCCGATCCGCGTCAACGGTGATCTCCGCCCGTCCCGCCTGGTCAAGAGCATCGCCTCCTACATCCAGCGCAGCATTGTCACGATCATCCGGGTGTTCGTGATCTACCGTCCGTTCCGATTCTTCGCCAGCATCGGCATCACCCTGTTCACGCTGGGCTTCCTCATTGGTCTGCGCTTCCTCTACAAATGGCTGACCGTCGACTACGACGGGCATATCCAGTCCCTGATCCTGGCCAGCTCGCTGCTGATCATCGGCTTCCACACCATCCTGATCGCTTTCGTGGCCGACCTGCTGTCGGCCAACCGCAAGCTGATGGAGGAGATTCGCTCGCTGACGCTGGAGAACCGGGACCGCCGTCAGCAATGACCGTGATCGTGGCCGTCACCGGTGCCCACGGTTTTGTCGGGCGCGCCCTTTGCCAGCACCTGAAGGCGCACGGATTCTCTGTCCGGGCCATCACGCGCTCGGTGTCCGGCGCAGAAGACACATGGGCCGTTGGAGACCTGGGACCTGAAACCGACTGGGGCCAGAGCCTGAAGGGCGTTGACTGTGTGGTCCATTGCGCAGCCCGCGTGCACATGCTGCAGGACACCGACCCCGACCCATTGCAGTCCTACCGTCGAGTCAATGTAGACGGCAGCCGGTCCCTGGCCGTTGCGGCAGCCTCTGCGGGCGTTCGTCGACTGGTGTTCCTGAGTTCACTCAAGGTGCATGGTGAACGCACCGCGCCGGGGCACCCGTTCACGTCCGACATGACACCAGCACCAGAAGATGCCTACGGTCAGTCGAAATGGGAAGCCGAACTGGCCCTTCAGGATGTGGCCAGAAGGACCGGGCTGGAGCTGGTGGTGGTCCGGCCACCCCTGGTCTATGGCCCCGGGGTGAAGGCCAACTTCCTCAAGCTCATGAAGGCGGTGGCCCGTGGCACGCCGCTCCCTCTGGGTGCGGTGGACAACCGGCGCTCGCTCCTCGCACTGGACAACCTGACCGATCTGCTGCACCTCTGTGTGGAACATCCGGCCGCCGCAGGACACACCTTTCTTGCATCGGACGGTCTGGATCTTTCGACGCCGGACCTGGTGCGCGCGCTCGCGCGTGCCATGGGTCGACCCGCACGGCTGTGGCCAGTACCCGTGGCCTGGTTGCGCATGGCGGGAAAATTGCTAGGTCGAGGCCCTCAAATCGATCGACTGATCGGGTCGCTGCAGGTCGACATCGGGCATACTAGGCGGGTTTTAGGCTGGACGCCCCGGTTGGCAGTGGAGCAGGGCCTGCGACTCGCAGTACAGGATGTGGTGGCATGAAACGCGCCTTCGACCTGTTCTTTGCGCTGTGCGCCGCGGCCATCCTGCTGCTGCCCATCGGGTTGATCGCCCTGGTGGTTCGCTGGACCTCACCCGGTCCTGCCCTCTACTGGAGCGATCGCATTGGCCGGGACAACCGCATTTTCAAGATGCCCAAATTTCGCAGCATGCGACTGGACACACCTGCCGTGGCCACCCACCTGCTGTCAGATCCCGACCGGTATCTGACGCCAGTGGGCTCCTTTCTGCGAAAAACCAGTCTGGACGAGCTTCCACAACTCTGGAGCATCCTGAAAGGCGACATGAGCCTGGTGGGTCCCCGCCCCGCCCTGTTCAACCAGGACGATCTGATCGCCTTGCGCACCGAGGCCGGTGTTCACCGGCTGGTTCCCGGCCTGACGGGCTGGGCCCAGATCCACGGCCGTGACGAGTTGCCGATCCCCGAGAAAGTCCGGCTGGACGCCGAGTACCTACAGAAGAAGTCGCTGGGACTGGACCTGCAAATCATCTTCCTCACGGCGTGGCGCGTGCTGCGCCGCGACGGGGTGACCCACTGACACACGATTCAACGACCACACGATGCTGAACCGATTTGCGCAGCCCATTCTGGCCATGCCCCGCCCTGCCAAGCGTGTGGTGGTGCTGTCGGTGGACGCCGCACTGTGCATTCTCACCGTCTGGTTGTCGTACTACCTGCGCCTGGGCGAGTGGGTCAAGTTGTCGGGTGACAGCTACTGGCAACCCATGTGGGCCGTTGGCGTGTCGCTGCTGCTGGCGCTGCCAATTTTCGTGGTCAATGGGTTCTACCGGGCCATCTTCCGCTACACCGGCCTCTCCGCGCTGCAGACCATCCTGAAGGCGACGGCGGTCTACGGTCTGCTGTTCGCCACGGTGTTCACCGCCTACGGTGTGGATGGCGTGCCCCGCACGGTGGGTCTGATCCAACCGATGTTGCTGCTGCTAACCGTCGGTGCCTCGCGCATGCTGGCCCGTTTCTGGCTCGGAGGTCTTTACCGCAATCAGCTGCGGATGGTCGCCCTGCCCAGGGTGCTGATCTACGGCGCCGGCAACGCCGGGCGCCAGCTGGCAGCGGCCATGACCAACAGCCATGAAATGCGGGTGGTGGGGTTTCTGGACGACGACGACCGGCTGCATGGTCATGTGCTGAATGGACTGTCGATCTACAGCCCCGCCGACCTTCCGGGCCTGGTGACCTCGCTGCAGGTCAGCACCGTCCTGCTCGCAATTCCCTCGGTCAGCCGCCACCGGCGCAACGAAATGATCGCGAAGATGTTGCGGGCCCATGTCCAGGTGCGCACCCTGCCCGCGGTCAGCGAACTGGCGCAGGGCATGGTCAGCACCTCCGACCTGCGTGAACTGGACATCGACGACCTCCTCGGGCGCGAACCGGTCGCGCCCAACCACATCCTGCTGGGACGCAACATCACCGACAAGGTGGTGCTGGTGACCGGGGCCGGCGGTTCCATCGGCAGCGAGCTGTGCCGGCAGATCCTCTCGGTCAATCCGAGCACGCTGGTGCTGATCGAGCAGAGCGAATTTGCGCTGTACGAAATCCAGCAGGAACTGCAGGAAAAGATCGAAGACAACGCCACCCTGCTGGTGCCGGTGCTGGCCTCGGTGCGGGACGCGCAGCGGCTCAACGAGATCTTTGCCGACTGGAAACCCGACACCGTCTACCACGCAGCGGCCTACAAGCATGTGCCCCTGGTGGAGCACAACCCGATCGAAGGCATCCGAAACAACACGCTGGGCACCCTCACCGCCGCCAGGGCGGCGGCGGAGCACGGTGTGAGCGACTTCGTGCTTATCAGCACCGACAAGGCGGTGCGCCCGACCAACATCATGGGCGCATCCAAGCGCCTGGCGGAAATGGCGCTGCAGGCGCTGGCTGCTACGGCTCCGAAAACGCGTTTCTCGATGGTTCGCTTCGGCAACGTGCTCGGCTCCTCCGGCTCGGTGGTTCCCAAGTTCCGGCGCCAGATCCGCGATGGCGGCCCCATCACGCTGACCCATCCGGACATCACACGCTACTTCATGACCATTCCCGAGGCGGCCCAGCTGGTGATCCAGGCGGGTGCCATGGCCAAGGGCGGCGACGTGTTCGTGCTGGACATGGGCGATCCCGTCAAGATCATGGATCTGGCCACCCGGATGATCGAGCTCTCGGGTCTCTGCGTGCGCGACGAGAACAACCCCGAAGGCGACATCGAGATCGAGATCACGGGCCTGCGCCCGGGCGAGAAGCTGTTCGAGGAACTCCTGATCGGCAACAACCCGCGCCCGACCTCCCATCCCCGCATCATGAAAGCCCACGAAGAGTTCCTCGCCTGGCCTGTGCTGCTGGAAAAGCTGCAGCAGCTGGAATCCCTGCTGGAGCAACGGAACGTCGAAGGGACCAAGGATCTCCTGACCGAACTGGTGTCCGGCTACGCGCCGCAGGAAGCGAGCCAGGAATCCGACAGCCGCCTGCGCTACAGCGTCTGAGCGGCCTCACCAACCACTGTCATCACACACCATGAACAGCCCCCAAAAACGCATCGGCCTGGTTGGAACCGGCTTCATCGCCAGCGGCTTTGCCCGGCTGATCCACAACCACGCCACCGACCTGACCCTGAGCGCTGTGCTCACCCGGCGCCCTGCTGCCAGCGTCGAAGGATTTCCGTTCACCGACCGCTTCACGCACTCCGAGCAGGAACTTCTGGATCAGTCCGACCTGATCGTCGAATGCAGCGGCGACGTGCTGCACGCCACGCGCATCATTGACATCGCGTTGAAGGCCGGCAAGCCGGTCGTCACGATGAACTCCGAGTTCCACGTCACCACCGGCTCCTACTTCGCCGACAAGGGCCTGCTGACCGAGGCCGAAGGCGACCAGCCCGGTTCCATCGCAGCCCTGCGCGAAGAGGCGGTGATGATGGGCTTCAAGCCCCTCGTGTACGGCAACATGAAGGGCTTCCTGAACCACCACCCGACGCCCGAAGAAATGGCGTACTGGGCCGGCAAGCAGGGCATCAGCGTCGAGCAGACCACCTCTTTCACCGACGGCACCAAGATCCAGATCGAGCAGGCCCTGGTGGCCAACGGCTTCGGCGGCACGATCACGCGCCAGGGCATGGAAGGCCCCAAAGCCACCGACGTCACCAAGGCGGCCATCGAGCTGGCACGCGGCGCGGCCGAGCGCGGACAGGCCATTTCGGACTACGTGCTGGCGCCGGGCAACGCCGGTGTGTTCGTGGTCGGCACGCACGACAAGTCCGAGTGGAAGGCACTGAACTACCTCAAGCTCGGGGACGGCCCCTACTACGTACTGGTCCGCCCCTTCCATCTCTGCCAGTACGAGATCATCAAGACCGTGCGGCGGGTGCTCCATGGCGGTGGCGTGCTGCTGAACAACTCCAGCAATCCGACGATCTCCATCGTGGGCATTGCCAAACACGATATGCCCGCGGGCACGCGCATCAACCGCGCCATCGGCGGCTTCCAGGTGCGCGGCGAGGCCGCCCGCATCGCGGACGTCAAGGGCCACGTTCCCATCGGCATGATCCAGAACGCCGTGCTGACCCGAGCAGTGAGTGCCGGTCAGATGCTGATGTTCGACGATGTCGAGTTGCCCGACTCCCTGGCACACACCATCGCCCGCCAGCTGTACGCGTGATCGTCGGGCATCCAGGCCTCTGAAGACCTGGATGCAGGTCACCTCGGCCCAGTGCCGTCCCCTGGCGCCACCGGCGCAGCCGCCAGCCCATGCCTGCCGAAGCCCGTTACGCCCCGTACCGCCCCGACCTTGATGGTCTGAAAGCGGTTGCGGTGGTGTCTGTGGTGCTCCACCAAGCCTTTCCAGGCGCCCTCAGTGGAGGGTTTGCGGGCATCGACGTCTTCTTCGTCGTTCTCGGCTACCTGATCAGCTCAAGCGTCCTGTCAGAGCTGCAGAACCCGGGTTTCAGTCTTGGCAGCTTCTACGCACGGCGCATCAGACACCTCGCCCCAGCGCCGCTTCTGGTGCTCGCCGCGGTGCTGGTCGCAGGCTGGTTCCTGTTGGCACCGGCGGACTACCGCCAACTGGGCCAGCAGGTCGTGGCAGGCAGCACGTTCGTTCCCAACCTGACGGCAGAGCCTGGCTCTTTTGCTGCAGGGTCTGCCAGCAAGCCGCTGCTGCATCTCTGGCCACTGACCATATGGGTGCCGTTCTGCCTGCTGTGGCCTCTCGCAATGTGGGCGCTTCACAGCTGGCACATGAACGCGATGCGCTGGACCTTTGCTGCGCTGCTGCTGTCCGTCCTCCTGCTTCTGGCGCAAGACCAGACCGCAGCCGGGTTCGACCGATCAGCGGCCCTGCTCCTGTCGCTGCTGGTCGGGGCGTTGCTGAGTACGGGGCATGCAAACGTGGCTGTCGGGCACCCGAATGCGCTCGCCTGGATCGGCGCGACCCTGCTGACGCTGGCGCTGATGAACATAGCGCCGGAGACGGCACCTGCCGGCTGGCGGGCGCTGCTGCCCACCCTCGGAACAGCACTGCTGATCGCAGCGGGCCCCTCGGGCTGGCTCAACCGGGTCGTGCTGTCGAGCAAGCCCTTGGTGGGGATCGGCCTCATCAGCTACCCGTTGTACCTTTGGCACTGGCCGCTGCAATCCTTTTCCCACCTCAAGTCCATGGGCGAGCCAGGCTGGGAGCGGCCGCTGGCGTGGATGGCGCTGGCCTTTGTCCTGGCGTGGGCGACCCACCGGTTCATCGAAAAGCCGATCCGCATCGGGCGCATGAACGGCACGGAGGTCATCATCGCCCTCTGCGTGGGCCTGTGCCTGGTCACGGCCGCCGGCTTCGCCATCCACCGATACCACGGATTCGAGCAGCGCGTTCCAGACCTGGTGCGCCACATCATGTCCACCGGGGGCCGGTCGGCCGTCGTTGATGGCTGGCGGGACAAGGAGTGCATGCTGGACTACCGCCTGCCTCCATCTCACTACAAGCCTTTCTGCATCGAACAGAAACGGCCGCTGGTCTTCGTCTGGGGGGATTCGCACGCGGGGTCGCTGTACCCAGGCTTCAGGGCGCTGAAGGAATCAGGCCGCTACGAGTTTGGCTTGGCTGAGCGCACCGCCGCCATCTGCCCGTCGGTGCTGGGCATCGAACCCAGGCCATTGTGCAGAAGCCTCAACGACGCCAACATCCAGGCGATCCGGGACACCAGACCCGACATCGTGATCCTCTACTCGTGGTGGCACAACAAGCGCTACGACCTGCGCAACCTCGAAGCCACTGTGGAGCAGATCCAACAGGCGGGAGTGCCCCGCATCATCCTGCTGGGCGCCGTTCCCTACTGGAAGAAGCACCTGCCGCAGATCCTGCTGGAGGAATGGAAAAAAGGGCCTGTACAAGCCCGTCCGCCCCTAAGGCTGGGTGAGGCGTTTCTCGATCCGGAGGTGCGCAATGCGACCGAGATCATGCGCGAGCGTGCCCGAAAGATGGGCATCGAGTTCATCTCGGGGATGGACTTCTTCTGCAATGCCCAAGGATGCCTGACCCGGCTGTCTGAAGATGCCACGCAGCCGCTCTCCTATGACTACGGGCACCTGTCCACAGGTGCCGCAGCCTTCTACATCGAACGGTTGGCGCCGCTGATGTTTAGCAATACGCGCTGACCGAACTCAGCGCGGCTGGCGGCGCGGGCCGGCCGGACGGGACGCACCGGCGTCACCGCGTCCCCAGTTGCCTGATCCACCCTGGGGCTTGCCGAATCCACGCGCGGGCGCGTGATCGCGGCGCTGGTCCGGACGGCTGTCGAAACGCACATCGCCACGCGGCGCGGTATCGCGGCCTTCGAAGCGAGGGGCGTCGAAGCGCCCTTCGACGCGGGGCCCGCGCGGTGCCGGACGGCGGTCGCTGCCGAAACGGTCACCACCAAATCGGTCGCCGGAGGGGCGCTGGAAACGGTCGTTGCCCGGACGGCCACCACCGGGGCGACCGCGGCCATTGAACTCGGGCTGCGGCGGGCGCTGGCGCGGCTCCAGACCGGGCACCACCTCCACAGCAATGCGCTGGCGGGTGTAGGCCTCGATGTCGCCGATCTTGCGGCGGTCGCGGAACTCGGCGAACGTCACGGCCAGGCCATCGCGCCCGGCGCGGCCGGTGCGGCCAATGCGGTGCGTGTAGTCCTCGGCTTTCATGGGAAGGCCGAAGTTGAAGACGTGCGTAATGGTCGGCACGTCGATGCCGCGGGCGGCGACGTCGGTGGCCACCAGAATCTGGACCTGTCCGCTGCGCAGTGCCATCAGACGGCGGTTGCGCAGGCCCTGGCTGAGAGCACCGTGCAGGGCCACGGCGTGGAAACCGGTCTGCTGGAGGTCGGTGGCGAGCCCGTCGCATTCCACCTGGGTGCTGCAGAACACCACGGCCTGGTTGATCGATGCGTCGCGCAGCCAGTGATCGAGCAGCTTGCGCTTGTGCTCGGCGTTGTCGGCCCAGAACAGCACCTGTTTGATGTTGGCGTGCTTTTCCTGCGGGCTGTCGATCTGCACCTTCTGCACGTGTTTACCGCCCTCGTGCATCACGCGCAGGGCCAGTTGCTGGATGCGCGGCGCGAAGGTGGCCGAGAACATCATGGTCTGGTCGCGCTGGCTGGTGAGTTGGTTGACTTCGGCCAGGTCATCCGAGAAGCCCAGGTCCAACATGCGGTCGGCTTCGTCGACCACCAGGAACTGCACCTGGTCCAGCTTGAGCTGCTGCGAGCGCTGCAGGTCCAGCAAACGGCCCGGCGTGGCAACCACGAGATCGGCGTTCTGCAGTCGGGCGATCTGCAGCTGGTACGGCATGCCACCGACCACGTTGGCGATGCGCAGGCCGCGGCAGTGACGCACCAGGTCGATGGCGTCGTGCGCCACCTGCTGCGCGAGTTCGCGGGTCGGGCACAGCACCAGCGCACCGGGCGTGGCGGCCTTGAAGTTGCGGGGGTTGGTGGGGTCCTTGCGCTTGGCGCGCTTGGGGGCGGGTTTGCCGGCGGCCAGCGCTTCGGCGGTTTCCTTCTCGAAGGCCAGGCGCTCGGCTTCGGCCCGAGCGTCCTGCTGCTTGAGCAGGGTGTGCAACACCGGCAGCAGGAAGGCCGCAGTTTTGCCGCTGCCCGTCTGGCTGGAAACCATCAGGTCGGCATAACGCTCGTCGGTCTGGTGTTCCTGACGGATGGCTTTGGGAATGACCATCGACTGCACCTGGGTGGGCTGGGTGTAACCCAGATCGGCCACCGCCCGGACAAGTTCCGGGGCCAGACCCAGCACCTCGAAGGCATTGGGTTCCGTGGCCACGGGCGCGTCGGCCAGCAGTTCGTTGGAGGAAATGTCGGGCGTGAATTCGCCGCGATCTTCAAAAGCGTCGCTCATGTTCGTCCTGGCGCCACAACGGGCGTCATTGAACAGAACAGGTCCATGGGAGATGCCGGCCGTTGGCCGGAACCCGCAGGTATCTGATCCGTTCGTGGTTACAAAACATCAACCACAAACGGTACCGCGCGGGACAAGCCGGAGGGTCTCCGGCTAACTCAGCGATTGGCCTCGTCCGTGTCCGGCCTTGGCGTCGTTTGACGATGCCGGCGGGCATTCGGGAGGCCTCTTGTGTGAGGCAGATGCACAAATCCGCCCTTGTCGTGGAAGGGCAGCCAGAGATTATTGCACGAATCGGGGTTTTCCCCAAGCTATCCAAGCGCGCCGGTGCCGCGCAGGCCCCAAGCGTGTCCTTTGGCAAAAAATGCCGGCGGCTAAAATCCACCGATTCGACGCATAAACGTCACATCTTTTTCATATTCCACCACCGGAGACGCCATGTTTTTTGGCAAGCTGTTGCCCAAAGAGGGCAATTTTTTTGAGCTGTTCAACCAGCACGCCGAACAGATCGTCAAGGCTGCGCATGCCTTCTCGCAATTGGTGGCTCACTACAGCGACCCGCTCCTGAGGGACAAGTACAACCAGGAAGTGGACCACGCCGAGCGTGCGGCCGACCGCATCACCCACGAAGTGAACCGCCTGCTGCACACCACCTTCATCACGCCGATCGACCGCGAGCAGATCCACTCGCTGATCAACACCATGGACGACGTGGCCGACCTGATCCAGGACTCGGCTGAAACCATGGCGCTGTACGACGTGCGCCACATGACCGACGAGATCTCGCGACTGACCGACCTGAGCGTCAAGTGTTGCGAGCGGCTCAAGCACGCGATCAGCCTGCTCAAGGACGTCAACGACCCCAAGACCGCCGAAGCCGCGGTCAAGACCTGCGAAGAGATCGACCGCCTCGAATCCGACGCTGACCGCGTCATGCGCTCGGCCATGAGCAAGCTGTTCCGTGAGGAGCCGGAAGTGCGCGAGGTGATCAAGCTAAAGGCCATCTACGAGCTGCTCGAAACCATCACCGACAAGTGCGAGGACGTCGCCAACCTGATCGAGGGCATCGTCCTCGAGAACTCCTGATCGGAAGGGTCCTGCCATGACGACCGTTCAGGCGGCCCTCTGGGTCGTGGTCATGCTGGTGGCGCTGGCGCTGATTTTCGACTTCATGAACGGGTTTCATGACGCCGCCAATTCGATCGCAACCATCGTTTCCACCGGCGTGCTCAAGCCAGGGCAGGCGGTGGTGTTCGCCGCCTTCTTCAACTTCGTTGCGATCTTCATCTTCAAGCTCAGCGTCGCGGCCACCGTCGGCAAGGGTATCGCCGACCCCTCGGTGATCGATACGCACGTGGTGTTCGGCGCCCTCACCGGGGCGATCACCTGGAACCTGATCACCTGGTACTACGGCATTCCCAGCAGCTCGTCGCACGCGCTTATCGGCGGCATCGTGGGTGCCGTGATTGCCAAGGCTGGCGCAGGCGCACTGATCGCGACAGGCGTGCTCCGCACGGTGGCCTTCATTTTTGTCTCGCCGCTGCTGGGCTTCATTCTGGGCTCGCTGATGATGGTCCTGGTGGCCTGGGTGTTCCGCCGCACGCGGCCGCTCAAGGTCGACGGCTGGTTCCGGCGACTTCAGCTGGTCTCGGCGGGTGCCTACAGCCTCGGCCATGGCGGCAACGACGCGCAGAAGACGATCGGCATCATCTGGATGCTGCTGATCGCCACCGGCTATGCCTCTTCCGCCGACAAGTCACCCCCAACCTGGACCATCGTGTCCTGCTATGCGGCGATTGGTCTGGGCACCATGTTCGGCGGCTGGCGCATCGTTCGCACCATGGGACAGAAGATCACCAAGCTCAAGCCGGTGGGCGGGTTCTGCGCAGAGACCGGCGGTGCGATGACGCTCTTCTTGGCCACGGCGCTGGGCATTCCCGTGTCGACCACCCACACCATCACCGGCGCCATCGTCGGCGTGGGTTCGGTGCAGCGCGCCAGCGCGGTGCGCTGGGGGGTGGCGGGCAACATCGTCTGGGCCTGGGTGCTGACCATTCCGGCGTCGGCCTTTGTGGCGGCGGTGGCCTACTGGTTCAGCCTCACAGTGTTCTGAGAACCTAAAGGCCACTCCGGCAGACGACAACAAAAAAAGGGCCGCAGGCCCTTTTTTTGTTGTCTTTGCCGAGAGCTCAGTCCATCCGGAGGAAGTGCTCGCGGTAGTGAGCCAGCTCGTCGATGGACTCATGCACATCGGCCAGTGCCGTGTGCCTCTGGTGTTTCTTGAAGCTGTCGTAGACCGCAGGCTTCCAGCGCTTGGCCAGTTCCTTGATGGTGCTCACGTCCAGGTTGCGGTAGTGGAAATACGCCTCCAGCTTGGGCATGTACTTCACCAGAAAACGCCGGTCCTGCCCGATGCTGTTGCCGCACATGGGGGAGCCATTTTTTGGCACGTACTGGCCGATGAAGGCCAGGAGCTCGGCCTGTGCCTGCTCTTCGTCGATGGTGCTGGCCTTGACCTTGTCGATCAGGCCGCTCTTGCCATGGGTGCCCTTGTTCCAGGCGTCCATGCCATTGAGGACCGCGTCGCTCTGGTGAATGGCAAATACCGGCCCCTCCACCCGGGGCTCGAGGTTGGGGCCCGTGACCACCACAGCGATCTCCAGCAAGCGCTCCTTTTCAGGGTCTAGCCCGCTCATCTCGCAATCGAGCCAAACCAGGTTCTGGTCGCTCTTGCTCAAAGTGGGAACAGGGGTTTCGGCGGCCATCGCAGCCGGGTTGGTGTGGTCTTGGCTCATGCGCCGATTTTCGCCGATGACCGCCATGTCCCTGCGCGGCAGCCATGGCGCCGCTTCGATAGACTCTCGGACATGGACAGCAGCGCCCTCGCCTTCACCTACCTCTTCTGTGCCTTGCTCGTGGGCGGACTGATCGTCCGCACGGTGCTCGCCAGCCGGCAGATCCGTCATGTGGTTCGCCACCGCGACCGGGTCCCCGATCCGTTCGCTGCCACCATTGGGCTGGATGCCCACCGCAAGGCCGCCGACTACACCGTCGCCAAGGCCCGCTTCGGCATGCTCGAATCGGCCATCGAAGCCGCCCTGTTGCTGGGTTGGACCTTGCTGGGCGGACTGCATGCGCTCAACCAGTGGCTGCTGCAGTGGATGGAGCCCGGCATGTGGCAACAGCTCGCTTTGCTGGGCGCGTTCACGCTCATCGGCGCGGTGCTGACGTTGCCGCTGGGCTGGTGGTCAACCTTCCGGCTCGAAGAGCGCTTCGGATTCAACAAGATGAGCCTGAGCCTGTGGCTCGGCGACCTGCTCAAGGGTGCCGTGGTTGGCGCACTGATCGGGCTGCCCATTGCGGCGCTGGTCCTGTGGCTCATGGGCGCTGCCGGCCCCACCTGGTGGCTCTGGGCCTGGGGAGCCTGGATGGTGTTCAACCTGCTGCTGCTGGTGCTCTACCCCACGCTGATCGCCCCTCTGTTCAACAAGTTCGAGCCGCTGCAGGACGAAACACTCAAAACCCGCGTGAACGACCTGATGAAGCGCTGCGGCTTCGCGGCCAAGGGACTGTTCGTAATGGACGGCAGCAAGCGCAGCGCCCACGCCAACGCCTACTTCACCGGTTTCGGCGCCGCCAAACGCGTGGTCTTCTTCGACACCCTGCTCAAACAGCTCGCGCCGCCGGAGATCGACGCCGTGCTGGCGCACGAACTGGGCCACTACAAGCGGCGCCACATCCTGCAGCGCACCGTGCTGATGTTCGCGCTCAGCCTGGTGGGCTTTGCGGTGCTGGGGTGGGTGTCACGCCAAGCCTGGTTCTACACCGGGCTGGGCGTGGTGCCGTCACTGGATGCCCCCAACGACGCACTGGCGCTGCTGCTCTTCCTGATGGTGGTCCCGCTGTTCACCTACTTCCTCTCGCCGCTGATTGCGCAGCTCTCGCGCCGCCACGAGTTCGAGGCAGACGCCTACGCCTGCGCCCATACCGATGGAAACGACCTGGCCAGCGCCCTGCTCAAGCTCTACAAGGACAACGCCAGCACCCTCACCCCCGACCCGGTGTTCGCCCGCTTCTACTACTCTCACCCGCCTGCCAGCGAGCGCATTGCGCGTCTGCAGGGTGCGGCCGCATGAACCACTCGCCCCACTCCCGTTCGCGCGCCGATGCCGCGGGCCGGGCACCGGAATCCGAGGGCTCTGTCGATATCGGACTGGTGGTCGCCGCCCACGGGCGGCACTGCCTGGTCGAGAGCCCGGACGGACAACGCCGCATCTGCCACCCGAGAGGAAAAAAAAGCCAGGCCGTGGTGGGCGACCGGGTGCACTGGATGCCCACCGGGGATGAAGGCAGCATCGAGCGGGTCGAACCAAGGCTCAACCTTTTCTACCGCCAGGACGAACTGCGCACCAAGTCGTTCGCCGCCAACCTCGACCAGGTGCTGGTGCTGCTGGCGGCCGAGCCGGAGTTCTCCGAGAGCCAGCTGACGCGCGCGCTGGTGGCCGCAGAGGCCGAAGGCATAGCACCACTGATCGTGCTCAACAAGGCTGATCTCGGCGCCCTGTTCGAGCGTGCCTGGGAGCGGCTGGCCCCCTACCGCGCCATGGGTTTGACGGTGCTGCCACTGCGGCTCAAGGGCGAGCACGATGCCTCTTCTGGCCTGGACGCGCTCGTGCAGCGACTGGAGGGCAAGACCACCCTGGTGCTCGGCCCATCCGGTGTCGGCAAGAGCACCCTCGTCAACCGCCTGGTGCCACAGGCCCAGGCACAGACGGGTGAAATCTCGCGTGCACTGAACTCGGGCAAGCACACGACCACCAGCACCACCTGGTATTGGGTCGACACGGCGCGCACCACCGCATTGATCGATTCGCCCGGCTTCCAGGAGTTTGGCCTGAACCACATCGACGCGACCCGGTTGGCCAGCCTCATGCCCGATCTGCGCGCGGCGCTCGGCGCGTGCAGGTTCTACAACTGCACCCATCTGCACGAACCCGGCTGTGGGGTGCGCGCCAAGGTGCAGGGCGAGGCCTCCGGTGACGACCACATCATCGCCCCCACCCGCTACCGCATCTATGAAGACCTGTTTGCCGAGCTCTCCGCCAAGCGGAGCTACTGACCTGCTCAGCCAAGCAGCCGGGCCAGCGTCAACAGCGCCAGCAGGAGCATCCAGAGCACCACGCTGCGCCATACCAGGCCGACTGCGCTGGCCAAATGGGCCAGCTGGGGTTCGGGCTTGGTCGCCACGCCTTCGGCCTCTTCCGGTTTTCCTTCGCGAGCGTTCAGACGCACGTTGATTGCGCCGGAAGTGGCGGCCAGAACCACGCCATCGGTGCCCGGACCGAACTGTTCGGCTTCACCCCGCCAGCTCGCCACAGCCTCCTCGAAGTTGCCCACCACCGCGAAACCCAACGCGGTCGCGCGGGCAGGCACATGGTCTATCCACTGCCATCCCGTGGCTGCGGCCTGCTGGGTGGCTTGACTGGGAGTGCCATCGGGGCGCATCCGCCAGTTGCGCGAGAGATACTCGGCCATGCGGTAGAACACCGCCCCGGCAGGCCCCAGTCCGAGCAGCCAGCACACGACAAACGCCGCCAGCACACCAAAGACGTGGCGGTGCGCGGCCAGCACCGACTGTTCGATCACCTGCCGCAGCACTTCGGCCCGGGGCAGGCTGCTGGTTTCCACATGCAGCCACTGCGCCAGCTTTTCACGGGCGAGCAGGTCGTCACCCACCTCCAGCGCTTGTCGGATGTCGGTGAAGTGGTGGCTGAACTGACGAAAGCCCAGCGTCACATAGAGCACCAGCACCAGCCAGACGAATGACAGCACGTTGCTGAACTGCCAGAGGCCCCAGTACACCAGGGTCGCCAGCAGGCCCGGCACCATGGTGGCCAAACCCCAGGCCAGCCATCCGTGCACCGCCTGGCCGGTGTCCAGGTTGCGGCGCACCAGCCGGGCCCAGCTTCGCAGACCAGCAAACACGGGGTTGTCGATCGACAGGGGACGTGCCTGTTCGATCAGGAAAGCCAGCAGGATGGCAAAAAAGATCATGGCCCGATGATAGCGAGCGCCCCGCAGGGCCCGACGCCTCAGGCGGTGAGGAAACGATACAGGTTGCGCAGCATTCCGGCTGTGGCCCCCCAGATGAAGCGCTCCGTCGCACCTTCCTGGTAGGGCATCGAATACCACTCGCGCATTTCACCGTTCCACTCGAATCCATGGCGGCGGTGGTTGACCGGATCCATGAGGAACTCCAGCGGCACCTCGAACACATCGTCCACTTCGCCCGGGTTGGGCAGCAGCGCGAACCCAGGATGCACCAGTGCCACCACCGGTGTGATGTGGAACTGTGTACCGGTCACGTATTCCGGCAGGCTGCCCAACACCTCGATGTGCACGGGTTCAAGACCGATTTCCTCCTGGGCTTCGCGCAAGGCGGCAGCCGTGGCGTCCCGGTCTTCGGGATCGACCTTGCCTCCGGGAAACGCAATCTGCCCGGAGTGGGTGGACAGGTGGGCCGTGCGCTGTGTCAGCAACAGTCCCAGGCGCTCGCGCACCACCAGCGGGATCAGCACAGCCGCTGGCGCTGGCGCCCGGTCGGTGAAACGGCGCTCGCGAACCAGCTCCGGAGTCCACACCGGAGGGCGCGCGAAGCGCTCGCGCAGCCCTTCGGGAGTGAGGCGACTGGGAGATACGGCTTCCTGCGCCTCTGCGCCGGCCCCCTGCAGCACGGGCACCTGGCGCGGATCAAAGGCGGGTGGATAGCGCGTTGGTGCAGAGGAGGACATGGTCACGAGTATGAAACAGGCACAAAAAAGCCGCTCGGGTGAGCGGCTCTTGGCGAAAGCAGTGCGCTTATGCGCCCAGCTTTTCCTTGATGCGGGCCGACTTGCCGCTGCGCTGGCGCAGGTAGTACAGCTTGGCACGGCGCACGTCACCGCGGCGCTTGACTTCGATCGAAGCGATCAGCGGGCTGTACAGCGGGAAGGTCCGCTCCACGCCTTCGCCGTTGGAGATCTTGCGCACGATGAAGCTGGAGTTCAGGCCACGGTTGCGGCGGGCGACCACCACGCCTTCGTAGGCCTGCACGCGCTTGCGGGTGCCTTCGATCACGTTCACGTTGACGATCACCGTGTCGCCAGGGGCGAATGCCGGGATGGTCTTGCCAAGGCGAGCAATTTCTTCCTGCTCGAGGGTCTGGATGAGGTTCATGGTTTCCTGTTCAACGATCGTGGCCGCGCTACACAAGAGGCTGTAATTCCCTGACCGCGCTGGAAGCGGTCACCGGTCACAACGGCCGGCCAGAGGATCGAAAAGCCTTGGATTATAGCTTTTTCAGGGAGCGCAGGAAAACTTCGTCGGCGGACGAGAGCCGCCCGGCCTCCCGGGCCTGCGCCAGCAGGTCCGGCCGCTGGTGGGCGGTAAGGGCCAAGCTCTGCTCCCGGCGGTAACGCGCTATGCGCTCGTGGTGCCCGCCCATGAGCACCTCGGGCACTGCGACAGAGCCCTCCGGACCGTTCCAGACTTCGGGCCGGGTGTGGTGCGGGCTGTCCAGCAGGCCATCCAGTGCCGGATTGAAGCTGTCCTGCTGGTGGCTGCCCTCATCGCCCAGCACGCCCGGCATCAGGCGCGCCACCGAATCCAGCAGGGCCATGGCCGCAATCTCGCCGCCCGAAAGCACGAAGTCGCCGAGGCTGATCTGGCGGTCCACGCAGGCGTTGATGAAGCGCTGGTCAATGCCTTCGTAGCGGCCGCAGACCAGCACCGCTCCCGCGCTTTGCGAATAGCCGACCGACATGGCATGGTCCAGCCGCTGGCCGATGGGCGAGAACAGCACCACCGGCGCGCAGCCCCCCTCGGGGTCGGCGCGGTCGGCGCGGTCGGCGCGGATGGCCTGCAGGCAGCGCCACAGCGGCTCGGCCATCATGACCATACCCGGCCCGCCGCCAAACGGGCGGTCGTCCACGCGGCGGTAGTTGCCCTCGGCAAAGTCGCGGGGATTCCACAGGCGCACGTCCACCTGCTTCGATTCGAACGCACGGCGGTTGATGCCGCTGCGGAAGAACGGCTCAAAGAGCTCGGGAAACAGCGTGATGACGTCAAAGCGCATGGCGCGCTCCGGTCAGTAGTCGGTATGCCAGTCGGCGGTGATGCGGCGGGCTTTCAGGTCCACATCGTCAATGTAGGCCGCCACAAAAGGCACCATGCGCTCGGCCATCTTGGCGACGCCATCCACCGTCTCGGTGTATTCCATCACCAGCACCGAGGTCGGACCGGTGGGCATGAGGTCGCGCACCACTCCGAGATGCACGCCTTCGCGGTTGACCACGTCCAGACCGATCAGGTCGACCCAGTAGTACTCCCCGTCGGCGGCGGCCGGGAAGGCGCTGCGGGGCACATGGATGCGCACGCCCTTGAGCGCCTCGGCACCATTGCGGTCCGCCACACCCTCCAGACGGGCGACGAGGCCATCGGAATGCACTTTGATCTCTGCCACGCGCACATGCACAGGGCCTGGAAACGCCGAAAAGCCACGCGCGAAGCGGGCTTCGGGCGGCAACAGGAACCAATCAGATGATTCGAACAGCGCGCGGGTATCGGCGCTGTGCGGCTGGATGTGGACCCAGCCCTTGACGCCCCAGGCGTCAAGAAAACGGCCCAGTTCGACCGCATCCGCCGGCAGAGGCGATGCTTCGAACGGGCCGCTCGAGGGGATCACTGCGAACGCAGGGCGATCAGGCAGCGGCCTTGGCGGCGGCTTGCTTGACCAGACGGGCCACGGTGTCCGACGGCTCGGCGCCGACGCCGGTCCAGTAGGTCAGGCGGTCCTGGGCAATGCGCAGGGGCTCTTCGCCGCCCTTGGCCAGGGGGTTGTAGAAGCCGATGCGCTCGATGAAGCGGCCATCGCGACGGTTGCGCTTGTCGGCGACCACGATGTTGTAGAACGGACGGGCCTTGGCGCCGCCGCGGGAGAGTCGAATGACGACCATGATTTATCCTTCGGGTGGTGGTGAACACCGGCACAACACGTGACAGTGTTTTCTCGCAGCGCTTGAGACACACGACTGACCACCCGGCCAGCGAAACGCTGCAAAGCCTGCCATTATAGCCGGCTGCCTACAGAACCCAAGCACCTTATTTCTACCCCTCCCATGCCCCTGATCCGCCCCAGCACCGAGCACGATCTGCCTGCCGTAACGCGCATCTACGCCCACCATGTGCTGCACGGCACGGGTACCTTCGAGACCACGCCCCCCTCCCTGGAAGAGATGACCGCCCGCCGCGCCGACGTGCTGTCCAAGGGTCTGCCCTGGCTGGTGGTGGAGGAAGCGGGCGAGATCCTGGGCTATGCCTATGGCAACTGGTTCAAGCCGCGACCAGCCTACCGCTTCTCGGTAGAAGACTCCATTTACCTCGCCCCCGAAGCTGCCGGCAAGGGTCTGGGCCGCGCGCTGCTGGCCGAGCTGCTCGCCGCGCTCGAACGCGGCGGCATCCGCAAGGTGATGGCGGTGATCGGAGATTCGGCCAACGCAGGTTCGATCGGCGTACACAAGGCCCTGGGCTTCGAACAGGTCGGCGTCGTCCAGGCCTGTGGCTGGAAGTTCGGTCGCTGGCTGGACATCGTGATGATGCAGCGCGCCATCGGCGAGGGCGACCGCACGCCGCCCGAGGCCGGGGCATGAGCCATCCGAAAAAGAACAAGACCCTGACCGTGTGGCTCGCCGTCCTGGGTGGCCACATGGGCCTGCACCGCTTCTACCTGCGCGGTCTGGGCGACTGGATCGGGTGGCTGCACCCCATCGCGTCGGCGCTGGGCTGGTGGGGCGTCGAGCGCGTACAGACCTTGGGGCAGGACGATGTGCTGTCGTGGTTGCTGATACCTTTTTTGGGCATGAGCATCGCCACCAGCTGCCTGGCCGGCATCGTCTATGCGCTGAGCGACCGGCCGCGCTGGAACGGCTGGTTCAACCCACACCAAGCACCCGAGGACGGCGCCGGCGCGACCAACTGGCTGACCATCGGTGCTCTGGTACTGAGCCTGCTGGTGGGCACCATCGCCTTGATGGGCAGTCTGGCCTTCGGCATCCAGCGCTACTTTGAGTACCAGGTCGAGGAAGCCAGAAAAATCAGCCAGTGAAACACGCGCCTCGTCAATTCAGCCAGGACATGATGAGCATGACGAGGGAAAGCGTGAACAGCGCCAGCGTGGTGGAAAGCCCCATGGCGGCAGTCGTGAGTCCTTCGGCCACCTCGTAGCGCTGCGCGAACAGAAACACGTTGGCGCCCATGGGCAGCGCAGCGGCCACCACCATCACCGTCAGCGGCAGGCCGCTGATGCCCCAGGCCCAGGCCGACACACCCACCAGCAGCGGCAGCAGCAGGTTCTTGGACGCCGTGATCCAGAGCGCGGGTTTCAGATGCCCGCCCAGTGGCGTGCGCGCCAGCGTGACCCCCACCAGCACCAGGGCCAGCGGGCCGAAGGCGCTGCCCAGCAGCTGCAGCGGCTTGTCGACCACCGCCGGCAGGCTCCAGCCAGTCTGGGCGAACAGCAGGCCGCTGATGATGGGCAGCGGAATGGGGTGGATCAGCGCACCCTTGAAAGCTGACCAGGCGGTCTCCAGCACATGGGGCGCGCGGTCGCCACCTTCGCGCACCTCGCGGGCGACCACCAGTTCCAGCACCACCGAGCCCACGGTGAGCAGGATCAGCGCGTGCACCGACACCAGGGTCAGCAGCGTCACCAGTGCCGCCTTGCCGTAGGCCAGCTCGACCAGGGTGATGCCGATCATCACCATATTGGAGAACACCCCGCCCAGCGCCATCACGACGCTGGAGCGGTTGAAGCCGCGCCAGGCGATGGACGCAGCAAGCAGCAGCAGCGCGGCAGGGAAATAGGCCGCCAGTGGCCGCAGGTCCAGCGCCTCGACGTGCACGCCGCTCATGGTTCGAAACAGCAGCGCGGGAATCAGCAGCAGGAAGACCAAGTTGGAGAGGTCCCGCACCGCGGTCTCGCGGATCCAGTCGCGGCGCCCGGCGAAGTAGCCCAGGGCGATCAGCAGGAAAACGGGGGTGAGGGAGGCGACGACGGGATGGCTGGCGAGGTTCACCCGGGCGATGCTACCCGCGCCCCGTCAACCCTGCCCGGTCTGGGCCAGCATCTGGCGCGCAAAGGGCTCCAGCACGGACCGGGCGTAAGCGCGCCGCTCGGCGGCCCCGGGCAGTTGCACACCCACGGGTCCGTCGATGACCAGACAGGCCAGGCCGTGTACCTGCGACCAATAGACCATGGCGAGCGTGGCCACCTGGTCGGCGCCGTGGATTTCCGACACCAGCCGCTCCAGCTGCGCATAGGCCGAGGTGCCGGACTTCTGGGCCTCGGGGAAGCGGGTGACGTCGCACAGCTCCGGGCGGAACATGACCCGGAACACGCCCGGGTGGTCGATGGCGTAGCCGACATAGGCCAGGCCTGAGGCGATGCCCGCCTCCAGCCGGCCCACGTCGGAGATCTGCTCGTTGGCCCGCGCCAGCCGGGCGCTCAGCTCGGTGAAGCCGCGCATCACCAGCTCGGCCAGGATGGCCTCGCGGTCGGCGAAGTGGTGGTACGGCGCCTGATGGGTCACGCCGCTGCGACGCGCCACCTCGCGCATGGACAGCGCTGCCAGGCCCTCGGCCTCGAGCAGGTGCTCGGCGGCTTCGAGGATGCGCTGTTTCAGGTCGGGCTGTGCGGGGTCTGTGGAACGAGGAGGCATGGCCCGAGTGTGCATCACTTGACACTGTCAAGTCGACTCTCTACGATATCCAACCAGACACTGTCTAGTTGATACCAGCGAAACCCGCCCAGGAGCGACCAATGTCCCCGGATACCGTGTTTTCCCTTTGCAATGCGCTGGCGCTGCTGGCCTGGATCGCCCTGATCGCCTCGCCCGCGCATGCGCCCTGGAGCGCCCGGGCGCGCTGGCTGTCCGGCCGCGCGGTGCCGGTCCTGCTGTCGGCCGTGTACGCCCTGATGCTGCTGACCCACTGGCGCGGCGAAGGCGGCTTCGGCAGCCCGGCCGAGGTGCGCGCGCTGTTCGACGTGCCCGGCGTGCTGGTGGCTGGATGGGTGCACTACCTGGCCTTCGACCTCTTCGTCGGCAGCTGGATCGCCGCCGAGGCCGCGCGCCTGGGCTGGCCGCACGCCCTGCTCGTGCCGCTGCTGGTGCTGTGTTTCCTGTTCGGACCGCTGGGCGTGCTGGCCTTTGCCCTGGTCCGCAGCGTCCGCCGTTCCGCCGTCCCATCCACCACCGGAGTCGCCCCATGAAACCCTCCTCCACCCTCACCCTCGCCATCGCGCCGGACCGCACACATTTGATCGCCCCGTCTGCCCTGCTGCGCGAAGCCCTCGAACGCCAGCGCACCCTCACCATCGCCGCCCTGCTGATCTGGGCCGCCATGCTCCCGGCGCTGGTGGCGCTGGGCCTGGACGAACGCACCGTGCGCGAGGTCAACGTCTGGATCAAACCGCTGAAGTTCATGGCCTCGATCGGGTTGTTCTGGCTCAGCACCGCCTGGTTCGTCGGTCTGCTGCCCGAGGCACAGCGGCGCCACGCCAGCGTGCGCGCGCTGGTGGCGGTGGCCCTGGCCGCCGGCCTGTTCGAGATCGGCTACATCACGCTGCAGGCGGCGCTGGGCCAGGCCTCGCACTTCAACTTCAGCAGCCCGTTCCACCAGGTCATGTACACGCTGATGGGCCTGGGTGCGCTGGCAATGACGGCGACGCAGCCGGTGCTGGCCTGGCGCATCACGCGCCACGGCCGCGCCGACCTGTCGCCCGTGTGGCGAAGCTCAGTGGTGTTGGGGCTGGTGCTGACCTTCGTGCTCGGCGCAGGGGCTGGCGGCCTGCTGGGTTCGGTGCAGCCACCGTCGGGCGCGGGTCTGCCGGTGGTGGGCTGGCACCTGGGCGGTGGTGACCTGCGGCCGGCGCACTTCGTGGGCATGCATGCCCAGCAGTTCATCCCGTTGGTTGGGGCCCTGCTGGCCACTGCGGGTGCGGACCGGCGCTGGCTCTGGGGGTTCGTCGCGCTCTACACTGCATGGTGGGTGGGCACGATGGCGATGGGCCTGGACGGCGCGGTGTTCACGCCGCCGCCCGCAGCCTACAGCACCAGCGCTACTTGACACCGACCGCCTCGGTCATGCGGTAGTACAGGCCATAGGGGTCGTTCTGCAGCACGTGGAACTTGCCCTCGACCACGACCGCATTGAGGCTGTACTTCACCGGCTCGCGGGTGCGGATCTCGATCATGCTTTCTGGCCCGCCGGGCGTGCAGAACGAGCAGGTGGGCGGCACCGACGCCAGCAGGAAGTGGCGCTGCTGCTCGCCCGGCCCCAGCGGCAGCATGAAGCCCTGCACCTTCTGCATCTTCTGGTTCAGAGCCTGCACGCCAGGTGTGTAGACCGGTGTGATGCGCTTGTTCTTCACCTCGGTCTTGATGTCGGTAAGCAGCGACCAGGGCACCACGTCCTCGCGCGGCTTGAGCGGCGCAAACGGCGACAGCGGACTGTGCACCCCAGCCCCCTGCCCTTGCACATGCGGCGGCACGACGGGATCGGCTGCAGCCCCGGCGGCCGGCGCGGCAGGCGTGCCAATGGGCGACGTCAGCTGCGCCAACGCCAACCCGGAGAAACAAGCCAGCGGCAACAGCAAGCAACGAGAAAGAAAGTTCATATCGAGAGCAAGGACTTCATTCGAGAACGCCGCGGAACTGGCTTCGCCAGGCCGCAGGCGTTGCCCCCTTGAGGGGGTGACGCGCGAAGCGCGGCGCGGGGGTGGGCCATCAATGCGCGTGCTTCATCCCACAGTATTTGCCAATCGCCAGACCCCTGCACGCGGCCTGAAGTTCCGCCATGCAGACCTTCTCGTCCTTCTTGGTCTCCAGGCACTTGGCCGCGCCCTCGTGGGCCGCGGCCATGGCGCGGTGGCGCTGGATGTCTTCCTGCAGTTCCTTGTCGGAGTGCTGCGCCAGCGCGGCGGTGGTCATGCAGGCGGACAGGGCCAGGAAGAGAGCGGTCTTTTTCATCGGTTTCACCTCGTGTTCAACAACTGGGTCACATCGACCCGATAGGCGCTGACGGCCGGCACCAGCGCCGCCACCACCGCCACCCCCAGGGCCAGCAGCGGCACCCACCCTTCGGCGGGCACCCACTGCCAGCCCGTGATGGCCAGCGACTGCTGGTCCATCAACATCTGCCCCATCAGCGCGGTCAGACCGTGTGCCGCCAGCAAGCCCAGCGTGCAGGCCATCAGCGCCAGCCACAGCGATTCGCACAGCACCAGCGCGCCCACGCGGGTCGGCGGCGCGCCGAGCATGCGCAGCATCGCCAGGTCATGGCGGCGCTCGCGCACCGCGCCCCAGAGCGCGATGAACACCGACAGCCCGGCCACCGCCAGCAGCACCGCGCCCAGGCCTTGCAGCACACGCGTGCCCACACCCACCATGCTCAGCAGGCGCGTGATCTCCACCGCCGGCGAGGCCGCCTGCATCGGCGTGCTGTCGTTGATGAAGCGCGGAAAGCTCGCGGCCGCCAGCGGCGTGCGGTAGCGGATCAAGGCCAGCGTCACCTCCCGGTCGGCCTCGATGGCCGCGCGGTCTTCTTCGTCCATGTCCTCGGTGGCGTGCATGTCGTCGTGCACCTTCCAAACCGATTCGGTCGCCGTCAGCACCAGCCGGTCGAGCACACAGCCGCAGGGCGCGAGCACGCCGTTCACCGCATAGAGCGCCTCGCCGTGCACCGCGCCGCCGCTGCCCAGGCCGTGCGCACCGACGAAAGACTGGCCTAGCGCCAGACCGGTGCTGCGCGCCACCTGGGCGCCCAGCACCGCCTGCATCGGCGCGGTCCAGAACGCGCCCTGCGCCAGGGTCGCGCCGTAGTGGATCGCGTAGTCCGGCGTGGTGCCGACGATGCGGAAGCCCTGCAGGTTGTCGCCCAGGCTCAGCGGAATCAGCTGCGCCACCTGCGGGTGCGCCTGCAGCTTCTTCACCTCGTCCAGAGGGATGTTGCCCGGCGGCACGTCGATGTGGAACACACCCGCCAGGATCAGCTGCATCGGGCTGCCCTTGGCGCCGACCACCGCGTCGATGCCCTGCAGGTCGCGCTCGAACGCACGGTCCACCTGGTGCTGTGCGATCAGCACGAAGGCGATCGAAGCCAGTCCGAGTGTGAGCAACAGCAGGTTCAGCGCCGTGGACAGCGGACGCGACCAGAGGTAGCGCCAGGACAGGCTCAGCACGTTCATGCCACTCCCTCCCTCGCCAGCCGCAGCGTCTGCGCGGCGGGCAGCGCCTGCACCACGCGTGCGTCGTGGGTCGAGATCACCAGCGTCGCGCCGACCTCGGCGGCACCACGCTGCAGCAGCGCCAGCGCGGCCGCACAGGCCTCGTCGTCCAGGCTGGCCGTGGGTTCGTCGACCAGCAGCACTTTGGGCTGCAGCAGCAACGCCCGCGCCAATGCCACCCGCTGAGCCTGGCCACCCGAGAGCTGCGACGGTTTGCGCTCCGCCAGAGAAGACAGGTCCAGCGCCGACAGCGCACGCCCGATGGCGCCCCGGTCCACCGGCAGTCCGGCGGCGAAGAACACCAGCGCCAGGTTGTCGGCCACCGACAGCGCTTCGCTCAGGAACAGCTTCTGCGGCAAAAAACCCAGGCAACGCGCGCGCCAGCGGTCGCGGGCCGCGCCGGCCAGCGTGTGCACCGTCTGCCCGGCCACCACCACCTCGCCCGACGCCGGCGTCAGCAGGCCCGCCACCAAGGCCAGCCAGGTGGACTTGCCGCTGCCCGAGGGCCCGCGCAGCAGCAGCGTGCCGCCATGCGGCACCACCAGGTCGGGGAAGCTCAGGACAGGCGCCTGCGGGTAGGAGAAGGCAAGGCCGCGGGTCTCGATCACGGGCGGGGCTCCGTCGCCGGGCTGCCCGCAGGGTCGGCACAGTCGGCGCAGGTGCCGTGCACGGCCATGTCCAGCCGCAGGCCGCGGTGCCCCATGCCCGCCAGCGTGCGCATCAGCTCGTCGGCCACGGCCCGCGCCGGTTCGCTCGCCGAGGCCAGGCGGAACTGCCGATGGCAGGCGTCGCATTCGAAGCGCGGCGCAGTGCCGTCCTCACTCAGGTCGGCCAGTCGGAAGCGCCAGGTGCGCGCGTCGTCGTCGGTCTGGCGCTGCAGCACACCACAGGCGGCCAGGCGTTCCAGCAGCCGGTAGAGGGTGACGCGGTTGATATCCAGCCCGCGCGTCTGCAGCGAGGCCAGGGCCTGGGCGTGGCTGAGCGTGCCCTGCGGGTTGGCCAGGAACAGGCCCAGCACCGCGCGTGTGGCCAGGGTGCGGCGCAGGCCGGCGGCTTCCAGACGGGTCTGGATCTCGGCCGGCACGGTCACCGGTTCTTTGGGGCTGGGTCGGGTTGCCATGGAAGGCCTCCATTATCGCAACAATGTTGCGTTAACATTCGCGCTATCGCAATTGAGTTGCAACAGTTTACACAGCCCAATGACAGGCCCCCAAGCCCCCACCATCACCCTGCGCGACTTGACGCTGGGCTACGAGCGCCACCCGGCGGTGCACCACCTGAGCCTGCACATTGAACCCGGTGCGCTGGTGGCCGTGGTCGGTCCCAACGGCGCCGGCAAAAGCACCTTGGTCAAGGCGCTGGCCGGCGCGCTGGCGCCGCTGTCGGGCCACATCGAAGGCCTGCGGCGCGAGCACATCGCCTGGTTGCCGCAGCACAGCGAGCTCGACGCCAGCTTTCCCATCGACGTGCGTGGCATGGTGGCCAGCGGTCTGTGGCGGCGGGTCGGCGCGCTCGGGCGTTTCACCGCCGCGCACCGGCAGCAGTGCGATGCCGCGCTGGCCGCGGTCGGCCTCTCGGGCTTCGAGAGGCGCGGGCTGGACACGCTCTCGGGCGGGCAGCTGCAGCGCGCGCGGTTCGCGCGGCTGGTCCTGCAGGACGCGCCCGTGGTGCTGCTGGACGAACCCTTTGCCGCGGTGGACCAGCGCACCACCGCCGACCTGCTGGCCCTGTTGCACGGCTGGCAGCGCCAGGACAAGACGGTGATCGCCGTGCTGCACGATCTGGCGCAGGTGCGCGAACACTTCCCCCAGACCCTGCTGCTGGCGCGCGAGCCGGTGGCCTGGGGCGCCACGGCCGAGGTGCTGACCGACGCGAACTGGGCCCGCGCGCAGTCGCTGCGCGAACCCTTCGACGAGCAGGCCGGCGAATGCGAGACCGGCTCGCCCGCCAGGGGGTATCACCCGCACATGCACTCGCAGGGCCCCGCGCTGGAGGCCACGCCATGAACGAAGGCAACCTGATCTTCGGTCCCTTCATCGAATTCGCCTTCATGCGCCAGGCCCTGCTGGGCTGCATCGCGCTGGCGCTGTCGGCCGCTCCGGTGGGCGTGTTCCTGATGCTGCGGCGCATGAGCCTCACGGGCGACGCCATGGCGCACGCCATCCTGCCGGGCGCGGCCATCGGCTACCTGCTGTTTGGCCTGTCGCTGGCGGCCATGACGGTGGGCGGCATCGTCGCCGGTCTGGCGGTGGCCATCGGTTCCGGCCTGGTGGCGCGCCACACGCTGATCCGCGAGGACACCAGCCTGGCGGCCTTCTACCTGATCTCGCTCTCGCTGGGCGTGCTCATCGTCTCGGTGCGCGGCAACAGCGTGGACCTGTTGCATGTGCTGTTCGGCTCCGTGCTGGCGCTGGACGATGCGGCGCTGGCGCTGCTCTGGGGCATCACGGGCGTGACGCTGGTCACCCTGTTCCTGATCCGACGACCGCTGATCCTCGAATGCCTGGACCCGGGCTTCCTGCGCCAGGTCAGCGGGCTGGGCGCGGTGGCGCACGTCGGCTTTCTGGCCCTGCTGGTGATCAACCTGGTGGCCGGCTTCCACGCACTGGGCACGCTGATGGCGGTGGGCATCATGGTGCTGCCTGCCGCCAGCGCGCGCTTCTGGGTGCGGCGCCTCGGCCCGCTGGTGGCCGTGGCCACCGGCATCGCGCTGCTCACGTCCATCGCCGGCCTGCTGCTGTCCTACCACGCCGACTGGCCGACCAGCCCGGTCATCGTGCTCGGCCTGGGCACGGTCTACCTGCTGTCCATGGCCTTCGCGCCGCGCGGCGTGCTGCGCCAGCGTCCCACCGGCCCGCGCCACCTGCGGGCCTGAACCGTTTTCTCCTCCCATCTCATTCCAAGGACCCGCACCATGCAACAGTACCTTCGTCGTCGCGCCATTGCGTCGCTTGTCACGCTCGGCGCCCTCGCCTTCAGCCCGCTGGGCCACGCCCAGACCACTGCCCCCATCCAGGCCGTAGCCAGCTTCAGCATCCTGGGCGATCTCGTCCGCCAGGTGGGTGGTGATCGCGTTCAGGTGGACGTGCTGGTCGGCCCCGGTGCCGACGCGCACGTGTTCCAGCCCTCACCCTCGCACGCGAAACAGGTGGCGCAGGCCCAGGTGGTGTTCGCCAACGGCCTCGGCTTTGAAGGCTGGATGCAGCGCCTGCTCAAGACCGCCGGGTACAGGGGCCAACCGGTGCTGGTCAGCCAGGGCATCAAGCCCCTGCAGACCGAAGAAGACGACCACGACCACAAAGCCGGGAAACACGGTCACCACGACCACGGCGAACTCGACCCGCACGCCTGGCAGGCCGTCCCGAATGTGATCACCTATGTGGCCAACATCGCCAAGGGCCTGTGCGCGGCCGACGCCGCCGGCTGCGAGGGCTACAGGAAGAACGCCGCGGCCTACACCACCCAGCTCCAGACGCTGGACACCGAAATCAAGGCCGCCTGGGCCGCCATCCCGGCCGGGCAGCGCAAGCTCATCACCTCGCACGACGCCTTCGGCTACTACGCCAAGACCTACGGCGTGAAGTTCCTGGCGCCACAGGGTGTGAGCACCGACAGCGAAGCTTCGGCCAAGGGCGTGGCCCAGCTGGTGCGCCAGATCAAGAAGGAACAGATCAAGGCCCTGTTTGTCGAGAGCATCTCCGACCCGCGACTGATCGAACAGATTGGCCGCGAAACGGGCGTCAAGCCCGCTGGCGAGCTGTTCTCCGACTCCCTGTCGGACACCAGCGGCCCGGCCGGGACCTACATGGCCATGATGCGAGTCAACACCATGGCCATGACACAGGCCATCAAAGGCCAGTGAACCGGCGCACGACCATGGGTTTCAACGCTGCACCACGCGACCGACGCCTACCCGTGACCGTGCTCTCGGGCTTCCTGGGCGCGGGCAAGACCACGCTGCTCAACCATGTGCTGGCCAACCGCGACGGCCTGCGCGTGGCGGTCATCGTCAACGACATGAGCGAGGTCAACATCGACGCCTCGTTGGTCGAGCTCGGAGCCGAGAACGCGGGCGCCGCGCTCTCACGAACCGAAGAAAAGATGGTCGAGATGAGCAACGGCTGCATCTGCTGCACGCTACGCGAAGACCTGCTGCTGGAGGTGCGCAAGCTCGCGGCCGAAGGGCGCTTCGATTACCTGCTGATCGAGTCCACCGGCATCGGCGAACCCATGCCGGTGGCCGCCACCTTCGACTTTGAAGACGAGGACGGCGAGTCGCTCAACCAGGTGGCCCGCATCGACACCATGGTCACGGTGGTGGACGCGCTCAACCTGCTCGCCGACTTCACCAGCACCGACCTGCTGGAACAGCGAGGCGAGACCGCCGGCCCCGAGGACAACCGAACCCTGGCCGCCTTGCTGACGGACCAGATCGAGTTTGCCGACGTGGTGGTCATCAACAAGATCGACAAGGTCAATGCGGCGAGGCGCGACGAGGTGACCGCCGTGGTCAAGGCACTGAACCCGGTGGCCGAGGTCGTCTACGCCGACCACGGCCAGGTGCCGCTGCGGCAGATCCTGGGCACCGGCCGGTTCGACCTGGAACGCGCCAGCGCCATGCCCGGCTGGGCGCGCGAACTCGAAGGCGAGCACACGCCCGAGACCGAGGCCTATGGCATCGAGAGTTTCGTGCTGCGCAGCCACGAGCCGCTCCACCCATGGCGCTTTTCCACCTTCATGGACCTGCCCCTGCCGGGCCTGATCCGCGCCAAGGGCTACGTCTGGCTGGCCAGCCGGCCGCAGTGGGTGGTGAGCTACTCCCGCGCCGGCAACACCGCCACCCACGAACCGGTGGGCCGCTGGTGGGCCAGTGCCCCGCGCGACCGCTGGCCGTCAAAGGGATCGCCACAACGCCAGGCCATCGAGGCGCGCTGGAAAGAGCCCTGGGGCGACCGCCTCAACGAGGTGGTGTTCATCGGCCGGAACCTGGACCGCGCCGCCATCGAGCAGGCCTGGAAGGCCATGCACTTGAACTACACCGAAAGCCGCAAGGGCCTCAAGGGGTGGTCCGAGCTGCCCGACCCTTTCCCGCAATGGGAAGCCACCGCCGAAACCGCCTGACCGCAGGAGCACACTATGTCCCAAGGACTGATCCCCGTCACCATCCTCACCGGCTTCCTCGGCAGCGGCAAGACGACGCTGCTCAACCACATCCTCAAGGCAGACCATGGCGAGCGCATCGCCGTGATCGAGAACGAGTTCGGTGAATCCGGCATCGACAACGAGCTGCTGGTGCAGGACGCCGGCGAGCAGATCGTCGAGATGAACAACGGCTGCATCTGCTGCACCGTGCGCGGCGACCTGGTGCGCATCCTGGGTGAGCTGGCCGCCAAGCGCCAGGCGGGCGCGCTAGCGTTCGACCGCGTGGTGATCGAGACCACCGGCCTGGCAGACCCGGCGCCGGTGGCGCAGACCTTCTTCGTCGACGAAGACATCGGCATGCACTACCTGCTGGACGCCATCGTCACGCTGGTGGACGCGGTGCATGCGCCAGATCAACTGCGCGAACACCACGAGGCGCAGGAACAGGTGGGCTTTGCCGACCGCATCGTGCTGACCAAGACCGACCTGGTGCCGATGACCGACATCCTGACCCTCAAGGCACGGCTGATGCGCATGAACCCGCGCGCCGCCATCACCGATGCCAGCTTCGGCCAGATCGACCTGCAGGAAGTGCTGGACCTGCGCGGCTTCAACCTCAATGCGATCCTCGAGATTGAGCCCGACTTCCTGACCGATGTGGACCACGCGCACGACGATGATGTGAGTTCGTTCGTGTTTCGCGAGACGCGGCCACTGGACCTGGCGCGCATCGAAGACTTCCTGGGTGCCATGGTGCAGGTGCATGGCCCCAAACTGATGCGCTACAAGGGCATCCTTCACATCGAAGGTGAAGCCCGCCGCATCGTGTTCCAGGGCGTGCACATGCTCATGGGAGCGGACCGTGGTGTCCCCTGGCGCGACGGTGAAACGCGCGAGTCGCGCATGGTGTTCATCGGCCGCGATCTGCCCAGGGACCTGCTCCTGCAAGGGCTTTCGCAGTCGGTCGCTCCGCCTCAGGTCACCCATTGACCGCCGCCCGGGATGCCGGCGGGATGCCCCGCCCGCTATCCGCTATCCGCTATCCGCTAAGATCATTCTTATTGCGAATAATTATCAATTGATATATGTCAATCAGAACCGCCATGCCTCTGCCAAACCACACCCGCCGTCGCCTGCTGCAGGCGACCGCCGCCGCCGCGGCCCTGCCCACCAGCCTGGTCCATGCCCAGGGCACCCGCACGCTCAAGGTGGTCTCCCCCTGGGAGGTGATGACCCTCGACCCGTCAAAGACCGGCTACATCTTCACGCGGCTGGAGGTGGCCGAAACCCTGGTCGAGGTGGACGACAAGGGCCTGTTCGTGGGCGGCCTGGCCAGCCGCTGGACCACCTCGGCCGACGGGCTGGAGTGGCGCTTTGCCATCCGCCCCACGGCGCGCTTTCATGACGGCACCCCGGTCACCGCGGAGGCCGTGGCCGCCTGCCTGCAACGGGCCCTGGCCCAGCCTGGCCTGTTGCGCAACACGGGCGCGCAGCAGATCGCGGCGAAGGGCGGCGAGCTGGTGTTCCGGCTGGCCAAACCCTTCAGTGCGCTGCCGGCCTTCCTCGCGCACAACAGCACGCTGATCCTGGCGCCCGCGTCGTACGCGGCCGACGGCAGCGTGCGGCAGGTCATCGGCTCCGGTCCCTACCAGGTGGTTGAGGTCCAGGCGCCGCAGTCCCTGCGCACGCGCCGCTTCGAGGGCTTCGATGGTCGCAAGCCGGTGATTGAGGCGGTGGACTATCTGGGCGCCTCGCGCGGCGAGACGCGGGGCATGATGGCCTCGTCGGGCCAGGCCGACCTGGTCTACACCCACGACCCGGTGGGCTACGAGCGCCTGCGCGCCAACCGCAAACTGCAGCTCCACCGGCTGCCCTTGCCCCGCACCATCTACATCAAGGTCAACGCCGGCCACCGCTTCCTGGCCGACCTGCGGGTGCGCCGGGCCATGAGTCTGGCGCTGGACCGCAGCGGCATGGCGACCGCCCTGATGCGCGCGCCCGAGGCCGCCGCCACCCAGCTGTTCCCGCCGGCCGTGGCCGAATGGCATGTGCCCGGCCTGGCGCCGCTGGCGCAGAACCTTGAACAGTCGCGCGCGCTGCTGCGCGAGGCGGGCTGGCAGGCGGGCGCCGACGGCGTGCTGCGCAACCAGGCCGGCGAGGCGTTCAAGCTCACGCTGCGCACCTTCTCCGACCGACCGGAACTGCCGCCCCTGGCCACCGCGATCCAGGCCCAACTCAAAGCCGTGGGCATCGACATGGCGGTGAGCATCGGCAACTCCAGCGAGATCCCCAGCGGCCACCAGAACGGCTCGCTGGAGCTGGCCCTGGTGGCCCGCAACTACGGCCTGGTGCCCGACCCGCTGGGCATCCTGCTGCAGGACTTCGGCCCCAAGGGCGGCGACTGGGGCGCCATGGGCTGGCACAGCGTCCAGGTCAGCCAGACCCTGGCCGACATGAGCCTGATGGTCGATCCCAAGCGCCGCTCCGCGCTGCGCGGCGCCATCGCCACCGTTCTGCAGGCCGAGCTGCCGGTCATTCCGGTGGCCTGGTACCAGCACTCCATGACCGCCAGCACGCGCCTGGTGAACGTGAGCGTGGACCCGCTGGAGCGCAGCTACCGCATCAGCCGCATGGGCTGGGCCGCGTGATGCCGGGCCGTCTGCTGTCCCGCCTGCTGCTGCAGGTGGTGTTCGTGCTGCTGGCCGTGGGCACGCTGTGCTTCGTGATGGCCGAGTCCCTGCCCGGCGACTCGGCCTACCGCATCGCGGCCGGCCGCTACGGCTACGACGTGGTCAACACCGAGATCGCGGAATCGGTGCGCGCCGAACTCGGCCTGGACCGCCCGGCCCTCGTGCGCTGGGCCGCTTGGCTGGGGCAGATGGCGCAGGGCGACCTGGGCCGCTCGGTGGTGCTGGGCGACACGGTGGTCTCGCTGCTCGCGGTGCAGCTGGGTCACACCCTGTGGCTGTCGCTGGTGGCCTGGGCCCTGGCGCTGCTCCTGGGCTTGGCGCTGGGCCTCTGGACCGCGCTGCGCCCCGATGGCTGGCTGCGCCACGCCATCGACCAGCTCAACACCGTGCTGCGCGCCAGCCCGTCCTTCCTCATCGGTGTGGTGCTGTCCACGCTGCTGGCGGTGGAACTGGGCTGGTTCCCGGTGGCCGGCCATGAAGAGGCCGACCATGTCGTTCTGCCAGCGCTCACGCTGGCCCTGGCGCTGTGTCCCGGCTTCACCCAGGTGGTGCGCGACGTGGCGCTGAGGCTGTTGCGTTCGGACGCGTTCGAGTTCGCCCAGGTCAAGGGCTTGCCGTTGCGCGCCGCCCTGTGGCGCCACGCACTGCCTCAGGTCCTGCTGGCCACGCTGGCCTATGCGGGCGTGCAGCTGGTGCTGCTGATCGAAGGCATGGTGGTGGTGGAGACCCTGTTCGCCTGGCCCGGCATCGGCCACGCCCTGGTGCACGCCGTCATCGCGCGCGATGTGCCCATGGTGCAGGGCACTGCCGTCACCATGGCCCTGCTGTTCGTCCTGCTCAGCAGCGCGGTGGACCTGCTGCTGCATGGGCTGGACCCTCGCCTGGCCGACGCGCAGACCGCGCGCCGCCAGCCCGACGCACCGGCTCCCGCCAACCCCACCGCGGAGCCCACCCCATGAAAGCCACAACCCTCGTCTCCAGCGCACTGCTGGCTGGGGTGGCGGCCACGGCGCTGCTCACCCCGTTCCTGGCGCCCGACCCGCACACGCAGGACCTGATGGCCAGCCTGCAGGCGCCTGGCGCCGCGCACTGGCTGGGCACCGACCACCTGGGCCGCGACCAGCTGGCCCGACTGGGTGAAGGCCTGCGCACTTCGCTCGGCCTGGCCCTGGCCTCGGCCGCTCTGGCCGTGGCCCTGGGCACGGTGCTGGGTCTGCTGGCCGCGGCGCGCGGCGGCTGGGTGGACCGGGCCGCGTCGGTCGCGGCCGACGCGGTGGCCTCCATCCCCGGCCTGCTCTGGGTGCTGCTGATCGCCGCCATGGCCCCGGGCCAGAAGTGGGCGCTCTACAGCGGCCTGGTGCTCACCGCCTGGGTGGAGTTCTTCCGCCTGATGCGCTCGCACACGCGCTCGGCCCTGCTGGGACAGCCGGTGCAGGCGGCGCGCCTGCTGGGCTTCGGCCCGGCCTACATCGCCTGGTGGCACGTGCTGCGCCCGGTGGCGGGTGTGCTGGCCCGCCTGTGGGCCTACGCGGTCGCCACGGCCGTGCTGGCGATTGCCGCGCTGGGCTTCATCAGCGTGGGCCTGCGCCCTCCTCAGGCCGAGCTGGGCCTGATGATGACCGAGGCCCTGCCCTATTACTACGAAGCGCCCTGGCTGCTCGCCGCACCGGTGGTGGCGCTGGTGCTGGTGATCGGTGCGCTGCAGGCCGTGGTCGGCCGCGCGGCCGATGAGGTCCACACAGGAGTGCCCACATGAACGCACCCAACACACCCAGTCACATCGCCGGCGAGACCGTGCTGCGTGTGCAGGACCTGTGCATCGCATTGCGACCCAGCAAGGCGCTGCCCGTGGGGCGGATGCTGCTGCAAGGCTGCAGCTTCGAGCTGCGGGCCGGCGAACGGCTCACCCTGGTGGGTGAATCCGGCGCGGGCAAGTCGCTGCTGGCCCAGGCCATCATGGGCACGTTGCCCGGCGTCATGCAGGCCAGCGGCCAGGTGCAGATCGTCGGTCGCGAGACGCACGGCCAGCGCACGCTCACACAGCCGCTGTGGGGCACCCAGATCGTGATGCTTCCGCAGGAACCCTGGACCGCCCTCAACCCGGTGATGCGCCTGCGCACCCAGGTGGCCGAGGCCGGCCGCTACGCCGCCAGCCGCCGCTGGCCCGAGGCGCTGGAGCAGGCCGACCGCCACCTCGCCGCGCTGGGCCTGGCCCACGCCGGTCGGCAGTGGCTGCACCAGGTCTCGGGCGGCATGGCACAGCGCGTGGGCATGGCCTGCGCCAGCCAGAGCGATGCGCGCGTGCTGATCGCCGACGAGCCCACCAAGGGCCTGGACGCCGGTGCCTGCGAGCAGGTGGCCCGGTTGCTGGCCGACGCCCAGCAGCAGGGCCAGGCACTGCTGACCATCACCCACGACCTGGACCTGGCGCTGCGGCTGGGTGGGCGCGTGGCCGTGATGCGCCAGGGCCACATCGTGGAAGCGGGCGATGTGAACACGGTGCTCCAGGCGCCGCAGCATGGCTACACGCGCGAGCTGATCGCGGCGCAGCCGCGCCACTGGCCCTCGCTGGCCCCGGCGCGCGGAGCGGCAGCGGGCGACACGGTCATCGCCGCCGAGCAGGTGAGCGTGAGCTTTGGCGAACGCGCCGTGCTGCAGGGTGCGAGCCTGCCGATTGCCGAGGGCGAGTCGGTGGCCGTGGTCGGCCCCAGCGGTTGTGGCAAGACCACGCTGGGCAACGTGATGGTGGGCGCACTCACACCGCGCCAGGGCACGGTCCGGCGCCGCGCCGGGGTGCCGGCCTGGCGCTTCCAGAAGCTCTACCAGGACCCGGTGGCCTCGTTCGCACCCGGCCAGACCATCCGCCGGGGTCTCGACGATCTCCTCAAACTGCACCGGCTGGACGCCACCCCCATGGCCCACTGGCTGCAGCGGCTGCGCCTGTCGGACGAGCTGCTCGATCGCCTGCCCGGCGAGGTCTCGGGCGGCGAGCTGCAGCGTCTGGCCATCCTGCGCGCCATGCTGCTGCAGCCGGTGTTCGTGTTCGCCGACGAGCCCACCTCGCGGCTGGACGCGCTGACCCAGCGCGAGACCATGGCCGCCCTGTGCGAAGCCATGGCCGAGAGCGACTGCGCCATGCTGCTGGTCAGCCACGACCCGGACCTGGCGCGCCAGGCCACGCACCGGCAGACCCGGTTCGCGGCCGGGCGGCTGCACCAGCCCTGAGCCGCCTCAGGCGCGGGCCACGGCGCGCGTCAGCGGCCGGCCCATGCCCCACTGGGCCCACTGGCTGAGCTGGGCGCGCAAGCCCGGTGCGGCCTGTGGCGCGTCGTCGGCCTCGGCGTCTTGGACCGCCAGTTCGTCCAGCCAGGGCTGCGATGCGCTCCAGATCTGCGGGCGCTCCACCGGCCACACCGGTGTGAGACCCGTGTCGGTGGCGGGCGCCTGTGCATCGGCCTGGGGCAGCGCCGGAGCCAGGTCGGTGGACGGCAGGGGCTGCGCGGCGGCCACGCGTTCGCGCAACACGGTTTCTAGCCCCTGGACCCGGACGGTACCGGGCGATTCAAGGGACAGCGCGCGCGGCTCGGCGGCGGTGTGCATGTGGCGCAGCCCGTCCGCCGAGCGCTCTTGGGGGGCCGCGTCTGTCGGCGTCAGGAAGAAGCGCTTGGCCACCGGGGTGGCGTCGGCGCGCTGCGGTGCCTGGGGCTGCGTCTGCTCCGGCGCCACCTGAGGCTCCTGCGGTGCCTGCGGCACGTCCAGCAGGTGGTTCCAGTTCTGCGGCGCCAGGGCCGTGGCTTCCACCGAACCCACCGTGGCCTCCAGCGACCAGTTGCCGCCCAGTGTGGGCGAGCCGGTGACGAACAGCGAGGCGGCCACGTCCGCCTGGGTGTACTGCGAGAGCAGCAGCATGGCGTTCAAGCCGTCCTGGCCGCCCGCGAACTCGCAGGCGTAGATAAGGATGTCGGCCTCCACCGTCAGCGACTGGGCGATGGTCTGCAGGGCCTGGATCTGCCCCGCCTGCACGTTGCCGGCGTTGATGTCGCCCAGGCCCAGGGTCACCGTGCCCTCGCTGCCGTGGCTGACGATGTGGATCGCCTCGATGCCGGTGCGACCGGCCAGCGCGCTGGCGATCTGGTCCAGCCCATCGGTCTCGGTGGACAGGATCACCAGCTCGCGGCCGTCGAGGGCAAACGCCTGGGGATCGGGCACGCGCGCATCCACGAACACGATCTGGTTGGGGTACGTGGGCGAGTCGGGGGCCACACCCGTTTCATCGCCACCCTGGGGCGGCGGGTCCTGGCCCGGATCGGTGGTCACACCATGCACCGTCACAGTGACCGTGGCCTCGGAGGAACCACCCAGCCCATCGGTGACGGAATAGGTCAACGAGGTCTCGCGCGTGTCGCCGGAGGCCAGGTCGTCGAAGTCGCCGTTGGCGTCGAAGATCAGGCTGCCGGAGTCGTCCAGCCAGAAGCGGCCGCCGGTGCTGCCGGTCACGACGCCGGGCAACACCACCTGCAGCTCGTCGCCGTCGGCGTCGCTGTCGTTGCCCGTCAGGCTCCCCAGCGACTGCAACGCATCCTCGTCGGCGTCGAAGCTGTCGTCCTGGGCCACCGGGTTGTCGTTTGCCCCGAGCACGGTCACGGTGACGGTGCCGGTCGTGCTGGCGCCCAGGTCGTCGTAGAGGGTGTAGACGAACTGCGTGTCCCGGCTCTCGCCCGCACCCAGGTCGTCGAAGTCGGTGCCGGGGTTGAAGACCAGGCTGCCCGAGTCGTCGAAGCTGAAGAAGCCGCCCTGGTCGCCGGCCCCGGTGGCCGAGGTGTCCGCCCAGAGTTCGCTGCCGTCCACATCCGTGTCGTTCACCGTCACGCGGCCGAGGGACATGGCCGCGTCTTCCGAGGCCACATACTGATCCGCCTCGGCCACCGGCGCGTCGTTCACACCGTGCACCGTGACGGTGACCGTGGCCGACGACTGGCCGCCCTCGCTGTCGTGCAGCACGTAGGAGAAGCTGGTGTCGCGCGTCTCGCCTGCGGCGAGATTGTCGAAAGCACTGCCGGGAATGAAGATCAGGTTGCCGGCGTCGTCCTGGGTGAAGGTGCCGCCGTTGGAGCCTTCCGTGGTGTTGATTTCGGCCCAGAGTTCGCTGCTGTCGACGTCGCTGTCGTTGGCGCGCACACTGCCCAGGGTGTAGGCGCCGTCTTCGGTCACGTCGTAGTGGTCGTTCTGGGCATCGGGTGCGTCGTTGGCGCCCTGCACGGTCACCGTGATGGTGGCGGTGGCGGTGGCGCCCTGTTCGTCATGCAGGGTGTAGGTGAAGGTGGTGTCGCGCGTCTCGCCCGCGGCCAGGTCGTCGAAGGACGAGCCCGGGAGGAACACCAGGTTGCCCGAGTCGTCGGTGCCGAGGCTGCCGCCCGCCGAGCCCACGGCGTTCAGGGGCGTGGCGCTCAGCGCGCCACCTTCGGGGTCGCTGTCGTTGGCCAGCACCTGCCCGAGCAGGGTCGACCCGTCTTCGCTGACGGTGAAGGCGTCGTCGGTCGCGACGGGTGCGAAGTTGACTTCACCGGTGAACGAGTCGATACGCACCGCCTGCTCGTTCATGGCGCCACCGGTGGCGGCGGTCCATCCGAAGTGCACCGTGCTGCCAGAGCCGAAGCGCCCGGCCGACAGCAGGCCCGTGGCACTGCCCATGGACACGCCATTGAACGAGTAGGACAGGGTTTCGGTCGCCGCATCCCAGCTCACCTCCACCGGGTACCAGGTGCCATCCTCGATGTCGCCCAGGTCCTGCGCGGCCACGATGACCTCGCCACTGTCGGAGTCCCAGATCGAGGTGTGGTCGTTGGCGAGGTCGGGGCCGCCGTTGTTGTAGGTGTCGAACTCGATCACCACGCCGTTGGCAATGCCCATCGCGCCGAGCCCACCACCCGTGTCGCCCAGTGCCAGCGCACCATCGGGGTCGTTGTGCATGATGAAGGTCACGCCGTCGGCCCCCGAGTCGCTGGTGCCCAGGTAGACGCTGAACGACAGGCTGAAGTCCTCGGTCAGGTCGATCTCGAACGAGGACTGCGCGCCACCGCTCTGGCCGCCGGTGTTGGGTGTGAGGCGGATGGTGTCGGGCGCCACGGCGGTGGCGCTGCCCGACAGCGTCAGGTTCGTGGCCAGGGCGTCGCCGGTATAGGCGGGCAGCTCGCCCTCCCACGAGGCCATGTCCAGTGACTGGGCCTCGATCTCGCCCGTGCTCTGCTCCAGCGCCCAGTCGCCGCCCAGCGACTCGTGGCCGGTGGCGTCGGTGGAGGCGGCCACGTCGGCGCCGGTGATGTCGGCGATCAGGTCCATCGCCTGCAGGCCGTCGGCGCCGGCAGCGTAGTCGCAGGCGTAGATCAGGATGTCGCCGTCGGCGGACAGGGCCTGGCCGATCAACTGCAGCGACGTCAGCTGGGTGGTCTGGATGGTATCGGCGGTGATGGCGCTGCTGCCCAGCAGGAGCTGTCCATCGCTGCCGTGGCTGACGATGTGGATGGCATCGACGCCGGTGCGGCCGGCCAGTGCGTTGGCGATCTGGGTCAGGCCGTCCTGCCCGGTCGAGAGCACCACCACTTCGCGGCCGTCGGCAGCGAAGGCGCCGGGGTCGCTCACGCGGCCATCGACAAACACCACTTCGTTGCGAGCCGACGGTGCCGGCTCGGTGGCCAGGTCGGTGTCGTCGTCGGAATCGTCGTCGGTGCTGGCGTTGGTGTCTGGGGTGGGCGGTTCCTCCGCAGCGGCGTCCACCTCCTGCGCGGCGGCCTCGTATGTCTCTTCCGTCACCGCGACTTCGCTGGTGTCGTCGTCGCTCGTCTCTGTGGCGGGGGTGTGCCCGGTGGTGGCCGCCGGCTGCTCGCTGGCGTCTGGCTCCGCCGTGTCGGCGTTTTCAACGGCGCTGGACTCGGGGGCCTGTTCGCCATCGGTCTCGACGGCGGTGACCAGCATGGCGCCGTCGAACAGGATGCGGGGCTCCAGCGCCATCACCGAACGGCTGCGCGCCGGACAGCTGCTGCGCACCGCACGCGCCGACGAGGTCCCCGACGAATGGGCCGTGGCGCTCTCCGGCGCCGCGACATAACAACCCAGGCTTGGATTCCAGATCGACCTGTAAGACTTGTTCATGCCTGTGTCCTCTGCACCAGGCATCGACGCTGCTGGTGCGCGTCTTGGGACGGAATGCCGGTACACCCACTTCATCGGCAAGCAGCACGTCAGACTGAAGTCAGATCACGAAAAAAGTTGAGGAAAATCAAGCCTTTTCCGGGTTTGAATGCTTTTGTTACAGGTTGTAGCGAGCGACTGAAACCTCTTGTCTGACGCCCATTCGGAACAATGTCACGCACGGGCGCGACCGACCGGCGACGGACCCGGCCGATACACTGCCCTCCCCACCGCCCGCGGAGCCCCGATTGCCCCCCTCCCACCTCCTGCTTGCCCTCGCCGTTGTCTTTGTCTGGGGTACGAATTTCGTAGTCATCCGCTGGGGGCTGGACGGGCTGCCGCCTTTCCTGTTTGCCACGCTGCGCTTTGCCCTGTCGGCCCTGCCCTGGCTGCTGTTCATTCCGCGCCCCACCGCGCCGTGGCGCAAGCTGGCCGCCTTTGGAGTGCTGCTGGGCGTGGGCCAGTTCGGTCTGCTGTTCCTGGCCATCCAGGGTCGCATCTCGCCCGGGCTGGCCTCGTTGGTCGTTCAGATTCAGGTGTTCTTCACCATCGGCATGTCCCTGGTGCTGATGCGCGAGCGGGTGCGGGGTTTTCAGGTCACGGGCCTGCTGCTGGCGCTGGCGGGGCTGGGTGTCATCGCCGCGCATCTGGACGCCACCGTCACCCTGGTGGGGCTGATGCTGGTGATCGGTGCGGCCTTCTTCTGGGCCTGCGCCAACCTGGTCGTGAAGTCGCTCGGGCCGGTCAACATGCTGCACTTCATGGTCTGGAGCAGCGCGTTCGCGGTGCCGCCGCTGCTGCTCATCTCGGTGCTGACCGAAGGGGTGCCCGCCATCACCGCGGCCCTGCAGGGCGCCGACGCGGTGGTGTGGGGCAGCGTGCTGTGGCAGGCGCTGGGCAACACCCTGTTCGGCTACGGCGTGTGGAACTGGCTGCTGGCCCGCCACCCCGCCGCCACCGTCACGCCCCTGGCGCTGCTGGTGCCCGTGTTCGGCATGGGCGCCTCGGCGCTGTCACTGGGCGAGGCCCTGCCGGGCTGGAAGCTGGGTGCGGGCGCCCTCGTGCTCGGCGGACTGGCCGTCATCGTGCTCTGGCCGAAATTGACCCACCCCCGCCGGGCTTCGCCCGACCCCCTTTAGGGGGCAACGCCTGCGGCCCGGCAAAGCCGGTTCCGCGGCATTCCTGGCTCAGACACTTCGCGCCGGAGCCCTGGGCTTTAAATCACTTCGCAAGCCTGGCAAACGTCTTGCGGAACTTCGCCACCTTGGGCGCCGCCACCGCCATGCAGTAGCCCTGGTGCGGGTTGCGCTCGAAGAAGTCCTGGTGGTACTCCTCGGCGGGCCAGTAGTTCGCCAGCGGCAGCACCTCCGTCACGATCGGCCGGCCGAAGGCGTTGTCGGCCGTCAGCTCGTCGATCAGCGCCTGCGCGGTGGCGCGCTGCTCCTCGGTGGTGAAGTAGATGCCGCTGCGGTATTGGGTGCCCACATCGTTGCCCTGGCGGTTCAGGGTGGTCGGGTCGTGGACCACGAAGAAGATCTCCAGCAACTCGCGCGTGCTCACCTGCTCGGGGTCGTACTCGAGCTTGACCACTTCGTTGCAGCCGGTGGTGCCGGTGCACACGTCTTCGTAGCTGGGCCGCGGGGCCTGGCCGTTGCTGTAGCCCGACTCCACGTCGGTCACACCGCGCACTTCCTTGTACACGCTCTCGGTGCACCAGAAGCAGCCGCCCCCGAGCACGATGGTTGAATGGGTCATGGTGGTCTCCTTGCCGGGCAAGTATGCCCCGCCCGGGTCACACCTTGCAGGTCACGGCCATGTCCATGCCCGGCGCATGGCCGCCCGCCGGCAGTGCGGCCTTGCCCTCGGCCACAGGGACCGTCGCAGCCCGTGCCACGCCGTTCTTCGCCGCCACCACCTCGGCCATGATGGACAGTGCGATTTCGGCCGGCGTCTTGCTGCCGATGAACAACCCGGCCGGGCCATGCAGCGCGTCCAGCTCGGCCTCGGCGAGGCCGAAGTGTTCGCGCAGGCGGTCGCGGCGCAGGCCGGTGTGACGGCGCGAGCCGATGGCGCCGACATAGAAGGCCTCGGACTGCAGGGCATCGATCAGCGCCAGGTCGTCGAGCTTGGGGTCGTGCGTCAGCGCCACCACGGCGGTGCGGGCGTCAGGCTTCAGGCGCAGGATCAGGTCGTCCGGCATTTCGCGGCTGAGGGTCACGCCGTCCAGCGCCCAGCCGGCGTGCTGCTCCTCGCGCGGGTCGCAGACGATGACCTCGAAGTTCAGCCCCAGCGCCATCTGGCTCAGGAAGCGCGAGAGGTCGCCCGCGCCGATGAGGATCAGCCGGTGGCGCGGCCCGAAATGGGTGAACAGGGCGGCGTCGGTCAGCTCCGGCACGCCGTCGCGACGGCCGGGCTGCAGGTCCACCGCGCCGCTGCGCAGGTCCAGCCGGCGCTGGGTGCTGCGCCGCTCCAGGTTGGCCTGCAGCAACTCGGGCAGGCGGCTGTGCGCGGCCACCGGCTCCAGCACAAGTTCCACCGTGCCGCCGCAGGGCAGGCCGAAGCGGTGCGCCTGGTCGGCCGAGATGCCGTAGCGCAGCGTGGCGGGCCGGCCCTGGGCACACACCGCGTCCACACCCTCGTCGCGAACGCGGCGGATCAGGTCGTCCTCGATGCAACCGCCCGAGACCGAGCCCACCACCTCGCCCCGGCCATTGATGGCCATGAGCGAGCCCGGCGGCCGGGGCGAGGAGCCCCAGGTGCGTGTGACCGTGACCAGCAGCACCGGCAGCCCTGCGGTGTGCCAGGCCTGCGCGCAGCGCAGGACTTGGGTGTCCAGGTCTTCCATAGCGGTGTTCATCAAGCCAGCTTGAAGGGCAGCTCGCGCAGCGGCTGGCCAGTGAGGCGGCTGATGGCGTTGGCGAACGCCGGCGCCAGCGGCGGCAGACCGGGTTCGCCCATGCCGGTGGGCGGGTCGGCGCTGGGCACGGTGTGCACGGCGATGGCGGGCATGTCGGTGATGCGCGCCACGGTGTAATCGCCAAAGTTCTGCTGCTCGACCACGCCATCCTTGAGTGTGATGGCCGCCCCCGGCAGGCACATGCCCAGGCCCATCAGCGCCGCGCCCTGCACCTGCGCCTCGACGGTGCGCGGGTTGACCACCAGGTTGCAGTGCACGCCGGCCGTGACCTGGTGCAGAACCGGCTGGCCGTCTTTCACCGAAGCCTCGACCACGTAGGCCACCACCGACTCGAAGGACTCGTGCACCGCCACGCCCCACGCGCGGCCTGCGGGCAGAGTCTTCTTGCCGTAGCCGCTCTTGTCCACCGCCAGCTGAAGGGCCGCGCGGTGGCGCGGGTGCTCGGCGCCGAAGAGCTTCATGCGGTAGGCCACCGGGTCCTGGTTCGTTTCGCGGGCGATCTGGTCGATCAGCGTTTCCATGACGAAGGCCGTGTGGGTGCTGCCCACGCTGCGCCACCACAGCACCGGCACGTTGATCTTGGGGTGGTGCACCGTCAGCCGCATGGGCAGCGGGTACGGCGCGCGCATGCCTTCCACCGCGGTCATGTCGACGCCGTTCTTGACCATCATCCCCTCGAAGGGCGAACCGGCGAGGATGGACTGGCCCACGATCACGTGGTCCCAGGCCAGCACCTGGCCTTGCGCATCAAAGCCCACCTGCGCGCGGTGCAGGTGCATGGGCCGGTAGTAGCCGCCCTTGATGTCGTCCTCGCGGCTCCACAACGTGCGCACCGGCGCGCGCAGACCGGCGGCCTGGGCGGCCTTGGCAATGGTGCAGGCCTCCACCACGTAGTCGCTGGTGGGAATGGCGCGCCGGCCGAAGCCCCCGCCGGCCGACTGAACCAGCACCTTCACCTGCTCGGGCTTGAGGCCCAGCGTGCGCGCGGCGGCCATGCCGTCCAGCCCAGCCATCTGCGAGCCTGCCCACAGCGTGGCGCCCTGCTCGGACAGCTCCACCGTGCAGTTCAGCGGCTCCATGGGCGCGTGCGCCAGGTACGGGAAAACGAACTCGGCCTCGATCTTCTTCGGGGCGTTCGCGAGCGGCGCCATGTCGGCGTCGAAGTGCTTGGCGCCGGGTTGACTGGCCAGCGTGCGGTACTGCGCCAGCTGGCGCGCGCTGTCCACCTTCTCGACCGCGCTGGTGTCCCATTCCAGCTTCAGCGCGTCGCGCGCGGTCTTGGCCGGCCAGTAACCGTCGGCCACGATGGCCACGCCCTCCGCGCCACGGTCCAGCGGCACGCGCAGCACGGCCTTCACGCCTTTGACGGCACGCGCCGCCGTGTCGTCCACAGACTTGAGTCTGGCGCCGAACACCGGCGGCCGCGCGATCACGGCGGTCAGCTGGCCGGGGCGGCGCACGTCGATACCGAAGTCCTGCCGACCGCTGCTCTTGGCAGCGGCGTCCAGCCGCGTGGTGGGCTGGCCAATCAGGCGGAACTGCTTGGGGTCCTTGAGCGTGACGCTGGCCGGCACCGGCAGGACCATGGCGGCCTGGGCCAGTTCGCCATAGGTGGCGCGCCGGCCACCGGCACCGATGACCACGCCCTTCTCGGTGCGCAGGCTGGCCGCGGCCACCCCCCAGCGCGTGGCGGCCGCCTGCACCAGCATGGCCCGGGCGCGGGCACCCAGTTCGCGGTACTGGGTGAAGCTGTGCTTGATGGAGTTGGAGCCGCCCGTGAGGTGCATGCCGAACATTGGATCGGCGTAGGCCATGTCGTTGGTGCCCAGCTGGCTGCGCACTTGGCTCCAGTCGGCGTCCAGCTCCTCGGCCAGGACCATGGGCAGTGCGGTCTGCACGCCCTGGCCGAATTCGAGCCGGTTGACGGTGACAGTGACGGTGCCGTCGGCTGCGATGGCGACGAAGGCGCCAGGCACCTGTGTGGGCTTGAGCGCGGCGGGGGCGGCGGCCGTGCCTTGCGCCTGCGACAGCAGCGGAAACATGCCCAGCGCAAAACCGCTGGCGGCGCCGAGCTTGAGGAACGTGCGGCGCGGCAGTTCGGCGACGGACGTGGGGGCCTGGTCGCGGACCAGCATCAGTTGCAGGGCGCGCGGGAGTTCTTGTGTGGAGATGGCGTTGAACATGGTGTTGTCTCCTTCAGGCCAGGGCGCGGGCGGCATCGGCCACGGCGGCGCGGATGCGGGCGTAGGTGCCACAGCGGCAGACGTTGCCGGCCATGGCGCTGTCGATGTCGGCGGCGCTGGGCTGCGCCCCCTTGGGCAGCGACTTCAGGAAGGCCGTTGCGCTCATGATCTGGCCGCTCTGGCAGTAGCCGCACTGGGCCACGTCGTGCTTGACCCAGGCGTCGCGCACGGCCTTGCCCACGCGGTCGTCACCGGCGGTGACGGCTTCGATGGTGGTGATCTGCTTGCCCGCCACGCTGGCGACGGGCGTGACGCAGGAGCGCACGGCCTGGCCATCGACGTGCACGGTGCAGGCGCCGCACAGCGCCGCGCCGCAGCCGAACTTGGTACCGGTCAGGCCCAGCGTGTCGCGCAAGGCCCAGAGCACGGGCGTGGAGGGATCGACGTCCAGCGACTGGGCGCGACCGTTGACTTGCAAGGGGGTCATGGTTTCTCCTGGGTTGTTGTGGGGCAAGGCATCACAAGGGGCGCAGTGTGGAACCGAACTCCGTGCCTGCGCTAGCCAGAACCTGCGCGATGCTTGCCCATTCCTTCGACCGCACCACACAAACCCGCCAGCGCCGATACCATGCGCGGCTGCTCCCCAATCGAGGACAGACATGCCCGATCCTTCCACTCTTGATGCCCTGAACGCACCCCGTGCCTCGCTGGCGTGGCGCATCCAGGAAAAGGCCAACAGCAACGGCATGTTCCAGCCGTCCGAGATCCCTGGCCTGATGTTCATGCGCCTGGACGAACCGGCCCTGAACAGCTGCAGCGTCTACGAGCCGTGTGTGGCCGTCATCGTGCAGGGCAGCAAGCGCGTGGTGCTGGGCAATGAAAGCCTGAGCTACGGTGAAGACCGTTACCTGATCACGTCGATGGACCTGCCGGTCAAGACCGCGCTGATGCAGGCCAGCCCCGAACGCCCCTACCTGGCCGTGGCCCTGAGACTGGATTGGCGCGACATCGCCTCGCTGATGCTGGAGATGCCCCCAGCCACGGTCCGCCGGCCCGAGGCCGACACCCGCGCGATGACCACCGGCGCCCTGACGGCGCCACTGCTCGAAGCCTTCGACCGCCTGCTGGCGCTGCTGGACCAGCCCCAGGACATTCCCGCGCTGGCGCCGCTGATACGGCGCGAGATCCATTACCGGCTGCTGGCGGGCGAGGCGGGCGGGCGGCTGCGCCAGATCGCCACCGTGGACACGCAGAGCCACCAGGTGGCCCGCGCCATTGCCAGCCTGAACGCCCGCTTTGCGGAACCGCTGCGGGTGGAGACCCTGGCGCGCGAGGTGGGCATGAGCCTGACCACCTTCCACCACCATTTCAAGTCGCTCACTGCCATGAGCCCGCTGCAATACCAGAAGCAGCTGCGCCTGACCGAGGCTCGGCGGCTGATGCTGTCCGACCGCCTGGACGCGTCCACCGCAGCCTTCCGCGTGGGCTACGAAAGCCCGTCGCAGTTCAGCCGCGAATACCGGCGCATGTTCGGTGCCCCGCCGTCGCGCGACATCGCCGACCTGCGCTGGCAACCCGAACAGGCGGCCGCCTGACCATCCCGTTCAGGGTGGTGGTCGCACCGCCCCGTCAGCCGCCCGCCACCTCGCGCACCGCAGCCAGAAAAACCCCCAGCGCCGACTGGTCGCGCCCGGTGCGCCAGAGGCAGTGCGTGTCGTAGGGCGCCAGCGGTTGCTCCAGCGGCAGGAACACCACGCCCGGCAGCCCCGCCTGCTGCAGCGCCGCGGGCACCAGGCCCACGCCCAGGCCCTTCGCGATGACCGACACCACGCTCAGCCAGTGCCGCAACTCGAAACCCAGCGCGGGCTCGAAGCCCGCGTCGGCGCAGGCGGCGAGGATGCGGTCGTGGTAGTCGGGCGATACCGCGCGCATGACGATGGCAAACGACTCTTCTTTCAGCGCCTGCAAGGACAGCTGGCGCTTCTTCGCCAGCGGGTGACTGGCCGGAAGGCAGGCCATGAACGGCTGGCTCGACACCAGGATCTGCGAGAAGCCAGCCGGCACGCGCGTGGTGTGCACGAAGCCCAGGTCCAGCCGATCGTGCACCAGCTCCACCAGCTGTTCGCTGCTGGAGAGCTCGCGCAGCGCCAGCCGCAGCTTGGGGTGCGCCTTTGAGAACTCGCGCAGCACCTGCGGCAGACCGCGGTAAAGCACCGTGCCGGCAAAACCGATCTGCAGCTGCCCGGCCAGCCCCTGGCCCACGTCGCGCGCCTCGCGCGCGGCGAGCGCCGCCTGCTCCAGCAGCGCCTGCGCGCGCGGCAGAAAGGCCTGGCCGGCGGCAGTGAGCGCCACGCCACGGCTGTTGCGCTCGAACAGGCGCGCGCCCACGTCGGCTTCGAGCTGCTGAATGGCCATGGACAGCGGCGGCTGCGTCATGGCCAGGCGCTGGGCCGCGCGGCCGAAGTGCAGCTCCTCGGCGAGCACGGTGAAACAGCGCAGGTGACGGAATTCCATGAATCTGCTCTGCGTATTGATCAATCGGCAATCAATATTAGACAGCTATTCATGGTGCCGCGACAATCCGTCCCACTTGAGCACCACCCATTCACACGGAGACCCGCACCATGGCCACGAGCAAGAACACTTTCAACTGGGAAGACCCGTTCCACCTCAGCGCCCAGCTCACCGACGACGAGCGCCAGGTGCAGGACGCCGCCCGCGCCTACTGCCAGGAAAAGCTGCTGCCGCGCGTGCAGCTGGCCTTCCGAAATGAGACCACCGACGCGTCCATCTTCCGTGAAATGGGCGAGCTGGGCCTGCTGGGCCCGACCATCCCCGAGCAGTACGGCGGCGCCGGCCTGAACTACGTCTGCTACGGCCTGGTGGCGCGCGAGGTCGAGCGCGTGGATTCCGGCTACCGCTCGATGATGAGTGTGCAGAGCTCGCTGGTGATGGTGCCGATCAACGAATTCGGCAGCGAAGCGCAGAAGCAGAAGTACCTCCCCAAGCTCGCCACGGGTGAATGGATCGGCTGCTTCGGCCTGACCGAACCCAACCACGGCAGCGACCCCGGCAGCATGATCACCCGCGCCAAGAAGGTCGACGGCGGCTACAGCCTGTCCGGCGCCAAGATGTGGATCACCAACAGCCCGATCGCCGACGTGTTCGTGGTCTGGGCCAAGGATGACGGCGGCCAGATCCGCGGCTTCATCCTGGAAAAAGGCTGGAAGGGCCTGAGCGCCCCGGCCGTGCACGGCAAGGTCGGCCTGCGCGCCTCCATCACCGGTGAAATCGTCATGGACGAGGTGTTCGTGCCGGAAGAGAACGCCTTCCCCGAGGTGCGTGGCTTGAAGGGCCCGTTCACCTGCCTGAACAGCGCGCGCTACGGCATCGCCTGGGGCGCGCTGGGCGCCGCCGAAGACTGCTACTTCCGCGCCCGCCAGTACGTGCTGGACCGCCAGCAGTTCGGCCGCCCGCTGGCCGCCAACCAGCTGATCCAGAAGAAGCTGGCCGACATGCTGACCGAAATCAGCCTGGGCCTGCAGGGCTGCCTGCGCCTGGGCCGCATGAAGGACGAAGGCACGGCCGCCGTCGAGATCACCAGCATCCTCAAGCGCAACAGCTGCGGCAAGGCGCTGGACATCGCCCGCATGAGCCGCGACATGATGGGCGGCAACGGCATCAGCGACGAATACGGCGTGGCCCGCCACCTGGTGAACTTGGAAGTGGTGAACACCTACGAGGGCACGCACGATGTGCACGCCCTGATCCTGGGCCGTGCGATCACGGGGATCGCGGCGTTCGCGAACTGAACGGGTTGCATGCCTCAACAAGAAGGGCTGCCAGTGGCAGCCCTTCTTGTTTCTGGCTCATCGTTGCTGAAGGCTCCAGTACACCTCGGTGTCCCGATCACACCGAAACCCCTCAAACCGCTCGTCGTTGGCCATCCGATCAATCGTCCGACCCGAGCCACACACGAACGCGAAGTGACTATCCCAGTGCGTTGTCCACAAGAGGCTCTTATCTGGCGTGAAGACACTGCGCCGGCCCACCGTCACGTCGGAGTCGGGCTTTTTGAGGTCGTCAATCCAGTGCAGCTTGCGTTCGGTGCCGAACTCATCGCCTACCCAGACCCATGAATGACCTTCCTCCTGAATAAAGGCCAATACTTTGTCATGGGTCAGTTCAGAGAAACAGCCTTCTACGGGTTGAACTAGCCCCGACCTGTCCAGACAGGACTGAAGCTGCCCGGCCAGAGTCGGCGAAGCAAATCCCTCCCGCAGCCCGTGGATCTGAGTGCGCAAGGCAATGTCAATCTCGGCCAGTGACGAGAAGCTGCCCAGTTGCTGAACCTGGGCCCAGGAAACGGCTTCACAGATGCGGCAGATGTGCTCACGATCAACATCAGGACCATCCAGGAAGCGTTCAAGCGGTGTCCCTGTGGGGCGCAGAAACGGGTGGAGCAGTACAAAGACGGCCTCGAACACGTCACGGTAGAACGGCAGCAATTGCCTTCCATCGGACGGAGGAATGGCAAACCGGTCTGGCTCGGGACAGATGCGCACGGTCATCTGAGTCTGTGCATGTTTATCGAGACTCATCGCCCATGGGCCCGACGGGTTCGTTGATGCAACGACCTCGGTCAATCGGCGCACGAGCCTCGAACATGCCCAACGTCCATCCAGCAGCCAACAACTGTCGCCGAGCTTTCGATGACAGCCACCCCATGACCAGCAGGCCAACAATGGGTACGGCGGCACCGAGGACACATGCCCAGCGCGCCAGCCTCGTCATGCCGACCGCTCCTGTCACCCTGGCGCTGCCCGTCATTGCTGCACCGCTGAGCAGCAGAAACAAAGGAAGCAGCAGAGGCGTGCTGTCCAGCTGAAACGCGGTCATGCCCAGCCAGCCGAAGAGGCAGAGGTGCATGATGCGTCGGCCATTGGCCAGTCGATGCAGTTCTTGGTGATTCATGTTTATCGAGGATCCAGCCCGTCACGCCGATTCGCCTGAATTGTCGGACGAAGGCTGCGGCTCAATCAACGACCTCCACAGGTACCGCACCAACCCGATCCGCCCAACCTTCGGCTCCGCGTACTCGGTGAACCCCGCCACTTCATAAGCACGTCGGGCGGCCAGGTTCTGGTCGTCCACACACAGCGCGAGCGTCTTGCAGGACGCCCAGTGTTCCGACACCCACGCGGCCACCTCCGCAAGCGAAGCGCGTCCGTGGCCTTTGCGCTGCTCGCGGCTGTCGATGCGCATGGCCCTGAGCGCAGCAGAGCCCGCTGGGGCCCAATCCGGCAACCGGGTTACCCGGCTGAGAAGCACAAAGCCAATGGGCGACGCCGATTCAAGAATGGCCAGGCCGGCGACCTCGTCCGTCGGGGCGTCTTCGCACACCGAAACGGCCTGCGCGGTGGTGCCGGCGAACTCGATCTGCTCGGGCGAGATGTGCAGGGCCAGCACTTGCTCACGCTGCTCGCTGTTGAGCGCCTGCCAGCGCTGGAGTTGAAGCCGGGTGGGTGTCATTGGGCAGGTCTCGCTTGCCAGTACCGGCGGGCCTCAGGTGGCAGCTGCGCCAGTACTTTCTCAAAAGCCGCCACATCCACATGCCGACGCAAAGCCGTCGCCACGGACACCACCGAGTCGGCGGGTGAGAAGTTGTGCTCCGTGCGCACGGCACGCACGTCTGCCAGCCACTCGTCCGGCCCGCCAAAAGGCACTGGCGCCCGATCGAAGGGCCAATCTTCCATGAAGAGCGCCCGGGTCACCGGTGGCAACACGGCCGCAAAAGCGAGGGCCTGCGGCACGGTCAATCTCTGGCGGAACGCGTGCAGCACACCCACCACCATGTTCCAGGCCATGTTGGTGGTGGGCAGCCCGGCGCAGTCGCGGGCGTCGACCATGAAGCGCTCGAACTGGAGCGTGGGGTTCTGGTATTCGAAGGGCAGCGTCATGGGGACAGGCGGGAGGTCTGCGTGAATGCGCCCCGCCTGGCGACGTACACGCCATAGCTGAAGTACGTCGAGTTTGCTTCGTACTGCGCAATCTCCTGCTCGTGTTCCGCCACCACGGCCGTCGCCGCCTCGCTGTGGCCGTGGCGGTTCAGGAAGTCGGCGAACCCCTCCCGCAGCGGGCGGTAGTAGGCATCGCGCCAGCAGGTCTCGGGCAGCACGAAGTAGCCCAGCGGCGAATAGCCGTGCCGCTCCAGCACGCGGATCTTGTCTGCGGCGGTGGCGATTTCGGGGTAGGCGGCGTCCCAGAAGGCCTGCAGTTCGGCCGGGCGGGTGTCCGTGGTCCAGGTGAGTTCGGATGTCACGGTCAGGCGCAGCACGAGTTCGGTCTGCGCGTCCCCGCCGGCCCCTGGCGGGGGTTGTTCTGGTGCAGGTCGATGAAGAGTTCGAGGGTATCCATGTTCGGCTCAGGCAGGGTCCACCGGCAGGTCGAAGTGCATCACGTTTTCCCGCACACCCAGCTTGGTGTACAGCGCCACCGCCGGGTCGTCGCCGTGGTCGGCCTGCACATACACCACCCAGGCGCCGCGCTGCCGGGCCAGTGCCTGCAGGTGGCGGATGAGCGCGGTGGCCACACCGAGCCGGCGGTGGCTGGCGCGCACGGCGAGGTCGTAGATGTAGATCTCGCTGCGCGCCTGTTCGATCTTGTGCAGCTCATAGGCGGCCAGTCCGCCCACCACCTGGTCTCCCTGCACTGCGGCCAGGGCGATGAAGGTGTCGGACCCCAGCAGACGGCGCAGGTAGTCCGGCCCGGGCCGCGCGCGTTCGTAAGTGTCAGGGTCCTCGAAGGCCTCGCTGAACACGTCAAGCAGGCCATGCGCCCGCTCGATGTCCGAGGGTGTGAGCTGGATGGTGGTGGGCCTGGTGGCTGGTCGCATGCCGGTGCTCCAGTGGTGGGGAGCCGGCATGGTACTGGTGACAAGGCCCCGCTTCCCGATGAGGGCCACTGGCGCCGGCGCACCGGCAGGCCTCTGCTGTTGCGCCGGTACGGTGGCCTGGCGGGCGCCAGGCGGCTTGAAGATGGCCGGATCGAGCGAAAGGACTGGGTATGTTGTCCACTGCTTCTGTCACCACCATGCTGCCCGTGAAAGACATCGACCGCGCACGGGCGTTCTACGAGGGTTGCCTGGGACTGGCGCCAGGCGGGTTCAAACCCGACGGCACCAAGGCCGACCACACCGCGATCAGCTTCCAGGTGAGCGACATCGCCGCCAGCATCGAGCAGTTGAAACGCTCGGGCGTGGTGTTCGAGGACTATGACTTTCCAGGCCTGAAAACGGTGAACCACGTCTGCGTGCTCGGCGCCGAGAAGGCCGCCTGGTTCATGGACACCGAGGGCAACTGCCTCTGCCTGCACGAGGATCTGCCGGCGTAGTGCACTCGGCATGGCACGAGGCGGCGGCCCGACGCCATGTGGCCCTCACACCCCGACTGGCAGCCCCCCACCCCAAGCTGGCACACATTCTGTTAGCTTGCGGGCATGGCCCTTTCACTCGATTTCCTCGCCCTGCCGCTGCTGGTTGCAGCCGCGCTGGTGTTCGTCAGCGTGCTCGCTGGCGTGGTCTCGACGCGGGCCGGGTTCTCCTTCCTGCTGGTGTTCCTGCTGGCGGGCATCCTGGCCGGCGAAGACGGGCCGGGCGGGCTGGTGTTCAACGACTTCCGGCTGAGCTTCTGGGTCGGCAACATCGCGCTGGCGGTGATCCTGCTCGATGGCGGTCTGCGCACCGACTTCGACACCTTCCGCACCGGCCTGAAGCCCTCGCTGGTGCTGGCCACGCTGGGCGTCGTGCTCAGCGCGGGCATCACCGGTGCAGCGGCGCGCTGGCTGCTGGACCTGCCCTGGCCGATGGCGCTGCTGGTGGGGGCCATCGTGGGCTCGACCGACGCGGCCGCGGTGTTCTCGCTGCTCAAGTCCTCGGGTGTGCGGCTGAACGAGCGCGTGGCCGCGACGCTGGAGATCGAGTCGGGCATGAACGACCCGATGGCGGTGTACCTGACGCTGGCGCTCATCGGCGTGGCGCTGGCCGCGACCACCGCAGGGTCCGGCGAAGGACTGTCGGCGCTGGAAGTGCTGCGCTCGCTGGCCCTCCAGTTCGGCTGGGGCGGGGCACTGGGGCTGGGCGCCGGCTTTGCGATGGCCGAGCTGCTCAAGCGGCTGGGGCGCGGCGAGGACGGCGGCGGCGGCATTCGCGCGCTGCTGCTGGTCTCGGGCGGACTGACGGTGTTCGCCGCGACCACCTGGCTGGGCGGCTCGGGTTTTCTGGCGGTGTACGCCATGGGCGTGATCGCGGGCAACCGCGCGCGGCGGCAGGTGCGGTCCACGCTCTCGGCCATGGACGGCTACGCCTGGCTGTCGCAGGCCGGCATGTTCCTGCTGCTGGGCCTGCTGGTCACGCCGTCGATGCTGCTGCCCACGCTGTGGCCTGCGTTGGGTGTGTCGCTGGTGCTGATGCTGGTGGCGCGGCCGCTGGCGGTGGCGCTGTGTCTGGTGCCGCTGCGCTTTCCGCCGCGCGAGATCGTGTTCGTCTCTTGGGTGGGTCTGCGCGGCGCGGTGCCCATCGTGCTGGCCATGTTCCCGCTGATGGCGGGGGTGCCCGGCGCGCAGACCTTCTTCAACGTGGCCTTCGTGGTGGTGCTGACCTCGCTGCTGCTGCAGGGCTCGACCATCGCCTGGAGCGCGCGGCGCCTGGGCCTGGCGCTGCCCGAACCGGACGACCTGCGGGCGAACCGCCTGGTATTCGGCGACTTCGTGATAGACGGCGCGACGCCGATGGACACGCTGTGCGCGTTCTATGGCCTGCCGGTGCCGCCCGACGCGCAGACCGACGTGGCGACCTGGATGCGCGAGGAATTGCGCCGCCCCGCGGTCGAGGGCGACAGCGCCATGCTCGGCGCGGCCGAGCTGAGCGTGCGCGCGCTGGAGGGCGGGCGCATCACACGGGTGGGCATCCGGTTGGGTTGAGGGCGGCCAGGCGAAGCCAGAACCTCAGGTCGGCTCCAGCGGCAGCGCCGTCTTGTAGCGCACCTGCTTGAGCGCAAACGACGAGCGAATCTTCTCGACCTGGGCGATGGGCGAGAGCTGTTCGAGGATGAAGCGCTCCAGCGCCGGCATGTCGGGCACCGCCACTCGCAGCAGGTAGTCGGCGTCGCCGGACATCAGGTAACACTCCATCACCTCCTCGCGCAGGGTGATGCGCTCCTCGAAGGCCTGCAGCGCCTTGCGGCTCTGCTGCCGGAGGCTGATGGAAACGAACACGTTCAGGTGCAGGCCGAGCTGGCCCGCGTCCAGCAGGGCCACGTACTGGCGAATCAGCCCGCTGGCTTCCATGGCGCGCACCCGGGCCAGGCAGGGCGAAGGCGAGAGGTGCACGCGGCGCGCGAGTTCGACGTTGGACAGGCTGGCGTCGCGCTGGAGCTCTTCCAGAATCCGGCGATCGGTGGCGTCGAGGTGGTTTGTGCTGCTTTTCATTCGATGTGCGGTGTTTTGTGCCGGCAAGAGGCCTATTGTTCAGCAAGTCCGGCAACAAATGCGCGTGCACCCTGCCTACAGTTCTGCGCTCACCCGGAGAAATGCCATTGAACAGCCGCACCGACCCCATGCACCTGGACACCCCCGACCTCGACCCGGCCGAGACACAGGAGTGGCGCGACGCCCTGCGCTCGCTCATTGACACCCAGGGACCGGCGCGCGCCCGCGCCATGCTCGACGAACTGGCGCGTCTGGCGCACGAACAGCGCGTGGGCTGGCAGCCCGAGCGCAACACGCCCTATGTCAACACCATCGCGGTCGAAGACCAGCCGCCGTTCCCGGGCGACCTGGCCATCGAGGAGCGGCTGGCCTCGCTGATGCGCTGGAACGCCCTGGCCATGGTGGTGCGCGCCAACAAGGCCTATGGCGAACTGGGTGGCCACATCGCCAGCTACGCCAGCGCGGCCGACCTGTTCGAAGCCGGCTTCAACCACTTCTTCCACGCGCGCAGTCACAGCCATGGCGGCGACCTGGTGTTCTTCCAGCCGCACAGCGCGCCGGGTGTGTATGCGCGTGCGTTCCTCGAAGGCCGCCTGAGCGAGGCCGACCTCGCACACTACCGGCAGGAAATCGTGGCGCCCGAACACGGTGCGCGCGGCCTCTCCAGCTACCCCCACCCCTGGCTGATGCCCGACTTCTGGCAGTTCCCCACCGGCTCCATGGGCCTGGGGCCGATCAGCTCGATCTACCACGCGCGCTTCATGCACTACCTGAGTGACCGGAACCTGCTCGACTGCGCCGGCCGCAAGGTCTGGGGCGTGTTCGGCGACGGCGAGATGGACGAGCCCGAGAGCATGAGCGCACTCACCCTGGCCGCGCGCGAGCGGCTGGACAACCTGGTCTGGGTGGTCAACTGCAACCTGCAGCGGCTGGACGGCCCGGTGCGCGGCAACGGCCGCATCATCGACGAGCTCGAACGCCTGTTTGCCGGCGCGGGCTGGAACGTGATCAAGCTGGTCTGGGGCAGCGACTGGGACGGCCTGTTCGCCCGCGACCGCAGCGGTGCCCTGGTGCGCGCGCTCCAGGGCACGGTGGACGGCCAGATGCAAACCTTTGCGGCCAAGAACGGCCGCTTCAACCGAGAACACTTCTTCGGTCAGAACCCCGAACTGGCCGCCCTGGCCCAGGGCATGACCGATGAGCAGATCGACCGCCTCAAGCGCGGCGGACACGATCTCGTCAAGATTCACGCCGCCTACGCCGCCGCTGCCGCCCACAAGGGGCAGCCGACGGTGATCCTGGCCCACACCAAAAAGGGCTATGGCATGGGACAAGCGGGGCAGGGCAAGATGACGACGCACAGCCAGAAAAAGCTGGACGACGCCGACCTCATCGAGTTCCGCAACCGCTTCAACCTGCCGCTGACGGATGAGCAGGCCACAAGCCTCACCTTCTACAAACCCGCGGCCGACAGCCCCGAGATGCAGTACCTGCACGCGCGGCGCGCCACGCTGGGCGGCCACCTGCCCCGCCGCTACACCACCTGCGAGGCGGTGCCGGTGCTGCCCCTGGACAGCTACGGCCAGTTCGCCCTGGCCGCCGGCGGCAAGGAGATGAGCACCACCATGGCCTTCGTGCGCATGCTGGGCAACCTGCTCAAGGACGCGACGCTCGGTCCCCGCATCGCGCCCATCGTGGCCGACGAGGCGCGCACCTTCGGCATGGCCAACCTGTTCAAGCAGGTCGGCATCTACAGCAGCGTGGGCCAGCGCTACGCGCCGGAAGACATCGGCTCGGTGCTGAGCTACCGCGAGGCCAAGGACGGGCAGATCCTGGAAGAAGGCATCAGCGAGGCCGGGGCGATTGCCAGCTGGACGGCTGCGGCCACCAGCTACAGCGTGCACGGCCTGGCCATGCTGCCCTTCTACATCTACTACTCGATGTTCGGTTTTCAGCGCGTGGGCGACGCCATCTGGGCCGCGGCCGACCAGCGCGCCCGCGGCTTCCTGCTGGGCGCCACCTCGGGCCGCACCACGCTGGGCGGCGAGGGTCTGCAGCACCAGGACGGCAGCAGCCACCTCGTGGCCGCCACCATCCCCAACTGCAAGGCCTACGACCCGGCCTACGCGGGCGAACTCGCCGTCATCCTCGACCACGGTATGCGCGAGATGCTGGAGCAGCAGCGCGACGTCTTCTATTACGTCACGCTGATGAACGAGAACTACGCCCAGCCCGACCTGCCCGAGGGCGTGGCGGCCGGCGTGATCGCCGGGGCCTACCTGTTCGAGCGCCTGGGACCGGCCGAAGGACCCGGCGTCACGCTGATGGGCTCGGGCGCCATCCTGGGCGAGGTGCGGCAGGCCGCGCAGCAGCTGGCGGCGCAGGGCCTGGGCGTCGACGTGGTCAGCGTCACCAGCTGGAGCGAACTGGCGCGCGAAGGTGCCGCGGCGGGCGCGGCCGAGCCCTACATCGCTCGCCTGCTGGGCCAGACCCGCGGCCCCATCGTGGCCGCCTCCGACTACGTGCGCGCCGTGCCCGACAGCGTGCGCGCCTACCTGCCCGCCGGGCGGCCCTGCGCCACCCTGGGCACCGACGGCTTTGGCCGCAGCGACACACGTGCAGCGCTGCGGCGCTTCTTCGCGGTGGACGCCGCCAGCATCGTGGAGCGGGCACTGGCCCTGCGTGCGGCGACCCCCTGAAGGCGGCGGCCCACTTATTACCCGGGTAAAAATGAATTATACTTTTACCCGGGTAATATTCGGACGCCGCTCACATGCCATCGCTTTCTCCACACTGGATCGTTTTTGAACACCACCGCCGGCTCGCCCGCGGCGAGCCGGCCGGCGTGATCGCCGCCGTGCAGCAGCGCCTGGCGGCACAGCCCGAGGTGCTGCCGCTGGTGCTCGACGCGGTCACCAGCGAACGCATCGAACTGAACTGGCGCACGCCCGCCGCCCAGCTGCTGGCGCAGCTGCCCGCCTCCCCGGCCGCCAACGAATCAGACGAAGCACCGGGCAGCGACGCACCTCGCGGCCCCGGCCGGCCCAAGCTGGGCGTGACCGCCCGCGAGGTGACCCTGCTGCCGCGCCATTGGGACTGGCTCGCCCGACAGCCCGGCGGCGCCTCGGTCGCGCTGCGCAAGCTGGTGCAGTCGGCCATGCGCGAAGGTGGCCCAGCCGACGCGCAACGGCGCGCCACCGAGGCGGCCTACCGCTTCATGTCCATCGTGTGCGGCGACCTCCCGCAGTACGAAGAGGTGAGCCGCGCGCTCTTCGCGGGCGATCTGGCGCGGGTGAACGCACTGGCGGCGGACTGGCCGGCCGATGTGACGGCCCACCTGCGCACGCTGCTGGCGCAGATTGACGCTGCGGGGGTGCGGAACTAAACTACTGACCAGTCAGTCATTAGAAGATGAATTCCGCACTCTCCCCCACCAAACGCGAACGCCGCAAGGAAGCCCGCCCGGGCGAACTGCTGGACGCCGCGCTCGCCCTGTTCGTTGAAAAAGGCTTCGCCGCCACGCGCGTCGAGGAAGTCGCCGCGCGCGCGGGGGTCTCCAAAGGGACCCTCTTCCTCTACTTCCCGAGCAAGGAAGAGCTGTTCAAGGCGGTGGTGCGCGAAACCATTGCCGGCCGCTTCGGCGAGTGGAACAACGAGCTGGACGCCTTCCAGGGCAGCAGTGCCGAACTGCTGCGCTACACCATGAACGCCTGGTGGGAACGCATCGGCATGACGGACGCCTCGGGCATCACCAAGCTGGTGATGAGCGAAGCTGGCACCTTTCCCGAGATCGCCAACTTCTACCAGCACGAGGTGATCGACCCCGGCAAGGACCTGCTCAAGCGCGTCCTGCAGCGCGGCGTCGACCGCGGCGACTTCCGGCCGATGGACCTGGACAGCGCGGTCTACAGCCTGATCGCACCCATGATTTTCCTGCTGATGTGGAAACACTCCATGGCGCCCTGCTGCCCGCCCGCCGACCGGCTGGACCCGCAGGCCTTCCTCGACACGCAGGTCGGCCTGCTGCTGGACGGCATGCGCGTGCGCCCCTGAACACCAGACCTCTTCCCAAAAACCCATGAACGCACCCGCTTCCCGTTCCGGCTGGATCAAATGGCTGCTGCTGGCCCTGCTCGTGATCGCCATCGCCCTGGGCGTGGCGCGTGCGCTGGGCAAGCGCAAGGCGCAGAACGAGGCCGCCACCGCAGCCGCCGTCGCCGCGCAGAAGGCACCTGTGTACGAGCTGCCGCCACAGGACGTGGCCACGGTGGAGCGGCTGGAGCTGGCGCAGTCGGTCGGCGTCTCGGGTTCGCTGCGCGCGCTGCAGACCGCGGCCATCAAGGCCCGCGTGGCCGGCGAGGTGCAGGGCATCACCAAGCGCGAGGGCGATGCGGTCCAGGCGGGCGAAGTGGTCGCCCGCATCGACAGCACCGAAGCTCAGGCCCGCGTGCGCCAGGCCGAGCAGCAGGCGAAGTCGGCGCTGGCGCAGGTGGCGATCGCCAAGCGCGCACAGGACAACAACCAGTCGCTGGTGCAACAGGGCTTCATCTCGGCCACCGCGCTGGAAACCTCGACCAACAACCTGGCCGCCGCCGAGGCCAACCACCAGGCCGCCGTCGCGGCGCTGGACATCGCGCGCAAGGCGCTGGGCGACACCACGCTGCGCGCGCCGCTGTCGGGCCAGGTCTCGGCCCGGCTGGTGCAGAACGGCGAGCGCGTCGGTGTGGACGCCCGCATCCTGGAGGTGGTGGACCTCAGCGGCTTCGAGCTGGAGGCCGCTCTGGCCCCGGCCGACGCCGCCCGTGTGGCAGTGGGTCAGAAGGCACGGCTCCAGGTTGAAGGTCTTGACAAGCCGGTCGACGCCACCGTGGCGCGCATCAACCCCAGCGTGCAGGCCGGCAGCCGCAGCGTGCTGGTCTACCTGCGCCTGCCCGCCACGGCCGGCATGCGACAGGGTCTGTTCGCTCAGGGTGTGATCGTCACCGGCCAGCTCCAGGCGCTGGCGGTACCGCTGTCCTCGGTGCGCAACGACAAGCCCCAGCCCTATATCCAGGTGATCCAGAGCGGCAAGATCGCCCATGTGCCGGTCACGCTGGGCCGCCAGGGCCAGCACCAGGGGGAGAACATGCTGGTGGTCGACAGCGTGGCCGCCGCGCCCGCGGGCACGCAGCTGCTGCGTGTGCAGGCCGGGCTGATTCGTGAAGGCACCGAGGTGAAGCTGGCGGCGCCCGCCGCCACGGTCCCGGCCAAGGCCGCCGCCAACTGAGCGCCGCACCATGTGGTTCACCCGCGTTTCGCTGCGCAACCCGGTCTTCGCGACCATGGTCATGCTGGCCCTGCTGGTGCTGGGGCTGTTCGCCTTCCAGCGCCTGAAGGTCGACCAGTTCCCCAACATCGACTTCCCCGTGGTCGTGGTCACCACCGAGTACCCCGGCGCCTCGCCCGAGATCGTTGAATCGGAGGTCACCAAGAAGGTCGAAGAGTCGGTCAACGCCATCGCCGGCGTCAACGCCCTGACCTCCCGCAGCTACGAAGGCCAGTCGGTCGTCATCATCGAGTTCCAGCTGCACATCGACGGCCGCAAGGCGGCCGACGACGTGCGCGAGAAGATCGCCATCCTCAAGCCGAGCTTCCGCACCGACGTGAAGGAACCGCGCGTGCTGCGGTTCGATCCGGCCAGCCGTGCCATCTGGTCTGTGGCCGTGTTGCCGGACACATCGAACGGCAAGTCCCCCAGCGCGGTCGAACTCACCACCTGGGCCGAGCAGACGCTCAAGAAGCGGCTGGAAAACGTGCGCGGCGTGGGCTCGGTCACCCTGGTGGGCGGCACCCGGCGCGCGGTCAACATCCACCTCGATCCAGCCGCAATGGAAGCGCTGGGCGTCACCGCCGACCAGGTCACAACGGCGGTGCGCAACGAGAACCAGGACCTGCCAGTGGGCACGCTCAAGACGAACGAGCGCGACCGCGTGGTGCAGGTGCTCTCGCGCCTGAAGAACCCGCAGGATTTCGAGCAAATCATCGTGGCGCGGCGCGGCGGAAGCCCCGTACACCTGTCGCAGGTCGCGCGGGTGAGCGACGGCACGCAGGAGGTCGAAAGCCTGGCGCTCTACAACGGCCAGCGCACGCTGCTGCTGCAGGTGCAAAAGGCACAGGACGAGAACACCATTGCGGTCACCGACGGGCTGAAGGCCGCCGTCGAAGCACTGAAAGCCGATCTACCGCCGGGCGTGAAGCTCGAACCGATTGCCGACGGCTCGCGGCCGATCCGGGTCTCGGTCGAGAACGTGCGCCGCACCCTGATCGAGGGCGCACTGCTGACGGTGCTGATCGTGTTCCTGTTCCTGAACTCGTGGCGCTCGACGGTGATCACCGGCCTGACGCTGCCGATCTCGGTGATCGGCACCTTCTTCTTCATGAACCTGTTCGGCTTCACCATCAACATGATCACGCTGATGGCGCTGACGCTGTCGGTGGGCCTGCTGATCGACGACGCCATCGTGGTGCGCGAGAACATCGTGCGCCACGTGCAAATGGGCAAGCGCCCGTTCGATGCCGCCATGGACGGCACCTCGGAGATCGGTCTGGCGGTGCTGGCCACCACGCTGTCCATCGTCGCGGTGTTCCTGCCCATAGGCTTCATGGGCGGCATCATCGGCAAGTTCTTCCACGAGTTCGGCATCACCATGGTCGCGGCCGTGCTGATCTCGATGTTCGTGAGCTTCACGCTCGACCCCATGCTGTCCTCGGTCTGGCACGACCCCGAGATCGAGAAACACGGCAAACACCTCGCACCCACCTCGCTCTACGACAAGACCATCGGCCGCATCACCGGCTGGTTCGACCAGGTGCAGGACCGCCTGGCCGACACCTACCAGGGCGCGCTGCGCTGGTCGCTGACGCACAAGCTGTCCACCATGGCGCTGGCGCTGGCGGTCTTCGTCGGCAGTGTTTTCATGCTGCCGCTGCTGGGCACCGAGTTCGTGCCCAAGGCCGACTTCTCCGAGACTTCGCTCTCGTTCCACACGCCGGTGGGCTCTTCGCTGCAGGCGACCGAGGCGAAGACGAAGCAGGTCGAGGCCATCCTGCGCGAATTCCCTGAGGTGAAGTACACGCTCTCGACCATCAACACCGGCAACGCGCAGGGCACCATGTACGCCAGCGTCTACGTGCGCCTGGTGGACCGCCAGGCGCGCACGCTCAACGCCGACGCCATGGCCGCGAAGTTGCGCGACCGGCTGCGCACCGTACCCGGCATCACCGTCACCCACGCCGGCCTGCTCGACCCGGTGGGCGGCAACAAGCAGATCGAGTTCTCGCTGCAGGGCGACGACCTGGCCGAGCTGGAGCGCCTGACCACCCAGGTGATGGAACGCGTACGACCCATCGTCGGCCTGGTCGACCTGGACGCCAGCGTCAAGCCCAACAAACCCACGGTGGACATCGTGATGCGCCGCGAGATCGCGTCCGACGCGGGCCTCAACAGCGCCGCGGTGGCCAGCAGCCTGCGCACCCTGGTGGCCGGCCAGACCGTGGGCAACTGGCGTGCGGCCGACGGCGAGAGCTATGACGTGAACGTGCGGCTGGCGCCGGAGCAGCGTGCCCGCGCCGACGACCTGGAACAACTGCCCTTCGTGGTCGGCAACAACGCCGACGGCTCGGCGCGTGTGGTGCGCCTGGGCCAGATTGCCGAGGTGGTCGAGTCCACCGGCCCGAACCAGATCAACCGCCGCAACCTCAACCGCGAGGTCGCGATCAGCGCCAACGTCTACGGCCGCTCGGCCGGCGAGGTCTCGGGCGAGATCCGCCAGGTGCTCGACCAGATGAGCTTCCCGCCCGGTTACCGCTACGAGTTCGGCGGCTCAACCAAGAACATGCAGGAGTCGTTCGCCTATGCCGTCTCGGCGCTGGCGCTGGCGATCATCTTCATCTACATGATCCTGGCCAGCCAGTTCCAGAGCTTCCTGCAGCCGCTGGCGCTGATGACCTCGCTGCCGCTGACCCTGATCGGCGTGGTGCTGGCGCTGCTGATGTTTGGTTCGACCATGAGCATGTTCTCGGTCATCGGCATCGTGCTGCTGATGGGCCTGGTGACCAAGAACGCCATCCTGCTGGTCGACTTCGCGATCCGGGCCAGGGAGGGCTTCGAAGGCCAGCCGCCGCTGGACCGCGAGAACGCCCTGCTGCTGGCCGCCAAAGTGCGGCTGCGCCCGATCCTGATGACCACGCTCGCCATGGTTTTTGGCATGGTGCCGTTGGCCTTCGCCCTCACCGAGGGCTCGGAGCAGCGCGCCCCCATGGGCCAGGCCGTGATCGGTGGCGTGATCACCTCGTCGATCCTGACCCTTGTGGTGGTGCCCGTGGTCTATTGCTACATGGACGATCTGGCGAACTGGGTGCGGCGCCGGCTGGGCTTTGTGCCGGCAGCGTCAGCAGCCCGATGACCCCCGCTCGGTAAAATCGGAACAGATCGGCTAATATACCCACCGGAGTATCAAAATGACCTCTTCGACGCCCCTGAGCCTCGACCGCGCCCGCTTCAACATGATCGAACAGCAAGTCCGCCCCTGGGAGGTGCTGGACCCGGCCGTGCTGGAGCTGCTCGACCGCGTCAAGCGCGACCAGTTCGTCCCGCCCGCGCAGAAGGCGCTGGCCTATGTCGACATGGAGCTGCCCCTGGGCCAGGGCGCCGATCAGGTCATGCTCGCCCCGCGTGTGCAGGCCCGCATGGTGCAGGACCTGGCCATCAAACCGACCGACAAGGTGCTGGAGATCGGCACCGGCAGCGGCTACACCACCGCCCTGCTGGCCAGCCTGGCCCAGCGCGTGGTCTCGCTGGAAATCGATGAGGCCATTGCCAGCGCCGCGCGCAAGAACCTGCAGCAGGCCGGCATCACCAACGCCGATGTGCGGGTCGCCGACGCCGCCGCCAACGGCTTCGCAGCCTGCGCCGCCGAAGGCCCCTGGGACGCCATCCTGGTGGCCGGCTCGGTCGCCGAAGTGCCGGCCGGGCTGCTGGCCCTGCTGGCCAAGGGCGGCCGCCTGGTCACCATCGTCGGCCACGAGCCGGTGATGCGCGCCACCGTCGTCACCCGCGTGGACGATGCCGGCTTCAGCACCCAGCAGCCCTGGGACACGATCGCGCCGCGCCTGCGGAACTTTGCCGAGCCCTCGCGCTTCTCCTTCTGAACCGCGACGCCATGCAAGCCATCCACCCCGCCCAACTCGACGACTGGCTGCAGCACGCCAGCGCACAGAAGCCCGGTGTGCTGCCGGTGGTGCTGGACGTGCGCGAACCCTGGGAACTGCAGACCGCCTCGGTCCGGCCAGACGGCTTCGAGCTGGTGGCCATGCCGATGCGCAGCGTCCCGGCCCGCTACCTCGAACTCGAACGCGACCGACCCATCGCCTGCCTGTGCCACCACGGCGCACGCAGCGCCCAGGTGGCGCATTTCCTGATCCAGAACGGCTTCACCGCCGTCGTCAACGTCCACGGCGGCATCGACGCCTGGTCCCAGCAACGCGATCCCGGGGTTCCGACCTACTGACCTCGCGCGCGCCCCGTTCCCAAGGAAACCCCATGACCGCCCCGTCTTTCGCTCCTCGCCTTTCAGCCCTGACCCGCCTGTCCCTCGCGGTCGCTCTCGCGCTGGGTGCGGCGGGTGCCCAGGCCCAGAGCCTGGTGGAGCTGTACGAGGCCGCACGGGGCTACGACACCACGCTGCAGGCGGCACGTGCCCAGTACGACGCCAACCTGGCCAAGGCCGACCAGGCCAAGGCCGGCTTGCGTCCGCAGGCGGGGCTGGGCGCCGGAGCCAACTGGACCAACAGCCGCAACGACGTCACCGACACCAGCCGCACAAGCAACTCTCAGAACCTCACCCTCTCGGCCAGCCAGCCGCTGTACCGCCCGGTCAACCGCTACAACGACGAGCAGGGCCAGCTCTCGGTGGAGATCGCCCGCGCCCAGCTGGAGGCCGCCGAGCAGGACCTGATGGTGCGCACCGCACAGGCCTACTTCGACGTGCTGGCCGCGCAGGACACCCTGACCTTCGTGCAGGCCCAGAAGACCGCCGTGGCCGAGCAGCTCGCCGCCGCCAAGCGCAACTTCGAGGTCGGCACCTCCACCGTCACCGACTCGCGCGAGGCCCAGGCCCGCTACGACCTGGTGCTGGCCCAGGAGATCGCCGCCAGCAACGATCTGCTGGTCAAGAAGCTCGCCCTCGACCAGTTGGTCGGCCGCAGCGGCGCCAGCCCGAAGCCCCTGGCCACGCCCGTGAACCTGCCGGCGGTGCAACCCGCCAGCGCCGAGGCCTGGGTGGAACAGGCGCTGACGCAGCACCCTGCGGTGCGCCAGGCCGACAAGGCCTTCGAGATCGCTGAGGTCGAGGTGCAAAAGGCCCAGGCTGGCCACAAGCCCACGCTGGACCTGGTCGGCCAGTACCAGGTGGCGCGCGGCCCCAACTCGAACTTCCCGACTGCCGGCAACGTGCGCACCAACAATGCCAGCGTCGGCCTGCAGTTCAACCTGCCGCTGTACGCAGGCAACGCGATCGAGAACCGGGTCCGCGAAGCGCTTGCGCTGGTCGAGAAGTCGCGCGCCGACCGCGAGACCGCGCTGCGCAACATCTCGCAGGCCATCCGCAGCGCCTACTTCGGCGTGGTCTCGGGCACCAGTCAGGTCAAGGCCCTGGAAGCGGCCGAGGCGTCCAGCCAGAGCGCGCTCGACGCGAACAAGCTGGGCTACCAGGTGGGCGTGCGCATCAACATCGACGTGCTCAACGCCCAGAGCCAGCTGTTCCAGACCAAGCGCGATCTGGCCGTGGCGCGCTACAACGTGCTGGTGGGCCAACTGCGCCTGAAGCAGGCCGGCGGCGTGCTCAAGGCGGACGACCTGCAGCCGGTCAACACCCTGCTCGCCCGCTGATCTTCCCGGCAGCGGTGCTGCGATAAACTGCTGCACCTCCTGCGGCGGACATGTCGTCCGCCTGCGGGGTGAGAGCCAAAGGTGATTCATGCAAGCGGTCAATGTGCTGTGCATCAAATGGGGCAAAAAGTATGGCCCCGAGTACGTCAACAAGCTGCACAGCATGGTCCGCCGCCACCTGCACCGGCCGTTCCGTTTTGTTTGTCTGACCGATGACGGCGCCGGCATCGACCCCGCCGTCGAGGTCAAGCCCATCCCCATGGTCGGCTTCGACGAGTTCGACCAGCGCAAACCCTGGACCTTCGGTCACGGCTGGCTCAAGCTGACCTCGTTCGCGAACCCGCTGTACGACCTGCAGGGCCGCACCCTGTTCCTGGACCTGGACATCGTCATCCTGGACAGCCTGGACCCGTTCTTCGAGCAGAAGGGCGAGTTCATCGTGATCAAGGAATGGGACAAGAAAGACGGCACGGGCAACACCTCGTGCTACCTCTACACCATTGGCGCGCACGCCGATGCGCTTGAGCATCTGAAGAACGACTACCCCGCCTCGGTCGCGCCGGTGCGCAACGAGCAGGAGTTCATCACGCTCTACCTTGCGCGCCAGGGCAAGCTCAGCTACTGGCCCGAAGAGTGGTGCCGCAGCTTCAAGCGCCACTGCCTGCAGCCGGGCATCATGGGCTGGTTCAAGCCGCCCACCATCCCCAAGGGCGCCCGCCTCATCGCCTTCCACGGCAAGCCCAACCCACCCGACGCCATCGCCGGTGTCAGCGGCAAGTGGTACCGCCGCGTCCTGCCGACCCAGTGGGTCGCCGACCATTGGCGCTGAACAAGGCCAGCCTGGCCCAGCACGGCTACCGGCTGCTGCTGCGAAGTCTGACGCTGCCCCTGCTGGGCTGGCTGTGGCTGCGCGGCCGCAAGGACGCCGGCTACCGTGAGCGGCTGCGCGAGCGGCTGGGCTTCATCCGCATCGAGCCCGCGTCCATGGGCGGCCTCTGGATCCATGCCGCGTCCGTGGGCGAGGTGCAGGCGGCGCGCCCACTGATCGCAGCGCTGCGCGAATCCTGGCCCGACCATGCCATCACGGTCAGCACCCAGTCGCCCACGGGCGCACGCACGCTGCGCTCTCACTGGGGCGACCAGATCCGCCACGTCTTCGCGCCCATGGACACGCCCGGCGCCACCCGCCGCTTCCTGGACCGGTTGCAGCCCTCCCTGCTGGTGCTTATCGAGCGCGAGATCTGGCCCGAGATGCTCTGGCAGTGCCGGCAGCGGCTCACGCCTGTGGCCCTGGTCAACGCCCGCCTGTCCGCCGACTCGGCACAGTTTTACCAGCGCTGGCGCGCCCTGATGGCGCCCGTGTGGTCGCAGATGGCCGTGGTCGCTGCGGCCGACGCGCCCAGCGTGGAGCACTACGCGGCCCTGGGCGTGCCCGCCGACCGGCTGGTACTCACCGGCAACCTCAAGTTCGACCAGCGCGACACGCCCGAGAGTCCCGACCGCCTGCCTTGGCTGGCGGGGCGGCCCATCGTGGTGGCCGGCAGCACCCACGACGGCGAAGAGGCGGCCCTGTTGCTGGCCTGGCCCGAGCTGGCGCGCCAGCACCCCGGCGCGCTGCTGATCCTCGTGCCGCGTCACCCGGAGCGCTTCGACGAGGTGGCCGAACAGATCACCGCCAGCGGCCTGAACTTCGTGCGGCGCAGCCGCGGCGAAACACCCGCGGCCGGCACCGCGGTGCTGTTGGCCGACACCATGGGCGAGCTGGGCACCTGGTACCTGCACGCGAGCGTTTGCTTCATCGGCGGCAGCCTGGTGCCCATCGGCGGCCACAACGCGCTGGAGGCCATGGCCTGCGCCCGGCCGGTGCTGTTCGGCCCGCACACCCACCACTTCCAGGAGCTGTACCAGGACGTCGAGGCCTGCGGCGCGGGTGAGCGCGTCGACTCGGCCCGCCTGATGCTGCACACCGCAGCGCAGTGGATGCGCGACAAGGCCCTGCTGCAGCGCAAAGGCCAGCAGGCGCGCGACTTCGTGCTGCGCCAGCAGGGCAGCAGCCAGCGCAGCCTGCAGGCACTGCACCAGGTCTGGGGCCCGATGCGGCCCGAGCGCCTCGCGCCGGCCCAGACCTCATCGCCAGACGGCCAGACCATCTGGTTCGACCCTGCCCAGGTGGCCGAGGCCACGCCGGACCTGTTCACACCGCCATCCAGCGAAAGCACGGCGCTGGCGACGGGCAGTGGCCGCGGCCAGGCCCACCGCGTCGCGCTGGACCACGGCGAGGGCGTGCTGCGCCACTACCGGCGCGGTGGCCTGATGGCACGGCTGAGCCCCGACCGCTACTTCGGGCGCGCGCCTCTGTCCAGCCGGTCCATGAACGAGTTCACCCTGCTGCGCCGCCTGCGCGCCTGGGACCTCCCGGTGCCCGCACCGGTGGCCGCACGACAGGTGCGGGGCCTCATCGGCCACACCGCCGACATCGTGGTCGCGATGATTCCGCAGACCCGCAACGTGGCCCAGGCACTGTCCGAAGGCCCGCTGCCCGCCGCGGACTGGATCGCACTCGGACGCGCCATCCGCCAGCTGCACGACCGCCAGGTGTTCCATTCCGACCTGAACTGCCACAACCTGCTGCTGGATGCGCAGGGCCGCGCCTGGATCGTGGACTTCGACAAATGCGACGTGCGCCCAGACGGGGCCTGGAAGCAGGAGAACCTGGAGCGTCTGCGCCGGTCGCTGCGCAAGGAACAGGGTCGGCGCAGTCCTTTTTACTGGGACGAGGCGCGCTGGGACGACCTGCTCAAAGGCTACGCCGGCGAGGCCTGAGCGACCGGCGTGCGACGCTGGCCCGCCGATGCCATCAGCAGCGCGGTCATCAGGATGAAGAAGTGGCTTTCGGTCGACAGCCACAGCGAGCTGTGGGTCATGTTCGAGGTCAGCATGATGCTCACGAACGCCAGCATCAGCGCGCGGTGCGTCGAGTTGAAGCGCAGCCCCTGCCGCACGATGGCGCCCATGAACCAGAGGATCAGCACGAACCCCGGCAGCCCCTGCTCGAAATAGAACAGGATGAACTGATTGTGCGGATGCGGACAGATGGCGTCGCAGAACTTCGGGTCCTTGAAATACGAACGCGCCAGTACCGGGTAGGACGCCGTTCCGGCCCCCATCAGCTTGGCGTTGTCGAAGTCGGTCTGCCGAACCATGAAGCGCCAGACCTCAATCCGCGCGCCGATCGAGGTCACGGTGCCCGCGCTGTGGTTCTGCGCCTCCTGCCACGCCAGGTTGGTCCGGTGCTGGAACTGCGGCGAGAGTGTGTAGGCCGACATGAGGGCCAAGGCACCGACCAGCACCACACCCAGCAGCATCTGCGGGCGGCGCCAGAGCACCGACAGCGAGAACACCACCGTCGCCAACAGCAGGCTGAGGTAGCCGGTGCGCCCCTGCGTCAGCACCAGGATGCTCACTGCCGCCAGCCCGGCCACCAGCCAGCACAGGACCTTGCTCCAGTTCGAGGTGGCCTTGATCGCCCAGTGCGCGCACAGGACGGTGAACAGCGACATCATGATGCCCTGCGAGATGTGGTCCTTGAACACCGTGTGGTCGGCACCGAAGCCCTGGTTGTAGGTGCGCGACCAGGGCAGCTGGAACCACACGTTCAGCCAGGTGGACACCAGTGTGAACAGCAGCGCCAGACCGAACGCCGTCCAGCAATGGGCCCGGTCCTCGCGGCGCGCCAGCAGGAAGATGAACACCGGCAGCAGCAGGAACTTCACGTACTTCTTGTAGTAGCCCCCAATCTCTGCCCAGGTGGCCGGCGACCAGAACGAGGCCAGGACGATCAACAGCGCCAGCGCCAGCGCCGGGCGCACCACCGGGTTGGCCCAGGAGCTGCGCAGGAACTCGCGCAGGTCCGTGCCATCAAGGCTCAGCGCCCACAGGACGACGACGATCAGCATCAGGCTGTTGGCCAGCGCCACCGACATCGGAAACGCGCCGAACAGCAGCGCCAGGCTGTAGATGGCGGCCCTGCGGGCCAACGTTCGGAAACTCATTGCAGGCTTGTCGTGGGAATGGGGTGCCGGGTTCAGGAGGTAGGCGGCGACTCAGCGCTTGACCATGGTGTCACCGGGCACCGGCCGGTCGTAGCGGATGATGGCGTAGCGGAAGAAGCACTCCAGTGCCACCAACAGGCAGAACAGGAAGCCTTCCGCGCCGCACAGGAAGCCGCGCCGGAAGATGTACAGACGGATGAAGTTGCTGGTGGCCGAGGCCAGCCCGCGCAGCACGCCACCGCGGCGTCCGGCCTGCACGCGGCGCACCGCGCCCAGCTGAGCGTACTGCGCCATCTTGAGCAGTCCGCCGTAGACCGACTCGCGCGAGTGGTGCAGCAGCCGGGTGCGGAAGGTCTTCACGGGCGTGGCCGGGTCGCGCAACACGGCGTGCTCGTGCACCACGCCTTCGTAACGCAGCAGCTGGTCGGTGCGGAACAACCGCCACACGCCGCCCTCGGTCTTGGCCATGCGGTGCAGGGTGCGGCCGAACGCCACTTGGTCCCAGTAGATCTTCCAGACGGCGTTCTCACTGGACACCACCGCCGCGCGGATCTCGTCCTGCAGGCCGGGCGGGATCACCTCATCGGCGTCCAGGAAGAAGATCCAGTCGGCCTTTACATGGGCCATGAGCCGGTTGCGCTGCTCGGCAAACCCGCGCCAGTCGGCATACAGGTGCACCTGGGCGCCCATCTCCTGCGCAATCTCGCGCGTGCGGTCCTCGCTGCCGCTGTCGATCACCACCACCTGGTCGGCGAACGACGCGCTCTGGATGCAGCGTGCGATTCGGTGGGCTTCGTTGAGCGTGAGGATGCCGATGCACAGCGTCGGCTTGCGATGTTCAGCCACGGGCCCTCCAGCCGATGAGCCCGCGCCAGCGGCCGAACATGCGGGCCAGCAGCTTGGGCGAAAACACGATGGCCCGCAGGGGCAGCCCCAGGGTGGTGGTCAGCAACAGCCAGCGGCGCAGTCGCTGGGCCTCCTCGCGCGAGCGGTATTTGGTAGCGAACTGCAGCTTGGACTGCGCGTGGTGAAAGCCCCGCGCGTACTCATGCCGCCATGGCGACGCGCCGCGCACCGAACCGCGCGAGTGGTGGATGGCCTGCACGGCAGGCACCACGACGATGTTCAGCTTCGCGTTGAACAGGCGCAGACACAGATCGTCGTCCTCGTAGTAGAGGAAAAACTGCTCGTCGAAGAATCCGACCTCGCGAAACGAAGCCATGCGCAGCAGCATCGCCGCGCCACAGACGAAGCCCACACAGGTGGGACCCGACGCCCCCGGACCGCGAGGTGCCCACCAGGTTTGCGGAAAACGGTAGTTGATCTCGGGCTTGCCGGAGGCACTGACCAGCTGCGGCGCCAGCACCGCGGCTTGGGGCATGGCCGCCGCTGTTGCCAGCAGGGCTTCCAGACCCGGACCGTCGATTTCGCAGTCTGGGTTGAGCAGGAAGGCGAACGGGGTCTGCACCCGGGCCAGCGCACGGTTGTTGGCAGCGCCAAAACCCAGGTTGCGGCCATGGTCCAGCACGATCGCATGCGGCCAGAGCCGGCGCGCCGATCCGGCCGTACCGTCGGCACTGCCGTTGTCCGACACGATGACGTTCGGGCAGCGCGACAGCAGCGTGTTCAGGGCCGGTAGGCAGTGCGCGCTTTCGCGCGTGACCACGATGATGGTGACCGCTCCCAGGGCACCACCGCTCAGGCGCGAAGGGTCCAGGGACACGTCGTGGCTGCTCGGCACCCGCAGTCCCTCAGTGCGCGCTCGCACCCACCACCGCGTCCGGCTTGACCTGGCGCAGCAGATCCAGCATGGCGTGTTCAATGCGGTGCAGGGCCTCAGGGGTGTGTCCCTCGAATCGCAGCACCAGCACCGGCGTGGTGTTGGAGGCGCGGATCAGGCCGAAACCGTCGGGCCAGTCGACGCGCAGACCGTCGATGGTCGAGACCTTGGCGGGCGCCTCGAAGCGCGCAAGGGTCAGCAACTGTTCCACCACCGCGTGTGGTTCGCCTTCGGCGCAGGCCACGTTGAGCTCCGGCGTGCTGTGCGAGGTGGGCAAGGCGTTGAGCACAGCGTTGGCATCGGGACTGCGGCTGAGGATCTCCAGCAGGCGTGCACCGGCGTAGCTGCCGTCGTCGAAGCCGAACCAGCGCTCCTTGAAGAAGATGTGGCCGCTCATCTCGCCGCCCAGCGGGCTGTCCAGCTCCTTCATGCGCGCCTTGATCAGCGAATGGCCAGTTTTGTAGATGTTGGCCACACCACCGGCCGCCTCAATGGCCGGCGCCAAACGCTGCGAGCACTTGACGTCGAAGATGATCTGGCCGCCCGGCACGCGCGAGAGCACATCCTGCGAGAACAGAATCATCTGGCGGTCGGGGAAGATGGTCTGGCCGTCCTTGGTCACGATGCCCAGGCGATCGCCGTCGCCATCAAAGGCCATGCCCAGTTCGGCGTCGGTCTCGCGCAGCGTGCGGATCACGTCCTGCAGGTTTTCGGGCTTGCTCGGGTCCGGGTGGTGGTTCGGGAATTCGCCATCGACCTCGCTGAACAGCTCGATCACCTCGCAGCCCAGGGCCCGGAACAGCGCCGGGGCCGAGGCACCGGCGACGCCGTTGCCGCAGTCGACCACCACTTTCATCGGGCGCGAGAGCTTCACGTCGCCGACGATGCGGTCGGTGTAGGGCTTGAGCACATTGACATGGCGCACACGGCCGCCGTCCTGACGCACATGGCTTTCGGTTTCCATCATCCGGCGCAGGGCCTGGATGTCCTCGCCGTAGATCGCCCGGCCGCCCATAACCATCTTGAAACCGTTGTAGTCCTTTGGGTTGTGGCTACCGGTGACCTGGATGCCGCTGCTGCAGAGGGTACTGGCGGCGAAATACAGCATGGGTGTGGTCGCCATGCCGATGTCAATCACGTCGATGCCCGCGGCCACCAGGCCCCGGATCAGCGCCGCCGACAGACCCGGGCCGCTGAGCCGCCCGTCGCGGCCCACGGCCACCGAGCGCTCACCCTGCTGCAGGGCCACCGTGCCGAAAGCCAGGCCCAGGGCTTCCGCCACCGCTTCGTTGAGGGCGCCTGGAACGATGCCCCGGATGTCGTAGGCCTTGAAAATGGAGGCGGTCACTTGCATGGTCGTCGCTCGGGAGAACAAACCGGCGATTGTAGGTGGCCGGGCCAGGCCTGCCGGCCCAGGACATGTCCGGAAATGGCCAGTCTCGGCTCGACAAAACCCCTACGATGGCCGCCATGGAGCACTCCAACCTGCCCGACGACGACGCCCTCTACCGAGCGCTGAGCGCGCGCGACGCCCGCTTTGACGGCCGTTTCTTCACCGGCGTCACCTCCACCGGCATCTATTGCCGCCCGATCTGCCGGGTGCGCACGCCCAAACGCGACAATTGCCTGTTCTTTGAACACGCCGCCCAAGCCGAACAGGCGGGCTTTCGGCCCTGCCTGCGCTGCCGGCCGGAGCTCGCGCCGCGTGACCGCCACTGGTCGACGGAGGACGCCGGGGACATCCTGATCCGCCAGGCCACGGCCTTGTTGGACGCGCCGGAGACCTGGCACACGGGGGCGGATGAACCGCCGCTGGAGCAACTGGCGGCACGCCTGGGCGTGAGTGCACGCCACATCCGCCGCCTGTTTGAGAACCGGCTGGGCGTCTCGCCCCTGCAGTACCTGCAGACACGACGCCTCTTGGCCGCCAAACAGATGCTGGCCGACACCGACCTGCCGGTATCGCAGGTGGCACTGGCCGCTGGATTCAGCAGCTTGCGCCGCTTCAACGACGCCTTCGTGGGCCGCTACGGCCTCAATCCGACCCAGCTGCGGCGCAGCCGGTCCCTCGGTTTACCCAAAGCCACCCGGGCACCGGCCGAGGTGCGGCTCTCCTGGCGACCGCCGTACCGGGTCCAGGAGGTTCTGCGCTTCTTCGCCGACCGGGCCCTACCGGGCCTCGAAGCCGTCGACCCGGTGCAGCAGAACCTGGCGCGAACACTGCGCATCGCGGTACGGGGCACCGTCGCCTGCGGCTGGCTGCAGATCCGATTCCTTGAGGACGAGCACCGCATCGTTCTGCGGGTGAGCGAGGGCCTGCTGCCGGCACTGCCCGCAGTCATCGACCGGGTGCGGGTGGCCCTGGACCTTGACGCCGACCCTCAGGCCATCGACGCCGTGCTCCACCCCGATTTCCCAAGCTGCGACGGAATGCGCGTACCCGGTGCGTTTGACGGCTTCGAGCTGGCGGTACGCGCCGTGCTGGGTCAGCAGGTGACGGTGGCCGCCGCCCGCACCCTGTGCGGCCGTCTGGTGGAGCGGCTGGGCGCCCCGCTGGCTGATGGTCCACCGGGTCTGCAGCGGCTGTTCCCGACCCCCGGGGCAGTCGCCGACGTCGATGGGAAGGTGCTGGGCGAGATCGGGATCGTGCGCCAGCGCCAGCAGGCGATCCGCGCGCTGGGGCGCGCAGTGGCGGATGGCTGTCTGGTGCTCGACGGTCGCGCCGACCCGGCATCGACCCTGAAGAGCCTGGAAGCACTGCCCGGTATCGGCCCCTGGACTGCCCAGTACATCGCGATGCGGGCGCTGCGCTGGCCCGATGCCTGGCCCAGCGGCGACGTCGTGCTCCTGCAAGCGCTGGGGTTGCGGGACCTGCCCGCCACCGCGGCCCGACGGGAGGCCGAACGCATCGCCCGGCGCTGGCAACCCTGGCGCAGCTACGCCGTGATCCGCACTTGGGCCTCGCCCTCACATTTCCACCTTCCCGAGGAGATTCCCCATGAACACCACTCTTGACCGCCGCGTCCAGACCATCGTGGGCAGCCCGCTGGGCGATGTGCGGCTGGTGGCCAGCCCCGAGGGGCTGGCGGGCCTCTGGTTTGTGGAACGGCAACGCCATGCCCCCACCGCCGACCGGCTGGCCGCTTGGCCCACCGTGTCGTCCCATCCGGTGTTCGACGCAGCGGTGCAGCAGCTGGACGAGTACTTCCAGGGGCAGCGCCAGGGCTTCGATCTCCCCCTCGATTTCAAACAAGGCACCGCTTTCCAGCAGACAGTCTGGCACGCTTTGATGAAGATTTCGGCCAGAGCCACCACAAGCTACGGCGCCCTGGCCGCCGGTCTGGGCAAGCCCCGAGCCATGCGCGCAGTGGGCACTGCCGTGGGTCGCAATCCCCTGTCCATCGTGGTGCCCTGCCACCGTGTGATCGGCGGCAACGGTTCACTGACTGGCTATGCCGGCGGGCTGGACCGCAAGCAGGCACTTCTGCGGCTCGAAGGAGCATTGATCGACAAAGTGCATCAAAGCCAGGAGCGAACTTCATCAACGGAGTGGCGTGTCACACCGCCTTTGACGGCACACTGAAGCCATGTCGCCCACACTTGTTCTCGAATTTCTCTTGCTCGCCGCCCTCTGGGGCTCGTCTTTTCTCTTCATGCGACTGGGTGCGGCCGAATTTGGCGCCTTGCCCACAGCGGGCCTGCGGGTGGCCCTCGCGGCGCTGTTCCTGCTGCCGGTGTTTCTGGTCGCAGGTGTGTGGAGCGATTTCAGGAGACGTGCGGGCCACATCCTGTTCGTCGGCCTGCTCAACTCAGGAATCCCGTTCGCCCTGTTCGCGTATGCAGTGATGCACATCAGCACCGGCCTGACGTCGATCCTGAACGCCACGGTGCCGTTGACCGGGGCTCTGGTGGCCTGGGCATGGCTCAAGGACCGGCCCGACGCCTGGCGCGCCACGGGCCTGGCCGTTGGTTTCGTGGGGGTCTGCCTGCTGGTGATCGGCAAATCCGGCTTCAGCCTGGCACCGGGGGCCGCCTCCGCTGGACAAGCCCTGCTGGCCATGCTGGCCTGTCTCGTTGCCACGTTCTGCTATGGGCTGGCGGCCAGCTTCACCAAACGCCACCTCACCGGCGTCCATCCGCTGGCCACGGCTTCGGGCAGCCAGATTGGAGCCGCCCTGGGGCTGGCGCTGCCAACGCTGTGGCTGTGGCCGGACCAGCCTGTCAGCACCGGCGCGTGGGGCGCGCTGATCGCCGTGGCCCTGCTGTGCACCTCGCTCGCGTACGTCCTGTTCTTTCGCATCATTGCCCAGGCAGGACCTAGCAAGGCGCTCACCGTGACGTTCCTGGTACCCGTGTTCGCACTGATTTACGGGCGCGTCTTTCTCGACGAAGCCATCACCCCGTGGATGATCGGCTGCGGCCTCGTCATCATGGCAGGCACAGCCCTGTCAACGGGACTGGTGAAGCGGCGGCCACAGTTCAGCAATGCGCAAACGTAAGAGCAGACACGCCGGCACGCGCGTTGCAGAAATGAAAAAGCCGTTCAGACCAGAGATCTGAACGGCTAATCAAAACTGGCGGAGTGGACGGGGCTCGAACCCGCGACCCCCGGCGTGACAGGCCGGTATTCTAACCAACTGAACTACCACTCCGCAGTGGTGCAGCTTTCGCCTGCTGCTCTCGCAGCAGAGCCAAGTGCCACAAACTTGGCGACCCTACGGGGATTCGAACCCCGGTACTCACCGTGAAAGGGTGATGTCCTAGGCCTCTAGACGATAGGGTCAAAACCTAAGAACCGAACTGTGCATTGTAGCAAAACTACGTTGCCCAATTCTTCAATTTTGGTGGAGGTAAGCGGGATCGAACCGCTGACCTCTTGCATGCCATGCAAGCGCTCTCCCAGCTGAGCTATACCCCCACGAAATCCATTTCTGGGATGCTGATTTTGCTTTGTTGCGAACAACTCAGTGCGAATCAGCAAGACTCAAATTATAGACCATTTTTCAGGCTTTCTGCAACCTCGACAAAACTGTTTGACGATTTTGCAGTTCCAGCACCGCATCAAGCGACGGCGTCTGGGCCGTGCCCATCACCAGCACGCGCACCGGCATGGCCAGTTGCGGCATCTTCAGGCCGTGCGCCGTGATGGTCTCCTTGATTGCAGCGGAAAGGCTGGCCTTGTCCCAGGCGCAGTCAACCAGCTTGTTGGCCAAGGTCTGCAATGCGGGGCGAACAACGTCGGTGATGTGTTGCGTGCGCTCGGCATCCGAGGGTGCCACGTCGGCATAGAAGGCAGCCGCCCAGTCGGCCAACGCCACGGTGGTGTCGCAGCGGTCCTTGAACAGGCCGCAGATGCGGGGCAGGCGTTCGTCGCCTGCGATGCCACGCTTGGACAACTGCTCAGCGACCAACGCCGACAGCGCCACGTCGTCCATCGCCTTGAGATGCTGGGCGTTGACCCAGCGCAGCTTGGCGTCGTCGAAGCGGCCGGCGCTCGTGCCCAGGTGGTCGAGGTTGAACCACTGCAGGAACTGCGCGCGGCTGAAGATCTCGTCGTCGCCGTGGCTCCAGCCCAAGCGGGCCAAGTAGTTCACCATCGCATCGGGCAAATAGCCTTCGTCGCGGTACTGCGTCACCGGCTTGGCGCCGTTGCGCTTGCTCATCTTCTCGCCCTGCTCGTTGAGCACGGTGGGCAAGTGGGCGTAGACCGGCGGCTCCTTGCCCAGGGCCCGGAAGATGTTGATCTGGCGCGGCGTGTTGTTGACGTGGTCATCACCACGGATCACGTGCGTGATCGCCATGTCGATGTCGTCCACCACCACGCAAAAGTTGTAGGTGGGTGTGCCGTCGGGGCGCGCAATCACCAGATCATCGAGCTCGTCGTTGCTGAACTCGACGCGGCCCTTGCACTTGTCTTCCCACACCACCGAACCGCCTTGCGGGTTCTTGAAGCGCAGCACCGGCTTCACACCTTCGGGGATCGCGGGCAACGTTTTGCCGGGTTCCGGTCGCCAGGTGCCGTCGTAGCGTGGTTTCTCCTTGTTGGCCATCTGGCGTTCGCGCAGCGCGTCGAGTTCGGTCACGCTCATGTAGCAGGGGTAGACCAGGCCCTGGGCCTGCATCTCGGCCAGCACCGTCTTGTAGCGGTCCATGCGCTGCATCTGGTAGAACGGGCCCTCGTCGTGGTCCAGGCCCAGCCACTTCATGCCCTCGATGATCACGTCCACCGCAGCCTGGGTGGAGCGCTCCAGGTCGGTGTCTTCGATGCGCAAGATGAAGGTGCCGCCGGTGGCACGGGCAAAGGCCCACGGGTAGAGCGCGGAACGGATGTTGCCCAGATGGATGAAGCCGGTGGGCGATGGTGCGAAGCGGGTGCGGACGGTCATGGGAAAAAAGAAAAATCAGAGACTGGAGAGCCCGCGGTCGAGGTCGGCGCGGATGTCGTCCAGGTGTTCAAGGCCCACGGCCACGCGGATCAGGCCCTGGCCGATGCCAGCGGCCTGCCGCTGCGCTTCGGAAAGCTTGCCGTGCGAGGTGCTGGCCGGATGGGTGCACAGGGTCTTGGTGTCACCCAGGTTGGTGCACAACGACAGGACCTGCAGCGAGTCGAGCACATGGAAGGCGCGCTCGCGTGCCTGCTCAGAACTGCCAGCCTTCACATCGAACGACAGCACCGCGCCACCAATACCGTTCATCTGGCGCATGGACAGTTCGTGCTGCGGATGGCTGGCCAGGCCGGGGTAGTACACGCGGCCCACAGCGGGGTGGGCCTCCAGCCAGTGCGCCAGTGCCAGCGTCTGCGCACTCTGCGCCTTCATGCGCAGGTCCAGCGTTTCCAGGCCCTTGAGCACCACCCATGCGTTGAATGGCGAGAGCACCATGCCCGAGTTCTTCTGCACCGGCAGGAATTTCTCGCGCACCATGGCTTCCCTGGCGCACAGGGCGCCGGCCATCACACGGCCCTGCCCGTCCAGGTACTTGGTGCCGGAATGCATGACGATGTCGGCCCCCAGCGCGCTGGGGCGCTGCAGCGCGGGTGTGGCGAAGCAGTTGTCCACGGCCAGCAACGCGCCAGCGTTGTGCGCCAGATCGGCCAGGGCCTGGATGTCGCACACCTCGCCCAGCGGGTTGGTGGGTGTTTCGGCAAACAGCAGGCGGGTCGTGGGCCGCATGGCCGCGCGCCATGCCGCCAGATCGGTCTGCGGCACCACCGAAGTCTCCACGCCAAAGCGGGCGAACTCGGAACCGATCAGCTTGAGCGTGGAACCGAACATGGACTGCGAAATGACGACGTGGTCGCCCGCCTTGAGCAGGCTGAAGCACATCAGCATGACCGCTGCCATGCCCGAGGCGGTGGCCATGCAGGCCTCGGCACCCTCCATGGCGGCCAGGCGCATCTCGAAGCTTGTGACCGTCGGGTTGCCGGACCGGCCGTAGGTGTAACCGTCGTCTTCACCGGCGAAGCGGCGAGCGGAGTCTTCGGCGGACGGCTGCACATAACCGCTGGTCAGGTAAAGGGCCTCGGAGTTCTCGCCGTACTGGCTGCGCTCGGTCGCCAGCCGCACCGCCAGGGTTTCGCGGTGCAGCGCGTCTGCGGATTTCGCGTTCGAAGACATAAGGGATCAGGCGGTCTGGGCGTTGGGCAGGGCCAGGCGCGAGCTGTCTTCCTGCCCCTCTTCGGTCTGGTCGCGGCCCTGGTTCATGCGCGCGATGATCTCGGGCGTGATGTCACCGGTCACATACACCCCATCGAAACAAGAGGCATCGAAGCCAGCCAGTTTCGGGTTGAGCGCTGCGATGGCCTGCTTCATCGCGTCCACGTCCTGGTAGATCAGTGCGTCACAGCCGATGAGTTCGCGAACCTGCTCGACCGTGCGGTCGTGCGCCACCAGCTCCTGTGCGGTGGGCATGTCGATGCCGTACACATTGGGGTAGCGCACGGGCGGCGCAGCGCTGGCCATGTAGACCTTGCGCGCACCGGCGTCGCGCGCCATCTGCACGATCTCCTTGGAAGTCGTACCACGCACGATGGAGTCGTCCACCAGCAGCACGTTGCGGCCCTTGAACTCGCTGGCGATCACGTTGAGCTTCTGGCGCACCGACTTCTTGCGCACGCCCTGACCGGGCATGATGAAGGTGCGGCCGACGTAGCGGTTCTTCACGAACCCTTCGCGGTAAGGCAGCCCCAGGATCTGCGCCAGTTCCATGGCGCTGGGACGCGAGGACTCCGGGATCGGAATGACCACGTCGATTTCACTCGGCGGCACGGTGGACACCAGGCGCTTGGCCAGGGTCTTGCCCATGTTCAGTCGCGCCTGGTAGACCGAAATGCCGTCGAGCACCGAGTCCGGTCGGGCCAAGTAGACATATTCGAAGATGCAGGGGTTGTGACTGACCCTGTCCGCACACTGCTCGAAGCTGGCCTGGCCATCCAGGTTAATGAACACGGCCTCGCCGGGTGCGACATCGCGTTCCAGTTCAAAGCCGTTGCCTTCTAGCGTGACCGATTCGCTTGCGACCATGCGCGAGCCGTCGGCATTGCGGCCGATACACAGCGGACGGATGCCGAAGGGATCGCGAAACGCCAGCAGACCGTGGCCCGCGATCAGCGCGATCACCGCGTACGAGCCCTTGATGCGACGGTGCACGCCACGCACGGCGGCGAACACGTCGGCCGGCTTGAGCGAGGCCCCGCGGGTGGACTTTTCCAGCTCGTGCGCGAGCACGTTGAGCAGCACCTCGGAATCGCTCTCGGTATTAATGTGGCGGTGGTCGGTCTGGAACAGCTCCTGTTTGAGACCCTGGGCATTGGTCAGGTTGCCGTTGTGCACCATCACCAGACCGAACGGCGCGTTGACGTAGAAGGGCTGAGCCTCTTCTTCGCTGAAGGCATTGCCCGCGGTGGGGTAACGCACCTGGCCGAGGCCCACATTGCCCGGCAGCGCGCGCATGTTGCGGGTGCGAAACACGTCGCGCACCATGCCCTTGGCCTTGTGCATGAAGAACTTGCGCCCCTGCTGGGTGACGATGCCGGCGGCATCCTGTCCCCGGTGCTGCAGCAGCAACAGGGCGTCGTAAATCAGCTGATTGACAGGCGCCTGGCTCACCACGCCCACGATTCCACACATGATCAGATCCTCAACGAAACAAAGACTGTCGACTCAGGCCAGGTAGCGGGCGACCGGCTCGGGCAGCAGCGGCCGCAGGGCCTGCAGGCTGTCACCCAGCAGCTGCGCCACCGTGGAGGTCTGCCAGGCCTGTTGCGACTGGAGCGGGGTCATGCCCACCACCACCGCCACCGCCAGCAGCACCACTGCACCACGCAGCAGGCCAAACACACCACCCAGCACACGGTCAATGGGGCGCAAACCCACGGCCGCTACCATTTTTTTCACCAGCCACGCCACAAACCCGCCAGCAAACGCACAGGCCACGAACACCAGGACGAATGCCACCGCCATGCGCAGGGCCGCTGAGAGCCCGTCCAGCGGCAGCAGACGCGCCACCTCTCCTGCGTAGGCCTGGGCCAGCACGAACGCCGCCACCCAGACCATCAAAGAAAGCACTTCGTACACCAGGCCCCGCCACATGCCCACCACGGCCGACAGCAGCAGAACGAACAGCAGCAAACCATCCACTGCATTCATGTCGCCGCCCCCAGGCCTCGGGCCGACGCCATCACAACCAGAGCAGGGCCGTCGACAGGCCCAGCGCCTTGGCGCGCTCCGCGGCCTTTTCAGCCTCCGCGCGTGTGGCGAAGGGCCCCAGCCGCACGCGAATGCGACGCCCTTGCGGCGTCTCCGCCACATGGGTGTAGGTCTTGAGACCGGCACGCTCCAGCTTCAGTCGTGCTTCGCGGGCACGTTCGACTTCAGAAAAGGCGCCCACCTGCACCACGATGCGCTCGTTACCGGTGGCGGCCTTGTCGGAGGGCTTTTCTGATGGTTTTTCTGTGGCTTTCTCCGCCACTGCCTTGTCGGCCGCAGGCTTCTCAAGCTGGGGCTTCTCAGCAGGCTTTTCAACTGGCTTGTCGGCCGGCTTGGCGACAGCCTTGGGCTCGACCACCTCCTCACGCGCGGCAAGGCTGTCGGCCGTTGCCACTGGCGCCGGCCTGGCAGCGGCAGGCGCCTCTGTCTTCGGCCCGGGTGTTGAGGGCGTGTTGCGAGCAGGAATCTCAATCGGCACATCCACAGTGATCGGGCGCGGCTGCGTATCGAACAGCAACGGGAAACCGAGCACCCCGACCAGCACCAGCACGGCCGCCCCGATCAGGCGGTGCCTGGCCCGACGACGCACGGCCTCGATGCTTTGCGGCGGCGGTGAGGCGGTGTGGCCCGCAGAACCGGAACGGGATGTGAGCATGCGGAAATGGGTCCGGCGGAGATCGCGGAGAGGATCAGTTCGCGAGGTGCCTGGCCGCCAGACGCGGCACGCCATCCTTCAGAACACCCCCCACCGTGTGGAAGGAACCAAAGACCACGATTCTATCAGCCGGGTCTGCCTCCAGCACCGCGGCGCGCAGCGCCTCCATCGGCGACGGATGGCATCCGGCCACCCGCGAACGCCCGCCCGGCGCCTTGCTGGCGCCACTATCAAGCGCCGCGGCCAGATCGGTCGCCCGGCTGGCGCGCGGCAGTGGCAGATCGGTGAGGTGCCAGCGGTCGATCAGCGGCGCAATGCGCTCCAGCATGGCAGGCAGGTCCTTGTCGGCCATGGCGCCGAACACCGCGTGCGTGACCGGGTAGTAGCCCATGGCGTCGAGGTTCTCGGCCAGCGCGGCCACGGAATGGGGGTTGTGGGCGACATCGAGCACGAGCGCAGGCTCTCCGGGCACGATCTGGAAGCGGCCGGGCAGCTCAACCATGGCCAGACCGTTGCGGACGGCCTGCGCCGTCACCGGCAGGCTGGGTCGCAGCGCCTCGACGGCGGCCAGGACACCCGAGGCGTTCACCAGCTGGTTGGCGCCGCGCAGGGCCGGATAGGCCAGACCGCTGAACTTGCGTCCGCCCTGGGACGGGTGCATGGCCCAGCCCCACTGCTGCTTGTCGCCCGCGAAATGGAAGTCCTTGCCGATGCGCCAGAGCTGGGCGCCGACTTCGAGCGCCCGGTCCAGCACACTCTGCGGCGGCACCGGATCGCTGAGCACAACCGGCCGTCCCGTGCGCATGATGCCGGCCTTCTCGTAGCCGATCGCTTCGCGGTCGTTGCCCAGCAAGGCCATGTGGTCCAGCGCGATGCAGGTGATGACGGCGCAGTCGGGGTCGATGATGTTCACCGCATCCAGCCGGCCGCCCAGGCCCACCTCCAGAATGGCCACGTCGATGCCGCTGTCCGATAGCGTGCGCAGGATGGCCAGCGTGGTGAACTCGAAATAGGTCAGCACCACGAGGCCCTCGTCGCCGGAACCGCCATCGCCCAGTCGCGCACGCTCCACTTCGGCAAACGCAGGTAGCAAGGCATCGGCGGCGACGGGTTCACGCCCTACGCGGCAGCGCTCCTCGAAGCGCACCAGGTGGGGTGAGGTGTAGACGCCCGTGCGGTAACCCGCCTCGCTGTAGATGGCCTCCAGCATGGCGCAGGTCGAGCCTTTGCCATTGGTGCCGGCCACGGTGATCACCGGGCAGGGCATGGACAGGCGCATGCGCTGCGCCACCCGCTGCACCCGCTCCAGGCCGAGCTCGATACCGCTGATGCCCTGGGGATGCTGGCGCTCGCAATGGGCCAGCCACTCGTCTAAGGTGTTCATGGCCGGGATTATCCCGGCCATCACAAAGCCCCGTGCTCAGTCCGCGAAACGGTCGGTGGCCTCAATCAGCAGGTCCAGGATGCCGGGTTCGTTGAACGCGTGGCCGGCATCGGGCACGATATGGAAGTCGGCCTGCGGCCAGGCACGATGCAGATCCCAGGCGGTGCGGGCCGGGGTGCAGGCGTCGTAACGCCCTTGCACGATCACACCCGGAACGCCGGCCAGCCTGTGCGCGTCGCGAATCAGCTGCCCCTCCTCGAACCAGCCATCGTGCACGAAGTAGTGGTTCTCGATGCGTGCGAAGGCCAGCGAGAAGGCGTCGTTGGAGTGTTTGGCGGTGTTGGCCGCGTCGGGCAGCAGGCGGATGGTCTGGCCCTCCCACAGACTCCAGGCACGGGCGCACTCCAGCTGCGCCACCGGGTCGGTGCCGGTCAGCCGCTTCCGGTAGGCAGTGAGCAGGTCGCCGCGCTCGGCCTCGGGGATCGGCGCGAGGAAGCCCTCCCACAAGTCGGGAAAGAGCCACGAAGCGCCCTCCTGGTAGTACCAGCTCACCTCGTCGCGGCGCAGGGTGAAGATGCCGCGCACGACCAGCTCGGACACGCGGTCCGTGTGCGTCTGTGCGTAGGCCAGCGCCAGCGTGCTGCCCCAGGAACCGCCGAACACCAGCCAGCGCTCGAAGCCCAGCAGCGTGCGCAGCCGCTCCATGTCGGCCACCAGGTGCCATGTGGTGTTGTTCTCCAGCGAGGCCGCCGGCTTCGACCGGCCGCAGCCGCGCTGGTCGAACAGCAACACGCAGTACCTCTGCGGGTCGAACAGGCGGCGGTGGTCGGGCGAACAGCCCGAACCCGGTCCGCCGTGCAGGAACACCGCCGGCTTGCCCCGCGGGTTGCCGCAGAGCTCCCAGTAGATCTGATGGCCGTCGCCGGTGTCGAGCAGGCCGGTCTGGAAGGGTTCGATGGGGGGATAGAAGCTGCGGAGGGTCATGGGTACGACGGCCTGGTCAGAGGCCTGCGTGACAGAATCCGGGGATGACCACACTCTACGGCATCCCCAACTGCGACACCGTCAAAAAGGCCCGCACCTGGCTGAGCGAGCACGGCGTGGCACACAGCTTCCACGACTTCAAGAAGCAAGGCGTACCCGAAGTCGAACTGGACCGGTGGCTGGCCGCCGCAGGTTGGGAAACGCTGGTCAACCGCAAAGGCACCACCTGGCGCGGGCTGGACGAGGTCACCCGCTCTGCCGTGGTGGACAACCCGAGCGCGCACGCCGTGTTGCTGCAGCACCCCAGCCTGATCAAACGCCCGGTGGTCGACTGGACGAACGGGTCGATCACCGTGGGTTTTGACCCTGGCGCCTGGAACGACAGGCTGGACCGCGCTCGCTGAGCGTGGTCACCCAGTTCTCAATGAACCAGGGGTTGAACTCAGCCCGACCGCTGACCTTCAGCGCGGCAGGAACACCAACCAGTACACCAACATCAGGTTCAGCAGCACGCTGAACCCCAGCAGCAGCTTCCAGAGCATGGTCGGGTCGCGCTGGATCAGCGGGGTGGCGGGCGGTTCGGTGAGCGGGCGCGAGGCGCCGCGTTCCAGCGCCAGCAGCAGTTCTTCGGCAGTTTCGAAGCGCTGTTTCTGATCGCGACTCACGGCCTTGAGCACGATGTGGTCGAGCCAGATCGGCACCTCGGGGTGGTGGCGGCTGGGCGTGACCGGGTCGCGGTAGTAGCGGCCGGCCTGGTAGGGCAGCACCTCGCCATAGGGCAGCTTGCCCGTCAGCAGCTGGTAGAGCGTGACGCCGAGCGCGAACAGGTCGCTGCGCGCGTCGGCCGGTTCGGGCGGTGCGTCGGTGTCCACGCCGCCGCCGCGCAGGCGGAAGCCCCATTGTTCGGGATTGATGAAGCTGGGCGTGCCGGCATGCAGCGCGCGCGCGGATTCGGGCTCGCGCCCGCTGAGCGCCACGCCCAGGTCGAGCAGGCGCAACACGCCGTCTTCGCCTTGGTGCAGGTTGGCGGGTTTCACGTCGCGGTGGATCACACCCTGGCGGTGCAGGTGGCCCAGGGCCCGGGCGGCCTGGGTGGCCATGGCGATGGTCTGCGCCACGCCGGGGCGGTGCTGGCGGTCCAGCATGTGCTGCAACGACTCGCCGCCGTACCAGTCGTACAGCAGGTAGAAGGCGCTGGTGCCCTGCTCCGCCGGCCGCGTGGGCGGCGCGTCGAGCACGGCCACGAGGTGCTCGGCCGCGCGGCTGGTGGCCATGCGGCGCGCCAGCCAGGCCTCGTGCGCGAGCATGGCGCGCTCCTCGGCATCGTGCGCGCGCTGGGGGTGCAGGGTCTTGAGGGCGTAGAGCTTTTGCGTGGCCGGGTCGCGCGCCTGATAGACGAGGTTGATGCCGTTGTCAGCCACCACGGCGGTGATGACCAGGCCGTCGATCTGTTCACCGAGCTTGAGCTTGGGCGGAATGGGCAGTTGCGCGGCCAGGCGGTTCTGGTCCTGCAGGGTGGCGCTGTCGAGCCCGCGCACGCGCGCGGCCAGTGCGGTGACGTTGTCGTTGCTGCCGCGCTGCAGGGCCGCGACCACCAAGGCCTCGCACAGGGCCTGAGCATCCGCAGTGTCCGTCTGTTCGTCGATGAGTGCCTTCAGGCGCGCCTCGTTCAACACGTTGTGCACGCCGTCGGTCATCAGCAAAAACAGATCGCCCACCAGCAGGTCGCCCTGGCTGTAGTCCACCACCACCCGGTCTTCCACGCCGATGCAGCGCAGCAGCTGGTGGCTCAGGTCCGGGTGATCGGCGACGTGGTCGTGCGTGAGCTGGGTGAGCACGCCGTTGCGCAGCAGGCAGGCGCGCGTGTCGCCCACGTGGGCCAGGGTGTAGCTGTGGCCGCGCAGCACCATGGCCGTGAGCGTGGTCAGGCCCATGGCCGGATGGCGACGCCGGTTGACGCCCGCCAGCCAGGTGTTCTGCGCGCCGATGACGCGGTCCATGGCCACCGTGGTGTCCCAGGTCTCGGGAGTGCCGTAGTAGTCGCGCACCAGGCTGGTCACCGTGGTCTGCGCCGCCTCCCGCCCCAGACCACCCGCGCTCACACCATCGGCGATGGCGACGATGGAGCCCATGTCCGTCTGCCCCGGCGGCGGCAGCATGGCGGCGCAGAAGTCTTCGTTGATGTCCTTGCGCCCCGCCTGGCTGGCGTAGCCGATGTCGATGTCAAAAGCCATGCACCACCTCTAGCAAGAACAGCGCCCGAAATTGGTGCATCGCACAAATCCGGTCATCCCATCAGCATCTGCATGCTGCGCTCGTAGTGGGTCGAAAGACTTTCAAACTGCGCCAGCAGGCCCTCGCTGGCATGGGCCACCGTCTCCATGCGCGCCAGCCGGTCTCGGCCGGCGGGGCGGCGGTTCTGCGGCGTGGCGGCGAGCATCTGCTGCCAGCCCAGCGCCGCCTCGTCCAGCGCGGAGCGGATGTCGGGCGTGGACAGCGGCAGGCCGTTCAGGTAGGCCAGCGCGCGCTCGAAATCCTGCTGCACGTCGGTCATCGCTGCGCTGCGGCCGGCGGCCCCTTCTTCCAGACCAAGCAGGTCCATCAGCGCCATCTTGGCAAAGCGCTGGGAAAGCATGCGCTGGCGGCCGGCCACGTTGAGCACCTGCAGCGAGGCCACGGCGCCAGCGTGCTGCATGCTGGCGGTGAGACGCTCGGCGTCCTGAAGCAGGCGGTCGGCCAGTTCGTCCACCCGGGGCACCTGCGCCGAAGCAGGCCTGCCTTTCAGTGCGGCCTTGAGCGCCTGCCAGGTGGCGTCCAGCAGGCCCAGCAGGTCGCCGAAGCTGGGTTGCGACAGGCCCTTGCCCAGCCAGGCCAGGTTGGCGTCCACCCGATGGATCGACTCGTCCAGCAGGGCCTGCTGCTGGCGCGACTGCACGTCGGCCAGCCGCAGCAGGTGCAGCTTTACCAGGCGCTGCGAGAACATGCGCAGCTGGCCCGCGCGGTTGACGGCTTCGGCGAAATGGGCCGACTGGATGATCTGTTCCGACACCTGGCCCAGGCGCTGGTTGGTGTGCATGGAGGCGGTGCGCAGGATCTGGAAGGCGTCGTCGTCGGTCAGCGCGCGGGCGCGCATGAGAATGCCCTTGGCCCGTTCGACCAGCTTGCGTTCCTCGAAGCGCTGCAACACGTCGCGCAGCTGCTCCAGCAAGGCCTGTTCGCGCTCGAAACGCGCCTGCGCCAGCTGCACCAGCGGCCGCAGGCGCGCCGCACCATAGCCGTTCACCACCCACGCGTGCACACCGGTGCCCGTGGCGCGCTCGATGTGGGCGGCGTCGGAATCGGACGTGAACAGCAGCACCGGCCGGGGCAGCACCTCCGCCAGCGTCTGCGTGGCTTTGAACAGGGCGTCATCAGGGCGCGCGACCTCGCCGACCACCAGATCTGGTGCGTGCTGCACGGCGGCCTGCACCAGTTTGCTGCAGTCCTCGACGGTGGCCAGAACCTGGCATCCCGCTGCCGCCAGGTCGTCTTGCAGCGGCAGAAGGGCCCGGGAGCCGGGACGGAACAGCAGCACAGAAGTCATATGAATCAAGCACTTGTGGTCTGCGGACGCCCTGCCCATTGCAGCGGCGGACGGGGCGGCCCGAGGGGTGTGGCAAAGGCCCGCGAATGGGGCGCCGATCATATGGCACACCTCTTGCATTGAACAGGCCAGACGTGACGACGCGTCCCACCCCGACCGCAGCGTCGGGGCCTGCACACAACGACGTGCGCAGTGACTGAACCGGAACCGGCCTATGTGCCCGTTCCACCCCGGCAACTCTGCCGGGTGCTCGATGTTCCCAATAACCATGTTCCGGCCCACCCGCCGCTGTGCGACCGCCCGCGTGCGTCCGCCGGAACCAGCAACAACCCCGTGATCTTCAGACAGGAGTCGCCGCAATGAAAAAGATGAAACTCGTGATGGTGGGCAACGGCATGGCCGGTGTGCGCACGCTCGAAGAGCTGCTGAAGATCGCACCGGAGTTCTACGAGATCACTGTCTTCGGCGCCGAGCCACACCCGAACTACAACCGCATCCTGCTCTCGCCCGTGCTGGCGGGCGAACAGACCATCGACGAGATCATCCTCAACGACTGGTCCTGGTACTCGGACAACGGCATTACGCTGCACGCAGGCTTCAAGGTGACCGAGGTGGACCGCGTCAGGCGCGTCGTGCACGCGGCCGGCCCCAACGGCGAAAAAGTCTCCGCCGAGTACGACCGCCTGATCATGGCCACCGGCTCCAACCCCTTCATCCTGCCAATTCCCGGCAAAGACCTGAAGGGTGTACTTGCCTACCGCGACATCGCCGACACGCAGGCCATGATCGACGCCGCCGCCACCTACAAGCACGCGGTCGTCATCGGCGGCGGCCTGCTGGGCCTGGAAGCGGCCAACGGCCTGATGAAGCGCGGCATGCAGGTCAGCGTGGTGCACGTCGCGCCCTGGCTGATGGAGCGCCAGCTCGACGACGTGGCGGGCAAGCTGCTGCAGAAGTCGCTGGAAGAGCGCGGCATGCAGTTCCTGATCGGCGCGCAGACGCAGGAGCTGGTGGGCGGTGACGATGGCCGTGTGAAAGCCATCCGATTCAAGGACGGCAGCGAGGTCCCGGCCGACCTGGTGGTGATGGCCGTGGGCATCCGGCCCAACACCGCGCTGGCCGAAAGCATGCGCCTGCACGTCAACCGCGGCATCGTGGTCAGCGACACCATGCAGACCATCACCGACCCGCGCATCTACGCAGTGGGCGAATGCGCGGCGCACCGTGGCATCGCCTACGGCCTGGTGGCGCCGCTGTTCGAGCAGGGCAAGGTGCTGGCCACGCACCTGGCCGAGTTCGGCATCGGCCGCTACACCGGCTCGCTCACCTCGACCAAGCTCAAGGTCACGGGCATCGACCTGTTCAGCGCCGGTGAGTTCATGGGCGGCGAAGGCACCGAAGAGATCGTGATGAGCGACCCCTTCGGCGGTGTCTACAAGAAACTGGTGATCAAGGACGACAAGCTGGTGGGCGCCTGCCTGTACGGCGACACGGTGGACGGCAGCTGGTACTTCAAGCTGCTGCGCGAAGGCCGCAAGGTGCATGACATCCGAGACAAGCTGATGTTCGGCGAATCGAACATCGGCGACACCGGTCACCAGGGCCACAACAAGGCCGCTGCCATGGCCGACAGCGACGAGGTCTGTGGCTGCAACGGCGTGACCAAGGGCACCATCTGCAAGGCCATCAAGGAAAAGGGCCTGTTCACCCTGGACGAGGTGAAGAAGCACACCAAGGCCAGCGCGTCTTGCGGTTCCTGCACCGGCCTGGTGGAACAGATCCTGATGTTCACCGCCGGCGGCGACTACTCTGCCACGCCGAAGAAGAAGGCCATCTGCGGCTGCACAGACCACAGCCACCAGGACGTGCGCGACGCGATCCGCAACGACAAGCTGCTGACCATCGCCGACACCTTCAGCGCCCTGGGCTGGAAGACACCCAACGGCTGCGCCACCTGCCGCCCGGCCATCAACTACTACCTGATCAGCACCTGGCCCAAGCAGGCCAAGGACGATCCGCAGAGCCGCTTCATCAACGAGCGCTCGCACGCCAACATCCAGAAGGACGGCACCTACAGCGTGATCCCGCGCATGTGGGGCGGCGAGACCACGGCCGACGAGCTGCGCCGCATCGCCGACGCGGTGGACAAGTACAAGATCCCGACCGTCAAGGTCACCGGCGGCCAGCGCATCGACCTGCTGGGCGTGAAGAAAGAAGACCTGGTCAATGTCTGGAAGGACATCGGCATGCCCAGCGGCCACGCCTACGCCAAGGCGCTGCGCACGGTGAAGACCTGCGTGGGCAGCGAATGGTGCCGCATGGGCACGCAGGACTCGACCCAGATGGGCAAGGACCTGGAGAAGGCCATGTGGCGCATGTACGCGCCCCACAAGGTGAAGTTCGCCGTGTCGGGCTGCCCGCGCAATTGCGCCGAGGCCGGCATCAAGGACGTGGGCGTGATCGGCGTCGACTCGGGCTGGGAGATGTACATCGCCGGCAACGGCGGCATCAAGACCGAGGTGGCGCACTTCCTGGTGAAGGTGAAGACGGCCGAGGAAGTGATGGAATACACCGGCGCCTTCTGCGAGCTGTACCGCCAGGAAGGCTGGTACCTGGAGCGCACCGTGCACTACGTCAACCGCGTGGGCCTGGACTACATCAAGAAGCGCATCCTGGACGACGCGGCCGGTCGCAAGGCGCTGTGGGAACAGCTGCAGTTCGCGCTCGACGGCGAGCCCGATCCCTGGTTCGACTTCAAGGACGCGGCCGTGGACACGCGCCAGTTCGAACCCGTGGCTGTGGTCAAAGCCTGAGGAGTGGTCATGAAACGACGCGACGTGCTCATCCTGGCCGGCGCCCTGCCCCTGGGCGTGAACGCCCAGGTCAGCGACTTGGCCGACGCGATCAACAAGGCTGGCCGCCAGCGCATGCTCTCGCAGCGCATGGGCAAGGCCTGGCTGGCGATGGTGCACAACACCGAGGGCCGGTCGGCCCAGGCCGTTCTTGACAAGTCGATGGCGCTGTTCGACCGCCAGCTGGTCGAACTCAAGGCCTTCGCACCGTCCCCCGAGATCCGCGAGACCTACACCGCGCTGGACGCCGCCTGGAGCGACTACAAGACCGCGCTCGTCGGAGCCACGCCCAGCAAGGCCGGTGCCGCAGCGCTGCTCAAGGCAGACGCCCGCGTGCTGGCGCTGGCCCACCAGGGCACCCAGCAGTACGAGGCGGCCATGGGGCGCCCCGTGGGCAAGCTGGTCAACATCGCCGGCCGCCAGCGCATGCTGTCCCAGCGCATGGCCAAGTTCTACTACGCCGCCACGTTGCCGGTCGATGCTTCGATGGCGATCACCGAGATCGGCAAGGCCCGCACCGAGTTTCTGGCCGCCATGACCACGCTGCGCGACGCGCCCGAAGCGAACGCCCGCATCCGCGACGAGCTGAGCCTGGCCGACAGCCAGTGGTTCTTCTTCGACCAGGCCCTGCAGCGCGTCCAGTCGGGCGCTGCCGCCTCCGCCAAGCCGATGTCGGACGTGTTTGTCACCAGCGAGAACCTGCTCAGCGTGATGGACCGCGTCACCGAGCTTTACGCCAACCTGAAGTCCTGATTACAGAGAAAGCCCCATGAACATGAGCCAATGGACCCCCATCTGCCAGGTTGACGACATTCCCGTGCTCGGCTCGCGCCGCGTGGCGCGCGAGCAGGGTCTGGACGTCGCGATCTTCCGCAACGACCAGGACGAGGTGTTCGCGCTGCTCGACCGCTGCCCGCACAAGGGCGGCCCGCTGAGCCAGGGCATCGTCTTCGGCACCCACGTGGCCTGCCCGCTGCACAACTGGACCATCGGTCTGTGCGACGGCCAGGCCTCGGCGCCCGACGAGGGCTGCACACCCAAGTTCAGCGTGAAGGTGGAGAACGGTCAGGTGTTCCTGGACGCCACGCAGCTCGCGTCTCATGCGACCGATCTGGAACGCCCGATCGCCGGCCCCGCCCGCCGCACCGTCAAGGCCTGAGCCCATGACCGAAACCCGCTCCACCTGCCCGTACTGCGGTGTGGGCTGCGGCGTCATCATCGAAAGCGATGGCCCGCAGATCTCCGGTGTGCGCGGCGACCCGGATCACCCCGCCAACTTCGGCAAGCTCTGCACCAAGGGCAGCACGCTGCACCTGACGGCCACGCCCGCCATCACCCGCCAGACACGGCTGCTGCAGCCCCTGCTGCGGCAGCAGCGCGGCCAGGCGCCGGTGGCCCTGGGCTGGGACGCCGCGCTGGACCGCGTGGCCAGCGAGTTCGGCCGCATCGTGCGCGAGCACGGCCCGGACGCGGTGGGCTTCTACATCAGCGGCCAGTTGCTGACCGAGGACTACTACGTTTTCAACAAGCTCGCAAAGGGCCTCATCGGCACCAACAACGTCGACACCAACTCGCGCCTGTGCATGAGCAGCGCGGTGGCTGGCTACAAGCTCACGCTGGGCGCCGACGCGCCGCCCGCCTGTTACGACGACGTGAACCACGCCCAGTGCCTGTTCATCGTCGGCAGCAACGCGGCCTACGCCCACCCTATCCTGTTCCGCCGCATCGAGGCCGCGAAACAGAACAACCCGGGCATGAAGGTGATCGTGGCCGACCCGCGCCGCACCGACACCGCCGAGCAGGCCGACCTCTACCTGCCCCTGCTGCCGGGCACCGACGTGATGCTGTTCCACGGCCTGCTGCACATCATGCTGTGGGAGGGCTGGACAGATGCCAGCTACATCGCCGCGCACACCAATGGCTTCAACGAACTCAAGGCGTTGGTGCGCGAATGCACGCCCGACGTGGTGGCGCAGACCTGCGGCTTGAAGAAAGAAGACCTGTTCACGGCGGCACAGTGGTTCGCGCAGTCGCCAGCCACGCTCAGCCTGTATTGCCAGGGCCTGAACCAGAGCAGCAGCGGCACAGCCAAGAACGCGACCCTGATCAACCTGCACCTGGCCACCGGCCAGATCGGCAAACCCGGCGCCGGCCCGTTCAGCCTGACCGGCCAGCCCAACGCCATGGGCGGGCGCGAAGTCGGTGGCCTCGCCAACCTGCTGTCCGCCCACCGCGACCTGGCCAACCCCGCGCACCGCGCCGAGGTGGCTGCGCTCTGGGGCGTGGCCGATGTGCCATCGAAACCCGGCAAGACCGCAGTCGAAATGTTCCAGGCCGCGGCCGACGGCGAGATCAAAGCGCTGTGGATCGCGTGCACCAACCCGGCGCAGTCCATGCCCGACCAGGCGACAGTGCGCCGCGCGCTGCAACGCGCCGAGTTCGTGGTGGTGCAGGAAGCGTTTGCGACCGCCGCCACCTGCGACTTCGCCGATCTTCTGCTGCCCGCCACCACCTGGGGTGAAAAGGAAGGCACGGTCACCAACAGCGAGCGCCGCATCAGCCGCGTGCGCGCCGCCGTACCGCCGGCCGGCGAGGCACGACACGACTGGCGCATTGCTGTCGATGTGGCGCGCCGGCTGGAAGCGCAGCTGCGCCCCGGCCTGCCCACCCTCTTCCCCTACGAGACACCCGAATCGATCTGGAACGAACACCGCGAGTCGACCCGCGGTCGCGACCTCGACATCACCGGCCTGTCCTACGACATGCTGGAGCAGCGGGGGCCGCAGCAGTGGCCGCTGCGCGAGGGTGAGAAGACTGGACGCGAGCGCCTGTATGCCGACGGTGTGTTCCCGACCGCCGACGGCAAGGCCCGCTTCTCCGCCCTGCCCTACAAGCCCGTGGCCGAGCAGCGCGAATCGCGCTTCCCCTTCTCGCTGACCACCGGCCGCCTGCGCGACCACTGGCACGGCATGACGCGCACCGGCACCATCGGCCGGCTGTTCGGCCACGTGGCAGAGCCGTCGGTGCAGATGAACCCGCAGGACATGGAACGCCGCGGTCTCAAGAACGGCGAACTCGTGCACGTGACCAGCAAGCGCGGCTCCGTCGTGCTGCCGGTGCAGGGCTCACGCACGGTGCACACAGCACAGGCCTTCATCGCCATGCACTGGGGACCGGAGTACCTGAGCGGCCGCAGCAGCCAGGGCGAACCGCTGGCCGGCGTCAACGCCCTCACCACCTCGGCCTACTGCCCAACGTCCAAGCAACCCGAACTCAAGCACGCGGCGGTCAAAATCCTCAAGGCCGAGCTGCCCTGGACCTTGCTGGGCGTGGCCTGGTTGCCCGAGACCACGGCGCTGACGACGCTGACCGAACTGCGCGCGCTGATGCCGTCGTTCGAGTTCGCCTCCTGCGTGCCTTTCGGCCGCGAGCGCACCGGTGTGCTGTTCCGCGCTGCCGCGCACGAGGTGCCCGAGCCGGCGCTGGTCGAGCGCATCGAAGCACTGCTGGGCCTGAACACGTCCGACACACTGCGCTACGCCGACAAGCGCCGCCAGCAGCGCCGCAGCGCGCGGCTGCAGCGCAACAGTGACGACATCACGCTCGACGCCTTCCTGCTGGCCGGCGACACCAGCGCCGAGTCCTGGATCAAGACCCTGCTGCAGGACGAACTGCCCGCCGGGAGCTACGGCCGCCTGCTGCTGATGCCCGGCGCCGCAGCGCCGGTGGCGGTGGTGGCGAAAAGCCCCCAGGTCTGCACCTGCTTCAACGTCAGAGAAGACGCGATCCGAGGCGCGCTGCCGCGCTGCGATGGCCCCGACGACCAGCGCCTGGCCCAGTTGCAGGGCCAGCTCAAATGCGGCACCAACTGCGGTTCCTGCATCCCGGAGCTGCGGCGGCTGGTCAAGGCGGTGCCCGCTTCCCTGGTAGCCATATAACAAAAAGTGATCTGACCTCGCGGACAATGGCGGCCCATGAGCATCAGCCAGTACATCAAGGAAATCGGGCGCGGCAAGGACGGTGCCCGTTCGCTCACGCGCGAGCAGGCCACCGACCTGTTCGGTCAGGTGCTGGACGGTGCCGTGACCGATCTGGAAGTCGGTGGCTTCTGCCTGGCGATGCGCATCAAGGGCGAAACGCCCGACGAGATGGCCGGCTTCCTGGACGCCACCCACGCGCGCCTGCAGCGCGCCCCTGACAACGGCCTCACCACCGTGGTGCTGCCGAGCTACAACGGTGCGCGCAAGCTGCCGGTGCTCACGCCCCTGCTGGCCCTGCTGCTGGCGCGCGCCGGCGCGGCGGTGCTGGTGCACGGCACGGCCACGGAGGACAAGCGCGTGACCAGCGAGGCGGTGTTCGCCGCGCTGGGGCAGCCGGCCTGGTCGACCGTCGGCACTCTGGGGGGAGGCGAATGTGCCTTCGTGCCCACCGAGGTGCTGCTACCCGGTCTCAAGCGCCTGCTCGATGTGCGCCGTGCCGTCGGCCTGCGCAACCCGGCGCACAGCCTGGTCAAGCTCATGAACTCCTGCGAAGGCCGCGCGCTGATCGTGGGCAGCTACACCCACCCGGAATACGCCGTGTCGATGGCCCAGACCTTCGCCCTGGTGGGCGCCCACGCCCTGCTGCTGCGCGGCACCGAGGGCGAACCCGTGGCCGATGCGCGCCGCACGCCGCAGATGGACGCCTTCCGCGATGGCGAACGCATCCTGCTGCAGCCCGCGCAGGAAGGCTCGCTCGCCAGCCTGCCCGAGCTGCCCAGAGACATCTCGGCCGAAGCCACCGCGGCCTACATCCGCGACGTGCTGGACGGTCGCCTGCCCGTACCGGCCCCGATTGCCCTGCAGGTGGCACACATCCTGCAAGAAGTCTCTCGACCCGCCACACCAGAGACAAACCGCCCCACGGCGGTCAACACACCATGAACATGCCCGCCACCGTCATCACCTCACAAAGTCAGTTCCACCCCGGCACCGTCACCCTCGTGGGCGCCGGTCCGGGCGACCCGGAACTGCTGACCATCAAAGCCGCCAAGGCAATTGCCGCGGCCACCGTGCTGCTGGTGGACGATCTGGTGGGCGACGGTGTGCTGGCACATGCGTCGCCGACCGCGCGCATCGTGTACGTGGGCAAGCGCGGCGGCTGCAAGAGCACGCCGCAGGCCTTCATCGAGAAGCTGATGATCATGGCCGCGCGCGAGGGCGAGGTCGTGGTGCGTCTCAAGGGCGGCGACCCCTTCATCTTCGGCCGCGGCGGTGAAGAGGTCGAACATCTGCGCGAAGCCGGCATCGAGGTGCAGGTGCTCAACGGCATCACGTCCGGCTTGGCCGGTCTGACCTCGCTCGGCGCGCCACTGACCCACCGCGACCACGCACATGGCGTCGTCTTCATCACCGGCCACGCCAAGCCCGGTGACAGCGGCACCGACTGGAAACAGCTCGCCGCCACCGCGCGCGATGCGAAGCTGACCCTGGTGATCTACATGGGCGTCTCCAGCGCGGCACAGATTCAGTCCGACCTGCTCACCGGCCTGCCTCCCGACACGCCGCTGGCCATCATCCAGCACGCCAGCCTGCCGCAGCAGCGCCACGCCGTGTGCACGCTGGGCACCCTCACCGCCACGCTGGCGCAGGAAGGACTGGGCAGCCCCTCGGTGATCGTGGTCGGCGACGTGGTGCGCGGCATCGCGGCGGTGGCCCAACCGCAATCGCAGCGCCGAATGGCCTGAGCTGGCGGGGCCGCCCGCTACACTCCCGCTCCGTCACCACAACAGGCCGCCCACGGCGGCGCGAGAAGGATCGGCGTGCTCGACAAACTCAACGAACTTGCCGAAGGTCACGGCGCGCTCAAGCCCGGGCGCGGGCTGGTGACCGGCGTGCTGGCGCTCAGCCTGGCCTTCCTGTGCTTTCTGGGCGTGCTGGCCTTCCACTTCCCCGAGTACCTGACCACGCCCGAGCTGCGAAGGAGCTACGACGTGGCGATGATCCGCCAGCTGATGTTCTGGTCGCTGGTGGTCGCCGGCGGGCTGAGCCTAGTCAACCTGGTGTTCCGGCGCGCCCCCTGGCTGGCCGCCGCCGCGTTCGCGCTGGTCCTGCTGTCGGCGGTGATGGGTGGCCACAAGGTCGAGGTCGACCCCAACTTCCCCGACCACACGCCCTACATCGGTCTGGACTGGTTCATCCTCGACCTGCTGGGCTCGGCGCTGATTTTCATCTTCATCGAGAAGCTGTTCGCCTTGCGTAAAGACCAGCCGGTGTTCCGGCCCGAGTGGCAGACCGACCTGCACCACTTCATCGTCAACCACATGCTGATCGGCTTCATGCTGCTGGCCACCAACCTGCTGGTGCACAAGCTGTTCGGCTGGGCCGCGGTCGATGGCGTGCGCGGCTGGGTCGGTGCGCTGCCGTTCTGGGTGGCGCTGCCGCTGATCATCCTGGCGGCCGATCTGGTGCAGTACTGGACCCACCGCGCCTACCACGAGGTGCCGCTGCTGTGGCGCCTGCACGCGGTGCACCACAGCGCCAAGCACATGGACTGGCTCGCCGGCTCGCGCCAGCACGTCATCGAAATTCTCATCACCCGCACGCTGGTGCTGGTCCCCGTCTACATGATGGGTTTCTCCAAGGACGTGATCGACGCCTACATCATCGTGGTCGGCTTCCAGGCGGTGTTCAACCACGCCAACGTCAGCGTGCGCCTGGGCCCGCTGCGCCATTTGATTGTGACGCCCAACTTCCACCACTGGCACCACAGCCAGGACCAGGAAGCGCTGGACAAGAACTACGCAGCCCACTTTGCCTTCCTCGACCATCTGTTCGGCACCGCTGTCAAGAGCGATCGCGAATGGCCCGCGCAGTACGGCGTGCTGGGCGACTACGTGCCCAACGGTTTCTGGAAGCAGGTGAAGTTCCCCTTCGTCTGGAAGGGCTGACCCAGTGCAGTCTTTCGATGTGGTGATCGTTGGCGCCGGTGCAGCCGGCCTGTTTTGTGCGGGGGTGGCCGGTCAGCGCGGACTGAAGGTGCTGCTGCTGGACCACAGCGAGAAGGTGGCCGAAAAAATCCGCATTTCGGGCGGCGGCCGCGCCAATTTCACCAACCGCGACATCGATGTGCGCCAGCCGCACAAGCACTTCGTCGGCGAGAACCCGAACTTCTGCCGCTCGGCGCTCTCGCGCTACACGCCGGCCGATTTCATCGCCCTGGTGCAGAAACACGGCATCCCCTTCCATGAAAAGCACAAGGGTCAGCTGTTCTGCAACCGCTCGGCGGGCGACCTGATCGACATGCTGCTGGCCGAATGCGCGGCCGGTGGCGTGACGCGCTGGCAGCCCTGCGGCGTGAAAGCCTTGCGCGCGACCGGCGACGGCGGCTACGAACTCGACACCGATCGGGGGCAGGTGCAGGCGCGCAAGGTGGTGATCGCCACCGGCGGCCTGTCCATCCCGGCCATCGGTGCGACCGACTTCGGTTTCCGCGTGGCCAAGCAGTTCGGCCTGCGCACCGTCGAGCCGCGCCCCGGTCTGGTTCCGCTGACGTTTGACGGTGCCGGCTGGGCGCCCTACGCGGGTCTGGCTGGGCTGGCGCTGCCGGTGCTGATCGAAACAGGCGACAAGAAGAACAGGACCGTATTCGCCGAAGACCTGCTCTTCACCCACCGCGGCCTCTCCGGCCCCGCGGTGCTCCAGATCTCCAGCTACTGGAAGCCCGGCAGCCCGATCCGCATCAACCTCGCGCCCGAGGTCGACCTGCCGGCCGCGCTGGCCGACGCCAAACAGCGCTCGCGCAAGCTGCTGGTCAACGAACTGGCGCAGTGGGTGCCCAGCCGCCTGGCCGAGGCCTGGGTGGCGCAAGACAAGGAATGGCAGCGCCCGGTGGCCGAATGCAGCGACAAGGCGCTGGCCCGGCTGGCCGAGCGGCTGGCGCGCTGGGAACTGGTGCCCACCGGTACGGAGGGCTACAAGAAAGCCGAGGTCACCCTCGGTGGCGTCGACACCCGCGATCTGTCGCAGCAGACCATGGAGTCGAAACAGCCGGGCCTGTACTTCATCGGCGAGGTGGTCGACGTGACCGGCTGGCTGGGCGGTTACAACTTCCAGTGGGCCTGGGCCAGCGCACAGGCCTGCGCCATCGCTCTCTAAACGTCGATTTGAACGCCGTTCAGGCCCCTTCATCAAAGGCTGGCATTCTTCTGGCGTAACGCTATAATCTCGGGCTTTGCTGGCAAACCCTCGCCGGCCAATACTAGTTAACAGGCGGGGGAACTTTGCAGAAACGATGCCTGGGCCCGATCTTCCCGTTCATCCTCTTTCTGTGCATTCTGGAATTTCTTCTTCAATGACGACCATCCGTGTTAAAGACAACGAGCCGTTCGACGTTGCTCTGCGTCGCTTCAAGCGCACCATCGAAAAACTGGGTCTGCTGACCGACCTGCGCGCCCGCGAGTTCTATGAAAAGCCGACCGCCGAGCGCAAGCGCAAGAAGGCCGCCGCCGTCAAGCGCCACTACAAGCGCGTGCGCAGCATGCAGCTGCCCAAGAAGCTGTACTGATCGCCTCAGTCGCTTCGACAAAAACCCGCCCGGGACGCCGCGCGGGTTTTTTTACGCCTGTGCGGCGGATGTCAGGCGGCTTTTCAGGGCCGCGGCCGCCTCCGCCAGCGCAGCCTCGAAGTCGGCCCGCAGCGGGTGCGCGGTGCGCCAGCTGGGGCGGATCAGCGCCACATGGAACGGAATGCTCACGTCCAACGGCCGCACCACCAGCCCGCCCCCGGCCCCGGTGCCCGCCAGTTCCAGTGCGGTCAGCGGGTTGACGATCCCCAGGCCGAGGCCCTGACGCACCAGGGCGCAGACCGACACCGCGCTGGGCGTTTCCAGCCTCAGGACGCGCGTCACGCCCGCCGCGTCGAACAGCGCATCGACCTGCTGCCGGTAGGGGTCGGCCGGTGCGAAGCTGATGAAGGAATGACCGGCGAAATCGGCGGGCGACAGCACAGTCTTCTGCGCCAGCGCATGCCCGGCCGGCAGCACCGCCACCTCGTCGGCCACCAGCAGCGTGTCCAGCGTGCAGGCAGCTGGCGCCTGGTGGCGCTCGGACAGGCCCAAGTCGAAGCGCTGTTCGGACAGCGCCGCCTCCAGCTGAGGTGACTCGATGGGCGTCAGGCCCACCGCCGCCTCGGGCTGTTTCAGGGCGAAGCGGCGCACCGCGTCGGGCAGCAAGGCGTGCGAAAGCGCGGGCAGACAGGCCAGCTGCAGCCGGCCATGGGCGTAGCCCTTGAGCGCCACGGCCGTGGCGGCGATGCGTTCCAGCCCCACATAGGACTGCTCCACCTCTTCCATCAGCGCCAGGGCACGCACCGTGGGCTTGAGCCTCCCCTTGACGCGCTCGAACAGGGCAAAGCCCAGCACCTGCTCCAGCCGCGCCAGCTCGCGGCTGACCGTGGGCTGCGAGGTGTGCAGCAACTCGGCCGCGCGTGTGACGTGGCCGGTGCCCATGACGGCGCGGAAGAAATCGATCTGGCGGTGGCTCAGATTCATATCAGAAATGAATGAAAAACAGATTATCTGGCATTGCTCAATATGATCAGAACCGGGATCATCGCAACCCATGAATCCCTTCTCCGACACCCTCCTCCAGTCCCTCGCCCGCCAGCACGGCACCCCGCTGTGGGTCTACGACGCTGCCACCATCCGCGCCCGCATCGGCGAGCTGCGCGCTTTCGACACCATCCGCTTCGCGCAGAAAGCCAACTCCAACATCCACCTGCTGCGCCTGATGCGCGAGCAGGGCGTGGTGGTCGACGCGGTCTCGCGCGGCGAGATCCTGCGCGCGCTGGTGGCCGGCTTCACCGCCGATGTGAACGCGCAGGGCGCTTCAGGCATCGTCTTCACCGCCGACCTGTTCGATCACGCCACACTGGCCACCGTGGTCGAACACCGTGTGCCGGTCAACGCCGGCTCCATCGACATGCTGCACCAGCTGGGCACGGTCTCGCCCGGCCATGCCGTGTGGCTGCGCATCAACCCCGGTTTCGGCCACGGCCACAGCAACAAGACCAACACCGGCGGCGAACACAGCAAGCACGGCATCTGGCACGCCGAGCTGGACGACGCGCTGGCTGCCGTCCAGCAGCACGGTCTGAAGCTCATCGGCCTGCACATGCACATCGGCTCCGGCGTGGACTACGCGCACCTGCAGGAGGTGTGTCACGCCATGGTGCAACTGGTCAAGCGTGCCGGCACGGACCTGGCGGCCATCTCGGCCGGCGGCGGCCTGTCCATCCCCTACCGCGAAGGCGAGCCACGCATCGACACCGCGCACTACTTCAGCCTCTGGGACGATGCCCGCCGCGAGATTGCCCACCACCTGGGCCACCCGGTGCATCTGGAGCTGGAACCCGGCCGCTTCCTTGTGGCCGAGGCCGGCGTGCTGGTGACCGAGGTGCGCGCCAGCAAACCCATGGGAGCCAACCGTTTCACCCTGGTGGACGCCGGCTTCTCGGATCTGATGCGCCCGTCCATGTACGGCGCCTTCCACGGCATGGGCCTGATCCCGGCCGACGACACGCCTCGTGCCACCGTGGAAACCGTGGTCGCAGGCCCGCTGTGTGAATCGGGCGACGTGTTCACCCAGGCCGAAGGCGGCGTGGTGCTCACACGCGCGCTGCCGCAGGCGAAAGTGGGTGACCTGCTGGTGCTGCACGACGCCGGCGCATACGGCGCGTCCATGTCCAGCAACTACAACAGCCGCCCGCTGGCGGCCGAGGTGCTGGTCGATGGCGACAGCCACCGCCTGATCCGCCGCCGCCAGACGGTGGAGGAGCTGTTGGCTCTCGAAGAGGTCTGAGAAAATCGCAGGTTTTCCAGAACATCACAGCGAGAACACCATGAGCCTCAAAGAGAAGATCACCGACGACATGAAGGCCGCGATGCGCGCCAAGGACAGCGAGCGCCTGGGCACCATCCGCCTGCTGACCGCCGCCATGAAGCAGAAGGAAGTGGACGAGCGCATCGAGCTGGACGACGCGGCCGTGATCGCCGTCATCGACAAGATGGTCAAGCAGCGCAAGGACTCCATCACCGCCTTCGAACAGGGTGGTCGCGCCGACCTGGCGGCCAAGGAAGCCGCCGAACTGGTGGTACTGGAGGCCTACCTGCCCGCACGACTGTCGGCCGACGAGATCACCGCCGAGGTCAAGGCCATCGTGACCGAACTCGGTGCCAAGGGCCCCGGCGACATGGGCAAGGTCATGGGCGCGGTGAAGGCGAAGCTGGCCGGCAAGGCCGACATGGGCCAAGTCTCCGCCGCCGTCAAGGCCGCACTGGCAAGCTGACAGGACGCTGAACACCCCGCGGGGGGTCAGGGTAAACCGGGTCAGGCTGGCGACAGCTGCGTTCCTACACTCGCGGCACTTTTCCGGAGGTGCCCCATGCGAGTTCTGTTCTCCCGTCTGACCCTGGCCCTCGGCCTGTGTGCCGCCGGCCTGGCGCCGGCCCAGGCGCAAACCGGACAGCCGGTCCGCATCGGCGTCATCGGCCCGTTCAGTGGTCCCTCGTCCGACTTCGGCAACCCCATGTTGCACGGCGTGCAGCTGGCGGTCGAAGAGATCAATGCGGTTGGCGGCTACCTGGGCCGTCCGCTGGAGCTGGTGGTCAAGGACGACCAGGGCAACCCGGATGTGGGCCTCAAGGGCTCGCAGGAGCTGGCCAAGGAGGGCGTGATAGCCACCATCGGCTTCTGCAACACCGGAGTGGCCGCCAAATCGCTGGACGTGTTCCAGAACGGCCAGTTGCCGCTGATCATTCCCTGTGCCACCGGCACCCCGCTGACCGCGAAATTCCCGGCTCCGCAGAGCTACATCTTCCGCACCTCCGCGCGCGACGCGATCCAGGCGCCCTTCGTGGTCGACGACCTGGTCAAACGCGGCTGGACCAAAGTCGCCATCTTTGCCGACACCACCGGCTACGGTGAAGCCGGTCTGAAAGACGTCGAAGCGGCATTGGCGGCCAAGCAACTCAAGCCGGTGCATGTGGCCCGCTTCGCGCTGGGCGTCAAGGACCTGGGCAAGGAGCTGACCGCCGCGCGCGACGCCGGCGCCAACGTGGTGTTCAGCTACACCGTCGGCCCGGAGAACGCCACCATCGCCAACGGCCTGCGAGATCTCAAATGGGACGTGCCGCAGGTTGGCGCATGGACACTGTCGTTCCCGTTTTTTATTGAAGGCGCCAAGGCCGCTGCCGACGGCGCGCTGATGGCCCAGACCTTCATCGCCGAACCCAGCAACGAGCGCCGTGCCGCTTTCCTGACCGCCTACCAGCGCAAGTACAAGCACAAGATCGCTGTGCCCATGGCGGCGGCTCAGTCCTACGACAGCACCTACCTGTTGACCTACGCACTGTTCTCGATCCGCGACGGCAAGTTCACCGGCCCCGCGGTCAAGGCGGCACTGGAGAACATCCCCCGCGTGTACTACGGCGTCGTCTCGACCTACGAGAAGCCCTTCAGCGCCGACGACAAGGATGCGGTCACGCCCAACATGCTGGTCATGGGCAAGGTCAAGAGCGGCGCGGTGACTTTCGCCTACCCGGAAGACGCACGCCGCAACCTGGTGGTCCAGAGGAAGAAGTGACCGGCGATGCGCCGCCGGGCCATCAAGCTCGCGCGAGGATGAGCGCAGTCCCGGTCACTGCCAGCACCGCCCCGACCCAGGCCCCCACCGCCGGCCGGCGTCGGTAGACCGCCCAGAGCAGCGGCAGCAGCAGCACGGGCGTCACCGAGGAGAAGATCGCCACCAGGCCGGCCTGGCCGTGGCGCATGGCGTAGAGAATCAGCGTCATGCCCAGCGCCATCGCCACGGCAGCGCTTAGGAAAGTCAGCAGCGCATCGCGCAACCGCAGCGGCTGCTTGGCCCGGGCGCCCGGCCAGCCCGAGGCCAGCAGCAGCCCATGCGCCGCCAGCGCCAGGCTCATGCGCACCGCCGAGGCGCTGATCGCGTCGATCCCGGTCGCCATCAGCGGCTTGAGCATCAGCGTCGCCACCGACTGGCACAGGGCCGCCACCAGGCCCAGCCCCACACCGACCAGCAAGCGGCCACGCGTCTGCTCCCAGCCATGCGACTCGTCCTCGCGCTTTCCCCAGAGCACGGCCATCATCACGCCGCCCACCAGCAGCGCGCTGCCCACCAGCGCCCAGCCACGGATCACCTCGCTCAGGAACAACCAGGCCAGCAGGGCCGAGAACATCGCATGGGTGGCGAACAGCACGCCGGAGCGGCGCGGGCCCAGGCGGTTCATGCAGGCGAACAGCGCGGTGTCGCCGATGAAGATACCGATTACGCCCGACAGGCCCAGCAGGCCGATGGCCACCGCGTCCAGATCGCTCCAGCCACCGCCGGCCAGGGCCAGCGTCCAGAGGACGGCGCTGGCGAACAGCATGCGCCAGCGGCTGAAGGCAAACGCCCCCAGGCGCTGCGCCGGTGGCGCGGAGAAGAGACTGGACACCGCCCAGCTGGCGGCGGCCACGACCGCTAGTGCCTCGGGCCGCATCCGATTCAGCGCAGGGCCGCCCCAAGCTGTATCAGCCCCAGGCACCGGCGGGCGCCGGGGCCCTTCCCTGCGCCGGGGGAGCGACCCGCAGAGCGGAGCGTGGGGGCCACGGCCTAGCTCCCGGCGACCTTCATGCGGTTGATCAGGATCGAACCAACGGTCTTGGAGCCATAGTTGTACGCATCGGCACCCACGGCCTCGATACCCTTGAGCATGTCCTTGAGGTTGCCGGCGATGGTGATTTCCTGCACCGGAAACGCGATCTCGCCGTTCTCGACCCAGTAGCCCGAGGCGCCGCGCGAGTAGTCGCCGGTCACGTAGTTCACGCCCTGGCCCATCAGCTCGGTGACGAACAGGCCCCGGCCGAGCTTCTTGATCATCGCGTTCAGGTCGTCGCCCGACTGCGTCAGGCGGCTGGACAGCGTGAGGTTGTGCGAGCCGCCGGCGTTGCCCGTGGTGCGCATGCCCAGCTTGCGCGCCGAGTAGGTGGAGAGGAAATAGCCCTGCACCTTGCCGGCCGACAGCACCTTGCGGCGAACCGTCTTCACGCCCTCGTCGTCGAAGGGCGCGCTGCCCTTGCCGCCCACGATGTGCGGGTCTTCCAAGATGTCGAGGTGCGGTGCCATCACCTTCTTGCCCAGGCTGTTGGCCAGGAAGGTGGTCTTGCGGTAGAGCGCGCCGCCGCTGGTGGCCTGCACGTAGGCGCCCAGCAGACCGGCGGCCAGTGGCGACTCAAACAGCACCGGGCATTCGGTGGTCGGGATCTTGCGGGCGTTCAGGCGCGAGAGCGCGCGCTCGGCGGCGTAGCGGCCCACGGCCTCGGGCGTGGCCAGGTCCTGCGGCGCCCGCACCGAGCTGTACCAGTAGTCGCGCTGCATGTTCGCGCCCTTGCCCGCAATCGGAGCCACCGACAGGCTGTGGCGCGAGCTGGCATAGCCGCCGCAGAAGATGCCTGGCCGGCCGCGCTCGCCCCCCCGCATGTGGGCGGTGAAGAAGTGCGACTGCTGGGCCGAGACACTCGCGCCCTCGCTGTTGCTGATCTTCTTGCTGGTGGCAAAGGCCGCCTGCTCGCAGGCCAGCGCGAGGCGCACCGCCTCGTCGGACGTGATGGCCCAGGGGTGGAACAGGTCCAGGTCGGGGTAGCGGTCGGCGATGTCCTCGGGGTCCGGCAGGCCGGCCACCGGGTCCTCGGCGGTGAAGCGCGCGATGTCGTAGGCCGCCTGCACCGTCTGGCGCACCGCCTCGGGCGAGAAGTCGGAGGTCGAGGCGTTGCCGCGGCGGCGGCCCAGGTAGACCGTCACCCCCAGCGACTTGTCGCGGTTGCGCTCGACGTTCTCCAGCTCGCCCTTGCGCACGCTGACGTTCAGGCCGGCGCCTTCCGAGACTTCAGCGGCCGCGTCCGCCGCCCCGAGGCGCTTCGCCTCGGCCAGCGCGAGGTCCACTACCTCCTCGAAGCGGCTGCGCGAATACTGGAACCCGGCCAGCGGTGCGGAGGGATCGGGCGGGGTGGAAACGGGGGCGGTGGGGGTTTTTTTCATGTCGGCGGCTATGATACTTGCCGCCCTCTTTCCCCCTGCCCCATGTCCCGCAAACCCACAAAAGGCTACTTCGTCCGCGGCCATTTCGTCGCCGTCGGCAGCGAACTGGACCTCGAACTCAAACGCGAACTCAAGGGTTCGGTCGACATGAGCAAGACCGACCTCAAGAAGCACAGCGACCACCTGCAGTCGTTGGGCGAGAGCCTGCTGACGCTGCGCGGCGACCTCATGACCCGGCTGCGTGAACAGCACGAGGGCATCGACGACAAGCTGATCGACGCGCTGCAGGAGGCCAAGCGCATCACCAACTTCGAGGGCAAGCGCCGCCAGATGCAGTTCATCGGCAAGCTCATGCGCAAGCTGGATGAAGACACGGTCGCCGCCATCGAAGCCGCCCTCGAAGAACAGCGCAAGCCTTCGGCCCGCGAAACCCTGGCCCTGCACCAGGCCGAACAATGGCGCGACCGCCTGATCTCCGACGACGGCGCGCTCACCGACTGGATGCAGACCGCGCCCGAGACCGACGTGCAGCAGCTGCGCGCCCTGATCCGCCAGGCCCGCAAGGACGCCCAGGGCGTGGCCGAACGCCCCGGCGAGGCCCAGCGCCATGGCAAGGCCTACCGCGAGATCTTCCAGCTGGTGCGCGCCGCGCAGAACCGCGACGACACCGACGAAACCACCTCCGCAGAAGACGACCATGAGTGAAACCTTCGACCCGGTGCGCATCGGCATCGTCTCCATCAGCGACCGCGCCAGCACCGGCGTCTACGAAGACAAGGGGTTGCCGGCACTGCGCGAGTGGCTCACCCGCGCGCTGAAGAACCCGACCACCTTCGAAGAACGCCTGATCCCCGACGAGCAGGCGACCATCAGCGCGACCCTGATCGAACTGGTCGACGCTGGCTGCGCCCTGGTGCTGACCACCGGCGGCACCGGCCCCGCCAGGCGCGACGTGACGCCCGAGGCCACCCTGGCCGTGGCGCACAAGGAAATGCCCGGTTTCGGCGAACAGATGCGGCAGATCAGCCTGGCCTTCGTTCCCACGGCCATCCTCTCGCGCCAGGTCGCGGTGATCCGCGACAACAGCCTGATCATCAACCTGCCGGGCCAGCCGAAGGCGATCGCCGAGACGCTGGAAGGCGCGAAGAACGCCGACGGCAGCGTGCGCGTCAACGGCATCTTCGCCGCCGTGCCGTACTGCATCGACCTGATCGGCGGGCCCTACCTCGAAACCAACGATGACGTGATCAAGGCTTGGCGTCCGAAGAACGCCGTGCGTCCGGCGCGCCAATGACCCTCAGGAAAGCACCATGAACATCACCAAAGACACCGTCGTCACCCTCACCTTCCGCGCCAGCGACGCCAGCGGCAAGCTGCTCGAAGACGGCAAGACGCCGCGCAGCTACCTGCATGGCGGCTATGGCAACACCCTGCCGGGCATCGAGGCGGCGCTGGAAGGCCAGGCGGCCGGTTACCAGACCACCGTGAAGCTCGCGCCAGCCGACGCCTTCGGCGAACGCGACGAGTCGCTGGTCACAACCATTCCGAAGAAGGACTTCCCGCCCGGCGTCAAGGTCGGTGGCCAGCTCGAAGGCCACGACGACCAGGGCCAGCACCAGGTGTTCACCGTCGTCAAGATCAAGGGCGATACCGTGCACCTGGACGGCAACCACCCGCTGGCCGGCCAGACGCTGACCTTCCAGCTCAAGGTGCTGGACATCAAGGCCGCGACTGCGGAAGAGATCGCCCACGGCCACGCCCACGGTGCGCACGGCCACCACCATTGAGTCGCCGATCCCCGCTGATCGCCTCCCTCGATTTCCCGGACACCGCGCCCGAAGCCCGGCCCGGCGCCCGGCTGCGGCTGGGTTTTGAACATCCGCTGGCGGTGATCGAGGCCTGGTCGCTGGACCAGGTGTTGCCGGCCGTCGAACAGGTGCAAGCGCATGCAGCGGCCGGCCGCTGGTGTGTCGGCGGACTGGCCTACGAGGCGGCGCTGGCGTTCGACCCCGCACTGCCTGTGTGCCCGGCCGCCCCCCGCTGGCCGCTGGTGTGGTTCGGCGTCTACGACACGCCTTCAGAAGCGCCCACCCAACAGCCTCGAGTCCCCGCCCGAGTCGACTGGCGCCCGGACTGGGACCGCCCGCGCTACCTGCACCAGGCCGATGCCGCGCGCCAGGCGATGGCGGCGGGCGAGTGTTACCAGATCAACCTCACCACGGCCCTTCAAGGCGCGCTGGGCGGCGACCCCGCGGGCTGGATGGACGCGCTGCAGCGCCACCAGGGCAGCGGCTACCTGCTGCGGCTGGGCGATGGGGAGCGCCAGGTGCTCAGCGCCTCGCCCGAGCTGTTCTTCGACTGGCAACCCGATTCGCAGGGCGGCCGCCTGCACTGCCGTCCGATGAAGGGGACGGCGGCACGCGAGAGCGATCCGGCGCTCGACCGGGCCGCACGCGACGCGCTGCGCGCCAGCACCAAGGAGCGCGCCGAGAACGTGATGATCGTGGACCTGCTGCGCAGCGACATGGGGCGCCTGGCGCAGACCGGCAGCGTGCAGGTGGACCGCCTGCTGGAGGTGGAAGCCTGGCCCACCGTGTGGCAGATGACCTCCAGCCTGTCCGCCCGGCTTCGTCCGGGCACCGCCTTGACCGATGTGCTGACCGCGCTGTTCCCCTGCGGCAGCGTCACCGGTGCACCCAAGCGGCGCGCCATGCACCACATCGCCGCACTGGAGGACGCGCCGCGCGGCTTCTACTGCGGCGCCCTCGGCGTGGTGCGGCCCGGAGGCCACACCACCTTCAATGTGCCGATCCGCACCGTCTGTCTGCACCGTGGCGAGGGCGCGACCACCGATGACCACTGGCACGCCCGTTACGGCGTGGGCAGCGGCCTGACCGTGTGCGCCGACCCTGCTGCCGAATGGAGAGAACTGATGACCAAAAGCCGCCACCTGCACCGCATCGGCGAGCCCTTCGAGCTGCTGGAGACCCTGCGCCTTGACCAGGGCCGCTACTGGCTGCTGACGCACCACCTCGACCGCCTGCGCGAGAGCGCGGCCCACCTCGGCCACCGCTTCGACCCGGCAGCGGTGGACAGCGCGCTCGAAGCCGTGCGCCAGGCCCACCCGCAGGATCTGTGGCGCGTGCGCCTCCTGCTGGACGCTTCGGGCCGGACCGACGCCCAGGCCCACGCCATGACCGAAACCGCTTCGCCCGTGCGGGTGGCGCTGGCGCCCGCGCCGCTGAGCACAGAAGAGGCGCTTCAGGAGTTCATCCGGCACAAGACCACGCGGCGCGCGCACTACGAGGCGCTCGCGCCCACCGACCCGGCCGTGTTCGACCACCTGCTGTTCAACCAGCGCGGCGAGCTCACCGAGTTCACGCGCGGCAATGTCGCCATTCAGCTGGACGGGCAGTGGTGGACGCCGTCACTGGACTGCGGCCTGCTGCCCGGCACCTACCGGCGCGAGCTGCTGGCGCAGGGTCGGCTGAAGGAGGCGGTGATCCCCATGGAGCGGCTCGCACAGGCCCAGGGCCTGGCCTTCTTCAACAGCCTGCGCGGCTGGCTCGACGCCACACTGGCTCCAGCGCCGCCGCCGTGATCACTTGCCCACCAGCTGGTTGAGCTTCTCCGCCTCGAAACACTCGGTCTTGGCGGCGTCGGCCGGCACGCAGTCCTTCTGCGCCAGCGACAGCTTCTCGATCGCCTGCCACAGCAGCGCGATCTGGTGCTCCTGCCCGGCGGCGCTGTCGATCAGGCTGCGCATGGCCTGCGACAGCGGGTCGTCTTCCTGCGTGATGCCGTAGGCCTGGAACTTCGGGTGCGCCTCGGTCACGTCGGCGCTCTCGCCCGACTTGCTGGGAATGATGCGCGCCGGAATGCCGACTGCCGTCGCGCCCGCCGGCACCGGCTTGATCACCACCGCGTTGCTGCCGATCTTGGCGCCGTCGCCGACCACAAAGCCGCCCAGCACCTTGGCGCCTGCGCTGACCACCACGTCCTTGCCCAGCGTGGGATGGCGCTTGGTGCCCTTGTAGAGCGAGGTGCCGCCCAGGGTCACGCCCTGGTAGATGGTGCAGCCATCGCCGATCTCGGCCGTCTCGCCCACCACCGTGCCCATCGCGTGGTCGAAGAACACGCGCTCGCCCAGCTTCGCGCCGGGGTGGATCTCGATGCCGGTGAGAAAACGGCCCAGGTGCGACGTGAAGCGCCCCAGCCACTTGAGCCCGTGGGTCCAGAACCAGTGGGCCGGCCGATGCAGCCAGACGGCGTGCAAACCCGGATAACAGGTGATCACTTCCCAGGTGCTGCGCGCGGCGGGGTCGCGCTCGAGGATGCACTGGATGTCGGATCGGATTCGGGCAAACATGGGGCCGGGAGTATGTGAACGGGGAGCCAGTCTAGCGCTTCGCGCGCTCGGCCGTTTGCAGCATCGCCTTGGCAACACCGCGCAGGATGTGGATTTCCTCTGGCGTGGGTTGCGCCCGGTTGAACAGCGCGTTCAGGCGCGGCATCAGCTTCTTGGGTGCCGCAGGGTCCAGAAAGTCCACCGCGACCAGCGCCTGCTCCAGGTGCCCCAGCATGCCGGCGACCGAGGCGGCATCGGCCGCAGGCCGCTCGGGCAGGGTCGGCGGCAGCGCAAAACCGCCCAGCGCCTGGCGCCAGTCGTAGGCAATCAGCTGCACCGCGGCGGCGAGGTTGAGCGAACCAAAACCCTCGCTGGTGGGGATCGACAGGCAGGCGTGGCAGCGGTAGACGTCCTCGTTGCGCATACCGAAGCGCTCGGAACCGAAGAGGAAAGCGATGCCCTCGGGCTGCACCGCGTCGGGCGCGGCGGCCTCGGCCAGGAACTGGGCGAAATGCTCGCGCGGAGCCCGTGTGGGCGGGCCGAAGTCGCGCGGCGTCATGGCGGTGGCGCAGAGGTGGCTCACACCCTCCAGCGCCTCGTCCAGCGTCTCGACGATGCGCGCATTGGCAAGCACGTCGTTGGCACCGCTGGCGCGCTGGATTGTCTCCTCGCGCCGCAGCACATTGGCCCAGCGCGGTGCCACCAACACCAGGTCGTCGAAGCCCATGACCTTCATGGCACGGGCCGCGCCACCCACGTTGCCGGCGTGACTGGTCTGGATCAGGATGAATCTCGTGCGCATGGTGTGGAATCCGTCTCGGCGCCGCCTCAGCCGCGCCCGGTAAAATGCCGGGTATTGTCGCCGCCCCGCATCGCCGGGCACCGCGCTCCTGCTCATCACCCTGCCCACGACCGCGTCCCGCGGCCCCGTCAAGGAACACAATTCATGTCGTCCAACCTCCACCCCATGCTGAACGTGGCCATCAAGGCCGCTCGCGCCGCCGGCGCCATCATCAACCGCGCCGCCCTCGATGTCGAAACCGTGCGCGTGACCACCAAGCAGACCAACGATTTCGTCACCGAAATCGACCATGCGGCGGAGGCTGCGATCATCGAGACCCTGCTGACGGCCTACCCCGACCACGGCATCTGGGCCGAAGAATCCGGACGGCGCGAAGGCAAGGGCCGCGACAAGAACCACGTCTGGATCATCGATCCGCTGGACGGCACCACCAACTTCATCCACGGCTTCCCGGTCTACTGCGTGAGCATCGCGCTCATGGTGAACGGACGCATCGAACAGGGCGTGGTCTACGACCCGACCCGCAACGACCTGTTCTGTGCCACGCGCGGCCGCGGCGCCTACCTCAACGACCGGCGCATCCGCGTCGCCAAGCGCACCACGCTGCGCGACTGCTTGATTTCCACTGGCTTCCCGTTCCGCCCAGGCGACGCCTTCCAGACCTACCTGCAGATGCTGGCCGACGTGATGCCCAAGTGCGCGGGCGTGCGCCGCCCCGGCTCCGCCGCGCTGGACCTGGCCTATGTGGCGGCCGGTTTCTCCGACGGATTCTTTGAAATGGGCCTCTCGCCCTGGGACGTGGCCGCCGGTGCCCTGCTGGTGACCGAGGCCGGCGGCCTGATCGGCAATTTCACCGGCGAGGCCGATTTCCTGGAGCAGCGCGAGTGCATGGCCGCCAACCCGCGCATCTACGGCCAGCTGGTGGGCCTGACCGGCAAGTACAGCAAGTTCGCCAGCGCGGGCGACAAGGCCTCGGTGCGGCAGACGCTCGCCAAGACGCCAGAGGTGGCCGAAGACCAGCCCTCCGGCACCGATACGCCACCTGCGGAGCCCTCCGCCCCCTTCTGAGCAGACATCAGCCCATCGGGAGGGTCCACCAGAAAGTGGCCCCCTGGCCCGGTTGGGCCTCCGCCCAGATCCGGCCGCCGTGGCGCTCCAACGTGCGCGCCACGATGGCCAGTCCCACGCCGGTGCCGCCCGGTGCGTTGGAACCGGCGTGCAGGCGCTGGAACAGCCCGAACAGCTTCTGGGCGCGCGCCATGTCGAAGCCCATGCCGTTGTCCCTGAGATAGAACGCCCGGCGCACCGCATCGAAGCCCAGTTCGATCAGCGGTGACTCCAGATGGCGCGAGTACTTCAGCGCGTTGTCCATCAGGTTGGACAGCAGCTGGCGCAGCAGCTTGGCATCGCCCATCACCCGCGGCAGGGGATGCAACTGGACTCTGGCATGGGGCACGCCCGGTGCGAGCGCCTCGGCCACCGAACGGGCCAGCGCATTCATATCGACCGACACCGGCTCGATCTCCACCCGCACGACACGCAGCAGCTCCAGCATGTCCGTGATCATCTGGCCCATGTTGCGCGAGGCGCTGACGATGCGCTCGAACATCAGCCGCCCTTCCGGGCTCAGGCGCTCGCCGTCGGATTCGCCGACGAGCGATGCAAACCCGTTGACCGAGCGCAGCGGCGCCCGCAGGTCGTGGGCGATGGAGTACGAGATGACTTCCATGTCGCGCATCGAGCGTTCCAGCTCGGCGGTGCGCTCGGCCACGCGCCGCTCCAGGCTGGCGTTGAGCGCGCGCACCTCCTCCTGCGCCGTGACCCGTTCGTGGATGTCCAGCAGCGTGCCCGACATGTACAGAGGCCGACCGTCCTGGTCGCGCCGGTGCACCCGGCCCCGGTCGTTGAACCAGAGCCATGCCCCCCTTTTGTGGCGCATGCGCAGGTCGCAGTCGTAGACCGGTGTCCCGCCGCGCAGATGGGCCTGCAGCAGCGACTGCGCCCGGACCAGGTCGTCGGGGTGCACGAGCGACTGCCAGGTTTCGCGCGTGGGCGGTTGCAGCTCGTCCAGGCGGTAGCCCAGCAGGCCCGCCCAGCGGTCGCTGTAGAGCGTCAGCCCGGTGGCAATGTCGAGTTCCCAGATGCCGGGACCGGTGGCTTCCAGCACCCACTCCAGGCGCTGGCGCTCGTCTCTCAGCGCCTCTTCGACCTCGATGTAGGAGGTGACATCCGAGTAGGTGCGCACCAGGCCGCCGTCGGGTAGCAGCCGGTTGTGTATTTCCAGCGCACGGCCGTCAGATGTGCGGCGCATGTAGCGGTCGGGCACAGGTCCGACATCGGCCTCGACATAGCGGCGCGCCCCCGGCTCAACCAGGCCGTAGCCCGCACCAAAATCTCCGCGCGCCGTCTGGAAAGCGACGACCTCGTCCTGGGTGGGCTGCCGGGACATCAGCTCGTCGGGCAGGTCGAGCATCTCCAGCAGGCGCCGGTTGTAGACGGTCACCCGCCCCTGGGCATCCATCTTGGACAGGCCCTGGCTCATGGTGTCGAGCGTGACCTGCAGGGCCGAGGTCTTGTCGGCCAGCAAGGCGCTCGTGGCCTGCAGCTGCTGGCGGGAGCGCTGGCGCTCCTCGTGCCCGCGCCGGGCCAGCACCAGCTGGCGCACCGTGCCCAGCAGCGGCTGCAGAAACTCGACGTCGGCCTCGAAGTATCCCCCGGGCGCATTGGCCAGACCCACCATCGCGATCAGCTGGTCGCCCAGCGCCACAGGGATGCCCAGGAAGGCCGTCATCGGTGGATGACCATGCGGCAATCCCCCTCGGCGCGCATCGGTATCCGGGTGGTTGCTGAGCACCGTTTCCCCGGTCAGCAGCGCGTGCCCGAACAGGGTATTGAGGTTGTGGAACTCCATGCCCGAATCCATCTGCTCGGCGAACATGCGCCGGGACGTCTCGTCCCAGGATATGTCGGTGATGGCGTGGGTCTTGAGGTACGGTTGGCGTTGCGGGTCGTACAGCACCTCGCCGACGAAGCCATAGGCACTGTCCGTCACCGAAAGAAAGGCCTTGAGCAGCCCTTCAAACGCCTGCCGCTTGTCGTCGGCTTCGATGTAGGCGGCCTGCGCCAGCCGCACCGCGTCCAGCATCCGGTGCTGCCGGTCGAGCGCAAGCGCGGCCTGGCGTGCCTCGGTCACATCGTGGACGTAACCGTGCCACAGCACCGAGCCATCCGGCTGCGCCTGCGGCAAACCCTCCGCGCTGCACCAGCGCGTGCCCTTGGCCGGGTGGTTGACCCGGAAAGTCATGCGCCAGAGCGTCAGCCGGGTCGTGGACTCCCATATGGAATGCGCCAGGGCCTGCTGGTCGTCCACGTGCACCCGGCTGAACAGGACGCGCCCGTCCTGGTACAACTGCTCGGGCGTCAAGTCGAGCAAGTCGCACACCATGTCGCTGACGAACTCGAAGCTGCCCCAGCCCTTGACGGGCATGCGCGACTGGAACACCACGCCGGGCACCCTGGCCGTGATGTGCTGCAGCAACTGCAGCTGCTGCACATGGGCGTCGATGGCCTCACGCTGGCCTGTGATGTCCTGCACCACGCCAAAGTCGGTCTGCGGGATGCCCTTGACAGCGGTCTGGCTGATGCGGGTGCGCATCCAGCGCACAGAGCCGTCCGGCCGGGTCCAGCGGAAGTCCAGCTCGCGCCCGTCACGCGCCTCGCGCGCAGCCAGCCAAGCCGGCATATCGTCGGGATGGATGCCGCCGCGCCCTACCGTTCGCTCCAGCGAAGGTACCGGCACAAGACCAGTGATCTCGAACAGGCCGGGCGAAAAGCTCACGGTCTCTTCGTGCGGCGAGTTCGTCCAGTGCCCGACCATCGCCAGCTTCTCGATGGCCGCGTGCAGCTCCACCTGGTGCTGCAGGTCGAGGTTAGCGGCCCTCAGTTCCTTCTGGGTCCGGTCGCGCTCCTGTTCAGACGCCACCTCCTGGCTGATGTCCAGCAGGTACACCAGCAGCAGCTCGCCCTCGCCGAGCACCGAGGTGTGCAGGCGCAGGTGGCGCTCGCGGCCGTCGATCATCACCGTGCAACGGGGCTTGTCCTGCTCCTTGAGCGAGTCGAGATAACCCTCGCGCTGGGTGGCGTCGGTCCACAGCCCCAGCTCGACGGTGGTGCGTCCGATGGCCTGTTCACGTGCGATTCCCGACAGCACTTCCCACGCCTGGTTGACCGCCACCAGGCGACCATCCGCCCGCCGGGACAGCGAGGCGGCGAACGGAGCATCTTCGAACATCTGCTCAAAGGGCAGGGGCATGACCGCTGCGGGCAAAACGGTTCCGGAAAGGGACGCGCTGGTGGACGGCGGCATGTTCAGAAAGACAGGGGTTTGCGAACGAACAGTGGGCCATTGTGGGTCACAGGGTCGCACCGGGGGAAGACCCCGAACTGCTAAAGTAGATCGCTTTTGTGCACTGTTTCCCGGACTTGCCTTGACCGCCCCGCTGGACCGCCACACCCCCATGATGCAGCAGTACCTGGCCCTCAAGGCCGGGCACCCGGACACGCTGCTGTTCTACCGCATGGGCGACTTCTACGAGATGTTCTACGCCGATGCGGAAAAGGCCGCGCGGCTGCTGGACATCACGCTCACACAGCGCGGCCAGTCGGCCGGCGAGCCGGTCATCATGGCCGGTGTGCCCTTCCACTCGGTCGAGAGCTACCTGGCGCGCCTGATCAAGCTGGGTGAATCGGTCGCGATCTGCGAGCAGGTGGGCGATGTGGCCACCGCCAAGGGACCGGTGGAGCGCAAGGTGGTGCGCGTGGTCACCCCCGGCACCCTGACCGACACCGAGCTGCTGTCCGACAAGACCGAGGCGCTGGTGATGGCGGTGCACCCCGGCGCCCGCACCGGCCTGGGCCTGGCCTGGCTGTCGGTGACGCAGGGCATCGTGTTCCTGGCGCAGTGCGCCAGCGACGAGCTGGCCGACTGGATCGCCCGCGTCGGCCCCGGCGAGGTGCTCTACAGCGCCGAGGTCACACCCACATTCGAGAAATCGCTGCAGCAGATCAGCTCCCAGCCCCTGCCCAGCGGCGCGCGCTGCGTGGCCGTGGTGCGGCCGGCCTGGGCCTTTGACGCTGGGCTAGGCGAGCGCAAGCTGCTCGAACAGCTGCAGGCCGCCAGCCTCGGCGCCTGGGACGCGCAGGAGCTGAAGGACGCGCACGCCGCCGCCGCCGCGCTGCTGGCCTACGCCGAACACACCCAGGGCCGCGCGCTCACCCACATCAAGAGCCTGCAGGTGGCGCGCAGCGGCGAGCTGATCGACCTGCCGGTCAACACCCGCCGCAACCTCGAACTCACCCACACCCTGCGCGGCGAGACCAGCCCGACGCTGTTCTCTCTGCTGGACACCTGCCACACCGGAATGGGCAGCCGCGCGCTGCGCAGCTGGCTGCTGGAGCCGCGCCGCGAGCGCACCCAGGCGCGCGAGCGGCTGGCCGCCATCGGCCTGCTGCGCGGCGGGCTGTGGCAGACGCTGCGCGCCGAACTCAAGGGATCGAGCGACGTCGAGCGCATCACCGCCCGCACTGCGCTGCGCCAGGTGCGCCCACGCGAGCTGGTAGGCCTGACGGCCACGCTGGCCCGCTCGCAGCAACTCGCGCGCGTGCTGGCCGCTGGCATCGGCGCCTCGCCGCCCGCCCTGCTGCAGCGCATTGCCGCCGACCTGACGCCACCCGCGGGTTGCGCCGAACTGCTGGCCCAGGCCATTGCGCCCGAGCCGGCTGCGCTGGTGCGCGACGGTGGCGTGATCGCCGACGGCTTCGACGCCGAACTGGACGAGCTGCGCGCCATCCAGACCAACTGCGACGGCTTCCTGATCGACCTGGAAACCCGCGAGCGAGCGCGCACCGGCATCGCGAACCTGCGCGTGCAGTTCAACAAGGTGCATGGCTTCTACATCGAGGTCACGCAAGGGCAGCTCGACAAGGTGCCCGACGACTACCGACGCCGACAGACCCTCAAGAACGCCGAACGCTTCATCACGCCCGAACTCAAGGCGTTTGAAGACAAGGCCCTGAGTGCGCAGGACCGGGCGCTGGCACGCGAGAAGTACCTCTACGAGCTGCTGCTCGACGAGATGCAGGCCTGGATCGACCCGCTCACGAAGCTGGCCCGCGCCATGGCCGCGCTGGATGCACTGTGTGCGCTGGCCGAGCGCTCGTTGACCCTGAACTGGAACGAGCCGACCTTTGCGCCCGAGCCCTGCATCGAGATCCGCGGCGGCCGTCACCCGGTCGTGGAAGCGCGCCTGAACGAAACCACCGGCGGCAGCTTCATCGCCAACGACACGGTGCTGGGCGGCAAGCAGCGCATGCAGGTGATTACCGGACCCAACATGGGCGGCAAGAGCACCTACATGCGCCAGGTGGCGGTGATCGTGCTGCTGGCCAGCATGGGCAGCTATGTGCCCGCGGCCAACTGCCGCCTGGGGCCGATCGACGCCATCCACACCCGCATCGGAGCCGCCGACGACCTGGCCAACGCACAGTCGACCTTCATGGTCGAGATGACCGAGGCTGCGCAGATCCTGCACGCCGCGACCCCTGAGAGCCTGGTGCTGATGGACGAGATCGGCCGCGGCACCTCCACTTTCGACGGTCTGGCGCTGGCCGGCGGCATCGCCGCCCACCTGCACGACAAGGCGCGCTGCTTCACCCTGTTCGCCACCCACTACTTCGAGTTGACCGAGTTCCCCGCCACCCACCACGGCGCGGTCAACGTACACGTCAGCGCGGTCGAGGGCGGAGGCAAGGCCGGCATCGTCTTCCTGCACCAGATCGAACCCGGCCCGGCCAGCCGCAGCTACGGCATCCAGGTTGCGCGCCTGGCCGGTGTGCCTGGCGCGGTGGTGCAGCATGCAAAACACGCGCTGGCCGCACTCGAAGCCCACAGCGAAAGCAGCCGCGTGCAGGTGGACCTGTTCGCCCCGCCGCCGGCCCCGCCCGAACCCGAAACCCCGCCGGTGCTGGCCGCACTGGCCGCCATCGACCCCGATGCCCTGAGTCCGCGCGAAGCGCTGGACCAGCTCTACGCCCTCAAGAAACTCGCCACGAAACCATGACTTACTGCGTCGCCGTCAAACTCAAGGCCGGCCTGGTCTTCCTGTCCGACTCCCGCACCAACGCGGGCCTGGACCAGATCAGCACCTTCCGCAAGATGATCGTCTACGAGAAGCCGGGCGATCGCTTCATGTGCCTGCTCTCGGCCGGCAACCTCTCCATCTCACAATCGGTGCGCGAGATCCTGCAGGTCGAACAGCTGGCCGACCACGACGGTGGCGACCCGATCACGATCTGGAACGCCAAGAGCATGTTCGACGCTGCGCGTGTGCTCGGCTCGGCCGTGCGCCACGTGTTCGAGCGCGACGGCGAGGCGCTCAAGCGCGCCGGCGTCGAGTTCAACGTCTCCATGATCTTTGGCGGCCAGATCGGCAACGAGGGCATGCGCCTGTTCCAGGTCTATTCGGCCGGCAACTTCATCGAGGCCACGCCCGAGACGCCCTTCTTCCAGATCGGCGAATCCAAGTACGGCAAACCCGTGCTGGACCGCGTGATCACACCCGACACGCCGCTGGACGAGGCGGCCAAGTGCGCGCTGGTGTCGATGGACAGCACGCTCAAGTCCAACCTGTCGGTGGGACTGCCACTCGATCTCGTGGTCTACGAGGCCGACACCCTCAAGACCGACAAGATCACCTGCATCGATGAGAACAACCCCTACTTCCGCATGGTGCGCAACACCTGGGGCCAGAAGCTGCGCGAGGTGTTCGACGCCATTGAGCACCCGACCTGGGACAGCGCACCGACCAATGTTCCGCTGATGGGTTGCAGCACACGCAGCCAGCCGCTCAAGAAGATCACGAATTCCAAGGAAAAGCTGATCTGACGGGCCGCCCATCTGCAGCGCGGCGCCCGAAGGCGCGCGCTACCCGTGAAGCCTACTCACGGTATGTCGTATTCGCCCACGGTTCCATCAGGGCGAAACACTTTCAGGCCCGTCTTCTTGCCGTTGACATAGGTGGATTCGACCCGCTGGTTCTTGTGCAGCTCCCATTGCGAGTGAATGCCGTCGAGTTCTCCATCCACATAGGTTCCCTGGACCCACTTCTTTCCATTCTCGTAGTACCTGGTGAACGGACCATCCCGTCGTCCTTTGCGATAGGTCTCCACCGACTTGATGCCACCGCTCATGTACCAAGTCTTCACTTCGCCGTCCAGCACCTGGCTCACGTAGCCGGACAGCTCTGCCCGTTTGCCATTGGGATACCAGCGACTCTCACGGGTGAGCAGACCGTCTTTGTAATGTGCCTCGTAGGACAGCGTTCCACTCTCATGCCAGAGTCGATAGGCACCTTCATACGCATTGAAATAGCGGGTGGACTCGCTGGCCCGTTTGCCATTCGGATGGAAGGTGACGTAGCGACCCATGAGGGCGCCATCCACATACTCTGCGCGCAACTCCGGCTGGCCGCTTTCATACCAACGCGAGAGTCGACCGTCGAGCTTCCCGTCGCGGTAGTACGACTCCTGCATCCTGGCGCCGTTGCGGTGATAGTCCAGGATGCGACCATCCAGTGCCCCCAGGCGATACATGCCGCTGAACGCGAGCGCCCCACTGTCATGCCAACTCTTGAACAGCCCGTGCGGCACGCCCCTTGAATACTGTTGCTCGGCCAGCTTGCGTCCGTTGGCCCCCCACATCTCGACAAAACCGTCTGCCTTGAGGTCCGCCATGGAGCTTCTGGACAGCAGAGCGCCCGACGCCTCGACCGCAATGCGATTGGTCTTGCGCTGGCCGTCGGCAAAAAACGCCTGGATCACAAAACGGCTGTTTTTGTCTCGGTCGTGCAGCACCCGGTAATACCGCACGTCGCCGAGGTTCGACGCATCCAACGGTTCCTGAATCAGCTGCCCGTTTTGATCGAAGTATCCAACCACGCAATGCTCAGGGGCCTGCACGATCTGACGAGAATAGAGACAGGGAAATCCCTCAAGGGACCGGTTGGCGGTGTCGGGCGCTTCCGCCTGAACCACATGAGACACCAGCGCCAACGCGCCAGCGAACAGTTTCGCGTATCGGACCAACTTAACCTCCTTGATGTTGTGATGTGTTGCCACCGTCTCGAAGCGATGCGCACCGCTCCTACGGACCAAAGCGGTGCGCAAGCTTATCAGAAAATAGTTCTTTAGTATTCATGAATCTGATCATCTTCTCCCACGCCAACAGCTTCCCGGCCAGCACCTACGCGGTGCTGTTCAAGTCGCTGAGGGCGCGCGGGCACGCGGTGCGCGCGGTGGAGAAGTTCGGTCACGACCCGAAGTACCCGGTCACCAGCAACTGGCCGCACCTGGTGCAGCAGCTCGCCGACTTCGCCGGCCCTGAAATCGAGAAGCACGGCAAGCCCGCCTGGCTGGTCGGGCACTCGCTGGGTGGCTTCCTGAGCATCATGTGCGCCGCGCGCCACCCGCAGCTCGGCGGCCATGGTGTGCAGGGTGTGCTGCTGATCGACTCGCCGGTGCTCGGCGGCTGGCGGGCGCGGGCGCTGGAGCTGGCCAAGCGCACCCAGCTGGTGGGTTCGATCTCGCCCGGCAAGATCAGCCGCATCCGCCGCCACAGCTGGCCCGATGCAGCGGCCGCCTTCGACCACTTTGCCCGTAAGAAGGCCTTCGCCGCCTGGGACCCTCAGGTGTTGCGCGACTACATTGAGCATGGCACGCTGGACGCGACCACGGCCCAGGGGCCACGCCGCGTGCTGGCCTTCGACCGCGACATCGAAACCGCGATCTACAACACCCTGCCGCACAACCTCGACCGCCTGCTGCGCCGCCACCCGCTGCAGTGCCCCGTGGGCTTCCTGGGTGGCCACGAATCGCAGGAGATGAAGCAGGTCGGCATGGCCATGACGCGCAAGCTCGTGGGGCCTCATCCCGAGCGCCTGCGCATGCTGCCGGGCAGCCACCTGTTCCCTATGGAGCGCCCGCACGAGACCGCAGCGGCCATCGATGCCTGCCTGCAAGCGCTGAAAAATCCGGCCAATTCCGGCGCTTGAACGCGGGCGCCGGAGGTAGGATGCTGCCAGCACCATGAGCGCTGTGTCCACCCCACACACGGCCAACGCCGGCCGTGCCAACCCCGACTGGGCCGACCACCCGGCCTGGCTGCGCTATGGAATCGCCATCGTGCTGACGCTGCTGGCGGTCTGGGCGCGCATGGCGCTGGCGCCGGCCGACTCCGGCGGGCGCTTCATCACCCCGGCACTCGCGGTGGCGCTCTCGGCCCTGTACGGCGGCCTCGGCCCAGGATTGCTCAGCGTCGCACTGGGCATGGTGCTGGTCAACTTCTTCATGGTGCCGCCCTACGGGTCCTTCGCCATCCAGAACATGGAGGAAGCCTTCTGGCTCAACACCTGGCACCTGCTCACCCAGCTGGTGGTGGTCGGAGCGATTTCCCTGATGCAATCGCGCAACCGGCAGCTGCGCGCAGCGGACCGGCAGATCCGGCTGGCGCAGCAGCACTTCCTGGACACCTTCGAACACGCGGCCTCAGGTATCACCCACGTCGACACCACAGGCCGGCTGCTTCGAGCCAACCAGACCTTCTGCCGCATGGTCGGCTACAGCAAGGATGAGCTGGTACATCTGAGCTTTCAGGACATCACCGTCCCCGAGGACATCGGCCCGGACCTGCGCATGCTCGACGAACTGCTGGCCGGCGCGCGTTCCAGCTACACGCTGGAAAAGCGCTACCGCCACAAAGATGGCCACATCGTGTGGGTCCAGCTGACGGTGGCGCTGGTGCGCAAGCCCACCGGCGAGCCCGACTACCTCATTTCGGTGGTGCAGGACCTGAGCGCACAGAAGACGGCGGAAGACGCCCTGCGCACCAGCCAGAACCTCATGAACCAGGCCCAGAAGCTGGCGAGCATCGCCGCCTGGCAGGCCGACCTGAGGACGGGTCGGATCGCCGGTCTCACGAAGAGCGAATCGTTCCTCTCGATCCCGGCCAATGACTACGCTATTGCCGACATGCTGACGCTGATCCACCCGGACGACCGCCCGCGGGTGATGGCGCTGTGGCCGCGGGCTGTCAAGGGACAGGCGGCCTACGAGATCGAGTACCGGGTCAATCTGGACGGGCGTGAGTTCTGGCATTCGGTGAAGGCGGAGTTCGAGCGCGACGCCCAGGGCCGTGCCCTCCGGGCGCTGGGCGTGACGCAGGACATCACCGAGCGCAAACGCATCGAACTGGAGGTTCAGCAGCTCAACGCCACGCTGGAGCAGCGCATCCGCGACCGCACGCGCGCGCTGCGGGACGCCTACGACGAACTGGAGAGCTACTCGTATGCGGTGGCACACGACCTGCGCTCACCGCTGCGCATCATCAACGGCTTTGCGCAGGCCCTGCGGGAAGACAACCCGACTCTGGACACCGGCAGCCAGGAACACCTGGGCCGCATCATGGGCGCGAGCAAGAAGATGGGCGAGCTGATCGACGGGCTGCTCAAGCTGTCGCAATACGCCCGCGGCGAGGTACAGCGCCAGAACGTGAACCTGAGCGCCGTCGCCACCCGCATCTTTGAGGAGCTGTCGGTGGCCGAGCCGCAGCGCGCGGTCGAATGGGAGATCGAACCCGACCTGCTCGTGCAGGCCGATCCGGCGCTGATCGAGGCGCTGATGCAGAACCTGCTGAACAACGCCTGGAAGTACACCGCCGCAGTGCCACAGGCCCGCATCCGCGTGTTCTCCCGCGTGGTCGACGGCGTGCGAGAGTACTGCGTGGCCGACAACGGTGCGGGCTTCGACATGGCGCGCGCCAGCAAGCTGTTCCAGCCCTTCCAGCGCCTGCACCAGCCGCACGAGTTCGCCGGCCTGGGCATTGGCCTGGCCACAGCGCGCCGCATCGTGCAGCGCCACTGCGGCGTGCTGCGCGCCGACAGCCGGCCCGGCCAGGGCGCGACCTTTTCGTTCACCCTGCCCCAGGGCTGATCAGGCCGACCAGTCGACCCAGCCGAAGTGCGCGGTCAGCAGGATCAGTACACCGAAAGCGATGCGGTACCAGGCGAACGGCACAAAGCTGTGGCTGGCCACGTAGCGCAGCAGCCAGCGGATGCAGACCCAGGCGCTGAGGAAGGCGAACAGCAGACCGACCGCAAACATGGGGATGTCGGCCATCGACAGCAGCGCACGCTCTTTGTAGAGGCTGTAGGCGCCGGCACCGATCAGGATCGGGATACCCAGGAAGAAGCTGAAGTCGGTCGCCACCTGGCGCGACAGGCCGAACAGCATGCCACCGATGATGGTGGAGCCCGAGCGGCTGGTGCCCGGAATCAGACCAAAGCACTGGGCCAGCCCCACCTTGAGCGCGTCCAGCGGCGTCAGCTCGTCCAGCGACTGCACCCGCGCCGACGAGGGCGGGCGCCGCTCGGCCCAGAGGATCACGAAGGCCCCCAGGATGAACGCCACCGCCACCACCGTGGGCGTGAACAGGTGGGCCTTGATCGCCTTGCCCAGCAGCAGGCCCAGCACCACCGCGGGCACGCAGCCGATCACCACGTTGAGCGCGAAGCGCTGCGCCACCCGCTCGGACGGAAGGCCGACGATGGTGGCGCGGATGCGCTGCCAGAACACGATGATCACCGCGAAGATGGCACCGGTCTGGATCGCGATCTCGAACACCTTGGCGCGCTCGTCGTGGAAGTCCAGCAGGGTGCCGGCCAGGATCAGGTGGCCGGTCGATGAAATCGGAAGGAACTCGGTCAGCCCTTCCACCACGCCCATGATGGCGGCCTTGATCAGCAGCAGGAGGTCCATGGTGTGGCCCTCAGCGCGGCAAAGGGTCAAGGGTGAGCTGCAGCCCGCCGGGCACGACGCGCAGCGCGCCGGGCCGGTAGCCGCGACCGGCCAGCGACTCCAGATCTTCCTTCTTGAAGCGGTGCACCACCGCCTCGTTGAGCAGGTCCTCGGCGAGCAGGCCCCCCACCTTCTTCACCTGCGCCGCCTGGGCGGCGTTGAGCCCGTCCACGTCCAGCCGCTCCACCCGCGCCTGGGTCAGCCGCAGCGTGGTGTCCGAGGGTTCGAAACGCAGGCCATAGCTCAGCTCCAGCTGGCCCTTGATGTCCGACTGCCCGGGCAGGGGCAGCGCGATCAGGTAGTTCACCAGAGTGCCGACGCGGTTCTCTTCGGGCAGCAGGCGCAGCCGCGGCTGGTCCAGCGTGGTTTCCAGCAGGCCCAGGTAGCGCTGCTTGACCGGAAAGCGCGTGGCGATGCGTTCGAGCAGCTGCGCCTCGCTGATGTTCACCTGGCGCGGGCCGGTGGGCAGGGCGTTGCAGCCGGCCAGGGCCAGCAGCGTGAGCGAAGCGGCGGCCAGGCGGCGCCGGTGAAGCACGGGAAGCGTCATGAAATCGGGGTCCTCGAAGGCCGCCACACCGGGCGGAGGGCGTTCGAGCGATTGTAGGAAGCCTGCATTTCACTCCGCCCTGGCGACACTTCGCGAAGGTTTCCAGATGTTCCGTCCCGTCGCGCTGGCACGGCCCACGGATGGCCGGCACAGTGCGCCCATCCCCACCCGACGGAGAACCCCATGCTGATCCAGTTGCTGATGAACCACCCCGAAGCCGGCGTCGAAATCCTCCGACGCACCCCGACCTGGGTCTGGGGCCTGCTGACCGGCCTGTTGCTGCTGGGCGCGATCCAGCTGCGCACACGCCGCATCAGCGTGCGCCGCGCGGCCGCTCCGGCTGTCGGACTGACCGCGTTCTCACTGATCAGCCTGGGCAGCGATCTGGCCGCCGGCCCCTGGCTGGCCCCTGGCCTGCTGGTGTGGCTGGCCGCAGGCGCTCTGGTGCTGGCCTGGCGCGGCCCGCGGGCACTGCCGCCGGGCACCACCCACGACCCGGCCACCGGTCTGTTCACCCTGCCCGGCAGCGCCCTGCCCCTGCTGACCATCGCCGCCATCTTCCTGCTCAAGTACGGCATCGGCGTCGAGCTGGCCATGCAACCCGGCCTGCGCCTGGACCCGCTCTTTGCCCTCTCGATGGCCGCCGGCTACGGCGCCCTCACCGGCCTGTTCTCGGCACGGCCCGTGGCGCTCTGGCTCATGGCCACACAACAGGACCGCGCGGTGAACGCCTGAGCCACCCTTCCTTCAGCCCCCTTCCATCCACAGGAGCCATTCATGAACACCACACCGAACACCGCGTTGACCAACGCCACCGACATCGACCGCCTGGCCCGCCGCCGCGTCGGCGCCCGCCTCGGCTGGCTCACCCACGCCACGGTCTACCTGCTGGTCATGGGCGGACTGACCGCAATGACCCTCTGGCAGGGCCGCCACCCGCCCATGGCGGCCGCGCTCGGCTGGGGCCTGGGCCTGACGATCCACGGCCTGCGGGTACTCGTTGCCGGCAAAGGTTCGGCCCTGCGCGAGCGCATGGTCGAGGCCGAGCGCCAGCGCCTGGCCGCGGGCCGCCTCGGTTGAGACGGCCATGAGTCCTTCGCACATGCTGCGCACGCTGGCCATCGGCGCCACCTGGATGACCTCCCTGGCGGCCCAGGCCCAGGTCGGTCTGCTGCACTGGCACGCCCAGGCCCGACCCGTGACCCTGGTCTACCCGACCGAGGCTGCGTCCCGCCCCACCGCTTTCGGGCCGTTCACGCTCGACGTGGCGATGAACGCGACGCCATCGCCCGGCCGCCGACGGCTGATCGTGATGTCGCACGGCACCGCCGGCAGCCCGGTGCCCGACCATGCCCTGGCCGCCACCCTGGCGAGGGCCGGCTTCGTCGTGGCGCAGCTGGTGCACGATGGCGACAACCACCAGGACCAGCGCCTCGCCGGTCCCGAGTCGTTCCAGCGGCGCCCGCAGGAAGCCGTTGGCGTGATCGAAGCGCTGGCGGCCGACCCCGCCTGGTCGGCGCGGCTGGACCTGTCCAAAGTCGGCGTGCACGGCATGTCGGCTGGCGGCGTCACGGCCCTGTCGCTGGCCGGTGCGCAGTGGCGCACGCTGAACCTGGTGCGCCACTGCAACGCGCACCTGCGGGACGACGAGGCTTTCTGCTTCAACGGCGCGCTGACGCCGGAGAAGCGCGCCGAGCGCCAGGCCCGTTTCGACCGTGCGCGGTGGTGGCCCGACTTCGTGCTGCCCGCCGAGATCAAGGTGTGGCAAGGCGGACGCACACCCGGCGCCGACCAGCCCGACCCGCGCCCGGACCCGCGCATTGCCTCGGTCACCGCAGCGGTGCCGGTCTCGGCCATCTTCAGCGCCGAGAGCCTGGCGCGCATCCGGGTGCCGGTCGGCATCGTCTCGGCGCAGCGCGACGAGGTGCTGGTGCCGCGCTTCCACTCCGAGCATGTGCTGCGGCACTGCGGCGCCTGCACCCGGCTCGCCGACCTGCCCGGCGGCCACTTCGACGTGCTCTGGCCCTGGCCCGAGAGCGTGGCGCGCGAAGTGGCGGCACAGCAGGTGCGCGGCGGTCTGCCGACGCCCGGCTTCGACCCGGCGCTGCGCATCGAGGCGCATGCCAGAATCGCCGCGTTCCACCGCCAGCACCTGCAACCATGACCCTTCGCGACACCCTGCTGCACTGGCTGCCCGCCGACAGCCGGTCCGGGGTCGCGCGGCGTGCGGTGGTGGTCTGGGGCGTGGCGCTGGGGATCGCCCTGTTCCAGTGGGCCACCCGCCCGGGGGAACACGCGCTGGACCGCTCGCTGGTCTACAGCTATGCCATCAGCACCTCCATCTGGCTGCTGGCCGACCCGCTGCGCATCCTGATGCGTCGCTGGTTCGGCACCACCGGCCCGCACTACTGGAAGCCGTCGTGGCGCACCGCGCTGCACATCCTGCTGTCGGTGGTCCTTGGTTACGCCGCCGGCACCGTCGTGGGCGACGCCTATTCGGGGCATTCCACCTGGGAACTGCTGACGCTGTCGCCGCAGCGCTTCTGGGCCTTCTGGCTCTCCACCCTGGCCATGAGCGCGGGCTTCGTGATCTATTTCTACCTGCGCGGCAAGTCCGAGGACCTGCAGCGCCAGGCCACCGAAGCACGGCTCAAGCTGCTGGAAACCCAGCTCGAACCGCACATGCTGTTCAACACCCTGGCCAACCTGCGGGTGCTGATCCAGACCGACCCGCCGCGTGCGGTCCAGATGCTGGACCGACTCAACGACTACCTGCGCGCCACGCTGCGCGGCTCGCGCGCACACACCGGCACCCACACGCTGGCCGACGAGTTCGCGCGGCTGGGCGACTACCTGGAGCTGATGGCGGTGCGCATGGGGCCGCGGCTGGCCTTCGGCTTCGAGCTGCCGGCTGAACTGCAACCGCATCCGGTGCCGCCGCTGCTGCTGCAGCCGCTGGTGGAAAACGCGATCCGCCACGGGCTGGAGCCGCGCGTCGAGGGCGGCCGCATCGATGTGGTCGCCCGCCGGGAGGGCCAGACGCTGCGAATCGACATCACCGACACTGGTGTGGGCATGGCGCCCGCCGCCCAGCGCACCGACCACGACGGCGGCTTCGGCCTGGCCCAGGTGCGCGAGCGCATGGCCAGCCTGCCAGGCGGCAGCGGTGCGGTGCAGGTGTCCAGCCAGCCCGGCCACGGCACCACGATCCGTCTCACCTTGCCCCTCCAGATCACCCCATGACACCCACCGCCCTGATCGCCGAAGACGAACCGCTGCTGGCCGCCGCGCTGCGGGCCGAATTGGCGCGCGCCTGGCCCGACCTGCGCATCGTGGCGCAGGTGTGCGACGGCGCAAGCGCGGTGCGCGAGGCGCTGGCGCTGCGGCCGCAGGTGCTGTTCCTGGACATCCGCATGCCGGGCATGACGGGGCTGGAGGCGGCGGCCGAACTTGCCGAGGAATGGGCGGAAGACCACCCCTTTCCTGCGCTGGTGTTCGTGACCGCCTACGACCAGTACGCGGTGCAGGCCTTCGAGGCGCAGGCGGTGGACTATGTGCTCAAGCCGGTGGTGCCGGAACGGCTGGCGCGCACGGTGCAGCGGCTGCAGGCGCGGCTGGGCGAGCAGGCGTCACCGGTGCCGGCGGCAGGCGGAGACGACGCGACCTTCGAGCGCCTGCGCGCCCTGCTCGCGGCACCGCCCGCGCCCGCGCTGAAGGTGATCCAGGCCGGCGTGGGCAACACGATCCGTCTGGTGCCGGTGGACGAGGTGCTGGTGTTCGAGGCGGCCGACAAGTACGTGCGGGTGCTGACGGGTGAGGCCGAGCTGCTGATCCGCACGCCGCTGAAGGACCTGCTGCCGCAGCTGGACCAGAGTGTGTTCTGGCAGGTGCACCGCGGAACCGTGGTGCGCGCCACGGCGATCCGCACCGCGCTTCGCGACGAGGCGGGCAAGCTGAGTCTGGAGGTGGCTGGCTTGAAGGAACGGGTACCTGTCAGTCGGCTGTACGCGGGGCGTTTCAGGGCGATGTGACCCCGCCGCAACACAGCGGTGTTCCCATCCAGAGCAGCCGTGGAACCGGCTCAGCCGGGCCACAGGCTGCGTCCCCCTCCCAGCGCTGAAGGCGCGCCAGAGAGGGGGGAAGCCGCGCAGCGGCGCAGGGGGGTGTATTTAGAAACTCCCAGCGAACTGGTACCGCGAAGCCGGGTGCCACATGGCAGCCACAGATGCGACTTTGCCCATGGACCGCGTCTGCCGCCGCAACACCAGACACGGCTCCCCAGCAGGCATCGCCAGCATCTCGGCCACCGAAGTCGGCGGCAACACCGCCTCGATCACGAACGAGACGCCCTGCAGCGGCGCCACCCGCATCAGATACGCGTTCGGCGTCTGAGACGTGAAGTCCTGCGTCAGGTAGTCCGGCGCCACCTCGGGGTTCACGTGACGATCCTCCACCTGGATCGGCTGGTCGTTCTCGAAGTGCACCACCACCGAGTGGAACAGCGTGTGGCCGGGCGACACGCCGAACGCACGCCCCAGCGCCTCGCCCGCCTTCACACGCTCCAGCCGGTGCAGCTCGCTGAGGTGCCGGTGCCCGCGGGCCGCGATCTCCTCGGCGATGTTGCGAATCTCCACCAGCGTGGCCTGGTACTTCTGCTGCGCCACATAGGTGCCCGAGCCCTGCACACGCTCGACGATCTGCTCCTCGCTCAGCTCGCGGATCGCCCGGTTCACCGTCATGCGCGAGACGCCGAATTCGCGCGCCAGCGCCTCCTCGCCCGGAATCGCATCGCCCTCTTTCCAGGTGCCGTCGTGGATGCGCGCCAGCACGTGGCGCTTGATGGTTTCGTAGGCGGGCAGCTTGTCGGACATGGGGTTTTCCCTTATTCGCCTGGCGATCAATGGTCTTGACAGGTCGGATTCTGGCCCATAAAGTTGTATATACATTTCAAACAGAAAGCGTCAAAAGCTGTCTGTCAGATCCTCCCAGGAGACACCGCATGAACCCCAGCGTCGCCGCCGCCAACGCCCCCAACCCCACCGCCGTCCTGCGCATGCTGGCCTACAGCAGCCTGGGGCTCGTGATGTTCTTCCTGCCGGTGGAAATCGCCGGCAAAACCACCATCCTGTTCGACCACGCCGCCACCTGGCTGGCCACGCAGCAGCGGCCGCTGGCGATTGCCTTCGTGCTGGCGCTCATGGCCTGGGGCGCGGCATCGCCCTTCATCAAAGGCAGCTGGCGCGCCAGCACCACCACCGCGGTGTTCAGTGTGCTCAAGGTGCTGGGCCTGGTGCTGGCGCTGATGTACCTCACCGGCACCGGCCCCGCCGTGCTGTTCCAGAAGGACATGCTGCCCTTCCTGTTCGACAAGCTCGCCCTCACCGTCGGCCTGATCGTGCCGCTGGGCGCCGTCGCCCTGGCCTTTCTGGTCGGCTTCGGCCTGCTGGAACTGGTGGGTGTGCTGATGCAGCCCGTCATGCGCCCCATCTGGCGCACGCCCGGCCACTCGGCCATCGATGCCGTGGCCTCGTTCGTCGGCAGCTACTCGGTGGGCCTGCTGATCACCAACCGCGTCTATCTCGAAGGCAAGTACACGGCGCGCGAGGCCGCCATCATCGCCACCGGCTTCTCCACCGTCTCGGCCGCCTTCATGATCATCGTGGCCAAGACGCTGAACCTGATGGACTCGTGGAACTTCTACTTCTGGTCCACCTTCGTCATCGCCTTCGCCGTCACGGCCATCACCGCCTGGATCCCGCCGATCTCGCGCATGGACCACACGGGCGGCGTGAGCGACGACCTGCCCGCCGGCCGCAGCCGCTGGCAGGCCGCCTGGGACGCCGGCATGCACCAGGCCCGCAGCGCACCGTCGATCTGGCGCGTGCTCGCCGAGAACCTGCGCGACGGCATCGCCATGGCCAGCGCCGTGGTGCCCACCATCCTGGCCGTGGGCCTGATCGGCCTGCTGCTGGCGCGCTACACGCCGGTGTTCGACCTGCTGGGCCTGCTGCTCGTGCCCTTCGTCTGGATCGCCGGCCTGGCCGAACCCATGCTGACCGCCAAGGCCCTGGCTTCGGGCCTGGCCGAGATGTTCCTGCCCGCCATCCAGCTCAAGGGCGCCGACCCGGTGGTGCGCTACGTCGCCGCTGTGGTCTCGGTCAGCTCGGTGCTGTTCTTCTCCGGCTCGATCCCCTGCGTGCTGGCCACGCGCATCCCGCTGTCGCTGCGCCAGATGGTCGCCATCTGGTTCGTGCGCACCGTCTTCAGCCTGCTGATGGCCGCCGCCATCGGCCACTTCGCCCTCGCCCAAGGCTGGATCGCCTGATCCCGCCACCTTTCAGGAGTACCGACATGACCACCAACACCGACCCCCGCCTCGACCCCAGCCGCGTGATCCGCGCCCCGCGCGGCAACACGCTGACCTGCAAGAACTGGATCGCCGAAGCCGCCTACCGAATGATCCAGAACAACCTCGACCCCGAGGTGGCCGAGAACCCGCAGCACCTGGTCGTCTACGGCGGCATCGGCCGCGCCGCGCGCGACTGGGCCTGCTTCGACCAGATCCTCGCCTCGCTGAAAGACCTGAACGAGGACGAGACCCTGCTGGTGCAGTCGGGCAAGCCGGTCGGCGTGTTCAAGACCCACGCCAACGCCCCGCGCGTGCTCCTGGCCAACAGCAACCTGGTGCCCAAGTGGGCCAACTGGGAACACTTCAACGAACTCGACCGCAAGGGCCTGTTCATGTACGGCCAAATGACTGCTGGCAGCTGGATCTACATCGGCAGCCAGGGCATCGTGCAAGGCACCTTCGAGACCTTCGTCGAAGCCGGCAAGCAGCACTACAACAATGATCTCTCGGGCAAGTGGATCCTGACCGCCGGCCTGGGCGGCATGGGCGGCGCACAGCCCTTGGCCGCCACGCTGGCCGGCGCCTGCTCGCTCAACATCGAGTGCCAGCAGAGCAGCATCGACTTCCGCCTGCGCACCCGCTACGTGGACAAGCAGGCGCGCGACATCGACCACGCGCTCGAACTCATCAAAGAGCACACCGCGAAGAAGGAAGCCGTCTCCATCGCCCTGCTGGGCAACGCGGCCGAAGTGCTGCCCGAGCTGGTCAAGCGCGCGAAGGCCGGTGGCATCAAGCCCGACCTGGTGACCGACCAGACATCGGCGCACGACCTGATCAACGGCTACCTGCCGGTGGGCTGGTCGGTGGAACAGTGGAAGGCCGCGCAGCGCGACCCGTCTCAACACCAGCGCCTGAGCGCCGAAGCCGCCCAGGGCTGCGCGGTGCACGTCCAGGCCATGCTCGATTTCCAGGCCATGGGCATTCCCACCGTGGACTACGGCAACAACATCCGCCAGGTCGCGTTCGACCAGGGCGTGAAGAACGCGTTTGATTTCCCCGGCTTCGTGCCGGCCTACATCCGCCCCATGTTCTGCGAAGGCAAGGGCCCGTTCCGCTGGGTGGCACTGTCCGGCGACCCGGAGGACATCTACAAGACCGACGCCAAGATCAAGGAACTGTTCCCGAACAACAAGCACACGCACCGTTGGCTCGACATGGCGCGCGAGCGCATCAGCTTCCAGGGCCTGCCCGCGCGCATCTGCTGGCTGGGTCTGGGCGAGCGCCACATCGCCGGTCTGGCTTTCAACGAGATGGTGAAGAACGGCGAGCTGAAGGCCCCGATCGTGATCGGCCGCGACCACCTGGACACCGGCTCGGTCGCCAGCCCCAACCGCGAAACCGAGGCCATGAAAGACGGCACCGACGCTGTGAGCGACTGGCCGCTGCTCAACGCGCTGCTCAACACCGCCGGCGGCGCCAGCTGGGTGTCGCTGCACCACGGTGGCGGCGTGGGCATGGGCTACTCGCAACACTCGGGCATGGTGATCGTGGCCGACGGCAGCGACGCCGCCGCCGAGCGCCTGGCGCGCGTGCTGGTGAACGACTGCGGCTCGGGCGTGATGCGCCACGCGGATGCGGGGTATGAACTGGCGATTGCGACCGCCAAAAAGCAAGGCTTGAAACTCCCCATGATCGGATGACACTTCCCACCATGACCCATACGCTCACCCTGAACCCCGGCCAGATGACCCTGGCCGACCTGCGCGCCGTCTGGCAGCAGCCCGTCACCGTCGCGCTGACCGATACGGCCCACGCCGCGATCGCCGCCTCGGCCGCCGCGATCCACGCCATCGTCGCCAAGGGCGACGCGGCCTACGGCATCAACACCGGCTTCGGCAAGCTCGCCAAGACCCGCATCCCCGACGAGCAGCTGGAGCAGCTGCAGCGCAACCTGATCCTCTCGCACTCGGTCGGCACCGGCGAACCCATGAGCGACGCCACCGTGCGCCTGGTGATGCTGATGAAGGCCGCCAGCCTGGCGCGCGGCTACTCGGGCGTTCGCCCGGTGGTCATCGACACCCTGCTCGCGCTGCTCAACGCGGGCGTGGTGCCGGTGATTCCGGTCAAGGGCTCGGTGGGTGCCTCGGGCGACCTCGCACCGCTGTCGCACATGACGCTGGCGCTGATGGGCGAAGGCCCGGTGCGCGTGAACGGCGAGATCCGCCCCGCCGCCGAGGCGCTGAAGCAGGCCGGCATCGTCCCGCTCACGCTGGCCGCCAAGGAAGGCCTGGCCCTGATCAACGGCACCCAGGTCTCGACCGCGCTCGCGCTGCACGGCCTGTTCATGGCCGAGCGCCTGCTCGAAGCCGGCACCGCCATCGGCGCGCTCTGCGTCGACGCCGCCAAGGGCAGCGACGCGCCCTTCGACCCGCGCATCCACGCCGCGCGCGGCCAGCCGGGCCAGATCGCGCAGGCCGCCGTCACGCGCACGCTGCTGCAGGGCAGCGAAATCCGCCGCTCGCACATGGACAACGACGAGCGCGTGCAGGACCCCTACAGCCTGCGCTGCCAGCCGCAGGTCATGGGCGCCTGCCGCGACCTCATCAGCAACGCCGCGCGCACCCTGCTGACCGAGGCCAACGCCGTCACCGACAACCCGCTGGTGTTTGTGGACACCCACGAGGTGCTCTCGGGCGGCAACTTCCACGCCGAACCGGTGGCCTTCGCGGCCGACACACTGGCGCTGGCCATCAGCGAGATCGGTGCCATTTCCGAGCGCCGCATCGCGCTGCTGATCGACAGCACGCTCTCGGGCCTGCCGCCCTTCCTGGTGGACAACCCGGGCCTCAACAGCGGCTTCATGATCGCCCACGTCACCGCCGCCGCGCTGGCGTCGGAAAACAAGTCGCACGCCCACCCGGCCAGTGTGGACAGCCTGCCCACCAGCGCCAACCAGGAAGACCACGTGAGCATGGCCACCTACGCCGGGCGCCGCCTGGCCGAGATGGCCGACAACACCGCCACCATCCTCGGCATCGAATGGCTGGCCGCCGCGCAGGGCGTGGACTTCCACCGGCCGCTCACCACCTCGCCGCGCCTGCAGGCCACGCAGGCCACGCTGCGCGCGCAGGTGCCGTTCTACGACCAGGACCGCCTGTTCGCGCCCGACATCGAAGCCGCGCGCGGCCTGGTGTTGCAGGGCCACGCGGCCGAGGGCAACGCCGACGCGCTCGCCGGCCTCTGGACCCACTGAGGCGTCATGCGGCAGGTCGTCACAAGCGAAGTCCCCCCGGTGCCCTGGCGCAACGGCGGTGGGCTCACGCGCGAGCTGCTGGCCTGGCCCTCGCCGCAGGACTGGCGCTGCCGCCTCAGCGTGGCGGACATCGCCAGCGATGGTCCGTTCTCGGCCTTTCCCGGCGTGGCCCGCCATTTTGTGGTGCTCGAAGGCGATGGCGTGGCGCTGGCGTTCGACGGCGAGCCGATCGAACAGTGCCCCAGCAACGCGCCGCTGGTGTTCGATGGCGCATTGACGCCCAGCTGCCACCTCCTGGGCGGCCCGGTGCGCGACCTCAACCTGATGATCCGCGGCGGCTCGGGAGGCATGGCCGCCGTGCTGCCTGGCGCCGCCTGGCAAGCCCCCGTCGGTGCCCAGGCCGGCCTGTTCGCGCGGGTGCCAGGCCGCTGGCGCAACGGAACGGAAGCACTCACCCTGCCGGCCCTCGGCTTGCTCTGGTTCGACACACCACCGCCGGGCGACTGGCGCTTCGAACCCGACGCCCCCGCAACACCCGAAGCGCCCGTTGGCTGGTGGCTGCACCACATCCCCGAAGGCATCACCCCATGACCACCACCACCCTCTGGCACAACGCCCGCCTCGCCACGTTGGACCCCAGCCACGGCGCAGACGGCTGGGGCCTGGTCGAAGACGGCGCCTTGCTCACCGTTGGCGACCGGATCACCTGGGTCGGCCCGAACCGGGGCCTGCCCGCCCACGCCCGGCCCGCACACGAGGTGGACCTGGGCGGCCTGCTGGTCACGCCCGGGCTGGTCGACTGCCACACCCACCTGGTCTACGGCGGCCACCGCGCCGCAGAGGCCGAGATGCGGCTGAACGGCGCCAGCTACGAGGCCATCGCCCGCGCGGGCGGCGGCATCCGATCCACCGTCGCCGCCACGCGCGCCGCCAGCGACGACGAGCTGTTCGCCAGCGCCGCCCGGCGCCTGCGGGCGCTGATGGCCGAAGGCGTGACCACGCTGGAGATCAAGTCGGGCTACGGCCTGTCGCTGGAGGCCGAGGCGCGCTGTCTGCGCGTGGCGCGCCAGCTCGGCAGCGACCGGCGCGTCGACGTGCGCACCACCTTCCTCGGCGCCCATGCCTTGCCTCCCGAGTTCGAAGGCCAGCCCGACGACTACATCAGCGCCGTCTGCGAGTGGCTGCCGGCGCTGCACGCCCAGGGCCTGGTCGACGCGGTCGACGCCTTCTGCGAGAACATCGGATTCACCCCCGCCCAGACGCGGCGCGTGTTCGAGGCTGCGCGGGCGCTCGGCCTGCCGGTCAAGCTGCACGCCGAGCAGCTCTCCGACCAAGGGGGCGCCGCGCTCGCGGCCTCGTTCGGCGCGCTCTCCTGCGACCACCTGGAACACCTGAGCAGCGAAGGCATCGCGGCCATGAAATCCGCTGGCACCGTGGCCGTGCTGCTGCCGGGCGCCTTCTACATGCTGCGCGAAATCAAACTCCCTCCGATCGCCGCGCTGCGCGAGGCCGGGGTGCCGATGGCGGTGTCCACCGACCACAACCCCGGCACCTCGCCCGGCCTGTCGCTGCTGCTGTCGGCCCACATGGCCTGCACCTTCTTCCGCCTCACGCCGCTGGAAGCCGTGCGCGGCATCACTGTGCACGCGGCCCGCGCGCTCGGCCTGCGCGACCGCGGCCAACTCGCCGCCGGCCAGCGCGCCGACTTCGTCGCCTGGGACCTCGACCACCCGAACGAACTGGCCTACTGGTTCGGCCACAACCCCTGCCGCCGCGTCGTGGCGGCCGGACAGGAGCGACCATGAACAACAGCACGTCCTTCGTCTGGCAAGGCCGGACCGACAGCGAAGAAGTCGGCGACAGCCGCCGCTGGCACCACGTGGTGCGCCCCTTCGACCGCACCTCGCAGGACGGCGTGGCGCTGATCGGTTTTGCGGTCGACGAGGGCGTGCGCCGCAACGGCGGCCGGCCCGGGGCCGCCGAAGGCCCGCGGGCGCTGCGCGGCGCGCTGGCCAACTTGCCGCTACTGGGCGAGCCCGCGCTGTGGGACGCGGGCGATGTGGACGGCCACCGCCACAGCCTGGAAGACGCACAACAGGCGCTGGCCAGCCGCATCGCCGACGTGGTGGCCCGGGGTTGCCGGCCGCTGGTGATGGGTGGCGGCCACGAAATCGCCTGGGGCACGTTCCAGGGCCTCGCGCGCGCGCGCCCCAAATGTGAGCGCCTGCTGATCGTCAACCTCGACGCCCACTTCGACCTGCGCATGGCCGCCCAAGGCAACTCGGGCACGCCGTTCCGCCAGATCGCCGACTGGTGCCAGGCCCAGGGCCGGCCGTTCGACTACCACGTGCTGGGCATCAGCCGCTTCGCCAACACGCAGGCGCTGTTCGACCGCGCCGCGGCGCTGGGCGTGCGACACCGGCTGGACGAGCACCTGCAGTCGGCCGAACAGCTGGTGCAGGCGCAGGCCGCGCTGGCCGAGGACCTGGCGCGCTGCGACGGGGTCTATCTGACGATCTGTCTGGATGTGTTGCCGGCACCGCTGGCGCCCGGCGTGTCGGCCCCGGCCCCGCTGGGCCTGCCGCTGGCCCATGTCGAAGCGCTGGTAGACCAGGTGATGGCCAGTGGCCGCGTGCTGGCGGCCGATCTGGCCGAACTCAACCCCCCGCTCGACGAGGGAGGGCGCACCGCGCGCGTGGCCGCCCGGCTGGTGGCGCGCATCGCGCGCGGCTTCGCGGCCCGCTGAAGACCGCGGCGGCCACCGTCAGTCGCGGTCCTTGTGGTGACCGCGGCCATGGCCGCGACCGTGGTCGTGCCAGTGACCATGACCACGGCCACGGTCGTCGTCCCAGCGGCCCGGGCGGTCGCGCCAGTGGCCACCGATCACCACCGGGCGCGGGGGCGCGTAGACCACCGGCGGGCCGTACACCACGGCCGGCGGACGCTGGTAGTACACCGGGGCGGGCTGCACCACCACCGGCGGCGGTGCGTAGTAATAGGCGGGCGGTTGGTAGTAAACGGGCGGCTGGTGCACCACCACCGGCGCGTTCGAAGCGCCGATGCTGACGCCGGGGCCGTTGACGCCCACCGACCAGTACACGTCGCGCGCATGCGCCTGGCTGGCGGCGGTGGACAGCGCCCAGGCGCCGGCCACCAGGCTCACGGCGGCCAGGCCACGGGCCCAGACCGAGGTGCGTTGCAGGCTGGGTGAGAGGGTGTTCATCGTGAGGTTCTCCATGTGTCGGGGCCTGGATTCGGACCCGGTGCCCGAATTACAGGCCGAATCCCGGTAACCTGCACCCCACGGCCGGTCAATCTCGTAGCCATTCGTAACAACAACCCACTGGTTTACCCGCATGTCTGCCACTCCCAAGGACATTCTCGATTTCTGGTTCGGCGACGGCCTGTCGATGGGCTGGCCCAGCGACGACCGCAGCGCGCTCTGGTTCGGTGGCGGCCCGGCGCTGGACCGGCAGATCAGCGAGCGCTTCGGCAGCCGCGTCGAGCAGGCGCTGGACGGCCAGCTCGTGGAATGGGAAAGCGGCCTGCTGGACCGGCTCGCGCTGGTCATCCTGCTGGACCAGTTCACCCGCAATGTGCACCGGGGCCAGGCCCGCGCCTTTGCCGGCGACGGCCGGGCGCAGCGGCTGGTGCTGCAGAGCCTGGCGCTCGACCAGGACGCCGGTCTGCCCACCATCGGCCGGGTGTTCTTCTACATGCCGCTGATGCACGCCGAAAGCCCGGCGCTGCAGGACGAGTGTGTGCTGAAGTTCGAGACACTGGTCCGCCAGAGCCCGTCCCCGCTGCAGCAGAAGCTGCAGGGCAACCTGAAGGCTGCGCGCGAACACGCCGACATCGTCCTGCGTTTCGGCCGTTTCCCCCACCGCAACGCCGTGCTCGGCCGCAACAGCACCCCCGAAGAAGCCGAATTCCTCACCCACGGTCCGCGCTTCGGCCAGTGACCCATTCACCACCGCCATGCCACGGACCCTGGTCATCCACGCCCACCCGCGCGCAAGCGCCTCGATCGTCACCGAGGCCCTGCGCCGCACGCTTGCGTCGCAACCGGACACCACCATCCGCCCGCTCTACCACCTCTATCCCGACTTCGACATCGACATCGCTGCCGAGCGCACTGCGCTGCACGAGGCCGATCTGGTGGTCTGGCTCTCGCCGGTCTACTGGTACAGCGTGCCGGCGCTGATGAAGCACTGGTTTGAACAGGTGCTGGCCTACGGCTGGGCCTACGGCCCGGGCGGTGACGCGCTGCGCGGCAAGACCGCCTGGTGGGTTGCCAGCGCGGGCGGACAGCTGGGCGACTACACCCCCAGCGGCGCACACGGCCGGCCGTTCGCCGACTACGTGCCCCCGGTCGAACACACCGCGCGCTTCTGCGGCATGCACTGGCTGCCGCCGCACGTGGTGCACGGCGGCCACAGCAACTCGCAGGCCGCCGTCAGCGCCGACTGCGGCGGCCTGCTTCAGCAGCTCGCACAGCACCTCGCCACCATCGAACACCGGGGAACCCCATGACCCAGGCCATCCTGTTCCTGCTGGCGGCGCTCATCTTCGTGCCACTGGCGGTGCGCGCGGGGCTGGGCGCGGTGCTGGGCTACCTGGTGGCCGGCATGGCCATCGGCCCGGTGGGCTTGGCCTTGGTCAACGACCCCACGGCCATCCTGCATGTGTCCGAACTCGGCGTGGTGCTGATGCTGTTCGTGATCGGGCTCGAACTCGAACCACAGCGCCTCTGGGCGATGCGGCGCATCGTGTTCGGCGGCGGCGCGCTGCAGATGCTGGTCTGCGCGGCGCTGCTGATGCCGGTGGGCCTGCTGCTGGGCTGGACCTGGCAGGCGTCGCTGGTCGCGGCGCTGGCACTGGCACTGTCGTCCACCGCGATCGCGGTCGCCATCCTGCAGGAGCGCAACCTGATGCCGCGACCGGTGGGCCAGACCGGCTTCGCCATGCTGCTGTTCCAGGACATCGCCGCCATCCCGCTGCTGGCGCTGGCCGCCGTGCTGGGCACCGCGGCGCCCGCCGCCGACGCCGGCCACGGCGCGGCGCACGGTGGGCCGCTGCTGCAGATCGGCGCGGTGATCGGGGTGGTGGTCGCGGGTCGCTACATCGCCTACCCCGTGATGCGCTTCATCGCCCGACTGCAGGTGCGCGAGCTGTTCACCGGCTTCGCCCTGCTGCTGGTGCTGGGCGTGGCAGCGCTCATGCAGTACGTCGGCCTCTCAATGGGCCTGGGCGCCTTCCTGGCCGGCGTGCTGCTGGCCAGCTCGGAATACCGCCACGCGCTGGAGAACGACATCCTGCCGTTCAAGGGCCTGCTGCTCGGGCTGTTCTTCATCGCGGTTGGCATGAGCATGCAGCTGGGTCTGCTGGTCAGCGCGCCGCTGCAGGTGGTCGTGGGCCTGCTGCTGGTGGTGGCTCTGAAGGCGCTGGGCCTGTGGCTGCTGGGCCTGGTGGTCAAGCTCACGGGCTCGCAGCGCTCCATGCTGGCCATCGTGCTGTCACAGGTGGGCGAGTTCGCCTTCGTGGTGCTGGCCGCGGCCAAGGCCTCGGCCGTGCTGCCGGCCGCCGACGCCGATCTGCTGACGCTGATCGCGGCGCTGTCGATGGTCACCACGCCGCTGCTGCTGATCGCCTTCGACCGGCTCGCGCGGCCCGAGACCAGCGGACGCCCGGCCGACACCATCGAAGACGCCGAGTCGCCGGTGCTGTTGGCGGGCTTCGGCCGCTATGGCCAGATCGTCGCGCGCACGCTGCTGAGCGCGGGCATCAAACCGACCGTGATCGACCACGACGCCGACACCGTCGACTCCGCGCGTCGCTTCGGCTTCAAGGTGCACTTCGGCGACGCCAGCCAGCCCGACCTGCTGCACGCGGCCGGCGTGGGCAAGGCCCGCGCCTTCGTGATCGCCATCGACGACGCGGCGCAGGCCACGCGACTGGCGCACGAGCTGCACGAGTCGCACCCGGACCTGCCCATCATCGCCCGCGCCTACGACGCGGTGCACGAGATGGACCTGGAGGACGCGCACGTGCACCACGCGCAGCGCGAGGTGCTGGAAAGCTCGCTGCGCAGCGCCCGCGCCACGCTGGAGCTGCTGGGTTTCGACCGCTTCCACGCGCGCCAGCTGGCCGACAACTTCCGCCGCCACACCGAAGGCGCCATCCGGCAGGCGCGGCTGGCGCGTCAGCAGGACAACCGCGACGACCTGATCAAGCGCATGCGCGAGGCACGCGAGGAGTTCGAGCGGCAGATGCAGGACGATCTGGCGCGACAGCGCCAGCACGCGCCCGCGAAGGGCTGGAACGCAGGGTCCGACTGAAACAGGACGGGCAACGGGCCGCTCAGCCCAGCGCGAACATCAGCGCGGCACCGGCCACCGCGCCGACCAGCAGCATCACCACCTGCTTCATGCCGCCGCCCTGGTGCGCGGGCGGCAACTCGTCGGGCAGATCATCCGCCACGGTGTCCTCCACCGGCGGCGTCTTGTAGGCCTGGTCCACCGACACCCCGATGCGCCGCAGCGGGCTGCCCGGCGCCGCCCAGGAGGCCCACAGGCCGTGCGCCTCGGAAGGCACGACCGCACCGCGCTCCACCGCCGCCTCCACGTCGCTCCAGCGGATCAGCACCTGGACCGAAGGCAGGAACACATCATCCACCTGCGTGGATTGCCACTCGGACTGCTCGTCCATCACGAACGTGTCCGGGTTGTCCTGGTCCTTGTTCATCGTCGGGTCCCTCGGTCGGCGCGGCGCTTCGGCCTGTTGTGAAAGTGCCGCCAACGATATCGGAAACCCTTTGCCGCTGACACCCCCCAAACGCTCCCCCTGTCGGCTTGGGGGTCGAACCGCCCTAGAATCCGCGCCCACCATGACAAAGCGCACCGACCTGCCGGCCCTGCTGGCCGAGATCCACCGCGACGCCCAGCCCCTGTTCGGCCAGGGCCGCGTGGCCGACTACATCCCTGCGCTGGCCGAGGTGGAACCGCGTCGCTTTGGCCTGGCCATCGCCACGGTCGACGGTCAGACGCACAGCGTGGGCGACGCCCACACCCCCTTCTCGCTGCAGAGCATCACCAAGCTGTTCACTTTCGTGCTGGCGCTCAAGCTCGAAGGCGACGCGGTGTGGCAGCGCGTGGGCCGCGAGCCCTCGGGCGCGGCCTTCAACTCCATCGTGCAGCTGGAAACGGAAAACGGCATCCCCCGCAACCCCTTCATCAACGCGGGCGCGCTGGTCATCACCGACATCCTGACCACCCGCTACGCCCACCTTGACTACGCCCTGCTGGGCGCGCTGCGCCGGCTGGCCGACGAGCCCAACCTGCACTGGAACCCGCGCGTGGAGCGCAGCGAGCGCGAGACCGCGCACCGCAACATGGCCATGGCCTATTTCATGAAGAGCCACGGCAACTTCCGCAACGAGCCGGAAACCGTGCTGGACAACTACTGCCGCCAGTGCGCCACCGAAATGAGCTGCGCCCAGCTGGCACAGGCCACGCTGTTCCTGGCCAACGACGGGCGCGACCTCGGGCGCCTGGGCGAACCGGACGAACAGTTCCTCAGCGCCGACGCCACGCGCCGCGTCAACGCCCTGCTGCTGACCTGCGGCGCCTATGACGCGGCCGGCGACTTCGCCTACCGCATCGGCCTGCCGGTGAAGACCGGCGTGGGCGGCGGCATCGTCGCCATCGTGCCGGGCGTGGCCACCATCGCCGTCTGGTCGCCCGAGCTGGACGCCAAGGGCAATTCGGTGCTCGGCGCCTTCGCGCTGGAGCGGCTGGTGCAAGGCACGGGCTGGGGCCACACCAGCATCTGAATCCATTCAAACCGAACCCTGACGGATGGTCAGGATCTCAAAAGTTCTTTGATATGGAATGGATTTATGTGAATATCTGAATCGGATATTCATTCATAAATTCATTCATGCCATCTCCAAACCCCGCTGAATCCCCGATGCTGCAGGCCCTGCGCAGCCTGGGCGGCCACGCCAGCGGCCCCGCGCTGCAGCAGCGCCTGAGCCTGAGCCAGCCCACGCTCTCGCGCCTGCTGGCGCCGCTGGTGGCCAGCGGCCAGGTGGTAGCGGTGGGCGCGGCACGGGCGCGGCGCTACCTGCTGCCGCGCGAGGTGGAGGGCGTGGGGCGCCAGGTGCCCATCCACGCCGTGGGGGCCGACGGCGCGCTCTCGCCCTTCGGCACGCTTTACCCGCTGGCGGGCGGCGGCTTCTGGATGGACGAGGCCGACAAGGAGCACGGCGCCAGCGCCTTCCACGACAGCCTGCCCTGGTTCCTCTACGACATGCGCCCGCAGGGCTTTCTGGGCCGGGGTTTTGTCGACGCCCACCCTGCCCTGCGCCTGCCAGCCAACCTGCAGCACTGGAACGACGACCACATATTGAAAGCGCTGGTGAACGCGGGCGAAGACCTGCCCGGCAACCTCGTCGTCGGCGCTGCGGCCTTCGACCGCTTCCTGAGCCTGCCCACCCCACAGCGCAGCCGCGCCCCGGTGGTGGACGACCCCTCCACCCAGTACCCCGCCCTGGCGGCACAGGCGCTGGGACAGACCCTGGCCGGCTCCAGCGCGGGCGGTGAGCAGCCCAAGTTCAGCGCCCTGCGCGACGGCCACCCGGTGCTGGTGAAGTTCTCACCCGCCGACGACAGCGCCGTCGCCCAACGCTGGCGCGACCTGCTGGTCTGCGAATCGCTGGCGCTGCACACCCTGACCGACGCCGGCATCGGCGCCGCCCCCACCGAACTGGTCGAGGCCGGCGGCCGGGTCTTCCTGCAAAGCCGCCGCTTCGACCGCACGCCGCAAGGCGGCCGCGTGGGCATGGTCTCGCTGGAGGTCTACGACCGCCAGTACATCGGCCAGGGCACCAACTGGGTCGACACCGCGCGCCGCGCCGACCAGGCCGGCCCCGAGCGCCTGAGCGCCACCGACGTGACCACCCTCTGCCTGCTCGACGCCTTCGGCGCGCTGATCGCCAACACCGACCGCCACCACGGCAACATCTCGCTGCTGCTGCGCGATCACCGCTGGCAGCTCGCCCCCGCCTACGACATGCTGCCCATGCTGTACGCGCCGGTGGCGGGCGAGGTGGTGCCGCGCGACTTCGCGGCCCAGCCGCCGCGCCCGACGGTGCACACCCTGCCCGTTTGGCCGCGCGCGCGTGAACTGGCCACCCGTTTCTGGCAGCGCGTGGCGGAGGATGCACGCATCAGCGCCGGGTTCCGGGCGATGGCGCTGACCAACGCCGGCTTCGTGGACAGGCTGTGAAGGACGGGCTCAGCCCCACAGCGGCGGCTTGATCACCATCAGCGCGAAGACCACCAGCATGGCCGCGAACGCCGGGTAGCCCAACCCCTCCCACCAGCGCGCCATGCGCCAGTAATCGGCGGGCAGTACCGCATCGCCCCGGGAAGACGAGGCTGCCGCCAACTGCGCCATGCGGATCTGCAGCGCCACCACCGGCAGCCAGCACGCCCCGGCGAACGCGTAGAGCCCCAGCGAGAGCGCGATCCACGGTGTGGTCAGCGGCCAGCCGGCCATGTGGGCCAACGCGAAACCGCTGAGCGGTTGCACGATCACGGCTGGCGTCGTCATCCACCAGTCGGCCCGGACCACCAGCCGCGAGACCACCGCCTGCGCCGCCACCGAGCCGCTGCGGTGCGCCATGAAGAGGTAGAAGGCCGAACCGAAGCCCGTGCCCACCAGCACCACGCTGGAGACGATGTGCAGGGTCTTGATCCAGAGGTAGAGGTTCATCGTCTTGCTCCGACAAAGGTCCGTTCGCAGCCGCGCCACAGCAGCGCGGCAATCGGCAGGTTCTTCAGCAACGGGCCCAGCGGGTGCAGCCATTCGCCGGGCACCATGGCGCTGGCGAGCACGGTGAACAGCGCTACCACTGCCAAGCCCGCTCGGCAGGCCAGCGGCCCTGGCCGCACCACCAGCCACAGCCCCATCAGCAGGTCGACCGCGATACCGCCCGCCACCAGCTGCGAGACCAGGGCCTCGGGCACCCAGCCCGGTGCACGCACGAGTTCGTGGCTGATGCCGCCCCAGCCCAGCGCTGACACCAGCGCCGTGCCCCACCACAGCGCCACCAGGCTCCAGCGTTCGGGCGCGTTCATGCAGCCTCGGCCTGCGCGCGCGGTGCGCCCGCCTGCGGCCAGTGCCGCACCGACACCGGCGCGCGCCCCAGCAGCCCCTGCAGCGTGGCCACATCGGCCATGTTCGGCCGCGCCAGCAGGGCCAGGGTCTCGCTGCCCCAAGGCGTCAGCGGCACCGCGTCCCCCAGCCGCGCGCTCCAGCGGCTCGGCGCATCGGGCAGCAGCGCGACGCGGGCCGGCCCATGCCCCAGGGCTTCGCGCCAGTACGAAATCAACGCCTGCAGCGTGAACACCTCGGGCCCGGCCAGTTCCAGAACGCCCTGCACCTCAGGCCGCAGAGCGGCCACCACCGCCGCCGCCAGGTCGTCCACATGCAGCGGCTGCGCCCGCCCGCGCGCCACGGGCGTCGGCAGCAGCAGCCAGGGCAGCCGCGCCAGCGCGCGGAACAGCCCGCTGGACACCCCGCCCTCGCCCACCACGATGCTCGGCCGCAGCACCACCGCCTCCAGCGCACCGCGATCCGCCAGCGCCAGCAGGTGCTCGTCGGCCGCGCGCTTGCTGCACGCATAGGCCGTCGGGTTGTCCTCGATGCCCAGGGCCGAGACCTGAACCACCCGCCGCACACCCGCCCTGGCGCAGGCGTCGAACAGCGCCTTCGGCCCGGCCGCGTGCGTCGGCCAGATCGGGCGCCGGCGCGAATCGCGCAACACGCCCACCGTGTTCACCACCACGTCCACACCCGAGAGATAAGGCAGCCAGTCGGCGGCGGCCGTGGCCCGCGCCATGTCCACCCGCGGGCGCTTCACCAGCGTGTGCCCCGCCGACCGCAGCGCCTGCGCCACGTGCCGCCCCACAAAACCCGACGCACCCAGCAGCCAGACGTTCATGATCCGTCCCTCCCGCAGACAGCCCCGGAACAGGCCGGCACCGCCTTCTGTGCCGCCCGGCGCATGGCGGTCTCGAACACCAGGTGCGCCAGCCAGCGGGGGAACAGATACCGGCGGCGCGCCACCCATGGGTACAGCCGGTCGGCCAGCGGCCGCAGTCCCGGTGAACTCAGCGAGCGCGCCACCCACGACAGACCCACGGCCTCGTACATGGCGACGAAGGTGTTCACCCCGCGCAGCCAGGTCCCGTCCGGCGCCTGCGCATGCAACAACCCCGCGAGCTCATCCCGCGTCACGCCGGCCGGTTCCTCGAAGTCCGGCGCCGCGATGTCCACAAACCGCAGCCGTTGCGTGCGCTGGTTGCGCAGCATCAGGTTGCGCATCTCTGCCAAGCACACCGGACAGGCGCCGTCGTAATACAGGGTCAGCGGATACAGGCTGTTGGTCATCGCATCACTCCTTGTTTCCGTTATTTCTGTCAACACAGAAATAACAACTCAAAAAAAAGCCCGGGCCGCCTCAGCCGTCCGAGCGCACGAACTTCTGCACCGACGCGCCCATGCGCATCACCTTCTCCAGTGTGGCGGGCGACAGCCGCAGCATTTCGTCGGTCCACACGCCCAGGGTCTGCATGAAGCGCAGCGTCTCGCGCACGCGGTCCTGTGCGTCGGGCGATTCGCTCTCGAACTCGGGCGAGGCCACCAGCGCCTGCAGCATCTGCACCGTGGGCACAAACTCTCGCTCTTTGCGCTGGCGCACGATGGTGCGGAACAGTTCCCACACGTCGGAAGACGTCTCGAAGTAGTCGCGCCGGTCGCCCAGCACCTGCGTCTGCCGCACCAGGCCCCAGTTGCGCAGCTCGCTCAGGCTGGTGCTCACATTGGAGCGGGCCACCACCAGCGTGGTCGCAATCTCTTCAGCGTGCAGCGGGCGACCATGGAAAAACAACAGGGCGTGGATCTGGGCGACGGTGCGGTTCACGCCCCAGGCGCTCCCCATTTCACCCCAGTGCACCACGAAACGGCGGGCAGTTTCGGTCAGTTCCATGGGTGTGATCGTGCGCGCGTCTGAAATTTCTGTCAAGACAGAAAATAGCAGCAGCCCATGTCCAATGCCATCGACACCGAGTCCCCACCCGTGCGATCACTGCCCCGTTTGCGGGATTGCCACGCACAGCGCCAACGGCACAATGCGGCCACCTGTCACACACCCCGCCGGAGTGCATCGGCGGAAAAAGCCAACATGAACAAATCACCACGCTTTCGCGGCCTTGCTGCCGCATCGGTTCTGCTGGGCGCCTTCACTGCGATCTCGTTGACGGCTTGTGCTGCTGGCCCTGCGTCATCGCCGCCAGCCACCCGCGCGGCGCAGGTCACCCACAACTGCAAACCGCAAGAGTCGGTCCGTTTCTCCTGCGAATTGCAAGACCACCGGCTGTTGTCGATGTGCGCATCGCCGGAACTCTCGGCGTTCAAAGGACTGCCCAAAGACAACCCGGGTTATGCCTACCTGGTCGTCGGAACGCCAGAAGGAACGGTGCAGTACAGCTACCCGCCCAATCCCTACGACTACAAGCAACACTTCTACAAAGGCGTTTCCGCCCACGTCATTCCGTACCTGTTTGTTACCTCCGAGAAGGGAGAGTTCTTCTTCCTCTCAGAACAAGACGCCGCCGACACACAGGGAGCCGGCGGCTGGACGCAGGAGAACTTGCCTGACGGCTGGTCCATCACCACAAAGGACAAGAACCGTGCATGCGCCCGTGTGCTGGAGTTCGACCCTGACTTCGCTGCGGGGGTGACGCGCGATTCGGTCTGGAAGGAGAAGGAGCGGGAGCGACTTGACGCCGAAAAGGCCAAGGCCAAACAACCATGAGCGCCAACGACCCCGTCGTTCCGGGGCTGGCCACGGCCCGGCAGCGCGAGCGAGCCGAATCCCTGCTGGTAGCGGCCTACCGCAGCGGCATCACCGATGCCAAGGAACTGGCGAATTTCATGGGGCAGACGCAGCACGAAAGCCAGAACTTCTCCCGACTTGAGGAAAACCTGAACTACCGAGGCTCTGTCCTGTGGGACACATTCAAAGGCGGAGGCAAGGTACCGCCCCGCAACGGATTGACCGAAAAAGAGGCCGGAGAACTGGCAGCCATCGAAGACCCCCAGCAGCGACGACAGGCGATTGCAAACAAGATTTACGGCGGTGCATGGGGAGAGGAAGCCCTTGGAAACACCGAACCGAATGATGGCTACAAGTACCGAGGCCGCGGCTACATCCAGTTGACTGGACGAGGCAACTACGCAGACTACCAGCAAAGTACCGGACTGGGCTTGGTCAACCAACCCGAGCTGGCAGCAGACCCAAGCAATGCCGAAACACTGGCCGTTCAATATTGGAAGGACAACGTCCAGCCGAAGACCAAAGATCGAGCCAGCGTCACGGACGCGGGCTCAATCATCAATACCGGCAGGGTCGGTCGGACGGTCAAAGGCCTTGAAGACCGCCAGGCCAACGCCACTGCCTGGACCGCCGCCCTCGACAAAGGCTATCTCCAGGACGCCCTCTACCGGCGGCCTGAAGCGCTGGCACAGCTGGGCGACACCAGCCGCGAACTGCTGAAGGATGCCGAGCGACATGTCCGGGCGCTGGCTGACAAGCACAAGCTGCCCTGGGACCGGGGCATGGACAACACCGTCTTCGCCGTGGCCCAGTTGGCCCGCGAACAGGGCATGACCGACATCACGACGCTCAAGGCGGTCGACGGCCAGATCCGTTTCGCCCAGCAAGCCAAGGGCGAGCCGCTGCGTGAAGCACAGATCGACGCCAAGGTGGCAGCCAACACCGGAGTAGACGAGTCCGTGGGCCGCATGGTGCAGGGTGACCGCGCGCCGACCCGTAGCGATACCTCCGAAGTCGCGGAACGCTCCCAAGTGAGGGAACCCGCGCTCGCACGCTGATCCCTACTCAGCAGCCCGACGGCAGACCTGTTTTCTGCATTCAACGATGTAGACGAGGTAATGGATGAAGAAATTTGTTTTCCCAATGTTGATCGCGGTTGCGATGGCAGCAGGCGCTCAATCGACAAACACCACCAGCAGAGGCAAGTCCAAGGTGTCTGCGCCGTTTGCAGGCAGTTGGGAGTCCTGCGGACGCAATGACTCACCCGACCTGTGCAGCCGCTACCTGCTCCTGCAGCGTGGAAAACGGATCTGCGGCACCTGGTCGTATGTCGCAACATGGGACTATTACGATGGGAGAGTCGTGGCCGAGGTGGTTTCACCTGGCGAAGCGCGGCGCATCCGCATTTGTGGGCGACCGGGCAGTGAGACCAGCACTGAGTGCGAAGCCGGTTGGGACAACATCGATCGACCTTTGCGTCTGTGCGGCGGCAAGCTCGGTGATCTGGATGGCAAGGGTGGCCGTTGCTACGCCGGTTTCGTCCGCGTCAAGCGTCCGGACCCGTCGCTTGAAGAACTCGCCGCTGAGCCATGGGTCCAGGCCTGTCTTTCGGAACAGAAGGAGGAACCCGCCCAGCCAACGCCCTCCGCACACAACGAAGCAGCATGGCTGCAAGAGATTTACGGCACACCGATCCCCAATGTGGCCACCCAGCGCGCCGACACCAGCAGCATCGTCGCCAGCCGTCTACCGATCGGGACCAGCAGGGGCAAAGCACTGGAGTTTCTGCGCGGCCTTGGTGAAGGGCATATCGATGAGTCGGCCAGCGACATCGTTTACTCGACCCATCGCGGTGAAGGGATCAAAGGAAATCGTCGCGACATCCTGATCAAGCTTCACCTCGGCCCCGACCAAAACGTCGCGTCCATCTCGTCATACGTCGACAAGTCGAACAACCTCTAGGTCGGGGCACAGTTTCGAGCCCTGAAGGGCCGAGCCCCCCGCTCATTCGCCGCCCTAGAATGGCCGGATGAGCTCCAACACCCCCAAAAACGCCCCGTCCAACGCCCCCAAAAACAATGCTCCCGCCGCCGAAGGCGAGGAGCACAAGGTCTCCAACTTCCTGCGCCAGATCATCGAGAAAGACCTCGAGACTGGCACCTACGCCAGCCGCCAGTGGGGCGGTGGCCCGGGTGATGCCGCCTTCCACGACGCCGGCCAGCCCGACCCGGCCAAGATCCGCACCCGCTTCCCGCCCGAACCCAACGGCTACCTGCACGTGGGTCACGCCAAGAGCATCTGCCTGAACTTCGGCCTGGCGCGCGACTACGGCGGCGTCTGCCACATGCGCTTTGACGACACCAACCCCGAGAAGGAAGAGAAGGAGTACGTGGACTCCATCCTCGACGCGGTGCAGTGGCTGGGCTTCAACTGGCAGAGCAGCTTCAACGGCAAGACCGAAGACCACCTGTACTACGCGTCGAACTACTTCGACTTCATGTACCGCGCGGCCGAACACCTCATCACCGCCGGCCACGCCTATGTGGACGAACAGACCGCCGAAGAAATGCGCGTCAACCGCGGCGACTTCGGCAAGCCCGGCGTGGACAGCCCCTTCCGCACCCGCACGCCGGACGAGAACCTGGCCCGCTTCCGCGAAATGCGCGACGGCAAGCTCGCCGACGGTGCCGCCGTGCTGCGCGCCAAGATCAGCATGCAGTCGCCCAACATCAACCTGCGCGACCCGGCCATCTACCGCATCCGCCGCGCCACGCACCACAACACGGGCGACGCCTGGTGCATCTACCCCATGTACACCTTCGCGCACCCCATCGAGGACGCGCTGGAGCAGATCACCCACTCCATCTGCACGCTGGAATTTGAAGACCAGCGCCCGTTCTACGACTGGCTGATGGAGCGCCTCATCGAAGGCGGCCTGCTCAAGGCCCCGCCGCCGCGGCAGTACGAATTTGCGCGCCTGAACCTGACCTACGTCATCACCAGCAAGCGCAAGCTGGCGCAGCTGGTGAACGAGAAAAAAGTCAGCGGTTGGGACGACCCGCGCATGCCCACCATCGTCGGCCTGCGCCGCCGCGGCTACACGCCCGAAGCCATCCAGCTGTTTGCCGAACGCATCGGCGTGACCAAGAGCGATTCCTGGATCGACTACAGCACGCTCGACGGCTGCCTGCGCGAAGACCTGGAAAACAAGGCCCACCGCGGCATGGCCGTGCTCGACCCCGTCAAGCTGGTGCTCACCAACTGGGCCGAGGTGTTCGGCGCTGACGGCTACACCGAAGACTGCACCCAGCCCGCCCTGCCCCACAGCGCCATTGCCGAAGGACAAACGCCCCCGCCCGACCGCGTGTTCAAGATCGGCAAGGACGTGTGGATCGAACGCGAAGACTTTGAAGAAGTGCCGCCCAAGGGCTACAAGCGCCTGTTCCCCGGCAACGTGGTGCGCCTCAAAGGCGGCTACGTCATCGAATGCACCGGCTGCGCCAAAGACGCCGACGGCAAAGTGACCGAAGTGCACGCCAAAGTGATCGCCGGCACCAAGAGCGGCACCCCCGGTGCCGACAGCGTCAAGGCCAAAGCCGCCATCACCTGGGTGGGCGCCGCCGACGGCCGGGAAGCCGAAGTGCGCCTGTACGACCGCCTGTTCACCGACCCGCAACCCGACGCGGGCGGCAAGAACTTCCTGGACGCGCTGAACCCCGACAGCCTGAAGGTGGTGACGGCCTATGTGGAGCCGTCACTGGCCGCAGCGAAGCCCGACCAGAAATTCCAGTTTGAGCGGCACGGCTACTTTGTGGCCGACCGGACGGATCACGGCGTGGGCGGGAAAGTGGTGTTCAACCGGGTGACTGGGTTGAAGGATAGTTGGGGGAAGTAGAGCACCCTGCTCCAGCCGCGTCAGAAACCAACAAAAATCATTAATCAAATAGCCTCCCTCGCATTGGAGTTATCGTGCTACGAAAACTAACAATTTCTGGATTCAAGTCCATTCGTGCCCAAACACTGGACCTTGGCCGAATTACCGTGCTAATCGGACAAAACGGGGCAGGCAAAAGCAATGTGCTAGAAGCAATTGGCATGCTATCTGCCGCAAGCGCCGGGAATGTTACGTATGAGTCCCTTAATTCCAAAGGACTTCGCCTATCCACGCCTAGCGTATATAAGTCAGCTTTAAAAGGTGGAGGACATCGACCCAAATATTTCGATCTCTCAGCCGAACTTGACAATTTGAAATACCATGCAAACCTTTTCACCAGCACCAACAATGAGAGCCCTCAATGGACCTTTCATTCAGAGTCCATCAAGACGAGGCACAGCAATACGTCGCAAAGATGGTCAAAGATTGCAGGCAGATCAGGCAATGGCTTCACAATTAACGGCCAGAGCATCAACAAAGCCAACCTAAGGAAGACTGACAGCGTTGTGCAGGCTCTTGAATTATTAGGCGCCTTACCTCCAGAACTCCAAAATTCTATTGATCTACTGAAGAACTTTGCCATTTATGCACCCACAACAAATGTGCTACGAGGCATTGATACAGACAACCGAATCAAGTCTCCGCTTGGTTTAACCGGAGGTGGACTCGTTCAAGCGGTTTCAGATGCATTTAATGCTGGTCACGCCAAAGATTTCAAGAGATTCTTTCAAATTCTCTCTTGGTATCGAGCAATCTCAGTCGCTCGACCCACCGCAGAGCTTAAGAATCCATTGTTTGGCGGAGGAGACAGGGTACTGGCCTTCACAGACCAGTTCATGATTCAAGACTTCAACAAACTATATTCATATGACGTCAGCGAGGGGGCACTTTACGTCGTATTCGCTCTAACTCTTCTCTTGCACGTCAATGCCCCACGCTTCTTCGCCATTGATAACATTGACACAGCCCTTAACCCAGGACTGATAAGAAATCTCATAAAACACATTGCAGAGCTTGCGGAAGAGCGGGACAAGCAAATAATTCTCACCACACATAATCCTGCCGCCCTAGATGCTCTTGACGTGTTCGATGAGAAATACGCACTCTATATCGTTGACCGAGGAACGACCGGGGCAACCGAACTCACACGAATTAAACCGCCAGAATCAATGACTCGACAGCAATGGGAAGATGAAACTGGAGGCGCGAGACTATCCGAGTTGTGGCTTGAAGGATATCTTGGCGGAATAACACCACCTTCAACCTTCTAAAATGAAGAGAAGATACTTAATCGTCTCCGAGGGAGAAACCGACTATGAAGTTCTCCGTGGCATTATCTCAGAGCATGCAAAAAATGTCGGATGGACTGCAAAAGTCGAGGCATTTTTTCCAGGCATAGGGAAACATAAGAAAGATGGAGGATGGAGCAACTTGAAAAGTTGGTGTACCGAGCATTCACGCGACCTTTCAGGCACTCGAAACCTATCAGCTGCAGCCGCTGCTTTAGGTGCACCTCAAACAGGCACCCCTGCAAATCCAATACGCAAAGATAAATTGGCAGCCGCATTGAAGCTGCAAGCCCCATATTCCTACACAACATTCATCATCCAGCTGGATACTGATGTTGCTGAGGACTATATGAAAGATACCATCTTCAGTCAATTGCTACTACCCCTTAGCACAAACGACAGAAAACGCATAGGGGAAGCTGCGCTTGACTCGTGGTTAGGCGGGCATACTCAAAAGAAGAATGGTCAAGGCATTATCTACTGTGTTTCAACACATGCCATCGAGACCTTTCTACTTGCAAACCATGACCAAGCGCAGGTACAAGTAGCATTGAATGGAAACTTAAGTTCCACCGACTATGACAACGTACCATCGCCAGATCAAGCACTGATTAATCTTGGATACACACCCGAGATCAAAAATGGCAAACAAGTACTTAAAAAGACCACTAGCAAGTACCGAACTTACGCAAATAAATTCGGCAACAACTTGCAGGCGGCGAGACAACGATCCAGCGGCTTAAATACTTTACTTGTTTCACTGTAAAGTTTAATTTTTGAGCATTGGGGTCGGAATTGGCTACTGGGATTGGCTTCAGGAATCGGGGCAGATCCTGCCTTTCGCCTATAGGCGCGCAGCAAACTTCCCGCCCCCGCTCGCCCCAATCACCAACCGCTGCGTCACCCGCGTGGCCCCCACATAGAACAGCCGCGCTTCCTCGCGCTCGTCTTCGCCCTCGGCGGGCATGCGCCCGGCGCCCACCAGCGCCACCACCGGGAACTCCAGCCCTTTGCTGACGTGCAGCGTCATCACCTTGATGCTGTCGTGCGCGGGGTCGAACACGCTGGACAGGTTCTGGCGCAGCGGGTGCGGCAGTTTGCGTTTGCGCAGGAATTCGGCGCACATGTCCATTTCGCTGTGGTGGCGGCAGAGGATGGCCATGTCGGCCCAGGCGTGGCCTTCGCGGTGGGCGGCACTCTGCATGTGGGTATGCCTTTCGGCGGTATCAGTTGGTTGTTGGCGCCAGCACGAACTTGTGGCTGCCGGTGATCTTCGTCACTGCAGAGGCAGGCTCAGGGAACAGCCGCGTCCAGGCCCTTCCACCTGCCGAAGTGGTGCCAGCGAAAGCACCGCCAGCCCCAAAGACCGGGATGTCCATACCGCCCTCGGAGCTCACGTACTTGAATACGTACACCGTGTCTGCTTCAAACTGCTGCTTTGCTTTCGCACTCATGTCGATCAGCGCCGGATAGCCCACGGACAGCAGCCGCTCACCCGGCTTGACGCGAATCCAAGTGAACGAATCGGCGGGGAGCGCACCGATCTTCACGTCGTCAACCTTGATGTCCACCGCTCTGGCCGTTGGCATGGTCCGGTCGCGATACACGTACACGAGAGCGGAACCATCTTTCGCAGGTGCCGCATAGGTGGCAGGCGGCAAGTCGACGGTCGTTTCGCAGGCGGAGAGAAGCAGTCCGGAGCAAAGGACGGCCAGCACAGAGCGGCGATCAGAGAACAACACGGGGTTCCTTTCAGTGGGTAGTGGGAGTGGGTTAAACAAACGCAGCTGCAGGCGAACAGCCAAGGCCGACGTCGCCGTGAATGTCCCAGGTCTGCTTGTTGGCCTGGATGAGGGTGGAGAGCCGGAAGTCCTTGACCTCCAGGATCAGGATGCCCCGACGCGGGTGCATGACGACAAAGTCCGGGTGCTGGTGCCGGGGGCCGACGGCCACGTCGTACCAGAGCAGGTAGTCGGCGTCGAGCTTCTGTTCCAGCCGCTCGGCGGAGCGGCGCTCGCCTGAAGTCATGCGCGAAACGCAGCTGCCCAAGGCGGGTATCAGTGTGGCCATCTGACTTGTGTCTTTTTGTTTCCCTGGGGCGCATGATGCACCAACTCGCAGGGAATGCGGCCGCACTCGCTGTCAACAGTGCCCATCGGTACACTCGCGCCCATGCACCCCGCCATCGCCCAACACCGCGCGTCCATTGCGGCCATCTGCCAGCGCTACGGCATCCGCCGGCTGGAGGTGTTCGGCTCGGCCGCTCGAGGCGATGACTTTGTGGCCGAGAGCAGCGACGCGGACTTTCTGGTGGAGTTCGCGGCCGACGCCCGGCCGGACCTGCGCAACTCCTACGGCGCCAAGGCCGAGCTGGAGCAGTTGCTGGGCCGGGGTGTGGACCTGGTGGAGCCGGGCGCGGTGCGCAACCCCTACGTGCTGGCCAGCATCAACCGCCACCGCGAGCCCGTTTATGCAACGTGACCCGCGCGCCTTCCTGTGGGAGGTACGCGAGGCGGCGCAGGCGGTCGGTCGCATCGAAACCATCGCAGCCGGGACGCCCCGTCGCACATTTGTGAACGATCCTGAGAAATGACTTTTGCTTCAGTCCATCGCACGGTGAATACCAACAAGCCGACCCGGACCGTAAGCGAACAAGCCCGCATTCATCTCGCGCTCAAACAGGCCGCCGCTCACGCCCGCAAGCAACTGGCGGCGCAGGGCCTGAAGCTGCCCACCCAGAGCTGGAAAACAGGAAAGATCACCAACCCGGTGGTTTGAACCCGCCAGGGTCGAACACACTGGATGAGCTCCTGCGCAGCCGGTGTGGCAGCTTGCGTTTGCGCAAGAACTCGGCGCACATGCGAACGCGTCATCCGCCGCCAAAAGGGCCAGAACACAACTGCTGCTCGCACGGAATGCCGTCGTGGTCTCCGTCCATTTCCATGCCTGGGCAGTTCTGCAGAAACAGCTTGGCCTCGCTGCACGAACTCATCTGAGAGCAGTGCTTGCGGCCGTCGCACTGAAAAGCTGGAGACGCAATCTCGGGGGCTGCGGTTTGCGCCGGGCTCACCAGACTCTGTGACGCGGTAGGCATCGCCTCGACGCGTTCGGTGTAGCGGGAGTAGCCGAACCATCCCACACCAGCCGCCAGCAGCAAGGCGATCAGGACCGAGCCGAACGACCCCGATCCGGCTCGCTCGGGCGCCCGGCGCCGCGCCCCCTCCGTCGTGCCCTGCCTGGGATGACGTGAGGCCCTCGGCTGCGGATCGCCCGGCCGACGCACCCTCACCGCACGCTTGCGTCCCTCCTTGTCCAGCTCCAGCTCAAACGACAGCGACTCGCCGATCACCGGCGACCGCCCTTCGCGCGGAAACGCGGACACGTGGACGAAGAGTTCCTGCCCACCCTGGTCGGCCACCACGAAGCCGAAGCCTCGGTCGGTATTCCATTTGGTGAGCTTGCCGTGGAATCTGGGTACGACGGTGTTCATGGTTCTTGCTTCTCGTTTTCTGATCTCGGCGCCAGGTCCTCAACAACCCAGCTCACGAAATCGCCGCCGACTCAGGAACAGCTGCACCTCCGCTTCGGCCTTGGCTGCTGGGGTGCTTGTGCGTACTGCCTGCTCCTGATCTGGCAGGCGCATGTCGAGCACCTTGCATTCGGACTGTGCGCTGGCGGGCAGTTTGATGCGTCGTTCGAACGTCTTGGTCTGCTCGTGAGACATACCGGTCAGCGGACGCATAGCTTCGTTGATCGACCGTTTGAATTCCTCGCGCTGCACATCGCGCCCCTTGCGGCTCACGCCGGTCGACTTGTCCAGGCCCTGCGTGGGCGTGGTGTCGACAACCTTGGCCCCAACGCAGGGCTCGTGCGAGTAGGCGACCTGGCCGTTGGTCTCGCATCGGTAGACCGATTGGGCCTGCGCAATGGTGCTGGCCAGGCAAGCGGCCGTCAGAACCGTACCCCAGCGGGGCCACGCAGCGGCGTGACGGTTCGCACGTGATCGGATGTCCATCGTTCCCTCCCTGCTCCGGCCTGCGGCATCATGCGGGCCGAAAAGTTTCAGGGAGGATATCAATGAGCCGTCGCAGACACCCCGGCAAAAGTTCACGCAAACGCCGTTCTGAGCCGTTTCTGGAGAAAGGCGTTCTGCTGCTGGTTCTGGCCGGCGCTTTCTGGCTCACCAGCGTCATGCCGACCGGCAATCCCATGCTCGCCGCCGTCGGGACTTCCTTGCGATCTGTCCTCTGGTTTCCGTTGGTCATCGGTCTCGGCTTGCTCGGCACGCACCTTGTCTTGAAGAAGGTGGTTGCGGCAAAGCAGACTCAGCCCGTCACGCCGGTCGGCTCAGTGGACGCTCGAACACAGCGGGTACAACGGGAGAAGGCCGACCGCTGGAGTTCAGAAGTGTTCGCGGCCATCGAGTGGCGGCGGTTTGAGGCGGTGGTGGAAGCGCTGTTCGCGCAGGCCGGTTTCGAAACGCGCTCTCAGTCACATGGCGCGGACGGCGGGGTCGACATCTGGCTGCATTCGAAGAATGCTGAGGGACCAGTGTCGGTGGTGCAGTGCAAGCACTGGCAAGGCAAGCCCGTGACGGTCAAGGAGATGCGCGAGTTTCTGGGCGTGATGGTGTCCAAGGGCCTCAAACGCGGCACCTACGCGACCACCTCGCGCTACACAGCCGACGCGCTGGAATTTGCCAAGGCCAACGGCATCAACGCGCAGGACGGCGCAGGCCTGCTCAAGCTGATCGCCCAGCGCACGCCGGAACAACAGGCACTCCTGCTCGAAGTGGCCTACGAAGGGGAATACTGGAAGCCCACCTGTGCCAGCTGTGGCGTGAAAATGACCGAACGAACATCGGGCAAAGACGGCAACCGCTTCTGGGGTTGTGTGAACTACCCGCGCTGCAAGCGGACGCTGCAGATGAAAGCAGACTAAGCGCTCTGCCTCCTTCGTGTGCCGCCTCTGCCGAGGCGGCACCGGTCGGCTCACCCGATCACTTCGCGTCGATCAGCGCCTGGATGTTGAGCAGGGTCAGTTCGTTGTCGTCCGGCTGGCCCAGGGTGCGGCCGCTGGAGTACGGGAAGTTGTTGTCGTTCACCACCACGATGTGAGTGGCGTCGACCACGCTCAAGCCTTCAGGGCCCAGGTGCGGCAGCACGAAGCTGTCTTCGTTCGGGCCGCGCTTGGCCAGGCGCTGGGGGTTGGCGATTTTGGTGAGGTCGATGTAGGCCACCTTCTTCACGAAGCCGTCGGCGTCGGTCTGTGCGAAGTCGATCTTGTAGATGCGCTTGAAGCGGGCCGGGCGGGTGAAGCAGTCGGTGCGGGGTTCGTCCTTGCAGACCTGGCCCGCGCCTTCGGTGGCGTCGTCGCGCTCAATGACGAGGCCGGTGGTGGCGCTGAGCATCTGGAAGTCGGCAGCGACGTTGCCGGCTTCTTCAAAGGCGTATTTCCACTGGCGGGCGGTGTAGGTCTTGCTGGCGGCGTCCAGCTCCAGGATGCGGGTGAAGGGCTTGCCTTTGTGCATTTCCTGGCTCTTGGCAGCGGCGTCCCACAGGGGCCACTCGAACATGGGGTACAGGGTCTTGCCGTCGATGGATTTGGCCATGGGCTCAAAACCGCCGCTGCGGCGCACTTCGAAGCTGGCATCGCCCGGGTAGTTGGGCAGGCGGCCGTTCATATAGTGGTCGGGGCTGCGGTAGGCCTTGCCGTCCACCACGGCTTCGATCACGCCCAGCACCTTGCCCTGGGGGGTGACGCGCAGCACATAGGGGCCGAACTCTTCGCCGATCCACCATTCATCGCCCACCACCTGGATGGATTCGGGGTCAAAGTCCACGCCGGTGAGGTAGCGCTGGGCCGTGGCTTCGTTCTGGATGGCGAAGGGGACTTTGCGGTCGGGGTCGTGCAGGAAGGTGGTCTTGAGGCGGGTGACCTCGCCCTTGGACCAGTCGGTCTTGAGGTGGTGGACCATCAGCAGCGCGTCCTGTGAATTGAGCTTGCTGCCGAAGCCGTTGTCGGTGAGGGCCAGAAACTCGGACTTGCCCAGCGACACGATGCCGGAGAAGCCTTGCACCGACTGGCCCTTGATGGGCAGCTTGCCGCCGGACTTGCGCGGGTACTTGGCGTCGCCCACGAAGGTATTGGCCTCAAAGGTGCCCAGCGCTTCGTTGCGCTGGCGGTTGGCGGCGTTGAAGCGGCCGGCGATTTCAAAGAACGGGCCGGCCGCCTTGGGCGCTGGCACGGTGGCGTAGGTGGACAGGGCGGCGTGGCCGGCCAGCACGGCGGTCACTTCGGTCTGTGCGGTGGCGCTGAAAGCGGTGGCGGCAAGGGCCAGCGCGGCGGCCAGACGGGTTGGAGCGTGGAAAGACATGAAGGAAACGGCTCTTGTTGAAGAAGCCGATGAGCCTATGCACGGCTGATGAAGGCCCTGTGACGCAACAATGACGGTTGTCATGCCCCGTCCCCACCACCACGTCTATGTGATCGAGCTGCACCCGGATGTGCTGCAGGAACGCAAGTTCCGCCAGTGCAACCCGGGTTACGTCCAGGGCAAGCCGTGCGTGTACGTGGGCATGACGGGGCTGGACCCGGATGTGCGCTTCGACAAGCACAAGGCGGGCATCCAGGCGAATGGCTATGTCATGAAGTACGGCCTGCGCCTGCTGCCGGACCTGTACGAGGGTTTCAACCCGATGAGCTATGAGGAGGCGCAGCAGCGCGAGGTCGAGATCGGCATCGACCTGCGCTCGGCGGGGTTCGGGGTGTGGCAGGCCTGATCAGGCGTCAGCACTCAGAGTTTTACATCGCAACGGTTGGTGCTCTCGGGCGCGGTGGCGGGCTTGCGCTGCACAAGCTGGACACCTTCGTAGCACGCCGAGGCGCCGGAAAACCGTTTTCCTCCCCTCTTGGAGTGCCCGTTTCCTCTTCCTGAAGGATGCGGCGCGCTCCTCTGGTTCCTAGCATCCGCCCATGTCCTTCGGGCATGGAGGTGCCGCATGTCCACCGAGCGAAGCATCCCGTTGCGTTCAATGCGCGAGCGGGTGATCCAGACCCTGTCGTACGAGCTGGGGGCGCTGCTGATTGCTGCGCCGCTGTACCAGTGGTTGTTCAGCGTGTCCGCGGGCGAGTCGTTGCAGCTGCTGGTGACGCTGTCGGTCGCTGTGATGCTGTGGTCACCGGTTCACAACACGGTGTTTGACTGGCTCGATGCCCGCTGGTTTGGCCGCGTGGCCAGTGATCGCCACGGCGTTTCGCGCTGGGTGCACGCGTTCAGCCACGAGTTGTCCACGTTGTTCGCCACGCTGCCGCTGATTGTTTGGATGGGCGGCTACTCGTGGTTCGACGCGCTATTGCTCGATCTGGGGCTGACCCTGTTCTACACCGCCTATGCCTGGGTTTTTCACTGGTGCTTTGACCGCCTGAGGCCGGTCCGGACGCCGAGCACAACGACCGCCCCTTCCCCAAGGAGTCCTTCATGACCCGCACCGAACAGTTTGGCGTTCACCTGATGTTCGATGGCTACGGCGCTTCGCCCGAACGTCTGTCCAATCTCGACATGCTGCGCAACCTGCTCATAGACCTTCCCCGCGCGCTGGGCATGCACGCCATCTGCGAGCCGTGCGTGGTGGAGGTCGGCCCGCTCAACCGAAAGGACCCAGGCGGGGTGAGCGGTTTCGTGATGATCGCCGAGAGCCACATCAGCTTCCACACTTTTCCTGCCCGCCGTTTCGTGAGCGCCGACGTCTACACCTGCCAGAACGATCTGGACACCGACAGGGTGAAAGCCATGCTGTCGATCGCGTTCTGGGCCGAATCGGCGGAGGTGAATGTGGTGTCGCGCGGAACACGGTATCCGTCAGAGAACCTGGCCTGATGCGCCAGCCTAGGTCCGACTTCGCAGGGTCTACTTCTTCACCAGATGCCCGCGGATGTCGGCCAGCTTGGCCTGCAGGCGCCGCTGGTTGTCGGGCCCGATGCGGATGAGGATCTTGCGGCCGGCCGACAGGCTCTGCAGCTCGGGGTCGGCAAACTCGTAGCGCACCCAGGGCCGCTGCGAGGGCACAGAGCCTTTCACTTCGACCAGATGCACGGCCGGCGCCTGCGCCGGCACGGGGGTGGCGATGAGGTGGTCGATCACCTGAACCAGCCGGTCGTTGAAGTAGCGCCCTGGGAAGCCCTGCTCCACATAGGCCTGCTGCACCAGCGGGTAGAGGCGTCGGTACATGCCCACCGCCTGGGCCGTGTCGACCGACTCGATCAGACCCACCAGGGGCTGGTAGCGCCGGCTGTTCTCGGGGTGGATGGTCTCGGTGCCGTCGGCGGCGTTGCGCTGGGTGGTGAAGCGCTGGGGCGTAGGGCTGACGGGCCAGACGGTGACCGGCGCATGTGGCCGCGCGAGGTTGTCCACGGTGGCCACCGCATGGGACAGGAAGCCGTCGATCTGCAGGAAGTGGAGCACGTTCTTGCGGCCGATCAAACGCTCCAGCATCTGGTTCACCTGCGGGCCGGCGTCGGCGAGTGTGGGCAGGGGCTCCTTGTCGGCCTGGGCATCGGCGCCCGTTTCGGCCGCGTCGATGGGGTGTTCGACCGAGGGCGTGGCTGGCGCTGCGGCCGGGGCCGCCGGTGGTGTCTGCTCTGCGGGAGCGGCCGGCGCAGCGGCCACGGGCACGGCCTCGAGATCGGGCACCGGCCGGTAATGCTGCCAGGCGAAGTAGCCAGCTGCGGCCACCAGGGCCAACACGATGGCCACCACGAGCAGCGAGGGAGTTCGGGAAGGCTCGGGGGGACGGTACTCGTCGCGATCCAGTTCAGGTTGCATGGGCCTCTTGACTACAGGTGCGAGTGGAAACGCGGCCCATCCTACGCCCCTGGCGGGGCCAGGTCCACCCGGCCACTCGCCCTGCCAGGCCACAGGGCCAGCCACAACACGCCCACCAGACCCAGCCATTTCAGCAGCGCCAGCAGCGACATCAGCGCGCCGGTGACGGCCGCGACGAAGAAGTACTCGCTGTGGGTGAGCGTGATGGTGAGCCAGGTGAACAGGTTTTCGCCGACGTCGGAAAACACCATCAGCGGCAGCGCCCAGCCCAGGCGGTTGAGCAAACGCGAGACGGGCTGCCCCACGCGCCGCAGCCCGGCACCGCGGGCGAAGCCAGCCACGCAGAAGCGCGACAGCACGTGGGCGTAAGCCACGATGAGGCCCAGGTCCCACAGCAGCGACCAGCGCGGCGATCCGAACAGGTTCACCTGTTGCAGACCGGTGATCAGGCCTTCCCAGATCTGGCCCGTTTCGACGACAGAGAGACCATCGTAGAACCACAGCATCTGCCAGTGCACGAAGTCCAGGTTGGTGGCCAGGAATGCCGGGTAGCTGGAGAGCGCCTGCCACAGGTCGGCCCAGAAGCTCAGCTGCGCATAGTGTTCGGACTTCAGAAGCATCTGGCCGATGCCGCCATACAGCACCAGGAAGGCCAGGCACCACGCGAGCATGGGCAGCCACGGCTGGGGCCGGGCCCAGTCGGTGTCTTCCGGGTAATCCACCTTGAGGCGCTGCACGCTGGGATGTTCTTCGGCGGGAATGGTCTGGTGACCACCGACCCCGTCGGGAACCAGACCGGGCGTCCGGACCTTCATACCCGTGACGGCCCACAGTGGCGTGCGGTGCAGTTCGCTGTGGACCACAGGCACCAGCGGTTTAGGGTTCGGCGGGTCGGGGTACAACGCCTCCAGCACCTGCTGGTCGTTCATCGGCTGGCCGTCTGCGGTGTACAGGCGAAGGCCACATTCCACGGCCTCGCCCACCAGCCAGCCCATGGCTCGATCAGCGAGCGCAAGCCGGTCGGGCGTGTAGCCGCCACCCACATCGCAATGCGCGCCGGAGAACCAGAGCTGTTTGAGCGATACCGGCAGGCCGCGGTCGGAGCGGTACTCACCGTTGGGGTCGACGTACTGCCGGGGAGCGAACTGGGCGCGGTATTCGTCCAGCGCCAGCGCCTGGCGTACGTTGAGGAAGCGCTTGCCGCCCACGTCGGCCCGCGCGGTGAACTGCTTGGAGAACGGCGGCATGCCCACCGACGCCACCGTGTCCCAGACACCCACGAAGTGGATGTTGACGTGCTGTTCGAAGGGATCGGCGAACAGCTGCGTGGCCTGCCGGGCGATGCGGCGCGCGCTGTCGCCACGGGTGTCGCGGTCCGAGAAGTAGACGTGCAGCAGCGACGGCACCATCGACACCATGTGCGGCTGCAGGATGCCGAACATGTTGACCAGTCCCGCCACGCTGCGCGCCGTGAAGGCCCCCCGCGAAAAGCCGAAGACGTAGAGCTCGTCGCCGGGCTGGTAGTTCGACATGAGGAACTGGTAGCACTCGGCCATGTTCTCGTAGACCCCGCGACCGAAGGCCAGGCCCGCCAGCCGCTCGCCGTATCGGTTGATGCTGTCCCAGACGGTGGCCCCGGGCAGCTCGCCAGGGTTGCCGACACCGGGGTCGTAGAACACCAGCTGGCCGGCGTCTCCATGCGTTCGGAGCAGCTGGCACAACCGCACGACGTTGGTGTCGCGCTCACCCCCCGTGAGGTTGTTGTTGGTCCCGTCGCAGCAGAGGACGATCTGGCGTGGCGTGGAAGCGCTCATGGGACGGCTCCTTCTCAAGCAGCGGGAGCATCCAGTATCTTCCTGCGGGCGCGCGGATACCACCTCCGCCCTGGGGACGCCGAGGTCGCGGCGCTTCAGGCCGCCAGTTGCTGCAGCATGCGCGCGTAGTCGCTGCGGTAGGCGCGGCCCAGCCGCACCTTCTCGGTGTTCGACAGGATCTTGCCGGAGACCTGGAAGAAGCGGGTTTCCTCTTCCTTGAGGTGGTGACGCACCTTATGGGCCAGGGCCTTCGCGTGTTCGCCCCAGGCCTGCCCGGCTGGGTCCAGCGCCTCCATGTCTTCGATCGCCTCGTCGATCTCATGATGCTCGGACAGCGCGTGGCGCGAGGCGTCCAGGCCCCGGTCGTCCATGAGGATGGGTGCGTAGAGGAAGCGTTCTTCGGCGGCGGCATGGGCCGCCAGCTCGGCCTTGAGTTCCTGCAGCACCTCTTGTCGGCCCTGGGGGTTGGCGGCCCGTGTCCGGGTCAGCCGCGTACAGAGGCTGCGTTGGAGTTCATGGCTTTCGCGCAATGCGTCATAGATGTTGTTCATGCGATTTCTCCAGTCGTGGCGTCAGGGAAGGGCCGTCGCCACCTGCTCAACAGCGGTGTTCTGTGGCGGCTCCGCCACCACCATCCGGTGCGGACCGGACAGACTGGCGCGAAGAGCCTCACCCCTGGCCGTGTTCTGCTTGATCAGATCCACCAGCGTGGTCAAAGACAGCAGGATGGCCAGGGCGGCGATCACGAGCAGGACACAGCGCGTATGCCCTTCGGTCCAGGAATTTCGGAGGTGTGTCATGGCGTTCTCCATTGAGGTGTTCCCAGCTTGCCGTGCTCCACCACCTGGGCACGTCGGCGGCGGCTGCGCCTGTGCGTAGGACGGCGCCGACACGCCACGGCACCGCCCGGCGATGCGGTTCTGTCCTACACGCACCGTCGGTGTTGTCGGACGCACGACGGCCATCGGGCTGCGGATGATCGGCGCATGACCTGGATCAACGACTTTTCCCGGTTCGCCCGCCGTGGCAACCTGATCGACCTCGCGGTCGGTTTCACCGTCGGAGCCGCGTTCAGCTCCATCGCCAAGAGCCTGGTCAATGACGTGCTCATGCCTCCGGTGGGATTGATGCTCGGGCGCACGGACTTCTCCGGCCTGTTCTGGGTGCTCAAGGCCGGGCCCAAGGCGCCGGCACCGTACGTGACACTGGCCGACGCGCAGGCTGCGGGCGCGGTCACATTGAACTATGGCGTGTTCATCAACAACCTGGTGGCGTTCGCCATCGTGGCGCTTGCCATGTTCCTGGTGGTGCGGACACTTCAGCGCGCCGAAGCACGACTGGAAGCCCTCATCGACAAGCCCGGGCTGGCCAGCGACGCGGCACCCACCGAAAAGAAGTGCCCACACTGCCGCACCACGATCGACTTCCTCGCCACGCGGTGTCCGCATTGCACTTCCCATCTGCAGGAGGTGCCTCCCGGCACCAACCTGGCACCTTCGACCTGACCTTTCCAGGAGACCCACCATGAATACTCTGGCCTGCAGTCTTTTTTCCGTCGCTCTATGTGGCTCTCTCGTTCCGGCGGTGGCCGCGGGCGACCAGCCGTCTGTGCAGGCGCAATACGAAGCCGACCGCCAGGCCTGCCTGTTGCGCTCCGATCCCGTGGCCCGCCAGGACTGCCTGCGCGAAGCCGGAGCGGTTCGCCAGGAGGCGCTGCGGGGCCAGCGCGCCCCGACAACCGATGCCGCCACCCTGGCCCGCAATGCCCTGGTGCGCTGCCAGGTGCACCCGGCTGGCACAGAGCGTGAACTGTGCGAACGCATGGCATCGGGCGAAGGCCGCGTGCAGGGTGACGTGGCCAGCGGCGGCGTGCTGCGCGAACTCTCGGTGACCGTGCCCGGGTTGCGACCATGATCTACGACATCGTTCACACCACCGAATACCGCTTCCAGCGTCCCGTGACCTTCGGGCTCCACAGGCTGACGTTCCGTCCACGCGACAGCCACGACATGCGGGTGCTCGCCACCAACCTGGAGGTTTCGCCGCGGGCGTCCCGGACCTCCATGGTGCACGATGTGTACGGCAACTCGGTGGTGCTGCTGCAACCGGACGGGCCGGCCGACAGCCTGCTCATCACCAGTCGCTTTTCAGTCGAGCATCTGGGCAGCGTGGCCTTCGTCGCGGGCGCCGAGTCAGCACCGGGATGGATGCCGCCCGACTACACCAGCGTGGAACGCCTGGCGCTCACCCCCTTCCTGCTGCCTTCGTTCGAAGACCCCACCCACCAGGTGCGGACATGGGCGCAAGGCTTCGTGGGAGCCGACGGCTCGCCCCGCCAGATCATCGAAGCCATGTGCGATGCGATCCGCTCCGGCTTTCGCTACGCCGCCCGTGACGAAGAAGGCACCCAGGCGCCTGCACAGACATTGGCGATGGGCAGTGGCGCCTGCCGGGACTTCGCGACACTCATGATCGACGCGCTGCGGCGCCTGGGCATCGCTGCTCGCTTTGTCTCCGGATTCGTGTACAGCCCGGCGCAAGACGGCATCCAAGGCGGCGGCGCCACGCACGGCTGGGTTCAGGTCTACCTGCCCGACGGGGGCTGGTTCCCGGTCGACCCGACCAACAACCTCATTGGTGGCAGCGATCTCATCCGCATCGCCGTGGCGCGCGAGGCCACCGAGGTGCCCCCCCTGACAGGCCAGTGGTTTGGGGTCACCGACGACTACATCGACATGCGGGTGGACGTGCAGGTACAAGCCCGCTGACGGACGAGACACGCAACTGCAGATCGCCCGGCACCTGGCCACCTTGCACTGGAACGACGAAGACTTCGAGCTGCTTGCAATGCTGGGACGGTTCTGGTCCGATTTCGGCGAGCGCGTCGAGATCGTGGAAGGCCGGCAACCGCTCTGGAGCGCCTCGGTGCTCGGCTCCTGACACCTCCCGCCAATCGGCATGTGTTCGGGTGGAGACCGAACCGCGTCAGTGCCGTTCGGGCACCTGCCCTGCCTCGTCGCCCCACACGCGGTTGATGCGGCGCCCGCGCTGCACGGCCGGGCACTCGCCGATGGCCTTGGCCCAGCGCAGCACGTGCGTGTACTCTCCAGCGGACGCTCAAGGCGTGCATCGACGGCATCCAGGTGCGGGTGCGGGAACTCGAGCCGTCCACCAACACCAGTCCGGGCTACGGCATCACCCTCACCGAGGTGCGTTACGAAACCGCCACGGAAGCCCGCGCCGCCGAAGAGCTGGCCAGCATCCTCGCCAACGGCGACGCCCGGCCGCCGCTGAGACCCGTCAGCGACATCCCCTTGTACCTGAGCGTGTTCGCCTGCTGACCTGCGCCCGCAGGCCGGGTCGGCAGGGAGTCCCTACACTGCGCCCCACCGCCCACGCGCACCCGACGCATGCCCCGCTACCACCACGTTTACGTGATCGAGCTGGACCCGGATGTGCGATTCGACAAGCACAAGGCCGGCATCCAGGCCAACGCCTACGTGATGAAGTACGAGCTGCGCCTGTTGCCCGATCTCTATGAAGGCTTCAACCCGATGACCTACGAGGACGCGCAGCAGCGCGAGGTCGAGATCGGCATCGACCTGCGCTCGGCGGGGTTCGGGGTGTGGCAGGCCTAGGTCAGCCAAGCCGCATCGCTGGCGCGTCGACCTGGGGCGCGGCCCGGCTGTCGGCGGCCGGTTGAGACGCCGTCCGTGCATCAGCCATGGCCAGCGCGGCTTCGGATTCGTGCGCAGGCGCGTTGGCTGCCGTACGCGCGTCCACCGCACCTTCCTTGAGCCCGTAACCATCGGCCTGGGCGAAGCGGATCTTGCCGCCACCGGCCTTGAGGTGCGTGATGCCGGTCAGGCCTTCTTCCCGTGCCTGCTGTGCGACAGCTGCGACGGTGTTGTCCATGCCTTGGTCCCAGGGCAGCCCGTGCTGCTCGGCCAGTTGCCTCACGTGCCGGTCGCTGTCCTGCAGCAACTGGCGGGACGTGTCCGACAGATCGGCGCGGGCGCCGAGCGAGCTGCTGCTTTTGGCGGGCGGTGGGGTGGTCGGGCTCGCGGGGCTGGTCCGGTCTTTTTCTTCGAGGCGGTGGATGCTGTCGCCCAGTTGGCGCGGTGTCTCGGTCCAAAGGACGCCCGGGTCGTCGGCGTTCAGGTGCACGCCCGTCACCGATTCGACGATGTCGCGCGCCCAAGAAGAACAGTTGTTGGTGTAGCCCCAGGTTTCGTTGGCCTTGAGCAGTCCGTCGAGCTTGGTGGCCTGCTCAGGGGTCAGACGGTAGTAGCGGCTGGCGGCCGGCGTGTCGCCGTCTTCCATGCCCGTTCGGATGTCGCTGCCGCTGCCGTTGTCTTCAACCCGTGGATGCCCGTCGGGCCACAGGCCGTAGTTGGTGGTCTTGCCGTCACGCGTGACCGAGATCCAGGCGTGTCCGGCGTCGAATCCGTAGGCCTGGCCGGTTTCGGGGTCGATCTGCCCCTTGCTGACGTTGCTGTGCACGCCCAGGATGACGTCGTCTGACATGGTGGTGCCCTCCCCAGAGCTGCTGTGCCCGATGTGCCGCTCAGCGCGATACCGGCAGTTCTTCCTGCACGTCGCCCTGCCCCTGCACCACCACTTTCTCGCCCTTGTAGGGGAGCACCACCATGTAGGTGAACTTGTCGGCGGCGCCCGGCGCCGGCTGCGCCGGGCTCATGGCGCTGCAGCTCTCGGTGACCAGGCAGCTCTTGAGCGTGACCCACAGGGTCTTGCCGTCACTGCGGTGGTCGGCGCCAACGTACTTCTTGGCGCTGGAAACCAGCGGCCGGAAGCTCAGTTGGGCCTGCTCGTTGCCCACGGGTCGAAACTGGATGTTCCAGGCGCTGACAAGCGACGGCGATGCGGTGGTGTTCATAGCATTCCTGACAGGGGTGGTGCTGGAACAGGCGGTTCCGGAAAGGACGAGAAGACCGGCGGATAGGCCGACGAGCCAAGGTCGGCGCGTGTGCGGGGATCGGGGTGTGGTCACGGACTACCTCCTGGATGCGAACCGTTGAAGGAACGTGGGAGGCCGTGCACGGCGGGTGACGCAAGTGGTCACGAAACGCGCGCGTTGGCACTCCCTGGATGCTTTTTTGGCGGAGTATAGGCTCCCGCCGGCCGGCATCGCCCGGGAAGCTCAGTGCCGTTCGGGCACCTGCCCTGCCTCGTCGCCCCACACGCGGTTGATGCGGCGGCCACGTTGCACGGCCGGGCGCTCGCCAATGGTCTGGGCCCAGCGCAGCACATGGGTGTACTCGTGCACCGAGAGGAATTCGCCCGCGTTGTAGATCTTGCCCTCGACCAGGGCGCCGTACCAGGGGTAGATGGCGATGTCGGCGATGCTGTACTCGTCACCCGCCATGAAGGTGTGCGTGGCCAGGTGGCGGTTGAGCACGTCGAGCTGGCGCTTGGTTTCCATCGCGAAGCGGTTGATGGGGTACTCGAACTTCTCGGGTGCGTAGGCGTAGAAGTGTCCGAAGCCACCGCCCAGGTAGGGCGCCGAGCCCATCTGCCAGAACAGCCAGTTCAGCGCCTCGGTGCGCGGCCCGTGCGCCTTGGGCAGCAAGGCACCGAACTTCTCGGCCAGGTACAGCAGGATGGAACCAGACTCGAACACGCGCGTCGGCGGTTCGGTGCTGCGGTCCAGCAGGGCAGGGATCTTGGAGTTGGGGTTGACCTCGACGAAGCCGCTGGAGAACTGGTCGCCTTCGCTGATCTTGATCAGCCAGGCGTCGTATTCGGCGCCGCTGTGGCCCAGGGCCAGCAGCTCTTCGAGCATCACGGTCACCTTCACACCGTTGGGCGTGGCCAACGAATACAGCTGCAGCGGGTGCTTGCCGACTGGCAGGGCCTTGTCGTGCGTGGGGCCGGCGATGGGGCGGTTGATGTTGGCGAACTGGCCGCCGTTGCCCTGGTCCCAGGTCCAGACGGCGGGGGGGGTGTAGGGGGTGTGGGTGCTCATGGGGCCCATGCTAGTGCAGCGGCAGAAACCCTGCCCAGACAACACCCCAAAGAGGTGTGGCAGGTGCCCAAGCGCTGTGATAGCCTGCTCCGGCCAACACCGCCACCGGCCTGACCAGACATCCGGGTCCATGCTGTCCACCCCGCACCACGCCCTTCTGCAAAGCATCATCGACCACCTGCCCAGCGGGGTCACGATGTTCGATGCCGACCAGCGTCTGGTGGCCTACAACCAGCAGGTTCGCACGCTGCTGGATTTCCCGGACGAGCTGTTCGCGCACGGCATGCCCACGCTGTACGACTTTGCCCTATTCAACGCGCGGCGGGGTGAATACGGACCAGGCGATCCCGAGCACCAGGCACGGGCGGTGAGTGACCGCGCCCGGTCACTGCAACCGCATGTGTTCGAGCGGCAGCGGCCCGACGGCACCGTGATCGAGATTCGCGGCACCCCCCTGCCCACCGGCGGGTTCGTCTCGATCTACACCGATGTCACCGAACGCAAGCGCACAGAGCAGGAAGCCCGGCGTCTGGCTGTCTATCTGGACGCGGTGATCAACGCGCTGCCGCAGGGGGTGACGGTGATCGACGAGCACCTGGTGATCCGCCTATGGAACCGCAGCTTCGAGCAGTTGCTCGATCTGCCCGAGGGCCTGATGAAGCCGGGGGTGACCTTCGAGGAGGTGGCCCGCAGCAACGCGCAACGCGGCGAGTACGGTGAGGTGGACGTGGAGACCAAGGTGGCCGAGGCGGCCGCACTGGCGCGACAGTTCCTGCCGCACCGGCTGATCCGCCAGCGCCCGAACGGGCGCACGCTGGAGATCGTGGGCAGCGCCCTGAGCATCGACGGGCAGATCCGCGGCTTTGTCACCACCTACACCGACGTCACCGAGCTGCGCGAAGCCCAACAGGCCCTGGAGCGCCTGAACGCCGAGCTGGACCAGCGGGTGACCGAGCGCACACGGGCGCTGCAGGATCTCAACAAGGAGCTGGAGTCGTTCACCTACTCGGTGTCGCACGACCTGCGCACGCCGCTGCGCAGCATCCAGGGTTTTTCCACGCTGCTGTTGGAAACAGAGGCGGAGAAGCTCAGCGACCAGGGCCGCACGTCGCTGCAGCGCATCCAGTCCAACGCGGGCCGCATGGGCTCGCTGATCACCGATCTGCTGTCCATGGCCCAACACAGCCGGGGCGAACTGGAGCTGCAGCGGGTCGACCTGAGCGCCATGGCAAAGCGGGTGGCCGACGAACTGCAACGGAGCCACCCGGCCCGCCAGGCCGACTGGCGGATCGCGCCCGGGCTGTGGGCGCAGGCCGATCCAGGACTGGTGCGGCTGGTGCTGCAGCATCTGCTGGGCAACGCCTGGAAGTACACCGCTCAGCGGGACTTGGCGGTGATCGAGCTGCGCAGCGGAGGCGAGGCGGACGGAATGGGTTGGTTCGAACTGCGGGACAACGGCGCCGGGTTCGACATGCAGTACGCGAGCCAGCTGTTCCAGCCCTTCCAACGGCTGCACCGTCCACACGAGTTTGCGGGCACGGGCATCGGCCTGGCGATCGTGCAGCGCATCCTGCAGCGCCACGGTGGTTCGATCAACGGACAGGCCGAGATCGACCAGGGTGCGCTCTTCCGGTTCTGCCTGCCCTGCGCACAGGCTCAGGTGCCCCAGGGACTCTGAGCGGACCGGGCCCGGTGCTCAGTGCACGAGCACCTTTCGCAAGGCGGAAGCGAGCTCCGACGCCACGAACTTGGCCACATAAGCATCGGCGCCCACGGACTGCACATGGGCCTCATTGGTCGAACCGGTGAGCGACGAGTGGATGACCACCGGGATGGACTTGAAACGCGGGTCCTGCTTGATGTTGCGCGTGAGCGTGAAGCCGTCCATGACCGGCATCTCCAGGTCGGTCAGCACCAGGGCCACCCGGTCGGTGGCCGAACGGCCTTCGGCGCGAGCCTCGTCGTCGATCGACTGCAGCCGGTCCCAGGCCTCCTGCCCGGTCTTGGTCATGACGAAATTCACCCCCATGGAGCCCAGACCCTGTTCGATCAGCATGCGCGCGACCGGCGAATCGTCGGCAGCCAGCACGATGGAGTCCGGAGGAAGGACCACCTGGTCGCCCACCGGGTCGAGGGCGGTGTCCTCGCCCGTGGTGGGCATCACGCTGCGCAGGATCTGTTCCACGTCGAGCACCTGCACCAGGCGCGTGCTGCCGTTCTCGCCCGCCAACTTGGCGATGCTGGTCACCAGGTCGCCACCATTGCCTTCGGCGGCGAGCACGTCGCTCCATTCCAGCCGAACGATCTCGTCCACTTCCTCCACAGCAAAGGCCTGGGTGGTGCGGGCGTACTCGGTGACCATCAGGATGTTGTGACCACGCTTGGGTGTGCAGCCGACCATGGCGGGCAGGTCGATCACCGGAATGATCTGGCCCCGGATGTTGGCCACACCCAGCACCTGCTGTGGGGCGTTGGCGATGCCCGTGATCTTGGGCATGACCAGGATCTCGCGCACCTTGAACACATTGATGCCAAACAGTTCCCGGCGGTCGCTGTCGGGCGCCTCGCCCAGACGGAACAGCATCAGCTCGAACTGATTGTTGCTGGTGAGCTGTGCGCGTTCATTGACGTCGTGCAGCGTGGTGCTCAGGCTCATGGCGGACTCCGATGGGAAGATCACCTGCAGGATACGAAGCATCCGCCCCAGCCAATGTCCGGATCAGCGCGGCGAAAACCTGCCAATTCACTCACCCCGTGCCTCAGCTTCAAAACAGAGGACACTTGGTTCACAGTTCATGTCCGCCGCCAACCCACCCGCTCCCGCCATGACCCAACGCCAGCGAAAAGCCATCGACGTGGAACCCGTCGGCAATACGGACGCTTCGCCCATCGGTCAGGCCCTGCTTTCGCTGATCGGCAAGGTGCCCTCTTCCCGGGAGCCGGTGAGCCCCGCTCCCATGGACGATGCCCGCAAGGCGGCCAACGCAGCGGCGGCCAAGGCCGCGCTGGCAGCAGGCGCGCTGGCGCTGCCGCCCGGCGTGGTCGGCTGGCTGACCATCCTGCCGGAGATGATGGGCGTCTGGAAAATCCAGCGGCAACTGGTGGCCGACATCGCGGCGATCTACGGCAAACACGCCACGCTCACCCCCGAGCAGGTGGTGTACTGCCTGTTTCAGCACACGGCGGCACAGGGGGTTCGCGACCTGGTGGTGCGCGTGGGCCAGCGCACACTGGTGCGGCGCGCCTCGCCGGTGCTGATCCGCACCATCACACGACGGATCGGTGCCAAGCTGGCCCAGAAGGCGGCAGGCAAGGGCGTGGCGCGCTGGATTCCAGTGGTCGGCGCCGTCGGCATGGGCGCCTACGCGTACTACGACACCGCGCAGGTGGCGGCCACGGCCATCGACCTGTTCGAGGGCGTGATCGAGGTGGAAGCGGTGGAGATCGACGGTTAGCCACCCTGGCTTGCGATTGCGAAGCTGATCGCTGCGCTCACCGCCGTGGTCTGCGCCAGATTGCATTGGGACGGGGTTGCCCGCGGGCTGTCCGGATAGACCTCGGTGGTCGCGGTGTATCGCGCTCCCGTGATGCTGGCGCAAAGACCAAGGTCACGCAACGGATACCGGATCACACCCGGCGCCACCATGGGCGAGCCGATGATGCCGCCAGCGGCGTCGGCGGGCGCGATGTGCGTGACCCTGGAGACCTTGTCGATGATGGCCTGCTGGAACTCGGGTTGGGGGTTCTCGGTGTCGTCCACCACGTAGAAGCCGTCCGGAATCGTGCAGGGCTCGAAGGCCTCGCCATCGCGTGCCGCTTTGGCTGGCCGAAACTCGGATTCGTCACTGTCGGTGGTCTCGTGCAGGTCAATGTGCGCGATGAAACGCCCCTTGAGCGGAGCCACCAGGCGCATGAGCGCGGCCGACTCGGGCGCCAGACTCGGCTCCCGGAACGAGCGGTTGGGATCAACGGCATCGTGGTTCCAGCGCTGGACGCGCTCGTAAGCCCAAGGGCTGACGCAAGGCACCACCAGCAGGTTGACCCAATCACTGAACGCCGCAGCATCCTGCTCCAGGAACTGCAGGGCGCCATGCACGCCACTGGTCTCGTAGCCATGCACTCCGCCGGTGACCAGCACCACCGGCCGGTCGCTGTTCCACCCTCGGCTGTGAACGGCCAGCAACGGAAAGCGCTCATCGCCGGCCATCACCTCGCCATACGTCTGCACGTCAAATTGATCGCGCAGCCGGTCCACCGCCGCCGCCACGTTGTCGCGGTGAGAGCGCTGGCGCCGCTGGCGCGAACGCCAGAGGGCACGCTCGTCCGGGCCCCAGGGCTTGCCCGGCGTTCCGATGGGGTAGAAGGATGAGCTGGCCTCTGGGGATGTCATGGGCGGCTTTCTGGTGCGGTAGCGCAGCGACAATGCGGCCATGAATTTTGCCGAACGCCTCAAATCCCTTCCGTCGGTCGCCCACCTCTCGTCGCTGGACCTGCTCGACGCCTCTGGCGCCCTGGTGGCCAGCATCCACAACCAGCCTGGTCAGGCCGGCTCGCTGGCGGTCTATCACGCGCTGGCCAAAGAACACGGCGGCACCATCACCCCCGAAGCAGCGGCGCAGGGCCTGCAGTGGTACGGCGAGCACACCGCAGACGCCATGGCGAACCCAGGCAAGCACCCCAACATCGACCGCCTGATGGCCTGGTCTCAGGAAAGCGCCACCTATCTGGTGCGACCGCACAACGCCTGATCGGCGGTCAGATTCGCGTCAACGGGCTTGATCTACAATCCGTGCCCATGTTTGCCGTCAGCCCGTTCCCCCTAAACACCGCACCCGCCGCCATGGCCGGTGTGGCTGCGCGCGCAATCTCCATCAAAACCACGACCATTAAGGGCTGATCCAGCCTGGTTCGTCGTGCGCCCTCCCCGGCCCAGACGAGCCGGGGCAAGTCGGTCCGGTCTGGAACCGTTTATTCACTTGAAAGGGCGTTTGAAATGAGCAAGTTGGTTGGTCTGGTCGGCTGGCGAGGCATGGTCGGCTCGGTGTTGATGGATCGCATGGTCGAAGAGAAAGATTTCGACCTGATCGAGCCGATGTTTTTCTCCACCTCCAACGCCGGCGGCAAGGCGCCCGCGATGGCGAAGAACGAAACCACGCTGCAGGACGCGAACAACATCGACGCCCTCAAGCGCTGCGAGATCATCATCACCGCCCAGGGCGGCGACTACACCAACGAGGTCTATCCCAAGCTGCGCGCCGCCGGCTGGAACGGCCACTGGATCGACGCCGCGTCCGCCCTTCGCATGGAGAAAGACGCCGTCATCATCCTCGACCCGGTCAACATGCCGGTGATCAAGAACGCCCTGGCCAAGGGCGGCAAGGAATGGATCGGCGGCAACTGCACCGTTTCCTGCATGCTGATGGGTGTCGGCGCGCTGTACAAGGCCGGCCTCGTCGAGTGGATGAGCACCCAGACCTACCAGGCCGCTTCGGGCGGTGGTGCCCAGCACATGCGCGAACTGCTGACGCAGTACGGCACGCTCAACGCCGAAGTGAAGGCCCTGCTGGACGACCCCAAGAGCGCCATCCTGGAAATCGACCGCAAGGTGATCGCCAAGCAGCGCAGCCTGACGGGCGCCGAAACGGCCAACTTCGGCGTGCCGCTGGGAGGCAGCCTGATCCCCTGGATCGACAAGGACCTGGGCAACGGCATGTCCAAGGAAGAGTGGAAGGGCATGGCCGAGACCAACAAGATCCTGGGTCTGGGCGAGGGCTTCGGTTCGGCGCCGATCCCGGTCGACGGCTTCTGCGTGCGCGTGGGCGCCATGCGCTGCCACAGCCAGGCGCTGACCTTCAAGCTGAAGAAGGATGTGCCGGTGGCCGATATCGAGGCCATGATCGCCGCCGACAACCCTTGGGCCAAGGTCGTGCCAAACACCCGCGAAGCCACCATCAAGGATCTGACGCCCGTGGCCGTGACCGGCACCATGACCATTCCGGTCGGCCGCATCCGCAAGCTGGCCATGGGACCGGAATACGTGGGTGCCTTCACCATCGGCGACCAGCTGCTGTGGGGCGCCGCCGAACCGCTGCGCCGCATGCTGCGCATCCTGCTGGACGCCTGATTCGTCACTACTTCTTACTTACAATCACAAATAAGCCGGCCTTTGCGCCGGCTTTGTCGTTGTGACGCCGCAACGCGAACAACGCCCGTGGGCCGACCAAAGGCCACCCCGGAAACTCAAGCGGATTCTCAGCTTGTCACCGTAATGCGTTGATGTTAAGGTCAATTCTCGGTTTTTTACGTCGAGGTTCAAGTGCCCAAATCCACCCGCCATACCCCCTTGCTCGGAACCATGACCACCCTCGGGGGCATCGGTCGCAGAGGTACTTCGCGGTTACATGCCGTTGCAGCAGCTGCGCTGCTGTCTGCCGGCCTCATGCAGCACGATGACGCGCTCGCTCTCGCGCTCGGTCGCGTGGCGGTCCAGTCCTCATTGGGCGAGCCTTTGCGGGCCGAGGTGGATGTGCTCGAAATCACGCCGGAAGAGGCGGCCAGTCTGCGCGTCGGTCTGGCTGCGCCGGAGACCTTCAGATCCTCGGGCATGGACCTCAGTTCGGCCATCGCGGGACTTCAAATCACCCTGCAGCGCCGCGCTGACGGCCGTGCATACCTGAGCGTGGTGGGCTCGCGCCCTGTCAATGAACCTTTCGTGGACATGGTGCTGGAGGCCAACTGGGCATCCGGCCGACTGGTGCGGGAGTACACACTGCTGCTGGATCCGCCCAAGAACACGGCTGCAGCGCCCGCACCGCTCAACGCTGCCGCTGCAGCGCCTGCAACAGCGGCTCGCAGCAATGCCGCCGCGGCACCCGCTGCCCAGAGCCGGGCAACTGCCCCATCGGTGGTGACAGCCCCCAAGACAGACAAGCCCGCTGCTGCAGCCCCTGCAGCGGCCAAGCCGGCAGCAGCCCCCTCCGCCGACGGCCCCTCCAAGCAGGTCACGACCAAGGCTGGCGACACGGCTGGCCGCATCGCAGCGGCCAACCTGCCCGCCAATGCATCGCTGGACCAGATGCTGGTGGCCATGCTCCGTGCCAACCCGCAGGCGTTCATCGGCAACAACGTCAACCGGATGAAGGCCGGCGCGATCCTGAACCTGCCGACCGAAGCGGCATCCATCGATGTCTCTGCCGGAGAAGCCAAACGCATCGTGGCGGCCCAAAGTCGCGACTTCAACGAGTTCCGTCGCCGGCTGGCGGGTGCGGTCCCCGAAGCCCCTGTGGCCGCGGCCGACCGCCAGGCTTCCGGCAAGGTTCAAACAGAAGTCGAAGACAAGAAGCCTGCCCAGTCGGCCCAGGACAAGCTGACGCTGTCCAAGGGTGCGGTTGCGGGCCAGGGCGCCAAGGAAGACAAGATCGCTCAGGAGCGCCAGGCCAAGGAAGCGTCGACCCGTGTGGCAGAACTTTCTCGCAACATCGACGAGCTGTCCAAGCTGGGACCGGCCGCCGCATCGGGTGCGCCTGCGGCTCCTGCAACCAAGCCCGCGGCCAGCACCCCGGCACCATCATTGCCGGTGGGTGCACCAACCGCTGCTCCTGCTCCTGCTCCTGCTCCTGCTCCTGCTCCTGCCGCCGCTGCGCCGGCCGCACCTGCAGCAGCGGCTCCAGCAACCCCGCCACCCGCAGCAGAACCTGCACCGCCAGCCCCGGCGCCTGCAGCACCCGCTGCAGCGGAGCCACCTGCTCCGGCACCTGCCCCAGCACCGAAGCCACGCCCGGCGCCTGCTCCTGTGCCCGTCGAGGAGGCTTCGTTTGTCGACCAGTTGATGGAGAACCCCATGGTGTTGCCGGGGGCAGCCGCCCTGCTGGCACTGCTGGGTGGCTTTGCGTTCTACCGCACGCGCCAGAAGAAGAAGGGCAACAGCGTTGATAGCTCCTTCCTGGAGAGCCGCCTGCAGCCCGACTCGTTCTTCGGCTCCAGCGGGGGGCAGCGCATCGACACCAACGAAGCCACCGCGTCCGGATCTTCGATGGTGTATTCGCCCAGTCAGCTGGACGCCGCTGGTGATGTAGACCCTGTGGCGGAAGCCGATGTCTACCTCGCTTACGGAAGAGATTTGCAGGCCGAGGAAATCCTCAAGGAAGCCATGCGCAGCGCCCCCACCAGGGTCGCCATTCACAACAAGCTGCTCGAGATCTACGCCAAGCGCCGTGACTCGAAGGCTTTCGAAGTGGTCGCCACGGAAGCCTATGCACTCACGCAAGGCCAGGGGCCGGAGTGGGAGCATGCCTGCGAGCTGGGCAAGGAACTGGATCCCTCCAACCCGCTGTACCAACCCGGAGGCAGCCCTGCTGTCAAGCCCGGCGCGGCCATGCCGATGGCCACCGGTGCCACCATCCCATTTGGCAGCAGCACGCTGGGAGACAACGCCAAGTCGGAAGACGCGGGCGACCTGGATCTCGATCTGGACTTCATGGAAGTGTCCTCGCGCTCGCCGCTGGCTGCCGCCAACGGCAAGGCCGACTCTCCGGTGTCGGCGATGGACGATCTGTCCCAGACCGACGCCTTGACCTCTGAACCCGCCAAGCTGGCCGATCCGGCATCACGGCCCATGGATTTCGATCTCGACTTCCCGTCGGACCCCATGCCGCTGACCTCGACGCCTGCGGCAGCACAGCCCACCTTCGACGATGCGGAAGTCCTGCCCGATTTCGACATTGCGGCGCCAGCGAGTGCGCCCCCGGCGGCACCAGCCTCTCCGGAACTGATGTCCTTTGATCTGGGCGACCTGAGCCTCGACCTCAATGGCAAACCCGAAGCGGGCGATGCGCTGGCAGGCAACGAGCTGGGTGCGGAGAGCCCGCTGGAGACCAAGCTCTCGCTGGCAGAGGAATTCCGTGCCATCGGCGATCTGGAAGGTGCACGCTCCCTGGCCGAAGAGGTGCTGGCAGAAGCTTCGGGCTCCCTCAAGACCAAGGCCAGCGCTTTCCTGGCAGACCTCTCCTGATCCTCGCCCCCTCTGCCCTCGTAACCGACGCGCCCACACCGGCCCCGCTGCCGGCTGGTGGGCGCATCGCATTGGGCGTCTCTTACAACGGCCGTGCCTATGACGGCTGGCAGAGCCAGCCCAGCGGCCAAACGGTTCAGGACAAGCTCGAAAAGGCCCTGGCCCGCTTTCTGGACCTGCCTGGTGTGAACACCCTGTGCGCCGGGCGCACGGACGCGGGCGTGCACGGCCTGAACCAGGTGGTGCATTTCGACAGCCCGCTGGCGCGGCCCGAGAACGCCTGGGTGCGCGGTACCAACAGCTTCCTTCCGCCGGACATCGCCGTGCAGTGGGCCCGGACTGTTCCACCAGGCTTCCACGCCCGCGCCAGTGCCATAGGCCGTCGCTACGCCTATGTGCTGCTTGAATCGCCCGTACGCCCCAGCGTGGACCATGGACAGGTGGGCTGGGTGTTCCGGCCGCTGGACCTGGCCACCATGCAGGCCGCCGCGCACCACCTGGTCGGCGAACACGACTTCACCTCGTTCCGAGCCTCCTCCTGCCAGGCCCACAGCCCGGTCAAGGACATGCGGCGCATCACCATCGACCGACGGGGTGCCTACTGGCGCTTCGAGTTCGAGGCCTCGGCCTTCCTGCATCACATGATCCGCAACATCATGGGTTGTCTGATTGCCGTGGGCACCGGCAACCGCCCGCCGTTGTGGATGGCCGAGGTGCTGGCCGCGAAAAGCCGTGATGTCGCAGCACCGACATTCGCCCCCGACGGGCTGTACTTTCTCGGGCCGGTCTACGATTCGTCTTGGAACATCCCGGACCGTACACCGGCCTTCGACTGGTTGCCCTGAACTTCCATGCCCCACCGCACCCGCATCAAGATCTGTGGCCTCACGCGTGAAGGTGACGTGGACGCGGCTGTTCGGGCTGGCGCCGACGCCATCGGCTTCGTGCTCTACCCGCAGAGTCCGCGCTTCGTCAGCCCGGAACGAGCCGGCGAACTGGCACGCCGACTGCCCCCCTTCGTCACGCCGGTGCTGCTGTTCGTCAATGCCAGCCCCGAGTTCATCGTCCAGGGCGTGGCAGCGGTGCCCAACGCCCTTTTGCAATTCCACGGCGACGAGACGCCTGCCGACTGCGCCGCCGGCGGGCGCCCGTTCGTCCGCGCTGCGCGCATTCCCCCTGGGCCAGCCGGCGCGGGCTTCGATCTTCTAAAATACGCGTCCGACTTCACCGCCGCGCAGGCCATCCTGCTCGACGCTCATGTAGAGGGCTACGGTGGTGGTGGTCAATCCTTCGACTGGAATGCGTTCCCTTGGTCACATCCGCAACTAAACGCCAGCTCTCGCCTCGTTTTGTCTGGTGGACTCACGCCTGCAAACGTGACCGATGGCATTCGCCTCGTGCGGCCCTGGGCCGTTGACGTGAGCTCCGGCGTCGAGGTGTCGAAAGGCATCAAAGACCCCGACAAGATGCTCGCCTTCGTGGCCGCCGTGAGCGCGGCCGATGCACAGACCTCCCGCCCCAGCTGACCCGTCTTCGGGTGGCTCGGGCCCAGCAACGAGACACCCCACATGGACACCAGCACCTACCAGCAACCCGACGCCCGCGGCCACTTCGGCATCTACGGTGGCAGCTTCGTGAGCGAGACGCTTACCCACGCCATCAACGAGCTGAAAGCCGCCTACGCGAAGTACCAGCACGACCCCGAGTTCTTGGCGGAATTCCGCAAGGAACTGGCCCACTTCGTCGGCCGGCCCAGCCCGGTCTACCACGCTGAGCGCATGAGCCGCGAGGTCGGCGGCGCGCAGATCTTCCTCAAGCGCGAAGACCTCAACCACACCGGCGCGCACAAGATCAACAACGTGATCGGCCAGGCCATGCTCGCCAAGCGCATGGGCAAGCCGCGCGTGATCGCCGAGACCGGCGCCGGACAACACGGCGTGGCCACCGCCACCATCTGCGCCCGCTACGGCCTGGAATGCGTGGTCTACATGGGCAGCGAAGACGTCAAGCGCCAGAGCCCCAACGTCTACCGCATGAAACTGCTGGGCGCAACCGTCGTGCCTGTGGAATCGGGCAGCAAGACGCTCAAGGACGCGCTCAACGAAGCCATGCGCGACTGGGTCGCCAACGTGGACAACACCTTCTACATCATCGGCACCGTGGCGGGCCCACACCCTTACCCGATGATGGTGCGCGACTTCCAGAGCGTGATCGGCAACGAGTGCCTGGTGCAGATGCCGCAGATGCTGAAAGAAGCGGGTTGCGAAAGCGAGCAGCCCGACGCCGTGGTCGCCTGCGTGGGTGGCGGCAGCAATGCCATGGGCATTTTCCACCCCTACATCGACCACGCCGGCACGCGCCTGATCGGCGTGGAGGCCGCCGGCGAAGGCCTGGACAGCGGCAAGCATTCAGCTTCCCTGCAGAAGGGCAGCCCTGGCGTGCTGCACGGCAACCGCACCTACGTGCTGCAGGACGACAACGGCCAGGTCACCGAGACGCACAGCGTCAGCGCCGGCCTGGACTACCCCGGCGTCGGCCCCGAACACGCGTTTCTGAAGGACATCGGACGCGCCGAGTACGTCGGCATCACCGACAAGGAGGCTCTGGAAGCCTTCCACTACCTCTGCCGCACCGAGGGCATCATCCCGGCGCTCGAATCCAGCCACGCCGTGGCCTACGCCATGAAGCTCGCCAAGACGATGAAGCCCACGCAGTCGGTGCTGGTCAACCTCTCCGGCCGCGGCGACAAGGACATCGGCACCGTGGCCGACCTGTCGAACGCCGACTTCTACTGCCGCCCCAGCTGCCGCGGCCAGTCCGTCAAGGGCGGCGTCGAATCCGTTGTGAAGGTTGCCAAATGAGCCGCATCGAAAAGACCCTGAGTGCGCTGAAGGCGCAGAACCGCAAGGCCCTGATTCCCTTCGTCACCGCCGGCTTCCCCTACGCCGACATCACGCCCAAGCTCATGCACGGCATGGTCGAGGGCGGTGCCGACATCATCGAACTGGGCGTTCCGTTCTCCGACCCGTCCGCCGACGGCCCGGTGATCCAGAAAGCCGGCGACCGCGCGCTGTCGCTGGGCATCGGCCTGGCGCAAGTGATCGCCATGGTGCGCGAATTCCGCAAGGAGAACGACGCCACGCCGGTGGTGCTGATGGGCTACGCCAACCCGATCGAACGCTACGACCAGAAGCACGGCGTGGGCGCCTTTGTGCGCGAAGCTTCGGCCGCTGGGGTGGATGGCGTGCTGGTGGTGGACTACCCGCCCGAGGAGTGCGAAGAGTTCGCCGCCGCGCTGCGCGCCGCGAACATGGACCTGATCTTTCTGCTCGCACCGACGTCCACCGACGAGCGCATGGCGCAGGTGGCGCGCGTGGCCAGCGGCTATGTCTACTACGTCTCGCTCAAGGGTGTGACCGGCGCCGGCACGCTGGACGTGGGCCAAGTCGAGGCCATGCTGCCGCGCATCCGCGCGCATGTGAGCATTCCCGTGGGTGTGGGCTTCGGTATCCGCGACGCCGAGACCGCCAAGGCCATCGGCAAGACCGCTGATGCGGTGGTGATCGGCAGCAAGATCATCCAGCTGATCGAGGATGAACCGTTCGAGAAGGTGGTGCCGGTGGCGGCCCACTTCATGCGCACCATCCGGAAAGCGCTGGACGCATAATCCGCCATCTTTAAGCCGGCCCCAGAGTCCGGCCCATCGTTAGGAGTTTCCGATGTCCTGGCTTGAAAAACTGCTGCCGCCCAAGATCACGCACACCGACCCGGCCGAGCGCCGCAGCGTGCCCGAGGGTCTGTGGATCAAGTGCCCCAGCTGCGAGGCCGTGCTCTACAAGACGGATCTCGAGAAGAACCAGAACGTCTGCCCGCACTGCAGCCACCATCACCGCATCGGTGCCCGCGCACGCCTGAACGCCTTTCTCGACGCCGAGGGCCGGTATGAGCTGGCGCAGGAGGTGCTGCCGGTCGACGCGCTGAAGTTCAAGGACAGCCGCAAGTACCCCGAGCGCCTGAAGGAAGCCCTGGAAACCACGGGCGAAACCGACGCACTCATCGTCATGGGTGGCGCGGTGCAGGGCATCAGCCTGGTGGTGGCCTGCTTCGAGTTCGATTTCATGGGCGGCTCCATGGGCTCCGTCGTCGGTGAGCGCTTTGTGCGCGGTGTCGAGGAAGCCATTGCCCAGAAGGTACCCTTTGTCTGCTTCACTGCCACCGGCGGCGCACGCATGCAGGAAGGCCTGCTGTCGTTGATGCAGATGGCCAAGACCAATGCGGCGCTGACCCGCCTGGCCAAGAAGAACCTGCCTTACATCAGCGTGTTGACCGACCCGACCATGGGCGGCGTGTCCGCCGGCTTCGCCTTTGTGGGCGACGTGGTGATCGCCGAGCCCAAGGCCCTGATCGGTTTCGCCGGCCCGCGCGTGATCGAGAACACCGTGCGCGTGAAGCTGCCAGAAGGCTTCCAGCGCGCCGAGTTCCTTCAGACCAAGGGCGCGGTGGACTTCATCTGCGACCGCCGCGAGCTGCGCCGGACCGTGGCCAGCACCCTGGCCATGCTGCAGCGTCAGAGCGCCGACGCGGTGGTGCCGGATTGAGCGAAGCGCCGCTGACGCTGAGCCAGCTGCCGCTGTTTCCGCTGCAGACCGTTCTTTTTCCCGGCGGCTGGATGCCGCTGCGCATCTTCGAGGTGCGCTACCTGGACATGATCAAACGCTGCCACGCGGCAGGCGCCCCCTTCGGCGTGGTGTGCCTCAGCGAAGGCAGCGAGGTGCGGCGCGCCGACCCGACCTCCCCCGACGGCTTTGCGCACGAGGCGTTTCACCAGGTCGGTACCATCGCGCGCATCGAGCAGGTTGAGCACCCACAGGCAGGCCTGATGCTCATCCACTGCCGCGGCCAGCAGCGCTTTCACATCACCGCCAGCCGCCGCCTGCCCCATGGGCTGTGGGTGGCCGATGTGAGGCTGGACGAGCCCGAGCGTGTCGTGGCGGTGCCGGAACACCTGCGCAGCACGCGCGACGCGCTGCAGCGCGTGCTGGCCAATCTGCGCGAGCGCGAACCCGGATCGATGAACGAACTGCCGTTGCAGCCGCCCTACCAGTGGGACGACAGCGGCTGGGTCGCCAACCGCTGGATTGAGCTGCTGCCGGCGCCGGCCGACCTGAAGCAGCGGCTGATGGCATTGGACAACCCGATGCTGCGACTGGAGCTGGTCTCCGACCTGCTCGACAAGCTGGGGGTTGAGCGGTAGTCAGGGCAACATGCTGAGCGCGTGCATGTAGCGCGCGCTGACCATCAGGCTGTCCCAATCCATGGCCTGGCCCTGCGGCAGCAGTGCCTGCCGCCGCTCCTCGCTGGCGGGGTTGGGCGCCCAGTCGCCTTGCACCAGCGCCTTGGACAAGGATTCGATCGCCTCGTCGATCGGCGCACCGCCGTCCACCACGCTCTGGTTGCACAGCAACACCATGTCGCCCCCGGCGCCGAGCGCCGCCAGCGCCGCCTCGGTGAAGCTCACACCCCGCCCGTCGATGTGGCGCGCGGCCTCCATGCTCAGGTCGTCGCTGAAGATCGCACCGGTGAACCCCAAATGATGCCGCAGCACCTCCTGCAGCCAGCGAGCCGAAAAGCCCGCAGGCCGGCTGTCCACCTTCGGGTAGATCACATGCGCGGGCATCACAGCGTCCAGGCTGGCCGAGAGCCAGCCGTAGGGCGCCGCATCGTCGGCCAGGATGGCCTTGAGGCTGCGCCGGTCGACGGGAATGACCAGGTGCGAATCGGCTTTCACAAAGCCATGACCCGGGAAGTGTTTGCCGCAGTTGCCCATGCCACTGGTGCGCAGGCCGTGCATCAGCGCCTGTGCCAGCACCGCCACCATGCGGGGGTCGCGGCCGAACGAGCGGTCGCCGATCACGGAGCTTTCGCCGTAGTCCAGATCGAGCACCGGCGTGAAGCTCAGGTCGACACCGCAGGCGCGCAGTTCGGCGCCGAGCACGTAACCGGCGGCGGTGGCCGCGTTGGTCGCCCGCATCGCAGGACCACCCTCGCCTTCGCCCCGCGTCGGGGCCGAGAGCCACAGCTGTCCGAAGGCAGCCATGGGTGGCAGGTGGGTGAATCCGTCGGTACGGAAACGCTGCACGCGGCCACCCTCGTGGTCGACCGCGATCAGCAGCTCCTGTCGCACCGCCTTGACCTGGGCACAAAGCGCTGTCAGCTGCTCCCGGTTGCGCCAGTTGCGACCAAACAGGATGAGGCCACCGACCAGGGGATGGGCCAGGCGCTGGCGGTCGGTGTCGGTCAGCTCGACGCCGGCCACGTCGATGATCAACGGGGCGTGTGTGTGCATGTCAGTCTCTCTCCACCACCACGAAGCTCGCGGCGTAGTCGGTCTCGTCGGTCACAGTCACATGGGCGCGCAGGCCCTGGGCCTCGAACCAGGTTTTCAGTGCGCCATGCAGCACGATCACCGGCTGGCCGCTGGGCTGGTTGAGGATTTCGCAGGCCCGCCAGGTCATGGGCATGCGCATGCCCAGGCCGATGGCCTTGGAGAAAGCTTCCTTGGCGGAAAACCGCGTCGCCATGTAGCGCAGCCCGCGCCCGGGCCAGCGTTCGCTGCGGCGCTGCCAGATGGCCAGTTCCTGCTCACCCAGCACCTTCTGCACAAAGCGCTCGCCCTGGCGTTCGAAGGTGGCTTCGATGCGCCGGATGTCGCAGACGTCGGTGCCGATGCCGAAGATCATCGGAACGCTTCGGCGATGCGGTGGTTGTAGTCGGTCACGGTGGCGGCGTAACCCAGCTCCAGCGCATCAGCGATCAGCGCGTGGCCGATCGACACCTCGCTCACGCCGGGCACGGTGCGCAGAAACTCGGTGAGGTTCTCGCGGTTGAGGTCGTGGCCCGCGTTCACACCCAGCCCCGCTTCCAGCGCCGCCTGCGCGGCGGCGCGGTAGCGCTCCAGCTGATGTGCACAGTCGGGCGTGTGCCAGGCGGCGGCATAGGGCTCGGTGTAGAGCTCCACCCGGTCGGCCCCCACGGCCCGTGCCGCCGCCATCTGTACGGGCTCCGGGTCCATGAACAGGCTCACGCGCGCGCCCAGTGCCTGCGCCTGCGCGATCACCGGCCGCAGCCGCTCGGCGTCCTGCGGGAAGCTCCAGCCGTGGTCGCTGGTGAACTGGCCTTCACTGTCGGGCACGAAGGTCAGCTGGTGCAGCGGCAGGCCGCGCGCCCGGACCTCGCGCGCGATATCCATGAGGTTGTGGAACGGATTGCCTTCGATGTTGTATTCGCGGTCCGGCCAGGCCTGCATCAGCTCGGCGAGTTCGAACACGTCGTGGCGTCGGATGTGGCGCTCGTCCGGCCGAGGGTGCACCGTGATGCCCCGCGCCCCGGCTTCGAGGCACAGGGTCGCAGCGCGGGTGACGGACGGAATGCCCAAGTGGCGCGTGTTGCGCACCAGCGCAACCTTGTTGAGATTGACCGACAGCGCGGTCGGGTGGTGAGCAGCGTGGGCCATGGTCAGGAGGATGTGGGACCGGAAGAAGCACCCGGATCAGCCACCGCTTTCGGCCGGACCAGCGACTGCAGGTCCAGCAAGAGCTGGCGGGTCCGGAACACCCGGACGCCGCTATGGTAGTGCAGCAGAGCACGCAACTGAGGCTGCAGGCTCTGCTGGCAGCCGGCGCAGGCGCGCAGGCTGGCGATGAGCGGGTCGCGGTCGTCCAGTGCGGTCTGCAGCAAACGCCACTGGCTGGCTTCGAGCGAGTGGACATCGTCGCCGTGCGCCACACGCAGCCCGGACTCGGCGCCCAGCACATAGGAAGTTCCCTCCTGCAGAGGCGCCAGCGTGCTGCCTTCGCAGGACAGATCGGGCAGCAGCCCGGTGTCTCGCAACAGCAGCAGCTCAAACGCCCGCAAGATCAGCTGCTGCGCATCGGACCGCTCGGCCAGCAGTTGCACCGCAAGCGCGTAATGGTCAAACAGACCGGGGTGCGGGTCGTCGCGCGCCAGCAGGCGCATCAGCAGCTCGTTGAGGTAGCTGCCCGAAAGCAGCGCATCGCCGGTGGGCATGACGTGCCCGCCCTGCCACTGCGCCGCCTTGAGCGTGCGCACCTCGGCGTCGCCACCCCAGCTCAGCAGCAGCGGCTGCAGCGGCAGCAGCACAGGACGGAACTGCGAGGTCGGCTTCTTGACGCCCTTGGCCACCAGGGCGATGCGCCCGTGGTGGCGGGTGAAGACTTCCAGGATGAGACTGGACTCGCTCCAGTCGTAGCGGTGCAGGACGAATGCGGGTTCTTCAGAAGTCCGGCGCGTGGCCATGACCCGTCACTCGTAACCGAACGACCGGACGCGTGCGTCGTCGTCGGCCCAGCCGGAACGCACCTTGACCCACAGTTCCAGGAACACCTTGCAGTCCCAGATCTTTTCGAGTTCCTGGCGGGCCTCGGTGCCGATGCGCTTGAGCTTCTCGCCCTTCTCGCCGATGACCATGCCCTTGTGCCCCTCGCGCTCGACCACGATGGTGGCCGCGATGCGCTTGAGCCCACCCTCTTCCTCGAACTTGTCGATCACCACCGTCGACGTGTAGGGCAGTTCGTCACCAGTGAGGCGGAACAGCTTCTCACGCACCATCTCTGCGGCCATGAACCGCTCGCTGCGGTCGGTCAGCTCCTCGGGATCGTGCATCCAGGCCTGTTGCGGCAGGTACTTGGCGCAGATCGCGAACAGGCGCTCAATGTCACGGGCGTTCTTGGCCGACATCGGCACGAACTCAGCGAACGGGTGTTTCTCCTGCATGGACTTGAGCCAGGGGGCCAACTCGCCCCGCCGGTGCACCAGATCGAACTTGTTGGCCAGCAACACCACGGGCACGTTCGAGGGCAGCAGCTCCATCACCTTGGCGTCCGCCGGATGGAAGTGCCCAGCCTCGACAACAAACAGGATCAGGTCGACATCGCTCACCGCGCCAAGCACAGTCTTGTTGAGCGCGCGGTTCAGCGCATTGCCGTGCCGCGTCTGGAAGCCGGGTGTGTCGACAAACACGAACTGGTTAGGGCCCACGGTGCGGTAACCCGTGATGCGGTGGCGCGTGGTCTGCGCCTTGCGCGAGGTGATGCTGATCTTCTGCCCCACCAACGCATTGAGCAGCGTGGACTTGCCCACATTGGGCTTGCCGACGATGGCCACATAGCCGCAGTGCTGCTGTTCCGGCTCCACGGCTTCAGGCTCTTGCGATGAGTCAGCGACGGCCTCTGCAGGCGTCTTGCGCAATGCCTTGGCCAACATGGCCTCAAGCGACGCGTCGGCGGGAACAGGAGCCGCAGGGGCGCCGGTGGGAGGACGGGAGGATTTGCTCATGAATGCATCCGGACAGAAACCGGCCAAGCGCCGAGATCGTCAGCCGCCCGCCTTGGTGGGTGCGGGTTCGGCGTCCCGCAAAAACGTCAGCATCGCAGCCGCTGCCGCCTGCTCTCCGGCCCGGCGCGACGCGCCGATGCCGCGCTCGCTGCGACCGGCCTCCGCCACCGTGCACTCGACGTCGAAGGTCTGTCGATGCGCCTCGCCCAGGGTGGCCACCACACGGTACTGCGGCAGTTGCATCTTGCGCGCCTGCAACCACTCCTGCAGATCGGTTTTGGGATCCTTGCCCATGGCTCCCATCTGGGCGCTGAGCTCGATATCACCATACAGGCGCCGCACCAGCAGGGACGCCGTCTCGAAACCAGCGTCCAGATACACCGCCCCGATCAAGGCCTCCAGCGCGTCAGCGAGGATGGAAGGCCGCTTGTGTCCGCCGGACCGCTTCTCGCCATCCCCCAGCCGCAAGCAGGGCGAAAGGCCCAGGCGTGTCGCGATCTGGTGCAGCGTGTCCTGCTTGACCAGATTGGCCCGGACGCGTGACAGATCGCCTTCGGGCAACTGGCTGAGCTTCTCGAACAACAGCCCGGACACCGCCAGACTCAGCACCGAGTCGCCCAGGAACTCCAGCCGCTCGTTGTGGTCCGCCGAAAAGCTGCGGTGTGTCAGCGCACGTTCAAGCAGGCGCGGACTGGAAAAAACATGTCCCAGGCGCTTTTGCAGTGCCGTCAATTCCTGGCTCAAAGGGGTGTGCCCCCAGCCGGACTGCCATCCAGTCTCATTGTGAGGAGCCGCTGTACTTCATCACCAGGTAGGCGGGTCCAGCCAGCGGAATTTCACGAACGTAGTCGAACGACACCACCACCTTGTCGCCCTGCTTTCCGATCTCCAGGTCCTTGCCCGAAATGGTGGTGATGTCATCGATCTGGGCCGCCTTGTCAAACAGGGAACGAACCTCGGCAACGGTCGATCCGTCTGCCGCCTTCTTCACTGCCTTTTGCACCGCCAGGTATTCGATGTAGGTCGGCACCACCTGGGCGACCACCACACCAGCGAAGGCCAGCAAAATGCCCACGAACAACAACCCAAAAAACGTCAGGCCGCGTTGCCGCTGTCTCTGCTTCATCACCCCACCTCCAGTAGTTGCGTGTCTTACTCGAACGAACCGATGCGCCCGAAATCGCCAAAATTCATCCAGACAAAGAAGGCCTTGCCGACGATGTTGGATTCAGGGACAAAACCCCAGAAACGCGAATCGAGTGAGTTATCCCGATTGTCACCCATCATGAAATAGTGCCCAGGGGGTACTTTGCACACGACACCCTCGGCCGGGTAGCGGCAATTTTCACGGAACGCAAAATCCGTGATGGGCGACACGAAAGGCGGTCGCATGTCGTCGTTGAGGGTGTTGTAGCGCCGCCCACCCAGCTCCTCGCCGAACTGTTTGGTATAGCGCATCTGCTCGCCATCAAAATAGTCGGGCTGGTTGATGCGGGGCACGGGCTGACCGTTGACCGTGAGGCGCTTGTTCAGGTAGGCCACCTCGTCGCCTGGTACGCCAATCACCCGCTTGATGTAGTCCAGGCTTGGTTGCGGGGGATAGCGAAACACCATGACGTCGCCACGCTGCGGTTCGTTGTTGGCAATCAATTTGGTGTTGATGACCGGCAGCCGCACGCCATAGTGAAACTTGTTCACCAGAATCAAATCCCCGACCTGAAGGGTCGGAATCATCGAGCCCGATGGGATCTTGAACGGCTCGAACAGGAAGCTCCGCAGAACAAACACGGCCAGGATCACAGGGAACAGGCCTGCGGTCCAGTCCAGCCACCAGGGTTGCGCCAGCAGCTTGTGACGTGCCATCGACAACTCTTCGTCCGAGGACTGTGCAAACCCTTGGCGCGCCAGTTCAGCCGCGCGTTCGTTGCGCGTTGCGACCAGCCGCTCGGCGTCCCGCCTGCGCTTCGGGAAGAAATAAAACTTCTCAGCCAGCCAGTAAACGCCCGTGACCGCTGTGGCCAGAAAAAGCAGCAGCGCGAAGTTGCCCTCGATGGCGCCAAAGAAAAACGCCGCCGCGTAGGCTCCGAAAGCCGCCAGGATCACCGCGGTGATCGTGCCCATGGTCTGCTGCATCACTCCTCCACCTGCAGGATGGCCAGAAAAGCCTCCTGGGGTACTTCGACCGAGCCGATCTGTTTCATGCGTTTCTTGCCTGCTTTCTGCTTCTCGAGGAGCTTGCGTTTGCGGGTGATGTCACCGCCGTAGCATTTTGCCAGCACGTTCTTGCGCAGCGCCTTGATGGTCTCGCGGGCGATCACGTTGCCACCGATGGCCGCCTGGATGGCCACGTCGAACTGCTGGCGGCTGATGATTTCGCGCATTTTGGCGGCCACGGCACGGCCGCGGTACTGCGCCTGCGTGCGGTGCACGATGATGGACAGCGCGTCCACCTTCTCGCCGTTGAGCAGCATGTCCACCTTGACCACGTCGGATGCCCGGTACTCCTTGAACTCGTAGTCCATCGAGGCGTAACCGCGGCTGACCGACTTGAGCTTGTCGAAGAAGTCCAGCACGATCTCGCCCAACGGCAGTTCGTAGGTCAGCATGACCTGTTTGCCGTGGTAGGCCATGTTCAGCTGCACGCCGCGCTTCTGATTGGCCAGCGTCATCACCGCTCCCACATATTCTTGCGGCATGTACAGGTGGACCGTCACGATGGGCTCGCGGATCTCTTCGATCCGGCCGACGTCGGGCATCTTGGACGGGTTCTCCACCATGATCACTTCGCCGTCGCCCTTGACCACCTGGTAGACCACGCTGGGCGCGGTGGTGATCAGGTCCTGGTCGAACTCGCGCTCCAGGCGCTCCTGCACGATCTCCATGTGCAGCAGGCCCAGGAAGCCGCAGCGGAAACCGAAGCCCAGCGCCTGCGACACCTCGGGCTCGTAGCGCAGCGCGGCGTCGTTGAGCTGCAGCTTCTCCAGCGCATCGCGCAACTGGTCGTACTCGCTCGCTTCGGACGGGTAGAGACCGGCGAACACCTGCGGCTGCACTTCCTTGAAGCCGGGCAGCGCCTCGGTGGCGAACGCCAGATTGGCGCCGCTGCTGGTCTTGACGGCCGTCACGGTGTCACCCACCTTGGCGGCCTTGAGCTCCTTGATGCCGGCGATGATGTAGCCCACCTCGCCCGCTTCCAGCGATTCGCGCGGTTCGTTGTGCGGCGTGAACACGCCCAGCTTCTCGGCGTTGTAGAGCGACTCGGTCGCCATCAGCTTGATCTTGTCGCCCTTGTTCAGACGGCCGTCGACCACGCGCACCAGCATCACCACGCCGACGTAGTTGTCGAACCAGCTGTCGATGATCATGGCGCGCAGCGGCGCGTCCGGGTTGCCGCGCGGCGCGGGCACCTTGGCCACGACCATCTCCAGAATGTCTTCGACACCCATGCCGGTCTTGGCCGAACACGGTACGGCATCGGTCGCGTCGATGCCGATCACGTCTTCGATTTCCTGCTTGGCGTTGTCCGGATCGGCCTGCGGCAGGTCCATCTTGTTGAGGACCGGCAGCACCTCCACACCCAGATCAAGCGCGGTGTAGCAGTTGGCCACCGTCTGGGCCTCCACACCCTGACTGGCGTCCACCACCAGCAGCGCGCCTTCGCAGGCCGAGAGCGATCGCGACACTTCATAAGAAAAGTCCACATGCCCTGGCGTGTCGATCAGGTTGAGGTTGTACACCTGGCCGTCGCGGGCCTTGTACTGCAACGCTGCGGTTTGCGCCTTGATGGTGATGCCCCGCTCTTTCTCCAGATCCATGGAGTCGAGCACCTGCTCACTCATCTCGCGATCGGACAGGCCGCCACAGCGGGAGATGATGCGGTCGGCCAGCGTGGACTTGCCGTGGTCGATGTGCGCGATGATGGAAAAATTGCGGATGTGGTGCATCGGAAAACCAGCCAGGAAACCAGGCCCCGCCACTCTCTGGAAGGCCATAAAAAAGGGCGCGTCAACTGGTGACGCGCCCGTAACCAACAATCAATGGCAACTGCGATAGTTGGGATTTCATTGTAGGCAAAAAGCCCCGGCTGCACAGCCAGAAACCACCCTCCATCGCCTGTTGCAACGCAGCAACGGGAGACTTATTCACAGATCATCCACAACAAAAATGAACATGTTGTGTGCCACCTGTGGAGCAAGCAAGAACAACTGGAGAGCGCTCTCACATAGTGAACGCTGAACATTGTTCGGCACCGCAATCAAGGTCTTGGAGCCCCGATTTTATCGAAATCAGTCAACTTACACCCCAAGATTGTGAGTGTTCACAAACTTTCGACTCAAACGGAAGACCGAGATCGATAGCGGGCACCCTGTGGCAAAACAACCAACTTCCGGAGCAAGCCCTTAAACCCAAGCGGGATCAAGGGTTTATTCGGGGCAGCTCATAGGATTTCGAGGTTTGCTCCCACTCAGCGCTGAGGCCGGATCACCGCATACTGGGCCCACTCACCACGCCGGAACAGGACGTTCACCGGCTTGGATTTGTCCAGCTTTGCCAGCACCGCATCCAGTTCCTTCACGCTGCCCACCTCGGTGTTCGCAACCGCCACGATGACGTCGCCCTCCCTGAGTCCAGCACGTGCTGCGGCCCCTTCGGCCGAATCGACTCGCACGCCCGCCTTGACGTTCAAGTCTTTCTTCTCTGTGGCTGTGAGGTCTGCCACAGTGAGACCTAGGGAAGGAAGACTGCTGGCAGCGGGCGGCTTGACCTCCGGGGTCGCAGCGCGACGGTCGCTGCGCTCCGGTTCCAGTTCGGCCACCGTGACGCTCATGTCTCGCTGAGTACCGCGCCGGAACACCGTCATTGAGCTGCGGTTGCCCGGTTTCGTGTTGGCCACAATGCGCGGCAGATCCACGGAGCGCTCAATGTCTCTACCATCAAACTTGAGAATCACGTCACCCGGTTCGAGGCCGGCCTTGGCGGCGGGCGAGTTGGCCTCCACGGCATTGACCAACGCCCCCCGCGCCTGGCCCAGACCGATGGATTCGGCCACCTCTTTGCTCACTTGCCCGATCTGTACACCGATGCGACCACGGGTCACACGGCCACTGGATCGCAACTGGTCCGAAACCCTGACAGCCTCGTCGATGGGGATGGCAAACGAGATGCCCTGAAACCCGCCCGATCGCGAGTAGATCTGGCTGTTGATACCCACCACCTCGCCGCGCATGTTGATCAAGGGTCCACCCGAGTTGCCCGGATTGATGGCGACATCGGTCTGGATGAACGGCAGGAAATCTCCTGTGTCCCGCTTTTTCGCGCTCACAATGCCGGCGGTCACGGTGTTCTCAAGTCCGAAGGGGGAACCGATGGCCATCACCCATTCGCCCACCTTGAGCCGGTTGACATCGCCAATGCGGACAGCGGACAGCCCGCTGGCCTCGATCTTCACCACAGCCACGTCGGTTCGCTTGTCAGCGCCCACCAGCTTGGCCTTGAACTCGCGCTTGTCCGGAAGGGTGACCACCAGCTCGTCGGCTCCATCGACCACATGCGCGTTGGTCATGATGAGGCCATCCGAGCTGAGAATGAACCCGGAGCCCACCCCGCGAGGCTGGGCCTCTTCGCCAGATCCGCCACGGTCCTGGCGTGGACCGCGCGGCACCGCCCCAGGAGGAACCGGTATGCCGAAACGACGGAAGAACTCCAGCATCTGCTCGTCGGTGCTGCTCCCTCCCTCGGCAGCGGCGCGCTCAAGGGTCCGGATGTTGACCACGGACGGCCCGACCTGATCAACGAGATCAGTGAAATCAGGCAACCCACGCACCTGTTGGGCATGGACAGGGGCAGGCAACGCAGACGCCCCGACCATGGCCATGCCGAACAGTGAAGCACTCAACAGCAACGAAATCGCTGGACTGGAACGCAGAACGGTCATATTCATGTTCATCCTTGCGGTGAGAGAGTTTTTCGCAGACACAGGATCACCCTGCAGCCACACGATGGTGGCTGTTCTTCAGGTTTCAACGGGTGCGTTCGAGAACCGAAGCAAACCGCTTGAGCGTGGCGGGTGGCACCTCACCGAGTGCGGTCAGCCAATAGGTGCCAATGCGCTTGGTTAGGGAGTGGGTGGCGCCGGTCACGGCCGACTTCTCCGTCCCATGACGTTGCGGATCAAACGGCTCAACAAACAGCGAAACCGAAGCAAGCCCGTCCGAAAACACCCATTGCATGGGAGCCGCCCCAGATACACCGGTGTCGTCTTCCCTGGTGTGGCAGCTCATGGACTGGAAACCGGGAACGGGTTCCTTCAATCGCCAGCCTTCTGCCTCAGGCGTGGTCTTTCTCAGGGTCTGACGATGCACTTCGTAACCCTTGGTGTCACCCATGAGCCGTTTGAGCTTGTCCATCCGGACCGGCGCATCCAGCTGCAACTCGGAAAACGCCACCTGTTCCAGCACAGAGCCTTGCTCGCCCAGGGTCTGCAACTTCACCACCAGACCCGTCTTCTTTTCCGACCAGATGCGATAGCCAAAACGCAGTGGGTCGCGCGGGGCGATCTGCACCACGTCCGCCAGATGCCCCGCCACCCTTTCGACGCCCGATTCGCTCACGCTGTAAAAGTCAGGAATGGCATTGCTGGGTGTGCGCAGTAGCTCTGGAAACACGCCCAGCGACTCGCGCTTGTCCACCCAGGCCACCTTGTGATCCGGCGCAAAGGTGATCACGTCGTTGTTGTGGCGAATGGTCGAGCGTGGCGCACCCGTCAGCGTTTCCACGCGTTCCATCTGTTGCGTGCCATCGCAGACATGCCAGATGCGCGAGGCAGACATCGCCGATCCAGCCGATACAACCAGGGTGCCCGTGTAGGCCCGCAGCCGTGAGGCCTCGTGCATGCGCGTGAGCCACTCGGTGATGGACCGGGAGGACGGCGACGTTGCAGGTGCGGTCTGTGCAAAAGACGACTGCCACAATCCCAGAGCCAGCAGCCCCACCACAGGCCAGCGGGTCCAGGCCTTGCGCGCCGACGACATGCCCAACGAAGCACCACTACCCATGTCGGCCTCAGCGCTGCGGAGCAGCATCGTAGGTCGCATTGCGCAGGAATCCGGCGGGCGCCTGAAGCGCAGACATGCCGCCAAACTGGCGGTGCTCGGACAGCAACTGTTCAAGCCGTGCATCGCGCAGCACCTGCCCCTGCGCAGTCTGCACAACCACCGGTTGGATTGTCGACGCGGACTCGGACACCGGGCTGGCGTTGGCCATCTGGGGACCGGACAAGTCACCGTACTGCCCTCCCGTTCCGATGGTCCAGGTCACGGCGACGACCGCTGCAAGCGAAGCGAGGCCCGCCACCAGTTTCCAGCGAAACACCGCATCATTGGCCGCCGCGCGCCGGCCGCCTCCAGCCTGCAGCACCACAGGCTGGGGCAGCGTCAAAGGTTCATCGCGCAAACGGGCCATGACCGCCCCGGCAAACGCAGCCCCGCCGACCGAGCGCTGCACGGGTCGCCCACGCAGCACATCGCCGATCAACTCGTAGGTTTGCCCGTCGGACAACAGGGACGCCATCTCTTCGGAGCCTGGCGCGAGCAACGCTTCGAAGTCGTCTGCGCACACTTCTCCATCCAGCAGTGCAGAGAGCGCCTCACGGCGGCGTTCCCGGACAGGCATCTGCCCTGAAGTTGGGGTGTCATGGATTGGGACGGCATTCATGTTCGACATCCGATACGGTGTTCCGGCATCAACAAATCAATCTCACCAGCGCTTGCCGGATTGACGCTCCAGCATGGGCTTGATTCGTGAAGAGATCGCTTCGCGGGCTCGGAAGATCCGGGAACGCACCGTTCCAATGGGGCAATCGAGCGCCAACGCAATCTCTTCATAACTCAACCCCTCGATTTCACGCAAAGTGATGGCCATGCGCAGCTCTTCGGGCAATGCGTCCATTACCGCGTTCACCGCCTGGGCGATCTCTTTGCTGGCCAACACCGCCTCAGGGGTCTCGGTGTCGGCTACGCTGCTGTTTAGTTCGCGTTCCGCGGAAGAAGTTTCGTCTTCATCCCCGGAATTGAGCTGGGACTGAAACACCAGCGGGTCCCGCTTGAGCTCCAGCAACTGCTTCTTAGCGGTGTTGACGGCGATCCGGTAGAGCCATGTGTAGAACTGGGCATCCCCCCGGAACTGAGCCAGCGCCCGGTAGGCACGGATGAACGTCTCCTGAGCGATGTCCTGAACCAGATCGCCGTCACGGACCATGCGCCCAATCAGACGCTCCACCCGGCGCTGGTATTTGATAACCAACAGCTCATACGCCCGCATTTCCCCGGCCAGTGTGCGCTGGACCAGCATGACATCGCTGTCGGGAGAAGGTGGAGCTGAGTGGTCGTCTGAGGAAGTCATGCAGCGGGTATGGGGGCCGCGGAAATATACCCCAAAGGCTCGAGCCAACGCTCGCCGTCAGGCATGAGCCAAGAGCGCCCGCCGAAGATCCAGCCATCGGCTCGGCTCAGCCAAACGCTCCACCCAAACCCAGGTGCACGCACCGTCGGGATTGTGCAGTCGCAGCAACATGGCGCGCTGCAAGTCGTACACGCGCTCCACCCTGTTGAGCTCCACGCCTTCCTGATACGCCTCGCTAACCCAAGACCAGACACCCGACAACTCCGGAGAAGACTCAGCCCGCATCCGATCCGACTGCCATGCCAGCTGTCCTCGCGGCATCCGCCGCCAAGCCCACATCGCCACCACACACCACACACTCCAGACCACACCACAAACCATGGCCGCGCGCCCAGATTCGTAGACAACGCCCATGAACACGCCAAGCAACCCGAACAAGGCGGCACCCCACATCAGGTGCGCGCAAAAAGACGAACGCCCCACCGGGTACGTGACCGACGGGGCGTTGCGCATATTCGGACAGGAGCGCTTCTGGACAGAGTTCGTCAGGCGCGCTTGAACACCAGGGTGCCGTTGGTACCGCCGAAGCCGAAGTTGTTCTTCACCGCGACATCAATCTTCATGTCTCGCGCGGTATTGGCGCAATAGTCCAGATCGCAATCGGGATCCTGATTGAAGATGTTGATGGTAGGAGGGCTCTTCTGGTGATGCACCGCCAGCACCGTGAACACACTTTCAATACCTCCGGCACCACCCAGCAAATGCCCGGTCATGGACTTGGTCGAGTTCACGACGATCTTGCGGGCGTGGTCGCCGAGCGCAGCCTTGATGGCATTGCTTTCATTCACATCGCCCAACGGCGTAGAAGTTCCATGGGCATTCAGGTAGTCCACCTGGTCGGCATTGATGCCCGCGTTGCGCAGGGCGTTGACCATGGCGCGGCGGGGCCCATCCATGTTCGGCGCGGTCATGTGGCCAGCATCGGCACTCATGCCATATCCGATCACTTCGGCGTAGATCTTGGCGCCACGGGCTTTGGCATGCTCGTATTCCTCGAGCACCATCACACCGGCTCCCTCTCCCAGCACAAATCCGTCGCGGTCTTTGTCCCAGGGGCGTGAGGCCGTTTTGGGGTCATCGTTGCGGGTGGAAAGCGCCCGCATGGCGGCGAAGCCACCCACACCCAGAGGAGAGACCGTGGCTTCGGAACCACCAGCGACGATCACATCGGCATCCCCGTACTCGATCTTCCGAGCCCCTTCACCGATGCAGTGCAGACCAGTGGTGCAGGCCGTCACCACAGCCAGGTTCGGCCCCTTGAAGCCAAAGCGCATCGACACATGCCCAGAGATCATGTTGATGATCGAGGCAGGGACAAAAAATGGCGAAATACGCCGCGCGCCGCGATTGACGTATTCGGCATGGGTTTCCTCGATCAGCGGGAGTCCACCGATACCGGACCCAACGATGCAACCGATGCGCGTGGCCAATTCTTCATCCAGTGCCTCGCCCGTGGGAAGGCCCGAATCGACGACGGCCTGGTGGGCTGCAGCGATCCCGTAGTGGATGAAGGTGTCCATTGACCGCGCCTCTTTGGCGCTGATATAGGACTCCAGGTCAAACCCCTTGACCTCACCAGCGATCTTGCAGGACATGCCCGAGGCATCGAACTTGGTGATCAGGTCAATGCCGGACTGTCCGGCGACAAGGTTGGCCCAGGCTTCTGGCACCGTGTTACCCACGGGCGAGACACAACCCAGGCCGGTCACGACGACGCGACGACGGCTCATGGGTGCATCAGGCCTTCTGGTGCGACATCGCGTAGTCGATGGCGTTCTTCACTGTAGTGATCTTTTCGGCGTCTTCGTCGGGGATCTCGATACCGAATTCGTCTTCCAGGGCCATCACCAGTTCCACCGTGTCCAGGGAGTCGGCACCCAGGTCGGCCACGAAAGCCTTCTCAGGGGTCACTTGCCCTTCTTCCACGCCGAGTTGCTCGGCAATGATTTTCTTCACACGTGCTTCGATATCGCTCATAAGTCCCTCTGAGGGTGGTTGGATGACAAACCGCCATTTTAGCCGGGCTAGGGAGTAGACCCTAGGTGGCCCGCCGGACGGCTCCGCGGCGGTGAGAGTGGATCAGGCCATGAACATGCCACCATTGACGTGCAGCTCCTGCCCCGTCACGTAGCTTGCCTGCGGGCTGGCCAGGTAGGCCACTGCATGCGCAATGTCTGAGGGCTTGCCCAGGTGGCCCAGGGGAATTTGACCCAGCAGGGCCTTCTGTTGTTCTTCGGGCAGGGAGGCCGTCATGTCCGTCTCAATGAAACCAGGTGCCACACAGTTGACCGTGATGTTGCGGCTGCCCAGTTCGCGCGCCAACGCGCGGGTCATGCCTGCAACGCCCGCCTTCGCTGCAGCGTAGTTCGCCTGACCGGGATTGCCGGTGGCGCCAACCACACTGGTGATGCTGATGATGCGGCCATAGCGCTGCTTCATCATCGGACGGATCACGGCGCGGCTCATACGGAAAACCGCCTTGAGGTTGGTTTCCAGCACGGCATCCCAGTCCTCGTCTTTCAGGCGCATCGCCAGCATGTCGCGCGTGATGCCGGCGTTGTTGACCAGCACGTGCAGCGCACCATGGGCCTTCGTCATTTCATCGATCAGTGCCTCGGCGGCAGCGCCGTTGTTCACGTCGAGTTTCGCCCCTCGACAGCCCTCGGCCGCCCCGGGCACCGCACTCAAGGCGCCGGAGATCTTGGCGGCACCTTCATCGGATGTGGCAGTGCCGACAACGATCAACCCCCTCGCCGCCAACTCGGCAGCGATGGAAGCGCCAATGCCGCGAGATGCGCCGGTCACCAGGGCCACCTGGCCCGCAAACTTCACTTCTGACATTCCCGTCTCCTCCGTCAGGCCAGCAGATTTTTCACTTCGGCCAGCGTGGCCGGGTCGTAAAGCGCCAAGCCGGTGAGATCGGCGTCGATGCGCTTGGTCATGCCGGCGAGCACCTTGCCGGGACCGGATTCGACCAGCACTGTGACGCCACGCGCCTTGATCGCCCGCACGCACTCGACCCAGCGCACCGGGCCGAAGGCTTGGCGAAACAGCGCATCGCGGATGCGGTCCGCATCAGACTCCACCGACACATCAATGTTGTTGAGCACCGGAATCTGCGGTGTCGCCAGCGCCGTGGCCGCAAGCTTCTCGCGCAGCTTGTCTGCGGCTGGCTTCATGAGGCTGGAATGGAACGGCGCAGACACCGGCAACGGCAGCGCCCGCTTGGCACCGTTGGCCTTCAGCACTTCGCACGCCTTCTCGACCGCCGCCTTGCTGCCGGCGATCACTGTCTGCGCCGGATCATTGAAGTTGACCGCTTCGACAACCTCACCGCTGGCCGCAGGGAACAAGGACTGAGCCTCCGCACAACCCGCGATCACCTTGTCCGACTCCATGCCCAAGATAGCGGCCATGGCGCCAGTACCCACCGGTACAGCCTCCTGCATGGCCGCCGCACGAAAACGCACCAGAGGAGCGGCTTGCGCCAGCGTCAGCACGCCGGAGGCCACCAACGCGCTGTACTCGCCCAACGAATGCCCGGCCACCACGGACGGCGTCGCCCCGCCCTCGGCACGCCAGACACGCCAAGCGGCGACTCCCGCCACCAGCATCACCGGCTGTGTATTGGTGGTGAGTGCCAGAGCCTCCTTGGGGCCCTCCTTGATCAGTAGCCCAACGTCTTCACCCAGGGCATCGGAAGCCTCTTGAATGGTCTTGGCCACTTCGGGGTGGTCACCCCAGGCGTCGAGCATGCCAACGGCCTGCGAGCCTTGGCCAGGAAAGACGAATGCAAATTCGGGCATGAACACCTCAGCAATGATTCGATCGGAAACGGGAAAAACCGGCGGCGAGCGGTTTGCTCAGAAGTCCAGCAGCACCGAGCCCCAGGTAAAGCCACCGCCCACACCTTCCAGCAGCAACGTGTCGCCTTTCTTGACCTGGCCGTTGCGAACCGCATGATCCAGTGCCAGTGGGATCGAGGCTGCCGAGGTGTTGCCATGCTGGTCAACAGTGACCACCACCTTGTCCATGGGCAGTTTCAGCTTGCGCGCCGTACCGGCCATGATGCGGATATTCGCTTGATGAGGAATCAGCCAGTCGATGTCGGCCTCGGAGCGGCCAGCTTTCGCAAGCGCGGCACGCGCGGTCTCCTCCAACACGCCCACGGCCAGCTTGAAAACCGCCTGACCGTCCATTTTGAGCAGAGGATCACCCAGGATCTGACCGCCACTGACATGACCCGGCACGCACAGAATGCCCACATGCTTGCCGTCTGCATGGATATCGGTCGCGAGGATCCCCGGCATATCGCTTGCCTCGACTACCACGGCGCCGGCGCCATCGCCAAACAGCACACAGGTGGTGCGATCATTGAAATCCAGAAGGCGCGAAAAAACCTCGGCCCCTACGACCAGAGCCTTGCTGGCAGATCCTGTGCGGATCATTGCGTCGGCAACCGTGAGCGCGTAAATGAAGCCGCTGCATACAGCTTGCACATCGAACACCGGGCAGCCGGCAATGCCCAGCTTGTGCTGGAGGATGGCGGCTGTCGAAGGAAACACCATATCGGGTGTCGACGTGGCCACGATGATCAGGTCTATGTCGTTCGGACCAACCTGTGCCGCCGACAACGCCTGACGGCAGGCTTCTGCAGCCAAGTCACTCGAGAAAACGCCATCACCCACGAAATGCCGCGCCCGAATCCCCGTGCGCTCCACGATCCACTCGTCGCTGGTTTCAACGCCCCGCTCCTTCAAACGGCCCACCATGTCGGCGTTGGTCAGGCGCTGAGGCGGCAGGCAGCTACCAGTGCCGGTGATGCGGGCGAATCGTGTCATGCGAGGCGGGGGAGAAGGTCTCAGATCGTCGGAATGCTCTTGAGATCGCTGGGAATCGCTTCTGGAGCAATGAGTGGCGCTGCGTGTGCAATACGCTCCCGGACCTTCTCGAGCAACTGGTTGTGGGCCGCATCATAAGCCCGGGCCAAGGCCTGCTCAAAAGCGAAAGCGTCGGCAGATCCATGACTCTTGAATACCAGCCCACGCAAACCAAGCAGAGCAGCGCCGTTGTAGCGACGGTAGTCCATCCGCTTTTTGAACGCAGATATCACCGGATAGGCAAACAACGCCCCCAGTTTGGTAAAGATGCTGCGCGAAAACTCTGCCTTGATGAAACCACCAATCATGGTCGCCAGCCCTTCGCTGGCCTTGAGCGCCACATTGCCGACAAATCCGTCGCACACCACGATGTCCGTCGTGCCCTTGAAGATGTCGTTGCCCTCAACGTTGCCAAAGAAGTTGAGATCGCCGGTAGCGGCGGCATTTCGCAACAGAACACCGGCCTGCTTGATGACCTCACTACCCTTGATCACTTCCTCGCCAACGTTGAGCAACCCCACCGTCGGCTCTTCCCTACCCGAGATCGCCACAACCAAGGCAGATCCCATGACGGCAAACTGAAGCAGGTGCTCAGCAGTGCAATCCACGTTGGCCCCCAGATCCAGCACGGTGGTCGCTCCACCGCGGGCATTGGGCATCTGGCTGGCGATGGCGGGACGGTCAATGCCCTCCATCGTCTTGAGCAAGTACCGGGAGATAGCCATCAGGGCGCCGGTGTTTCCGGCGGACACAGCCGCCTGCGCGACCCCATCCTTGACCTGCTGAACTGCCACCCGCATGGAAGAGTCTTTCTTCCTGCGCATGGCCACCTCCACTGGGTCGTCCATCGTGACAACCTCGGACGCATGCACGACCTGGCAACGAACATTGTTGAGCAGCTGAGGCCAGGACTTGAATGCTTCCGGCTGCCCCACCAGAAGCAACTGGGCCTGCGGATGGCTGGCAAGAAAGGCCGCGCAGGCCGGCAAGGTGGCCGCCGGACCGACGTCTCCCCCCATGCAATCCACGGCAACGGTAATCATGTCAATGTCCCGATGCGGGCACTGCAACGCAGCACCACCAACAAGAAAAAAGCCCGCATGGTGCTCATGCGGGCCCGTACTGGACCTGTTCGCTGACGGCAATCACGGCATCCGGCGCTCAGATGCGGCAGGATGGTGCCGCCCAGAACTCAGGCTTCGGACTTGTTTTTCAGCACCTGGCGACCACGGTAGAAGCCGTTGGGGCTGATGTGGTGGCGCAGATGGGTTTCGCCAGTGGTCGGTTCCACGGCAATACCAGGCACGGTCAGGGCATTGTGCGAACGATGCATGCCGCGCTTGGAAGGGGACTTTTTGTTTTGCTGGACGGCCATGATGGGCTCCTGGAATCGGTTGGGTGTCGGTGGGTTGCGCCAATCAGCAATCCTGCCCTCTGATCCGGGCGGCAGCGCAAAGCCAAGAATTATAGCCTGAACAGGATCAGGCGCAAAACACCCCACCGCAATCACTTTTTCAGACGTGCAAGGGCCGCGAACGGATTGGGATGTACCTCCGTCCCAGCCTCGTCCTTGTGTTCCTCCCCAGCCAACAGCGACAAAGGCTGCGGACACACGTCGTGCATCGGCACCAAGGGCATCGCCATCAGCAGCTCGTCTTCGATCAGAGCCAGCAAGTCGGGCTTGGGCTCAAGGGCCAGAACATCCTCATCACAATGGTCATCCTCGGCCTCGGCCGTAGGCTCGTCGGCCACAAACCTGAACCAGCGGTCCACCTCCAGTGGAACGACCACCGGGCCAAGGCATCGCTGACACCCTACGGGCAGATCGAGCGCTGCACGCAAGTGCATCCAGACACACGGCTGTCCAGCGGCATCAGGACGGCTCTCACCCCGCGCTTCCCACCGAACAGGTGCACCGACCTCGCCGTCCGCGTGGAGCTCGGCAGACAGACGGTCAAAGGAGGCCAACGGCTCTTCGCCTAGCAACTCCCCCGCCACCTCGGCGAAGGCTCGGGCATCGAATCGACGGGGATTCCAGGACTTGTCGGGAGACACTTTCATTCAGCCAGTGTAAAAGATGACACCAGAAAGCCGCGGACAATAGCCCGATGAGCGCATCGCCCTTTCCCAGCCACACACCTCTCCAACGCAAGCTCATCCTGGGCTCGACTTCCCGCTATCGCAAGGAGCTCCTGTCGCGCCTGCGCGTGCCCTTCGAAACCGCTGGCCCAGACGTTGACGAAACACCGCTGCCTGGCGAGGCGCCTGCGACCCTGGCCCGGCGACTTGCGCTGGCCAAGGCCCGGGAGGTGTCCCGGCGCTTTCCGGAAGCAGTGGTGATCGGCAGCGATCAGGTGGCAGACCTGGGTGGTGAACCACTGGGCAAGCCAGGCTCTCACGACCGGGCAGTCGCGCAGCTGAGGCGCATGCGAGGACAGACAGTGGTGTTTCAGACCGCGGTCGCCGTGGTCTGCGCAGCCACAGGCTTCGAACAACTGGACTTGGCCGCAGTGAAAGTGGTGTTCCGCGACTTCGACGACCAGGAAATCGAACGCTATCTCCGGGCAGAAGAACCTTACGACTGCGCCGGAAGCGCAAAAAGCGAAGGATTGGGTATCGCCCTGCTGTCCCGGATCGACAACGACGATCCAAGCGCCTTGGTCGGCTTGCCGCTGATTCGCACCTGCCACATGCTGCGCGCCGCAGGCGTGTCGATCCTGTGAGCGCCCCGGCTCAATCCAAGGGCACGCTGTTTCTGGTGCCGACGCCGCTGGATTTCGGATGCAGCCCGCAAGATCCGGCACCATTGGAGTTGCTGCTGCCAGACGAGACCCTTGAGGTAGCCGCCCGCCTGGTCCACTGGGTTGCCGAGAATGCAAAGAGCGCAAGGGCATTCCTCAAGCGGGTGGACGCCGCACGCGGCCTTGCCACCCCCGTGCAAAACCTACAGATCGCCGAACTGCCTCGCCTGGTCCACAAGAAAGGGGACCATGCACCCGCCAGCACCGCGGATACACAGGCCAGAGCACTGCTCGGTCCCGCCCTGCAAGGACACGACATGGGCCTGGTGAGTGAAGCGGGGATGCCCGCGATTGCCGACCCAGGCAGTTCGGTGGTTCGCGCAGCCCATGCGCTGGGTATCGACGTCCGCCCCCTGACGGGCCCCGTGTCCCTGATGCTCGCGCTGGCTTCCAGCGGATTGAACGGTCAGTCGTTTTCTTTCGTGGGCTATGTTCCGCAAGACCCTGCTGAACGCGGCCGCCGACTTCGCGAGCTTGAATCGATCGCACTTAAATCGGGTCAAACCCAGATCCTGATCGAGACTCCCTACCGCAATGCCGCCCTCCTGCAGGCACTGCTTCAAACGCTGCACCCTCATACCCGCCTGGCGGTTTCCAGCGGCCTCGGTCTTCCGCAGCAGCGCACCCGCAGCGCACTGCTGAGCGAGTGGAAATCGGGCGCGTTGGCGGGGCAACTGCCGCTGGATCTGCCAGCGGTGTTTCTGCTGGGGCGCTGAAGCGCCCATTGGTCAGGCGGCCAGCGCAGCCTGCATGTGCGCTCGCACCGCAGTACTCAGATCAGGGTTGGCCAGTGCCAGGTCGATGGTGGCCTGAAGGAAGCCCTCCTTGCTGCCACAGTCGTAGCGCTTGCCGTCGTAGCGGAAGGCATAGACTTTCTCCGATCCGATGAGCGCTGCGATGCCGTCGGTCAGCTGGATCTCGCCACCAGCACCACGGGGCTGACGACGGATGCTCTCGAACACACCAGGAGTGAGGATGTAGCGTCCTGCCACCGCAAGCGTGGACGGAGCCACGGCCGGTTTCGGTTTCTCGACCATGGCGAACACTTCGGCGATCTCGGCGTGGGCGCCGCGCACATCCACCACCCCATATCGCCCCGTCTCCTCCTTGGGAACGTCCTGCACCGCCAGCACCGTGCCCGGATGAGATCGGTACGCCTCCACCATTTGCTGCAGCACCGTCGGCCCGCCCGCGTTCTGATGCGCCCCCAGCATCAGGTCATCGGCCAACAGGACCGCAAACGGCTCGTTGCCGACCACCCGCTCCGCACAAAGCACCGCATGCCCGAGACCCAGTGGACGCGGCTGGCGAATAAAAACGCAATCCATGTCCTCAGGCTTGATGTCGTGCACCAGCTTGAGCAGCTCGGTCTTATTGCCCCGCTCCAGCTCGTATTCCAGCTCGAACGCTGCATCGAAATGGTCCCCAATGGCTCGCTTATGACGCCCGGTGATGAAGATCATTTCGCGGATCCCGGCCGCATAAGCCTCTTCAACCGCATACTGGATCAGCGGCTTGTCCACCACCGGCAGCATCTCTTTGGGAATCGCCTTGGTGGCCGGCAGAAACCGGGTACCAAGTCCACCAACCGGGAACACCGCTTTTTGAATACGCATTGCCATTTCCTCTCTCAGTTTAAAAATTACTTCAGCTCAATACCTGCACCGCGCGCGGCCTTAAAAATGCCTTCGCCCATGTGCACCCCGAGCTCGCGAGCGAGTCTCAGCCCCACGTTTTCTCGCTGGGTGTAGTCCACGATGTCTTCGGCCTTCACCACTTCGCGCGCCACATAGTCCAAGCTGCCCAGGCCATCGGCCAATCCCTGCTGCACGGCCTGCTGGCCGCTCCAGACCAAACCTGTGAACGTGTCCGGCGTTTCCTTGAGTCGCGCCCCCCGCCCCTTCTTGACCACCTCGATGAACTGCGCGTGGATCTCGCCGAGCATCGACTGTATGTATGCCCGTTGCGCCTCGTCCTGGGGGCTGAAAGGATCGAGCATGGCCTTGTTCTGGCCCGCCACCATCAGGCGACGCTCCACCCCCACCTTGTCCATCAGGCCAGTAAACCCGAAGCCTTCCATCAACACGCCGATGCTGCCCACAAGACTCGCTTTGTCGACATAGATTTCATCGGCCGCTGCTGCGATGTAGTAGGCCGCTGAGGCACAGGTTTCCTCCACCACGGCATAGACCTTTTTCTGGTGCAAGGATTTCAGTCGCGTGATCTCGTCGTTGATGATGCCGGCCTGCACAGGACTGCCGCCAGGGGAGTCGATCAGCAACACCACCGCCTGGGCACCTTCGTCGTCGAACGCCGCCCGCACCGAGCTCAGCACGTTGTCGGCACTGGCCTCTGCACCCGATGCGATTTCGCCCTTGACTTCGATCAGTGCGGTGTGCGGTGCACTCACGGCCCCGGCCATTTCCGCCTGCTGAAACCAGAGCCAGAGCACCGAACCGATGATCGCCAGCCAGACCAGCCGGAAAAACAGCTTCCATCGGCGCGCGGCCCGTTGTTCGCGCAGCGTTTCGAACACCAGTTTCTCAAGGGTCTCCCGTTCCCAAGATCCCTCTTGACGGGAAGGTGCCGATGCGGGCACCGGGTTATCCAGTGGATCGAGGTTCATGGTGGTCCTGATCAAAACGCCAGCGGCGCGAATGGATATTGTGCCTGCCAGTAGACAACGCCCTCCCGCTCCTGCAGAGGCACCGATACCAGCCCACCTCGACAAGGACCTCCCTTGCAGGCACCGGTGGATGGTTCATAGGCGGCACCGTGGGTAGAGCACAGCAACCACTGCCCACTGTCATCGAAAAAGCGGTCGGGCTGCCAATCCATTTCCATGGCCACGTGAGAGCAACGGTTGAGATACGCATGGACCAAACCCCGGAACCGGATGGCAAAGGCCCTGCAGGTCTGCCCTGCATACATCACGTCAAAAGGCACAGCCAGCCCGCCATCCAGCAGTTCGTGGCTGTTGCACAGAGCATGAAGGTCGCCTGAATCGCTCATCACCACTCCTCAGGCATGCGCTTTCAGCCAATCGCTCAGCTCTCTGACCGAGTGGGCGACAAACCGGGGTGACAACGACGCAAACGCGGCGGGTTCGTGGGCGCCATAGCTCACCCCGACACTGTCACATCCGGCATTGACCGCCATCTGCAGATCGTGGGTCGTGTCTCCGACCATCAGGGTGCGGGCCGGGTCGACACCGAACTCACGCATCAGTTGCTCCAGCATCAGTGGGCTGGGCTTGCCGGCGGTTTCATCGGCCGTGCGAGAGCCATCAAACACGCCCCGAAGCTCCACCGCTTCCAGCGACTCGTCCAGCCCTCGCCGGCTTTTTCCTGTCGCCACAACCAGCCAGTGGTGACGCTCCTTGAGGAATGCCAGCATGGGCAACACACCATCGAACAGACTGATGTCGTGCTGGTGAGACAGGTAGTGGTGGCGGTAACGTTCGCCCAGCCGGGGATACAACTCCGGAGGCACATCGGGTGCCGCGTGGGCGAGGGCCTGCATCAGGCCCATGCCAATCACGTAGCTGGCCGCCGCATCGCTTGGAACCGTCCCGCCCACATCCCGCACCGCGGCCTGGATGCAGCGCACGATGATCGCGGTGGAGTCGAACAGGGTTCCGTCCCAGTCGAAGGCAATGAGGTCGTATTGGCGTGGGCGCATGGGACGGGGGTCGAAAGCGGTCAATTATTGCTGCAGCCCAACAAAAAGGCACCCGCAGGTGCCCTGTTTGCGCTGGGGTTCATTCACCCTCAAATGCGGTAGTCCTCAAGGCTCTTGCCCGCAGCCAGCACCGCACGCACCCATTCCGGCTTGCGCCCCGGGCCACCCGCCCACAGTTCCCCGCTGGGGCCACGGTACTTGGCGGCGGCCTTGGACTTCGACTTGGCCGCCTTTTTGGCGCCAGCCGCTGCACCTCCCAAATCAGCCACCGTGATGCCGTATTCCTTCATCTTCGCTTTGATGTCGGCGATCGCAGCGGCCAGTTCGTTCTTGCGCGCCTGCTCGGCCTGACTCATCAACGCCTGCGCCTGTGCCATCAGTTCAGAATAGGTTGCCATTGCGTTTCCTTTGATATTGGTAAATTTCAGCGTTATGGGCACCCCAACGATGCCGGCAGAAATTCTAATAGGATTTTCAGGCACCCGACCAAGACCCAAGCTCTGCAGGCAATTCAGAATGTAACTCTATCGACTGACCTGAAATGGGATGGGTCAGACGCAATCGCCAGGCATGAAGAAACATGCGACGCAACCCCGCCTTCGCCAACAGCCGGTTGAATTCAAAATCCCCGTACTTGTCGTCTCCAACGATTGGATAACCGGCATGGGACAGATGGACACGAATCTGATGGGTACGCCCGGTCTTGATCGTGACTTCCAGCAAACTCAATCCGTCTGGGCAAACGGCCTCCAGCCCAGAGGGCGCAGGCTGATGCTTGCGCACCACCACGAGAGTGACAGCACGCATCGCATCGGGATGAGCGGAATCGACCACCCGCACCCGCCGCTCCCCATCGGGCAGCAGATATTTGTGCAGCGGCTGGTCCAAAACCTTCAGTTTGGATGGCCAACGCCCCCGAACCAGGGCCAAATAGGTTTTGCCGGTTTCACGCTCGCGGAACTGATCCTGCAGGGACTTCAGGGCGCTTTTTTTCTTGGCAATCAACAGCAGACCGCTGGTTTCACGATCCAGCCGGTGGACCAACTCGAGGAACCGGGCGTCTGGACGCGATCGGCGCAGCTGCTCAATCACCCCAAAACTGACCCCGCTGCCTCCATGCACAGCCACACCTGCTGGTTTGTCGAGTGCCAGAAATGCGTCGTCTTCATGGATGACAGGGAAATCACGCAAGGGCACCGCCAGCGCCGCCTTTTCGGCCGGACGCTCGGACAGCCGGATGGGAGGAATGCGCAGCACATCTCCGGCCTGCACCCGGTCGTCGGCCGAAATTCTGCCTTTGTTGCGCCGCACCTCACCCGAACGGATGATCCGGTAGATATGGGTCTTGGGAACCCCCTTGAGCTCGCGGAACAGGTAGTTGTCCAGCCGCTGCCCGGCCGAATCCTCGTCCACAAGGAGATGTCGCACGGCCCCAGGACCGTCAGAAACTGGAGAATTCAAGGGAAAAACACCATCAGACCTGCGCCACCATCTGGGGCAGCCCCCTATAATGTGTCACGCCAGTCGCGCGTTGTAAGTGATTGATTTTCCTGAGTTTAAGGCAGTCACGTCCAGCGACCCGGGACAGCACAGCTGAAACCGGATGCGATTGACGACCCGTGCCACCTGCGGCACCCGGTTAGAACCACCCTGCGCACGACGTCCCAGACGTCCTTATGGCGGGAAACGATCCGGACGGAAGCCGCAGGAGAGCCGACAAAAGAGTAGCGAACCAGATTACGGAATACCCCAATCGGTCAGCCCTTCTTGCAACGCCACAGGCGGGCTGGTGCGGCTGACCGAGGACAAAGTGAAGACAGTGACCGAAACGGCAAGATCCATGTCGACGACATCCATCAAGCCCCGCCTGCTCACCCACATCCACGCGCCTACGCCCTGACCCGGCCGCAGGGCCTTGGCGCGCCGCTGTGCGCACAGCCCCTGCCGACAGACCACCCGATGCAGTCGGGACATCACCGGGTCAACGGCTCTCCGGCAATTCCTCCCGTTCGCGTTCTTTCGCTGGCTCACGGCATCCTGGTGTGCGGCCCGTCCGCGCGCCTTGTCAGCGACAGTGAAAAGGAAACGCAACATGAAGCGCATGCTGATCAACGCCACGCAGGCCGAAGAACGCCGCCTGGCGATCGTGGACGGGCAGAAACTGCTCGACTACGAAATCGAAATCGAAGGGCGCGAACAGCGCAAGGGCAACATCTACAAGGCCGTCGTCACCCGCGTCGAGCCTTCGCTTGAAGCCTGTTTTGTCGACTACGGCGAGGACCGCCACGGTTTCCTGCCGTTCAAGGAAATCTCCAAGCAGTACTTCCAGGGCAATGCCTCACCCTCGCAGGCCCGCATCAACGACGTGATCAAGGAAGGCCAGGAACTGCTGGTCCAGGTCGAGAAAGAAGAACGCGGCAACAAGGGCGCGGCGCTGACCACCTTTGTCAGTCTGGCCGGCCGGTATGTGGTGCTGATGCCCAACAACCCGCGTGGTGGTGGCGTCAGCCGCCGCATCGAGGGCGAGGATCGCCAGGAACTCAAGCAGGCCCTGGACCAGCTCGAATACCCCAACGGCATGAGCATCATCGCCCGCACCGCGGGAATCGGTCGCGACGCGGCCGAGCTGCAGTGGGATCTGAACTACCTGCTCAAGCTCTGGGGCGCCATCGACGGTGCCGCCAAGGGTGGAAAGGGCGCCTTCCTGATCTACCAGGAGTCGAGCCTGGTGATCCGCGCCATCCGCGACTACTTCAACAGCGACATCGGCGAAATCCTCATCGACACCGATGACATCTACGAGCAGGCGCACCAGTTCATGAGCCACGTGATGCCCGAGCACGGGCACCGCGTGAAGCGCTACCGCGATGACGCGCCGCTGTTCAGCCGCTTCCAGATCGAACACCAGATCGAGACCGCCTACAGCCGCATCGTGCAACTGCCCAGCGGCGGCGCCATCGTGATCGACCAGACCGAGGCACTGGTGGCGGTGGACGTGAACTCGGCGCGCGCCATCAAGGGTGGCGACATCGAGGAAACCGCGACCCGCACCAACCTGGAAGCCGCCGACGAGGTGGCCCGTCAGGCCCGATTGCGCGACCTGGGTGGCCTGATCGTGATCGACTTCATCGACATGGAAGAGTCGAAGAACCGCCGAGAGGTCGAGAACCGCCTGCGCGATGCGCTGCGCCAGGACCGTGCCCGCGTGCAGTTCGGCTCCATCAGCAAGTTCGGCCTGCTCGAAATGAGTCGCCAGCGACTGAAGCCCACGCTCAGCGAAGGCTCGTCCATCCCTTGCCCGCGCTGCGGCGGCTCCGGCCACATCCGCGACACGGAAAGCTCGGCGCTGCAGATCCTGCGCGTGATCCAGGAAGAGTCGCTCAAGGACAGCACAGCCGCCGTGCTGGTGCAAGTGCCGGTCGAAGTGGCCAGCTTCCTGCTCAACGAAAAGCGCACCGAGATCACCAAGATCGAGCTCAAGCAGCGCATCAACGTGCTGCTGGTGCCCAACAAGTCGCTGGACACGCCGAACTACAAGCTCGAGCGCCTCAAGCACGACGACCCGCGACTGGACAACTTGGACTCCAGCTACAAGCTGGCCGAGGAAGTGGACGATGTGGCCAGTTTCACGCGCCGCAGCCAGGAGCGCACCAACAAGCAAGAGCCGGTGATCAAGGGCGTGCTGCCCGACGGCCCGGCGCCGGTGGCTGCGCCCAAGCCCGAGGCGGCTGCACCCGCACCGGTCGCAGCTGCCCCTGCAGTGGTGACCACGCCTGCACCGGCACGCGCCACCGCCCCCGCCGAAAAGGGCTTCTTCGGCTGGCTCAAGAGCCTGTTCGGCGTGGCACCCGCTGCGGCACCGGCTGCACCGGCCCCGATGCCGGCGGCCGCAGAAACGCCGAAGACCGATCGCGGCGACGGCAAGTCGGCCAGGGACGGCCGGGGTCGTGGCGGCCGCAATGGCGAAGGTCGCAGCGACCGTGGTGAACGCGGCGAGCGCCAGGGCAACCGCCCCCCTCGCGGCGAGAACCGGGGTGAACGTACCGAAGTCCAGGGCCGCGGCGCGGGCGAAGGCCGCCGTGGGGACAACCGCGCCGAAGGCCGAAGCGGCGAGCCGCGGGGCGAGCGCGTCGAAGCACAGGGTCGCAATGGTGGACGTCGCGACAACCGCCGAGACAACCGCCAGGACCAGGCCGCCGACAGCACCGCGCTGGAAGGACAGGTCTCCGCCACGCCGACGGGCGAAGCATCCGAGTCCACTGAAGGCGCCCGTCGTGAGCGCCGTGGTGGCCGTGGAGACAACCGCCGGCGCCAGGGGCAGGAGGCCGGTGACAACGCATCGCAAGGCGTGTTGGACACCGCACTGATCAACTCTGCCCCCGCGGACGCGATGAGCTCGGAGCCATCCGAGGCTGCGCCCGCCGAGACTGCGGAAGGTGATGCCACCGCACCCCGCGCGCCGCGCGAGCGCCGCAGCCGCGACCGCTACGGTCGTGACCGCCGCGAGCGAGCACCGCGTGATGGTGAGAACAGGGAAGAAGCCCTCGCAGGTGCGGAGCCGGCTGCCTCGGTGGCTGCCGCCGACCAGCAGGACGAGCAACGCCCGGTGCGCAGCTACTTCACCCAGCCCGCCAGCGCGGCCCCGTTGCAGGCTGAGCCCGCACCCGTGGTGGCGGCCGAGCCGGCCTTGGCCCCCGAAGTGATGGCTCCTGCCGCCCCGGCACCGGTGGTCACAGTGGCAACCACCGGCATGCCCAAGGTCGTGCCATACACGTTGTCGATGGACGACCTGAACAGCGTGGCAAAGGCCAGCGGGCTGGAGTGGGTCAACTCGGATGCCGCGAAGGTTGCCGAGATACAGGCCGCCATCGCTGCCGAGCCCAAGCCGATCCATGTGCCCCGCGAACCCAAGCCGGTGGTGTTGGTCGATGAAGGCCCGCTGGTGCTGGTAGAGACCCGCAAGGACCTGCGCGACGTGAGCCTCCCGTTCGAGAACCGCTGATCACAGTTCCCTGGTTCCTGGAAAAGAAAAAGCCGACCCGAGGGTCGGCTTTTTCTTTGCGCCAGCGGCTGCAAAGCAGCAGGCCGCTCCGTCTGTCAGCAGTTCAATCGCCCAGCAGCGCGGCCCGCTTCCACGCCGCCTGGGCGCCGGCCTGATCCTGTCGCTCCTCCGCCAGCAGCGCCAGTGCACACCAAGTGCGGCGCAGCAGGGATGGCTCGCGCAGGGTGTGGCTGGCCTGACCCAGCAACTGGGACGCCTTGCCCCAGAGCTGGCGCTGCCGGCAGGCCTGGCCGGTGAGGTACTGCAGGTAGGCGTTGTTGGGCCACTGCCGCTGGCTCTGTTCGAGGCGTGCCAGTCCTGTGGCGTCCAGCCGCATCAGCCCGGGCTCCATGGCCAGCGCCAGCTTGTGCTGCAAACCCTCGTCCAGCGCGGCGAAACCCTGCCAGACCGGCTCCAGCCAGCCGCCGGTCAGTTCGTGGGCCTGTGCCGCCATGTCTTCATCGGGCGCCATGGCCACCAACCGGTGGGCACGCTCCACCGCAGCCAGGATCAGCTCGGGCATGGCGCGCTCGGACGCATCCAGGCGAGACCACACAGCTTGCAGCTGTGCCAGGTCGTGCGCCTCACGCAGCGCATCCAGCGCGAGACCCCGCACGATGCTGCGAGAGGCCTCTGGCGAAAAGGCGCGGTGCTTGGCCAGCAGGCGCGCCGTTTCCAGTGCCTCGGCGGTGGCACCGCCCAGACGGGCGACCCGCAGTTTCAGCCGCAGCGTCTGGATGCGGCGCGACGCCCCCTGGGGAAGCTCGTCGAGGTGGCTGCGGGCCGTCTGGAGGTCGCGGTCTTCGACCGCCCAGCGAACCGCCCGCATTAGGGCGCCCTCGCGGGCCTCGGCCGACTCCTTGGCCAGCTTTGGATGCAGGGCCGCCTGCAGGTGCTCGTCGCGGGTATTGCGGTTCTGCAGCGATTGCGCCGCTTCGGCCACCAGCAGGTGGGCCAACAGCTGGAGTTGTCCACGCCGCGGCCACTGGGCCGCCGGGTGGCTGTTGAGCTGCTCCAGCGCCGACAGTCCGGCCGCCTGCGCCCGGACGAAGCGGCCCGCGATCTGGTTGGACAAGGCATCCATCACCGCGCCCACCGCCGCCCGCTCCATCTGCTGGCTGCGCCAGCGCTGGGCCTGGCGGGGCAGCTCGCGGAACAGGCTCAAGGCTCGCAGGGCCAGGTACAGCAGCACGAAGCCCGCCACGAGGCAAAACAGGACAAAGTTGAACGAGACGTCGAACCGGTAGGGTGGCCAGAACAGGCTCACCATGGCCTGGTTGTGTCCGGTCAGCAGGGCCAGAGCCACAGCCAGTGCGGCCAGACCCAGCAACCAGAAGACATTGCGCATCGCACCCCGCTGGCGCTGCGGCCCATTCATCAGCGACCTCCCGCAGCCACCGCGAGCGCCGCCAGGCTCTCCTCGGGCCGTGGCCATTCGGTGACCACCAGTTCGGCGCGCAGCTGTGTCACCGCGGCTTGCGCTGCGGCCACATCGGGCGCGGTGGTGTCGAAGTGACGGGCCAGCGCCGCATCAATGGTCTTGAGGTCGTCCTGCACCGCGTCCATCTGGCGGGCCAGCAGCCCCAGCCGCGCGTTGAGCAGCCGCAGTTTGAGGTTCTCTCGGAGGAAAAACGCCTGCTCTGGCGCCAGCAGCACGGCTTCGGGCCGGTCGATGCGGCTGACCCGCACCAGCTCGCGTCCGCTGCGGGTCGTTTCCTCCCACACGCGCGACCAGAAACCGGACCAGGTTTGCACCGCTCGGTCCCAGCCGCCGGCTGCGGGCGTGGAGGGTTCGGTTGCGGTCGCCAGCGAGGCACTGCCGGGGCCAGGCGTCTTGCGTGCCGCCGGGGAACGAGGGCCGACGTCGTTGGGCACTGGCCACTGGTCCACCCGCTGCACCAGTTCATCCAGCCGTTGGACCAAAGAAGGCACATCGGCCACCGAGGTGCTGCGGATGCGCTGCACGTCGCGCGCGATGGCCCGCTGCACCGGATTCAAGCGGGGCTGTGCGGCACGGGCGATGCGCTCATCGGCCGACTGCAGGGCCGCGAGCAGCGGCTGCACGCTGCCGGTGAGCTGGGACTGCTGCTGGGCCAGGCGCAGGGAGGACTCCAGGTCCTGCACCAGGTTGTCGTCCCGGGACCGGGACAGCGCCAGCATCAGCTCTTCGAGTTGTGAGCGCTGCAGACTGACCTCGGACAGGCGGACCTCGGCCACCGTCAGGCGTGCCTGCAGTTCTTTGACCTGGGCCTCGGCCTGCGCTGCCACGGTTCGTGTCTCCGACGACTGGGTTTCGCTGACCTGGGTGCGGCGCGCCAGCTCCTTCTGGGTGAAATCCACCTTCTGCCACAGCAGGCCGGCCATCATCAGCGTCAGCACCGCCAGCAGCAACGCCAGCGCGCCCAGCCAGACGCCGCCGCGCCGGGCGGGTACAGGGGAGCCGGTGTTGGTGGTCACCACGGGCAGACCGGGCGTCGGCACAGCGGGGGAAGGTTCGGGGGTGTCGTTGCTCATGTCGGGCTCCGCACCGATTCTAGGGCGACCAACACATCGGGCAACGACGGACGACTGGTGAACACGTGCACGAAGCCCGACGCCCGCGCCGCCGCCGCGATCCGCTCGTGCGTGCACAAGGCCCCGGCACGGGACCAGTCGGCCGCCGGCATCGCCGTCCGCAGATGGGTCACCGCTTCTGAACTGCTGAAGAGCCAGAGGGCATCCTGCTCGGCCAAGGCCCGATCAGACGGAGTCCACCGGGGCGCATGACGTTCATAGGCGGCGCAGGACTCGACCACAGCCCCGCGTGCGCGGCACTGTTCCATCAGCCACTCGCGCCCACTGCCCTCGGCCCCACCCACGAGCGCTCCGTCGACCGAGGTGGACACGCCCCGCACCACCAGCAATCGGGCACCCGGCCTCGCCTGAGGCGACACCACAGGCCATAGATGTTCGGAGTCGAACTGGGGCGCGTCGGCCGGCGGCTGGTCGATCCGATCGGGCCCTAGGCCGAGACGCTGCAAGGCCACCGAGAGCGTTCGCGCCGTGCCCGGCCCCGGTGCCCAGAACCGGGTGCATGCCCGACGAGCCCCGCCGTCAGGAACCACACCCTCGAAAAAGTGCTGCACCGCCGCGGTGCTTACGAACATGAATGCGTCCCATCGGCTCCAGTGCGCCTGGGCGTCGCGCAGCCACGCCAGAACCTGCGGATCGCGCGGCGCACCGATGTCGATCAGAGGCAGGCTGTGCGCCTCCCATCCCTGGGCCTGCAACGCCGTCACCCAGGCACCGGCTTCGCCCGCAGGCCGCGTCACGATCACCCGGGACCAGCGGGGAGGCACGGTCGCGTGCCCTGCCAAGACTCAACCTCCTGCGGCGCGGGCACCGCCGGCGCGCAGAGCCCGCGCCACCCGGTGTCCCAGGGCTTCCGCCTGATCCAGTGTCTCGACGCGCGCCTGCTCCTGCACCCGCACCACCACGGCCCGCCCCTCTGGATCGCCCCAGGCGGCATCCAGGCACAGGGTCTGCGGCGCCTCCGCGTCCCAACGGGCGTACGCGGCCAGCGGCATCGAACAACTGCCGCCCATGGCGCGGGAGACCGTGCGCTCGGCCGCCACACGCAACCAGGTGGGCATGTGCACCAATGGAGCGAGGGCCTGCATCAGATCGGTGCGGTCGCTGCGGATTTCGATGCCCAGCGCACCCTGTCCCGCGGCGGGCAGCGACTGTTCAGGATCGAAGATGCTGCGGATGCGCGAAGACAGCCCCAGCCGCTTGAGGCCGGCCGCTGCCAGCACGATCGCGTGGTACTGGCCTTCGTCGAGTTTGCGCAGGCGTGTATCGAGGTTGCCGCGCAGCGGCTCGATGCGCACGTCCTGCCGACCCAGACGGTCGAGCGCCTCGCGCAGCAACACCAGACGACGCAGGCTGGACGTACCGACCACCCCGTTCTCGGGCAGATCGGCCAATGACGCGCAGGATGCAGATACCCAGGCATCGCGCGGGTCTTCCCGCTCCATCACGCAGGCCAGCGCGAAGCCCGGTGGCAGGTCCATCGGCACGTCCTTGAGCGAGTGCACCGCGATGTCGGCCCGCCGCTCCTCCAGCGCCACTTCCAGCTCCTTCACGAACAGACCCTTGCCCCCTACCTTGGACAGGCTGCGGTCCAAAATCTGGTCGCCCTGGGTCGTCATGCCCAGCAGCGTCACGCGATGGCCCAAAGATTGCAAGAGGGCCTTCACGTGCTCGGCCTGCCACAGTGCCAGACGGCTCTCCCGCGTGGCAATCGTGAGGTCAAGCGAAGCGGGCGGGTTTGAAATGGACACGGTGCGAAATCAAAAAAAGATCAGGCTGGAAGCGGCGTTTTGTACCTTGTTGGTAACGCCCAGGGTGGCTTTGGATGCTAGCATGCCCCTGCCCAAAATTTCAGCACAACCCCTCTCGGCCTCCCGTCGCCGCCACCCCGCATGAGCCCCTCCCCCGCCCGCAAAGCCGCCCCGTCACCCCGCAGCCGTGCAGGCGCCGACAAGGACCTGCCCCTGGTCGAAGACATCCGCCTGCTGGGCCGCATCCTGGGCGATGTGATCCGCGAGCAGGAGGGTAAGGCCATGTTCGAGCTGATCGAGCTGATCCGCCAGCTCTCGGTGGCGTTTCGCCGGCACGCCGACGAGTCGGCCGACAAGACGCTCAAGAAGCTGCTCAAGGGACTCTCAGGCCAGCAGACAGTGAGCGTGATCCGCGCCTTCACCTACTTCAGCCACCTGGCCAACCTGGCCGAAGACCGCCACCACATCCGCCGCCGCGCCATCCACGAGCGCGCGGGCGATGTGCAGCCCGGCAGCCTGGCCATGACGCTGCAACGCCTGCACAAGGCTGGCATCGCGCCTGCTCAGATCGTGCAGAGCCTGGCCGAAGCGCACATCTCTCCTGTGCTGACCGCCCACCCTACTGAGGTGCAGCGCAAGAGCATCTTGGACGCCGAGCGCGACATCGCCCGCCTGCTGGCCGAGCGCGACCACCTGCTGCCGCGCGAACTGGCCGACAACGAGTTGCAGCTGCGCGCCCGCGTCACCCAGCTGTGGCAGACCCGCCTGCTGCGCTACACCAAGCTCACCGTGGCCGACGAGATCGAGAACGCGCTGAGCTACTACCAGGCCACGTTCCTGAGCGAGATCCCGCGCCTGTACCGCGAGCTGGAAGAAGGACTGGGCGACGCCGCGGCCGAAGGGCTTGCGCCCTTCCTGCGCATGGGCCAGTGGATCGGCGGCGACCGCGACGGCAACCCCAACGTCACCGCACCCACACTGGACCTCGCCCTGCGCAGCCAGTGCGAGATGGTGCTGCGCCACCACCTGACCCAGATCCACCTGCTCGGCGCCGAGCTCTCGGTCTCGGCCATCCTCACGCAGGTCTCGCCTGCGATGCAGGCGCTGGCCGAGCGCTCGCCCGACCGCAACGCCCACCGCCAGGACGAGCCCTACCGCCGCGCCCTCACCGGCATGTACGCCCGTCTGGCCGCCACCCTGCAGGCGCTCACCGGCGGCGAAGCGGCACGGCATGCAGTCGCGCCGCAGGACCCCTACAGCGGCCCCGAGGAGCTGCTGGCCGACCTCCGCACCATTGAGGCGTCGCTGCTGGCGCACCATGGCGCCCACCTGGTGCGTGGCCGTCTGCGTCCGCTGATCCGCGCGGTGGAAGTGTTCGGCTTTCACCTCGCCACGGTGGACCTGCGCCAGAGTTCCGACAAACACGAAGAGGTGGTGGCCGAGCTCCTGGCCACGGCCCGCATCGAGCCGGACTACAGCGCCCTCGACGAAAACGCCAAACGCGACCTGCTGCTGAAACAGCTCAACGACGCGCGGCCACTGCGGGTGCCCGGCGCCGACTACTCGGCCCACGCGCAGAGCGAGCTGGCCATCTTCGAGACGGCCCGTGTGGCACGGCAGCGCTACGGCAACGCGGCAATCCGCCACGCCATCATCAGCCACACCGAAACGGTCAGCGACCTGCTCGAAGTGCTGGTGCTGCAGAAAGAGGTGGGACTGGTCCACGGCCTGCTGTCGGAGAACGCCGTGGCCGAACTGATTGTCGTGCCGCTGTTCGAGACCATCGAGGACCTGCGCAACGCCGCCCCCATCATGCGCGACTACTACGCCCTGCCCGGCGTGCGCGAGATGGTGCTGCGCGGCGCGGCCGACGGCTATGGCGAGCAGGACATCATGCTGGGCTACTCCGACAGCAACAAGGACGGTGGCATCTTCACCAGCAACTGGGAGCTCTACCGCGCCGAGATCGCACTCGTCGAACTGTTCGACCACCTTAACGAGGGTGCCGAGAAGACCATCGGTCTGCGCATGTTCCACGGCCGCGGCGGCACTGTGGGCCGTGGCGGCGGTCCGAGCTACCAGGCCATCCTGGCGCAGCCACCGGGCACGGTGCGCGGCCAGATCCGTCTGACCGAACAGGGCGAGGTCATCGGCTCGAAGTACGCCAACCCCGAGATCGGCCGGCGCAACCTCGAGACCCTGGTCGCCGCCACGCTGGAGGCCACGCTGCTGCAGCCCACGCGCAACGCGCCCAAGGCCTTCCTGGACGCCGCCGCAGAGCTGTCCACCGCCAGCATGAAGGCCTACCGCGCCCTGGTCTACGACACGCCGCGCTTCCCCGAGTACTTCTTCGCTGCCACGCCGATCCGCGAAATCGCCGAACTCAACATCGGCTCGCGCCCGGCCTCGCGCAAGGCCACACAGAAGATCGAAGACCTGCGGGCCATCCCCTGGGGCTTCAGCTGGGGCCAGTGCCGTCTGACGCTGCCCGGCTGGTACGGCTTCGGTTCGGCGGTCCAGACTTTTCTCAAAGGCGGCGGCGCCAAGGGGCTGGCCCAGCGCAAGGAACTGCTGCAGAAGATGTTCAGGCAGTGGCCCTTCTTCAGCACCCTGCTGTCCAACATGGACATGGTGATGGCCAAGAGCGACCTGGCCCTGGCCACCCGCTACGCAGAACTGGTCGAGGACAAGAAGCTGCGCAAGAAGGTGTTCGATGCGATTGAGGCCGAATGGCACCGCACAGCCGAAGCCCTGACCCTGATCACCGGCGAGAAGCAGCGCCTGGCCAACAACGAGGCCCTGCAGCGCTCGGTGCGCCACCGCTTCCCGTACATCGACCCGCTGCACCACCTGCAGGTCGAACTGGTGCAACGCCACCGCTCGGGCGATCTGGACAACGAGGACGAAAAGGTGCGCCGCGGCATCCACCTCTCGATCAACGGCATTGCGGCCGGTCTGCGCAACACCGGCTGAGGCCATCCCCGCGACGACAACGAGGGCAGGGGTCGGCCACTAGAATGAACGGGTGACCCACTTGACCAACGCCGACCTGCACTGCCACTCCGTCGTCTCGGATGGAACGCTCACGCCCGAAGAGCTCGCGCCTCGGGCCAAGACCAATGGCGTCGAACTCTGGGCGCTGACCGACCACGATGAGGTCGGTGGTCAGGAGCGCGCGGCAGCGGCGGCCCGGCAGGTGGGTCTTCCCTACCTCACCGGCGTCGAAATCTCGGTCACGTTTGCCAATGTCACAGTGCACATTGTCGGCCTGGGCTTTGACCCGACCGACCGGGCGCTTGTGAACGGGCTGCGCCAGACCCGCGGTGGCCGCGAGGAACGAGCCCGCCAGATGGGCGTGGAGTTGGCGCGGGTGGGCATTCCCGGCGCCTTCGAAGGCGCCATGAAGTACGTCGGTAACCCCGACCTGATCTCGCGCAGCCACTTCGCCCGCTACATCGTCGAGTCGGGCCATTGCCCCGACACCAACGCCGTGTTCCGCAAGTACCTTGCGGAGGGCAAGCCCGGTTTCGTGCCGCACCGCTGGGCCAGCCTGGGTGATGCGGTGAAGTGGATCACCAGCGCCGGCGGTGTCGCGGTGATCGCGCACCCAGCCCGCTACAAGTTCACCGCCAACGAAGAATTCGCGCTGTTCAACGAGTTCCGCGCACACGGTGGCCGGGGGGTCGAGGTGGTCACAGGCGCCCACAGCCAGGCCGACTATGCGAAGTACGCCGAGTTCTGCAGCGAGTTCGAGCTGCTGGCCTCGCGCGGCAGCGACTTCCACAGCCCCGACGAAAGCCACACCGACCTGGGCAAACTGCCCGACCTGCCCGGCGGCGTCACGCCGGTCTGGTCCCTGCTCGAATCGCGCATTCAGTGACGACCACGCCACCGGTGGCCCACGGCCGTCGAGCGGTTATGGGCGTTGCCTTTCTGGTCAGCGCCATGGCCTGCTTCGCGGTGCTGGACACAGCGGTCAAGGTGGCCGGCGCCTACATCTCGGTCCTTGTTGCGGTCTGGTTCCGTTATGTGTTCCAGGCCGTCGCGGTCACGGCCGTAATGCTGCCGGTGCGCGGCCGCAGTCTTTGGCGAACCACGCACCCACGCTTCCAGTTGCTGCGAGGGCTGCTGCTGCTGGCTGTGAGCGCCCTGTCATTCGTGAGTGTGCAGTTCATGCCATTGGGAGAATTCACAGCCTTCGTGATGACCACTCCCCTGGTCGTCACGCTGCTGGCGGCCACTTTCCTGGGGGAGCGGGTGTCGCCCTTGCGCTGGGTGCTGGTCGCCGGGGGGTTTGTCGGCGCCCTCCTAGTGGTGCAACCCGGCGGCGCGACGATCGGCTGGACCACGCTGCTGCCAGTGGCCATGGTGCTGACCTACGCAGGGTTCCAGATTCTGACCAGCCGCATGGCCCGCACCGAAGACCCGATGACCATGCACTTCTACACCGGCTGGGTCGGCGCGCTGATGGCTTCGGCCGTGCTGCCCTTCGTGTGGCAGGCCATGCCGGGCGCCCGCACCTTCGCGTTGCTCTGCCTGGTGGGACTGATGGGCACGGTGGGTCACTTCCTGCTCATCCTTGCGTTCGCCCGCACCAGCGCCTCGACGCTCACCCCCTTCGTCTATACCCAGATCGGTTTTGCGATGTTCTGCGGTTGGCTGGTGTTCGACCATGTGCCTGGCCCGCTGGAGTCGCTGGGCATCACCCTCATCGTGGCCTGCGGCGTTGCCGCGAGCTGGCTGACCGCCCGCAGGGGCCAAGGGTTGCCACAGCCCCCACAGCCCTGAATCCTTGGATCGACCAGCGCACAATCGCGTCATGTCCCAGTTTTTCGAAGTCCACCCCGACAACCCGCAGCCGCGCCTGCTCAAGCAGGCCGTGCAATTGCTCGAACGCGGCGGCGTGCTCGCGGTGCCGACCGACTCCAGCTACGCCCTGGTCTGTCACCTGGACGACAAGGCAGCGGCCGACCGGCTGCGCCGCATCCGCCAGGTCGACGACAAACACCACCTGACCCTGCTGTGCCGAGACCTGAGCGAGCTCTCCAGCTACGCCAAGGTCGACAACCGGCAGTACCGCCTGCTCAAGCTGGCCACGCCGGGACCCTATACCTTCATCCTCGAAGCCAGCAAGGAAGTGCCCCGGCGGGTGAGCCACCCGTCGCGCAAGACCATCGGGCTGCGGGTGCCCCAGCACACGGCCCTGCTGGCGCTGCTGGACCTGCACAATGCGCCGCTGCTGGCCACCACGCTGATCGCCCCGGGCGAGAGCGACCCGATGAACGACGCCAGCGAGATCCGGGAACGCTTTGAGCACGATCTGGACGGCGTGATCGACGCCGGTGCCTGCGCGCTCGAACCCACGTCCGTGATCGACCTGACGCCCATGGGCACCGGCGGCGAGCCCGAGGTGGTGCGCGAGGGCCGCGGGCCGCTGCAACCCCTGGGTCTGGGACAATAGCCCGATGGATTTCGCCGAGATCATTCAGAAAATCGCCATCTACGCCCTGCCCGTGCTGTTCGCCATCACGGTGCACGAGGCGGCCCACGGCTACGCCGCCCGGCATTTCGGCGACGACACCGCCTGGAAGCTGGGCCGCATCACGCTCAACCCGGTCAAGCACATCGACCCGGTCGGCACGATCGCGATGCCGCTGATCCTGTACTTCGCCACCTCGGGCGCCTTCCTGTTCGGTTACGCCAAGCCGGTGCCGGTGCAGTTCGGGCGCCTGAAGAACCCCAAGCGGGACATGGTCTGGGTGGCGCTGGCGGGGCCAGGTGCCAACTTGGCGCAGGCCATTCTCTGGACACTGGCGCTGTACCTTATGGTCTTCTTCGGTGTGGACGAGCGGTTCTTCCTGGAAATGGGTCGCGCCGGTGTGCTGGTGAACCTCGTGATGTTCGCCTTCAACCTGTTTCCCCTACCGCCTCTGGATGGCGGCCGCATCCTGGTCGGTCTGCTGCCCTGGAAGCAGGCCGTGATGGTCTCGCGCATCGAACCCTGGGGCTTTTTCATCGTGATGGCGCTGGTCATCATGGGTGTGATCGGTTCGCTCTGGATGTATCCGCTGATGGGCCTGACCAATTCCTTCATCGAGCTGTTGCTCACCCCGCTGCGCGCGCTGCTGTTCTGATTTCCTCTCCCGACTGTCCATGAGCCTCCAACGCGTCCTGACCGGCATCACCACGTCCGGCACCCCCCACCTGGGCAACTACGTCGGCGCCGTGCGCCCCACGGTGCGCGCCAGTCGCCTTCCGAACACCCAGAACTTCTACTTCCTGGCCGACTACCACGCGCTCATCAAGACCGGTGGCGCACCGGAACGCGTACAGCGGTCCACGCTGGAGATTGCGGCCACCTGGCTGGCCTGCGGACTGGACCCCGAGAAGGTGACCTTCTACCGGCAGTCGGACATCCCCGAGATTCCCGAACTCACCTGGCTGCTGACCTGCGTGACCGGCAAAGGCCTACTCAACCGCGCCCACGCCTACAAGGCGTCGGTCGACAAGAACAACGCGGCCGGTGAGGACCCGGACGCGGGTGTCACCGCCGGCCTGTTCATGTACCCGGTGCTGATGGCGGCCGACATCCTGATGTTCAACGCCCACCAGGTGCCGGTCGGGCGCGACCAGATTCAGCACATCGAGATGGCACGCGACATCGCCTCCAGCTTCAACCACCTCTACGGCGAACACTTCACCCTGCCCGAGGCGGTGACAGAAGACCACGTGGCCCTGCTGCCTGGCCTGGACGGTCGCAAGATGAGCAAGAGCTACGACAACACCATCCCGCTGTTCGCGCCCAAGGAACAGCTGCGCAAGCTCATCATGGGCATCGTGACCGACTCGCGCGCCCCCGGCGAGCCCAAGGACACCGAAGGCTCGGCCCTGTTCCAGCTCTACCAGGCCTTCGCGAGCGCAGAGGAAACCGCGGCACTGGCCAAGGCCTATGCCGACGGCATCGCCTGGGGTGACGCCAAGCAGGTGCTGTTTGACCGGCTGGAGCGCGAGATCGCACCGATGCGCGAGGTCTACGACACCCTCATCCAGAACCCGGCACAGATTGAGAAGACACTCAAGGCGGGTGCCGAGAAGGCCCGTGCCATCGCGACGCCCTTCACCGCCCGGCTGCGCCAGGCGGTGGGCCTGCGCTCACTGGCGGATCTGTCTGCCGGAACCACCACCAAGGCGGCCAAAGCGGCTGCGCCGGCCTTCAAGCAGTACCGCGAAAAGGACGGGCAGTTCTACTTCAAGCTGGTCGACGCACAAGGCAAGCTGCTGATCCAGAGCGCCGGTTTCCCGGCTCCGCGGGACGCGGCGGACGCCATCCGGCAGTTGCAATCGCAAGGAGAGGCCGCACTTGGGGTTCTTCAGGACCGGCTGTCGGTGACCGGGGCCCCCTCCGAGGTCGCCTCGGCCCTGCAGCATTTCGCTGCATCCGTGACCTGAGTCCGGGTTTGGCCGCCCATCCTGTCCACCACTTTTTCCCATTCGATGGCACCCAGTGAGACAATACGAGATGAGGACTGGAGTTCCACGCACGGCGCCTTGGGCCGGGGAAAACTAAAAACAAGGACTGCAATGGGTCGCAAATTGGTATCGCCAAGTACCGTCGATACCTATATGCTGGACCCTCGAAGCACCTATTCCTACCGCATTTGCCATGAGTATCTTTGTCATTGACGACCATCCCCTGATGCGCGAGGCCGTCGTCATGCTGCTTCGCCGCCTGCGGACCTCGACCCAGGTGATTGAACTGGAACGTCTGGCGACCGTCAGCCGTGCCATCGCCGAACATGGCGAACCCGAACTGGTGTGCCTGGACCTCAAACTGCCCGACACCCATGGTGTGTCGGGTGTGCGAGAAATCCGCCAGATGCTGCCCGACACCTCGCTCATCGTGCTGTCGGCGTCTCCGGCTTCCGACTACGAGGATCTGGCCCGAGAAGCCGGCGCCGACGCTTATGTGGAAAAGTCGGCCGGCGCGGCGCAAATCGGCCGCGTACTGCGCGAGTTCCTCGCCGATGAGCCTGAGGACGAGAACGCCCCGACGATTCCCGAGAAGCTCTCCAAGCGCCAGAAACAGTTGCTGGTCATGCTCGACCGGGGTCTGTCCAACCGCGACATCGCCGAGCAGCTCCAGATCAGTGAACACACGGTCAAGGTGCACCTGTGGCGCCTGTTCCGCCGCCTGAACGTCAAGAGCCGCTCGCAGGCCAGCCACCTCGCCCGCACGGCCGGTCTCCTGGACATGTGATTCAGGTGGGTACGTCCGGCACGCCTTGCTGCTGGGTGTAGAGCGGGATCATCACCCGGAACACGCTGCCCCTGTTGGCCTCGGAGGAAAGGGCCAGCTGGTAACCCATCATGGTCGCCAGCTTGGAGACGATGGTCAGTCCCAGGCCCAGACTGTCCTCGGTGCCATGGTGCTGCGAGACACGGAAGAACTCCTGGAAGATGGCCTGCTGGTGCTCGCGGGCAATGCCCACACCGGTGTCCCACACCTCGAACAGCAGCATGTCCTCGCGGTAGCGCAGGCCCAGCAACACGCCGCCTTTGCTCGTGTGCTTGAGGGCGTTGGACAGCAGGTTGCCCAGGATGCGCCTCAGCACCACAGGATCGGCCCAGATCACAGCAGGGCGGGTGTGGGTGCGCAACCGGATCGACTTGCCCGCAGCCACCGGAGCGAACTGCAGCGACAGATCGGCGAACAGTTGCTGGACATCCACGTGCTGAAGCCGCACCTTGTAGTTGCCGGCATCAATGCGCGTGAGGTCGAACAGCGAGTCGAACAGCTCGTTGATCGCCCGGGTGGACTGCAGGATGCGCGGCGAGATGTCGCGCGCCATCTCCGGCTCGGTGGCCAGCCAGTCGGCGTACAGGCTCAGCGCATGCACCGGCTGCCGCAGGTCGTGTGCGGCGGATGCCAGAAAGCGGTTCTTGGTCGCCACGGCGCGCAAGGAGGCCCGGGTTTGCTGCGTCAGGGAGTCGATCAGCTCCTGGTTCGAAAACTGGAGCTCGAAGCTGGAACGGTAGACCTCGTTGAGGCGTTTGCCGGCAGACATCAGCAACCACCAAAACAGAACCAGCAGAACCAGCAGGCCCGCACTGGTGTCGATGGGCATCGCGTTGGGCGACGGCGGGGATACCGTGAACGGCGCTGCAACCAGGGCGCCCGCGACCACCAGCACCACGGTGTTGGCGTAAGCGCGGAACACGGGCAGGTAGGGGCTGAACGAAACCAGAGAAATCAGCCCCTGTCCCATCACCAGCATCCCGCAGATGAACTGGACGCCGACACCTGATCGCCCGTAGCTCATCGGCACGACACTGGCCCAGAGAAAGGCAATGACCACCCAGGACCACTGATAGCGCCGGATGAAGGCCTTGCGCTGCGTGCCTTCCTGAATATCGAACTGGAGGCGGTAGATGCCCAGCATGCGGTAGCGGAACCCGATCATGAAGAGCAGCGCGAACACCCAGCCCAGCAACACGAACAGGTTGACCTCGTTCCACAGCATGAAGACCACCAGAGGGATGGCCATGAGGGCAGCCCCGAGGGTGGGCATCACGTTGTCCATGAGCACGGCGATCAGCCGCGAATTCACCCACTGGTCTCGCACCTCGGCGGTAGCCGGTACGTGCTGGTAGGTGGCGGGCTGGGTGTCGACAAGCATGTGTTGCGCTCTGGGTGGGTGGCATTGTCGCACCGCGTCCGGGCTGGTGAATCGCGGAAAAAGCGACACAGAAGCTGCTGCTAGAATGCGAGGCTTGACCGCGGAGAGGTGGCAGAGTGGTCGAATGCACCGGATTCGAAATCCGGCATACAGGATCTCCTGTATCGAGGGTTCGAATCCCTCCTTCTCCGCCAGGAATTCGTTCCACGACAACGCCCACTTCCAAGTGGGCGTTGTCGTTTCTGAGCGTCGTTCAGTCCCCCAGCAAGGCCGCCAGTCCACCCTCAGGCTCAAAGCGTCGGTTGCGGTAGTGCAGCCGCGTCGGTCCGGCCCACACGGGCTCGCGCACCGGGTGCGCGGGGTCGCCCGGGTAGCAGATCACGCGCTCACCGTTGTCGTCGAACGGCTGCGGTTCGATCAGGGCTGGCGGGCGCTGGCGGGCCAGGTCGAGTGCCCCGTCCACATCCCGGATGCGCGCCAGCTGCACCAGGCTCATGATCTGCGGCGGCGCCAGGTCGATCTCGCCGTCCCAGTAGCGCCGCAAGCCTTCGACCGGAGGCACCCACACCACCTCGGTGGCCTCGAAGTCGTCGTGCACCGCCTCCTGGTCCGGCGGCGCCACAGCAATGAAGAAACGGGTATCGAAGCGCTTGCGTGTCACCGAGGGCTGGCGTGGTGTGATCCAGCGCGACCAAGGCTGCAACGAGTCCGCCGGCAGCGCCAGCGCGCACTCCTCGCGGGTCTCGCGCAGCGCCGCAGCGAACAGGCCGCGAGCGATCTCGGGCGCCAGACCGGGTTCGCCCAACGTCCGGGCAAACCAGCCGGCGTCGTGGTCCAAACCCGGCAGTGCCGCCGCACCGTCCTGCACGTCCAGCTTGCCGCCGGGGAACACGTGCACGCCACCGAGCACGCCCGAGTCCCCGTGTCGCCGAACCATCAGCACCTCCAGACCGCGCACACCATCGCGCAGCACCATCACGGTGGCGGAGTCAATCGGTGCGCCGTCGACCGCGTCAAAGTGGATCTCGATGGCCATGCGGATCAGCCGGCGGTTTTCGGCGGCGGCTGCCAGCGGAAGAACATGGGGTAGACCCTCTCGACCACCGGCCCGTCGAAGGCCCAGGCCTTGCACTGGCCCAGGTGCATGGGCGGACGTCCGTCGCCCGCAGGCGCGAACGAAGACGAGCGGGTCTGGAAGGCCGCGGTGGCGAGGTTGAACAGCAGCTCGCGCAGGTGGGTGCAGCCGATGGTGCCGCCCAGATGGCGTTCGATGGTCTTGCGCCAGCCTTTGCCCAGCGTCTCGCCGATCAGGCCCTGCATGGGCGGCATGGCCTGCGGGCAAGGGTCGTGCGGATGGGCATCCATGCAGACCTGCACATCGCGGATCACCATGGCCTCGTCGACCGTGACGCGGATGCTCATGTGGTGGATCGGTTCGTTGGGTGCCCACTCGCCCTCGCCCTCGATTTCGAAGGCATGCGGCTTGGTATCAAGCATCTCGCCCTCGATGTCCCACAGACCGTCGTCGCGGCGGAAGCCGCGGTATTCGACACGGCGGGTGTGCATGGGGGTGCGGGCAACGGGTGGGGGCAATGGCAAGGGCGGCCTCGATCACGGTTCAGGTTCGGACAACCCCCGATTTTCCGCGATGGCGGCCGCGGCGCTGTCACCGGAACGCCTCGGCCAGCGCCGCCCCGGCACGGACCAGGCGATCCAGATCGGCAGTGCTGCGCACCGCCACCGGCTGCGCCAACATGAGGCGCCGGCCCAGCAGCAGCACCCAGGGTCGGTCCTGCTCGTTGGAAAAGGCGCTGGCCGCATCGTCCACCTGCGCCAGCAGGGCCTGGCGATGGGCTGGCTGGTCGAGCCAGTAGCGGGCCTGGGCGATGTCCACCGCCATCGGCAGGAAGCCAGGCAACCCGACGCCCTCGACCATGCGCAGCGCGCGCGCGTCGATCTGCCGGCCCGCATCCTCACCGAAGTGTGCGTCCAGTGCCTTGTCGAGAGCAAAGCCGGCAGCCTTCTGGGCCATGGTCGCCAGCAGGCCTTCGCCCTCGGTCAACTGGAGCGCGGGCAGCTCCTTGCCGCGCGGCACGCCGATCAGCAGGATGGGCGTGGTCGGCCCGCCAAAACCCTCGGTCCACCAGCGCAGCCGGTGGGTGCGGGTGGGGCCCGAACTCTTGCGGTGACGACCCCGGCGGTATTCGGCCGTCCAATGGTGACCGTCGGTGTGGCCCGACCAGCGCTGCAGGTCGAACAGACCTTCGGTGCCGTTCTCGAAGGTCCAGACGCGCGCAGCAGCGTCGGCGGTCAACTGACCCTGTGCCTGTTCGCGGTGCCGGCGCGCAGTGCGCGTGGCGATCCACAGCACCAAGGCCAGGAACGCGAATGGGGCGAGGAACACGAAAGCGGTCAGGTCCATGGCGGGCTCCCGCAGCGGTCGAGGCCCGCAGGCTAGCGCAAACCGGCGCCGTTGGCACGCGGCAGCGGCGCGCGGTCCAGCGCGTCGGCCCACATGGACTTCCAGGGCGCCCAGTCGTGACCGCCTGGCGCCGAGAGCAGGCGTTCCGGGGGCAGGAGGCCGGCCATCAGCGGTCCGAAGGGCTTGAGCCTGTCGTCGTCGCCATGACCAATGAGCAGGGGCGGCCGCTGCTGCGCGGGATCGCCATACCCCTGGAGCCAGAGCAGCAGCGCACGCTCATGCTCCCGCGGCCCAGGTGGCCGCTCCGGCCGCCAGTTCGCCAGACCACCGGCCTGCCACACCGCCTGCAGGTCCAGCCGCGGCGCCAGATAGGGCGCGAGCGCGATGATGCCGTCCACCTCGTCCGGATGGGCTCGCGCATAGCGCAGCGCGCCGAAACCGCCCAGCGAGATGCCGGCCAGCCAGACCGAGCGGTAACCCCGCGCCCGCGCTGGCTGGATCACGTCCTCGCGCAACCGCTGCTCGAACACGCCGGCATAGAAATAGCCCAGGTGCGTGTCAGCCACCACCACGTCGGCGTCGATGCCGCGCGCCCGAACCTGCTCGACGAAGCCTTCACGCACGATGTCCTGCGGCACCTCCTGCGCACCCGGCATGAACACGATCAGCGTCGGGCTGTGCGCGCCTGCGGCGCGCGGCAGGGACAGCACCTCCATCGGCACCCGCGGCTCGCGCACCAGCAGGCTGCAGCCGCTGAGCCCAGCCGCCAGGGCGAGCGCCAAGGCCGCGGCGGCCAGCCGGCGCGCGACGGCGCTGGCACAGGGGTTCACGGCTTCGCGCCCTGGTGCAGCATCCACTGCGCGGCGGCACCGCACAGCGCCAGACCCAGCATGAGCCAGCCAAGGTTGACCGCGCCCTCGTGTTGGAACAGGCCAACAGCAAAACCGCCGACCGCGCCCATCAGCTGCTGCGCCAGGCCAGCCACGGCGGCGGCCGACCCGGCCAGCGCCGGCAACAAGCCCACCGTGCCAGCGAGCGCGGGCGGCACCAGCAGGCCGTGGCCAATGCCCAGCAGCACCAGCGGCAGCGCAAACGCCAGCGAGGTGTTCAGGCCCGCCAGCGCGAGCAACAGCATCAGCGCCACGCCACCCACCGTGAGCACCTGCCCGAGCCGCATGATGCGGCGCTCGCTGATGCGGTGCGAGAGGTGCGTGGTCAGGTAGTTGCCCACGATGTACGAGCCCGGGATCGCCATGATGTAGAAGCCGATGCCGTCGGGCTTGACGCCGTAGCTGCCCAGCACGATCGGTGCACCGCCGAGGAAGGCGTAGAAGGTGGCGCTGGTCATGGCCAGCAGCAGCACGTGCAGGCCGAACGAGGGCTCACGCGCCAGCTGTGCGTAGGACGAGAGCATGGCCTTGAGCCAGTGCGGCTGCACGCCGATGGCGCTCTGGTGCTCGGGCAGGCCGCGCCAGGCTGCGATGAACAACAGCACCGCCAGCACGGCCATGACGACGAAGTTCGACTGCCAGCCCAGGCGCACATGCAGCTGGCCGCCGATGATGGTGGCCAGCGGCGGACACAGGCCCATGGCCATGCCCACGTAGGCCATGACCCGGGTGCGCTCGGGCCCGGCGAACAGGTCCTGCACCAGCGCCCGGCCAATCACCATGCAGGCCGCACTGCCCGCGCCCTGCAGCAGCCGCGCCAGCACCAGGGTCGGCAGATCGGGCGCGAAAACCGCCATCACCGAACCGGCGAAGGCAATGACCAGGCCGATCATCAGGATGCGCTTGCGGCCCAGCCGGTCCGACAGCGGACCGTACACCAGCTGCAGTGAGCCGTAGGTGACGACGTAGCCGCTGAAGGTCAGCTGCACCGCCGCCTGGCTGGAACCGAACATGGCGCCCCACTCCTGCATCGACGGCAGGCAGATGGTCATGGCCAGCAGGCCAAAGGCGAGTTGCGCCAGCAGGTTGGCGATCAGCAGGCCGTGGGGAGCGGACGTGGAGGTGTCGGGTGCGGTCATGAAGCCCCCGAGGCTACCGCGGTTCGCGCACATGCGGCGTCCGCTGCGCGATACCCCCGGCTACCATCGCGCCATGAACACCCAGTACTGGCTGATGAAGTCCGAGCCCGAGGAATGCTCGATCGACGACGCCCTGGCCGCGCCTGGCGCCACCGTGCCCTGGACGGGCGTGCGCAACTACCAGGCGCGCAACTTCATGCGCGACGCGATGCGCGTCGGTGACGGCGTGCTGTTCTACCACTCCAGCTGCGCCGAGCCCGGCATCGTGGGACTGGCGCGCGTGGCCTCGGAGATCAAGCCCGACCCGACCCAGTTCGACCGGGCCTCGCCCTATTTCGACCCCAAGTCAAAACCCGAGTCCCCGCGCTGGCTGCTGCGGGATGTGCAGGCGCTGAAGAAGACCCGACTGATCGGCCTGCCCGAGCTGCGCGCCACGCCCGAGCTGGCCGACATGGTGGTGCTGCAGCGCGGCAGCCGGCTCTCGATCACGCCGGTGAGCGAGGCGCACTGGCGCTTCATCACCGAACGGTTGCTCGGCGCCTGAGGCCCAAGCCCCAGGCGATCAGGCCGGCCGCCACGACCGCGGCAAAGCCCCAGCCCAGCGCGCGCGAAAGCGGCAGCTCGCCCTCGCGCGCGGCGCCCATGAAGAACAGCACGAAAGCCAGCAGGTGCACGCCGGCCCGCTGCAGCCGCACCCAGAGCTGATCAGGACGGACCGTCCACGCCAGCGCCACGTCCACACACCACCAGACAGCGAACACCGTGTCCAGCCGCGGCGCGCTCACGCGGGGCGTGTTCAGCACCCGCGACCAGTCGTTGCCGAACAGCTCGACCACCGCCCACCAGAAGTGCACCGCAAACACCAGCAGCGAGGCGGTCCAGGTGATGCGCCACAGCCGCGCAGCCCAGCCAGCGCGCGCCGCCAGCGGTAGCAGGGCCAGCGCGGGTGCGGCCAGCAGCAGCGAGGCCCAGATGGTGAAGAAGGTACGGTGCAGGTCTTCGCGCTGCGCCTCCGACACGTCGGCCACGCCGCCGCCCGGTGGCGAGAGGGAAAACAGCGGCCAGTCCCGCGTCCAGGCGGCCGCCACAAACACCAGCACCAGGGCCAGCGCGGCCAGCAGCACCGTGGTCATCAGATCGGTCCGGCGCGCCGCGCGCGCCTCGTTCCACGGGGTCATTTCAATCCTTCATGTGTTGTCGGGTCATCGGGAAGTGGCAGAAATCGCCTCGGCCATCCGCGCATTCAGCAGTGCCTGGGCGCCCAGCGTGTGCGCCAGCCGAACCACTTCGCCACACAGCTCGTTGATTTCAGTCGGCCGGCCCGCGGCCAGGTCTTCGGCCATGCTCGACCGGGCGTGCGCATCCATGCGCAGCATGCGGAAAGCGACCAACCGGAACAGTGGCGTTGGCAGCCGAAGCACCTGCAGGAAGCGCTCCCAGGGCAAGGGCGTGACGCGATGCGGTTCGATGCGGGCCCGGCGCAGCAGGACCAGCGCCTCTTCCACCAGATCGGCGTAACGGCGGCGGTGGCCGGCGTCCAGCAGCTGCGCCTTCAGCGGCAGACCAGACAGCGCGTTGACCGGGTTGTTCAGGTTGAGCAACAGCTTGCCCCACTGCACCGGCAGCATGTCGGCGTGCAGCGCCAGCGGCATTCCGGCGCGCTCAAACACCGGCCGCCAGCCCGCCAGGCGTGCCGACGCCTGCGCCGCCAGTTGTCCCGACGTGGCCCGGTGGAAATGACCCGGTCCGCGCCGCATGATGTTGAACGGCACCATGGCCGGCAGCAGGCGGAGCTGGGGCGCAGCCTGCATCGCGTCGGCCGCCGGGAACAGCCCGTTCTGGCAGCACAGCACCGGCGTGTCTCTGGGCACCGTCTGCGCGAGGCGAGCAAGCGCCGACACCAGTGCGGGGCGCTTGACACACAAGAGCACCAGCGATGGCCGGGCGCCCTCCGGCACGTCCGTGTGCAGCTGCAGGGCCGACGCGGGCACCTCGCTGCGCCCACCAGAGAGGTCGGTCAGTTGCAGCCCATGCGCCGCCAGCTCGTCGAGCATCCCGCTCCGCCCGACAAAGCACACAGGTACCCCGGCCGCCTGGAGACGACCACCGAGGTAACAACCCACCAGGCCGGCGCCCACCACCAGCACCGGCCCCGGGACCAATTCGTCGGGCGGCTCCGGTCGGGTCATTGGCCACCAGCCACCGGAGCGGTGCGGCGGCGCACCGGGCCGGCGGCCTGCTCGATGGTCTCGCGCAAATCGCGCAGCAGCCCCAGCGCCATCAGGAGTTCGGCCAGCACGAACATCGGCCCCACCAGCAGGCCGCGCAGGTCATCGAAGAAGGCCGGCTTTCGCCCCTCCCACACATGCCCGACCGCCTGGAACACCCAGCCGACCACGAAACTGCCCAGCCCCCAGGCGAGCCAGGTGGTCATGTCCGCCTCAGCGAGGGGATCGGCCAGCGCCACCATCCCTCCCAGCACCGCGAGGGTGGGCACCGTCAGCGACCAGCGCCCCTGCCGCAGGTACCAGACGCCCGTGAGCGCCCAGACCAGCCAGTGCGCGCCCGGCAGCAGAGCATCGGCCCCGCCCAGAGGCACGCGCGCCAGCATCACCGCGATGCCGAAGGCGATCAGCGGGATGCCGACAAAGTGGGTCGCGATGTTGCGCGGGTCGCGGTGGTAGCGCGCGTACTCGATCAGTTGGCGGGTGGCGGTTTCCATGCGTGTCTCCTTGTTGTGGCGGCGCTGAAAGCGGCAAGGATGGCGGCACGGCGCCAGGGTGTCTGTCAAAATTTCGACAAACCCCGCCGGCACCGCGCCGCCCCGCGGGCCAACCTCAAGCCGCCATGCCCCCGTCCACCCCGGCCCCGCCCGGCCTGCACACCGCGCTGGCCAGCGACGAATGGTTCAGCGCCTGCGATCCGGCGCTGCAGGCCGAACTGCTGCGCCTGGCCCGCATGCGCCACCTGACCCACGGTGAATCGCTGTTCGCGCGCGGCGGCGAGGCCGACGGCCTGTGTGCCGTGGTCGCGGGGGCGCTGCGCATCGGGGCCCTCAACGCCGATGGCAACGCGGCGCTGCTCGCCTACCTGGAGCCCTACCAGTGGTTCGGCGAGATCTCGCTCATCGACGGACGGCCGCGCACCCACGATGCCGTGGCCGATGGCCCCGCCCAGGTGCTGGTGGTGCCGCGCGAGGCGCTGCTGGTCTGGCTCGACAGCCACCCGGCCATGTGGCGCGAACTGGCCCGGCTGGCCTGCCGCAAGCTGCGCGTGTTGTTCGTCGCGGTGGAGGAGCTGGCCCAGCTGCCGCTGGAAGAGCGCGTCTGGCGCCGGCTGCAGCTGGTGGCCCGCGGCTACGGCAGCCGCGACGCGCCGCGTCGGCGCATCCACCTGTCGCAGGAGCTGCTGGCCCAGATGCTGGGCGTGAGCCGCCAGAGCGTCAACAAGGCGCTCAAGGCGCTGGAGGCAAGTGGGCGGCTGCGGCTGCACTACGGAGAGATCGAACTGCTGGTCCCTAATGAAAATCCCGGCTCCCCGGCGCCAGCCGGCCCAGCAGCGGGTTGAGGTTTTCGAGCCGGCCGGCGATCAGGTTGCAGACCGCACCTTCGCGCTGCCAGACGCCGTGCACGCCCATCAGGCGTGAACCGGTGAGTTCGCTGCGCTGGCGTTCGCGCAGTGAGCGCCAGACGATGACCTGCACGGTGCCGGTTTCGTCTTCCAGCGTCACGAAGACCACCCCCTGCGAAGTGCCGGGCTGCTGGCGGCAGGTGACGATGCCGCAGGCGCGCACGAGGCGGCCGTCGGGTGCGGCTTGGAGTTGCTCGGCGGTCATGAATCGGCGCTGGGTCAGCCGCTCGCGCAGCAGGGCCAGCGGGTGGCGGCGCAGAGTCAGGCCGGTACTCGCGTAGTCCCAGACGATGGCTTCGCCTTCGGGCGCTTCGTCGAGGTCCAGCGTGGCTTCGTTGACCGGCGCGCGGCGCAGAAGGGCGGGCGCGGCCTGCAGGGCGGACGCGTCCCAGACTTGCTGGCGGCGGTGACCGGCCAGGCTCTGCAACGCGTCGGCAGCCGCCAGCTGCTGCAGGGTCTGTCGGTCGAGTTGCGCTCTCAGTGCGAGGTCTTCCGTGCTGACGAACGGCCGCTCCTGTCGTGCAGCGCTGATGCGCCCGGCTTCCGCTTCGGACAGCCCGCTGACCAGCCGCAAGCCCAGCCGCACCACCGGTTGCCCGGGGGCGTCGGGTGCGGGCATGTCTTCGAGCGTGCAGTCCCAGTCGCTGTGGCTCACGTCCACCGGCCGCACCACCACGCCGTGGCGCTGCGCGTCCTGCACCAGCTGGCTGGGCGTGTAGAAGCCCAGCGGCTGGCTGTTGAGCATGGCGGCCAGGAACTCGGCCGGGTGGTGGCGCTTGATCCAGCAGCTGTCGTAGACCAGCAGCGCGAAGCTGACCGCGTGGCTTTCGGGGAAGCCGTAGCTGGAGAAGCCCTTGACCTGCTCGACCACGCGCTGGGCAAATTCGAGCGGGTAGCCGTTGCGCGTCATGCCGTCGATGAGGCGGTGTTCGTAGGCGCCCAGGCCGCCGGTGCGCCGCCAGGCGCCCATGGCGCGGCGCAGACCGTCGGCCTCGCCGGGCGTGAAGTCGGCCGCGATCATGGCGATCTGCATGCACTGCTCCTGGAACACCGGCACCCCCAGGGTGCGCTCCAGCGCAGCCTCCAGCCCCTTGGGGTAATCGACCGGCTCCTTGCCCTGGCGACGCCGCAGGTACGGATGCACCGCGCCGCCCTGAATGGGACCGGGCCGCACCAGCGCGACCTCGACCACCAGGTCGTAGAAGCAGCGTGGCTTCAGGCGCGGCAGCATGGCCATCTGCGCGCGGCTTTCGATCTGGAACACGCCCACGGTGTCGGCGGCGCAGATCATGTCGAAGGTGGCCACGTCCTTGTCGGGAATGGTGTGGAGGGGCATGGGGTGCCCGCGCCGCTGGCCGATGAAATCGAGCGACTTGCGGATCGCGGTCAGCATTCCCAGCGCCAGCACATCGACCTTGAGCAGGCCCATGGCGTCGAGGTCGTCCTTGTCCCACTGGATCACCGTGCGCTCGGGCATGGACGCGTTCTCGATCGGCACCAGCCGCGCCAGCGGTCCGCTGGTCAGCACGAAGCCGCCGGTGTGCTGCGAGAGGTGGCGCGGAAAGCCCAGCAGCTGTTGGACCAGGGTGACGAACTGGCGCGCCGCCAGGCTGTCCGGATCGAGGCCGGCTTCATGCAGGCGCTCGTCGGCCAGGCCGTCTTCGTCCCACCAGCGGTGGTCGCGCGCCAGCCGATCCAGCAAGGCCTCGTCGAAACCCATGGCCTTGCCGACGTCGCGCACGGTGCTGCGCGGGCGGTAGCTGATGACGGTGGCGGTGAGTGCGGCGCGGTCGCGGCCGTACTTGCGGTAGAGGTACTGGATGACCTCTTCGCGCCGCTCGTGCTCGAAGTCCACGTCGATGTCGGGCGGCTCGTTGCGCTCTTTGGACAGGAAGCGTTCGAACAGCAGCGAGGACCGCGCCGGGTCCACCGCCGTCACGCCCAGGCAGTAGCAGACCGCGCTGTTGGCCGCCGAGCCGCGGCCCTGGCAGAGGATGCCCTGCGAACGCGCAAACGCCACGATGTCGTGCACGGTGAGGAAGTAGTGCTCGTAGCCGAGTTCGGTGATGAGGGCCAGCTCGTGTTCGATCTGCGCACGCACCTTGGGCGGCACGCCCGCCGGCCAGTGTTCGGCAGCGCCGGCTTCGGTGAGCGCGCGCAGGTGCTGCGCCGGTGTGCAGCCGGGTGGCACCACCTCGGCCGGGTACTGGTAGCGCAGCTCGTCCAGCGACCATCGCGTGCACCGTGCGGCGATGCCCAGGGTTTCCGCCAGCAGATCGGGCGGGAAGCTCTGCGCCAGCCGCACGCGGGTGCGCAGGTGCTGCTCGGCGTTGGGCGCAAGCGCAAAGCCGCAGGCCACCAGTGGCCGACCAATGCGGGTCGCGGTGAGCACGTCCTGCAGCGGCTTGCGCGAGCGCACGTGCATGTGCACGTCGCCCACCGCCACCAGCGGCACGGCCGTGAGCGCACCGGCCTCGCGCAGGCGGTGCAGGTGAATGGCGTCGTCCAGCCGGCCCAACTGCGTCACGCCCAGCCAGCAGCGGCCCAGGAAGTTGCCGAGCAGCCAGCGCGCGGTGGCATCGCACTGGTCTTGTGTGGCGCCGCGCGCTGGCACGGCGATGGCCAGGCAGTCGGCCAGGGCTGCGGGGTCGACATCGTCCAGCCTCAGCCGGTATGTGCCCTTGGCGGCCGAGCGCCGCAGCCTCGTGATGAGCTCGCAGAGGTTCCCGTAGCCGTGGAGGTTGGTGGCCAGCAGCACCAGCGTGAAATCGCCGGTGGGACCGCCACCCGCCTGGACGAGGAACTGGCTGCCCACGATGAGCGGCAGTTTGTGTTTTTTCGCGGCCACGTGCGCCCGTGCGATGCCCGCCATCGAACATTCGTCGGTGATGGCCAGTGCGGTGTAGCCCATGGCCTTGGCGCGCGCCACCAGCTCCTCGGCGTGGCTGGCACCGCGCAGGAAGCTGAAGTTGGAGCAGCACAGCAGCTCGGCGTAGTCGGGCAGGGACATCTTCATGGCCGATCCGGCGCCGGGCCGCCCCAAGCCGGATCAGCCCCCGGACCCGGGAGGCACCGGGTCCCTCCCCGGTGCTGGGGCAGCGACCCGCGCAGCGGCGGAGCGTGGGGGTTAAGCGAACACACCATGGAGATACCAGGCCGGCTCGTCGGCCAGCCTCGTCTGGAACACCCACAGCACACCCGCCAGCGGCGACTGGGCGACCCAGTAGTCGCGTACCGCGTGGCGGGTGCGGCCAGTGGCCTCGTCACGGTCCCACCAGCCCCCCTCCACTCGCTGCGGTCCCAGCAGCAGCTGCAGTTCGCCCTGGTAGAGCGGCCGGTGCTGGCGCACCAGCAGCTTCAGTGGCTGCTGCAGCATCCAGGTCGGCTGCGGCCCGGCGGGCGCCACCGGCCAGGCCTCGCGCGGCAAGACCTGCGCCGCCGGCTGCCAGCACTCCATCGCCTCGGGCCGGTGGTCCTCGCACAGCAGCGGCCGAACCACCCGGTCCTCACCCAGCCGCGCCGCCAGCCGCTCCAGCACCTGGGGCAGCGGCTCCTGGCCATGGGCTTCGTCGGGCAACCACGATGCGCTCCGGGGCGCCAGCGGCACCACCCCCTCGGCCGTCAGCCGCAGGTCGCCGACCGGGGCAGCCAGCACCACCTGCGCCAGGTGCTCGGCCAGCAGCCGCGAGAGGTGCCCCACTTCGCGCGTGGGCTCGGCAGTGCGCACCGTCAGCTGCCCGCCCTCGCCCGCGCCGCGCGACCGCATGGCGTCGTGCGCCCAGTGCAGGGTGAAGGCGGTCACGCCGCTGTGGCGTGCGGCCAGCCAGGCCGAGAGCTGCAGCAGCAGGCGGTGCGCCCCGAAGGTCAGGGTCCCCGCGTCCTCGACCCGGTGCGGCAGCTCCAGCCGGGCGTCGAACACCGCGGGCAGCATGACCCAGACATGCGTCTCGGGGGCACGGCCATAGGCCTGGTCCAGCGCCGCCAGCAAGGCCGCATCGAAACGCCGCGCCAGTCCGGCACGCGGCAGCCGGCGCAGATCGCCCAGGGTGCGACAGCCGATGCGCGCCAGGATCGGCAGGTGCGGCCGCACGGCGCTCAGGGTCGCCATCGGCAGCGCGTCCAGCACGCGCTCCAGCGGCGCCGACACGCCGTCTTCCACCCCCGCCCGCGCCAGCGCCAGCGCCGCCCGGGCGTTGGGCGCCCAGGCCAGGGCCACTGCGCCCAGTTCCTGCGCTCCGCCCCAGAGCCGCTCGCGCAGCGCCGCCCGCCCGCCGAACAGACGCAGGCTCGCCGCCACTTCCAGCAACACGGCCTCTTCGGCGACGGCGACACGGGGCGTGAACTGCAGCGCCCAGACCGCCAGCGCCTGCAGCGCCGCGTCAGTGGGGGACGGCGGGTCGTCGGTGCTCGGGCGTCGGAGCGCGGACCACAGCATGGTCGGCCTCACGGGAAACGGCCGTCTGGCCCAGGTTCAGCAGCCGGGGCGGCAGCACTGCCGACAGCCCGGCCGGCACCGCCGGCAGGTGCAGGGTGCGCGCCAGCGGCGGCCCCTTGCGCTTGATCACGTCGACCGACAAAGCCCAGCCAGCACCCGGACGCACCAGCAGGCGCAGGGATGCCGCCGAGGATTCGCGGGCTGCGACGGCCGGCCGGCACAGCCACACCGGGCCTTCGTGGTCACTGGCCAGCACCTGCAGGCGCCTCAGCTGCGCCGGCCGTGCCTGGGGCAGCCAGGCCAGCACCGCCCCGCAGCTGCCGGCCTTGACCAGCTGTTCGGTGGCCCAGAGGCGCTCGGCCGGCGTGTCGGCCTGCACCCAGACCAGCTGCCGGGCTGTCACGCCATGCGGCAGCAGGCCCGGCAGGTGCGGCAGATGCGGTGGCCCGACCAGCACCACTTCACGCCCGACGGCACAGACCCGGCCCAGCGCCGGCCCCAGCAGGCGGAACTCCAAGGTACCCGCCGGGCTCAGCAACAGCTCGGTCAGCCCGAAACCGGGCCAGCCCCCGCCCGGCAGGGCCGCGTCCAGCGCCCCGAATCCGCTGGCGCAGCTGGCCGTGACCGGCCGGCCCAGCGCGTCGCCGCGCCAGACGAGGGCGGACAGGCTGGCCGGCAGATCGCCGGACGGGCGGATGAACGGGGCAGGCATGGTGGTGGCAAGGCTCAAATACTGTTTTTATGTACAGTAAAAGAAAACGGACCGATTGTCCACCCCCGGATATCACGGTCATGGAACCATTCAATTAGCACTCGCTCATAGAGAGTGCTAACATTTCCGCAAGACCACCTGAGGAGGTTCTTCACATGTCCACCACCCTGCTCGCCCCCGCCGCCCTGCCGACCACCACGCTGGCCGTCGCCAGCCCGTGGAGCCGTTCGCTGACGCTGCCGCCGCTGGGCAATCTGGACGCGTACATCTCGGCGGTCAACCGCATGCCACTGCTGACGCTCGAAGAAGAGCAGTCGGCCGCCCGCCGCCTGCGCGATCACAACGACCTGGAAGCTGCCGGCCAACTGGTGATGTCGCACCTGCGCCTGGTGGTGTCCATCGCCCGCCAGTACCTGGGCTACGGCCTGCCGCACGGCGACCTGATCCAGGAAGGCAACGTCGGCCTGATGAAGGCCGTCAAGCGCTTCGACCCCGACCAGGGCGTGCGCCTGGTGAGTTACGCAATCCACTGGATCAAGGCCGAGATCCACGAATACATCCTGAAGAACTGGCGCATGGTCAAGGTCGCCACGACCAAAGCCCAGCGCAAGCTGTTCTTCAACCTGCGCTCGATGAAGCAGGGCTTCCGTGCCGAGGCCACCGAAGGCGACACCCACCGCGAGGCCCTGTCGGACAGCGAGATCGATGTGGTCGCGCGCGACCTCAAGGTCAAGCCCGAGGAAGTGCGCGAGATGGAAACGCGCCTGTCCGGTGGTGACGTGGTGCTCGACCCCTCGCCCGCCGACGATGGTGAAGAAACCTATGGCCCGATCGCCTGGCTGGCCGATGCCAACCACGAGCCGACTGCGATGATCGAATCGGCCCAGCGCGATGTGCTGGCCACCGAAGGCATCGCGCAGGCCATGGGCGAGCTCGACGACCGTTCGCGCCGCATCGTGACCGAACGCTGGCTCAAGGTGAACGACGACGGTTCGGGCGGCATGACGCTGCACGAACTGGCGGCCGAATACGGCGTGAGCGCCGAGCGCATCCGCCAGATCGAGGTGGCGGCCATGAAGAAGATGCGCAAGGCCCTGGCCGAATTCGCCTGAGCCGCCGGCTCAGCGCACGAGATCGATGCGGTCGATGGTCGGCCGCACGCCCAGCCGGGCCGGCAAGCCGATGGTGCCCACACCGGGCGTCACCAGCAGCTGCCCGGCCCTTGTGCCGTACAGCCCGTTCCACCAGGGCTGCAGGGAGTTGGTCTTCCGCAGGAACCAGGGCGAAAAACCGGGAATCCAGATCTGCCCACCATGAGTGTGCCCGGCCATGGAGAGGAACGCCGCGCCCTTCGGCAGCAGCGCCACGGTGTCGGGTTGGTGCACCACCACCAGCCGCCGCGATGAGTCGTTATTGAGGCCGCCTGGCCAGAGTCGCTCAATTTGCTGCTGAGGCCGCCCGCCCCACTGGTCGTCCAGCCCCACCAGCTCCCAGCCCTTCCAGGGCACAGCCTGCCCTTCGATCAGGCGTACGCCGTGCTGCGTCAGCGCTTCGCGCAGGGGCGCGGTGAGTTCCGGCCCGGGCGCCTGCACATCGTGATTGCCCAGCACGCCCCAAACCGGGTGGCGCAGGCGCGCAAGCGGTGCGAAGCCCGCACGCAGGTCCTGCGTCGGCTCGTGGGTCCAGTCGCCCGCGACGATCACCGCATCCACGTCCATCGCGTTGAGCCGGTCGACCAGGTCGTCCAGTTGCCGGTCGCGAAAGAACAGTCCCCAGTGGATGTCGGCGACCAGCGCCAACTTCAGCGGCTGTGCTTCGGCCGGAATTCCGGACAGGGTGGTGTGGCGCACGCGGATCCAGTAAGGCTCGATCCAAGACGACCACAGGCCCACCAGCACCAACAGCGCATACACCGGATGGCGCCAGCGGCGCGCGCCGCGCTCGATGCGCCAGCGCAGCCACAGGCCCACCAGCAGCGGCAGCCCCGCCAGGCGCGGCGCCCAGTAGAGCCAGAGCATGACGAAATTGCGCGCCTCCAACCGCGGCGTGTGCCAGCGGCCCGCATGGTCCCAGGCCGTGATGGCCAGCGACAGCAGCAGGGCGACGCCGAACAGCCACCAGACACGGCGGTCCAGGCGCTGCAGGTCGCTCACGGTGGGGTCAGTGCTCGCGGCGCAGCGCGGGGAACAGGATCACGTCGCGGATGCTGGGCGAATCGGTCAGCAGCATCATCAGGCGGTCGATGCCGATGCCGCAGCCACCAGCCGGTGGCATGCCATATTCCAGCGCACGGATGAAGTCGGCGTCGTAGTACATGGCCTCTTCGTCACCACCGTCCTTGGCCGCGACCTGGGCCTGGAAGCGCGCAGCCTGGTCTTCGGCGTCGTTCAGCTCGGAGAAGGCGTTGCCGAACTCGCGACCGGTGATGTAGAGCTCGAAGCGCTCGGTCACCTCGGGCCGGTCGTCGTTGGCGCGGGCCAGCGGCGAGATCTCGGTCGGGTGCTCCATGATGAAGGTCGGGTTCCAGAGCTTCTCTTCCACGGTCTCTTCGAAGTACAGCACCTGCAGGCTGGCCAGCGAGCGGGTCGAGAGCTGGTGCTTCTCTTCGCTCAAGCCCAGTTTTTTGAGCGCCGGGATCAGCCAGGCCGGGTCGTCCACACCCGCACCGGCGTCGGTGTACTTGAGGATGGCCTCGCGGATGGTCAGGCGCTCGAAGGGAGAGAACACGTCCACCGGCTGGCCGTTGTAGGTCAGCGGCGTGTCGCCGTGCACTTGCTTCACGACGTGACGGATCAGTTGCTCGTTGAAGTCCATCAGGTCCTGGTAGTTCCAGTACGCCGCGTAGAACTCCATCATGGTGAACTCGGGGTTGTGACGGACGCTGATGCCTTCGTTGCGGAAGTTGCGGTTGATCTCGAACACGCGCTCGAAACCGCCCACCAGCAGGCGCTTGAGGTACAGCTCGGGCGCGATGCGCAGGAACATCTCCTGGTCCAGCGCGTTGTGGTGCGTCTTGAACGGCTTGGCGTTGGCACCGCCCGGAATGGGGTGCAGCATGGGCGTTTCCACTTCGAGGAAGCCGTGGCTGACCATGTACTCGCGGATGCTGGACAGGGCCTTGCTACGGGTGACGAAGCGCTTGCGGGCGCCTTCGTCGGTCATCAGGTCCACGTAGCGCTGACGGTACTTGATTTCCTGGTCGTGAATGCCGTGGAACTTGTCGGGCAGCGGGCGCAGGCTCTTGGTGATCAGGCGAATCTGGTCCGCGTGGATCGACAGCTCGCCGGTGCGGGTGCGCATGAGCACCCCTTCGGCCGCGACGATGTCGCCCAGATCCCAGTGCTTGAACGCCGCCAGTTTCTCTTCGCCCACGCTGTCGGTGTTCAGGTAGAGCTGGATGCGGCCGCCACTGGGACCGAAGGACGAGTCCTGAATGGTCGCAAAACAGGCTTTGCCCATCACACGCTTGAGCATCATGCGACCCGACACACAGGCACGCACCGGGTTGGTCTCCAGCGCTTCCTTGCTCGATTCGCCGTGTGCGGCGAACAGGGCCTCGGCCGTGTCGCGTGGCTTGAAGTCGTTCGGAAACGCCACACCCTCGCCGCGCTGCTGCGCCTCGCGCAGGCCTTTGAGTTTCTCGCGCCGCTCCGCAATCAGCTGGTTGTCGTCGGCGGCGGGGATGGCGTGGGCGTGTTCGGTGGTCATGGTGTGGGACAAATAAAAACGGGCTGCGCCCAAAAAGCGCAACCCGTCATTGTAGTTTTTCGTGGAACGGTCAATGCCCGAGGTAGGCCTCGCGGACTTTCGGGTCCACCAGCAGGTCCTTGCCGGCGCCGGTCATGGTGATCAGGCCGGAGTCCATCACGTAGCCGCGGTCAGCGATCTGCAGCGCGCGCTGGGCGTTCTGCTCCACCAGCACGATGGTCACGCCCTGGGCGGAGACGTCGCGCACCACCTCGAAGATCTTGTCGACCATGATCGGCGACAGCCCCATTGAGGGTTCGTCCAGCAGCAACACCTTGGGCTGGCTCATCAGCGCGCGGGCCATCGCCAGCATCTGCTGCTCACCGCCCGACATGGTGCCGGCCAGCTGGTCCTTGCGCTCTTTCAGGCGCGGGAAGATGCCGAACATGCGCTCGATGTCGGCCTCGATGCCGGCCTTGTCGGTGCGGATGTAGGCGCCCATCAGCAAGTTCTCGGTGATGGTCATGCGGGTGAAGACGCCGCGGCCTTCCGGCACCATCGCCAGCCCCTGCTTGACCAGGTCCCAGGCCCCACGGCCCTTGATGCTCTGGCCCAGGTATTCGATGTCACCGCCTTCGAAACCCAGAGAGCCGGTGATGGCCTTCATGGTGGTGGTCTTGCCGGCACCGTTGGAGCCGATCAGGGAAATCAGTTCGCCTTCGCGCACTTCCAGGTCGACGCCCTTGACGGCCTTGATGCCGCCGTACGCCACCTTCAGGCCGCTGACTTTGAGGAGTGTGTTTGCCATATTGTTCTCGCTCTCTCTTTCAGTGGCCGCCGGTGCCCAGATACGCCTCGATCACCTTGGGATCGCTCTGCACCTCGGCCGGCGTACCGGACGAGAGCTGCTTGCCGTAGTCGAGCACGGTCACACGGTCGCACAGGCCCATCACCAGCTTCACGTCGTGTTCGATCAGCAGGATGGTGCGGTTGTCGTTGCGAATGCGGTCGATCAGCTCGCGCAGCTGCACCTTCTCGGTGGCGTTCATGCCGGCGGCCGGTTCGTCCAGCGCGATCAGTTGCGGGTCGGTGGCCAGCGCGCGGGCGATCTCCAGCCGGCGCTGGTCGCCGTAGCTCAGGGTGCGCGACTTGTAGTCGGCCAGCTTGCCGATGCCCACGTAGTCGAGCAGCTCCTTCGCGCGGGCGGTGATTTCCGCCTCTTCCTTCTTGAAGCTGGGGGTGCGCAGCACAGCACCCAAGATGCCCGAGTGGGTGCGCACGTGGCGCCCGACCATCACGTTCTCCAGCGCCGTCATTTCGGCGAACAGGCGGATGTTCTGGAAGGTGCGGGCAATGCCCGCCTTGGCCACTTCGTGCACAGCCGTCGGCGTATAGGGCTTGCCGGCCAGCTCGAAGGAGCCGCTGTCGGGCGTGTAAAGGCCGGTCAGCACGTTGAAGAAGGTGGTCTTGCCGGCGCCGTTGGGGCCAATCAGGCCATAGACCTGGCCACGCTGGATGGTGATGCCCACATCACTGAGGGCCTGCAGACCGCCAAAGCGCTTGGAGACGTTGGCGACTTTGAGAATGGTTTCGCTCATGTTCGTGTCCTCTCGCTCACTTGGCCAACGACTTGCCGTGTTCGGGCGCGGGCCAGAGTCCCTTCGGACGCAACAGCATCACCACCACCATGGCCAGCGCAATCAGCAACTGGCGCAGGATTTCAGGACCGAGGCGGCCACCGGTCAGTTCGGTCAGCGGGCCGGCCACATGGCGCAGCACCTCGGGCAGTCCAGCCAGCAGCAAGGCACCCAGGATCACGCCCGGAATGTGACCAATGCCGCCCACCACCACCATCGCCACCACCATCACCGACTCCATCAGCGAGAAGGACTCGGGCGACACGAAGCGCTGGAAGGACGAGAACAGCACACCCGACATGCCGCCAAAGGTGGCGCCCATGCCGAAGGCCAGCAACTTGAGATTGCGCGTGTTCAGGCCCATGGCCTTGGCGGCGATCTCGTCTTCGCGGATGGCCATCCAGGCGCGACCGACGCGGGAGTCCTGCAGGCGGTACGACAGGATGACCGACAGGATCACGAAGAACAGGAACAGGTAGTAATAGAGCGTCACCGGCTGAATGGTGTAGCTCCAGTCACCGATGGTCAGCGTGTGCCGCTGCCCCATGTTGAAGCCGAACACGGTGAGCGGATCGATCTGCGCGATACCCTTGGGGCCGTTGGTGATGTTCACCGGACGGTCCAGGTTGAGCATGAAGATGCGGATGATCTCGCCGAAGCCGAGCGTGATGATGGCCAGATAGTCGCCGCGCAGCTTCAGCGTCGGAGCACCGAGCAGCATACCGACCACACCGGCCACGACGGCCGCCAGGAGCATGACCAGCCAGATGTTGACGTGCAACCCGTTGGGGAACATCGCCTGGATGGCCGGGAAGGTCTCTGCCAGGTGCGGCGAGGCCAGCAGGCCGTAGAGATAGGCGCCGACCGCGAAGAATGCGATATAGCCCAGGTCCAGCAGGCCGGCGTAACCGACCACGATGTTCAGGCCCAGCGCCAGCAGCACGTATAGCAGTGCCAGGTCCACGATGCGGACCCAGGAGTTGCTGCCCGTGGCCTGCAGCAGCAGCGGCAGTACGAACAGCGCGATGGCGGCCAGGGCCCAGACCGCGAGTTTGCCGGGATTGGTCTTCGTCATGATGGTTCTCCCGGTATCAGGCGCGGTCGGCCACACGCTCACCCAGCAGGCCCGAAGGACGCAGCGTGAGCACCAGGGCCAGCACGATGAAGGCAAAGATGTCGACGTACTGGCTGCCCAGCACGCCACCGGTGAGCTGGCCCAGGTAACCGGCGCCCAGCGACTCGATCAGCCCCAGCGCGACACCGCCCACCACGGCACCGGCCAGGTTGCCGATGCCGCCCATGACCGCGGCCACGAAGGCCTTGAGGCCCGGCATGAAGCCCATGGCGTGCTGCACCGTGCCGTAGTTGGAGGCCCACATCACGCCGGCGATGGCGGCGAGCATGGCACCGATGATGAAGGTGGCGGAGATGACCACGTCGGGCTTGATGCCCATCAGCGCCGCGACCCGCGGATTCTCGGCAGTGGCCCGCATCGCGCGGCCCAGGTTGGTCTTGTTCACCAGCCACATCAGGAAGGCCAGCGTGATGGCCGTCGCGGCCAGGATCACGATCTGCGTCACCGAGATCACGGCGCCGGCAAACTCGATCGGCTCACGCGAGAGCGTCGCCGGATAGGCCTTGGGGTTGGGTTCCCAGATGATCATCGCGAAGGTCTGCAGCAGCAACGACATGCCGATGGCGGTGATCAGCGGCGCCAGCCGGGGCGAGTTGCGCAGTGGCCGGTAGGCCAGCTTCTCGATCGTGTAGTTCAGTGCCCCGCACACGACCATGGCGATCAGTGTGGCCAGCAGAAGCACCATCCAGCCGGGCAGGTCGGGCGAGGCGTTGCTCATCCAGCCGATGATGGTCCAGCTGGTCAACGCGCCGACCATGAGCACGTCACCGTGCGCAAAGTTGATGAGTCCGATGATGCCGTACACCATCGTGTACCCCAGCGCCACCAGCGCATACATACTGCCCAGAACCAGACCATTGATGATCTGCTGCAGCAAAACGTCCATGAAGTTTTCTCCGTGTTTTTGACAGGCCGGGACACCAGACCGGGAAATCCGATCCCGCGCCGTTGTGCAGCGCGGGGCCCCGTGTTCAGACCCGCTTCAACTTAGCAAAAAACCCGCCAGGCCAGACCTTGAAACAGGGCAGACGGCGGGTTGGAGGCGGATTGTAGCCAAGGGTTACCTGGCACCTGATGCGGGCGAGCCCTGATTCCGCGCGGGTTTTCCCTCGGTTTTGGCGGTCGGAATGCGCTGCATCAGCGCATCAGGCCCGTCATTAGTTTTTTTGATCGTTGAGCCGCTTGAGCTCCCGCAACTTATCTCCAATTCGGATTTCCAGCCCCCGGTCGACCGGCCGGTAGAACTGCGTGCCAGCCATGCCGTCGGGCAGATAGGTCTCGCCGGCCGCAAAACCGCCCGCCTCGTCGTGAGCGTAGCGGTAGCCCTTGCCGTAGTCCAGGTCCTTCATCAGCTTCGTGGGTGCATTGCGCAGGTGCATGGGCACGGGGCGGCTGCCGTCTTTCTTGACAAAGGCCTTGGCCTCGTTGAAGGCCTTGTAGACCGCATTGGACTTGGGCGCCACGGCCAGGTAGACCACACACTCGGCCAGCGCCAACTCGCCCTCGGGTGAGCCCAAGCGCTCGTAGACCTCGGCCGCGTCCAGCGCAAGGCGCAGCGCGCGCGGATCCGCCAGACCGATGTCCTCGGCCGCCATGCGGATCAGCCGGCGCGCCATGTAGCGCGGATCTGCACCACCATCGAGCATGCGCACGAACCAGTACAGCGACGCATCCGGATCGGAGCCGCGCACGCTTTTGTGCAGCGCGCTGATGGTGTCGTAGAACTGCTCGCCCCCCTTGTCGTAGCGGCGCATGCGCTCACCCAGCACACGCAACAGCCAGGCATCGGTCACCTGTTCCAGCTTCTCGCGCTGGGCGGCCACCGCCAAGGTTTCCAGGGTGTTCAGCAGACGCCTCGCATCACCATCAGCGTAGGCGATCAGACGGTCCTCGGCTGCCTTTTCAATGGAGGGCACCGCACCGATGTCCTGCGCACGTGTCACCAATTGGCGCAGCTCGTCCTCGCCCAGCGGCTGCAGCACGTACACCGCCGCACGAGACAACAACGCGGAATTGACTTCGAACGAGGGGTTCTCGGTGGTGGCCCCGATGAAGGTGAACAGACCACTCTCGACATGCGGCAGAAACGCATCCTGCTGGCTCTTGTTGAAGCGGTGCACCTCATCGACGAAGACAATGGTGCGCTGTGCATGCAGGCCATCGCGGGCCGCCTCGGCACGCTCCACGGCCTCGCGTATGTCTTTCACACCGCCCAGCACCGCGCTGATGGTGATGAACTGGGCATCAAAGGCATCAGCCATCAGCCGAGCGATGGTGGTCTTGCCCACTCCCGGCGGCCCCCAGAGGATGCAGCTGTGTGGCTGGCCGGACTCGAAGGCCAGGCGCAGCGCCATACCCTCTCCCAGCAGGTGCTGCTGACCGATCACCTCGCCCAGCGTGCGCGGGCGCAGGCGCTCGGCCAGCGGTTGGTGAGCGGCGGTGACCACGCGACTCAGGGACGGATGACGTCGGCGCCGGCCGGGGGCTGGAAGCGGAAGCGCTCGGGCTTGATCGCCACATTGCCTTGCCATTGTGCAAAGCTCAGCACCGATCGCTGGCCAAGTCCGTCGACGATTTCCAGCACCGCCAGCTGCCCCTGCCGGAATCCGACCTTCACGCTCTGCAACTGCCCATCCTTCGCCCTGGGCTGGGCATCGACCCATTCCATCCCGTCCCTGGCCGCGCCGGCCTTGAGGTCGAACGCGTCGGACAGTCCCTTGAGGTCGGTGCCCGAGGCAATCAGCGCAGCCGGCGTGCTGCCGAGTGCGTCCTGCTGCTTGCGCGCGGTGACCTGGTTGAGGTCCACGTCGTACAGCCACAGCGTCTGGCCGTCGGCCACGATGGTCTGCTCGAACGGCTTGGTGTACTCGAAACGGAAACGCCCCGGGCGCTGGAACTCGAAGCGGCCGCTGGACGTCTTGCTGCGCGCCGTGGCTTCGCCCTCGCGTTTGGGCGAGGTCACCACCTGAGTGAAGTTGGCCTGCGCACTCTTGACCTCGCGCAGAAAGGTTTCGAGATCTTGCAGACCATCTGCATGGGCCAACGACGCCGCCAGGGACAGTGCGATGGCAAAAAAGGTTCTGTGGTTCATGAGCGTATGGGAGCTGTCAGCCCCACAAAGGTTTCCGTGCGAGCGTCAGTCGCCGCGCGGAGCCACCAGGATGTCGCGCTGGCCACTGCTGGTGAGCGCGCTCACCAGACCGGCGTTCTCCATGTCTTCCAGCAGGCGGGCGGCGCGGTTGTAGCCGATCTTGAGCTTGCGCTGTACGTAGGAGATGCTGGCCTTGCGGTCCTGCAGCACGATGGCCACGGCTTGGTCGTACAGCGGGTCCTTCTCGCCGCCCTCGCCCCCACCTTCGCCGAAGATGTCACCGCCTTCACCGTCGCCAGCAGCGGCCTCCAGCACACCATCGATGTAGTTGGGCTCGCCGTACTGCTCCTTGAGGTAGGAGGCCACACGGTGCACCTCGTCGTCGCTAACGAAGGCACCGTGCACGCGGATCGGAAAACCCGTGCCCGAGGGCATGTAGAGCATGTCACCCATGCCCAGCAGACTCTCGGCACCCATCTGGTCCAGGATGGTGCGGCTGTCGATCTTGCTGCTGACCTGGAAGGAAATGCGGGTCGGGATGTTGGCCTTGATCAGGCCGGTGATCACGTCCACGCTGGGTCGCTGCGTCGCCAGGATCAGGTGGATGCCTGCCGCGCGCGCCTTCTGCGCCAGACGGGCGATCAGCTCCTCGATCTTCTTGCCCACCACCATCATCAGGTCGGCCAGCTCGTCGATCACCACCACGATGTGCGGCAGGCGCTCCAGCGGCTCGGGCTGCTCGGGCGTCAAGCTGAAGGGGTTGCCGATGTGTTCGCCCCGCGCCTTGGCCTCGTCGATCTTGGCGTTGAAGCCGGCCAGGTTGCGCACGCCCATCTTGCTCATGAGCTTGTAGCGCTTCTCCATCTCGGCCACGCACCAGTTCAGGCCGTTGGCCGCCTGCTTCATGTCGGTCACCACCGGGCACAGCAGGTGCGGAATGCCCTCGTAGACGCTCAGTTCCAGCATCTTGGGGTCGATCAGCAGCAGGCGCACGTCCTTGGCGTCGGCCTTGTAGAGCAGCGACAGGATCATGGCGTTGATGCCCACCGACTTGCCCGAACCGGTGGTCCCTGCCACCAGGCAGTGGGGCATCTTGGCCAGGTCGGCCACCACCGGCAGACCGGCGATGTCCTTGCCCAGGCCCATGGTCAGCAGACTCCTGGCGTCGTTGTAGACCTGCGATCCGAGGATCTCGCTGAGCTTGATGGTCTGGCGCTTGGCGTTGGGCAGCTCCAGCGCCATCAGGTTCTTGCCTGGGATGGTCTCGATCACGCGGATCGACACCAGCGACAGCGAGCGCGCCAGGTCACGACTGAGGTTGACGATCTGTGAGCCCTTGACGCCCGTGGCCGGCTCGATCTCATAGCGCGTGATCACCGGCCCCGGCGCCGCCGCCACCACCCGCACCTCGACGCCAAAGTCCTTGAGCTTCTTCTCGATCAGGCGGCTGGTCATCTCCAGCGTCTGGGCGTCCACCCCTTGCTGATGGGACGGCGCGCTGTCGAGCAGGTCCACCTGCGGCAGCTTGCTGTCGGGCATCTCGGTGAACAGCGGCTTCTGACGCTCCTTGGCCACACGCTCACTCTTGGGCACCTCGACCCGCGCCGGTTCGATGACCACCGGCGTCGGGTGCTGCTCCTCAATCACGTCGCGCTCCACCTGTACCACCACCTCGCGCTCGCGCGCCGCCTGCTCGCCGATGCGCTGGTCCTCCACGGCTTCACGCCTTTCCCGCCGGGACTGAAACCACTCGTCGAACTGGGCACCCAGCCGCTCGGCCCAATGCCCCCACGAAAACCGGAACACTCGGGGCGCACTCACAACCATCAGGGCCAGCGCGACCAGCGCCGAACCGGTGAACCCCAGCCAGCGCACACCCAATGGGCCCAGCAGGTGGCCCAGAACCCCCCCGCCGTGTCCCGGGAGCAGGGTTTCGAACCGGTACAAGCGGCTCCATTCCAGCGACACACTGCCGACCATCAGCGTCAACAGCGCAAGCCCGTAGAGCGTGCGCTGAACAGCAGGGTTGCGCCAGAAGGTGGATGCATCAGCTTCGGCCGACTCGGCCCGCTCCGCATCCGCCCCCCGCAAGCGTTTGGCCAAGGCCGACAGCCAGACACGCCACCCCGCCAGCAAAAGCCACCAGACCGAGAAGCCGAACAGGTAGTAGCTGGCGTCGGACAACCAGGCTCCCAGCTGCCCACCCCAGTTGCGAACATCACCTTCGTTGCCCGTGGTGCTCCAGGCAGGATCATTCAGGCTGTGGCTGAGCAGAGCGATCAGCCAGAACCCGAGCACTGCGGCCCCCAGCACCAGGGCCAGCTCATGGGCGAACCGGGACACGCCACTCGCAGGGGGATTCGCCCGGTCGGCGTTGAGCGTGTTGATGGAATACGTCATAAACCTCGACAGATTGCGGCAACGAGCTTACCGCACAGGGTTGCCCCATCCGCGTGGCCGCAGACTGGCAATGTGACCAGTCGTGAGTCGACAAAACGAGTGGGCGAGAAGATCAGCCCAGCGATGTCAGTCGGTCCTTGATGATGGTGCTGCCGTCCTCACCCACCTCGATGAAGCCCCGATCTTCCAAATCCTTCATGACCCGGCTGACCATTTCACGCGATGCGCCGATCATCTTGGCCACATCCTGGCGCGAGACCCGTTCGCGGATGACCAGACGACCATCCTTGTCCGGCGCCGCAAATTCGAGCAGGGCCCGGGCCACTCGCCCATACACGTCCATCAGCGCCAGGGACTCGATCTTGCGGTCGGCGTGCCGCAAGCGCAGCACCAGGCCCTTCATCACGGCGTAGGCCATCGACGTATTCTCGGGCAGGCAACGCGCGAATTCCACCCGGCCGAGAATCAGCACATCGGTCTGAACCTCGGCGCGCACCGTTGCCGAATGGGGCTGGTTGTCGATCAGGCTCATCTCACCCACATAGTCCCCCGGGTTCATGGTCGCCAGAATCACCTCCCGCCCCCTCGAATCGGTGGTGACCACCCGGGCGCGCCCCGTGAGCACGATGGCCAGAAAGTTCGACTTCTTGCCCTGCTCCACGATCACCTCTCCGCGCTTGTATCGCCGCTTGACCACGGCTTCAGCGACGGATTCGGCCTGGGCCTGCGTGAGCGTCGAGAACAGAGGAACCCGACGGATCAGATCCAGATTGGAAAGGATGGCCATGTCTAAAACCTTTGCGTTGAATGCGCCCAAAGCGCGTTTCATACAATGCCGATCATCCTCAGCGCTGCGGTGTGACCGCCGGACACAGCGTCCCTGAGCACACCCACCGACTCTAAACCACTTGCCCTGAAGATCGATGGGGCCGTCGAAATGAAGCATACGAAAGTTCTTATTCTTGGATCCGGCCCCGCCGGATACACCGCGGCGGTGTATGCAGCCCGCGCCAACCTGGCACCCGTTCTGATCACCGGCATTGCACAGGGCGGTCAGCTCATGACCACCACCGAAGTCGACAACTGGCCCGCGGACGTGCACGGCGTACAAGGGCCGGAGCTGATGCAACGCTTCCTGGAGCACGCCGAGCGCTTCAAGACCGAGATCGTTTTCGATCACATCAACGCTGTCGACCTGTCCAAGCGTCCGTTCGTCCTCACCGGCGACAGCGGCCAATACAGCTGCGACACCCTGATCATCGCCACCGGCGCATCGGCCCGCTACCTGGGCCTGCCCTCCGAGGAAGCCTTCATGGGCAAAGGGGTAAGTGCATGCGCCACCTGCGACGGGTTCTTCTATCGAGGCCAGGAAGTGGCCGTGGTCGGCGGCGGCAACACCGCCGTCGAAGAAGCCCTGTACCTGTCCAACATCGCCAGCAAGGTCACCCTGGTGCACCGACGCGACAGCTTCAGGGCCGAAGCCATCATGATCGACAAGCTGATGGACAAGGTGAAGGAAGGCCGCATCGAACTCAAGCTGCACAGCGTGCTTGACGAGGTACTGGGCGATGCCAGCGGTGTGACCGGTGTGCGGCTGAAAAACGTGCAAGACGGCAGCACCGAGAAAGTCGCCGTCAAGGGCTGCTTCATCGCCATCGGACACAGCCCGAATACCGAAATCTTCAAGGGCCAGCTGGAAATGAAGGACGGCTACCTGATCACCCGCATGGGCAACAACGGCATGGCCACCATGACCAGCGTGCCCGGCGTCTTCGCCGCAGGTGACGTACAGGACCACATCTACCGCCAGGCCATCACCAGCGCCGGCACGGGCTGCATGGCCGCTCTGGATGCCCAGCGCTTCCTCGAACAGCACGAAGGCTGATCCAGCACCAACGACCGGCCGTAGGCGGATCAGCCGCCTCGGGCTATAATGCGTGGCTTTGCTGCGATTGGGCCGTTTCGGCTGCGCGTTGCAAATTCAGGGTTACCGCCACCCTTTTCCTGGCGAGGTGAGGCCCCTACCGCACGGGTAGCGGCCGTTTGATGAAATCGGAGTGTCCTCATGGCACGCGTCTGCGACGTCACGGGCAAGAAGCCCATGGTCGGGAACAATGTTTCCCACGCCAACAACAAAACCAAGCGCCGGTTCCTGCCGAACCTGCAATACCGCCGTTTCTGGGTCGAGAGCGAGAACCGCTGGGTTCGTCTGCGCGTGTCGGGTGCTGCCCTGCGCCTGATCGACAAGAATGGCATCGACGCTGTGCTCGCCGACCTGCGCGCACGTGGCCAGGCTTAAGGAGTAACCGACCATGGCAACCAAAGGCGCACGCGAGAAGATCAAGCTGGAATCCACCGCTGGAACCGGCCACTTCTACACCACCACCAAGAACAAGAAGACCACGCCCGAGAAGATGCTGATCAAGAAATTTGATCCGAAGGCTCGCAAGCACGTGGACTACAAGGAAATCAAGCTGAAGTGATTCAGTCCTGATTCCGGGTTCGACCCAACAAAAAAGCCGCTGTTTCTACAGCGGCTTTTTTGTTGCCCGCACCACGGATGTGGCGCGAGTTGCTCGACTCCGTCAAGCGCGTGCGGAGCGCAGCTGGATCGAAAAATCGCGCAGGGCGGCGATACCGCTCTCTTCGGCACGGCGGCACCAGGCCTGCAAGTCGGCCGCGAGTTGTTCACGCGTGGCGTTCGTACCGGTCCAGAGCGAGCGCAGCTCTTCCCTCATGGTGACCATCTTGTCCAGCACGGGGTGCTCGGCACGGGCCTGTGCCAGCTGAGGCTTCACCGCCGCCGGTACCTTGTCGTCGTCGCGGTGCAGCCAGCGGCGGGCCGCCTCCAGTGCGGACACATCGCCGCTGCGGCTCTTGAGCGCCTCGACCTCGCGCTGACAGGCCACACGCAGTTCGCGGGCATAGCCGGCCATGACCTCGTAGCGATTGGCAATGATCGCCTCCAGGGTCTTTTCGTCCGCCACCGGCTTGACGGCACCGAAGGCCATCTTGGGCGGCAGCTTTTTCACTGAGGCCAGCCCGAATGTCTTGAGGATGGTGATGTACATCCAGCCGATGTCGAACTCGTAGGGCTTGACCGACAGCTTGGCCGAGGTCGGGTAGGTGTGGTGGTTGTTGTGCAGCTCTTCGCCGCCAATGATGATGCCCCAGGGCGATACGTTGGTGCTGGCATCGGCCGCCTCGAAGTTGCGGTAACCCCACCAGTGACCGATGCCGTTGATGATGCCGGCGGCGGTAACGGGAATCCACGCCATCTGGATCGCCCAGACCGTCAGACCCAGTGCACCGAAGAGCGCCACGTCGATGATCAGCATCAGGCTCACGCCCAGCCGAGAGCGGCCGGTGTAGATGTTGCGTTCGACCCAGTCGTCCGGGGTGTTGTGGCCATAGCGGGCCAGGGTCTCCTGGTTCTTGGCCTCGGCGCGGTACAGCTCGCTGCCCTCGAAGAACACCTTCTTGATGCCGAAAACAACGGGGCTGTGCGGATCGCCTTCGTGCTCGCATTTCGCGTGGTGCTTGCGGTGGATGGCGGTCCACTCCTTGGTGACCATGCCGGTCGTCATCCACAGCCAGAAGCGGAAGAAGTGGGAGGCGATCGGGTGCAGGTCCAGCGAGCGGTGCGCGGAATGACGGTGCAGGTAGATCGTGACACTGGCGATGGTGATGTGCGTCATCACCAGCGCCGCAATGATGGCTTGCCACCAGGTGGCCTGGGTGAGGCCATCGGCCAGAAACTGAATCAGCCCGTCCCAGAGATGGGACAGGAGGCCGTAATCGGAAGAAAACATTGATTTCCTATGTGCGCGCCCGGCGTAACAACATGAAGTTCCCGCTGCGGGCGCCTGGCGGGATAGCCTTCGATTTTACCGGCGGGGGTGAAATTCCCCAAGTTGAGCATCACGATGTGAAATCAACACAAGTCGTATCAGCCTTTTTTCTGCCATGCCGCGGCAAAGAAGCCGTCCGCGCTGTGCCGGTGCGGCCACAGCCTCATGTGCCGCCCATCCGGACTGCACAGGGAGGCGGCCTCCGCGACCTGGGCTGAGGCAAGCATATCGACCACCGACAGAGGCTCGAATTCGGGATGAGCCAACCCGAAGGCATTCGCCACGGCTTCGTTCTCCTGAGGCAGCAGGCTGCAGGTCGCGTAGACCAGCCGCCCACCGGGTTTGAGCAGGCGGGCCGCGCTGGCCAAAATGCGCTGCTGCAACTCGGCCTGCGCCGCCACGGTCTCGGGCGTCTGGCGCCATTTCAGGTCCGGGCTGCGGCGCAGCGTCCCAAGACCAGAACAAGGCGCGTCGACCAGCACCCTGTCCATCTTCCCGGACAGCCGCTTGATGCGCTCGTCACGCTCGTGGGCAATCGCCACCGGATGCACATTCGACAGACCGCTGCGCGCCAGTCGCGGCTTGATGGCATCGAGTCGGTGGGCCGAGGTGTCGAAGGCATAAAGGCGACCCGTGTTCTTCATGGACGCACCGATCGCCAGCGTCTTGCCTCCGGCGCCTGCGCAGAAGTCGGCCACCATCTCCCCGCGCTTGGCCCCGAGCAACAGGGCCAGAAGCTGCGAGCCCTCGTCCTGCACCTCCACCTCGCCCGCAGTGAACAGAGGCAGCTTGGCCAGATTGGGCTTGCCCTCCAGCCGGATGCCCAGTGGTGAGTGGGGCGTCGGCTGGGCGGGCCATCCGGCGCTGCGGATACCGGCCAATGCCACATCGCGCTTTTGCTTGAGGGCATTCACCCGCAGGTCAAGAGGTGCCGGGCGCAGCAGGCTCGCGGCCAGGACATCGAATTCCTCGCCCACCTGCTCACGAAGCTCCTGTGCCAACCACTCGGGCAGGTTGTGGCGGTGCGGCGTCAGGAGTTGCTCATCGCCCACCTTCAGGCAAGCATCCCACCAGTCTTTTTCCGCGTCTGTCAGCGCGCTCTTGAGGAAGTCGCGTTCCCCGGGGAACCCCAGGATGGCCAGTCGCCGCCACTTCGACCCGCTGCCGGAGCGCGCCAGCCACTCGTACTTCAGACGCTCGCGCAATACGGCGAACACGGTGTCCGACAACGTGGCCCGTTCGCGCGGGCCGAGCGACTTGTTTTCGCGGAAATGGCGCGCGACGATGGCATCGGCCGGATGGTCGAACTTGAAGACTTTCTCGATCAGGCTGGCGCTTTCGTCCAGAAGGGCTTTGGGGTGCATCCCGGTATTGTCCCACCGGGGATAATCGAGAGTTATGTCCGACATCGCCCAACAGGTGCAGCGCCGCCGCACCTTCGCCATCATTTCGCACCCCGACGCGGGTAAGACCACCCTGACCGAGAAGCTGCTGCTGTTCTCGGGCGCCATCAACATCGCCGGCTCGGTCAAGGCGCGCAAGGCCGCGCGCCACGCCACGTCCGACTGGATGGAGATCGAAAAGCAGCGCGGCATTTCCGTCGCCTCGTCGGTGATGCAGATGGAGTACCGCGACTGCGTCATCAACCTGCTCGACACCCCGGGCCACCAGGACTTCTCGGAAGACACCTACCGCGTGCTCACAGCCGTGGATGCGGCGCTGATGGTGATCGACGCCGGCAATGGCGTGGAGCCGCAGACCCGCCGCCTGTTGCAGGTCTGCCGCGCGCGCAACACGCCCATCCTCACCTTCGTCAACAAGATGGACCGCGAGGTGAAAGCCCCGCTGGACCTGATGGACGAGATCGAGCGCGAATTAGGCATGACCGTGGTGCCCTTCACCTGGCCGGTCGGCATGGGCAAAACCTTCCGCGGCGTGTACGACCGCCGCGAGGACCAAATGCGCGTGTTTGCCGCCGGTGAAGACCGCCGCGGCGGCGACGAAGAAGTGCTGGCCGGCCTGGACAACGCCGATAGCGCCCGCCGCTTCGGCATGGAATGGGCCGCCGCCAAGGACGAGCTGGAACTGGTCGAAGGAGCGTCTCCGGCCTTTGACAAGGACGCTTTCCTGAACGGGCAACAAACGCCGATGCTGTTCGGCTCGGCCGTCAACAACTTTGGCGTGCGCGAGGTGCTGGACGCGCTGGTGGACCTGGCACCACAGCCGGGCGCCAAGGCCGCGATCCAGCGCGTGGTCGAACCGGTGGAGCCCAAGTTCAGCGGCGTGGTTTTCAAGATCCAGGCCAACATGGACCCGGCGCACCGCGACCGCATCGCCTTCGTGCGCTGCGCCAGTGGTCACTTCGAGCGCGGCATGCGCCTGAAGGTGGTGCGCAGCGGCAAGGAACTGCGCCCGAACACGGTGGTGAGTTTCCTGTCGCAGCGCCGCGAGCTGCTGGACGAGGCCTTTGCCGGCGACATCATCGGCATCCCCAACCACGGCGTGCTGCAGCTGGGCGACACGCTCACCGAAGGCGAGGCCCTGCAGTTCACCGGCCTGCCCTTCTTCGCGCCGGAAATCATCCGCAGCGTGGAAGTGGCCGACCCGCTGAAGACCAAGCAGCTGCGCGCCGGCCTGACCCAGCTGGGTGAAGAAGGCGCGATCCAGGTGTTCCGCCCCATCGCCGGCACCGTATTGCTGCTGGGCGCCGTCGGCCAGCTGCAGTTCGAAGTGGTGGCCCATCGGCTGGAGCACGAATACGGCGTGCGCGCCCGCATCATGGGCAGCAACTACAACGTGGCGCGCTGGGTGACCTGCGCGCCCGAAGACGGCGGCGAGCAGGAGCTCAAGCGCTTCATGGACGCCAACGCCCACCGGGTGGCGCTGGACGCCGTGGACGCGCCCACCGTGCTGCTGGACCACATGGCCACGCTGCGTGCGGTCGAAGCCAACTGGCCCAAGATCAAGTTCCACGCGATGCGCGAGCACGCTGGCTTGGTGTTCCACAAGTCGATGTGACTCCCACGCCCCTTCATCATGTCCGCCTCCGGCGCGGCCCCATCGACGGGGTGCATGCCGAGGAGCTGCACAGTGGTCGCAGCTTCGGCCGTCACTGGCACGACGGCTACGGATTCGGCGTGATGGAAGCCGGCGGTCACCGGTCGGCCAGTGGGCGCGGCACCGTCGAGGCCCTGCCCGGTCACATCGTCACGTCCAACCCCGGCGAGGTGCACGACGGCCACCCGCTGGGCTGCGCGCCCCGACACTGGCGCATGGTCCATGTCAGTGCCCAGGCCATGGTGCGGCTGGTGGATGAGCAGGCGCACGAGTTCACCCGGCCCGTGTTCGACGATCCGGTCGTGCGCGCCGCCATCCACCAGCTGTTTCACTGCTGGGACGACATGGCGCCTCACACCCCACTGGCCGCTGCGGCCTGCGAGGAAGCGCTGACCCAGGTGTGCGGCCTGCTGGCCCAACGGCACAGCACCCGCCAGCCCGAGGTCGCGGCCCCGGCCAACCTGCAGCGGGTGCACGACTGCCTGCTTGATCAACCCTGCGCTCCACCGGACCTGCACCGGCTGGCCAATCTGGCCGGCCTCTCGCGCTTCCAGCTGGTGAGGCAGTTCGCGCGCTGGAAGGGCCTGCCACCGTTCGCGTGGCTGCAGCAACATCGGCTGCGCCATGCAAGGCGACTGATCGCCGCCGGCACGCCGCTCTGCGAAGCAGCCTTCGCCAGTGGCTTTGCCGATCAGAGCCACCTGAACCGGCAGTTTGTGCGTCACTTCGGATTCACTCCGGGCCAATGGCGGCAGGCCATGGGCAGCCCACTGCAATAACGTTCAAGACGTCCGCTCCAGGAGCAGACACATTGGGCACACCGGCCGCATGGCCTTGTCCCGGAGCCTGTCCATGATCTCGCTTGAATTCCTGCTCACCTCTGCCGTGGTGGTGGTGACCCCCGGCGCGGGTGTGCTTTTCACGGTCTCCACCGGCCTCTCCCGTGGCCGGCTGGCCAGTGTCTGGGCGGCCCTGGGCTGCACCCTCGGCATCGTGCCCCACATGGCGGCCACGGCCCTGGGGCTGGCCGCGGTGATGCACACAGGCGCTCTGGCGTTTCAGCTGCTGCGGATCGCAGGGGTGCTGTACCTGCTGTACCTGGCGGTGATGACCTGGCGTGACCGCATGGCGTTCGAAACCGACGCCACACCCACTGCCCACCACCCGGCGCGTCTGGTGGGCAAAGCCGTGCTGCTGAATCTGCTCAACCCCAAGCTCACCCTGTTCTTCCTGGCGTTCCTGCCCCAATTCATGGACCCGGCCGACCCTACACCCATGCGGCAGTTCACCCTGCTGAGCCTGGTGTTCATGGCCATGACCTTCGGCGTGTTCGTGCTCTACGGCATGGCGGCGCACGCCTTCCGCGAACGGGTGGCCGGTTCGGCGCGCATCCGGGACGCTCTGCGCCGCGGATTCGCGCTGGCTTTTGCAGCCATGGCGGGCAGGCTGGCTGCAGGTGACCGCTGAGCGGGACGGCTTCGCTTCAGGCGGCCAGCAGCCGTTCGACCACCCGCGGATAGATCAAGTGCTCCTGCGTGAGCACGCGGGCGGCGAGAGTCTGTGCGGTGTCGCCCGGCAGGATGGGCACCACCGCCTGATCCAGGTATTCGCCGTGGTCCAGCTCGGCGGTCACGCGATGCACGGTGCAGCCACCGAACCGACAGCCGGCGTCGATGGCGCGCTGGTGAGTGTGCAGGCCCGGGAAGGCCGGCAGCAGGCTGGGGTGGATATTCACCAGCCGGCCTTCATAGTGCTGCACGAAACCGGGCGTGAGGATGCGCATGAAGCCGGCCAGCACCACCAGGCCTGGCTGGTAGCGGTCGATTTCGGTCATCAGGGCCGCATCGAAGGCCTCGCGCGAGGCGTAGGCCTTGTGGTCGAAACTGGCGGTCGGGATGTGGTGTTCGCGGGCCCAGGCCAGCCCACCGGCCTCGGCCTTGTTGCTGATGACGGTCGCCACCCGGGCACCAAAGCGCTCACGCCAGCGGCCTTTTTGAGCCGCCTGGACGATGGCGGCCATGTTGGAGCCGCCGCCTGAGATGAGAATGACGATGTTCTTGTTCACGACCCGATGTACCGACCGATTCAGCGCCCGCTGGGGCCGCCAAGTGTAATGAACCACGATTTCCGAACCCGCCCCCTGTCGCCCGTCGAAGCCCGCGTACTGGCCACCCTGATGGAAAAGGCCCGCACCGTGCCCGACAGCTACCCGCTCTCGCTCAACAGCCTGCACGGCGGCTGCAACCAGAAAACCGCGCGCGAGCCGGTGATGACCCTGAGCGGGGCCCAGATCAGCGACGCCATCGATGTGCTGCGCGACTACAGCATGGTCATCGAATCCAGCGGCTCGCGCGTGCCGCGCTACGAACACAACTTCCCGCGCGCAGCCGGCGTACCGGACCAGTCGGCCACCTTGCTGGGCTTGCTGATGCTGCGCGGCCCGCAGACCGCGGGTGAGCTGCGCATCAACGCCGACCGCTGGTACAAGTTCCTGGACATCGCCTCGGTGGAGGGCTTCCTGGAAGAGATGCAGGACCGCGCCGACGAAAAAGGGGGGCCGCTGGTCGTCAAGCTGCCGAGAGCGCCAGGCGCTCGCGAGCAACGCTGGGCGCACCTGCTGTGCGGGCCAGTGGACACCTCGGCCCCCGCTGCATACGAAGCCCCATCCGGCGACAGCGCGCTGGCCATGCGCGTGGCGACCCTGGAAGCCACGGTCGTGACCCTGCAGGCACAGCTGGCCGACCTTAGCGAGCAGCTGGGTTTGTCGCAGCCCGGACAGCCCTAAAACGAACGGTCGTGCGAAACTTCGTGGATCGAGCCGCCACCCCCGGCGACCACCGATCACCCGACCACGGAGACAAGCATGGATTTGGCATTCACGCCGCAAGAGCTGGCGTTCCGCGACGAGATTCGCGGCTGGGTCAAGCACAACCTGCCCGCCGACATCGCCCACAAAGTCCACAACGCGCTGCGCCTCTCGCGCGACGACATGCAGCGCTGGGCCAAGATCCTGGGCAAAAAGGGCTGGCTGGGTTACGGCTGGCCCAAGGAGTTCGGCGGCCCAGGCTGGACCGCCGTGCAGAAGCACTTGTTCGAAGAGGAATGCGCCCTGGCCGGGGCGCCGCGCATCGTGCCCTTCGGCCCGGTGATGGTGGCGCCGGTGATCATGGCCTTTGGCAACAAGGAGCAGCAGGAACGCTTCCTGCCCGGCATCGCCAGCGGCGAGGTCTGGTGGAGCCAGGGCTACAGCGAGCCGGGTTCGGGCTCGGACCTGGCCTCGGTCAAGACGCGCGCCGAGCGCCAGGGTGATCACTACCTGGTCAATGGCCAGAAGACCTGGACCACGCTGGGCCAGTACGGTGAGTGGATCTTCTGCCTGGTGCGCACCTCCACAGAAGGCAAGCCACAGACCGGCATCAGCTTCCTGCTGATCGACATGAAGTCGCCCGGCGTTACCGTGCGCCCGATCCGGCTGCTGGACGGTGAGTGCGAGGTCAACGAGGTCTTTTTCGACAACGTCAAGGTACCGGTGGAGAACCTGATCGGCGAAGAGAACAAGGGCTGGACCTACGCCAAGCACCTGCTCAGCCACGAGCGCACCAACATCGCCGACGTCAACCGCGCCAAGCGCGAACTGGAGCGCCTCAAGCGCATTGCCAAGGCCGAAGGGGTGTGGGACGACATGCGCTTCCGCGACCAGATCGCGCTGCTGGAGGTGGACATCGTGGCACTGGAAATGCTGGTGCTGCGCGTGCTGTCGGCCGAAAAGTCGGGCAAACAGTCGCTGGACATCGCCGGTCTGCTCAAGATCAAGGGCAGCGAGATCCAGCAGCGCTACGCCGAGCTGATGATGCTGGCCGCGGGCCCCTTCAGCCTGCCCTTCATCGAAGAGGCCATGGAGGCCGGCTGGCAGGGCAACTTCCCGGGTGGCGGAGTGGCCAATGCGCCGCTGGCCTCGACCTACTTCAACATGCGCAAGACCACCATTTACGGTGGCTCCAACGAAGTGCAGCGCAACATCGTCGCCCAGACGGTCCTTGGCTAAGGAGACACGACATGGATTTCGATTTTTCCGACGACCAGGAACAGCTGCGTGACGCCGTGCGCAAATGGGTGGACAAGGGCTACGACTTCGAGCGCCGCCGCGCCATCGTGAAGGCGGGCGGATTCGACCGTGCCGCCTACAGCGAGCTGACCGAACTCGGGCTGGGTGGCCTGTATGTCAGCGAAGCCGACGGGGGCCTCGGCATGGAGCCGGTCGAGGGCATGGTGGTGATGGAGGAGCTGGGCCGCGGCATCGTGCTGGAGCCGCTGGCGCAGACCCTGATCACCAGCGGCGTGATCGGCGCCTACGGCGGCGCGGACGTAAAGGCCGCCTGGCTGCCGAAGATTGCGGCAGGCGAAGCGCTGGTGGTGCTGGCGCAGCAGGAGCGCGGTGCGCGCTACCAGCTCGACATCTGCAAGACCACCGCCACGCAGGCGGGCAGCGGCTGGACCCTCAGCGGCACCAAGAGCGTGGTGCCAGCGGGCGACCACGCCGACGCTTTCCTCGTGCCGGCCATGGCCAACGGCCAGATCGCCCTGTTCCTGGTCGAGCGCAACGCCGAGGGCGTGTCCACACAAGGGTATGGCACCCAGGACGGCGGCCGTGCGGCCGAAGTGACGCTGCAGAACGCACCCGCCGCGCTGGTCACGGCCGACGGCCTGACCGCTCTGGAGCACGCTGTGGACATCGGCATCGCCTGCGTCTGCGCCGAAGCCGTGGGCGTGATGGACAAGACCGTGGCGGTGACGGCCGAGTACCTGAACACGCGCAAGCAGTTCGGTGTCGCCATCGGCAGCTTCCAGGCCCTGCGTCACCGCATGGCCGACATGAAGATGCAGCTGGAATTGGCGCGCTCGATGAGCTACTACGCCAGCCTCAAGCTCAATGCACCTGCGGATGAGCGCCGCCGCGCGCTCTCGCGCGCCAAGGTGCAGCTGGGCCAATCGATGCGCTATGTGGGCCAGCAGGCCGTGCAGCTGCATGGCGGCATCGGCGTGACCGACGAGTACATCGTCAGCCACTATTTCAAGAAGCTGACCCAGCTCGAAATGACCTTCGGGGACACCCTGCACCACCTGGGCGAGGTGTCGGCGCGCATGGAAGACACGGCCGGCGTGTTCGCCTGAGCGCCTTGCAACTTTCAAAAAAAACCCCGCTTTGCGGGGCTTTTTCATTCAGGCGTGCAGCCGGGAATTCTTGGGTAGATGCGACATCAGGAACTCCATCTGGTCCGCCAGGATGCGGCGGTTGCGCAGGATGAAGTCCTCCCACAGGCTGGGCACATAGGGGGCGTAGAGCAGCGGCATGTTGGCTTGCTCGGGGGTCCTGTTGGCCTTGCGGTGATTGCAGGACTTGCAGGCCGTCACCACGTTCATCCAGATGTCCCGGCCATTCTGTGCCATTGGCAGGATGTGTTCACGGGTCAGCTCGTCGTCGCGGAAGGCATGACCGCAATAGGCGCACAGGCAGCGGTCGCGGGCGAACAGCTTGGCGTTGGTCAGGGTGGGCCGCAGCTCGAAGGGGTTGATGTTGGGCACGCCCTTGGTGCCGATGATCGAGTTGACAGTGATGATCGACTGCAAGCCGGTGACCGCGTTGTGTCCACCGTGGAACACCGCCACCTCCGCGCCCATTTCCCAGCGCACCTCATCCGCGGCGTAGTGCAGCACGGCTTCTTCCAGGCTGATCCACGATTGCGGCAGCCCCTGGGCAGACAGCTTCAAGACCTTCAAGACCTGGCTCCTTCAACTGAAAATGAAGAGGCCAGCCGCATCGTCACCTGCGGCTGGTGCGCCCGCAGGCCGGTGCCCGCGGGGCTGTGTCAATATAGCGCGCTTTTATGACGCCCCCGCGACCCCTGCGCAATCCCTCATGAAAATCATCCGTGGTCTCTGGAACCGCACCCTGCCCGCGACCCAGGGCTGCGCGCTCACCATTGGCAACTTCGACGGCGTGCACCGTGGCCACCAGGCCATGCTGGCGCTGCTGCAGAACGAGGCGCGCCACCGGGATGTACCCACCTGCGCGATGACCTTCGAGCCGCACCCGCGCGACTTCTTCGCCGCTGTGCACCGCAAGCCCGAACTCGCCCCAGCCCGCATCGCCACGCTGCGGGACAAGCTGGAAGAACTCGAGCGCTGCGGCGTCGACCAGTGCGTGGTGCTGCCCTTCAACCAGCGCCTGGCCTCGCTGCCGCCCCAGGCCTTCATCGAAGACATCCTGGTACAGGCGCTGGGCGTCCGGTACGTCCTGGTCGGTGACGACTTCCGTTTCGGCGCCCAGCGCGCGGGCGACTACGCGATGCTGGACGCTGCTGGGTCGGCCATGGGTTTTGACGTCGCGCGCATGCAGAGCTACGAGGTGCACGGCATCCGCGTGAGCAGTTCGGCCGTGCGCGAAGCCCTCGCCGCGGGCGACATGGAGCGCACTGCTGCCCTGCTCGGCCGCCCCTACGCCATCAGCGGCCATGTGGTGCACGGGCGCAAGCTCGGCCGCCAGCTGGCCGAAAGCGCCCCCGGGCGCGGCGACGGCTTTCGCACCCTGAACCTGCGCTTTTCGCACTGGAAGCCCGCCGCCAGCGGCATCTTTGCGGTTCATGTGCACGGCCTCACTCCGCCCGGTGAGCCCCTCGCAGGCGTGGCCAACCTGGGCGTGCGCCCCTCGCTGGACCCCAACGATGTCAATGGCGGCCGCGTGCTGCTGGAAACCCATTGCCTGGACTGGCCGACGGGTCTCTCGGCCAGCCTGCCCGGCGGAGAGGCCTACGGTAAAATCATCCGGGTGGAACTGCTGCACAAACTGCACGACGAGCTCAAGTACGACAGCCTGGACGCCCTGACCCAAGGGATCGCCAAGGACTGCGACGACGCTCGCGCGTTTTTTGCCTCGTTGCACGCCCAGACGCGCCGCCAGACCACGCGCGACCGAATTCAAGGCTGACCCCAACCGGTCGCCGCCCTTGCACAGGCTCGGGGCGATCTGCCCCACTCCCCGGCGCCCCCCCGCGCCGACCGCCGAGCCTGCTTGCCAAACCCCACCGAAAGCCGAACACCATGGCTGAAAAGAACGAGAACGCCAGCGGCGGAGCCTACCGCGCCACGCTGAACATGCCCGATACACCTTTCCCGATGCGCGGCGACCTGCCCAAGCGCGAGCCGGGCTGGGTGGCCGACTGGAACACGAACGGCCTGTACCAGCGGTTGCGCGATGCGCGCCAGGGGGCCCCCCTGTTCGTGCTGCACGACGGCCCGCCGTATGCCAACGGCCAGATCCACATGGGGCACGCGGTCAACAAGGTGCTCAAGGACATGATCGTCAAGAGCCGCCAGCTGGCCGGTTTCGACGCGCAGTACATCCCGGGCTGGGACTGCCATGGCCTGCCGATCGAGAACGCCATCGAAAAGAAGCACGGCCGCAACCTGGGCCGTGACGACATGCAGGCCAAGAGCCGCGCCTACGCCACCGCACAGATCGACCAGCAGCGCGAGGATTTCAAGCGCCTGGGCGTGCTGGGCGACTGGGAACGCCCCTACCGCACCATGGACCCGGCCAACGAAGCAGGTCAGATCCGTGCCTTCAAGCGGGTGATCGAGCGCGGTTTCGTCTACCGTGGCCTCAAGCCGGTGTACTGGTGCTTCGACTGCGGCTCTTCGCTGGCGGAGTTCGAGATTGAATACGCCGACAAGAAGAGCGACACCCTGGACGTGGCTTTCGAGTCCGACGACGCGGTCGGCCTGGCCCGGGCCTTCGGTCTGGCGGCCCTGCCCGAAGGCAAGCAGGCCTTCGCTGTCATCTGGACCACCACCGCCTGGACCATCCCAGCCAACCAGGCGCTCAACGCCCACCCCGAACTGGAGTACGCCCTGGTCGACACGCCCAAGGGCGTGCTGCTGCTGGGCGCCAGCCTGGTCGAGAAGTGCCTGGAGCGCTTTGGCCTGACCGGCAACGTGCTGGCCACCGCCAAGGGCGAGGCCCTGCGCGGCCAGGTGTTCCGCCACCCGTTGCACGACGTGGACAGCGCCAGCGGTAAGTACAGCTACAAGCGTCTCTCGCCGCTGTACCTGGCCGATTACGTGAGCGATGGCGACGGCACGGGTATTGTGCACTCGGCCCCGGCCTACGGCGTGGACGACTTCAACAGCTGCGTCGCCCATGGCCTGGCCTATGACGACATCCTCAACCCGGTGCAGGGCAACGGGGTCTACGCCGAGGAACTGCCGCTGTTCGGCGGCCAGCACATCTGGAAAGCCTGTCCAGCCATCATCGACACACTGCGCGAACATGGCCGTCTCATGGCCACGCAGGCCATCACACACAGCTACCCGCACTGCTGGCGCCACAAGACGCCGGTGATCTACCGCGCCGCGGCACAGTGGTTCGTGCGCATGGACGACGGCGAGGGCGTGTTCACCAAGCCGGGCGACAAGCCGGCCAAGACCTTGCGGCAGATGGCGCTGGAGGCGATCGACCACACCAGCTTCTATCCAGCCAACGGCCAGGCGCGGCTGCGCGACATGATCGCCAACCGGCCCGACTGGTGCATCTCGCGCCAGCGCTCCTGGGGCGTGCCGATCCCGTTCTTCCTGCACAAGGACTCCGGTGAGCTGCACCCGCGCACGATGGAGATCCTCGACCAGGCGGCCGACATCGTCGAAAAGGGTGGCATCGAAGCCTGGAGCCGGGTAACGGCCGAGGACATCCTGGGGACCGCAGATGCGCCGCACTACACCAAGAGCAGCGACATCCTGGAGGTCTGGTTCGACTCAGGCTCGACCTTCTGGCACGTGCTGCGCGGCAGCCATTCGCACGCCTACCCCAACGGTGCGGCCCACGCCGAAGGTCCCGAGGCCAATCTGTACCTCGAAGGGCACGACCAGCACCGTGGCTGGTTCCACAGTTCCCTGCTGCTGGCCTGTGCCATCTACGGCCGCGCGCCCTACCGTGGGCTGCTGACCCATGGCTTCACCGTGGACAGCCAGGGCCGCAAGATGAGCAAGTCGCTGGGCAACGGCATCGACCCGCAGGAGGTCAGCAAGAAACTCGGAGCCGAGATCATCCGACTGTGGGTGGCCGCATCGGACTACTCCGGCGACATCGCGGGCGACGACAAGATCCTCGCCCGCGTGGTCGACGCCTACCGGCGCATCCGCAACACGCTGCGTTTCCTGCTGGCCAACACCAGCGACTTCGACCCCGCCGCCGACGCCGTGCCCGACGACCAGTTGCTGGAGATCGACCGCTACGCGCTGGCGCGCGCCAGCGAACTTCAGGCCGAGATCCTCAGGCACTTCGAGCTGTACGAGTTCCACCCCGTGGTCAGCAAGCTGCAGGTGTACTGCTCAGAGGACCTGGGTGCGTTCTACCTCGACGTGCTCAAGGACCGGCTCTACACCACGGCACCCAAGAGCCTGGCGCGCCGCAGCGCCCAGACCGCGCTGCACCAGATCACCCACGCCATGCTGCGCTGGATGGCACCGTTCATGAGCTTCACCGCAGAAGAAGCGTGGCCTGTCCTCGCCAGGGAGCAGACAAAAGGCTCGATCTTCTTCGAGACCTTCTCGCCACTGCCCTCGGCCAACGAGGCATTGCTGGCCAAGTGGAGCCGCGTCCGGGAAATCCGCGACCTGGCCAACAAGGCGATCGAAGACCTGCGTACTGAAGGCAAGGTGGGCGCCTCGCTGCAGGCCACACTGACCATCACGGCAGGTGCCGACGACGCGGCCCTGCTGCGCTCGCTCGGCGCGGACCTGAAATTCGTGACCATCACCTCGGCCGTCACCGTGGTCGATGGCAGCGAGCTGGCCGTGGCCGTGACCCCGAGCGCCGCCACCAAGTGCGAGCGCTGCTGGCACTACGCCGACGATGTGGGCAACCACGCCGAGCATCCGACGCTGTGCGGCCGCTGCGTGGGCAATCTGGCCGAAGCGGCCGGCACCGGCGCTGGCGAAACGAGGAGCATCGCCTGATGGCCAAAACCAAGGCAAGCCTCTGGCCGTGGCTCGGACTGGCTGCGGTCGTCTTTCTGCTGGACCAGTTCACCAAAACCCTGATCCTGGGCTACTACCAGCTGGGCGACAGCACCTACGTCACCAGCTTCTTCAACATCGTGCGGGTGCACAACACCGGCGCTGCGTTCTCATTCCTGGCCTCCGCTGGTGGCTGGCAGCGTTGGCTATTCACCGGCATCGGGATCGCAGCGGCCGTGTTCATCATCTGGATGCTGCGCTCCCACCCGGGACAGAAGCTGTTCGCCTTCGCGCTGTCCTGCATCCTGGGTGGCGCCATCGGCAACGTGGTGGATCGCGTGCTGCACGGCTACGTCGTCGACATGCTGGATTTCCACTGGTCCTTCCTGTCGGGGCTGTTCCCGGGTGGCCACTTCCCGGCATTCAACGTGGCCGATGCGGGCATCACGGTGGGTGCCGTCGCACTGATCCTCGACGAGATCCTGCGGGTGAAGAAGAGCCGTTAAACCCCCAGCACTCCGGGTATAGTTTTCCCGGACATGAAACACCTGCTGAATCTGCTGGCGGCCATCGCGCTGCTGGTCTGGGGGACCCACCTGGTGCGCACCGGCGTGCTGCGCGTGCTGGGCAGCAAGCTGCGCCAAGTGCTGGCGGCCAGCATGGGCAACCGCTTCACCGCGGCGCTGTCGGGCCTGGGCGTCACCGCCCTGGTGCAGTCCAGCACTGCCACCGCCCTCATCACAGCCTCCTTCGTCGGCCGCGGCCTGATCACCCTGCCCGCGGCCCTAGCCGTGATGCTGGGCGCCGACATCGGCACCAGCGTGATGGCGGTGGTGTTCTCCTTTGACCTGTCCTGGCTCTCGCCGCTGTTCATCTTTGTCGGCGTGACGCTCTTCATCCTCCGCCAGGGCACCCAGGTTGGTGACGTGGGACGCGTGCTGATCGGCCTGGGCCTCATGCTGCTCGCCCTGCAACTCGTGAGCCAGGCCACCCACGTGCTGACTGGCAACCCCGCTGTCCAGCTCATGCTGGAGTCGCTCACCAGCGATCGCATGCTCGAAATCCTTGTGGGTGCCACATTGGCGGTGCTATCGTATTCCAGCCTGGCCGTGGTGCTGTTGACCGCCACGCTCGCCATCAACGTCGTCGGCATCGACGTGGCGCTGGGCCTGGTGCTGGGCGCCAACCTGGGCAGCGGCCTGCTGGCGGTGCTGACCACAGCCAAGGCCAACCGTGCCACGCGCCAGGTGCCGCTGGGCAACCTGCTGTTCAAACTGATGGGGGTCGCCATTGCCCCAGCGCTCATTCCGTTCTGGTTGCGCTGGGTGCCGCCCTGGGTGCCGGACCCGGCGGCGCAGACCGTGCTGTTCCACCTGTGCTTCAACCTGATGGTCGGCCTGACCTTCATCGGCCTGACCGGCACAGTGGCGCGCTGGGTAGAGAAGCTGCTGCCGCTGCAGAACGCCGGCAGCGCGCTCGACCGCCCCAACCACCTCGACCCCTCCGCCCTTGCCACGCCGTCGCTGGCGATCTCTTGTGCGGCGCGCGAGGCGCTGCACCAGGCGGATGTGGTGGAGACCATGCTGCGCGGCGTGATGACCGTCATCCGAACCAACGACCTGCAGCTGTCGCAGGACCTGCGCAAGATGGACGACACGGTGGACGACCTGTACTCGGCCATCAAGTACTACCTGACCAAGATCTCGCGCGAGCAGCTCAACGAGAAAGAGAGCCGGCGCTGGACCGACATCATCAGCTTCACCATCAACATGGAGCAGATCGGCGACACGGTCGAGCGCGTGCTGCTGGACATTGAGGACAAGAAGATCCGCAAGGGCCGTGCATTCTCGGAGGCTGGCATGACCGAGATCAGCGCCATGCACGCGCGCCTGCTGGACAACCTGCGCCTGGGCATGAGCGTGTTCCTCGACGGCAACGTGCGAGATGCGCAGCGCCTGCTGGAAGAGAAGGTGCGCTTCCGGGAGATGGAGCGCGAATACGCCAGCAGCCACCTGGAGCGCCTGACCGAACGCGCGACCCCCAGCATGGAAAGCAGCTCCCTACACATCGACCTGATCAGCGATCTCAAGCGCATCAACTCGCACATCTGCTCGATCGCCTACCCCATCCTTGATTCGGCCGGCGCGCTCGCGCCCAGCCGCCTGCGCGAAAGCCGCTTGCAGGACCTGGAGACACCGCCCGGCCGCCACTGAGCCCCAAGGGGCCTGTGCTAACCTGATTTTCGATTGCCCACAGGAGACAAACCATGCCCGGACTGCTGCCCCACATCGATCCCGACGGACTGCTGGAATTTTCGGTGGTCTACACCGACCGCGCGCTCAACCACATGTCGCGGCGCTTCCAGAGCGTGATGACCGACATCTCGGCCATGCTCAAGCAGGTCTATGGCGCCCACTCGGCGGTGCTGGTGCCGGGCAGCGGCACCTTCGGCATGGAGTCGGTGGCGCGCCAGTTCGCGCACGGCAAGCATGTGATGGTGATCCGCAACGGCTGGTTCAGCTACCGCTGGACGCAGATCTTCGACATGGGCGCCATTCCCGCGAGCCACACCGTGCTCAAAGCGCGCAAGACCGGTGACGGGGCTCAGTCACCGTGGACGCCCTGCCCCATCGGCGAGGTGACGGCCGCAATTGCGAGGGAAAAGCCTGCGCTGGTGTTCGCGCCGCACGTGGAAACCGCCGCCGGCATGATGCTGCCCGACGACTACCTGCAGGCCGTGGCCGAGGCGGTGCACGCGGTGGGCGGCCTGTTCGTGCTGGACTGCATCGCCTCCGGCGCGATGTGGGTCGACATGAAAGCCACCGGGGTCGACATCCTGATCTCGGCGCCGCAGAAGGGCTGGAGCAGCTCGCCCTGCTGCGCCATGGTCATGCTCAGCGAGCGCGCCCGGCAGGCCATCGACGCCACGCAGAGCACCACCTTTGCCATGGACCTGAAGAAGTGGCTGCAGATCATGGAGACCTACGAAGGTGGCGGCCACGCGTACCACACCACCTTGCCGACTGATGCACTGCAACGCCTGCGCGACACCATGAAGGAGACCGAAGCCTATGGCTTCGCGAAGGTGCGCGACGAGCAAGTGGCGCTGGGTCGCGGGGTGCGCGCCCTGCTGGAGTCGAACGGTTTTGCCAGCGTGGCCGCGCCCGGCTTCCAGGCGCCCGGCGTGGTGGTCAGCTACACCAGCGACCCGGACATCCAGAACAGCAAGAAATTTCTTGCCGCCGGCCTGCAGACCGCCGCCGGCGTGCCGCTGCAGTGCGACGAAGGCACCGAATTCAAGACCTTCCGCATCGGCCTGTTCGGTCTGGACAAATGGCACGACGTGGCGGGCACCCTCTCGCACTTGGAGCAGGCGCTGAAGACGGTAAGTCCAAAGATATAATCCTGCCGCTTTCCACCCGGAAAAGGAGCCCGACAACGGGCTCCTTTCTTCTTGTGTTCCGCCCGTCAAGCGGATGAAGCGATCCAGCGTTTTTTTGTTTTTTCAGGGAGTTCCCATGCAAACGATGACCAAGCTCGTCGCGCTCGGCGCGATGGCTGTGATGACCTGCGCCGCCTCGGCGCAAACCGTTCAGAAAAAGGCCAGCGCCGGCGCCGCCAAAGGCGAGGCCTATGTGGAAAAAGGCCTGGCCTCGCAGGGCCTGGACGGACAGGTGTACGGAGAGCTCGGCCTGAGCTTCCTGAGCTACAAGATCGCCCGAGCCGGCATCTCGGCCAAGCCCATCATGCTGCGCGCCGTCGCCGGCTACGACTACCACCCCAACCTCGCCGCCGAAGCCATGCTGGGCCTGGGCCTGCGTGGCGCCGATGCCGTGGGGCCTTGGGGCACCGCCTACAGCGTGAGCGCCGGCACCCTGCTGGGCGCCTACGCCAAGCCGCGGCTGCGCATCGGTGGTGAGACCGAGTTCTTCGCCCGCCTGGGCATCGCCAACGCCGGCACCAGCGTCGGCGGTTACACCGGCACCGACGGCGGCGCCAGCCTGTCCTACGGGCTGGGCTTCAAGACCGTGACGCCTTGGAAGTCCTTCGGCAACCGTCCGGTCAGCGTGGCCGCCGACTACATGACCTACTACAGCGGCAGCGGCGTGAAGCTCACCGGCTTCACGCTGGGCGCCGGCATGGATTTCTGAACGGCTGCGCACGCATCGAGCCCCGGGGCCTGCCCGCTCAACGGGTCAAAGCCCTTGGGAGAAAAAGATCCATCCGAGGTCGTTACACTCCGTTTCGGTTTTGGTCTCCAGCCAGAATCACTTTCCACAACACCAATTCATCAAGGGAATCCCCATGAAAAAACTCATCTTCGTCTCCATGCTCGGCCTGGCTGCCGTGTCGGCACAAGCGCAATCCGTGTACGGCGACGTGGCCTACCAGACGTTCGACGCCGATCTGGCGACCGACCCGGCAGCGGTTCGTGGCATCGTCGGGTACCAGTTCAACCCGAACCTGGCCGTCGAAGGCATGTTCGGTGCGAGCGTTCGCGATGGCAAGGACTCCTCCATGGGCATCACCGCCAAGGCCAAGGTGGACCGTCTGGCAGGTGTGTACGCCAAGTCCAGCTTCAAGGTCAACGACGCCTTTGAGCTGTATGGCCGTCTGGGTTATGTGAACTACAAGATCTCCGCAACCGCTTCGTCTGGCGGTTTCTCTGCCAAGGTGTCCGACTCCGACAGCGACGTGTCGTACGGCGTTGGCGCGAGCTACTACCTGACGCCCAAGATGTCCATCAACGTGGACTACATGGACTTCGGCGACCTCGAAGGCGGCGTCGCGGTGGGCCTGAAGTTCTCGTTCTGAGAATTTCCACACTCGGAAAAAAAAGGGCACGCAAGTGCCCTTTTTTCATTGGTCCCGACGGACTTGCAGCCAATCCGCGCAAGGCATCCACAACCGATGCAGGCGCCCTGCCCACGGTCTACATTTCATTACCTCGTTTGCGCAGCGTTGTCCCAATCGCCGGAACCGCCTGTCCGACGCGCCTCTCCTACTGTGCGTTGGCCTGTCCGGGTCAGCGATCTTCACAACCAGGAGGTTTCATGAAACGACGTCTGCAAACAGTGCTCATCGGCTCCGCTTCGCTGCTCGCCCTCGGCGCGCATGCGCAGGGGGTGTATGGCGAGGTGGGCTACAGCCAGTTCAACCTCAAGCAGGACAGCCGTGGCTTCGACGCCAAGGTCAAGCCAACCGCCGCTCGCGCCATCGTGGGCGTGGAACTCGCGCCGCACTTGGCCATCGAGGGCCACGCGGCCACCGGCCTGAAGGACGACTCGGTGCGCATCGGGCCGGCCTCGGCCACGGGTGAGGTCGACAACATGCTGGGGGCCTTCGTCAAACCCAAGGTCATGCTGGGCGATACCGTCGAACTGTACGGCCGGGCCGGCGTGGCCAGCACCAAGGTGAGCACCTCGGCCTTCGGCGTCGGGGACTCGAACCGCACCACCAGCTTTGCCTACGGCGGTGGCGCGAGCTTCAGCCTCACACCTCAGCTCTCGCTGAACGCCGACTACATGAATTACCTGGACCGCCGCGGGACCAAGGTGGACGGCGTCACCTTCGGCGTCGGCTTCAAGTTCTGACCCGTCCCCACTGACCATTGAAAAAGCCCCGGGGCCGTGAAGCTCCGGGGCTTTTTCATGGCTCTCTGGCTCAGGGCAGGAGCACGGTGCAACCGGTGGTCTGACGCGCTTCGAGGCTCTCGTGCGCCTTGCGCACATCGGTCAGCGCAAAGCGCTGGTCGATGCGGATCTTCACTGCGCCGCTGCCGACCACGTCGAACAGGTCATTGGCCATGGTCTGCGTGCGCTCGCGGCTGCTGATGTGGGTGAACAGGGTCTGGCGCGTGACGTAGAGCGAGCCCTTGGGGCCGAGGATGCCGGGCGCAAACGGGGCCACCGGGCCACTGGCGTTGCCGAAGCTGACCATCAGACCAAACGGCCGCAGGCAGTCCAGCGACTTCTCAAACGTGTCCTTGCCGACCGAGTCGTACACCACCTTCACGCCCTGGCCGCCGGTGATCTCCTTCACGCGCGCAGCGAAGTCTTCGGTGCGGTAGTTGATGCTGAACTCGGCGCCGTGCTCGCGCGCCAGCGCACACTTATCGTCCGAGCCTGCCGTGCCGATCAGGCGCAGCCCCAGCGCCTTGGCCCACTGGCAGGCGATCAGGCCCACGCCGCCGGCAGCCGCGTGGAACAGCACGAAGTCGCCCTTCTCCAGACCTTCCACCGGATTGCAGCGCTTGAGCAGGTACTGCGCGGTCAGGCCCTTGAGCATCATCGCCGCGCCGGTTTCGAACGAGATGCCGTCGGGCAACTGGCAGACGTTCATCGCCGGCATCACGCGCACATCGCAGTAGCTGCCGGGCTTGCCCGCCGCGTAGGCCGCGCGGTCGCCCACCTTCAGGTGCGTGACGCCCTCACCCACCGCCTCGATCACGCCCGCGCCTTCCATGCCCAGCGCCAGTGGCATGGCGTTGGGGTAGAGGCCGGTGCGCTGGTAGACGTCGATGAAGTTCAGGCCGATGGCGTGGTGGCGAATGCGGATTTCGCCTGGTCCGGGATCGCCCACCTCGACGGTGTCGACAACGAGCTGTTCGGGGCCGCCGTGGGCGTGGATGCGCACGGCGCGGCTGGTCTGGGTCATGCTGGTCTCCTCAGGTTGGCAATGCCGCACATGCTGCCACGATTCAAGCGCGTCACCGGGGTGTCAGGCCGTCAGCCCCAGGCCAGCCGGGGGATACCCCCGGTCGTTACAGTCCGGGCATGTCCAACCCTTCCCAGCGCCTGACCCCGGCCACCGCGGCCCTGCTCCTGGTACCGCCGTTGCTGTGGGCCGGCAACGCTGTGGTCGGCCGGCTGATGCAGGGCAGCATTCCGCCCATCACCTTCAACTTCCTGCGCTGGGTGCTGGCCTTCCTGATGCTGCTGCCGCTGGCCGCCTGGGTCCTCGCACCGCGCAGCCCGGTGTGGGCGCACAGCCGCCGGTTCGCCGTGCTGGGGCTGACCAGCGTGGCGCTGTACAACGCGCTGCAGTACATGGCGCTCAAGACCTCAACGCCGATCAACGTCACGCTGGTCGCTGCGAGCATGCCGGTGTGGATGATCCTGCTGGGCCGGCTGCTCTACGGCGTGCTGGTGACACGGCGCGCGGCACTGGGCGCCACGCTGTCGCTCGCCGGGGTGGTCGTGGTGCTGGTGCGCGGCGACTGGCGCCAGCTGAGCACATTGCAACTGGTGCCGGGCGACGCCTGGATGCTCGCAGCCTCCATCACCTGGGCCTGGTACAGCTGGATGCTGGCCCGCCCGACACCTGGCAGCGAGCCGGCCGAGGTGCGGCGCGACTGGGCCGCCTTCCTGCTCGCCCAGGTGGCCTTCGGGCTCACCTGGTCCGCCGCCATGACCGCTGGCGAATGGCTGATGCTGCCGGCCCTGCCCGAGGGCGAACACCACCTGCGCTGGGGTTGGCCGCTGGCGCTGTCGCTGCTGTACGTGGCCATCGGACCCTCGCTGCTGGCCTACCGGGCCTGGGGCGCGGGCGTCTCGCGCGCGGGTCCGACCACGGCGGGCTTCTTCAGCAACCTCACCCCGCTGTTTGCGGCACTGATGTCGGCGACGATGCTCGGCGAGCCGCCGCACCTCTACCACCTGACGGGCTTCGTGCTGATCGTGGGCGGCATCGTGGTCAGTTCGCGGCGCTGATCATTCGGCCCTTTCGGCAGCGAATGGGCAGCGATTGGGCTGGTCGGCGGACCAGTGGGTGAGCAGCATGGTGACACCGCCCCTCCAGGAGCCCACCATGAATCCACCGACCACCGACACGACCCTTCCGGCCACCCGCGGCTGCCCGATGCACCGGGCCGCTCGCCCCAAAGAGACCACCGCCGTCCCCGCCCGTGCCTGGCACGACCTGCCCCAACCGCCCGGCTGGCCGGTGCTGGGCCAGCTGCCGGGTTTCGACGTCACGCGCACCCACCTCACGCTGGAGCGCTGGGCGCGCGAACTCGGCACCCCCTACCGCTTCAGCATGGGCCCGGGCTACCGGGCGATGGTGATCGACGACCCGGAGGTCGTGCAGCAGATCAGCCGCCAGCGGCCCGAGACCTTCGGGCGCGGCGGCCGGATGCAGCCTGTGATGTCCGAAATGGGCTTCAACGGTGTGTTTTCAGCCGAAGGCGATGCCTGGCGCACCCAGCGCAAGCTGGTCATGGGTTCGCTCAACGCCACCCACCTCAAGGGCTGGCTGCCAGCGCTTTGCCGCATCACCGAGCGGCTCGCGCAGCGCTGGGACCGCGCCGCCGCCGACGGCCGCGCGCTGGAAATGACCGACGAACTCAAGCGCTACACCGTCGACGTCACCAGCCTGCTCGCTTTCGGCCAAGACCCACGCACGCTGGACCATGGTGGCACCGGCACCGGCAACGCCATCCAGCAGCATCTGGAGCTGATCTTCCCGGCCATCATGCGACGCGTGATGACGCCGTTTTCCTACTGGAAGTGGGTCCGGCTGCCCGCCGACCGCCGCCTGGACCGCGCCATCGCTGCAGTCCAGCAACACGCCCGCCAATGCATCGACGAAGCCCGCAGGCGTCTTCCCGGCGCGGACCCTACCGCGCCGCGGCATGCACTGGAATCGATGCTGCTGCACCAGGCCGGGTTGGGGCTGTCGGACGCCGATCTCGTGGCCAACGTGGTGACGCTGCTGCTCGCTGGCGAAGACACCACCGCCCACGGCCTGTGCTGGACGCTGTTCTACCTGGCCGCGGAACCTGCGTTGCAGGACACGATGAACCTTCAGGCCCAGGCGGTGCTGGGCGCCAGAAACGTGCCCGCCGACACGGCGCAGCTGGCCGCGCTGGAACCGTTCGAGCACCTGGCGCTGGAAGCCATCCGCCTGCGGCCGGTCGTGCCCTTCAACGGGTTCGAATCGCCCCACGAAACGCTGGTGGCGGGCATCGCGGTCCCGGCCCGCACCAAAATCTTCTCGCTCGCCCGTCCGCCCATGCTGGACCCCTCGCGATTTCCCGAACCGTTGCGTTACCGGCCCGAACGCTGGGCCACGGGCGAGGTGGATGGGCGTGCCTACCAGCCCTTCGGGGCGGGCGCCCGCGTCTGCCCGGGCCGTTCGCTGGCCACGGCCGAAATGCGCCTGGTGCTGGCCATGCTGCTGCGGCGCTTCCGTGTCGAACTGGCTTGCCGCCCAGAGGACATCGGGGAAATCTGTGCCCTGACGATGCTGCCCAGCCGCATGCCGGTGCGGCTGGCGCCGCGCTGAGCTTGGCGGCAGAATCCGGGGCCACCATGCCCCGCCGTCCCACCCCTGCTCCCGCCACGCTGGGTGACCGCCTGGCCCGTGCCCGCCGCGCGCGCTTCATCGGCCGGGCCGCCGAGTTGGCCCGCTTTGACCGCATGCTGGACGGACAGGCCGAACCCGTGTGGTTTCTGCATGGCCCAGGCGGCATTGGCAAAACCACGCTGCTGGCCGAGTTCACGCGACGGGCCGAGGCAGCCGGCCGCATCGTCATCGAAATCGATGCCCGGCACCTCGCGGCCTCGCCGGCCAGCTGGCATCAGGCGCTGAGAGTGGCGCTGTCGGACGACACCGGGGAACCGCTGCCGCCCCCCGGCAGCGTGCTCCTCGTGGACACCTTTGAAACCGTTGCCGGGCTGGAAGGTTGGTTGCGCGACGAGGAATTGCCCCGCTACCCGGGCGACACCCTGGTGGTGTTGGCCGGGCGGACGCCGGCCGATCCCGCGTGGCGGCTGGACCCGGGCTGGAGCAGCATCGCGGCCGTCACGAAACTGGTGCCCTGGACCGAGACCGAGGCACGCGACTACCTGACCAGCCGCCTGGGGGGATTGCCCGTGCCCGAAGCCATGCTGGCCCGCGGGGCTGGCGTACCGCTGCTGCTCACCTTGCTGGCCGACGCCCACCGCCGCGGTGCCGATCTGCCCGACCACAACCCCGGCGACGGTGACCCAGCCTTGCGCGAAGTGCTGGTGCGTGAGCTGCTTGAGCGCTTTGCGCGCGACCTGTCGGACCCGTTGCTGCGCGCCGCGTTAGATGTGCTCACGGTGGCCCGAAGCGTCACTGTGCCCATGCTCGCCGCCACAGTCGACGAGGGAGCTGCAGACGACACCTACGACTGGCTGGCATGTCTGCCTTTTGTGCAAGCCGGGGAGGCCGGACTGCAGATGCACGACTACGTGCGGGAAGCCTTTGCCGCCACCTGGCGTGCGCGCGAACCGGGCGCCATCGACCGCGCCGGGCTCCGGGTGCAGCAGTACCTGGCGCGGCGCGCGCCCCTGGTCGGCCGGGACGAGGCTGTGCGCCAGCTCAAGGACTGGATCTTCGTGTTGCGCTTCACCGACGTGGGTCACATCACCGACCACCGCCACATCGAGAACCACCGCCTGGGCGGCCTGGAACACGATGCCGAAGCGGTGGTGGCGCTGGTGCTTCGCCGCCTCGGCGCAGGCATGGCCGGGCACATCGCCCACTGGGTGGCGCACCGGCCCCAGGACTTCCTGCTCGTGCGCCACCGCACCGGCCGCTTGGCCGGCCTGGTACTGGCGCTGGAGATGACCGAAATTCCGCCCGAGGTGATGGCGGCCGACCCGGCGGTCGGGCGTGCCTGGGCCCATGTGCAGCGCGTGCGCGCACCACGACCCGGCGGCAGCGCGGTCTGCATCCGGCTCACACTGGACGCCGAGCTCGATACCCTGCCCAACCCCACGGCCACGCTGGGCGGCGGCAGCTGGCTGATGGAACGCTCGTTGCTCGACAAGCGAGCCGAATGGAACGTGGCCTACGGCCACCCTGTCGAGCTGATGGACCGGGTCTGGCCCAGCATGCGGCGCCTGAACTGGGCCACGCGCGAGCCGGCGCTGGACGACGTGGTCGACGGCCGCCTGTTCGGTGGCTACGTGCGCGACTATGTGCGAGAACCCATCGCGCCTGAATGGCGTCCGCCGGCAACAGGGACCGACCAGCGGCCCCTGCCCGGTGCCGACGATTTTGCGCAGGCCGTTCGCGAGGCGCTGCGCCAATATGGTCGGGACGAAGCCCTGGCAGCGAATCCGCTGCGGCATTGCGCCTGGCTCAGTGGCCATGCGGCAGCGCCCGCCACTTTGCAGGCGCTGCGCGCCGCCCTGTCCGACGCCGTGCAGGCGCTCGCTCACCACCCCGCCGACCTGAAGTTCCACCGCGCGTTGCAGCAGACCTGGCTCACGCCCGGCGCCAAGCAGGAAGCCGTGGCCGCCGACCTGGGCCTGCCGTTCAACACCTACCGCTACCACCTGGCGCGCGGCGCGGAACGCGTGGCCCAGGCGCTGTGGCAGCGCGAGCAGCTGGCACGCCAGTCCGCCGACACCCCGGGCCGGAGGTGATCCCCCGCCGGATCAGTAGGTGCCGGGATACAGCCCGCCGTCGGGCAGGATGTTCTGGCCGTTGAGGTAGCCCGCCTGCACGCTGCACAGGAAGGCACAGATGGCGCCGAACTCGGCCGGTGTGCCGAAACGCCGGGCCGGCACCTGCGCCATCTGCGCGGCGCGCACCTCGTCCACCGCCTTTCCGGCCTTGGCAGCCGCGCCGGCGATCGTGCCCTGGAGCCGGTCGGTGTCGAACTTGCCGGGCAGCAGGTTGTTGATCGTCACGCCTTTGGCCGCAATGCCGCTGCGCGCGACGCCGGCCACAAAACCCGTGAGACCACTGCGTGCGCCGTTGGACAGACCCAGGATGTCGATGGGCGCCTTCACCGCGCTGCTGGTGATGTTGACGATGCGGCCGAAGCCGCGCGCCGCCATGCCGTCCACCGTGGCCTTGATCAGTTCGATGGGCGTGAGCATGTTGGCGTCCACTGCCTTGATCCAGGCCTCGCGGTCCCAGCTGCGGAAGTCACCGGGCGGCGGACCACCGGCGTTGGTGACCACGATGTCGAAGTCCGTGCCCGGCCCGCCCGGTGCCGCGAACGCGGCGGCGCGCCCTTCGGGGATGGTGATGTCGGCCGCCACCGCGATCACCGCCACGTCTGGCGACGCCGCCCGCAGCGCCGCGGCCGAAGCCTCCAGCACCTCGCGCCCGCGCGCCACCATCACCACGTTCACGCCCTCGGCCGCCAGCGCCTGCGCGCAGCCCAGCCCGAGGCCCTTGCTCGCGCCGCACACCAGCGCCCACTTGCCTGCAATGCCCAGATCCATGTTTGATTTCTCCTAGTCCTGTTTGGGTTGCGCCGCCTGGCCGCCGAAGCGCGTCATCAGGAACACACCCGACACCACCAGCACCGTGCCGGCCACGATCCAGCCGTTGAAGGGCTCTTCCAGAATGAGCACGCCCATCGCGATGGTCGACATCGGCCCGATCATGCCCGTCTGCGCCGCGAGCCCTGCGCCGATGCGTTCGATCGCCATCATCACCATGATCACCGGCGCGAAGGTGCAGGCGGTGGCGTTGAGCACCGACAGCCAGATCACCTCGGGAGCCACCTCGGCGGCGCTCAGCGGCCTCAGCAGCACGAACTGCAGCAGGCACAGCCCGCAGGCCACGCTGGTCGCCAGGCCCACCAGACGCATCGAGCCCAGGCGCTTGACCATCTCACCGCTGTAGACGAGGTAGATCGCGTAGCTGATGGCGCTGAGGAACACCAGGAGTGCACCGAGGGCTGCGTCCGGTCCCGCGAAGTCGGCCTCGTGGCCGAACACCAGCAGCACCCCCGCGTAGCTCACGGCCATCGCCACCGCCTGCGTGACGCTGATGCGCCGACCGTACAGCAGCCAGCCCAGCAGCAGCACCAGCGTGGGGTTGAGGTAGAGGATGAGGCGCTCCAGGCTGGCGCTGATGTAGCTCAGGCCCCAGAAGTCCAGGAAGCTGGCGAGGTAGTAGCCGGTCACTCCCAGGCCCAGGATGCCCAGCCAGTCCTGGCGGGTCAGCGGGTGCTTCGCGCCGCCACCCTGCCGGTAGGTGGCCCACCAGGCCAAAGCCAGAAACATGGGCAACGCGAACAGCATGCGGTACATGATCAGCGTCACCGCGTCGACGCCGTGGCGGTAGGCCAGCTTGACGATGATGGCCTTGCCGCTGAAGGCGATGGAGCCGGCGCAGGCCAGCAGCAGTCCGGAAACGAGGTGGGGCGGTCGGGTGGCGGTGGCCGTCATCCGGGAATTATCAGCAGGCCCCGCCGGCGCCGCTGTCGTGTTCGGCGATGGGAGCCTTCGCGCTCAGTCTTTGGGCGAGGTCAGGCGCTCCGCGTCGACGATGCGGTAGGCGCGGCCGATGCGGTCCATGGGTTCGATCAGGCCCTCGCGCACGAAAGCGTTGAGCGTGCGGCTGACGGTCTCCAGCTTGAGGTCGAGCATGGCCCCCATGTCCTCGCGCGAGAACAGCGTGCACAACGCGGGATCGTTCTCCGTGCGCATCTTGAGGATCAGGCCGGCCAGGCGCTGGCGCGCGTTGCCGAAATTCAGATCGGCCAGCCAGTCGTCGGCCTCCTTGAGGCTGTGGTGCCAGCGCTCCAGCAGACGCTGGTGCAGGCGCGGCGTCTCACGGTTCAGGCGCTGGATCACCTGCAGCGGCAGGCGGCAGACGCGGACGTTGGTGAGTGCGATGGCGTCGGAATCGTAGGTCGGCCCCATGAGCGCCTCCAGCCCGATCACGTCGCCGCTGCGCAGCACCCGCACGATGCGCTGGCGACCATCCACCGTGTTGCGCACCAGCTTGACCATGCCGGCGCGCAGTGTGAACAGCGAGGTCGCCGTTTCACCCATGCGCACCACCGCGTGTCCCGGCGCATATTCGAGGTCGTCGATGGGCGTGTGGATCAGGTTGAAGTCGTCTTCGTGCAGGTCGGCGAACAGCACCATGTCGCGGATGCCGCAGGCGCGGCAGTCGGCGGTGCCGCGCCAGGCCGACTCGGTCTTGATGGGAATCATGGTTCTCGGGGTGTCATTGCACCGGTGGTGTGCAGGCCAGCACTTCGTCCAGCGTGGTCAGGCCTTCGGCCACCCGCGCGGCCCCGGCCAGCCGCAGCGGCCGCATGCCGTCGGTCACGCCCTGCCGGCGCAGGCTCTCCATCTTCGGCTCGCGGTTGACCTTGTCCTTGAAGGCCTCGGTGATGGTCAGCAGTTCGTACAGGCCGGTGCGGCCGCGGAAGCCGGTCATGCGGCATTCCACACAGCCCACCGGCTGGTAGGGCCGGTACTTGCCGCTCACCTGCCAGGGCTTGACCAGCTCGGCCAGCGACGAGAGCGAGGTCTCGGCCGCCGCATCGTCCTCACGCACCTTGCACGACGGGCAGAGCGTGCGCACCAGGCGCTGGGCCAGCACCCCGAGCACCGTGGCGTTGATCAGGTAGGGCGGGATGCCCAGCTCCATCAGCCGCATGATGGCGCTGGGCGCGTCGTTGGTGTGCAGGGTCGAGAAGACCAGGTGACCAGTCAGCGCCGCCTGCACCGCCATCTCGGCGGTCGGCAGGTCGCGGATTTCACCGACCATGATGATGTCCGGGTCCTGGCGCATCAACGAGCGCAGCCCCTGCGCGAAGTCCAGGTCGAGGTGCGGCTGCACCTGGGTCTGGTTGAAGGCCGGCTCGATCATCTCGATCGGGTCCTCGACCGTGCTGACGTTCACCTCTTCGGTCGCCAGCCGCTTGAGCGTGGCGTAAAGCGTGGTGGTCTTGCCCGAGCCGGTCGGGCCCGTCACCAGGATGATGCCGTGCGGGCGTTTGGTCAGTGCTTCCCAGCGCGGCGCGTCGGTGGTGGAGAAACCCAGTGCGGCCAGGTCCTTGACGGTGGCGTCGGGATCGAAGATGCGCATCACCAGCTTCTCGCCGAAGGCGGTCGGCAGCGTCGAGAGGCGCATCTCGACCTCGTCGCCCTTGGACTGACCCTGGCCGGGCCGCAGCGTCTTGATGCGGCCGTCCTGGGGGCGCCGCCGCTCGACCACGTCCATGCGGCCGAGCAACTTGATGCGCGCGGTCATGGCGTTCATCACCGTCATCGGCATCTGGTAGACCGGGTGCAGCACGCCGTCGATGCGGAAGCGGATCACGCCCTGGTCTCGGCGGGGTTCCAGGTGGATGTCGCTGGCGCGCTGGTCAAACGCGTACTGCCAGAGCCAGTCCACCACCTGCACCACGTGCTGGTCGTTGGCGTCCAGCTTGTTGGCCTTGCCCAGCTCGACCAGCTGCTCGAAGGTGCCGAACGGGTTGGTCTGGTTGCCCATCTTGCTGGCCGCGCGCACCGACTTGGCCAGGGCAAAGAACTCACCGATGTAACGCGCCACATCCTGCGGCGGCGAGACCACCACGCGCACGCTCTTGCGCGTCTGGCGCTCGACCTCGGGAATCCAGTCGCGCACGAAGGGCTCGGGCGTGGCCACCACCACCTCGGCGGGCCCCACCTGCACCGGCAGCACCTTGTGGCGCTCGGCGTAGGCCGCGCTCATCACGTCGCCCACCTTGCCCACATCGACCTTGAGCGGGTCGATGCGGAAGAACTCCAGACCGCTGCGCGCGGCCAGCCACTGGGTGAGCATCTCCACGTCCAAGGTCTGGCCGTCCGACTGGCGCGACATACCCACCACCGCCAGCCGCACCAGGGGATGCTGGGCGCTGTGGGCCGAGGCGCAGCGGGCGATGGTGCGTGCGGCCTCGTCGGCCGAGATCACACCGTCCTCGCGCAGCCACCCCACCAGCACGCGCCAGTCCAGCGGACCGATGTCGGCGTGTTTCGGGGCAGCGGGTTTGTGGGTGGTTTTCATGCGGGTCTCAGTCAACCGGTTTGAAGATGCGCAGCCATTTCACCGCGGGCAGGTCCCAGCGCGTGCGGATCTCTTCCGCGCGCGCCAGCAACTCCATGCGCGTGGGCCGCTGGGGGGTGCGCTGCGCCAGCACGATGGTATTGCCTTCGCGGGTGGGCTTGAAGGCCCAGACCGCGTCGCGCCCGAACGCGGCGCAGATGCTTTCCAGCGAGCGCTCGTAGCTGGCATCGCGGCCGAACAGGTTCACCGTCATCGCGCCCTCGTCGGTCAGCAGGGCGCGGCAGTCGGCGTAGAAGTCGGGACTGTCGAGCACCGGCGCCGCCGCCTCGTGGTCGTACAGATCGACCTGCAGGGCGTCGATGCTGCCCAGGTGCACCGCCTGCCGAACCTCCTGTGCCGCGTCGGCCAGCAGCACGCGCAGGCGCGGGCCATCGGGCGGCAGCTTGAACCAGCCGCGACAGGCCGCGACCACCTGAGGGTTGATTTCCACCGCCGTCGTGTCCATTCGCAACTTTTTGTAATGGAACTTGGTCAGCGCCGCCGAGCCCAGGCCCAACTGCATGGCGCGGCGCTTCGACACCGAATCCGGGTCGACGAACAGCAGCCAGGCCATCATGCGCTGCACATAGTCCAGCTCGATGGCGAAGGGGTCGTCGATGATCATCGAGCCCTGGATCCACTCGGTGCCCAGGTGCAGAAAACGCACCTCGCCATCTTCAGAGAGCGTGACGTCCGGCAGAGCCCCCGCCGCGGCGCGTGAAGAACTCCTCATCGGGGCGCCCCCGGCTCACAGGAATGCCACAGAGGTGGCGCAAACGACACGGCGCCCCGCGTCAAAGCACCGACCTGTCGAAAAAAGGCCGCATGGGCGAGGGAAGATCGCATCGGGACAAGGTGTTCCAGGAGAAAGGATTCATTATGAACATGGAAGTGGTCTGGAATTTCCTCAGCACCCAGGGGGCCGACTTCGGCCTGAAGATCCTGGGCGCGATTGCCGCCTGGGTGGTCGGGCGCTGGCTGATCTCGGTGGCGGTGCGGCTGATTGGCGCCGCCCTGGAAAAGGGCAAAAAGATCGATGCCACCCTCACGCAGTACCTCAAGTCCATCATCTCGGTGCTGCTGACCCTGGTGCTGGTGCTGGCCATCCTGGACATCTTCGGCATCAAGACCACCTCGTTCGCGGCCCTGCTGGCCGGCGCGGGACTGGCCATCGGTGCGGCCTGGAGCGGCATGCTGGGCAATTTCGCGGCCGGCCTGTTCCTGCAGGTGCTGCGGCCCTACAAGGTGGGCGATTTCATCAACGCGGGCGGCACGCTGGGCACGGTGAAGGAACTGGGTCTGTTCGCCACCACCGTGCTCACGCCGGACAATGTGCTGACGGTGGTCGGCAACAACAAGGTGTTTTCTGACAACGTGCAGAACTTCAGCGCCGAGCCGTTCCGCCGTGTGGACTGCGTGGCCAAGGTCGCCAACAGCGTGGACGTGATGGACGCCATGGCGCGTCTGCGGCCGGTGATTGCTGCGATTCCGAACGTGAAGGCATCGCCCGCGCCGGACATCGAGATCCTGCAGTTCACGCCAGAGGGCCCGCTGCTGTGTGTGCGCCCGTACACGCACACCGACCACTACTGGCAGGTTTACTTCGACACCAACAAGGCCATCGTCACGACCTTCGGTGCGGCGGGGTACCCGGTGCCGGAGACGCCCATGGCACATCGTTCGGTCGGCTGATCTTTTCGTCTGCTTTTTTTGCCTACACCTCGCGGGGAGGCTGTGACCGGGGGACACGAGCGACGCAGAGCGCACCGCCGCAGCGAGCCCGCGAGGTCTGTGCCAGAACAGCCTCAAGCAAGCCCGTACAGACGAAACACCTCACCCCAAGCCGCCAGCTTGCGATCCAACGACCAGCTGGCATTCGCAGGACTCGTGGACGGCAGCTTGTGCACCGGCAAGCCCAGCGCCTGGGTGTGCTTCGCATGGCGGAAACTCTCGCCGCCGTTGTGGGCGACCGCCACCAGACCGGGACTCTCGCGCTGCACGCGGCCGAAGTCGTTGAGCTCGGCATTCCGGATGGACGTGTCCAGACTCCCCTCGCGCTCGCAGGCGGCGTAGACGTCCCAGATGCCCAGCCCATGGTCACGCACCACGTCCAGCCGCTCGGCGTACCTCATGGCCACCAGGTCGACCGACCAGAGCGCGGCGAGGATCTTCCAGAACTGGTTCTGCGGGTGCCCGTAATAACGCTGCTCGCGCAGTGAGGCCACGCCCGGAAAGCTGCCCAGCACCAGCAGCCGGGTCTGCGGCCCGATCACCGGTGGCAGGCCGACCAGCCGGGTCATGGAGCGACCGGCGCCAGCGCCGCCAGCCTCGGCAGCACACGTACCGCGTTGGCGGTGGTCGCGGCAGCGAGTTCTTCAGGCGCCATCCCCCGCAGCCCGGCGATCACGCCGCCGATGCGCGGCAGCTCGGCCGGCGTGTTCAGACCCTGCGCCCGGCCGGCCGCCCGTTCGGCGGCGGTGGCATAGAGCCAGTGAGGCGGAATGTCGGGCGCGTCGGTCTCCAGCACCAGCGTGGACAGCGGCAGTTCGGCCGCCAAGGCCCGCAAGCGCTTCGCGGGTTCAAAGGTGGCCGCGCCACCAAAGCCCAGCGCGAAGCCCATGTCGGTGAACGCGCGCGCCTGCTCGGCGCTGCCATTGAACGCGTGGACGATGCCGCCGCCGGTGGGCAGCTCGCGCAGGTGCTTGAGCAGCACGTCCGCGCTGCGCCGCACGTGCAGGATCACCGGCAGACTGTGCTTGCGCGCCAGCCGCAACTGGGCGCGGTAAAAGCGCTCCTGCCGTTCGCGCATCGCCGGTTCGCACAGCGCCGGCACAAAAAAATCCAGCCCGATCTCGCCTACCGCCACCAGGCGCGGGTCGCTGCGGTGCACGGTCAGCGCCGCGTCCAGCACGTCCAGGTCCTCGTCCGCGGCCTTGGGCACGTACAGCGGGTGGATGCCCAGCGCGTAGGTATCGCCCAGCCGGTGCGCCAGCAGCCGAGCCGTGTCGAGGTTCTGGCGCATCACCGCCGGAATCACGCACAGCCCCACGCCGCGCTGCGCCGCCAGCGTGCGCGCCTTCACGGCGAGCGCGTGGTCGGCGCCGAACTCGGGGGCGTCCAGATGGCAGTGTGTATCGATCCACATCGGGGGTATAACTCCTTGAACGATTGTGCCCCGACCCCCGGGGCCACCAGGCTCCACGGAGGAATTCCCATGCCACTGCGCACCACCCGTTTCTTTTCAATCGCGGCGCTGACCATCGCCGGCACGCTGGGGGCCTGCGCCGCCCCTGCGCCTTCGCCGGCACCCGAGCCTCTGTGGGGCAGCGAGTGGCGGCTGCAGTCCATCGCCGGTCAGGCTGCGCTGCCGCAGCCGGCGGCCACGCTGCTGTTCCCGCAGCCAGGGCAGGCGGTGGGCCACGGCTCCTGCAACCGCTTTTCCGGCGCGGTCGAGATCGACCGGGATCGGTTGAAATTCGGCCCGCTGATGTCCACCAAGATGGCTTGCCCCGGCGGCGGCAGCGAGCAGGAATCGCGCTACCTGGGCGCGCTGCAGAAGGCCCAGCGCTACGAGGTGCAGGGCGACACGCTGCTGATCCACGCGCAGGGCCTGGACCAGCCGCTGCGTTTCGTCAGGACAGCACCCCGGAAGTGAGCCGCAGCACCCGGCCGCAGCGCGCGGCCAGGGCGTCGTCGTGGGTGACGACGATGAAGGCCGTGCCCTGGTCGCGGGCCAGCTGCATCATCAGCTCGAACACGCCGTCGGCCGTGCTGCGATCGAGGTTGCCGGTAGGCTCATCGGCCAGCACGCAGGCCGGTTTCGTGACCAGCGCACGCGCGATGGCGACCCGCTGACGCTCGCCCCCCGAGAGTTCCGCCGGCCGGTGCTGCAGGCGTTCGGACAGCCCGACCTTGGCCAGCACCTGCGCCGCCTGGGCACCCGCCTCGGCGCGCGGCATGCGGCGGATCCACAGCGGCATCGCCACGTTGTCGCGTGCGCTGAACTCGGGCAGCAGGTGGTGGAACTGGTAGACGAAACCCAGGTGGCGGTTGCGCAGATCGCCCTGCTGCGCGGCGCTGAGTCCGGCGAGCGGCTGCTTCATCAGCGTGACGCTGCCGGCGGTGGGCGCGTCCAGCCCGCCCAGCAGGTGCAGCAGCGTGCTCTTGCCCGAACCGGAGGCCCCGACGATGGCCACCGTCTCGCCTGCGCGCACCGTCAGGTCCACACCCTTGAGCACGGTCACGTCCAGCCGGCCTTCGGTGAAGCGCTTGGTCAGACCTTGCGCCTGGAGAACAACATCATTCATAACGGAGCGCTTCAGCGGGGTTCACGCGGCTGGCGCGCCAACTCGGGTAGATCGTGGCCACGAACGAGAGGATCAGCGAAATCACGGCGATGGGCAGGATGTCGGCGCGCTGCGGGTCGCTGGGCATGCGGCTGATCAGATAGACGTCCTGTGGCAGGAAACTGGCACCGAGCGCGCGCTCCAGCGCCGGCACGATGGTGTCGATGTTGAACGCGATGCCCAGGCCCAGCAGCAGGCCCAGGCCGGTGCCGATCACGCCCACCATCGCGCCTTGCACCATGAACACGCCCATGATGCTTTTCGGACTGGCGCCCAGGGTGCGCAGGATGGCGATGTCGGCGCGCTTGTCCGTCACGGTCATCACCAGCGTCGAGACCAGATTGAAGGCGGCCACGGCGACGATCAGCGTGAGGATGATGAACATCATGCGTTTTTCCAGCTGCACGGCCGCGAACCAGGTGCGGTTCTGGCGCGTCCAGTCCTTCACCAGCATGCCCTCGGGCAGCTGGCCGGCCAGCGAGATCGCGACCTCGCGCGCCTGGTGCAGGTCGCGGATCTTGATGCGAACGCCCGTCGGCCCCTCGACGCGGAAGATGCGTGCGGCGTCCTCCACGTGCAGCAGGGCCAGCCCCGAGTCGTACTCGTAGTGGCCAGAATCGAAGGTGCCGACCACGTTCATCTGGCGCACCCGCGGCACCACGCCGGCCGGTGTGACCTGGCCGCTGGGCGCAATCAGCGTGACCGTATCACCGACACCCACGCCCAGGCTGCGCGCCAGCTCGCCACCCAGGATCACGCCGAACCCGCCCGGAACCAGCCGTGGCAGCGCCGTCTGCGCCAGGTCCTTGGCCAGGTCGGCCACCTGCGGCTCCTGCGCCGGGTCGATGCCGCGCACGATGGCGCCCTTCATGTCCTCGCCGCGCGCCAGCAGCGCCTGCGCGCCCACGTAGGGCGCCGCACCGACCACCTCGGGGTGCTGGCGCACGGTGGTCAGCACCGCATTGAGGTCGGGAATGGCCTGGCCGCTGGCGTCGTACAGCTCGATGTGCGAGAGCACGCCCAGCATGCGGTCGCGCACCTCTTTCTGGAAGCCGTTCATCACCGACAGCACCACGATGAGCGCCGCCACACCGAGCGCAATGCCCAGCATGGACACGCCCGAGATGAAGGAGATGAAGCCGTTGCGCCGGGTGGCGCGGCCGGCGCGCGTGTAGCGCCAGCCGAGGATGAGTTCGTAAGGGGTTTGCATCGATGAAATCCAGCGGCAATTGTGGCATCCCCGACAATCCCGGCTGTTCCCCCGTCCGGCTTGTCCCTCCGTGCCCCACCACCTGCTGATTCCCTTTGCCGCCGCCAGCGCCCCCGAATGCCAGGCGCTGCTGCCCGGTCTGAAACTGCCCAAGCTGCAGGCCCTGCTGGCGCTCCTGAGCGAACAGCCCGCCGACCGGGGCGACGACCACCAGCTCAGCCCGCCGCACGAACGGGCCCTGGCCCAAGTGCTGGGCCTGCCGGTGGCCGACGGCCAGATTCCCTGGGCCGCTGCGCAGAGCGAGGCACCCACCGTACCCCAAGCGTGGTTCAGCCTCTGTCACTACCAGGTCGGCATGGAACAGGTGACCCTGCTGCCGGGCGCACAGCTGGCGCTGGACGACGCGGAGTCGCGTGCGCTGTTCGAGGCCTTCGAGCCGCTGTGCGCCGAGGACGGCCTCACGCTGCGCTGGGACAGCGCCACCGAGTGGCACGTGAGCGGCGAGCCGCTGCGCGGCCTCGCCTGCGCCAGCCTGGACCGGGTGAGCGGACGCATGGTCGACGCCTGGCTGGCCGAAAGCCCCGCCAACCCCACCGGCGCGCGCCTGCTCAAGCGCCTGCAGAGCGAGGCGCAGATGCTGTTCTACACCCACCCCGCGCACGACGCCCGCACCGCGCGCGGCCTGCTGCCGGTCAACGGCTTCTGGGTGCACGGCGCGGGTGCGCTGGACGCGTCGCTGGCGCTGGCCGAGGCCCCGGCCATGCCCGACACCCTGCGCCAGGCCGCGCTGCGAAGCGACTGGACGGCCTGGACCGCTGCCTGGCTGGTGCTGGACGCGGCCGAGATCGCGTCGCTGCTCGCAGCGGTTCAGCGCGGCGAGCCCGTCACCCTCACGCTTTGCGGCGAGCGCCACGCCCGCACCTGGACCACCGCCCCGACCGGCGCCTTCGCGCGCATCGGCCGCTCGATCAAGCAGCTGTTCGGCACCACGCCGATCGCCGACACCCTGAAAGACCTATGAAGATCATCACCCGCGACGTGCCGCCGCGCGCCGCCTGGGCGCTGGAGCAGGCCGGCCTGCACCCGCTGCTGGCCCGCCTCTTCGCCGCCCGCGGCATCACCGCCAAAGAGCAGCTCGACGACGCACTGGCCCTGCTGATCCCGCCTGCGCAGATGCTGAACGCCACCACCGCAGCAAAGCAGCTGGCAGATGCCATGGCCGCCGGCCAGCGCCTGTGCATCGTGGCCGACTACGACTGCGACGGCGCCACCGCCTGCGCCGTGGGCGTGCGCGGCCTCAAGCTGCTGGGTGCGCCGCTGGGCTGGGACAGGGTCGAGTACCTGGTGCCCGACCGCGTGACCGACGGCTACGGCCTCACGCCCTCGATCGCGCAACGCGTGAAACAACGCGGCGCCGACTGGCTGGTGACGGTGGACAACGGCATCGCCAGCGTGGCCGGCGTGCGCGCCGCGCGCGAGGCCGGCCTGAACGTACTCGTGACCGACCACCACCTGCCCGCTGTGGTCGACGGCGCGGTGACGCTGCCAACGGACTGCACCATCGTCAACCCCAACCAGCCCGGCTGCGGCTTCGAGAGCAAGAGCATTGCCGGCGTGGGCGTGATGTTCTATGTGCTGCTCGCGCTGCGCGCGGAGATGCGCGAACGCGGGGTGTTCGACGCGAAAACCCAACCCAAGATTGACAGCCTGCTGCCGCTGGTGGCGCTGGGCACTGTGGCCGACGTCGTGAAGCTGGATGCCAACAACCGCCGCCTGGTGGCCCAGGGCCTCAGGCGCGTGCGCGCCGGCGCCATGCCGCCCGGCATGGCCGCGCTGTTCGCCGTCGCAGCGCGCCAGCCAGCCAAGGCCAGCGCCTTCGACTTCGGCTTCGCCTTGGGCCCACGCCTGAACGCCGCCGGCCGTCTGGCCGACATGACGCTGGGCATCGAATGCCTGCTGACCGACGATCCAGGCCGCGCAGACGAACTGGCACGCACGCTCGACGGCATCAACCGCGAGCGCAAATCCATCGAAGGCGAGATGCGTGAGCAGGCGCTGATGATCGTGGAGGAACTGTTTGACGAGAGCGAAGAACCGCCGCCTGCCATCACCGTCTTCGACCCCGACTTCCACGAAGGCGTGGTCGGCATCGTGGCCTCGCGCCTGAAAGACAAGCTACACCGCCCGACTTTCGTGTTCGCGGCCAGCGGTGCCGAGGGCAAGGAGCACGAGCTCAAGGGCTCGGGCCGCTCCATCCCCGGCTTTCACCTGCGCGACGCACTGGACCTGGTGGCCAAACGCCATCCCGGCGTGCTGCTGCGCTTCGGCGGCCACGCCATGGCCGCAGGATGCACCATCGACGAAGAGCACATCGACACCTTCGAGCAGGCCTTTGCACAGGTGGCGCACGAGTGGCTGGACGCCGCCACGCTGCAGCGCCGGCTGGAAGCCGATGGTGCGCTCGACAAACAGTACCGGCGTCCGGACCTGGTGGACACGCTGCACGCCGAGGTGTGGGGCCAGGGTTTTGCGCCGCCCGTGTTCTGCGAGGAGGTGCAGGTGGTCAGCCAGCGGCTGGTGGGCGAGAAGCACCTGTCGGTGAAGCTCAAGCACCAGGGCGACCCGGTGGACGGCATCTGGTTCGGTCACACGGAGCCACTGCCGTCAACGGTGAAGATTGCGTTCCGGCTGGATGCCGACGAGTGGCAGGGTCAGCGGCGCGTTCGCTTTCTCATCGAGGCCGCAGAGGTTTGATCCCCCGCGCCGCAGGTGGCGCTGGGGGATCCCGATCACCCGATCAGTGATTCGCGCACCGCTGCCAGCTGGCGGCGAGACACGGCCAATCGCTCGTCGCAACCATCGAGACGCACCGTCCAGCCCTCGCCCTCAACCGGGTCATTGTGCTTCTCCACCGCTCGCACGCAGCGCCGCGCCACCAGCGCATTGCGGTGCACCCGCACGAACAGATGAGCGTACTTCTGCTCCAGATCGCTCAGCGCTCCGTCGTAGATGTGCTCCTTCTCCGCCGTGCGCACGGTGATGTACTTCAGCTCGGCCTTCAGGTAGATCACCTCCGACAGCGCCACCCGCTCGCTGCGGCCGCGCTCCTGGATCAGCAGGCTCTCGGAACCGCCACCTGCCTCCGACGGCTCCGTCGTCAACAGCCGCTGCACCTTCTGCAAGGCCTGCTGCAAGCGCTCCAGACGCACCGGCTTGGTCAGGTAGTCGACCGCCTCCAGCTCAAACGCGTGAACCGCGTGTTCGGCGTGCGCAGTTACGAACACCACCCGGGGCGGAGCTGCCATCGAGCGCAGGTTCTCCGCCAGCGCCATGCCGTCCACGCCGGGCATGTGAATGTCCAGCAGCAGCAGGTCGCACGGCCCACGCTGGATCTGGTCCATCGCCTGCACCGCGTTGCCAGCCTCGCCGATCACCTCGGCGCGCGGATCGGTGCAGTCGCCCAGCAGCGTGCGCAACCGCGACCGCGCCAGCGCTTCGTCGTCCACGATCAGTACCTTGAGTGCCATGTCACGCTCCGTTGATCCCTGCGTCCAGACTGTCTTATATCGGTATTTCGAGTCGAACCTGGTACACGCCATTCACCAGCGCCGACTGGAACCGACCCTCGACATCGTGCAGCAGCGCCAGCCGCTGACGCACATTGTCCTGGGCCAGACCATGCCCCGGTGGGCCACTGCCGGCGGGCACGGTGTTCGTCACCTTGATGACCACCATGCCACCGCGGCGCTTGGTGGTGATGCGCACGGTGGCGCCGGTCGGACTCGGTTCGACACCGTGCTTGACTGCATTCTCGACCAGCGGCTGCAGGATCAGCGGTGGCAGCTTCGCGCCGGCGGCTTTCGGGTCGAGGTTCCACTCCAGCCGCAGGCGCTCGCCAAAGCGCACCTGCTCAATCGCCAGGTAGTGCTCGGCCAGCGCCAGCTCCTGCGACAGCGGCACCGCCTCCTGCGAATCGGCCAGGGCGTGGCGGAACAGCTCGCTCAGGTCTTCCAACAGGGCCTCTGCCTTGGCGGGCTCGGCGCGCACCAGCGCGATCGCGCTGTTGAGCGTGTTGAAGAGAAAGTGCGGGCGGATGCGCGCCTGCAGTTCGGCCAGACGCGCCGTGGTGCCGGCCGGGGCCTTGGCCCGCAGACGCCAGACCAGGCCCGCCACGACCACGGTCGCGACCAGCGCGCCGCTGGCGGCGCTGGCCAGCCAGGGGGCCGGTAACACCAGACCAGTCCAGACCAGCATGCCGCAACCATAGATCGCCGACACGGCGCCCAGGCCGATGCCCGCCGCCCATTGGGCCGGCATGGGCAGGCGCGCCAGCTGGCGCTTGAGCGCGCAGGTCACCAGCAGCCAGATCAGCACCGAGGGCAGCGTGGCCGCTGTCAGCACCGCCAACGTCTCCAGCCAGCCCACCACGCTCTGCGCTCCGTACAGCGCCGCCACCCAGGCAATCGCCTGCACGAACAGCACCACGCGCAGCACCACGCCCAGCTGGCAGGTGTCGTACACCAGTTCGACCTCCCGCCGGTGCTCGGGCATCTGCGACAGCGGCAGCGTGCCCATGGTCGACGACAGGTCCTGGAAGCTCGATAAAATTCGGGAGTCCCGCATGGCTCGCACTATAGGTTGTCGCCGTCAGACCGCATGGGCCACAGCGCCCGGGCCCATTCCTCCAGGCGCACGCGCCGCCCTCCGATCCTTTCTCTCGCCGCTGGCACCACCATGTCCACCAACCAACTCGACAAAAAATCCGAAGCCTGGTCCGCCCTATTCTCGGAGCCCATGAGCGAGCTGGTCAAGCGCTACACCGCCAGCGTGTTTTTCGACAAGCGCCTCTGGCTGGCCGACATCACCGGCAGCCTGGCCCACGCCGAAATGCTGGCTGCGCAGAACATCATCGCGGCCAGCGACCTGGCCGACATCCAGCGCGGCATGGCGCAGATCCGCGCCGAGATCGAGGCCGGCAGCTTCGAATGGAAGCTGGACCTGGAAGACGTGCACCTGAACATCGAGGCCCGCCTGACCCAACTGGTGGGCGACGCCGGCAAGCGCCTGCACACCGGCCGCAGCCGCAACGACCAGGTGGCCACCGATGTGCGCCTGTGGCTGCGCGATGAGATCGACCTGATCAGCGACCTGCTCAAGGAGCTGCAGGTGGCGCTGGTGGACGTGGCCGAACAGAACGTGGACGTGATCCTGCCCGGTTTCACCCACCTGCAGGTGGCCCAGCCGGTGAGCTTTGCCCACCACCTGCTGGCCTATGTGGAAATGTTCGCCCGCGACGCCGAGCGCATGGCCGACGTGCGCCGCCGCACCAACCGCCTGCCGCTGGGCAGCGCCGCGCTGGCCGGCACCACCTACCCGCTGGACCGCGAGCGCGTGGCGAAAACCTTGGGCATGGAAGGCGTGTGCCAGAACAGCCTGGACGGCGTGAGCGACCGCGACTTCGCGATCGAATTCACCGCCGCCGCCAGCCTTTGCATGGTGCACATCAGCCGCTTCAGCGAAGAGCTGATTTTGTGGATGAGCCAGAACTTCGGCTTCGTGAAGATCGCCGACCGCTTCACCACCGGCTCGTCGATCATGCCGCAAAAGAAAAACCCCGACGTGCCCGAACTGGCGCGCGGCAAGACGGGCCGCGTGGTCGGCCACCTGATGGGCCTGATCACCCTGATGAAAGGCCAGCCCCTGGCCTACAACAAGGACAACCAGGAAGACAAGGAGCCGCTGTTCGACACGGTGGACACGCTCAAGGACACGCTGCGCATCTTCTGCGAGATGGTGGGCGGCCAGTTGAACTCTGCCACCGGGAAGAAAGAGGGCGGCATCACCGTCAACGCTGTGGCCATGGAGGCTGCTGCCAACAAGGGCTATGCCACCGCCACAGACCTGGCCGACTACCTGGTGAAAAAGGGCCTGCCCTTCCGCGACGCACACGAAACCGTGGCCCACGCCGTCAAGGCCGCCACCAGCCACAACTGCGACCTGTCCGAGCTGCCGCTGACCGTGCTGCAGGGCTTTAACGCCTCGATCGAAAAAGACGTGTACGAATGCCTGAGCCTTCGCGGCAGCCTCAACGCACGCAACACCCTGGGCGGCACCGCGCCGGCCCAGGTGAAGGCGCAGATCGCGCGCCACCGCGCCCGCTTCGCCTGACCCATTGACCGCTCAAGATTGGGCTGAATCGGTCGATCCATTCCTAGTTCAATCCGTAATGGTGCGGGTTGCCAACAGGAATGGGGGGCACTGTGTCTTTTTTCTCTTTTTTTCGTCAGCAACCAGCAAAGACGGCATCTGAACAAAGAAAAGCGGCACGCAGCCTCCCCCCCACCCGGGCAACTCCGGCCGCGGCCCCCTCGGTTGCGGCGCACTCGCCACTGATGCCAGAAGTGCCCGTTCCGCCGGAACTGAGCGCCTACCAATGGCATACCGAGCAGAACCTGGATGCCTCGCGTCAGGATGCTCTGTTGAAAGCCATCAAAGGCATCCCGCGTCCCCCACGCTCGATGCAGAAGCTGCTGTCGCCGGAGTTCGTGGCCAAGGCCGGTTCGGCCGAGCTCAGCGAACTGGTGATGGGTGAGCCACTGATTGCAGCCAAAGTGCTGTCCACCGTGAATGCACCCCTCTACGGCCTGCAAAAGCCGGTCACTGGCATCGGGCAAGCGGTGACCTTTCTGGGCATGAACACGGTGCGCAGCCTCTGCCTGCAGTACATGCTGGCCGAGGCCTTCAAGCCCAAACTGGCCGAAGCGCAGCGCTGCTTCGACGCCATCTGGCAGGCCAGCGCCATTGCCAGCGAACTCTGCGTGCGGCTGGGCAAGGCGCTGAACCTGCCCGACATGGGCAACCTGTCGACCCAGGTCGTTCTCAGCTTCGTGGGGCAGCTCGCGGCGGCCTCCCTCATCCCGGCTTCGCGCCTCGAGCAATGGCACCACCAGGATCGGCTGCAGCGTGCGTGCACCGAACAGGAACTGCTGGGTCTGAACGCCAGCGAAATCGGCAGCTTGCTGATGAAGTCCTGGGACCTGCCGGAGGGTCTGATCGATGAGGTCCGTGGCGTCGGTCGCCAGCTGGTCACCCCTTTCATGGTGACCGACCGCGCCCGAGCCCCGCGCTTTGCGCTGGCCTATCTCTGCGCCCGGCTGGGCGAGCGCTTCGCACTCGGCGAGCTCGACAGCCTGGAAGGCTACGACCCGGCGCTGGACATCGCTGCCGACACCCACCACCTGCGCGCCAGCCTGGCCCACCCCGCCCTGGCCCGACTCGATCAGGCGCTGGCCGCGCCCGAACTGCAGGCCGCGCTGGACCAGATGATGGGCCGCACCACCGCCGAGGCTTGACCCCGGTCAAGCGCCCTGGCAGGGGTTTGCGGCTACAGTGACGCCCCATGGACGCGACCACCACCTCCGAAGCCCCCGCCCAGGCCACCACCGGCCTGAACTGGACCCCGCAGCTGCAGACCGGCGACGGCCGCATGGACGACACCCACGAAGAGTTCGTGGACATGCTCAACCGGCTGCTGGCCACGCCCCAAGACCAGCAGCTGCCGCTCTACCTTGAGTTCGTCGAGCACACCAAGGAGCACTTCGCCCAGGAAGAGCGCTGGATGGTGGCCACCGGCTTCGCACCCGACAACTGCCACGCCAGCCACCACGCCACCATCATGGAGACGCTGCACGCCGTGGTGGAGCACTACGAAAAAGACGACAAGGAAATCATCACCCGCCTGGCCGAGGCACTGGTCGAGTGGTTCCCGCAGCACGCCGCGAGCATGGACGCCGGACTGGCGCTGCACATGAAGGAAGTCGGCTTCGACTCCCGAACCGAAACCCTGGCCGACCCGAGCAAGGTCCGCCCGGCCACGATGAGCGGTTGCGGCAGCGTCAGCTGCAGCTGAACCGTCAGTAGGCCGGCGGTTCGATCCACCCCGGCAGGGCCGTCTGGTCGACCTTCATCCGGGTGGGCGGAAAGAACGCCGACGGCGACGCGCCATAGCAGCGCGTCCAAACCTTGGCGAAGTGCGCTGAATCGGAAAATCCAGCCATCTGGGCCACCTCTGTGAGCGGGTGCCCTCGCCCTAGATGGCGCGCCGCCAGCCGGATCTTGCACGACAGGGCATAGACCCGAAGCGACAGACCAGCCTGCGCAGAGAACAGACGGGAGGCATGCTCGACGGACAGTCCGAGTTGCGCCGCAAGTTCCGTCAGCTCGCGCGACGGGTCGCTCTGGATTTCAACCATCATCCAGCGCACCCGGGGATCCAGATCAGGCACGGGTGCGAACGCCGACACAAGCTCCCCAAGGGCACGACGGATCGCCTTGTCCAGCGCCTGACCCGCAAGCGCGTCGGCCAGGAAGGCAGTGCCAACGGATCGCAGCGCGTTGAATCCCAGGTGGTCAAGGCTGCGCACCCGCGCGTCGGCCGCCTGGACAAACCGGCGAAACGCCCAATGCAGGGGCTCGACATCGATCAGCAGAAAGGGAATGCCGGCCGCCCAGAGCGAGCGCTCGACCAGGGGCGCCACCATCAGCAGCTTGCCGGACACCTCTCCCTGATCGGTGGACACCACCAGTCCCCTGTGCTCGTCCAGCGACTGCAGCAGGGTGACCGAATGCCGGCACGCCCGGCTCTCCAGGCTGTGGCAGGCGAAACAGAAGCTGTCGCCCAGGAGCCGGCAGCGGGCGCCCTGCGCCCGACCAGCCCTGTGGTCTTTCTCGGCGCCCGAAACATCTGAAGAAGCCATCTGACCGCCCCACAAAAAGAAGGGCGCACCTGGCGAACAGGCGCCCCCGTGCTAGCGCTGCGCATCGTAGCGTGCCTGCGCCCGCACAGCTTTTTCCTCCATGGGAGCGTCCGGCACCGGGTCATCCCGCATCAGCTCCAGCAGCCTGCGTGTCACAGCCTCCTCCTCCCCATAGAGCCGCCGGGCGACCTCCTCTCCGAAGTAGCTGCTTCTCAAGGCCCGGAGTTCGTCCAGTTCGGCCAGTCCCTCCTCAGGCACCAGCGGCGCCTTGGCAGAAGACGACGACAGCTTCTGGGCCTGCTCGTAGCCCTGGTAACGAACAACGAGGTCCCTGGCCGCGGCCGCCGCCTTGGGCGGCAAGCCGGCCAGTTGCTCGTCAAGAACGTTGGCGAGGCGCTCTGGTGGCGTCAGCACCACGAGGTTCTCCATCGCCACCCGCATGCGCTCGTCCAGCTTCAGGTTGCCCGCCAGGTCGACCCCGAACACCCGGCCACCGCCGCTTGACGGTGCCTGAACCGGGGGCATCCAGGCTTCGACCGGGGCCGGCAAAGGGGCTGGCTCGGGCTCCGTGCCCAGACGAGCATCCAGCCAGAGGCTGGGTGCGGTCCGGGACGGCGTCGCAGGCGCCGAACCGGTGACCAGCGGCGCCGATCCGGGCTTCTCTTCAAGACCCTTGACCCAGAACGCCACCACCACCAGCAGCACGCCACAGCCGGCCACGAGGCAGGCATTCACGCGCTTCTTGTCCATGGCAGTCAGTACGGGCAGTTGCTCTGATAGCGATCAAAACGCAACGTGGTGTTGTAGCTGTTGTGCTCCGCGCCGCACAGGAAGGTCGAGTAACGGGTGTCACCGTCCATGAAACGCTTCATCCAGGCCACACCGTAGCGACCGATGGCCTCGTTGCGCACGTTGGGTGCAAAGTGCGTCGCGTTCTGCAGCTCAGCATACGCCTTGGACGTGGTCGACGGGATGCTGGTGTAGAACGGCCGGGCGTGCACCGTCACGGCGGCGACGGTGTCGCCGTCGGCGCCGAAGATCATGGTGGGCACCCGCACCTGCGTGAAGCTGCTGGTGGTGTTCCAGGGCGTGAGCGGGAACGCGGCCTTGAGCGTCGGGTCGTCCTCGGCCGCAATCAGCGAGCCGCCGCCACCCATGGAATGCCCGGCCACCGCCTGGCGCGAGGGGTCGATGCGCCCCCGCACCGTGGCACTGGACCGGTTGAGCGCGTGGCTGAGCGCCGCCCGCAGCTGTCGCGCGCGCGAAGAGGGCTGGTCCAGTGTCGAGTTGGTGTTGATCACGATCACCACAAACCCATGCGACGACAGCTTCTCGCCGATCCAGGCCACGCTGCTTTGAGTGGCCGTGAAGCCGGGACTGATCGCGATCAGTCCGTACTGACCCGCGGTGCGCGGGTAGTAGATCGTGCCACCGCCAAAGCCGCTGGCCGAGAGTCGGGACACGCTTTCGCTGGAGATGCTGAGGTAGCCTGAAGTCGCGTTGAGCGATGACGAGGTGGGCGCGGTGGTCTGCGCCTGAGCCAGCCCCAGAGTCACCAGGGAAAGAAGGCAGGCGGCGCGCCATGTCAGGTGCCGGCGCGGGTGGATCGGTCGATCGGTCATGATGTCTCCTTGATGGATTGGTTGGTCTTGTTGGCGCCACTGCCTGTCCGTCTGGAACGGACGGCACGCGGCCAGGCCATGCTAGGAAGCCGTTCATCCGCGCGCTTGTACCGACTTGATGTGGGCGCTGCATCGAAACACAGCCACTGTCGCCAACGAGACAACAAAGCTGGGCAGCTTGTCCAACCAAACCCATTCAACTTGATGAACACCCCCACCGCCGTTACCCCGCCTGCGGGCAGCCGCATCGCCCAGCGCCTGGAAGGTGCCAACTTCCACGATGCATGGGCCATCGATGCCGCCGACCCGTCGCTGAGCGCGCTCGGCCAGTTCCTGAAATCGGCCCGGGCCACGCCGCGCTGGGTCGACGCCTGCATGACGCTGCGCAACCGTGCGGTGCAGCTGGTGGGCCTGAAGAACCTGGGCGAACTCTCTGAGATCAACCCCGCCCGCCCCGACGCGGATTACCGGCCTGGCGAGCGCGTGGGCATCTTCACCCTGTTCGAGAACACGCCCGACGAGGTGCTGCTGGGCGACCGCGACAAGCACCTGGACGTGGTGGTCTCGGTGCATTGCGCCCGCCCGACCGGTCAGCCCGTGCGCGTGACCGTCACCACCGTGGTCCACACCAAGAACCTGCTAGGCCGGCTGTACATGCTGCCGGTCAAGCCCATGCACACGCTGATTGCGCCTTCGGTGCTGCGCACCATCGGACTTCGTGCCCAGGTGAACACCTGAGCGCCCGGAGCCCACCTCATGCTGCGAGAACAGATTGATCAGCATGGCTGTGCCATGGTCGAAGCGGTCCTGGCGGCCACCGAAGTGCAAGCGCTCGGTTCGCAACTGGAAGCGGGGGGCGGCAAGCCGGGCCAGCGCGAGCGCCTCGTCGAGCCGTGGTGCGCCGAGCTGACCGCCCGTCTGCGCCGCCACCCAGCGCTGGCGCCGGTGCTCACTCCCGACCTGGTCGCACTGCAATGCATCTGTTTTGAAAAGTCGGCCGACCTCAATTGGCTCGTGGCGGTGCACCAGGACCTCAGCTTTCCAGTCGTGGGCCAAACGAACCATCCAGACTGGAAGGCCTGGTCGCGCAAAGACGGCACCCAATATGTGCAACCCCCTGTGCAGGTCCTCGAACAGCTTCTCGCAGTGCGTGTGCACTTGGACGCCTGCGGCCCCGATGACGGCGCGCTTTCAGTGGTTCCCGGTTCGCACCTGCAGGGCGTGATCACACCGGACGAGGCCATCCGCCTGCGCGCAGGGGACCAATCCTGCCCAGCAACACCCGGCGATGCCTTCCTGATGCGCCCCTTGCTGCTGCACCGATCTTCCAAGGCCCTGGGCAGCAGCCGGCGGAGGGTGCTTCACTATGTCTTCGGTCCGCGCGCGCTCCCCGACGGAATGGCCTGGCTGCATGCGGCGTGATGCAAGCAGGCACCCCATCGGTGCCCAATGCACCAGCAACAATCATTTGGCTCAGTTTTTGCTTTGACATGGTGCGATTCGCCATGCAGACCCTGTTTTGGCGCCAATCACGCACCAAAACAAGCCTTCTGCACGGAGATTTTTCATGGACGCACTCAAACAGGGCGCAGATGCCCTGTTCATCCTGCTCGGCGGGATCATGGTTCTGGCCATGCACGCCGGTTTCGCCTTTCTGGAGCTCGGCACGGTTCGCAAGAAGAACCAGGTCAACGCCCTGGTCAAGATCCTGGTCGATTTCTCGGTCTCGACCATCGCCTACTTCGTCGTGGGCTACGGCGTCGCCTACGGCACGCACTTCTTCATCGGCGCCGAAACGCTGGCGCAGAAGAACGGCTACGACCTGGTCAAGTTCTTCTTCCTGCTGACCTTTGCCGCCGCCATCCCGGCCATCATTTCCGGCGGTATTGCCGAACGCGCCAAGTTCTGGCCGCAACTGATCGCTACGGCCGTCATCGTCGGCTTCTTCTACCCCTTCTTCGAAGGTATCGCCTGGAACGGCCACTTCGGCGTGCAGGCCTGGATCGAGGCCACGACCGGTGCGACCTTCCACGATTTCGCCGGCTCGGTGGTGGTGCACGCCGTCGGCGGCTGGATCGCCCTGCCCGCGGTGATCTTCCTCGGCGCGCGCGCCAACCGCTACCGCAAGGACGGCGGCATCTCGGCCCACCCGCCCTCGAACATCCCGTTCCTGGCGCTGGGCGCCTGGATCCTGTGCGTCGGCTGGTTCGGCTTCAACGTCATGAGCGCCCAGACGCTGGACAAGATCTCGGGTCTGGTCGCGGTCAACTCGCTGATGGCCATGGTCGGCGGCACGCTGGCCGCGCTGATCGCCGGCAAGAACGACCCTGGCTTCGTGCACAACGGCCCGTTGGCCGGCCTGGTCGCCGTCTGCGCCGGCTCGGACCTGATGCACCCGCTGGGCGCACTGGTGGTGGGCGTGGTGGCTGGCTTGCTGTTCGTCTCCATGTTCACGTTGACCCAGAACCGCTGGAAGATCGACGACGTGCTCGGCGTCTGGCCGCTGCATGGCCTGTGCGGCACCTGGGGCGGCATCGCCGCCGGACTCTTCGGCCAACAGGCGCTGGGCGGCCTGGGTGGCGTCAGCTTCGGTGCGCAACTGCTGGGAACTGCCATAGGCGTGGCCTGGGCGCTGCTGGGCGGGGTGGTGGTCTACGGGTTGCTCAAGCTCACCCTGGGCCTTCGGCTGGACCAGGAAGAGGAGTACGACGGCGCCGACCTGAGCATCCACAAGATCAGCGCCACGCCGGACCGCGAAGTCAGCTGGTGACCCGCGTATGCGCATCCACCGTTCGGGTGCGACGCGATCCGACGACCGCGGGCCGTTGAAGCGCCGCGCTCCCTTGGCGCCAGGCGCTTATTCGGGGGTGTAGCCCGCTTCCGCAATGGCGCCGGCCGTGGTCAGCCAGCAGCCATCCCGCTTCCTGGCGATGTGCTCGAGTGCGCGCCGGAGCTGGCGCAGGCGGAAGGGCTGCCCAGTGATCATCGCGTGCAGGGCGATGCCCATGACCAGCGGCTGCGGATGGCGGTCGGCCTGCTCAAGCATCTCGTCGAACTGGTCCACGATCATGTCCGCAAAGTCCCCGGCGTGCATCTGTCGCCCGATGATGGCCGCGCTGTCGTTGAGTTCCTGCGGATACGGCACCGCCAGGAGCCGTCCACCCCTGGTGCGCAGCCACACCGGCTGGTCGTCCATGCACCAGTCCAGCACATAGCGGTAGCCCGCTTCATGCAGCAGGTCGGGTGTGCGTTCGGTTTCGGCAATCCAGGGACTCAGCCAGCCGGCCGGCCGCCGCCCCTCGTGGCGGGCGATCGTCTCGGTGACGTGATCGATCAACGCCCGCTCGTCCTCCTCCGCCAGATCCGCCTGGTGTTCGGAGTTCGTGCGCCCGTGGGAGGCGATCTCGGCGCCGTCGGTGCGGAAGGCGGCCACCAGGTCGGGTGCGACCGCGTAGAGCTCGCTGTTGATGAGCAGGGTCACCGGCAGCCCGCACTGCTGCAGCAACTCGCGCAGACGCCAGGCGCCCACGCGGTTTCCATATTCGCGCCAACTGTTGTTGAGCACGTCCGGCGCGGGGATGCCGGGCACGAGGTCTTCGACGAGGCCCTCACCGAAGGCGTAGTGCTCCAGGTTGAGGGCCACATAGACGGCGAGCCCGTGGCCACCTGGCCACCGCCCCGCCGGTCGGGACACGATGGGCGTATAGGGAAAACGGCCATGACTGCGCAACATCGGGATCTCCGTGAAGGGGGTATTCAGGCGCCTCGACCGAGGCGTGCCGCGATCGCGTGGTCCACATCCACCAGTTCGCGCGGTGGTGGCAAGGCATAGCTGCCCGCCGTCGGCTTGGGCAGCTTCAGCTGCGCCAGCAACTCGGCCTGGCGCACGGCGGCGTCGATGCAATCGACCACCGGCACGGGCACCGCCCCTTGCACGCGCGCAGGGACACCCGCCATCACGGCGCCGGTGAGCACGACCACTTCCGCACCATCGCGTTCGACCAGGTCACAGGCCGTGCGCTCGATCTCGCGGTCGAGTTCGTCGTGGGTGCCCCGACCGTAGGCGGCCGTGCTTTCGAGCGCCCGCCAACCTGCGATCCGGCTGGACAGGCCGTACGACGCCACCAGCTCCTGGTACAGCGGCAGGACACGACGACCGAACAGGATGATGCCCATGCGCCCGCCCAGCATGCAGGCGGTGTGCAGGGCCGCCTCCGTCATGCCGACCACAGGCACCGGCAACAGTTCGCGCGCGGCCCGGACACCCGTGTCGTAGGAAACGGCCACCACCACGGCGTCGCAGCCCTCGGCGTGCCGCGCGGCGAGCACGATGGTCGAGTGCTCGCCCATCGCCAGTTCGGCGCGGGTGGCGATCACCCGCGCACCAAAGGTGCCCGTGACCGGCACGATCTCGGTGCCCGGTGAAGCGCTGCGCCGCGCTTGCGCGGCCACCTTCTCAGTGACGATGTCCGACGTGTTGGCATTGATGACCAGCAAGCGCATGGGAGGCTCCCGGGGCTCAGTTCGCGGCGAAAACCGCCTCGAAATCGACTTCGCCGTCATCGTCGCGCCCGAAATCGAGTGAGGCTTCCACATGCCCCAGGTGGTCGACCATCAGATGCGCGGCCTTGTCCGCATCGCGCGCCTCGATGGCATCGACCAGGTCGCTGTGCTCGTGGTATGGGCAGGCCGGGACGTTCGGCGCGTCGTAGAGGATGATGACCAGGCAGGTCAGCGTCTCCAGCTCGCGCATGGTGCGTGCAAGAAAGCGGTTGCCGGCAATGTCGGCAATGATCTGGTGGAACTCGCCTGAGAGGCGAATGATGGCGCGCTTCTCGTTGGCGGCCCGGGCAGCGTGCTCCAGACCCACGTGATCTCTCAGGCGACGGATGTCGGCCGGCGTGGCGGTCGCCACGGCGCGGCGGATCAGATCCGGCTCGATCAGGCGTCGCGCCGCGAACACTTCCCTCGCCTCCTCCACCGATGGGCTGCTCACGTATGCACCCCGGTTGGGCTGCACCGTCACGATGCTGTCGTGCGCCAGCCGCTCGATGACCTGCCGGATCATGGTCCGGCTGACGCCGAACACCTTGGCCAGCTTCTCCTCTCCCAGCTTGGTGCCCGGCGGCAGCCGGTGCTCGACGATCGCCAGCACCACGCGCTGATGAATCGCGTCGACGCTGAGCTCCTTCTTCATCTGACTGATGGAGGGTCTTCCACGCTTCTTTTGTATGCTTGTTTCTTCCATTTTGTATCCAATATGTGCGCCAGTTTAATCGCTTGTGTTCTGCCAAAGCAAGAATGATTCGGTGAAATCCCACATAAATACATAGAGGAAAGCCAAGTTCAGCATTGCATGCAAACCTTTTGGCCCGCTTCTTGCAAACACGAAGAAGGGAGCCCTTGTTGCGCACCAATTCGATGCCGAAGGACTTATGAGCGAGTTGTTTTTGTATGCAATATCTTGTTGTTTTGCATCCAACTTGATGCGCTCGCGATCCCATTATCCCGAACCCACAGGAGCTTTCCTCATGACCCCTTCCTGGATCGGCCGCCTCGGCCTCACCTTCGCCCTCTCGCTCACCGTCGTCTCGGCCGCCTGGGCACAGGAACGCATCCGCATTGCCGGCAATTTCAGTGACAAACACTCGTCGTCCATCGCCATCGAACAGTTCAAAAAGGACGTCGAGGCCGGCACCGGCGGCAAGGTGATCGTCGAGACCTTCCCGAACATGCAGCTGGGTGGCGCCCAGGAGAACGTCACGCAGACGCGCGCCGGCACGATCATGGGGACCTGGGTCGGGATGGCCTTTCTCTCCCGCACCGTGCCCGAACTGGAGGCGGTGAGCCTGCCCTTCCTGTTCCCCAACCGTGAAGTCGCCTACAAGGTGATGGACGGCCCGATCGGCGAACTGATCGACAAGAAGCTCGAGGACAAGGGTTTCATCGCGCTCGGCTTCATGGAGCTCGGCTCGCGCCAGGTCACCAACAGCGTGCGTCCGATCAAGACCATCGCCGACCTCAAAGGTCTGAAGATCCGCCTGCAACCCAATGAGACGCACCTGGCCACCTTCCGCGCGCTCGGCGCCAACGCGCTGTCCATGGACATCAAGGAGGTGTACTCGGCCATGGAGCAGAAGGTCATCGACGGCCACGAGAACCCGTACAACCTGATCTACGACAGCCGCTTCTTCGAGGTGCAGAAGTACGTATCCAACACCGCCCACTTCTTCGACTTCATCGCCGTGGTTGCCAACCGGAAGAAGTTCCAGGCCCTGCCCCCCGAGCACCAGAAGGTGATCCGGACCGCGATGGACAAGGCGGTGGCCTGGCAGCGTGACGCCGCCGCGAAAGCCGACGTCGCCGCGCTGGCGGAACTGCAGAAGAAGGGCATGCAGTACGACGCCATTCCGGCCTCCGAGCGCGAAGCCATGCGCCGCGCCACCGCGGGCGTCGTGGACGACATCAAGAAGCGCGTGGGCGCCGAGCTGGTGGACCAGGTGCTCGCCGAAGTGAAAAAGGCCTCGGGTCAGTGACGCCCCGCCGGTGACGACATGAGCCGCCTGCTCCCTCCGAACCTGCAGCAGCACCAGGGTCGCCTGCGGCCCATGGCGCTGACCCTTCACACCCTGGACACGCTGGCGGGCTGGTTGATCGTCGCGCTGCTGGGTGCCATGGTCGCCGTCGTGTCGTTGCAGGTGGTGCTGCGCTATGGCCTCAACAGCTCGATCGGCTTTGCCGACGAGCTCGCCCGCCTGACTTTCGTGTGGTCGATCTTCCTGGGCATCCCCCTGGGCATCCGCATCGGTTCACACATCGGCATCGAGCTGCTGACCGCCCGCCTGCCCGATGTGGTGCAGGACGCGCTGCTGCGCGCCATGGCCCTCGCCGCCGCCGCCATGATGGTGCTGGTGGCCTGGCAGTCCGCCCTCATGGCCCTGGACCAGTGGGACGAACTGATGATCTCGATGGACGCCAGCGCGGGCTGGTTTCTGGTGGCCGTGGGCGTGGGGTGCGCCCATTCGGCCTTGCACCTGATCTGGATTGCCCTCACCGGCAAACCCAAAAACACAGAAACGGCGGCCACCGAATGAGCCTGCTGATCATCTTCGTCTTCCTCGGCATCGCCGCGCTCGGCATGCCGCTGGCGTTCTCGCTCGGCATCGCATCGGTGGCCGGCCTGGCCTACAGCGATGTCGATTTCAACCTGCTGCCGTCGCGCATGATGAACGCGGTCAACGCGTTCCCGCTGATGACCATTCCGTTCTTCATCCTGGCCGGCGAGCTGATGATGAAGGCCGGCATCATGGAGCGGCTGATCGATCTGGCCAATGCCGTGATCGGCCGCGTCCGCGGCGGCCTGGCCCACGTCACGGTGCTGGCGGGCATGGGACTGTCCACCGTGTCCGGCGCCGCGGTGGCCGACGCCAGCGCGCTCGGCAGCACCATGATCCCGTCGCTGCGCAAGGTGTATGGCGTCGGCTTCTCGTCGGCCGTCGTGGCGGCCGCGGCCAACCTGGGGCCCATCATCCCGCCGTCGGGCGCCATGATCGTGTACGCCTTCATGGCCGGCCCCACGGTGTCCGTGGGCGGCCTGTTCATGGCCGGCGTGGTGCCGGGCGTGATCCTGGTGGCTTCGATAATGTTCCTTGTCTGGTACATCGCCAGGAAGCGCAACTATCCGCTGACCGGCGAGGCCTTCTCGTGGTCGCGCGTCGGCCATGAGCTCAAGCGCTCCTGGATCATCTTCCTGATGCCCATCATCGTGATCGGGGGCATCGTGGGCGGCGCGTTCACCGCCACCGAGGGCTCGGCCGTCGCGGTGGTCTATGCGCTGCTGATCGGCTTCTTCGTCACCAAGCGGCTGACCCTGGCCGACCTGCCCGAAGCCATGGTCCGCACCGCCATCACGTCCGCCGTGGTGGGCGCCATGATCGCTTTCGCATCGGTGGTCACCTACATGCTGACGGTGGACCAGCTGCCGGCCCAGTTGACCGCCCTGCTGCGCGGCCTGACGTCGGACCCGCTGGTGTTCCTGTTGCTGGTGACCCTGTCGCTGTTCGTGGTCGGCTGCTTCCTCGAATCGAATGCGGCGTACATCATGCTCGTGCCGCTGCTGCACCCGATCGCCCTGCTCTACGGCATCGATCCGCTGCATTTCGGTTTCCTGTTCGTGTTCAACCTCGTCATCGGCATGCTCACGCCGCCGGTGGGGGTGGTGCTGTTCGTGCTGTGCGGCATCAGCGGCGTCAAGCTGGGCGAACTGGTCCGGCACGTGTGGCCTTTCGTCGCGCTGATGTATGGCCTCCTGCTGCTGTGCGCGCTGTTCCCCGGCATCGTGCTGTGGCTGCCGCGCCTGATGGGGTACTGACCATGTCGGCCGCCATTTCCCCCCGCGCCCTGTTCGAGGCCCCGCGGCACTTCGTCGGCTGGGTCACGCCCTCGGCCAACACCGTGGTCGAACGGGTCACGCTGGGCATCCTGCGCCATTTCCCCGAGGTCTCGCCGCACTTCTCGCGCACCTCGGTGGTGGGTGCTGTCGACCCGTTTCCGCTGACCTACGACTTCGACGACATGCTGGCAACCGCCCGCGTGCTGGGCGATGCCCGGCTCGACGTGGTGGCCTGGAACGGCAGCAAGGGGGGCAGCCTGGACTTCCGGCTCGATCACGAACTGGTCGCCCGCATCGAGGCGGTCACCGGGGCAGCGTCCACCACATCGACCCTGGCGATCGACACCGTCTTCCGCGAGGACGGCATCACCCGCTTCGCACTGGCCTGCCCCTACGTCGACAGCTACCGCGACCGCATCGTCCGCAGCTTCGCGAAAGAGGGATACGGCTGCACGGCCGCCCTCAACGCCGGTCTGTCGGACAACTACTCCTTCAGCCAGATCCCGCTCGACACCATTGCCGCCATGTTGCGCGAACTGGCCGCCTCGAAACCTCAGGCCATCGTCTGCTTCTGCACCAACTTTCCCGCCGCACCGATCGTCGCCGAGCTGGAGGAAGAGCTCGGCGTGCCGATCTACGACACGGTGACCATGGGCGTCTGGGGGGCACTGCGCCTGCTCGGCATCGACACCCGGGCGGCCCGCGACTGGGGACAGGTGTTCGGTCGATGAGCGCCGCCGTGTCACCGCCCCTGTGCATCCGCCACGCCCGGGTGCTGGCCCTGGACGACGCGGGGCACGACTGGCCCGACGCCGACATCGTGATCGACGGTGGCCGCATCGTCGCCATCGGGCCGGGCGCCGCGGCGCAGGGCGTGCCCGCCGGCGCGCGCACCATCGACGCCCGCGGCCAGCTCGCCATGCCCGGCCTGATCAACGCCCACTTTCACTCGCCGGGCAACCTGATGAAGGGCGTGCTGCCGGGCTACCCCCTCGAAGTGTTCATGCTGCACGAGGTGCCACCGCTGGCGGCCGGCGGCGACGCTTCGCGCCTGGCCTATGTGCGCACGATGGTCGGCGCCCTGGAAATGCTGCGCCGAGGGGTCACCGCGGTGCACGACGACGCCTACCACGTGCCGGTGGCCAGCGCCGAAGGCATCGACGCGATCCTGCAGGCCTACGCGGATGCGGGCATCCGCGCCACCGTGGCGATCGACCAGCCCAACGTGGTCGAGTACGAGAAGTACCCCTATCTGGCCGAGCTGCTGCCGGCCGCCGAGAAGCGTGCGATGGACGCCGCTCCCCGCCAGAGCACGGCCGAGCTGATGGCCCTGTACGAGCACCTGATTTCCCGCTGGCACGGCGCCGCGCAGGGCCGGCTGGCCGCGGCCGTGTCCTGTTCGGCCCCGCAGCGCGTGACCGACGACTACTTCGCCAGCCTGTCGGCGCTGTCGAAGGCGCACGACCTGCCGTTCAACATCCACATCCTCGAAACCCGCCTGCAACGCGTGCTGGGGCAGGTGAAGTACGGCAAGTCGCTGCTGCGCCATGTGCACGACCTGGGCCACCTCGACGAACGCATGATGGTCATCCACGCCATCTGGGTCGACGAGGCCGACATCGCCCTGTTGGCCGACAGCGGCTGCACCGTCGCGCACAACCCGGTGTGCAACCTGCGCCTGGGCAGCGGCGTGATGCCGTGGCGGGCCCTGCGCAACGCCGGGGTGCCCATCTGCCTGGGCACCGACGAGATGAACACCGACGACGCCATCAACCCCTGGCAGGTCGGCAAGACCGCGGCCATGCTGCACACGCTGTCGTCCGCCGACTACCGCACCTGGCCGGAACCGGCCGAGGTGCTCTGGTCCATGACACGGGGCGGCGCCAGCGCGCTGAGGGCCGAGGGGCGTCTGGGCCAGCTCGTGGAGAACGCCGAGGCCGACCTGATCCTGCTCGACCTCGACACCTCGGCCTTCACGCCCCTGAACGATCTGCAGCGCCAGCTGGTGCATTGCGAGGATGGCGCTTCGGTGCGCACCACCATCGTTGCCGGCCGCGTGGTCTTCGAGGAGGGCCGCATCACCACCCTGGACGAAGCGGCGCTGCGCCGCGAGATGCGGGCGCTGATGACCGGCTACGCCGACCAGCGCGCCGACGCCGTGCGCGCCGCCCAGCGCCTGGAACCCTACTACCGCGCCATGCTCGACCGCGCCGCGACCGTCGACGTGGGCCTGCGCCGTTCGCTCATCTGAACCCTCTCAATCCACACCCAGGAGAACTCCCATGACGATCCGACTCCACGTTGCCACCCTCGCCGCTTCGCTGGCGCTCCTGTTCGCGGCGCCTCTCGCGCACGCGGACGACCCCACGTCCATGCGGGTGGCGGGCAACTTCTCGTCCAACAAGAACCATGTGGACGCCATCGAACGCCCATTCTTCGTGGCGCTGCCCAAGCTGCTGGGCACCACGATGAACGTCAACTACAACCCCATGGACGTGCTGGGCGTGCAAGCCGCCGACGCGCTGCGCCTGCTGCGCTCCGGCACCTTTGACGTGATGAGCGTGCAGATCGGCATGGCCTCGCGAGACGACCCCTTCTTCGAAGGCATCGACCTGATCGGCGTCTCCACCAACATGGCCGACCTGCGCAAGGCGGTCGACGCCTACCGGAGCGCGTTCGACGAGCGGCTGCAGAAGCGCTTCAACGCCAAGGTGATGACCCTGTGGCCCTTCGGCCCGCAGGTGTTCTATTGCAACAAGCCCGTCAAGAGCGTTGACGACCTCAAGGGTCTGAAGGTGCGCAGCTTCACGCCATCGATGGCGGCCCTGATCCAGAGCTTCGGTGCCACGCCGGTGACGATGCAGTTCTCCGAGGTGTACCCGTCGCTGCAGCGGGGTGTGGCCGACTGCGGCGTGACCTCACCCACCTCGGGCAACTCGGGCAAATGGCCCGAGGTCACCACGCATTTCCTCCCGCTGTCGGTCTCCGGTTCGGTGCAGGGCCATTTCATGAACCTGGACTACTGGAACAAGTTCTCGCCGGCGGCCCAGAAGAGCCTGCTGGCCCAGTTCAAGAAGATGGAAGACGAGATGTGGTCCCTGGCCGAACGCGCCAACGGTGACGCCATGAACTGCAACGTGGGCAAGGAACCCTGCAAGGACGGCACGCGCTTCAAGATGACCCTGGTGCCGGTGACGCCGGCCGACGAGAAGAAGGTCAAGGACGCGGTCACCAAGGTGGTGCTGCCGATCTGGAAGGCCTCGTGCAACAGGATCGACCCGCAGTGCAGCGACACCTGGAACAGCACCGTCGGCAAGGCGCGCGGCCTGCGGATCGAGTGAGGCCATGACTCACGAGCATGCGCCGTTCCGCATCCTTGCGCGGACGGCCGACCTCTTCACCCTGGCCTCGGGCTGGTGGCTGTTGCTGATCGCCCTGGGCACCTGCGTCGAGATGGTCTCCCGCAAGCTGTTCAACTTCAGCCTTCAGGGGGTGGACGAGATTGGCGGCTACACCCTGGCCGTCACCAGCGCGCTGGGCTTCTCGTTCACCCTGCTGGCGCGTGGCCACACCCGGGTGGATTTCCTGCTCGGGCGCCTGCCCACCGGCCCCCGGGCGGCACTGAACGCCCTGGCCATGGTGACCCTGGCCGCGGTGGCCGTGTTCGCCAGCTACCGCGCCTTCAACGTGCTGGCCGAAAGCATCGAGTTCGACAGCCACTCCACATCGCCGCTGCAAACCCCGATGTGGATCCCGCAGTCGCTGTGGTTCTTCGGCTACCTGCTGTTCTCGCTGACCGCAACCGCCATGGCCGTGCACGCCTGCCTGCTGCTGGTGAAGGACCGGGAGCGCCTGAACCGCGTCTACGGTCCACCCACGCTGGAAGAGGAAATCGAAAGCGAAACCGGCGGCATCCGGATTTCCGATGCAGCGCCGGAGGGAGGGCAGCGATGATCGGCCCCCTCGAAATCGGTCTGGGCTTCGGCCTCATGCTGCTGCTCATGTTCATGGGCCTGCACGTGGCCACGGTGATGGCGGCCGTCGCCATGCTGGGTGCGGTCAGCTACCTCGGCACACCGGTGGTGTTCGCCTTCGGCAACCAGCTGTGGGCCGCCACCGAGGACTACGTACTGCTGTCGATCCCGCTGTACATCCTGCTCGGCGAGATCCTGGTGCGCGGTGGCGCCACCGACCGCATGTACCACTCGCTGGCGGACTGGCTCAACCCGCTGCCGGGCGGCCTGCTGCACACCAACATCGGCTCCTCGGCGCTGTTCTCCGCCGTCTCCGGCTCGTCGGTGGCCACGGCCGCGACGATCTCGACCATCGCGCTGCCCACGTTCAAGCACCGCGGCTACGACCAGCGGCTCGTGCTGGGATCGATCGCGGCCGGCGCCAGCCTGGGCAATCTGATCCCTCCGGGCATCGCCTTCCTGGTGTACGGCGCGATGACCAACACCTCGGCCGGCCGGCTGTACGCCGCCGGACTGCTGCCGGGTGCGATCATGACCGCGCTGTTCATGCTGACCATCCTGGCGATCGCCATCGCCCGCCCAGGCCTGGCCGGCCACCGGGAACCCGACGCACCCCTGCGTGAAAAGCTCGGCAGGCTGCTGCACCTGCTCGCCCCGCTGTTCGTGTTCGTGGTCGTGATGGGCAGCATCTACACCGGCTGGGCCACCGTGTCGGAGAGCGCGGCCCTGGGTGTCGTGTGCTCGCTGATCGTCGCGGCAGCCTATCGCAGGCTCAATGTCCAGATGCTGCACGAATCGTTCCGTGCGACCACACGGCTCACGGCCATGAGCCTGCTGATCCTCGCGGCTGCGTTCTACCTGAACTTCGTGCTGGGCCTGCTCGGCGTCACCCAGTCGCTGGCCGAAGTGGTCAAGTCGATCGAGGCCTCGCCGGTGGTGCTGCTGTGGGTGCTGGCGGCCTTCTACCTGGTGCTTGGCATCTTCTTCGAGACCCTGCCGATGCTGGTGGGCACGGTGCCCATCATCTTCCCCTTCGTGGTGGCGGCGGGCATCGACCCGGTGTTCTTCGGCGTCTTCATGGTGCTGATGTGCGAGATCTCGCTGCTCAGCCCGCCGGTGGGCATGACGCTGTACGTCATCCAGGGCGTGCGCCGCGAGGGCACGATCAATGAGGTCTTCCAGGGCACGCTGCCGTTCCTGCTGTCGATGTTTGCCATGACCGCCATCCTGATCCACTTCCCGCAGATCGCGCTCTGGCTGCCCGAGCTGTTCTTCGGCCCATGAGTGGGAAAGACGCCATGACCGACCGCCTGCTGCTGGGCATGCTCACGCCCTCGTCCAACACCACGCTGGAGCCCGTGACCACGGCCATGCTGGCGGGCATTCCGGAGGCGAGCGCGCACTTTGGCCGCTTCAAAGTGACCGAGATCGCGCTGACGCAACAGGCGCTGGGCCAGTTCGACGACGGCGAGATCCTGGGTGCGGCCGAGCTGCTGTCCCACGCCCGGGTCGGCGTCATCGGCTGGAGCGGCACGGCCGCGAGCTGGCGAGGGTTCGACACCGACCAGCGCCTGTGCCAACGCATCACCGAGGCCACGGGCATTCCGGCGTGCACCTCGGTGCTGGCGCTCAACGAGATCCTGCTGCGCACCGGCGTGCGCCGCCTGGGCCTGGTGACGCCCTACCTGGACGACGTGCAGGCCAGGATCGTGGCCAACTACGCCCGTCTCGGCATCGAGGTGGTGGCCGAACGGCACCTTGGCCTGCGCGACAACTTCCGCTTCAGCGAGGTGGATGCAGACACCCTGCGCGCCATGGTGCGCGATGTGGCCCGCGCGCAGCCCGATGCCATCACCATCCTGTGCACCAACCTGCGCGGCGCCCCGCTCGTGGCCGAACTGGAGACCGAGACGGGCATTCCGATTCACGACAGCATCGCCACGGTGGTGTGGAAGTCGCTGCAACTCGTCGGCGCCGACACAGGCCGCATCGCCGGCTGGGGCCGGCTGTTTGGAGAACTCGCATGAACGCGCCCATCGACCTGGTCGTCCGCAACGCCCGCGTGGCCACCGCCTCCGATGTCTTCGATGCCGACATCGGTATCGCTGGCGGGCGCATCGTCGCCCTGGCCCAGTCGCTACCCAAAGCCGAGCGCGAGATCGACGCCGCCGGCCGCGTGGTCACGCCCGGCGGTGTCGATGCGCATTGCCACCTGGACCAGCCGATGGCCCCGCCGGTGCGCATGGCCGACGACTTTGACACCGGCACGCGTGCCGCGGCCTGCGGTGGCACCACCACCGTGATCCCGTTCGCGGCCCAGGAAAAGGGTCAGTCGCTGCGCGCCGCCGTCGAGGACTACCACCGCCGTGCCCACGGCAAAGCCCACGTCGACTACGCGTTCCACCTGATCGTCAGCGACCCGACGCCGCACGTGCTGAACGAAGAACTGCCCGCGCTGATCGCGCAGGGCTACACCTCGTTCAAGATCTACATGACCTACGACGACCTCAAGCTCGATGACGGCCAGATCCTCGACGTGCTGTCGGTCGCGCGCGAACACGGGGCGATGGCGATGATCCACGCCGAAAACGCCGACTGCATCGAATGGCTCACGAAGCGCCTGGAGGCGGCCGGGCGCACGGCGCCGCGCTTTCATGCGCACGCGCGACCCATGCTGGTGGAGCGCGAGGCGACGCACCGTGCGATTGCGCTGGGCCAGCTGGTGGACGTCCCTATCCTGATCGTGCACGTCTCGGGCCGAGAGGCCGTCGAACAGATCCGCTGGGCCCGCGGCCACGGGCTGCAGGTCTTCGCGGAGACCTGCCCTCAGTACCTCTTCCTCACGGCAGCAGACCTGGGCGTCGACGACAGCTACCAGGGCGCACGCTGTGTCTGCAGCCCGCCCCCCAGAGACAAGGCCAACCAGGAGGTCATCTGGGACGGTCTGTCAGACGGTCTGTTCACGCTGCTGTCCTCGGACCACGCGCCGTTCAACTACGACGCACCGGAAGGCAAGAAGCCCGGCGGTGAGGAAGTGGCCTTCCGGCACATCCCCAACGGCATCCCGGGCATCGAGACCCGCCTGCCGCTGCTGTATTCCGAAGGCGTGCTGAGCGGCCGCATCACGCTGGAGAAGTTCGTCGAGCTCACCGCCACGAACCCGGCCAAGGCCTACGGTCTGCACCCGCGCAAGGGCACGATCGCCATCGGCGCGGATGCCGACCTCGTGATCTGGGAAGAACGCGAGTTCGTGCTGCGCAACGACGACCTGCATCACGCGGTCGACTACACGCCCTACGCCGGCATGACCCTGCGCGCCTGGCCGGCCCTCACGCTCGCCGCCGGTGAGGTGGTCTGGGACGGCCGGGCCTTTCATCCCCGGCAGGGGCGGGGCCGATTTCTGGCCTGCGGGCGACCCACCCTGCGCCCGCCCCGAAGGAGCTGATGCCCATGAAACTGCTGCTGATCAACCCCAACATTTCCGACAGCGTCTCGGCCCTGATCGGCGCGGAAGCCCGCCGCACCGCTGCGCCGGACACCGAGATCGATGTCATGACGGCGCCGTTCGGCGTCGCCTACATCGAGACCCGCTTCGAGGCCCTCATCGGCGCCTACGCCGCGGCGCAGCTGGCGGCCGAGCACCACGCGCGCTTTGACGCGGTGATCGTGGCGGCCTTCGGCGACCCGGGCCTGCCCGGTCTGCGCGAAGCCCTGCCCTGCCCGGTCACCGGGCTCAGCGAGGCCGCCATGGCCAGCGCCTGCCTGCTCGGCCAGCGCTTTTCCATCGTCGCGATCTCGCAGCGCATCCGCGCCTGGTACCGGGAGACGGTCGAGCACGCCGGACTGCTGGGTCGCCTGGCCAGCATCCGCGGCCTGGACGAACCCCTCGCCGACATCGGCCATGTCCAGGGGGACCAGGGCGAACGGCTGGTGGCGCTGGCGGAACGCTGCGTGGCCGACGACGGCGCCGACGTGATCATCCTGGCCGGCGCACCCCTCGCGGGCCTCGCCCGCAGCCTCAGGGGTCGGCTCCCGGTGCCGGTGGTCGATGGCGTGTCGAGCGCCGTGCGGCACGCGGAGTCGCTGGTCGCACTGCAACCGGGTAAGGCGACCCAGGGCAGCTTCGCACCGCCCCCCAGCAAGCCCCATCAGGGACTGCCCGACAGCCTCGCCAGGCTGCTGACACAGCGCTAGCGCCGCCAGCGATCAGTGCGCCACCGACTTCGAGAACAGGTTGATCACCAGCACACCCGCGACGATCAGCCCCATGCCCAGCAGGGCGGGCCCATCCAGCGACTGGCCGAACACCAGCCACGCGATCAGCGAGATCAGCACGATGCCCACGCCCGACCAGATCGCATAGGCCACACCGGTCGGCACGCTGCCCAACGTCTGCGCCAGACAGTAAAACGAAATCGCGTAGCCGATCACCGTGGCCACGCTGGGCCATAGGCGGGTGAAACCTTGGGATGTCTTGAGCAGGGAGGTGGCGATCACCTCGGCGACGATGGCCGCGCCGAGGTACAGGTAGGCGGCTTTCATGGAGGGAATTTACCCCCGCCACATGCGTCCCCACGGGACCACCCGGACGCCAGATCAGGGGACCGCCAGCCGTTCCACAAAGCGCTCCCCGACGAACGTCCTCACGGCGTTGCCCCGCTCCACATCCTGGTGCTGGCGCCAGCGCTGGTCGCGCGCTGCGCTGGCGGCCGCGTCTGCCAGCGCAGTCAGCTTGTGCGCCAGCAGCGCCCGCGCCAGACGCTTGTTGGCGTGCTGGCTGCGCTCGGTCTGCACCTTCACGCTCAGGCCACTGGGCAGATGCGTTGCGCGCACGGCCGAGTCGGTCTTGTTGACGTGCTGACCGCCGGGCCCGCTGGCGCGCACCGCCTCAAAGCGGATGTCGCGGTCGTCGAGTTCGTCAGACCCGTCGCCCGCTTCACCCGTGTCGAACACCGCGCCGCCGATGAACCAGTTCTTGCGACCATGCCGGGGTCGGTACGGGCTGGGGCAGACCCACAGCAGGCTGCCGCTCCAGCGACTCGCCACGCGCCCGGCGCCCTCGCCCTCAAGCGCCAGCAGCACCGAGCGCAGGTTGCCTCGCACCTCGCTGTCCACCTGCTCCAGCTGTTCCACCCGCAAACCCGCCGCCTCGCACTCGCGCAGCAGCTGCGCCAGCGCCTTGCGCACCGCCAGGCAGCATTCCTCCGGCCCGGTGTTGGCCGTCAATTGCAGCAGCTTCATTCGCAGCACTCCCCTCGCGTCTTGTAGGTCAGCACCGGCTTCGTGCGCGCGATCAGCGCCACCAGCCCTGCCCCAACCAGCGCTTGCACGACGCTGTCGATGGCCTTGTAGGCCTGCGGCGCTTCCTCGTAGATCAGCTGCCGGTCGTTGCAGATCACGCGGCTGCCCAGCACCGTGCGGCCCATCTGCGTGGGCGTCATCAGCTTGAACAGCCGGTCCTTGCAGGCCGAGCGGATCCACTTGCGGCCGGCCCCGTGCGCGAGCGAGTGCAGCGTGTCGTCGCTGATGGCCAGCGGCTGCACCAGGTAGCTGTGATCGCCGCGCGAACCGGGGATCAGCACCGGCCCCTGGTCCGACGGCGTCGCGCCCTTGCGGTGCAGCCAGCCCGTCGCGCCGAGCATCTGCGCGGGCGCCACGAAGTTGTGGTGCACGTCGAGCACCCGCTGCCCATCGGCTCGCACATTCGCCAGCAAGCGCTGCGCGACCAGTTCGCGGTTGCACAGCGCGTAGCGCAAGGCCGCGCCGTGCTGCGCGAGGTAGGCCTCGGCTTCGGGCGTGCCGTCGACCAGCCCGCGGTGCCCGAAGGTGTCCACATGGCTGCGCAGCACGCGCTCGCCCAGACCGCGCGAACCGGTGTGCACCAGCAGCAGCAGACGTTTCGCATCGATGCCCAGCGCGGACAGTGCGTCCGCGTCGAACACCGTGTCCACCTGCTGGAACTCCGCGAAGTGGTTGCCGCCGCCGATGGTGCCCAGCGACGCATCGTGCGCGCCGGGCGCCACACCGTGCACCGTCATCGCCTGCATGCGCAAGGCCTCGTCTTCCATCGCGCCGTCGATGTTGCCCACGCGGCGGTCCAGCTTGTCGAGGCTGACCGAAGCCGCCTTCAGATCGGTCTGCCACAGCGCCATGCCGCAGCCGATGTCGTTGCCGACCAGCGCGGGATAGAAGCGCCCCACCGAGAAGAAAGCCGCGCCGACCGGATAGCCGCGACCGGGGTGAAGGTCGGGCATGCCGGCGACGCGCCGCATGCCTTCGAGTTGTGACGTGGTGACCAGCTGCGCAACGGCAGCGTCTTCCATCCACGTCGTGTCGGACGCGACCACGCAGGCGCGGTCCGACAGGGTTCTGACAAAGTTGCCCATGAAAAATCCAGATTCAAAGAACGTTGAAACCGGACCGGGACAGACGCGCGCACCACAACCCACCGCGCAACGCCAACGCGTTGCCGGCCAGCCATGGGCGCGGAACAGAGAGAGGGAGGCGTCTTAGACCGACAGCCCCGCCACCGCTGACCCAGCCCACAGGGAGGTCATGTTGTTTTGCATGTGTTTCTCCTGGTGAGTGGTTGAGGGGGTGGGCGCTTGCGCGCGCGGTGCATCGACGACGATGGCTGCGCGAAGCGAGGGGCGAACTGTAGCGGTCCTGCGACGAAGCGCGCAAGCGGATCGGACGCAGCTGATGCCTTTTGGCGACACTCTCGTCGATGCAAAGGAAACAACAGAACGTCCTCTTCGTCTGCAGCCGCAACCAGTGGCGCAGCCCCACGGCCGAGCAGGTCTGGCGGCGGCATCCGCAGCTGAATGTGCGCTCGGGCGGCACCAGCCCCAGTGCGCGCCACACGGTCTCGGACACCGACGTCGAGTGGGCCGACGTGGTGATCGTGATGGAGCACAAGCACAAGTCGCGGCTCGTCGCGGACTTCGGTGACCTTCTGGCTGACAAGCCCGTTCACGTGCTCGACATCCCCGATGAGTACAAGTACATGGACCCCGAGCTGGTCGAGCTGCTGGAGCAGTCGGTCGGCAGCCTTCTGAACATCGAATGACCACACACTCCAAAGCCACCCCCCGCGAATGGTGGGGGCTGGCCGTCATCGCCCTGCCCTGTCTGGTCTATGCCATGGACCTGACGGTGCTCAACCTTGCGGTGCCGGCGCTCAGCCGCGCGCTGGCGCCCAGTGCCTCGCAACTGCTGTGGATCATCGACATCTATGGCTTTCTGGTCGCCGGCTTCCTCATCACCATGGGCACGCTGGGCGACCGCATCGGGCGCCGCCGGCTGCTGCTGATCGGCGCGGCGTTCTTCGCCGCGGCCTCGGTGCTGGCCGCGTTCGCGCGCACGCCGGCTGAGCTGATCGTGCTGCGCGCGCTGCTGGGCATTGCGGGCGCCACGCTGGCGCCGTCCACGCTTTCGCTGATCCGCAACATGTTCCACGACGAGACGCAGCGCCAGTTCGCCATCGGCGTGTGGATCACCGCGTTTTCGGTCGGCAGCGCCATCGGCCCTCTGGTGGGCGGCTGGCTGCTGGAGCATTTCTGGTGGGGCTCCGTGTTCCTGCCCGCGGTGCCGGTGATGGTGCTGCTGCTGGTGCTGGGGCCGCGCCTGCTGCCCGAGTACCGCGACGAGAACGCCGGCCGCCTTGACGCGGCCAGCGTGCTGCTCTCGCTGGCGGCCGTGCTCGGCACCATCTACGCCATCAAGGCCATGGCCGAAGCCGGGCCGAGCGCGGCGCGGCTGGCGTTGCTCGTGGCCGGCCTGGCGGTGGGCTGGGTGTTCGTGCGGCGCCAGCGGGTGATCGACTACCCGCTGCTGGAACTGCGGCTGTTCGCCATCCCCACCTTCCGCACCGCCATCGTGGCCTACGCCCTGTCGTGCCTGGCCATGTTCGGCGTCTACATCTTCATCGCGCAGTACCTGCAGATGGTGCTGATGCTCACGCCGCTGCAGGCCGGCTGGGCCACCGTGCCCTGGGCCGGCGGCTTCGTGTTCGGCTCGATGGTGCTGGCGCCGCGCATGGCGGCGCGCTACGGGCCCGGCCCGGTGATGGTCTGGGGCCTGGCCGCGGCGGCCGTGGGCATGCTGCTGATGGTGGGCGCCGACGGCCCGTGGGCGCTGTGGGTGCTGGTGGCCGGCATGGTGGTGGTCAGCCTGGGCATGGCGCCGGTGTTTGCCGTGGGCACCGAACAGATCATCACCTCGGCCCCGCCCGAGCGCGCGGGCGCGGCCTCGTCCATCGCCGAAACCGCCTCGGAGTTCAGTGGTGCGCTGGGCATCGCGCTGTTCGGCAGCGCGGGCACGCTCATCTACCGCCACCAGCTGGGCGGCGCGGGGCTGGACGATGTGCCGGCACAGGCCGAGGGCACGCTCGGCGGCGCCCTGGAAGCCGCGAACCGGATGCCACCGGAAACGGCCCAGGCGCTGGTGAGCGCCGCGCAGGCCGCCTTCACCGACGCCCTGCAGTTCACGGCGGCGGTCAGCAGCGTGCTGGTGTTGCTCGCCAGCGTGCTGGCGGCGCGCATGCTGCGGCGGCCGTCATAGCCGCGGCGCGGGTCACACCATCGCGTTGACCTGCGTGCCCACCGGGCCGCTGCCCGCCAGCGGCAGGTTGCCCGCCACGGAATTGAGCAGCGAGGCCGCCGCCGACTCCTGCGTCTGCATGGCCTCCTTGAGCACCTCTATCTGCACCTGCTGCTTGGTGGCGCCTTGGCCCATCTGGGCCACGCGGTCCACGACCAGGGCGGGAGAAACGGACATGTCCATGGGGAATCCTTTGAAGCTGTTCAGCAGTTATCGGCTGGTGGGCTGGGTGGCTTGAACCGGCTGCGCTGCTGGCCCCTGTGCGCCGCTTGCCTCACTGGTAACAAAAAGAACAAAATGGCCGCAGAGCCATTCCGGCCAGACCACACGCATCGCCCGGGGAGGGAGCGACATGACACCAGAGGCACCGCCGCGCCGGTTTCACATCCGCGTTGACCGCGCACTCACGCACCCGCAAGTGCTCAGCCTGCTGGACGAACACCTGGCCGGCATGCGCGCCGCTTCCCCGCCCGAATGCGTGTTCGCGCTCGACCTGAACGGCCTGCGCCGGCCCGAGATCACCTTCCTCACCGCCTGGCGTCTGCCGCCGGACGCCGCGCCCGGCGCTGACCCCGAAGCCGTGGGCGAACTGGTCGCCATGGGCGCCCTGAAGGAACTGACGCCCACCACCGCCACCGAAGGCGGCCACGGCGAACTCAAGTCCATGCGCACCAGCGCGCGCCACCTGCGCCAGGGCGCCGCGCAAGCCATCCTCACCGAACTGCTGACCCTCGCCCGCGAGCGCGGCTACGCGCGGGTCAGCCTGGAAACCGGCAGCACGCCGGCGTTTGAACCGGCGATTGCGATGTACCGGCGGTTCGGGTTTGTGGAATGTGGGCCGTTTGCGGATTACCGGGAGGATCCGTTTAGTCGGTTTTTTACCAGAACACTCAATAGGCCAATCAAATAGAAACCAAGCATGCCATGCAATTTTCTGCAAGCAACCTCTTGGCATAGATCAAGTAGTTTGATTAACCTATCCGAATTCAAGCGACCACTCCTCTTCAACAGGATGCTTGCAAGGAGAACACGCTATGAGCGAAACACCGAAATCAGAATCAACCTCGCAAAACAATGAATGGAAAAATGATGTCTTACATAGAAAGGAATACGCTGGATTTTTGACTAAGTATATTGAGGGAAAATGTACAAATGATAAACCCGCTATAGTTGTTGCATTAGATGCCCCATGGGGCTCAGGGAAGACTTTTTTTGTCCAGCACTGGGCAGAGGATTTGTCGAATTCAAAGCGACCCGTCATTTTCTTTAACGCATGGGAAAATGACTCAGCCGATGATCCTACTGTCGCATTCATGGCAGAGCTACGAAATGGTCTTTCGCCTTTTCGTGAGAATCTACCACTGGGTCAATCTGCACGCACGGTGATAGAAGAAAAATCCAAAGAAGCAATAGGCCATTTACGAAGAGCATTGATACCTGTACTGGGAGTAGCTGCGAAGGCTGTTCTGAAGAAGACCACTGGAATAGCCACAGACGAAATAATTGATGCAGCAATCGGCCATGATGAATCAAGTATGGATGCTTCCGATGCAAAGGAGCTTTCTACGGAGATCCTCGAAAAAGGACTAGATAAATTCTTTGAGAAAGCACTTGATAGCCACAACAATCGCTTGGGGTCAATACGATACTTCCGACAGAGCCTTGAGGAACTTCTGGCACTTCTTATTAAATCCACTGACCTGCAGGGCCCTTTGTATGTTTTTATCGATGAACTTGATCGATGCCGCCCCGACTATGCGATTCGCCTACTTGAAGGAGTCAAGCACTTATTCAGCGTTAGAGGTGTTGCGTTTGTTGTATCCACAAACATGAGTCAACTCTCCAAAGCAGTTTCCGCTATTTACGGTAGTAATTTCGATGGATATGGGTATCTAAAGCGATTTTTTGATATTGAATTCTCTCTACCTGAGCCATCACGTTTGTCGTTCATTGAGCTGAATTCCAAGAATACTGTACTGGAGCAAGTCTCGGGATGTTCCGGCCTAGACCCATATGCTACTTCTCGCCTAGAGACAAACAAATTCTCAAATATTGCATACATTGCAGAAGCAATGCAGCTAGACCTCAGATCAATTCGAAACATTCTTTCAGTTACCGAGGCAGTTGTACTGGGACTTCCAAGCAACACCAAAATTGCAAGCATGTGGTTGTTTTTTGTTGCAGCCACACGCCACAGGCATTCCACCCTTTTTGAGCTTATTTCCTCTCCGAATAGAAATTCAAACGATTTCAAGGAACTCTGCATTAGTGTAGTTCCCAAAGACTACACCATTCCATCCTATGATAGAGAAACCGAAGATCGAGTTGACTTCAGTTTGGTAGAACTTCTTAGCTTCTTTCATACCATATCAAAAGAACCAACAAAAGAAACACTGTCGAAATTTAACAAACTCTCCCGAGAGGATTCCTATTCGTTTCCGAACGTGCTTATTCGCGAACTAATTGGTTTCAATGGAATCGCTGCAAAAGATCTGCACCCCATCAGCCAATACCCGGCACTGGTTAGACTTGCAGGTCACATCTCACGAGAAGCCGCTTAAACGGAAACGCAGTTGCCAAAGCTGGAATTTATTCCCCTTGCTTGACTCCCCGCTCCCGCAACACCGTCTTCAACACCTTCCCATAGTTGTTCTTCGGCAGAGCCTCCACAAACTCGTACCGCTTGGGCCGCTTGAAACGCGCGATCTGGTCCAGGCAGAAGGTGTCGAGCGTCTTGGCATCCAGCGCCGCGCCGGGTTGCGGCACCACAAAGGCCACCACGATTTCACCCCACTCGGGGTCGGGCGCGCCGACCACGGCGACTTCGGCCACGCCGGGCGCGTGCAGCAGCACCTCTTCCACCTCGCGCGGGTAGATGTTGCTGCCGCCGCTGATGATGAGGTCCTTGCTGCGGTCCTTGAGGGTGAGGAACCCGTGGGCGTCGAGCGCGCCCATGTCGCCGGTCCAGAGCCAGCCATCGCGGATGGCCGCCTGCGTGGCCTCGGGGTTGCGCCAATAGCCGGCCATGACGCTGTCGCCCTTGATCAGTACTTCACCCACCTCGCCCACGGGCAGTGACTGCCCGTCAGGCCCCGCGACGCGGATGCGCACGGGGGTCTGCGCCACGCCCACGGAGGCGATGCGCGCCTCGTGCCGCGGATGCGCGGTGTCGGCCAGGTGGGCGCGGCTGAGGGCGGTGCCGGTCATGGGGCTTTCGCCCTGGCCGTAGATCTGCACGAAGCGCGGGCCCATGCTGCGCAGGGCGCGGCGGATGTCGGCGGCGTACATGGGCGCGCCGCCGTAGACGATGGTCTTGAAGCTCTGGCCGCACTGCTCCGGCGTGAGGCCCTGCGCCTCGGCCTCGTCCACGATGCGTTTGACGATGGTGGGCGCGGCGAACAGCGAGAGCGGGCCGAGCTGGCGGCCGAGGTCGAACAGTTCGGCCGCGTCGAAGCCGCCCGAGGCGGGCACGACGTGCCGCGCGCCGGCCATGAGGTGCGGGATGGCGTAGAGCCCCGCCCCGTGCGACATGGGCGCGGCGTAGGCGATGGCGTCTTGCGGATCGACGTGGTCGACGTCGTTGAAGTAGCCCAGCCCCATGGTGAGCAGGTTGCGGTGCGTGATCATCACGCCCTTGGGCCGGCCGGTGGTGCCGCTGGTGTAGAACAGCCAGGCGGTGTCGTCGGGGGCGCGCTCCTCTATATATAGGTGGCCCTCGCCCTTCCCTGGGTCCACGTTGATCCAGGCGTCGCACTCGGCGCTGTCCACGTCCATCACACCGTCCAGCCCGGTGAGTTCCGCCGAGTCCGGCACGATGTCGGACGTGACGAAAGCCCAGCGCGCCCCGGCGTTCTCCACGATCCACTGCACTTCCTTGAGGTGCAGCTTGGCGTTCACCGGCACCGCCACCAGCCCGGCCCACCAGGCGCCGAACAGCAGCTCCAGGTAGCGCGGGTGATTGCGCATGAACAGCACCACGCGGTCACCGGGCTGCAAGCCTGCTGCACGCAGGTGAGCACCCACTCGCGCAGCACGCTTGACCCACTGTTGGTGGGTGGCCACCGCCTGGGTGCCGCGAAAGATGGCGGGGCGGTCGGGGTGTTCGAGGGATTTGCGCAACAGCAGGTGGGCGAGGTTCATGGGGGGTCTCCTCTTGTCTCCTTGGTGTACCGGCAAAACGATACAGTGGCTTCATGTCCGAGCCTGTCCCGCCCCTGATTGCCGCGCTGATGCAGCCGGCGCGCTACCCGCACCCGGTCGACCGCGTCGAGCTGGTGCAGACGCACGGCGCCTGGGTGCTGCTGGCGGGCGAGTTCGCCTACAAGATCAAGAAGCCGGTGCGTTTCCCGTTCATGGACTTCGGCACCCTGGGCGCGCGGCGCCACGCCTGCGAGACCGAGATCCGGGTGAACCGGCGCTTCCAGCAGCACGACCGGCCGGCCACCCACCTGTACCTGGGCGTGTGGCCCATCGTCGGCACACCCGACAACCCGCACTGGGGCGCGGCGGGCGACGGGCAGCCAGCCATCGAATACGCGGTGCAGATGCGGCGCTTCGACGAAGCGGCGCGGCTGGACCATGTGTGCCGGCGCGGGGAACTGACGGCGGAACACATCGCGGGGCTGGCGCGCCGCATGGCGGCGTTCCAGGCGCGGGCCGCGGTGGCGGGCAAGACGCAGCCCTGGGGCCACGCGACGGCGGCCATGCGCTGGCCACGCGACAACTTCGGTACCCTGCGCACCCTGCTCAAGGACCCGGCCGACGCGGCGCTGGTGCAGTCGCTCAGCGACTGGACGGAGCAGCGCTTTGTGGCCATCGAACCCCTGCTGTCGCGGCGGCGGCAGAAGGAGCGGGTGCGCGAAGGGCATGGCGACCTGCACCTGGCGAACCTGGTGCTGATCGAAGACGAGGTGCTGCCCTTCGACGCCATCGAGTTCAACGACGAGCTGCGCTGGATCGATGTGGCCAACGACATGGCGTTCTGCTGGATGGACCTGCTGGACCACGGCCAGCCGGGGCTGGCGAACGTGCTGCTGAGCGAGTGGACCGACGCCAGCGGCGACGTGTCTGCACACACCGTCTGGGGCTTTTTCGCGAGCTACCGGGCAGCCGTGCGCGCCAAGATCGCAGCGATCCGGGCGGGGCAGCTGGCCGGCTCACCAGAAGCGGATGAGCACCTGGCCGAAGCGCGGCGCTACCTCGCGCTGGCGCAGGACATCGCCCACCCGCCCGCGCCGCAGCTGGTCATCACCCACGGCCTGTCGGGCAGCGGCAAGACCTGGGCCTCGGGCCGCTGGCTGCAGGCCGAAAAGAGTGGCCGCGCGATCCGCCTGCGCTCGGACGTGGAGCGCAAGCGCCTGCACGGGATGAGCGCGCTGGCCACCAGCGGCTCAGGTCTTCACGAGGGCCTGTACCGCAAGGAAGCGAACGAAGAGACCTACGCCTCGCTGCGCGCACGCGCCCGCATGCTGCTGCAGGACGGCTGGTCGGTGGTGGTGGACGCGGCCTTTCTGCGCGAGGCCGAGCGGCGCTCGTTCGCCGAGCTGGCGCAGGCCGAGGGCTGCCCCTTCCACATCCTGGCCTGCGAGGCGCCCGCGGACGAGCTGCGGCGGCGCATCAGCGCGCGCCAGGCCGCTGGCCGGGACGCCTCGGAGGCGACGCTGGCGGTGCTGGAGCAGCAGTTTGGCTGGCTGGAGCCGCTGGACGAGGCCGAGCGGGCGCGGGGCCTGACGGCCTGAGCCCCGCGGGGCGATTCCGTCAGCGCCCGAAGATGCCGCGCAGGATGCTGCCGGCTGCGCCGGGCAGACCGCCCGCGGGCTTTTCTTCCGGTGCCGGCGCGCTGTCGCGGCCGCTGGCCATGCCCGCCATGTCCATGCCGAGCATTGCCATGGTCTGGCTCTTGGCGCGCACGCGCACCGCCCACTCGGGTTGCCAGTTGTTCGGTGCCTTGGGCGGGCGCACCGGGTGGCTGAAGTGGCTCTCGGGGCCGTAGGCCATCATGCGCAGCATGGCGCCGCCCGCCTCGGCCCGGCCGCCGCCGCCCTGCCCGCCCGCGAAGATGCCCTGGGGCACGGCGCACTGCGTGGTCTCGGGCGAGAGCAGCACCTTGTCCTTCACCCACTTGGTGGCCGTGGTCTCGGTGAGGTAGTCGAACAGGCCCAGGCCGGCGTCGCCGTTGTCGGCGCTGGACCAGAGCACCATGTCGTCGCCCGCCATGCCCATGGCGTGCAGGTGGTAGGCGGCGGCGCGCGGCACCGGCTGCCAGGACAGGCGGATGCTCTGCGACGGGTCGCCCTGCTGCTGCAGCTGGATGGCGGGCATCAGGTCCTGCCGCTCGGCCAGGGTGAACTGCATCGACTCGGGCACTCCTTCGCCGCGCACCTGGTGCACGCCCTGCAGCGAGGTGTCGGCCTTGGGGTTCACCGTGTTCTTTTCGTTGGGGTAAAGCGCGTGCTGCGCGCCCACGCGGGCGGCGCGCTCGGGCGCCATGCGGCCGGCCAGCGCACCGGCCCAGGCCGCGGGGTTGTTGGAGAGGTTGATGACCTTGGGCTGGCCGGCGCGCACCGCCTCGCCGCAGCCCCAGTAGATCAGGATGCGGCCCTTGATCTCGGGCACCTCCGTCGGGCCGCCCTCGCCAGGCTCCTTGAAGCTGGGGCTGGGCGGCACCAGCGGCAGCGACTCGCCCATGCCCATGGTCAGCGGCACGAAGAGCGCGGCCTCGGTGCCGGGCTTGCGCGGGTTGTAGAGCGCGATGTCGATCACGCGGCTGGGCGGGAAGGCGCCTGTGAGCCCCGGCTGGCTGCCCTGCTGGATGAAGCGGCCGCTGGCGTGGCCGTAGACGTGGGAGCCACCGCCGCCGCCCTTGTTGCCGCCGAACAGCCCGCCGATGACGCCACCCACGCCGCCCTGCATGAACTCGGGCATGCCGGTCATGGTGGAGGTGGACAGGTCGATCCAGAGCTGGGTGGGTGCGGTCTGGGCCTGCGCCGCCAGCGGTGCGCACGCCAGCGCGACGACCGCCGCCAGGGGTTGAAGGGATTGGACAAGCTGCTTCGAAAAACGCTGCACCATGGGGTTCCTCCGTTGCGGACGACGGCCTGCAAAACCATGATACGCCGCGCCCCTGGCGCTTCCAAGACGGCGTCGGGCACCACATTCCCCCGGGCAAGGCATGCGGCCGCGGTGTCGGCGCTGTCCGACACGGCGGCGCGGGTGCGGCCGACAAGCCGACGCGGCCGGCGACCGGAACATCCGGTCACCTGCGACCTCCGGACCCTTGCCATGAACATTCCCCCCACGGTCATTTCCACCACACCGGCACCCACCCAGCCGGTGATGCCCGGCGTGCAGCGCTTCGTGCTCTGCGGCGCGGCGCTGGCGCTCGGCATCCTGGGCCTGCACTTCGGCAAGGCGCTGCTGATTCCGCTGGCGCTGGCGGCGCTGCTGGCGTTCGTGCTCGACCCGGCGGTGAACTGGCTGCAGCGCCGCCGGCTGCCGCGGGGTCTGGCGGTCGGGGTGGTGATGACGATGGCTGTGGCCGGGCTGCTGGGCGCAACGGCCGTGGCGACCGTGCAGGTGGGCGAACTCGGGCAGGAGCTGCCCACCCACCGCCAGAACATCCAGAAGAAGCTGCGCGAGCTGCGGCCGGCGCTGACGCCCTCGGGCACCACGCGGGAGGTGACGCGGCTGATGGACATGGTGGCGCGCGAGGTCGAGACCACCACGCGCGCGTTCGAGCCCCCGGGCACCGCAGCGCCCAAGGTGCAACAGGTGGCGGTGGAAACCCGCAGCAGCAGCGAACGCACCATCGACCTGGTGATGACGGTGGGCGTGCAGCTGGCCACGGTGGCCTTCGTGCTGATCCTGGCGGTGATCATGCTGCTGCAGCGCGCCGAGCTGCGCGACCGCCTGCTGCGGCTGCTGGGCGGCGACACGCCGCGCATGGCCGAGGCGCTGACGGAGTCGGGCCGGCGCGTGAGCCGCTACCTCACCGCGCAGCTGATGGTGAACCTGGGCTATGGCGTGCCCATGGCCCTGGGGCTGTGGTGCATCGGGGTGCCGGGTGCCTGGCTGTGGGGCGGCCTGGCCACGGTGCTGCGCTTCGTGCCCTACCTGGGGCCGGCGCTGGGTGCGGTGTTCCCGCTGGTGCTGGCGTTCGCGGTCGACCCCGGCTGGTCGATGGTGCTGTGGACGCTGGGCCTGATCGCCACGCTGGAGCTGGTCAGCAACAACGTGGTGGAGCCACTGGCCTACGGTGGCTCCACCGGAGTCTCGCCGCTGGCGGTGCTGCTCTCGGCCGCGTTCTGGGCGCTGCTGTGGGGGCCGGTGGGGCTGGTGCTGGCCACGCCGCTGACGGTGTGCCTGGTGGTGATGGGCCGGCACCTCGCGCCCCTGCGTTTTCTGGACGTGCTGTTCAGCAGCGCGCCGCCGCGCAAGGCGGTGTCGGCAGCGTCCTACACGCCGCGCTGACATTGGCCGACACCGGCGTGTGCAACCCGCGCGCACACTGAATCCATCGCAGCAATGGCGCTGCGGTAACCAACCAGGAGATCGCCATGCTGCATTACGCCGTCGTGTTCTTCGTGATCGCACTGATCGCCGCCGTGCTGGGCTTTGGTGGCATTGCCGCCAGCGCCGCCGGCATCGCGAAGATTCTGTTCTTCGTGTTCCTGATCATGGCCGCGGTCACCTTCGTCTTCGGACGTATCAAGCGCTGACGGGCGGTCACACCGCCCGGTTTCATTCCCTTCCTTTCAACCACAGGAGATTCGCATGAGCACCAAAGTCAAGACCACCATGGACAACGCCCAGGACATGATCGACGCCGGCGTGGACACCGCGCAGCAGGCCGTGGCCCGCACCGCCGACCGGGCCGATGAGCTGCTGAGCGAGTCGCGCCGCACCGCGGCCGAGGCGGAAGCGAGCATCCAGGCCGGCCTGCGCCAGGTGCGCGACGCCGTGCCGGTGCACCTCAACCGCGCCGCCCACCGCGCCGAAGATCTGGCCCGTGCGGGCATCGACAAGGCCCGCGCCGCCGGCACGGTGGTGGCCAACAAGGCCCACGAGGTGGGCGAGCGCACCACCGACTACGTGCGCCAGGAGCCGGCCAAGGCCCTGCTGATGGCGGCCGCCGCGGGCGCCGCGGCCACGCTGCTGGTGACCTGGGCCGCCCGCCGCCGCGCCGAGCGCTACTGACCCCCGCCAGGGCCCGCACGGTGATACACCCCGCCTTCATGGCCCTGGCGCGGCAGCCCGGCCTGGTGCTGGAACATGCCGACGCCTACGTGGACCTCGCCTCGGCCGAACTGGACGAGTGGGGCACGCAATGGAAGCACCGTGCCGGGCTGAACAGCGCCGCCGCCCTGCTGGCGGTGCTGGCCCTGGGGCTCGCGGGTGTGGCAGGCATCGCGGTGGCCGTCGTGCCGCTGGCGGCCATGCCCATGCCCTGGCTGCTGGTGCTCATCCCCGCGGTGCCGCTGTTGCTGGCGGCCCTGCTCGCCTGGCGGGCGCACCGGCTGGAGCAGTCACCACCCTTCGCCGCCCTGCGCCAGCAGATGGCGCAGGATCTGGCGACGCTGCGCATCCTGGACGAAGAATGAACCCGCAGCCTCCGTTGCCCGAACGACCGCCGACAGCCGCCCAGCGCAAGGCGCTGGCGCTCGCGCGTCTGGATGCCTCGCGCACGCTGCTGATCCAGCGGCTGTACCCGGCACCATCGGAACGCGGCGCTCACGCAGCCAGCGGTGATGCGGGCGTCGTGGGCCTGGTGGCCTCGCTGATGAATTCACTCATGGCCCGCGCCCAGCGCGACGGCCTGCCCCAGGCCGCGTGGCGCACCGCGCGCGCGCTGGCGCGCCGCTGGTGGACCCGCCAGCCCTGGCACGCGTCGGTGGAGCTGGTAGCGGGTGCCTTGGCCGATGAGGTGAAGCCGGTCGTGCGCCGGCACCCCTGGGCCAGCCTGGCGGCCGCGGCCGCCGTGGGCGGCGCCTTGATGATGGCCCGGCCCTGGGTGGTGCACTCACTGCGCCGCCAGACCCGCGACCTGCCCCACCGTGTGGGCCGCATGCTGTGGCAGCAGCTGGCGCAGGCGCCGGTGCAGTTGGCGCTGGTCGGCGCCTTGGCCGCCTGGTTGAAAGAACGCACACCCCGCGCCCCTGCCGGACCCGGGGACACCCCTTCACCGGCCCCCGCACCGACAGCACCGACCTCATCGGCCACGCCTGGTGGCTTGCACAACCCCTGAATGGAACCGTCGGAACGCATGGCGTGCGAACGGCGGGAAACCGCCGTGCTGCACGTCTCGCGTCCAAATACCCTTGCGGCCACCCTTCAGGCCAGATGGCGCCGCGAGCCACGGGTACGTGCATAGACCCAGGTGAATTCCGCCCCCAGAAGAAACACCTGTGCGGAGTAGTACACCCACAGCAGCACCACGACGATGGACCCGGCGGCGCCGTAGGCGGACGCCACCCCGCTGGCACCCAAGTACAGGCCGATCATCAACTTGCCCACGCTGAAGAGCAACGCGGTGACAAGGGCACCGGTCCACACATCGCGCCATTGCACGCTCACCCGCGGCATGAGCTTGTAGATCATTGCGAAGATCACCGCCGTCAGACCAAAGCCCACCAACAGGTTCAGCGCCTGGGCCAGCCAGGCCCAGAGGTCGAACACCCCGCTCCACCAGCGCCCCAGGGCGGTGACCGCCGCACCGAACACCAGGGACACCATGAGCAGGAAAGCCAGGCCGAGGATGAGGCCGAACGAGAGCACCCGCGCGCGCAGAATCGCCCACAGCCCTCCACGCGCAGGCACGTCTGGCGACTCCCAGATGCGGTCAAGCGCGCCCTGCAGTTCGGCAAAGACCGTCGTGGCCCCCACCAGCATGGTGACCACGCCCACCACCGTGGCCCAGACGCTGTCGGCCGGCTCCCGGGCGCTGGCCAGCAGGGCCTCGATGGTGGCCGCCGCGTCCGCACCCACCAGGCCCGCGAGTTCGTTCATCAGGTGGCCCTGGGCGGCCTCGCGGCCGAGCACCAGACCGGCCACCGACACCACGATGAGCAGCAGCGGCGCCATCGAAAAAAAGGTGTAGAACGACAGCGCCGCGCCCATGCTGGCTGCGCGATCGTCTGACCAGCCGGCCACAGTGGCCTGCAGCATCGCCCGCCAGCGCCTGTCGCGCCCCTTGGCCACGGCAGGCTCAGGCGCCACGGCCTGCGTGGTGGCCGAAGTGGCGGCGTTCATGCACCCCCCGACCGCGCCAGGTCGTCGTGACCGGCTTTCGACCGCGCACTCACTGGATCAGCCCGTTGGTCATTGCGTAGTAGGTGAGTTCGCTGTTGCTGGAGAGCTTGAGCTTTTCCAGCACGCGGGTGCGGTAGGTGCTCACCGTTTTCACGCTCAGGAACATGGCCTCGGCCATGGTGCCGATGGTCTCCCCCTTGGCCAGCCGCAGGAACACCTGCAGCTCGCGCTCGGACAGCAGTTCGTGCGGCGGTCGTTCCAGGCCACCGGCCACACCTTCGGCCAGCAGCGTGGCCACCGCCTGGCTGATGTACTTGCGGCCCATGGACACGGTGCGGATGGCCAGCACGATCTCGTCCGGCTCGCACTCCTTGTTGAGGTAGCCGCTGGCGCCCAGGCGCAGCAGGTTGGTGGCGTAGTGCGCTTCGGGGAAGCCGCTGAGGATGAGCACGGCCAGGTCGGGAAAGCGGGTCTTGATGGCCTTGAGCGCGTCCACACCGCTCTGGTCGGGCATGGAGATGTCCAGCAGCAGCACGTCCACCTCGCCACCCCGGGCCAGCTCCAGCGCCTCGGCGCCGTTGGCGGCTTCCCCCGTGACGCGCAGGTCAACGTGGTCGGCCAGGTACTGCCGCAACCCGGCCCTCACCACCGCGTGGTCGTCGACGATGCCAATCCGGATCATGCGTTCTCCTTGTGTTCTGGGTCTCTCGTGCGTGCCGCCCGGAGGTGGCTCGACCAATGTAGCGCGGGGCCGCCGCGCTGTCCGTCAGACGGTTCCTACACCCCTCCGACAGCCTGGCGGGGCGATGTCCTACAGCGGCACAGGGGGCCGGCCGACAGTCCGCGGACGCTGCGTTTTCTACAGTGACCACACAGCGCGGCGAGTCCTTCGCCCTGGCTGTTACGGGTCGGTCCACGCAGAGGCCCGGCCTTCCGCCAACCCATTCAAGGAGCACGAGATGAAACTTTCCAACCGAGCACAAGTGGTCATCGCCACCACCGCCGTCCTGCTGTCGCTGACGGCCTGCGGTCAACAGGAAGACGCCACGGTCGGCCAGAAGATCGACGGGGCCATCAACAGCACCGAGCAGGCCGCGCAGCAGGCCAAGCAGGACATGGAGAGCACCGCCGCCGACATCAAGCGCGAAGGTGAACAGGCGGTCCAGTCCGTGACCACCACGGCGACGGACATGGCCATCACCACCAAGGTCAAGGCCGCACTGGCCGCTGACGACCAGCTCAGTGCCTTGAAGATCGAGGTCGACACCGTCGGCGGTGTCGTCTCCCTGACCGGCCCGGCGCCGAGCGCCGAAGCCGCCGAACGGGCCACCACGCTGGCCAAGGCCGTCGAAGGCGTGACCGAGGTCCAGAACAAGCTGGTGGTGGGCTGACCGGGCCGCCCCAGAGCCCCCTAACGATCACCCCCAACACAGGAGATCCACATGCTCAAGACCATCGCCCTGGCCTCGGCCCTCGCCCTCGGCACCGTCACCATCACCGGCTGCGCCGTGGCGCGCGACCAGCAGACCGTGGGGTCCTACATCGACGACACCACCATCACCACCCAGGTCAAGGCGCGCTTCGCCGAAGACCCGACCGTCAGCGCCATGTCCATCAAGGTGGAAACGCTCAAGGGCGTGGTGCAGCTCTCGGGCTTTGCCAAGAACAGTGCCGAGCGCGACCAGGCCGAAACCATTGCGGCCAACGTGAAAGGTGTCACGCGTGTGACCAACGACATCATCGTGAAATAAAGTGTGTCAGACACGTCCTACAGCGGTGGCCGCGCGCAGTGGCTATCGTTGCAGGACTTTCCAGGCCCGTGTTCCATGCCGACCCTCAGCGCGTTCATCGTCGAAGACAACCCCACCATCCTCAGCAACCTGGTCGCCACCCTGGAGGAACTGACCAGCGTGCGGATCGTGGGGTCTGCGCCGTCTGAGGAAGCCGCGGTGCGCGGGCTGCACGAACACGCCACCGACCTGGACCTGGTGATCGTCGACGTCTTCCTGGCCGCCGGCAGCGGCCTGGGGGTGCTGGAAGCGGCGCAGGGCATGCAGATGCGGGCGCGGCGCGTGGTGCTCTCCAACTTCGCCACCCCGGAGGTGCGGCGGCGCTGTCTGGCGCTGGGCGCGGCCGAGGTGTTCGACAAGTCCCGCGACCTGGACGCCCTGATCGACTATTGCGACAAGCTGGCCGAGGTCTGAGACTGCCGCATGCCCCCGCCCCCCAGCCTCACACCCGACGCCGAACGCGTGCACCGCATCCGCAACCGTTTTGAACTGGCCGCCCGCGGCCGCTACACCATGCCCATCGTGATCGCCCTGGGGGTGGTGGGCATGGTCGTCAACGAGAGCGCCTACCAGCACTCCGAGGCCACACTGGACAACGGCATCGCGCTCACCGACGCCCGGGTGAAGTCGGCCGAGACGCTGCAGCGCCTCACCGAGGTGGGCCTGTACGCTCGCTCCTACATCCTCACCGCCAGCCCCCAGGAGGCGGCACGTTACCGCGCGGCGGTGGAGGAGCTGCACGCGGTCAAGGAAAGCGCCTTCGCCCTGCTGACCCGGGAAGTCCCGGAGGAAGCGGTGTCGGTGGAGCCGATCGAGCGCCTGATCGACGAACACCTTCGCACCACCGACGCCTGGATGGACATGGTGGCGCGCGGCGAGCGCGCCCCAGCCATTGCCGCCGCCGCCAGCAGCGCCAGCCTGGAGCGGCGCAACGCCCTGCGCCAGGCCTTTGCCGAGGTGCTGGAGCAGACGGCCGCGGTGCAGCAGACGGCGCGCGTCAACCTCTACGACGCACTGATGATCAACCGCGTGGCCGTGCACCTGCTGGCGCTGGCCACCATGCTCGGCCTGTTCCTGTTCCAGCGCCAGCTGCACCGCGGCGACCAGCTGATGCTCGAGGAAGGGCAGCGCCTGGCCGCCCGGGTGAAGGAACGCACCGCCGAGCTGACCGAGATGGCCACCCACCTGGTCAACGCCCGGGAGGACGAACGCGCCCACATCGCCCGCGAACTGCACGACGAGATGGGCGGGCTGCTGACGTCGATGAAGCTGGACTTTGCCCGGCTGCGCCGCCAGCCCGACCTGCCTGCCAAAGCGGTCGAGCGCATCCTGGCGATCGAGGCCCGCCTGGGCGAGGGCATCGCCCTCAAGCGCCGCATCATCGAAGACCTGCACCCGTCCGCGCTGTCGCAGCTGGGCCTGGTGCAGGCGCTGGAGATCCTGTGCCGCGAGATGGCCGAGCGGCTGGACAAGCCGGTGCACGCCGAGCTGCAGGACGTGGCCCTGGACAAACCCGCGCAGCTCGCGCTCTACCGCATTGCGCAGGAATCGCTCACCAACATCGGCAAGTACGCCGGCTGCACCGAGGCCTGGGTGCGCCTGCAGGCCGATGGCGCCACGGTGCGGCTGAGCGTGCACGACAACGGCAAGGGCTTCGACCCGCAGCGCGTGCCGCACGGCCGCCACGGGCTGCTGGGCATGCGCGTGCGGGTGGAGTCGCACGGCGGCACGCTGCGGGTGGACAGCGCGCCCGGCGCCGGCACCACCATCGTCGCGACGCTGCCCTCCCGGCCGGCGCAGGCCTGAGCCGGGCCGCCCCCGCAGCAAATTTCAAAGACGGAAAGCGGTTTTCAATCGGCGCGCGCCACCGCCGCCGCTACGATCAGGAGCATTCAAGCCCACCCCGGAGACATCCCATGCCCGTGATCACCAACATCGAAGACCTGCGCGTGCTGGCCGAGAAGCGCGTGCCGCGCATGTTCTACGACTACGCCGATTCCGGCTCGTGGACCGAAGGCACCTACCGCGCCAACAGCGAGGACTTCCAGAAGATCAAGCTGCGCCAGCGCGTGGCGGTGAACATGGAAAACCGCAGCACGGCCACGAAGATGGTGGGCCAGGACGTGAAGATGCCGGTGTGCATCGCGCCCGTGGGCCTGACCGGCATGCAGAGCGCCGACGGCGAGATCAAGGCGGCCAAGGCGGCCGAGCGCTTCGGCATCCCGTTCACGCTCTCGACCATGAGCATCTGCTCGATCGAGGACATCGCACAGCACACCAGCGCGCCGTTCTGGTTCCAGCTCTACATGATGCGCGACCGCGAGGCCATGGCCCGCATGATCGAGCGCGCGCGCAACGCCAAGTGCAGCGCCCTGGTGCTGACGCTGGACCTGCAGGTGATCGGCCAGCGCCACAAGGACCTGAAAAACGGCCTCACCGCCCCGCCCAAGCCGACGATCGCCAACATCATCAACCTGATGACCAAGCCGCGCTGGTGCCTGGGGATGGCCGGCACGAAGCGACACAGCTTCGGCAACCTGGTGGGCCATGTGAAGGCGGTGAGCGACATGAAGTCGCTGGCCTCTTGGACGAACGAGCAGTTCGACCCGACGCTGTCCTGGGAAGATGTGGCCTGGGTCAAGGCGCAGTGGGGCGGCAAGCTGATCCTCAAGGGCATCATGGACGTGGAGGACGCGAAACTGGCCGTGGCCAGCGGCGCAGACGCCATCGTGGTGAGCAACCACGGCGGTCGCCAGCTCGACGGCGCGCCCAGCAGCATCGAGGCGCTGCCGGCCATCGTGGCCGCGGTGGGCGACCAGATCGAGGTATGGATGGACGGCGGCATCCGCAGCGGCCAAGACGTGCTCAAGGCCTGGGCCCTGGGCGCACGCGGCACCATGATCGGCCGCGCCATGGTCTACGGCCTGGGCGCGATGGGTGAAGAAGGCGTGTTCAAGGCGCTGCAGATCATCCACAAGGAACTGGACGTGACCATGGCCTTCTGCGGCCACACCAACATCCGGAACGTGGACACCTCCATCCTGCTGCCGGGCACCTACCCGACCGCCTGAAGCCGAGCGTGGGGGTCTCAGGTCAGCGCGTCGAGAACTCGTTTCAGGGCCCACCACAGGGTGGCCATGTCGTGGGCCCGGTCGCCGGTGCGCGCCTCGACCCAGCGCAGTCCGCGCGCTTCGGTGGCGCTGCGCAACGAGTCGCTGAACCAGCTGTCGGCCCCCAGGCCGACGATGACTGGCTGGTGGGCCACGTGCTGGCAGGCCCTCAGCAACCGGTCCAGCAGGTGTTCGTTGCGCTCGGCGTCGGTGTCCAGCACGATGACCAGGGCCGCGTAGTCGGGCAGGAAGGCGTGCGTCATGCCCATCGCCAGCCCCTTGCGGGCGTTGGCGATCAGCCGTCGCCCGGCCGCCGCCTGTTGCGGCAGGTCGAGGTAGTCGCTCTCCACGTCCAGCGCGTCGCGCGCCGCACCGGCAAAACGCCGGTGCACCACCCCCCGCTTCTCGCGGGTGGCCAGCCAGCGCAGCAGGTCGAAGGCGTCGGTGCGGGCGGCCGACATCAGCATCACCCGCTGGTAGCTGCCCTCGCTCGCAGCCGCCACCTCGACATGGCCCGGCAGCGGTGAACACAGGCTGCGCCAGACGCTGGCCGGCTCGTAGCCCTTGCCCTTCTGGTGGCGCTCGTGCAGCGCCATCACGCGGCGCGCGAACTCGCCGGTGCTCTCGGTGGCCTCGGCAATGGAGCCGATCCAGGGCTTGAACAGGCGCGGCTTGCCCAGGCTCTCGTGCACCACCCGCAGACTGCGGTGGCGCGGGTCGAGCGCGACACGCTCCATCAGCGCCCGGATGCCGTCGGGCGGCCCCTCGATCCACTCGACGAACCAGCCGCAGCGGTGCATCAGCGCGACGCGGATGTTGTGGGCCTGGTTGTTGACCACAGCGTGGTCGCGGATGCGGCGCATCTCGTCAAGCACCGGGCCGTCGACCTGGCAGATGCTGGCGTAGATGAGTCGGCCCAGGTCCTGGCGCGACGGCTCACTGCCGCTGTCGGGCCAGTCGGTGTTGTCGGGATCCTGAGGCACGGAGCTCATGCGAAATTGTCCCCCTGTAACCAGCCACCCATCACGCACCGCCTGTGCAGGATGTCATGCCGGCCGGGGTTTTGACGCAGCGGCAGCGGGCGCTGCCCGGCGCTCAGAGGCTGGCCGGCTGGGTCTCGGCCAGCCAGGGCGACAGCGCCACCGGGGCGTCCGGCCGCAGCACCCAGGTGCGCCGCAGCGCCCGTTCGGGCTCGTCGTGCGCACGCAGAGCCAGCTGTTCGGCCAGATTGATGATGCGGACCGAGGCCGATTCTTCGGTGCCCGCCGGCACGTCGACCACGCCGACCGCCACCTCGGGCTGGAACGGCATGGACAGCGGATCAGGCCCGACACTGACCGACATGCGCAGCTCGCGCAGCACCCGCTCCGTCACCAGCTCGGCGCGCGTCGGATCCTGCACAGCCGAGATGGCCAGCACGAAGCAGCGCTGGTGGTACAGGCCCACGACATTGCGAAAGCCCACCAGCTGGCGGATGCGCGCGGACAACGCCACGAGGATTTCCCCCTCCGGGTTCATGACCGGCGACTCGCGGTAGGCGTACAGGTTGGACACCGACACCGCGGCCACCAGGCAGGGTCGGCCCATGCGCTGGCTGCGCCAGAGCGCGTCCTCCACGCGGGCCACCAGATGGGCACCACCCGGCAGGGCTACAGAGGTCATCGCCGGTACCTGGCCGGCGGCCTGGCGCCGGAGCTGCCGAAAGTGGCGGCTGCGCATGCGCACCAGCACCACCACGGTGGTGAAGTAGCCGACGGTGGCCCACGCGGTGAGCGCCCAGTAGGCGTTGCCCATGTCCATGCCCAGGCCCTTGGCATAGAGCCCGGCCGTCATCTGGGCCAGGCAGAGGCAGGCCAGCACCATCCAGCGCGAGAGCTGGTCGCCCAGCGTCACACTGCGCACGGCGATCAGCACCCCCATGAGCACCGCCAGGCTGTTGACCGCGGCCGTCAGCATGAGCACCGTGTCGGCCGGCAGACCGGCCACCACCAGACCCAGCAGCACGAAGGTGCCGGTGAGCAGCACCGACGCGCCCGGCCCCATGATGCGGCGCACCAGCAGGTCTTCACGGCGCAGGCCCGACCACAGCCCGAGGTAGGTCATCGCCAGCGCGCCGCACAAGGGCCCCATCGTCGCCTTCAGCGGCAACCAGTCGATGTGATTCCAGGCGGGCCACAGCGCTTCCGGCAAGCCCGACATCAGGATGCAGGCGCCGCCCGTGAGCACCAGGCTCAGCCACGAACGGGCCGACGGAACGCTGGGCCGCGTGACCACATCGAGTGTGGCCGCCATGGCCAGCGTCAGCAGGACACCCGCCATGGCAGACCAGATCGCCACTTCGAGAACTTGCATGGCTGGCAGTGAAGGAGGAGGGACTACCGCTTCTATAGCAACGGATGCGGACGCCGCAGGCGGTGGACAGCGTTCAGCAAGCGGCGCAGTGTACCGCCGCGGGTGTCGGGCCGTGCCCGGAGCCCCCCGTCCCCTCGCGGGCATACTTCCGGCATGAACGATCCGCACACTGTCCAGACCGACACCCCCCGCTCCCCTGCCAGCCGCCGCGTCTCGCCGTGGTGGCGCGCGCTGGCCATCGTCCTGCTGCTGGTGCTGATGCTGGGCTGGGCTGCCAGCGCCAGCCTCTACGAGCAGCTCAAGGCGCAGGTGGGCCACCTGCAGGCCAAGGTGGCCAACGTGCCGCAGATCCGCCACATCGCAGTGCTGCTTGACGACCAAGGCGCCCCAGCCATGCTCGTGACCATGGACCCGCAAACCGGCGTGCTGCAACTGCAGCGCCTGAACGAGGTCAAGGAAGGCCGCGAGGACAGCATGCAGCTGTGGGCGGTGAAGGACGGTCAGCCACCCCGTTCGCTGGGCGTGATCGAGAGCAAGTTCAAAACCCTGCAACTGCCCGCGCAGGAAGCGTCGCTGGCCGGTGTGGCCGAGCTGGCGATCAGCGTCGAGGACAAGGGCGGTGTGCCCGAGGCCCAGGGCCCCCGCCTGCCCTGGCTGTTCAAGGGCGCCCTGGTGCACAAGGCCATATAAGGGCCGCGACGGGGCGGTCTTGGCCGGGCGCTGCGGCGCTATGCTCGCGGCACCGTGACCGAGCCAGCGCCCCGTCCCCGCCGCATCGCCCATCTCGACATGGACGCGTTCTACGCGTCGGTCGAGCTGCTGCGCTACCCGCAGCTCAAGGGCCTGCCCATGGTGATCGGCGGCGGGCGCCGGCGCGAGGCCGAGATGTTCGAGCGGCTGCGCCAGGCGTACCCCGAACGCGAGTGGGGACCAGCCACGCTGGACCGCATTCCGCCCGAATTTTTCCCGCGGCTGAAGGACTACGCCGGCCGCGGCGTGGCCACCACCGCGACCTACGCGGCGCGGCAGTTCGGCGTGGGCTCAGCCATGGGACTGATGAAGGCCGCCAAGCTGTGCCCCGACGCCATCCTGCTGCCAGTGGACTTTGAAGAGGTCAAGCGCCTCTCCCGCCTGTTCAAGCAAACCATCCTGGAGATCGCGCCGGTGATGCAGGACCGCGGCGTGGACGAGGTCTACATCGACTTCACCGACGTGCCGGGCGGCCAGCGCGAGGGCGGGCGGGTGCTGGCGCGGTTGATCCAGAAATCCATCTTCCAGGCCACCGGCCTGACCTGCTCCATCGGCGTGGCGCCCAACAAGCTGCTGGCCAAGATGGCCAGCGAGTTCAACAAGCCCAACGGCATCAGCATCGTGCGTCCGGAAGACCTGGAAGCCATGATCTGGCCCCTGCCCTGCAGCAAGATCAACGGCGTCGGACCCAAGGCGGACGCGAAGCTGCAGAGCCACGGCATCCACACCATCGGCGAACTGGCGGCACGCGAGAAGCACTGGCTGATTGCGACCTTCGGCAAGAGCTACGGCGCCTGGCTGCACGAATCCGCATGGGGCCGCGACGACCGGCCGGTGGAGACCGAGAGCGAACCCGTCAGCATGAGCCGCGAGACCACCTTCGACCGCGACCTGCACGCGGTGCGCGACCGGGCCGAGGCCGGCGCCGTGCTCACGCGGCTGTGCGAACAGGTGGCCGCCGACCTGCAGCGCAAGGGCTACACCGGGCGCACCATCGGCATCAAGATCACCTTCGACAACTTCGAGAAGGTCACGCGCGACACCACCATCGCTGTGCCCACGGCCGACGCGGCGGTGATCCGCCGCCACGCAGGCCTCTGCCTCAAGCGGGTGGACCTGTCGCGGCGCTTCCGGCTGCTGGGGGTGCGCGTGGGCAAGCTGGTCAAACCCGGGACAGAAGAGGCCGAGGCGCCGCACTACAGTGGCGCGACCCCTTCCCCCCGACCACCGAGAGCCGACGATGAGCGCACCGACCTGCTTTTCCCTGAACTGGATTGACGGGCACATTGCCCACCTGGTGATGAACCGCCCCGAGGCGATGAACACCATGCACCCGACCTTCTGGCGCGAGCTGGACGACATCGTCACCGCGCTGCACCGCGAGGGAAAGGCCCGTGCCCTGGTGATCAGTTCCACCGGCAAGCACTTCTCGGCCGGCATGGCGCTGGAGACCTTTGCCGGTGCCATCCAGATGGACGACCAGAGCCCGGAAGGCCGCGCCGCCATATTCGACCTGCTGACCGACATGCAGGCGACCTTCACGAAGATCGAAGCGCTGCGCTGCCCGGTGATCTTCGCCATCCAGGGCGGCTGCATCGGCGGCGCGGTGGACATGGTCACCACCGGCTGCATCCGATACGCGACGCAGGACGCCTTCTTCTGCATCCAGGAAATCAACATCGGCATGGTGGCCGACGTGGGCACCTTGCAGCGACTGCCGAAGCTGGTGCCGTTCGCCGTGGTGAAAGAGATGGCCTATACCGGCCGCCGCCTGCCGGCCGCTAAGGCGCTGGCGTACGGGCTGGTCAATGAGGTGTTCGACACGCCCGAGGCGATGCTGGCCGCCGCGCTGCAGTGCGCGAAAGAGATTGCCAGCAAGCCGCCGATTGCCATCTGGGGCACCAAGCAGGCCGTGACCTATGCGCGCGACCACAGCGTGGAGGACAGCCTGCGCCAGATGGGCTGGCTGCAGGGTGCGATCTGGAGCAACGCGCACGTGCGCGAGTCGATCACCGCGATGAAGGACAAGCGCGCCGGCCAGTTCACGCCGCTGTCGGCGCTGCAGTCCTTCAGGGAACTGGGCTGACCGCGCGGCAGCCGCTCAGGGCTTGCAGCTGGCGTTTCCGCGCACCACGGTGCCGTCGCGGCACTCGGTGATGATGTCTGCATCCTCCGTGCGCGAAACCACGGTGGCCGCCGGCCGGGCCGGGCGGCCGGTGGCCTGAGCGCCGCTGGCCCGCACATAAACCAGCTTGCGCGCACCGCGGGCACAGGTGCCAACCACCTTGCCCGCCACCTCTGCGTCCGCGTCCACCACGATCACCGCAAAACCGGTGGCACCGGTGCCGGCGATCTGGAATTCGATGTGCTCGCGCAGGGGCTCGCAGATGTCACCGGCGAACGCACCGCCCGCCATCAGTCCCAGGCCCAGGGCGGTCCAGCGTGTGGTCCTCATGGTGCCGCCTTTCAGGACGCCAGCAGGCCATCCAGCCGCCGCAGCCCGGCCACCGTCTGCAGGCAGGCCTCGGCGGCCTCGGTGCCCTTGACCGCGAAATGGCGCAGGAAGTACTTGCGGTGCTCGGCGTGTTCACGGAAGTGGTGCGGCGTGTGCACGGCCAGGATCATGGGCACGCCGGTGTCCAGCTGCACGCTCATCATGCTCTGGACCACGGTCTGCATCAGCGCGTCGAAGCGGTAGATGCCGTCGTCGACCACCAGCGCGCTGCCGACCACGGCGGCGTATCGGCCCGAGCGCGCCAGGCGCTGGGCGTGCAGCGGAATCTCGAACGCACCGGGCACGTCGAACAAGTCGATGCGCTCCGGGCCGACGCCGGCTTCGGCCATGCGGGCGAGGAAGGCGTCGCGCGCCTGCTGGACGATGTCGGCGTGCCAGACGGCTTCGACGAAGGCAAACCGCAGATCGGCGGGAAGGGAGACTGGTGTGGAGGTGCTCATGGGTGCCGGTATTGTCCGGGATGTCAGGACCCGACGATCCAGCCTTCGAGCGGGTCGAACGGTGGCAGACCGTAACAAGGGTGACCCAAGGTGTGCTGCTGCAGCGCCCAGGCCGCCTGCAGCAGGCAGAGCACCGCGTCAAGGGCGTCGCCGCTGGCATCGTCGGCCAGGGCGTCGCGCTGGGCGTGGCTGAGCTTCAGGCGCAGGCCGGCGGCTCTTAGCAGCGGCGCGTCGCCCAGTTCCAGCGTGTGGATCAGGTGCTTGCGTGCGATCAGGCGCTCGGGCGTCTGCTTGGCCCGGTCGTCGCTCTTGTACGAGCTGCTGCCGAGCACGCTGCGCGCCAGCAGGCCCGGGTAGGCCTCCAGCGCGACGCGCCGCGGGTCGCCCTCGTGCAGGCCCGGCAGGCTCGCACCGGCGGTGATCAGGCGCGGCACGCCCGCGTGCAGCATGAAAGCCACCGGCGGGTTGACCCATTTCATGCTGGGGCTCGATCCGGCCGGGCCGTCGGTGGCCCGGTGGGCGAACTTGCCGCCGACCGGGCGCGCGTCGCAGAAGGCGGCGAAGGTGTCGCGGATCTGCTCCCTGGACAGCGACGCGTAGTGCGCCATGCAGTCGCGCCAGGCGGTCGGCCAGCCCAGGGTTTCGACCAGCTCGCGCGGAAGGCCGAACGGCAGATCGAAACCACCGACCCAGCCGCCGTCGGGCGACTCGGCCAGCCGGGCCTGCCAGGCGTCCAGGGTTTCGAAGCTCTCGATGCGCTCCAGCAGCACGCGCCCGCGGTCGCTGCGGCCCACGGCCAGCGTGACCGGCTTGCGCTTCGAGGGTGCGCTGGTGAAGTCGCAGCCCAGCAGGGAGACGGTGGTGGCGCCCATCGCCATCACCCGAGTCCCAGCGCCGCCACGCCGGCGGCGATGCAGCAGGCGCCCAGGATACGCGGACCGCGCTCGCCCTCGCCCAGCAACTGGCCGCCGATCAGCGCCGCGAACAGCATCGACACCTCGCGCGCGGGCGCCACGTGCGACAGCGGCGCCTGCTGCATCGCGTAGAGCACCAGCACGTAGGCGATGGGGCTGACCGCCGCGACGGCCAGTGCGTAGCGCCACTGTTTCTGCCACAGCACCCAGGCCGTGGCGCGGTCGCGCAGCACGGCCGGCGCCAGCAGGGCCACGCGCACGAAGTTGCCCATGTAGTCCACCAGGATGGGCGACATCAGCAGCCAGCGCACCGCATAGCCGTCGACCAGGGTGTAGGAGGCGATGAAGGCGCCGGTCAGCACGCCATAGAACATGCCCTTACGCACCCGCTGGCGCGCCACCGGGTCGTGCGCCGCGCGCCACAGACCCGGACCACCCGCGATCAGGAACACACCCAGCACCACGCCGGCGATGCCCGCCGCACCCAGCGCCGAGATGCGCTCGCCCAGGAAGACGATGGCCACCAGCGACGACAGCAGCGGCCCGCTGCCGCGCGCCAGCGGGTAGACCACCGTGAGGTCGGCCTTGCGGTAGCCGCGCAGCAGGATGACGTAATAGAAGACATGCAGCACGCCACTGGCGACCACCAGCGCCCACTCGGTGCGGCCCCAGGTCGGCACCACGTCGCGCCCCAGCCACCAGCCCAGCGGTGCCCAGAGCAGCATCATGATGAAGGCGGTGAAGAAGGCGAAGCGCGCATCCCCCGCGGCCTTCTTGGCGACGATGTTCCAGCCGGCGTGGATCAGGCCGGCGAGCACGATGAGCGCGAAGGCGGTGGGGGTCACTCGAAAACCAAAAGAAAGACCGCAGGCCCGCCAGCGGGGCACTGCGGCCTCACAGGAAAAAGAGTCAGGCTCTTCCGATGATCGAAGCAGTGGCCATGAGCTCTTCGAGCAGGGCCAGTGACACCTTGCCCGAGACCTGGTACGGATCGAACTCGGGCCGCTCGGAGTACTTGAGCACGATGGAGGTGTTGAGCTTGGCCAGGTTGACCGTGCCCATGGTCCAGCCGCCGAAGCGGCGCTCGCTGATCTCTTCGTAGTGCAGCAGCGCCACGTCGGTGTGGCGCTTGTCGAGCACGATGTGGTTGTAGAGCTTGTTGACCGTGTCGCGCCCGCCTTCGATGGCTTGCAGGAAAATGCCACCGCCGTAACACAGCACACCGGTGATGCCGTGGTTCAGGTTGTGTGCGCGGGAGGTTTCAAGGATCGACTCCATGGACTTGGTGCAGTCCTTGTCGATCGCGCGGCTGACGTAGAGCAGGCGTACCAGCATGGTGGCTTCCTCAGGATTTGCGGGGAATGAGGGAGAGGAATTCGCGGCGCAGGTTGGGGTCCTTGAGGAACACGCCGCGCATGACCGAGTTGATCATCTTGCTGTCCATGTCCTTCACGCCGCGCCAGGCCATGCAGTAGTGGCTGGCCTCCATGACGATGGCCAGGCCATCGGGCTGGGTCTTTTCCTGGATCAGGTCGGCCAGCTGCACCACGGCCTCTTCCTGGATCTGCGGGCGGCCCATGATCCATTCGGCCAGGCGCGCGTACTTGGACAGGCCGATCACGTTGGTGTGTTCGTTGGGCATGACGCCGATCCAGATCTTGCCGATGACCGGGCAGAAGTGGTGGCTGCAGGCGCTGCGCACAGTGATCGGGCCGACGATCATCAGCTCGTTGAGGTGCTCGGCGTTGGGGAACTCGGTGACGCTCGGACCCTTGACGTAACGACCGTTGAACACCTCCTTGAGGTACATCTTGGCCACGCGGCGCGCGGTGTCGCCGGTGTTGTGGTCGTTCTCGGTGTCGATCACCATCGCGTCGAGCACGCCCTGCATCTTGACCGTCACCTCGTCCAGCAACTTCTCCAGCTCGCCGGGCTCGATGAAGTCGGCGATGTTGTCGTTGGAGTGGAAGCGGTGGCGCGCCGCCTTCAGGCGTTCGCGGATCTTGACCGAGACGGGCGTGCCTTCGGAGTCGTCCAGCTGTTCAGGGTTGCTCATGGGTGTTCCGGATTTCATCAGCATCGGGTCATGCTAACACCGCACCCCCGGCCCGCGGCCGCCAGGGGTTTCAGTAGCGGTGGCCGGTCAGGAACAGCAGGGTCCGCATGGCCATGAAGGCGATCCGGTCCAGCAGGCGCTGGTGCCAGGGGCGGCTGCCCAGGACCCGCGCATCCAGCTTCTGGCCGGCGTGTTCCAGCAGCACGTCCAGCCGCTGGTGCAGCAGTTCGGCGAACCGCCGGTCGGTGGTCATCACATTGGCCTCGCGCGCCAGCAGCAGGGACAGCGGGTCCAGATTGGTCGAACCGACCGTGGCCCAGGCCCGATCCACCACCGCCACCTTGGCGTGCAGGGCGCTGGGCGCGTACTCGCGGATGTCGATGCCGGCGTCCACCAGCCTCTGGTAGACGGGGCGGGCGGCGCGGTACTGGAAGAAGTTCTCGTAGCGGCCCTGCATCATCAGCCGCACCCGCACGCCGCGGGCCGCCGCCATGGTCAGTGCCTTGCGCAGCTTGCGGCCCGGGATGAAATAGGCGTTGGCGATCACGATGTCGTGCCGGGCCGTGCCCAGGGCCTTGAGGTAGGCGCGCTCGATGTCGTGCCGGTGGCTCACGTTGTCGCGCAGCAGCAGGGTGGCCCGTGCGTCGTTGACGCCCAACGGGCCCTCGCTGACCAGCACCGAGCCGCTGGCTTCCGCGTCGGCGTTGACCCGCGACCCGAGGCCGGTGTAGAGCTCGACCTTGCGCAGCAGCCGCGTGAAGTCGCCCACCGGCTGGGCCTCCTTGAACGCCTCCCAGGCGGCCCTGAACTCGCGCTCGCGCGCCTTGCGCACGGCCTGCAGCCGCCACCACAGCGTCTCCATGGTGTCGACCATGTCGTCCACCAGCGGCCCGGCCACGCGCAGCGCGAAATCGAGCCGCGGCACTTCCAGCCGGCCCAGCGCCACGTCGTCGCGGTCGTCGATCAGGTTGATGCCGCCGCAGAAGCCGACCAGGCCGTCGACCACACACAGCTTGCGGTGCAGACGGCGCCAGCTGCTGGGAATCAGCAGGCCCAGCCCGCCCAGCGGCGCATAGACCCGCCAGCGCACGCCCGCTTCGGCGAAGCGGCGCTGCCACTCCTCGGGCACCCTGGGCGTGCCCACGCCATCGACCACCAGGCGCACCAGCACGCCGCGCCGGGCGGCGCGCTCCATGGCCTCAGCCACGCTGAGCGCGGAGCCGGCGAATTCGAAAATGTAGGTTTCCACGTGCACCACACGGCGGGCCGCGTCCATGGCCTCGACCAGCGCGGGGAACAGCGCGTCGCCGCCTTCGAGCAGCAGCAGCTGGTGGCCGGGCCGGGGGGGCGCAACGGGCCTGTCGTCGGCCAGTGAAGGGTCGACAGGTCCGCCGGTTTTCACAGTTCCAGCTCGGCGATCAGCGGCAGGTGGTCGGACATGCGCGTCCAGGCCCGGCCGTGCGGTACATGCGCGCTCACCGGTCTGAGCCCGCGCATGTAGATGCGGTCCAGGTGCAGCATGGGCAGGCGCGAGGGGTAGGTCGGCAGCCGGATACCGTCGAAGGTGCGCAGATCCAGCGCCGCCATGGGCTTGAGCAGCTGGGCGCCCCAGTCGTTGAAGTCGCCGGCCACGATCAGCGGCGCGTCGGCCGGCACCTCGTGGGCCACATAGCGTCCCAGGCGCTGGACCTGGCGCTCGCGGCTGGCGTGGATGAGGCCGAAGTGCACCACCACCACATGCACTTCGCGCCCGTCGATCAGCAGGTGCACGTGCAGCAGGCCGCGCTGCTCGAAGCGGTGGTCGGACACGTCCGAATGCCGGGTGTCCAGCACCGGCCAGCGCGAAAGCAGCGCATTGCCGTGTTCACCGTGCCGCGTCACGGCGTTGGTGCGGTAGACCGACTCGTAGCCCTCGGGGGAGAGATAACCCGCCTGGTCCAGGTCGGGCCAGCGGGTGAACAGCTGCTCCAGCTTGCGGTGGTGGCGCCGCACCTCCTGCAGGCAGACGATGTCGGCGTCGAACTGCTCCACAGCATGCGCCAGGTTGTGGATTTCCAGCCGGCGCGCCGGCCCCAGGCCCTGAACGCCCTTGTGGATGTTGTAGGTCGCGACTCGCAGAATGCTCATGCGCGAATGATCGCATGGCCGCCACCCACAACGCGGCGGAGCGTGGGGGTCTAGAACCCGCTTTCGCGGATGAAGATGGACGCCACCTTGCGGAACACCCCGGCGGCCAGCGACTCGGCCTCGCCCTCGATGCGCACCCGCACGGTCGCCATCTGCTGGGTCGGCAGCGGTTCGTCCAGCACGATGCGCACCCGGAACAGCGCATCGCGCACCACACGCCCTCCTCCCTGGCCGTCCTTCGGCGGCTCGGCCACGGTGGCGATCGGCCCGCCGTTGCTGGCGTCCAGCAGGGGGTTGGGCAGGGCCAGGGTGCGCGAGACGTCGATGGCCTCGATGCGCCCGTCGACCCAGGCGCGCGGATCGGACACCAGCCCCGCACGCACCGGTTGACCGACCTGCAGACGGCCCAGTTGCGCCTCTTCGATGAAAGCATCCACCACCCAGCTGCGCTGGTCCACCAGCAGCGCCAGCGGCTCGCGCGGCTTGACCCAGACACCGGGCGCCAGCACCGGGTCGATGTCACGCAACTCCCCGTCGAAGGCAGCGCGCAGGGTCAGGCGTTCGCGCTCGTCCTCGCTGAGCTTTTCTTCGGCTTCATAGAAGGCCTTCTGAGAGGTGAGCGACTGCCGCTGGGCCTCGCCATCGGGCAGGCCCAGCAGGCCGGCGATCTGCGACTCACGCGCCTGCGCCATCTGGCGCGATTTGTCCTGCGCGATGCCCAGGATCGACGAATCGAGCACGAACAGCACGTCGCCGGCCTTGAACGAGCGCTGCGTCGGCATGGACACGATCTGGGCGGCGAACGGCGCGTGGATCGACTGCTGCTCCTGTGCGTGATACCAGCCGTACCCGGCGACGCGGCTGCTGAACGGCATCAGCAGCAGCACCAGACCGGCCAGCACGATCCCCGCCAGCCAGCGCTTGCGATGACCGGTGATCTCCGCGCGGCGCTTTTTCCAGACCTCAAGTTCTTTCATCACGGGACGTCCGATGAACCACACCAGTTCCAGCAGCATGAGCAGGATGCCCAGCAGTTTGAAGAAGAAGACATACACCAGCAAGGCGATGCCGATGAACACCGTGAGCCGGTACACCCAGGTGATCAGGGCGAACACAATCAGCGCGCGGCGCTTGCCGTCGGGGAAACCTTCGGGCCAGCGGTCCTGGAAACCCAGCAGGGTGCGGCGCAGCCAGGTGCGGGCCAGGGCGCTGGAGCGCTCGTGCAGGTTGGGCAGGTCGAGCAGGTCGCTGGCGATGAAGTAGCCATCGAAGCGCATGAACGGGCTGGCGTTGATCGCCACCGTCAGCACCCAGCTGGTGGTGGCCAGGAAGAACATGCCGTTGCGAAATGCGCCGTCCGGTGCCAGGCTCCACACCAGGGTGGCGATGCCGGCCAGGGCCAGCTCCACCGCGATGCCGGCGCTGGCAATGGCCAGCCGCTGGCGCGGGTCCTTCAGTCGCCAGCTTTCGCCGGTGTCGGTGTAGAGCATGGGGAACATCACCAGGAAGGCCACGCCCATGTGGGCCACCCGCACCCCGTAGCGGGTCGCGGCGAAGGCGTGGCCCAGCTCGTGCAGCATCTTGGCCACCATCAGGGCCACGCCGTAGCCCAGCAGCCCGTTCCATGTCATGTTGTCGACCAGGGTGTGGGTGAACTGGTCCCACTGGCGCGACACCAGGAACACGCCCAGCAGCGTGATGGCCAGCACGACCACGGCGATCAGCGGCATGTTCAACCGGGCCAGGAAGGGCTGCAGCGCCGCCAGCCAGGCCTGGGGCCGCACCAGCGGCAGGCGGAAGAACAGGTAGTTGTGCAGCAGCGACTCCAGCAGGGAGCGCTTCATGGACTGCGCGCGGGCGATGGCCTTGGCGACATCTGCCTTGCCGGTCAGGCGCAGCAGCTGGTTGTCCGAGAGGAATTTCTCCAGCGCGCGCACGTCGTCCGCGGTCACGTTCAGCGGCGTCTGCTGATTGACGGTGCGCACCAGCGAGGCCAGGTCGTGGTCGGCCCAGTGCACCAGCAGCTCGAAGTCGAGCCAGCCGATGCGAAAGAACCGGTTGGTCACCGGGTCCTGGATCATCCAGGCGGGGGTGCCGTCCTCGTTGGGCGCGGCCGGAAACAGAATCAGCTCGTCGCGGATCGGCGGCAGCGGCTGCTTGCGCGGCGGTGCCTTGACCCGGATCTGCCCGTTGGCCGGCACGGCGGCGCCAGTGCTCACAGCCCGCTCCATTCCCTCAGGTGGGCCAGCGGGCGGCGGAACAGGTAGTAGCCCAGCAGCACCCAGTCGCCGGAGATGCGCGCCGTGCCGCGCAGGCCGATGCGGGGCAGCTCGGTGCCCTCGTCAAATTTCGCGCGCAGCTTGTAGGAGGCCACGCTGTCAGGGCTCAGGGTGGCCTGGTAGCTGGCCTCGACCAGCCGGCCGGAGCGGGGGCTGAGCGGATCGGTGTGCAGGAACAGCCGCACCGGCGCGTCCAGCTCCAGGTTGATCGCATCGGCCACCGCCAGCCAGACCTGGATGCCGCCGTCTTCGGGCTTCGCCAGCTGCATCACGCGCTCGCCGGTCATCACCGGGCGGCCGATCCAGTCGTTGGTGTCGGAGAAGATGGCGATGCCGTCGCGGTCGGCGCGCACCTCGACGCGCTGCGCCTGGGTTTCCACCGCGGCCAGCTCGGCTTCCTTCTCGCGCACACGACCCAGGGCAACGGCCACGTCGGCCTTGCTCTTGAGGTCGTCAAACGCCCGTTGCTGGGCGATGTGGGCGTCGGCCTGGGCGATTTCCAGCGCCTTGCGGGCCACGGCCAGCCGATTCAGCAGCGAGGAGTCGTCCAGCGAGAACAGCAGGTCGCCCGCCTGGACCTTGGCGTTGGGCGCCACGGCGAAGGAGCCGACCACGCCGTCCTGCGGCGCGGCGACAGCGATGGCGTTCAGCGCCACCACCTCGGCCGGAGCCAGCACCGAGAGACGCACCGGTACGAACAGGCTGAGCACCAGCAGGCCCGCCAGGATCCAGCGGTTGCGCTTTTTGGCCATGGGCCGCAGCCAGCGCAAGCGGTCCTGCGAGGTCTGGCGCATGCCGGCCAGGCAGTAGCCGTAGGTCGCGTGCAGGCGGCCCAGCAGTTCGCAGGCTCGGTCGGACCAGGGCTGTTCGGCCGCGTAGAGCACCACGCCCTTGAACGCTCCCTGGCGGTCGCGCAGGGGCACCAAGGCCAGGTGCTCGGGCAACCACTCGCCCCAGCCCTCGGCGTCGTCGGGCGAGGCGTCGGCGATGTCCAGGCGGTGGATCGCGCCGTCGCGCGGGAAGCGCTGGGCAAAGCGGCTGAGCCAGACCGCGAATGGCGAGTCGTTGGCCACGCTGACCAAGCCGGACGCGGCGACCAGCCGCAGCCGCTCGCCCTCCTGCTCGAACATCGCGGCCTGCCGGTAGGGCGTGAGCGCGTGGGTCTCGTTGACGATGGTGAAGCGCAGCGCGGCGACCGTCTCGGCCTCCAGCGCCCGGGCTTCGATCTGCAGCAGGACGCCCAGATCCGATGCGTCGCTCATGTCGGACTCAGCGCATGCCGGAGAACGTGGCGACGCCGCTCATGCCGGGCAGCAGGTCCGGATGGGACTTGGTCATGGTCGCTTCCAGCTCGATGGTCTGGCTCACCGGGTCGACCCGGCCGTTGATGCGGTGCACCTTGGCCTGGTAGGTCTGGCCGGTTTCGTCGATGGTCACATCGAACACATGACCCATCTTGAGCGTCGAGATCCAGCTGGAGGGCACGTTCAGCTTCATCAGCAGCAGACCGGAACGCACCAGGTCCAGCAGCGGCTGGCCCGCGGACACGGTCATGAAGCTGCGCACGTGCAGCTTGGCGGTACGGCCATCCCAGGGCGCGCGAATCGTGCACTGGGAGATCTGGAAGTTGTAGAGGTCGACCTGTGCCTTGGACTTGGCCACGGCGCTGGCCGCCAGCGCGACCTCGACGTCGCTGGCCTGCTCCAGCCCCTGCATGCGCAGCTTGGCCTCGTACTGTTCGGTGGCGGCGGCCTGGTCGGCCTTGGCCATCGCCAGACGGGCGCGGGGTTCGTCGCAGTCCATGGAGACCAGCACCGCGCCCTGCTTGAAGGGCACGCCCAGGCCGACATGCAGCTGGGCGATGCGGCCCGGCACCGGGCTGGCCAGCACCGTCTCGCCCGCCGGCAGCACCAGCACGCGGACCGAGGCCGGTGCAGGCGCCGCCGCCGGCGCTGCGGCCGCTGCCGGCTTGGAAGGAGCAGCGGGGGCGACCGGTGGCTTGGCCGCACCAGCGGTCTGGGCCGATGCAGCCAGCGAGGCCGCGCCGAGGAGCAGGGCTGCGCCAGCGGCGCGCCAGGGGTTCAGAGCAGTCAGATCAGTCGACATGGAGCCATGATTTGAGGTCGCCAAGATTGGCATTGAGCGCGGCCACCAGGCTGGACTCGTAGACCGAGGCCCGGGCGTTGGCCGGAATGGTAGTGGCAAAGCGCGCCTTCTGCGGCTGGCCCGACCCGTCGGTCAGCTCCAGCGTCCAGGCGGCTTTCTCCACCCCGTTGTTTTCGGCTGCCGTGAAGGCCAGCTTGAGCTCAATGCCGTCCTTGGCGTCGGTGGCGATCTGGTGGCGACCCAGCAGCTCGGTCACCAGCGCCTTCATGCGCACCTGCTGCACCGGGTCCTGGATGCCCGCCAGGTTCACGTTCACCGTGGCCGCGCGCCCGAACAGGTTGGAGGACAGGGCGAAGGCGTCCTTCTCGGTGGCCTTGAGGTGGCCCTTGATGCGGTCGGTGAGCTGGGCCAGGTCGTTGCCCTCGAAGTCGTCGGCAATCGGGTCGAAGCCCAGGGTGTTGTACAGGCGGCCGAAGGCGATGTGGGCGTTCGCATACGCGTTGGCGCGCTGGTACTGGCCCAGCACGGCGCGGGCCTGGGTGCGGATAACCTCCAGCTCGCTTTCAAGCTTGGCGCTCATCGACGCCTTGGTGAAGGCGGCCAGGCGGGTGTCCACCTGCGCGGCCTGGTCGGCCAGGCGGAAGTCCTCCAGCGCCATCTTGTAGCGCTCGGCGCTCACGCGGGTCTGCGTCAGGATGGCCATGGACAGGGCCATGCGGCGCGCCTCGTCGGTCGCTTCCTGGTACTTCTGCGCGTCCTTCATCGCCGGAATCGCCACCAGGCGCATCAGGTTCCAGGCCAGGCTCACGCCGCCTTCGGACCAGCTGTTGTTGTAGCTGTAGACGTTGGAGTCGTGGCGGCGGCCGTAGTTGAAGGAGATGCCGGGCAGCATGCCCAGGATCTGCTTGCGCGCCTCGTCAGAGGTGATGCGCTTGCGGAAGTCCTCCTCGCGCAGCTCCGGGCGCTGCAGCAGGGCCATGTCTTCGAGCTTGGCGATCTCGCGCGGTGGCGTGGGCAGCGCGGTTTCGTTGGCTTCGGCCACCTGGAAGTCCACGCCCGGGGGCACGTTCATCAGGGCGGCCAGCTCGCGCTTGGCAAATTCGAGGTCCTGGCGGCGCTGGTTCAGCAGCGTGGTGGCGTCCAGCAGCGCACGCTGGTAGGCCAGCGCCAGGCCCGGCGGGATGATTTTCTGGGTCTCTGCCTCGCGCGAGCGGGTGAGCGCCAGCGAGGCGCGCTGCAGGATGTCGTCGGCCTGCGCATTCAGGCGCTGGGCGCCCAGAGCGCGCCAGTAGGCCGCGCGCACGTCCTGCAGCAGGTTCTGCACCACCTTGCGGCGGCGCTCTTCAGCGATCAGGAACTGGTCACCCTGCTGGCGGGCGCGGTAGTAGGAGACGCCGAAGTCCAGGACGTTCCAGGAGAACTCGATGCCGCGCAGCGAGCGGCTGCGTTCGTCGGAGGTGGTCGGGCGATCAGCGATCTCGCCGTCCAGGATGCCCACGCTGACGCCACCGGAGTCGTTGCTGCGGCGGGTGTAGCCGGCCGAGGCCACCATGTGGGGCAGCATGTCGTGGCTGGCGAAGTTCGTCAGGCCCATGGCCAGGGCCGACTCCATCTTCTTGAGGCGGTAGTCCAGGTTGTATTTGAGGGCGCGGGCCACGGCCTCTTCCATCGCGATCGGGGCCGTGATCGGCGCCTGGTCGACGTACATGCGGGCGGTGTCGGTCTTGACGCGCTCGCGCACTTCGTCGGCCGTGATGGCCTTGGGCGCGACCGAGCAGCCGGCCACCAGCACGGCGACCGACAGGGCCACCAGGGTCTGTGGCAGGCGCTGGACGGCGCGCGGGAGGCTCTGTTGTTGTTGAGTCATGGGGATGTCCTTGTTCATGGTCGGTATCGGGTTCAGCCGGAGATGGCGGCACGGGTGATCGGGCGGGCGCTGAGCGCACGGTCCTTGGCAAAGCGCTGCAGCTGGTGACGCAGGCCGGTGGCCGCCTGGGGCTTGTCCACCGACTTCTCGACCGCCTTGACCGGTTCCTTGACCGGTTCCTGGGCGGGCTTCTCAGACACCTCGGACTCGGTCGTGGCCTTTGTCACGGAAGGCTGACCGGGCTCGCGCAGCACCGTCTGGGCCAGCTGTGTGGAGGAACCCTCGGCCTGCGGGGCGCCCAGCGCAAACTGGTCGGCCAGCGTGCCAAAGCCGGGAGTGGCCGAGTTGTTGGCGTCCAGCGTGGCCGAGCGCAACCTCGACTCCAGCTGCGAGGCGCGCACCGCGTGCTGCACCCACAGGCTCGGGTCGGTCGAGATCGGCTGGTGGCGCACGGCGAGCTGCACGTACAGCGCCGGGGCGGGCGCCTGCAGCGCGCCATACACAGGCTCACGCACCAGGCCGATGTGATCGCCCCGCTCGTTGTCCGCGAACAGCAGGCTATCGGGCAGCTGCGCCATGGCCTCGCCCAGCAGCGGCGCACCCGTCGGTACAGCGCCCAGCGACGACGAATACAGGCCCTGCTCTCCGCTGGCGTCGGCCACCGCGTACAGCACGTGCAGCTTGCCGTCCTCGGGCGGCGGCGACACCGGCGAACGCGGTGCCTCGGGTGCCGGCGCCGGGGCGGGTGCCGGCGCTGGGGCAGGCGCCGGAGCGGGTGCCGGGGCCGGAGCGGGCGCTGGCGGGGGGGCCGGCGGCGCGGGCGGCTGCACTGTCGGCTCGCCCGCAATCGCGGCGAACGACAGCGTGGCGGACGAGGTGGCGCTGCCGTCGCTGATGGTGTAGGTGGCGCTGGGGATCGGCCCCGTGTAGCCCGGCAGCGGGCTGAAGGTGAACGAACCGTCCTGGTTGATCACCAGGGTGCCCACGCCCGGAATGGTGGCGGTGTCGCCCGGCGGGAAGCTGCCCGGCACACCGGTGATGGTGAAGCCGGTGACCGTCAGCGGGTCACCGTTCGGGTCGCTGTCGTTGGGCAGCACGTTGCCGGTGACCGGGGTGTCCACCGTGGTCGGCAGCGGGCCGTCGTTGGTTGCCACCGGTGCGCCGTTGGGCACGTCGGCAAAGCTCAGCACCGCGCTGTCCGTGCCACCCTGGCCATCGCTGATGGTGTAGGTGACCGCGGGCACGGGGCCGGCGTAGCCGCTGGCCGGGGTGAAGGTGTAGCCGCCGTTGGCGCCGATCACCAGCGTGCCGATGGGGTCGCCGGTGTTGTCGCGGATCGTGGCGGTCTGGCCAGCGCCGAAGCTCTCGGGCGTGCCGTCGCCGTTGGTGTCCACCGTGAAGCCGGACACCACCAGCGGATCGCCATCCACATCGCTGTCGACACCCGAGCCGCTGTTGTCGGTGATGACGTTGCCCGACACCGGCGTGCCCGGGGTGGTCGGAACCGGCCCGTTGTCGGTCGCCACCGGCGCATCGTTCACCGGGTCGACCAGCAGGCGGATGGTGGCCGTGGCGGTCAGGCCATCGGGGTCGGCGACGGTGTAGTTGATCGGCACCGGGGTGCCGGTGTTGTAGTAGTTGGGCTCGGGCGTGAAGGTGAGCGTGCCGTCCGGGTTGAGCACCAGCTCGCCGATCGGATCGCCGCTGACCGGGTCGTTGATCACCACCGGCGTGCCGGGGGTCACGTTGACGCCGTTGATCTGCGTGATCTCCAGCGGCTGGCCTTCCGGATCGCTGTCGTTGGTCAGCGGGTTGAAGGTGACCGGCTGGTCTTCCTGGCCGCGCACGTTGTCGTTCTGGGCGATGGGCGGGTCGTTGGACGCATCCACCACGATGCTCAAGGTGGCGGTGTCGGTGCCGCCGTTGCCGTCGGAGACGGTGTAGACCACCGGCGGCACGGCGCCTTCGAAGCCGGGCTCCGGGTCGAAGGTGTAGCTGCCGTCCGCGTTGACCGTCAGCGTACCCACGTTGAGGATGGGCAGCGGTGTGCCCGGCACGCCCGGCACACCGTTGACGGTGAAGCCCGACACGGTGAGCACGTCGCCATCGGGGTCGCTGTCCACACCGCCGGCCAGCGGACCATTGCCGTCGTCGGTGAGCAGGTTGCCGCTCACGTTGGTGTCCGGCGCCGTGATGGCACTGTTGTTCTCGGCCACCGGCGCGTCGTTCAGGCCGTTGACGGTGATGGTCAGCGTGGCCGTCGCGGTCTGGCCTGCCGGGTCGGTGACGGTGTAGGTGAACACGTCCTGCACCGCCGCACCGTCCGGCAGGGCCTGCGCCGCGCCGGTGGGGGTGTAGCTGTAGCTGCCGTCGGCATTCAGCACCAGGGTGCCGTAGCTGCCCACGACCGGCGATCCCACGCCACCCGGGGCGCCGTTCACGGCGCTCACCGAAAGGCTGTCGCCGTTGGGGTCGCTGTCCACACCGCCAGGGGCCGCGCCGCTCTGGATCACGCCGTTGGCGGCCGAGACCGTCAGCACCGCGTCTTCCGTGGTGCTGTTGGTATCGGGCTGGGCCACGGGGGCCAGGTTGTCTTCGCCCACTTCGATGGTGACGGTTGCGGACGAGGTCTCACCCGACGGGTCCGCCACCGTGTAGCCGAAGCTGGCCGTGCCGGTGTAGCCGGTGGCCGGCGTGAACACCAGCTGGCCGCCGACCAGCGCCACCGTGCCGTTGGCCACCGGGACGGCCGCGCCGCCCTCGGTGATGGTCTGGCCGTTCACCGCCGTCACCGCCAGTGTGTCGCCGTCGGGGTCGCTGTCGTTGGCCGTCACGTCGACGGTCACCGGCGTGTCGACCTGGGTCACCGTGGCGTCGTCGCTGGCGGCCGGCGGATCGTTCACCGGCGTCACGGTCACCGTCACCTGGGCATTGAGTTCGTTGCCCAGACGGTCTTCCACCGTGTAGTTGAACGCCACCGGGCCGTTGTAGCCGGGCGCTGGTGTGAAAACCAGCTGGTCGTCGGTCGGATCGCTCGGGTCGCCCCCGCTGAGGCTGACCACCCCGATCGGCAGTCCGGTGCCGCTGTCGACCAGCGTCACCGGGGAGCCCGACGAAATGGGGCTGCCGTTGATCTCGGTGATGGTCAGAGGCCCTTCGCTGCCCGGGTCGTCGTTGTCCAGAACGTCGATGGTCACCGGCGTGTCTTCCGGCGTGGTGGCGTTGTCGCCCACGACCGACGGCGTCTCGCTCAGCGGCGTCACCGTGATGTTCAGGGTGGCGGTGTCGGTGCCGCCATTGCCGTCGCTCAGGGTGTAGACCACCTGGGGCGCGTTGCCCACGAAGGCGGGCAGCGGGTCGAAGGTGTAGCTGCCGTTGCTGTTGATGGTGAGGTCGCCGACGCCGGGAATGGTCAGCGGGCTGCCCACCACGCCGGACACACCGCCGACGGTGAAGGCGCTCACGCTGAGCGTGCCGCCTTCGATGTCGCTGTCCACGCCGTCGCCGGTGTTGTCGGTGATCACGTTGCCGCTGACGTTGGTGTCCTGGATGGTCGTGGCCACGTTGTCGGTGGCCACCGGCAGGTCGTTGACCGGGCTCATGGTCAGCGTCAGCGTGGAGGTGTCGGTGCCACCGGCGCCGTCGGTCACCGTGTAGGTCGCCACCGGGATCGCGCCCGTGTAGTTGGCCACCGGCGTGAAGCTGTAGCTGCCGTTGCCGTTGATCGTCAGCGCACCCACACCAGCGATGGTGGCCGTCTGGCCCGCCGTGTAGCTCGTGCCATCTCCGGCCACCGTGAAGCCGCTGATGGACAGCGGGTTGCCGTCTACGTCGCTGGCGTTGTTCA
>NZ_JBHRXX010000006.1:0-68947 GCF_042648585.1 Hydrogenophaga luteola | reverse complement strand
ACCTCACTCAACTGCGTCGAGCAATTCAGTCATCAGCGAAGCCTTGCAGTATACGACAGTTTTTCGGTCTTTGTCAAAAGCCGCGAAAAAATCTTTGCAGATGCGGTCTGCCTGCACCCTCGACCGGGGCCTGCTCTGTGCGCTCAGGCAGCCCCGCCTCTGGGCGCTGACGATAATGCTTTGCCCCTCTCACTGTCCCCTATCTATCTATATATGGCGCTCATTACTCTGCAGGATGCCCAGCTGGCCTATGGCCATGTGGCCCTGCTTGACCACACCGACTTTGCACTTGAGAGCCAGGAGCGGGTCGGACTGATCGGTCGCAACGGTACGGGCAAGTCCTCCCTCCTGAAGATGCTGGCCGGAATCGAAAAGCCCGACGACGGCACGCTCCAGGTGCAAACCGGATTGCGGATCGCCCATGTGCCGCAAGAGCCGGATCTGGATCCATCGGCCTCGGTGTTCGTGGCGGCCAGCCTGGGACTGGCTGAAGCCCGCCAAGCCAGGGACCTCTACCTCAGCGGAGCTGAAGGGCTGGACCTGGACTTGCTGCAGAGCAAGATTGAGGCGCTTGATGCATGGAACTGGGAGCAGCGGGTCGAAGAGACCCTGCATCGCCTCCATCTGGAGGGCTCACACACGGTGGGCCAGCTCTCCGGCGGCAACCGCAAGCGGGTGGCACTCGCCCAGGCCCTGGTAAGCCGCCCCGATGTACTGTTGCTGGACGAGCCGACCAACCACCTGGACATGGACAGCATCGCATGGCTGGAAGACCTGTTGCTGGAATACCGAGGCAGCGTGGTGACCATCAGCCACGACCGTGCCTTTCTCGACCGGGTGGTCACCCGCATGGTCGAGCTGGACCGGGGACGGCTGCTGAGCTACCCGGGCAACTTCGCCCAGTACCAGTTGCTCAAGGAAGAGCAACTGGCCCAGGAGGCCGTGATCAACGCCCGGGCAGACAAACTGCTGGCCCAGGAGGAGGTGTGGATCCGCAAGGGCGTGGAGGCGCGCCGCACTCGCGCACAGGGACGGATCACGCGGCTGGAGCGCCTGCGCGAACAGCGCGCCCAGCGGCGGGACGCCGTAGGACAGGTGCGGCTGGAGGTGGCCAGCGGAGGTGCCAGCGGCAAGATCGTCGCTGAACTGGACCGTGTGTCCAAGGCATTCCCCACGGCAGATGGAGGCACCCGCACGGTGGTGCGCGACTTCAGCGCCACCATCCTGCGCGGAGACAAGGTGGGGCTGATCGGTCCCAACGGCGCTGGCAAGACCACGCTGCTCAAGATGATCCTGGGAGAACTGCCCCCCGACCGCGGTACCGTGCGGCAGGGCAGCCAGATCAGCGTGGCCTATTTCGACCAGTTGCGCGACCAGGTGAACCTGGACGCCACGCTGGAGGACTTCATCAGCCCGGGCAGCGAGTGGATCGAAATCGGCAACCGCCGCACCCACGTCAAGAGCTACCTGAACGACTTCCTGTTTTCACCGGCCCGGGCCAACGCGCCGGTACGCACGCTATCCGGCGGCGAACGCAACCGCCTGCTGCTGGCGCGCCTGTTCGCCCGGCCGGCGAACGTGCTGGTGCTGGACGAACCGACCAACGACCTGGACATCGACACCCTGGAGCTGCTGGAGGACCTGCTGCAGCAGTACGAAGGCACGGTGTTCCTGGTCAGCCACGACCGGCGGTTTCTGGACAACGTGGTCACCAGCACCATCGTCAGCGAAGGCGATGGCGTCTGGCGGGAATACGTTGGCGACGTGGAGGACTGGCTGACCCAGTCGGCGCGTGCGCAGGAGCTGCAGCGACAGCGTGCGCCCGAACAGGCGGCCAAGCCGTCGGAGACAGTCGCAGCAGCCCCTGTTCCGGCCGGCGCTCCTGTCGCAGGTAAACGCAAGCTCAGCTACAAGGAACAACGCGAGTTCGATGCCCTGCCCGCGAAGATCAAGGCCCTGGAACAAGAACAGGCGGAGATCGACGCCGCCCTGGCCGACGGCCAGCTGTTTGCAACCGACGCAGCCCGCGCGACTCAACTCAGCGCCCGACATGCCGAAATAGAAGAGGAATGGATGCAGGCCCTGGAGCGCTGGCAGGCGCTGGGCGGCACCTGAACCCGGGCGACCGGCCGTCTCCCAGCACCGACATGCCCGACATTCCCCAACGCCTCGCCCTGGATCTGCAACGCGCGCAGCAGGATCTCCAGCGCGAACGCGAGCGCACCCAGAAGCTGCTGGCGGAACTGGACCGCCAGAACGCCGAGCTCGACCGCCTGCGCAGTTCGGTGCACCGCGAGTCGAACAGCCGCCTGCTGGCCGAAGAGGCGCTGGACGAGACGCGCGACCGGCTGCAGCTGGCCGTCGAGGCAGCCAGGCTGGCACTCTGGGACTGGCAGTTGCCCACACCCCAGGTGTTCCTGACGGCACGCTGGGGCGAGATGCTTGGCGATGTCGCGATGGAGGGCAACTGGAACATGGCCGACCTGCAGGCGCGCATCCACCCGGATGATCGTGAGGCGTTCGATGACCTGCACCGCCGGCTGCTGGCCAACGAGCTGCGGCACGCGGTGTCTCAGTACCGCGTCCGCACCAGCGACGGCTGGCTGTGGGTCGAGAACCATGCGATGGTGGCCGAGCACGATGCCCGAGGCCGTCCGCTGCGCCTGATGGGTACGCTGGCCGACATCGGCGAGCGCAAGCGCGCTGAGGCCGAGGGCGAGCGGGCCCGCCAGCTGGCCGAGCAGGCGAGCCGGGCCAAGAGCGAGTTCCTGGCCAACATCAGCCACGAAGTACGCACGCCGCTGAACGCCCTGATGGGCCTGACCCGGCTCTTGATGGACTCGCCGCTGAACACGGAACAGAAGAACTGGCTGGAGCTGATGGACAGCTCGGCACATGCGCTGCTGGGCCTGCTCAACGACGTGCTCGACCTCTCGCGCATCGAAGCCGGCAAGCTCAGCATCGAACGGATTCGCTTTGACCTGCACGAGGTGCTGCAGGACGTGGGGGCGCTCTACGCCGAACAGGCCCGTGCGAAGCCGCTGGCCTGGTCACTGGACATGGCGCCCGGACTGCCCCGGCACATGCAGGGCGACCCGGGACGGCTGCGCCAGGTGCTGTCCAACCTGCTGTCCAACGCCCTGAAATTCACACCACGTGGCGGGCGCATCCATGTCACCGCCGATGTCGTCCGTCACGGCGCCGCCTCCCGACTGCGCCTGCAGGTGCAGGACAGCGGCGTCGGCATCTCGCCCAAGCAGCAGGCCACCATCTTCGACGCCTTCACGCAGGCCGACGCCTCCACGGCGCGCCGGTTTGGCGGCAGCGGCCTGGGTCTGGCCATCTGTTCGCGCCTGGTGCGGCTGATGGGCGGTGAGATCGGCTTGCAGAGCGCGCTGGGCCAGGGCAGCACCTTCACGGTGACACTGCCCCTGGACGACACAAAGGCCACCGACCACGCCCCCCTGAGCGCTACCGCCGAACCGGACGGGATTGCGCAGGCGGGCGACCGCTTTGCCGGCCTGCGGGTGCTGGTGGCCGAAGACCACCCGGTCAACGAGCTGCTGATGCGCCAGCTGCTGCAACGCCTGGGTTGCACCGTGCTGCTGGCGCGCGACGGGGAACAGGCGGTGGAGCTGTGGTCCCGCGGCGGGGTGGACCTGGTGCTGATGGACGTCCAGATGCCCGGCACCAACGGCCTGCAGGCCACGCAGCGCATCCGCGAGCTGGAAGCCGCGCGCAGCCAGCCGCACACACCCATCGTTGCGGTGACGGCCAACGCCATGAGCGGTGACCGCGACACCTGCCTGGCCGCAGGCATGGACAGCTACACACCCAAGCCCGTGGAGCCGCAGACGTTGATGCGGGCCATGGACGAGGCGCTGCGGCGTGCCTCGGGGCAACCGGCACCAGCGCGTCTGCCAGAGGAGCCCGCCACGGAACCTCACACACCCGCCGCCGCCGGTGCGCTGGACGTGGCCAAGCTGCGCCGGCGCCTGGACGGCGACGAGGACACCCTGCGCCAGCTGGCCCAGGCCATGCGGACCGACCTGGCCGAACGGCTGCGGCAGTTGGCCCGTGCCCTGCAGACGCAGGATGCCGACCAGGCGGTCGCCCACGCCCACGGTCTCAAGGGATCGCTCGGCAGCATGACGGCCGAGCGCGGCGCACGGCTGGCCAAGGGCCTCGAACTGGCGGCGCTGGCCCGCGACTGGCGCCTGTTCGAACGCGCCCTGCCGCTGATGCAGGCCGAGGCGCAGGCACTGGACCAGGCCCTTGCGGCGCTGCTCAGCTCGCCAGCAGGCGCCTGAACACCTTCCAGAACGCCGCGTCCTGCGTGGTCGCGAAGTTGATGCGCATCAGCGTGCTGGGCGCGCGTGCGGCGTGGAACAGCGCCCCGGGCGCGATCAGGTAGTCCTCGTCCAGCATGCGCTGGGCCAACGCCTCGGTGTCCACACCCGTGTCGACCCAGCCGAACAGGCCCGAGGGTTCGGCCACGAAGCGGCAACCCGCCGCCTGCGCCAGCTTCACGCTGCGGGTGCGCGCAGCATCCAGCCGGGTGCGGATGCGCTCGGCGTGGCGGCGCAGCTGGCCGCTTTCGATGCAGTGCGCCAGCGCCCGCTCCAGCAGGCTCGGCGTGGTCAGCGTGGCCAGCAGCTTGGTGTCGAGCAGGCGCTCGGTCAGTTCCGGCGGCGCCACCAGATAGCCCACGCGCCAGTTGGGCGCGAGGATCTTGGCGAAGCCGCTGACATAGATCGTGCGACGCAGTCCGTCGAGCACGCTCATGCGGGTGGCGTGCTCGGGCGCGATGTGGCTGTACGTGTCGTCCTCGACGATGTGGAAATCGTGCTGCTGGGCCAGTTGTAGCACGCGGTGCGCGCTGGCCGGCGAGAGGCAGTAGCCGGTGGGGTTGTGCAACACGCTCACGCTCACGAACAGCTTGGGCGCGTGGGCCTCGCAGTAGCGCGCCATCACCGCCAGGTCGGGCCCGGCCGGGCCGCGTGGCACCGGCAGGATGCGCATGCCCAGCGCGTCCAGGCGCGCGAACTCCACGGCCCAGCCGGGCTCTTCCACCATCACCGCGTCGCCCGGCTTGAGCAGGGTGCGGCTGACGATGTCCAGCGCGTGCGTGGCCCCCACGGTGGTGATGATCTGCGCCGGGTCCGCCGGCAGCCCCAGGCCCTGCAGGCGCGAAGCCAGCACCCGCCGCAGATGCCCGTCGCCCAGCGGCTCGCCGTAGCGCAGCGAGCTCTCGGCCAGCGCCTTCTGGCCGCTGACCTTGCGCACCGCGGCGGGCATGAAGGTGGATTCGAGCCATTCGGGCGGCAGCACCCCCATGCCGGGCTGGGGCTGACTGCCGCTGGGGTGGAACATGCCGCGGATCAGCGTGGCGGCCGACAGCGGAGCGGCCATGCGCGGGGCGACGGGAGCGACCGGCGCCACGCCGCCGGCGTCGCGCAAGGGCGCCCGCTCGCGCACGAAGAAGCCCCGGTGGGGCCGCGCCTCGACCAGCCCCTGGGCCAGCAGCAGGTCGTAGGCTGCCACCACGGTGGACGGGTTCAGGCCGTGCTGGGCCGCGCACTGGCGCACGCTGGGCAGGCGCGCGCCGGGAGCGAGCAGTCGGTCGCGGATGCGTGCGGCAAAACGCTCGGCGAGCTGTTCGGTGAGCGTCTGGGCGGCGGTCCGGGTCAGCGCCGCAACCGCCGTGGCGTCCGGCGCGGCGTCTCTGGAATCCTTGCTATGGAACATGCGGTGTATGGCCCTCATGAACCACACAGATTCATTCCGTGACCCGGCCATCTGTATGGTTTGTGTATGGCCCGCGAGGATAAAGTGCATCGCATGTCCCCACAAGCCCCCACGGTGCAGCCATGACCGCCAGCGAGTTCAGCGCCCTGCTGGTGCTGGCCACGGCCACCAGCTTCACGCCCGGCCCCAACACCACGCTGTCCACGGCACTGGCGGCCAACGGCGGGCTGCCGCGTGCGCTGCGCTTCATCGCCGCGGTGCCTGTGGGCTGGGGCCTGCTGTTCACGCTGTGCGCGGCCGGCGTAGGTTCGCTGGTGGTGGCGGTGCCGGCGCTGCGCTGGGCCATCCTGCTCGGCGGCACCGGTTACCTGCTGTGGCTGGCGCGGCGGCTGTGGGGCAGCCGGTCTCTCAGTTCGGTGGACAGCTCGCGGTTGAACGTGGGCTTCTGGCAGGGCGTGGGCCTGCAGTTCCTCAACATCAAGGCCTGGATGCTGGCGCTGTCCATCGTCGCGGGCTGGATCGCAGGGCAACCCGACGCACAACAGCGCTTCGTCGCGGTGCTGCCGGTGCTGCTGGCTTTTGCCTTCTTCAGCAATCTCAGCTACGCGCTGGTCGGATCCCTGCTGCGCCACTGGCTGGCCGGGCCGGTGGTGAACGGACAACCCACGGGGGCACGGCTGCTGGTATTCAACCGGCTGATGGCGCTGGCCCTGTTGCTCACCGCGGCGTGGATGCTGCTGGGTGGTGACGGCCTGAGCGGCGGTGCGGCATGACTACCACCACGCTACCGCAACAACGCATGAGCTACGCCACCCTCGGTCTCTGGCTGGGTCTGGTCGGCGTGGTGGTGTTTGGCCTCACCCTGCCGATGACGCGGCTGGCCACCGGCACCGCCGACGTGCCCCAGCTCTCCCCCTGGTTCGTGACCTGGGCGCGCGCGGCGCTGGCCGGCGGGCTGTCTGCCATCTACCTGCTGGCCACGCGCTCGCGCCTGCCCACCACCGCTGAACGCGGGCCCTTGCTGCTCTCGCTGGCGGGCAACGCCATCGGCTACCCGCTGCTGTTGGGCTGGGCGTTGCGGCACGTGACGGCCAGCCACGCCGCCGTCATCACCGCCCTGCTGCCGCTGGCCACAGCCGCCGTCGCCGCCTGGCTGATGCACCAGCGCGCGCGCCTGGGTTTCTGGCTGTTCGCGGTGCTGGGCAGCGCCCTGGTGGTGGTCTACAGCCTGGTCCGCGCGGCGAAGGCGGGCCACGGCTTCGGTTTCGAGTGGGCCGACGCACTGCTGGTCGGCGCGGTGCTGGCCGCAGCGCTGGGCTATGTGGGCGGCGCGCGGGTCACGCCCACGCTGGGCGCCGAACGCGTGATCAGCTGGGTCTGCGTCATGGGCCTGCCAGTCACGATCCCCGGCGCGCTGCTGACCTGGCCCGAACAGCCCATCGCGCTGTCGGCCTGGCTGGCGCTGGGCTATGTGGGCGTGTTTTCCATGTGGGCCGGCTTCTTCGCCTGGTTCCGCGGACTGGCTCTGGGCGGCGCGCTGCGCGTGAGCCAGACCCAGCTGCTGCAGCCCTTCGTCAGCATCCTGGCCGCCGTGCCGCTGCTGGGCGAATCGCTGGACCTGATCACGCTGGGCTTTGCCCTGGCAGTGGTCGCGACCGTCTTCATGGGCCGGCGCATGGCCGCACCAACACAAGGCCCGCGATGAACAGCGCACCGCTCAAAGCAGACTTTCAGGCGCTGCTGGCCACGCTGCCGCAGCCCGCGAGCGGCCACTACCCGCAGGCCACGCCCTTCGTGGAGGCCCTGGCCCACGGCAGCCTGAACGTGGAGCTGTTCGCGCCCGCCACCTCGCAGCTCGGTCGCGACATCCAGCAGCCCCACATGCAGGACGAGCTGTACGTGGTGCAGCGCGGCCGCTCGGGGTTCTGGCGCGACGGCCAGACCGAGACCGTGGGGGCCGGCGATATCCTGTTCGTCCCCGCGGGCGTTGCGCACCGCTTCGAAAACTTCAGCCCCGACTTTGTCACCTGGGTCGTGTTCTACGGCCCCATCCACGGAGAAAAACCTTGACCTGGACCCTCGCAAAACGCGCCCACAAGATGAACCCCTCGGTGATCCGCGAGATCCTCAAGGTCACGGAGAAGCCCGGCATCATCAGCTTTGCCGGCGGCCTGCCCTCGCCCAAGACCTTCCCGGTCCAGGCCTTCGCCGCCGCCTGCGACGACGTGCTGAAAACCGACGGCGCCGCCGCACTGCAGTACGCTGCCAGCGAGGGCCTGCCGGCCCTGCGCGAGTGGATCGCGAAGCAACTGCCTTGGGACGTGAGCCCGGACCAGGTGCTCATCACCACCGGCAGCCAGCAGGGCCTGGACCTGGTGGCCAAGGTGCTGATCGACGAGGGCAGCACGGTGCTGGTGGAAACGCCCACCTACCTGGGCGCGCTGCAGGCCTTCACCCCGATGGAACCGGCCATCGTGAGCGTGAACAGCGACGACGAAGGCATCGACGTGGCCGACCTCGCCAAGAAGGCGCCAGGCGCACGCTTCCTCTACGTGCTGCCCAACTTCCAGAACCCCACCGGCCGCACCATGAGCGAGGCGCGCCGCCAGGCCCTGGTGGACGCTGCACAGGCCACCGGCCTGCCGATCATCGAAGACAACCCCTACGGCGACCTCTGGTTCGACCAGCCTCCGCCGAAGCCGCTGACCGCGCGCAACCCCGAAGGCGGCATCTACCTAGGCTCGTTCTCCAAGGTGCTGGCGCCCGGCCTGCGCCTGGGCTATGTGGTGGCCCCCAGGGCCATCATGCCCAAGCTGCTGCAGGCCAAGCAGGCGGCCGATCTGCACAGCCCGACCTTCAACCAGCGCATGGTGGCCGAGGTGCTCAAGGACGGTTTCATCGACCGCCACGTGCCCACCATCCGCGCGCTCTACAAGCACCAGTGCGCGGTGATGCTGGACGCGCTGAAAATCGAAATGGCCGGCCTGGACGTGCAGTGGAACTCGCCCGTGGGTGGCATGTTCCTGTGGGCGCGCCTGCCCGAGGGCGTGCATGCGGTGGACCTGCTGCCCAAGGCCGTGGACAAGGGCGTGGCCTTCGTGCCCGGCGCCGCGTTCTACGCCGACCAGGGCGACCCGCGCACCATGCGCCTGTCGTTCGTGACGGCGAGCGAAGACCAGATCCGCATCGGTATCAAGGCGCTGGCCGACGCCATCCGCGAAGCCGTCAAGGACTGAAGCCATGCTGCGCATCTGGGGCCGCCTGAGTTCGATCAATGTGCGCAAGGTGGTGCTGTGCGCGCAGGTGCTCGGACTCGACATCGAGCGTATCGATGCGGGTCTGAGCTACGGCGTGGTGAACACGCCGGACTACCGCGCCAAGAACCCCAACGGCCTGGTGCCGCTGCTGGAAGACGGCGACTTCACGCTCTGGGAGTCGAACGCCATCGTGCGTTATCTGTGTGCACGAGAAGCGTCACCGCTGTACCCGCAAGACCTGCAGCGCCGCGCCGACGCCGAGCGCTGGATGGACTGGCAGCAGACCACGCTCAACCCGGCCGGCAGCCCCGGCTTCAAACAGCTGATCCGCACGCCCGAAGCGCAGCGCGACCCGGCCGTCATCGCCGCGTCCATGGCCGCGACCGAGCCGCTGTTCGCACAGCTCGACGAGCACCTGGCGCGCCAGCCTTTCATGGCGGGCGAGGCGCTGACCATGGCCGATATCCCCATCGCCTGCGAGGTCCACCGCTGGTGGGGCCTGCCGCAGCCGCGCCCCGCCTGGCCGCATCTGGAGCGCTGGTACGCGCAGTGGCTGGCCCTGCCCGCCAGCCGCGGTGTGCTCGACCTGCCCCTGTCCTGACCCCACGGAGAGCCTTCATGCAGCAACGCCCCTTCAAACAGGTGGACGTGTTCACCACCACACCCTACCGCGGCAACCCGCTGGCGGTGGTGCTGGACGGCAGCGGCCTCTCGACCGCCGAGATGCAGCACTTCACCAACTGGACCAACCTGTCGGAGTGCACCTTCCTGCTGCCGCCCACCGATGAAGGCCGGGCCCACGGCGCCGACTACCGCGTGCGCATCTTCTGCCCGGGCCGCGAGCTGCCGTTTGCCGGCCATCCCACGCTGGGCAGCTGCCACGCCTGGCTCGAAGCCGGTGGCGTGCCGCGCGGTGAACACGTGGTGCAGGAATGTGGCGTGGGTCTGGTGAAACTGCGCCGCGACGGCGACCGCTTGGCCTTTGCCGCGCCCCCGCTGATCAAGAGCGGCCCGCTGGAAGAAGCCGATGTTCAGCTCATCGCCCGCGGCCTGGGTGTGGCGCGCGATGACATCACCGCGCACGCCTGGTGCGACAACGGCCCCAACTGGCGCGGCGTGATGCTGCGCAGCGCGGAGCAGGTGCTGGCTTTGAAGCCCGATGCAGCGGTGCTGGCCGGGCTGGACATCGGTGTGGTGGGTCCGCGCGGCAAGGTCGGCGTGGTCGGGCCGCAAGACACGGGCGACACGCAGTTCGAGGTGCGAGCCTTCTTCCCGGGAAACAACGGCCTGACCGAGGACCCGGTCACCGGCAGCCTGAACGCGGCGCTGGCGCAGTGGCTGATCGGCGCCGGCCTGGCGCCCGAGCGCTACGTGGCCGCGCAAGGTACGGCCCTGGCGCGCGAGGGCCGGGTGCACATTCAACGCGACGCCGACGGCACGATCTGGGTCGGCGGCGCATCGGTGACCTGCGTGGAAGGTCGCGTGCGCCTCTGATCCCCACGTGGTGGCGCAATCCCGAAGGAGGTGGTTCATGAGCGACACAGAGAACTCCGGCACCCCGGCGGCCGTGGCCGCCCGCGAGGTTCCGGTGCGCAGCAAGCCCTCGGTCTACCCCGAGCCTTTCGCCTCGCGCATGGCAGGCCGCGAGAAGCGCGCCCTGGGTGAGCGGTTCGGCCTGACGAACTTCGGCGTCAACCTCACCACACTGCGACCCGGCGCCGCGTCCAGCCTGCGGCATGCACACACCCGGCAGGACGAATTCATCTACGTGCTGGCCGGCACCCCCACCCTGCACACGAACGCAGGGTCCCAGGTGCTGCAACCGGGCGACTGCGCCGGTTTCAAGGCCGGCACGGGCGATGCCCACCGGCTGACCAACGACAGCGACGAAGACGTGCTCTATCTGGAGGTCGGTGACAGGACGCCCGGCGACGAGGGGCACTACCCGGACGACGACCTGAAGGCCGAGCAGCACGATGGACAGTGGAGATTTCTGCACAAGGACGGCACCCCCTATGCCTGAGCCCGCCATGACGACGACCCTGCCCACGCTGGCCGACATCGAAGCCGCCGCCCAGGTCGTCTACCGCAGCTTCCCGCCCACGCCGCAGTACCGCTGGGGCCTGCTGAGCGAACGGCTGGGCACCGGCTGCTGGCTCAAGCACGAGAACCACACGCCAGTGGGCGCCTTCAAGATCCGGGGCGGGCTGACCTATTTCGACCAGCTGCAACAGCGCGGCGAGTGGCCGCGCGAGGTGATCAGCGCCACGCGCGGCAACCACGGCCAGAGCATCGGCTGGGCGGCGCGCGAACACGGCGTGCGCTGCACCATCGTCGTGCCGCGCGGCAACTCGGTGGAGAAGAACGCGGCCATGCGCGCGCTCGGCGTCGACCTGATCGAACACGGCGACGACTTCCAGGAAAGCCGCGAGCACGCGATGCGGCTGGCGGCCGAACGCGGTGCCCACATGGTGCCCAGCTTCCACCGCGACCTGCTGCGCGGCGTGAGCACCTACTGGTGGGAATTCTTCAAGGCGGCGCCGCAGGTCGACGTGGTCTATGTGCCCATTGGTCAGGGTTCGGGCGCGTGTTCGGCCATCGCCGCGAAACAGGCCCTGGGCCACCGCGCGCGCATCGTCGGCGTGGTCAGCGCGCACGCCACCACCTACGCCGACTCCGTCGCGGCTGGGCAGGTGGTGGAAGCGCCGGTGACCACGCAGCTGGCCGACGGCATGGCCTGCCGCGTGGCCGACGCCGAAGCGCTGGCGATCCTCGCACCGGCGCTGGACCACATCGTGAAGGTGACGGACGACGAGGTCGCCCAGGCCATGCGCGCCCTATTCGCCGATACCCACAACGTCGCCGAAGGCGCCGGCGCCGCCGCTTTCGCAGCCGCGATGCAGGAAAAAGAAACGCTGAGAGGCCTGAACGTCGGCCTCAGCCTCAGCGGCGGCAACGTGGACAGCGAACAGTTCGCCAAGGTTCTGTCCGGCGCACGTGCCTGATGCAAGGATGCGGTGGAACCGGCTTCGCCGGGCCACTCGCATCGCCCCCTGGGGGGTGACCCGCCGTCAGGCGGGGCGCGGGGGGGACACCAACCGTGCCACGACCTCGCAGAACGCCTCCACCGCGTCGGTCTTGAACACCACCTCGGTGACGCCCACCGCGGCCGCTTCGGCCTGCAGCTCATCGCTGATGTAGCCCGAGGCCACCGCCACCGGCAGGGCGGGGTTGATAGACAGCACCTCGCGCGCCACGTCGATGCCCGACATGCCGGGCATGTTGTAGTCCGTCATCAGCAGCTGGAAGCCCTGCGGCTGGGCGCGCACCGCATCGATCGCCTCCTGCTGGTCGCAGACCGCCGTGACCTTGTAGCCGCGGCGCTCCAGCAGACGGCGCACCAGGAACACCAGGGTGTCGTCATCGTCCAGATACAGGATGTGGGCGGGGGCGGCGCTGGATTCTTCGGACATGGCTGGGGACTCCACTGAAATGGTGGCGGCGGGCGGCGACGGCTCGTCGCTGGGAATGGGGGCCATTGTGCCGCCATCAGAGAAGACCACTTCCGGTGCCGTTTCGGGTGCCGGCGGTTTGTCGGTGATGGCCGGGAAATACAGGGTGAAGGTGGTGCCTTCGCCCAGGCGGCTGTCGACCGTGATCGCGCCACCGTGGGCCTCGACAATGCCGAGCACCATCGGCAGCCCCAACCCCGTGCCCTGGCCCACGCCCTTGGTGGTGAAGAAGGGCTCGAAGATGCGCGCGCGCGTGGCGTCGTTCATGCCGCAACCGTCGTCGCTCACGACGATGCGGACCGCGCCCGCGCCGCCGCGCCGGCAAGGCTCCTGCAGCGCCGGCGGCAGCGCCGGGTCGTCCAGCCCGACGGCGTCGATCCGGAAACCGATCCGGCCCGCCCGCCCCTGCAGCGCGTGCACGGCGTTGGTCCCCAGGTTGAGCAGCACCTGCCCCAGCCGGGTCGGGTCGGCCAGGATGGCGTGGCCGTTCGGCGCCACCTCCTTGACCAGCTGGACGTTGGAGCCGATGGCGGTCCGCAGCAGACTGCAGGTTTCGGTGACGATGGTGTCGGGGCAGACCGGCGTGCGCGCCAGCGGCTGCTGGCGACTGAAAGCCAGGATCTGGCGCACCAGCTCGCGCCCGCGCCGCGCCGCACTGCTGATCTCGTGCAGGCTCTGGCGCGCCGGGTTGCTTGGCGCCAGGTCCTGGCGCGCCAGGTCGGCATTGCCCAGGATCGCGGCCAGGATGTTGTTGAAGTCGTGCGCCACGCCACCGGCCAGCGTGCCCAGCGCCTCCATCTTCTGCGACTGCGCCAGCTGTTGCTCCAGAGCGCGCTGCTGCTGCTGCATCTGGCGCAGCGCCGTGATGTCGACAAAGGTGAACACCACATGGCGCAGGCCGCCGATGGCGTCGTTCTCCGGATAGGCGTTGCACAGCGCCCAGCGCAGCTCGCCCGTGTCACCGGTGCGGATGCCGGCCACCACGTCGCTGACCGGCTGGCCGCTGGCCAGCACGCGCTCGAACGGTATTTCATGTCGCGGCATGCGCGCCCCATTCTCGCCGAGCAGCTGCCAGTCCGGTATCTGCGGAAGGGAACCGGGGTCGTCGCTATCACCGGGCCAGCCGAAGAAGCGCCGCGCCGCACGATTGGCTGAGACGATGTGCTGATCGGCCTCGAACACCACCACGCCTGCCCCCAGATTGCTCACCAGCGCGCGCGAATCGGCAGCCCGCTCTGCCATGGCCAGACGGGCCTGGTCGGCCTCCTGCCGCAAGCGCAGCGAGACCAGTGCGCTGAACAGCAGCACGCGCAGGAACTTGGTCATCAGGAACACAAGGATGAAACCGGCCGCGACACTGTCCAGCGCCCGGCTCGCGAACACCACCCAGCCCGAGACCGCGAGCAGCAGCGCCAGCTCGAACGCCGTGAGCAGGGCCAAGGCCCGGTACTCCGGCGCGAGGCCCGGGGTACGCTCGTGCAACAGGTCGTACAGCACCAGCGCCGCCAGCACGACCATGGTCAGGGCATAGACCATCTGGTGGCCCGAGGGATCATCCCCGCGCATCGCCAGGCCCACCTGCAGCACCAGTTGCAGCGCCAGCAGAGCAGTCAGCGTCCGCCAGGGCATGGTCATCCGGAGGTAGGCGCGCAGGCCGATCCACGCGCAGGCGTGGGAGCCAAACAGCATGACGCCGGCCAGCCCGGCCGCGAACGCGTTGCCGCCACCAATGCGCGCCATCATCAACAGCGAACCGACAATGCTCAGCACCGCACCGAGCGACCACCATCCCGGACCTCCGATGCCGGGATAGCGGCGCATCTGGCCCCAGAAGGCCACGGCGATGAGGGCGTCCACGCCCAGCCGCACGAGCAGGAGCGTGGGCAGGTCAGGCAACATGAGCCATTGACGGGACAGACATGGCGCTCATTGAAGCACGACCGGAGGCTCAAGGTTCGTGTCAAAACGAACGGAAATGGCCGCCATTTCCGGCTTGAGCCGACCGGCGTGGCGTCTGCGCGACCCGCAGTCGCTGCGGGGACAAAGACCTGGCGCGGGCTGCGAACAGAATCCCGCCCCATGGGAACCCTCTACCTCGTGCGCCACGGCCAGGCCTCTTTCGGAGCCGCCGACTACGACCAGCTCAGCGACCTGGGCCAGCGCCAGAGCGAGCGCCTGGGCCGCTACTGGGCCGAACGCGGGCTGCGCTTCGATGCAGTGATCACCGGCACGCTGCGCCGCCACGCCCAGACCTGGGCCGGCATCGCGCGCGGCGCGGGGCTGGAGCTGTCGCCGCTGGAATGGCCGGGGCTCAACGAATACGACAGCGGGGCGGTGATCCGCGCCATCCTGCCCGGCCGGGGCGAGACCTCGCTGGGCGACCCGCACAGCCCCGAGGGCTACAAGGCGCACTTTCGCCTGCTGCGCGACGGCCTGCGGCAGTGGATGGCCGGCACCATCAGCCCCGACGGCATGCCCCGCTACACCGACTTCGTGCACGGCGTGACCAGCGCGCTGGAGCATGTGCGCGCGCACCACGCGGGGCAGAACGTGCTGCTGGTCTCCAGCGGCGGGCCGATCGCGACCGCCGTTGGCCATGTGCTGGGACTGAGCCCGGACGCCACCATCGACCTGAACATGCGCATCCGCAACAGCGCGGTGACCGAGTTCCAGTTCAACCCCAAGCGCCACCACCTGCTGACCTACAACACGCTGCCGCACCTGGACAGCATCGAGCTTCGCGACTGGATCACGTACGCGTAACCCCCCTGCGCCGCTTCGCGTCTTCCCCCCAGGGGGACCACACCAGTGGCCCGGCAAAGCCGGTTCCACGGTGCGTTCTGGACACTAGGAAAAGGCGGTCTGCTCGCGCAGGGTGTCGGGCGGCAGTTGGTCGATCTCCGCCAACGCCTGGGCCAGCGCCCGGCCGGCCGCGTCCAGCAGCGCACGCCCCTTCTCCGCCGTGGCCGCCGCGGCGTTGCCCACCGCGCCATTGGCGTTGTAGTCCTGCATCATCCAGCCGAGCTTGGCGCTGCGGCCGTTGCCCAGCGTGGCAAAGCGCTCGGCGCGGTCCTGCGAGCTGGATCGGAAGTACTCGGCCCGGTCCATGCGCACGCGCTCTGGCCGCAGCGCCAGCATCATCGAGGTCTCGATCTCGCCGGCATGGATGCCGAAGCGGTGTTCGTCGGCGCTGAACAGCGCATTCACGTCCTGCCCCTGGGCGTCCAGAAGCGGCAGGCCGAACCAGTTGACGCTGTAGACCAGCATCGAGAGCCGCGCCCGCAGGTCGCGCGCCACCAGGTCCAGCGCGCCCACCTGGCCGCCGTGGCTGTTGAGCAGCACCAGCTTTTTCACGCCGCTGGCGGCCACTCCCTCGCCGATTTCGGTCCAGACGCGGACCAGCGTCTCGGCCTTGAACGTGAGGGTGCCGGCAAACCGCGTGTGCTCGGGAGAAAAACCGACGGTCTGCGTTGGCAGGAACAGCGCCGGCAGGTCGCGCGCGAGGTGCGGCAGCGCTGCGGCCACCACGCCGTTCACGATGTCGGTGTCCACCGACAGCGGCAGGTGCGGCCCGTGCTGTTCGGTCGCGGCCACAGGCAGCACCGCGATGGCGCGCTCGCGGTTCAGTGCGGCGAAGTCGGCGGTGGACAGGTCGGACCAGAAGCGGATCGGGGCGTTCATGTGCCGGAGTGTAGGCCCGCCCGTTTCACGGGTACATCCAGTGCCGCGACCAGGGCAGGCCCTGCGCCGAGAGCCCCGCCGGCCGACACAGCACCTGGTAGATGGCGACCTCGTCGTGCTCGAAGGCCCAGGTGCAACCGGCCAGGTAGATGCGCCAGATGCGCCAGCGCTTCTCGTCCACCAGCGGGCGGACCTGCGCCGCGTGCGCCTCGAAGGCCTCGCTCCAGAGCTGGGTGGTGCGCTGGTAGTGGCGGCGCAGGTTCTCCACGTCCAGCGCCTCCAGCCCGCCTTCCTGCAGCGTGCGCAGCACGGTGCCGATGTGCGGCAGCTCGCCGCGCGGGAACACGTAGCGGTGGATGAACTGGCCTCCGCCGTGGCGCGTCTCGCCGTCGTGCGCGTCGGTGCTGGTGATGCCGTGGTTCATGGCCCAGCCGTCGGGCTTGAGCAGCTCGCGGATGCGGCCGAAGTACGCCGCCAGGTGGTCCAGCCCCACGTGTTCGAACATGCCCACGCTGGTGATGCGATCGAACGGGCCGTCGGCCACGTCGCGGTAGTCCTGCAGCCGGATCTGGACCCGGTCCTGCAGCCCGGCCGCCCGCACCCGTTCGGTCGCCAGCTCGAACTGGTTCCGCGACAGCGTCACGCCCACGCAGCGCGCGCCGAAGCGCTGCGCCGCCCGCAGCACCAGCGCGCCCCAGCCGCAGCCGATGTCCAGCAGGCGCTGGCCTGGCGCCAGGCGGATCTTGCGCAGGATGTGGTCGATCTTCTTCTCCTGCGCCTGGTCCAGCGTCTCGTCGCCCTGCTCGAAATAGGCGCACGAATAGACCATGCCCTCGCCCAGCCAGGGGCGGTAGAAGTCGTTGGAGACGTCGTAGTGGTACTGGATCGCCTCGCTGTCGCTCTCGCGTGTGTGACCGAAGCGGCGGCGGATGCGACCCAGCAGTCCGCTGGTCGGCTGGGCGCTGGCCGCCAGCCCGTGGGCCACCTCGACGATGTCGGACAGTCGCCCGTCCACATCGACCAGCCCTTCGACATAGGCCTGGCCCAAGGTGTCCAGCCCGGGTTCGATCAGCAGTGGCCAGGCCGCCGCCCCGTGTACCCTGATCTCGACCGTCGGCGCCTCACCCAGCGCCACCGTCGACGCACCGTCCGTCCCCCAGCGCAGGCGCACCGGCACATTGGCTTCGCGCCGCACCCGCTCGGCCCAGCTCTGCAGTGCCCGCTCCAGCATCGATCCCATGGCGCATCTCCCGTGAGGTCAACGCCCGGGTTGTAACATTTGCCGGCCGCTGCCGCACCCCCTGAGGAACTTGGCGCGCCCGGCTCCCTCCTACCTCGGCGCCCTTCCACCCCACTCCCCATGCGTTTCCTGCCCACCCTCCTCGCCCTCCTGCTGCTGCCCCTGGCAGGCTTCGCACAGAACCTGCTCGGCGGCGACGCCACCGTGGTCAAGACCGACCAGGTGCGCGCCGAACTGATGGCGCACGCGCCCGAAGGCGCCGCCCCCGGCGCGAAGGTCTGGGTCGGACTGCAGCTGACCCACGCACCCGAGTGGCACACCTACTGGAAGAACTCGGGTGATTCGGGTCTGCCGACCGATTTGCAATGGACCCTGCCGCCCGGTGTGACCGCCGGCGAGATCGCCTGGCCGACACCGCGCAAGTTCCCCATCGGCCCACTGGCCAACTACGGCTACAACGGCACGGTGCTGCTTCCGGTGCCGCTGACCGTGTCGCCCGACTTCCAGGGCCAGCAGCTGGACGTGAAGCTGCAGGCGGCGTGGCTGGTCTGCCGCAAGGAGTGCATCCCGGAAGAGGGCTCGTTTTCTCTGCGCATCCCGGTCATGGGCTCGACCGGGCTGAACGGCGCCGCCTTCGACGCCGCGTTCAGCGCAGCCCCCAAGGACCAGGCCGCCGCCGCCAGCGCGCTGACGCCCGAGGCCGGGTTCCTCAATGTCTCGCTCGACGCCCTGCCCGCCGCCTGGAAGGGCCAGAAGCTGGAGTTCTACCCCGAGCCCACCGGCCTGATTGACCCCGGCGCGCCCTGGACCCAGGCCTGGGACGGCGCGCGCTGGACGGCGAAGATTCCCCTGTCGGCGCAACGCGGGGACAGCCCCGCCGAGGTCGCCCTGGTGGTGGCGCAGGCCGACGCGCCCGGCGAGGGCCCGGGCCTGGCCGGCGTGCGAATGACCGTACCGGTGAAGGGCACCTGGCCGCCGGTGGCGGCCCTGCCAGCGGCCGGCGTCTCGCCCGCGCTGCAGGCGGCGCTGGACGCCAACGCCGCGCGCGCCGCGGCCGCACCGGCGGCCGGCGCCTCGACGCTGACGCTGGGCGCTGCGCTGCTGGGCGCGCTGATCGGTGGCCTGATCCTCAACCTCATGCCCTGCGTCTTCCCGGTGCTGGCGATCAAGGTGCTGGCGTTCGCGAAACACGCGGATGATCGCGCCGCCCACCGCCGGTCGGGCCTGGCCTACACCGCCGGGGTGGTGGTGTCCTTCCTCGCGCTGGGCGGCCTGCTGCTGGCGCTGCGCGCGGCCGGCGAACAGCTGGGCTGGGGCTTCCAGCTGCAGAGCCCAGCCGTGGTCGCCGGGCTGGCGGTGCTGTTCACGCTGATCGGCCTGAACCTCGCCGGCCTGTTTCAGTTCGGCCATGTGCTGCCGTCCGGCCTGGCCAGCCTGCAGGCGAAGAACCCGACCGCCGACGCGTTCCTGACTGGCGTGCTCGCGGTCGCCGTCGCTTCGCCCTGCACCGCCCCCTTCATGGGCGCCTCGCTCGGCCTGGCCGCCACGCTGCCCGCCGCCCAGGCGCTGGCGGTGTTCGGCGTGCTCGGCCTGGGCATGGCCCTGCCCTACCTGGCCGCGAGCTGGTGGCCCGTCATCGCGCGCGCGCTGCCGCGGCCCGGCGCCTGGATGGAACGCTTCCGCCAGTTCATGGCCTTCCCGATGTTCGCCACCGTGGTCTGGCTGCTCTGGGTGCTGGGACAGCAGAGCGGCATCGACGGCGCCGCCGCGCTGCTGATGCTGCTGCTGGCGATGGCGTTGCTGGTCTGGTCGCTCGGCCTCTCGGGCAAGGGGCGCGTGGTGCTGGGCGGCCTGTCGGCTGCGGCGCTGGTCTGGTTGGGTGTGGCCGTCGGCCCGAACGTGACCCGGCTGCAAGAGAGCGGCCCGGCCACCGTGGCAGAAACCGGTGTGCAGGGCGTGAGCTGGCAGCCCTGGAGCGCCGAGAAACTGAGCGCGCTGCAGGCCGAGGGCCGACCGGTGTTCGTCGACTTCACCGCCGCCTGGTGCGTCACCTGCCAGTTCAACAAGCGCAACGCCCTGGCCGACGAAGGTCTGCTGCAGGACATGGCTGCGAAAAACGTCGCCCTGCTGCGCGCCGACTGGACGCGCCGCGACCCGGCCGTGACCGCCGCGCTGGCGCAGCTCGGTCGCAATGGGGTGCCGGTGTACGCGATCTACAAGAACGGCCAGCCACCCGTGGTGCTGACCGAAGTGCTGAGCGTGGGGGAGGTTCGTACCGTGCTGCAAGGGCTCTGACCCCGCAGCGTCGCCGTTTCAATCACCGACCGGAGATTAACAATGCAACGACGCCCCTTCCTCACCAGCCTCGCCGCCCTGGGCTCCGCCGCCCTGCTGCCCCGCCTGGCCCAGGCCGCCGCCGCAGTCGGCCAGCCGGTGCCCGACTTCCGCCTCACCGACACCTCCGGGCAGGCCGTCAGCCTGTCGCAATTCAAGGGCAAGACCGTGGTGCTGGAGTGGAACAACCCGGGCTGCCCCTTCGTGCGCAAGCACTACAACGGCAACATGCAGTCGCTGCAGAAGGACTTCACGCAGAAGGGTGTGGTCTGGCTGGCGGTGAACTCGACCGAAACCCAGAGCGGTGACTACATGGAACCCGAGAAGCTGGCGCGCTGGATGCGCGACAAGGGCGCCAGCCCCACGGCCACGCTGATGGACCCGGACGGCAAGGCCGGCGCCTCCTTCGGCGCCCGCGTTACACCGCACATGTACATCGTCAACGCCCAGGGGATGCTGGTCTACGCGGGCGGCATCGACAGCATCCCCTCCGCCCGCGAATCCGACATCCAGAAGGCCACCAACTACGTGCGCCAGGGGTTGACCGAGCTGCTGGCCGGCCGGCCGATCAGCGTCGCCACCAGCCAGGCCTACGGCTGCAGCATCAAGTACAAGAGCGCGGCCTGAGCCCCGCCCACGGCGCTCACTTCTTCCCGCGGGCGCCGCGCTCGTACTTGCGCCAGTAGGCGAACTCGTCCTCGTGGACCTCCAGGTCCACTTCCGACACCCGCTGCTGCAGCCGCTCCTGCACATCGGCCACGGCCTTGTTGTAGACCACCGGGCCGATCTCTTCGAGGAAGAAACCGAGCAGGCCGCCCGCGGCGATGTTGCCAATGGGCTCGTCCATGTGTTCGCGGAAGTAGCGCTCGATGGACTGGATCGCCTGGGCGCGCTGGTCCTTGGGCAGTTCGATGGGCATGGCTCGGTCCCTTTCAGTCGCTGGCGCCAGCCCCATCGCGCCATTGGCTGAACGGGTGTGAGGCCAGATTGGAGTTGAAGTAGCGGTGATCGTGAGTCACCTCGTCGCCCACCCACGGGGGCAGATCCACGGCCTGGTCCTCGCTCGCCAGCTCCACCTCGGCCACCACCAGCCCCGCGTTGTCGCCCAGGAACTCGTCCACCTCCCACACCAGGCCGCCAAAAGCCACCCGGTAGCGCACCTTGTCGATCAGCGGCCCGTCGCACAGGCCCAGCAGCGCATCGGCGTCGGCCAGCGGGACCCGGTACTCGAACTCCGCGCGGGTGGCCCCGGTCGTCGCGCCCTTGATGGTCAGGAAGGCCTGCGGCCCGGCGATGCGCACCCGCACCGTGCGCGCCTTGTCGCGGTTGAGGTAGCCCTGCACGATGCGCTGACCGTCGGGGGTGCGCCAGGCGGTGCCGGTGACGAGGAATTTGCGTTCGATTTCGGTGGGCATGGCTTCAGAAGTGGGCCGCATGCACCGGCGGGGCAAAGCGGTCGTTCAGCCCGTCGATGCAGGTGACGGGGATGCGCGACAGCTCTTCGTCCGTCACATCCTCCAGACACCCCAGGTTGACGTCCACCATCAAACCGATCGGCGTGTCGGTGCCCACGCCATAGGCCTGCACGCCGCACACCCGGCAGAACCAGTGCTGGTTCTTGCGGGTGTTGAACAGGTACTGCGTGAGCTCCGACTCGCCTGTGAGCAGCCGGAACCCGTCCGCCCGCGCCACCGCCGGCCAGAAGCGCGTGCGCCGGCAGATCGAGCAGTTGCAACGGTAGGAACTCTGTGTGAGGTCCAGGTCGGCCTCGAAGGTCACGGCACCGCAGTGGCAACTGCCGCGGTAGGCTTTCAGCATGGACGGTCTCCAAAGATCTGACGGGTGGATTCTCGACGGATCACGGCCATTCAAGGCAACAAGACGCGCACATCGGCAGCATCTGGCGCTGTGGCGGCGGGCAGCAGACTGCGCATCAGGATACGGGTATCGAACTCCGTGTAATGAACATACCCGCCACTCATCCAGAAGATCGCTGCAGCACTGCGACCATTCCCGCGCGGGACCACCGGCCGCACATTGTGTTGCTTCGACCCCTTGGTGATGGCCGATGACGACCAGCGCCGCCCCGAGCCCGAGACCGTCCATCTTTCAATTTCGAAGACCCCGTTGACCGGCCTCGAAAGATACACAACAGATGGATTCTGGTGATCGATCACGATACCCCCTGAATAGTAGGGCTCGCGCTCTGTCACATTCGATGGCGTTTGTGGAAACCACGGCCCGCCCGGCGTGATCTCCTCATCCCGCCAGGCCAGTCCGTCCCAATGCGCGTAGTGGTAGCGGTGGTCCGCAGGGCGGGGCAGGCGCGTGTAGGCAATCACCGGCGCCCCCTTGTCCGACAGAGCGATATCCCAGACCCACCCGCGAACCTTGCGTGACCTGGCATCGTAGACAAGATCAGAGTCACGATGCTGTATCGGCAGCCTGTCCATAGAACCCACGACAGCACCATCGGCCTTATAAAAACTGCCACCGCGGTACTTCAAGTAGTAGATGGAGTTCTGTTCTTCGTTGGCAGGATGGGCATCTGTAAATGCGAAATGAATGGCGGACTGACCATCCGAAACCAGCTTCAGATAGGGACGCACACTCCTGTCTTCACGCCCACGGTCCTGAAGAAGAACCCTGGAGGCGCTCCACACCACCCCATCCGTCGAGGTAGAGAACGTGGGCTTCCAACTCTCTCCTCGCCAGAAGACATAAAACCTTTTCTCATCACTCAAATACACCGGCTGGCTGTAAGTGATCCCATGCGCTGCGGAAACAACAATTTCCTCGCCCCACTGACTGATGTCTTCAGGGTTTGAGGTGATTCGAGCATACAACCCGGTTCTGTTGTGCTCCGCATAGAAGATCATGATGCGGTTGTCAGGAAGCACCAGGAACGAGTTGTTGTTGTGGTCGTCAATCTCCCACTGTTCCTTGATGGTGACCCGCTCCAGCTCGCCCGTCGCGTGGTCATAGGCGCCGACCTGAAGCCTTCCGTCTCTCGTCACCCATCCGGCGTAGGTGCGGTTTCTTCGGCCCGAGACATGGATCGCACGTGGATCCTGAAACCAGCTCCAGGCCCCGGAATGCGTGAGTTCCAGCACCGGCCCAGGGGCGGGCGATGCGGTGCCAGGACTGCACGCAGGCACGGAAGCGGCAGCAAGCAGCAGTGAAATACAAAGGCCATTGAAGAGACCTGCAACAAGTTGTCCTGCCACCACGCGCGGCTACCTTTTGGCCAGATGCCAGGCCACCAGCGCGTTGGCGTGCCCATGGCCCATGGCGTGGTCGGCCTTGAGCAGCGCCACCAGTTCCATGTGCTTGCGGTCGCCCGCCTGGGCGAGGATTGTCATCCAGTGATCGATGGGCTGGCCGTACTTCTTCTCGATGGAAGGAAAGTACGAGGCTGGGCCCTTGACGCTTGCATCGGTGGCCATCGCTTGCTCCTATGAGTGGTTGTCAGAACACGACGAACGGTGCGGCCTCTTTTCGACAACGGTACTTGCACGTGAAAAGGTGACGATACCCCCGCTTTTGAACGTCATTTCGCCCTTTTGGGTGGCGCGGATGTGCCGAAGATGCAGGTGTGCCTTCGCAGGGCGACCGAAGGCACATGGGCCAGATCAGAGCCGTTCTGGTTCAGCGACTGGACGTCGTCGCCCGGAATTGGGGTACGTCATGATGACTCAACTCAACGCACCGGCGCATCAGCTGCGGTTTGCCTCGCTGTTCGACCCCGGCCGCGGAATCGCCATCCCGTGCGACGCCAGCGGCGAAGTGCAAATGGATGAACTGACCGAACGTCTGCGGAACGCCTACCTCGGCGCACGCGCGCTGGTCGGGCGGGAGTATGCGTTTCCCGTGGTCGAGACGCTGCACTGACCAGGTCTTTGCCGTCCACGGCGCGGAGTGGACTGCGAGGACGGCTGCCTGCCAGCCGCGTGCAGGGAAGAGTCAGGCGTCGCGCTCTTTGCGGACCGCTTGCCCTGCGAGCAATGCCAGGCACTCCGCCTGCCAAGCGAACTCCGGTTCGAAGGACTCCCGGTCCGTCACGGCACCATAGCCACCTTGGCCGTAGACCATGGCGTAAGCGGCGTACTCGGCCGCCTGCAATGTCTTCTTGCCCGCCAATGCATTGGCAACGGCGTATGTGGCGGATACAGCGGCGTGACCGGCACCATCGATGGACCTGGACCCTTGGTGTTGATTGGCCAAGCGAAAGGCTTGAGTTGCGAGTGCTTCCAGGTGAGGCCGACCAATGGAACCACTGAGAAATTGACCCAGACCGAACAGGCAGTCAGCCACCGCGGGCTCTTCGATGAAGTGCCTCACCCGAAGCACGCAGGCGTAGCCAAACTCCAGGCGCAGGCGCTCGTTGTCAGGCTCATTCAGTGCGAGCCTGGTGGCGAGGCGTTCGAGCGCTTGATTCACTGAGGACTCCGCTGGCAAGGGTTGCGAGGCCTGACGTTGCGCTAATTGGCCGCTGCCGGGAAGGCACCCCTGCCTGCGGTACACGAGCGGCTGTTGATGGGGATCGAGAAGCTGAAAAGCATGCCTGGGCATGCCCCCCACATGTGGGAGCGGCACCCACCACAGCAGCCACTCGTCGTTTGAACGCCGAACCTCCACGGGGGCCTCCGCCAGCCTGCAGGGGCCCACCGAGACGTCGGCGCTATGGACGAGGGGAGCCCAGGTCGCCGCCCACTGGGAGAAGCGCTGATAGCAGGTCAGGTACTGCTCCTGAGTGGGTTGTGAGGGAGGGGCTCCGGGGGGTGGCAGGCAATTTCCGACTGCCCCATCCGGGTGTACGGCCAGGATGTAACCCTCCGGCTCCACAGAGCGTGCGACAGCCAGCGGCTTGTTCGAGCGATCGCGAAACAAGAGGCTCACTTCGTGAGGTGAGCCATAGGCAGATTGAGCCGTGCTCAAGGCGTAGTCGTCGACCTGGAGCAGCAGGTCCGCGTGCCTGCTCGAGTGCCAATAACCCCACGCGAGGGCCACCGCGGCTGCCACCGCCATTGCCAGGAACACTCGGGCAGTGCGAAGCATGAGTCACACCCAACGTTTGAACTGAGGGGCTGTAGCCGGGAAGGTGCTTGGCCCGAGAGGCGAATGATGACCTGAAGCGCCCCAGGGGCCAAGTGCCAAGCCGGCGGAGGTCTCGCTCGATTGTCGGCACGGAACATTGACGATTCCACTCCATATGCCGGATGTGCGACTGCAGGTGCTTTACCCCGCGGTCCCCAATCGGTCAGTCCGTTGCCGTTGAGGGGGAGTCCATATGTGAGTAATTTGGAGGCAAAAACTCAGTCCTCATCCAAATCGTGGCGTTTGGAGACGCGACGCACCCTCACAGCGGTGACGCCAACGGCCACGACGAAGACTCCAAGGCTCCCCAAAAACCTGCCCACCAACTCCGGAACCTCTCTTGATTGACCCTGCCAATGGTCCACGGCCCACACTCCGATAGAACCAATCAGCAGCCACCACCATCGCCTTACGCCCAGCACGATTGCTTCAAAAATTGTCATCGCAGTCCCGCCTAACGAATGAATGGGAACCCCCCATCCCGAGTGATCCGTGCATGTGCGGGGGACGTCATCCAGGCGCCCCGAGGGGAGGCACGAACTCTCATTGTCTCATCGACTCGCTCGTTTGTTGGAAGGGGAAGTCCATGGCCCTCGTATCTGTTGGCATCGATCTGGCAAAGAACGTCTTTGCCATTCACGGCATGGATGAATCGGGCAAACCCGCAATGGTGTGGCCCGTTGTTCCGCTCGCCTGCGCAAGTCATTGCGCCTGTGCGTGAAAGAGGTTGCCGTCACCGCCATGCACTCATGCTACTGGGCAGCATGAGCGAAGTCAGTCCCGGTACGCCGCCAGCGCCTTCGCCAGGTCCTGGTATTCCTCACACGCGGTGCCGCCGCACAGGCGCTGCAGCGCCTGCAGGTGTTCGCGCGCCTTGGCGGGTTGCTTCTTCATGAGGTAGGCCTCGCCGATGTACTCGTGGGCGCCGCGGTGGCCGGGGTCGATATCCAGCGCCAGGCGGTAATGCTCGAAGGCTTTTTCGAGGTCGGGCCGGGCCTGCTTGCGGTAGGCAAAGCCCAGCAGGTTGTGCAGGTCGGCGTTGCGGCTGAGGCTGGGCAGCTGGGCCTTGAGCAGGTCCAGCGCCTTGGACCATTGCTGCGCGGCAATCGCGTCGCGCGCGGAGCGCAGCGGGTCTGCGGGTGCGGCGCTGTCGCTCGTCGCCTCGGGGCCCATGTTGGATGGTGTGTCCATGGCGCTGGCGCTGGCGGGCAGCAGGGCCAGGGCGACGACGGTGGCCAACGGCCAGCGGTGGCGTGTCATGAGCCAGCTCCGGGTGCAGGTTGATCGGATGGGCCGCATTGTGGCGGCAGACGGTGGCAAACGGGTGACCGCCAGGCCCGCGCGGGATAATCGCCGCTTCCTCCCGCAGCCCGACCCGGACACCCCCATGAGCTTTGCCCCCCTGCAGAACGACACCTTCCTGCGCGCCTGCCTGCGCCAGTCCACCGACCACACGCCGGTGTGGCTGATGCGCCAGGCCGGGCGCTACCTGCCCGAGTACTGCGCCACGCGCGCCAAGGCGGGTTCGTTCATGGGGCTGGCCACCAATGTGGACTACGCCACCGAGGTGACGCTGCAGCCGCTGGAGCGCTACGCGCTGGACGCAGCGATTCTGTTCAGTGACATCCTGACCGTGCCGGACGCGATGGGCCTGGGCTTGTCGTTCGCGCAGGGTGAGGGCCCGAAGTTCGCGCGCAACGTCCGCACCGACGCCGACGTGGCCACGCTGGCCGTGCCGGACATGGACCAGCTGCGCTACGTGTTCGACGCGGTGACCAGCATCCGCAAGGCGCTGAACGGCCGCGTGCCGCTGATCGGTTTTTCGGGCAGCCCCTGGACGCTGGCCTGCTACATGGTCGAGGGTGGCGGTTCGGACGACTACCGCGCGGTCAAGAGCCTGATGTACAGCCGCCCGGACCTGATGCACCGCATCCTGGCGATCAACGCCGATTCCGTGGCCGCCTACCTGAACGCGCAGATCGACGCCGGCGCGCAGGCGGTGATGGTGTTCGACAGCTGGGGCGGCGTGCTGGCCGACGGCAAGTTCCAGGACTTTTCACTGGCCTACACCAAGCGCGTGCTGGCGCAGCTCAAGCGCACCGACGCCACGGGCGCCATCGTTCCGCGCATCGTCTTCACCAAGGGCGGCGGGCTGTGGCTCGCCGACATGAAGGGCCTGGACTGCGAGGCCCTGGGCCTGGACTGGACGGTGAACCTGGGTGCGGCGCGCGCGCTGGTGGGGGACAGCAAAGCGCTGCAGGGCAACATCGACCCGAACGTGCTGTTCGCGCCGCCCGAGGCGATCGACCGCGAGGTGGCGGCCGTGCTGGAGAGCTTCGGCACCCCGCACGAAGGCGCGGGCACCGGCCCGACGCACATCTTCAACCTGGGCCACGGCATCAGCCAGTTCACGCCGCCGGAGCATGTGAAGGTGCTGGTGGACGCGGTGCACGCGCATTCCAAACGCCTGCGCGCGCAGTCTTAAGTCTCCATCGGCCCGAAAGCCGCGCCGGGCCTAGCGGAGCGTGTCAAAAGTCGCTTGTCAAGGCTCCCGCGGCAAATACTTTTGAAAAACAGCGCTTGACAGGCCTTGGTTATGCACAAATTTTTTGCTGCGGTGCAGAAGGTACATTGCATCACCATCACCCACTACCCCGGAGGGGTTGGTTTCGCAAGCCGTTGATTTCATTGAGTTTTGTGGTTTGCCATTTTTCCGGGCAGTTTAAGAAAGCCCTTGATTTACAAGGGCTCCCGAGCGCAAAAACACAGCTATCAACAAAGTTATCCACAGAAAATCTGGACAGCTGTGGAAGCCATGACAAATCAATGACTTACCCGGCTTTTCGACAGTTCAACTGAGGAAAAAGCGCCAAATATGCCTACTTGGTCCAGCGTGGTCGTTGCGACCCCGGCCCACAGCGGTCTGGGTGCGGCGCTGAGTTACCGAAGTGAGTTGTCGCTCGCGCCGGGAACGCTGGTGCGCGTGCCGCTGGGCGCACGCGAGGTACTGGGCGTGGTGTGGGACGGGCCGGGCGGACCGCCGCCGGGGTTGGACCCGGCGCAGGCGAAGTCGGTGATCGGGGCGCTGGAAGGGCTGGCGCCGCTGAGCGCCGCCTGGCAACAACTGGTCACATTTGCGGCGCGCTATTACCAGCGCAGCCTGGGCGAGGTGGCGCTGGCGGCGCTGCCGCCGCAGCTGCGCGAGCTGGACGCGGTGCAGCTGGCGCGGCGGCTCAAGCGCCGGGCCAAGACCGCGGCGCCAGCGGACCAGGCCGAGGCCGCCGCGGCGGCGGCGCCTGCGGCCAGTGAGGAACAGGCGGCGGTGCTGGCCGCCTTGCCGACGGCGACCGAGCCGGTGCTGCTCTACGGCGCCACCGGCAGCGGCAAGACCGAGGTCTACCTGCGCGCAACCGAGGACGCGCTGGCGCAGGCCGCGTCCGAAGGCGAACCGCCGACCCAGGTGCTGGTGATGGTGCCGGAGATCAACCTCACGCCGCAGCTCGAAGCCCGCTTCCGCGAGCGCTTCGCCCCGCTGTACGGCGAGGGCGCAGTGGTGTCCATGCACAGCGGCATGACGCCAGCGCAGCGGCTGGCGAGCTGGCTGGCGGCCCACAGCGGACAGGCGCGCATCGTGCTGGGCACGCGCATGGCGGTGTTCGCCAGCCTGCCCGGCCTGCGCCTGATCGTGGTCGACGAAGAACACGACCCGAGCTACAAGAGCCAGGACGGTGCGCGCTACTCGGCGCGCGATCTGGCGGTGTACCGCGCCAAGGTGGAGAGCGAGGCGCTGGCCGGCACAGGCCGCCGCTGCCAGGTGATCCTGGGCTCGGCTACGCCTTCGCTGGAGAGCTGGCACGCGGCCGACCAGGGGCGCTACAAGCGGCTGGCCATGCCGGCGCGCATCGGCGGCGGCGCCCTGCCCCGGCTGCGCCTGGTGGACATGAACCACCAGCCCAAGGGCGCCAGCATCGCGCCGCCGCTGCTGGCGGCGATGGAGGCGCGCATCGCGCGCGGCGAGCAGTGCCTGGTGCTGCTCAACCGCCGCGGCTATGCGCCGGTGCTCTCGTGCGACGCCTGCGCCTGGAAGAGCCAGTGCCCGCACTGCAGTGCCTTCCGCGTGTTCCACAAGCTCGACCGCACGCTGCGCTGCCACCACTGCGGCTTCAGCTCGCGCGTGCCGCGGTCCTGCCCGGACTGCGGCAACCTGGACATCGCACCGGTGGGGCGCGGCACAGAACAGATCGAGGAACAGCTCGCCGGCCTGCTCTCGGACGTGAAACGCCCCGACGGCCAGACCGCCAAGGTCGCGCGCATGGACGCCGACACTACGCGCCTCAAGGGCAGCCTGGAGCAGCAGCTGGCTGCCCTGCACAGCGGCGAGGTGGATGTGCTGGTGGGCACGCAGATGGTGGCCAAGGGCCACGACTTCCGGCGCATCACCCTGGTGGCCAGCATCAACGCCGACGCCGCCCTGTTCGCCAGCGACTACCGCGCACCCGAGCGGCTGTTTGCGCTGCTGATGCAGGCGGCGGGGCGGGCCGGGCGCGACGCGGCGCAGGCCGGCGCCAGCGAGATGTGGTTGCAGACCAGGCACCCGGAGCACGCGCTGTTCGCGTCCCTGCGCAAATACGACTTCCCCGGCTTTGCCGCCGCCCAGCTGGCCGAGCGCGAGGCCGCAGGCATGCCGCCCTTCGGCGCCCAGGCACTGCTGCGCGCCGACGCGCGCACGCAGGAAGCGGCCCAGGCCTTCCTCAACGCCGCCGCCGAAGCGGCCGAGGGGCTGCCGTACCGCGACGAGGTCACGCTCTACCCGGCGGTGCCGCTGACCATCCAGCGCGTGGCCAATGTCGAACGCGCGCAGCTGCTGGTGGAAAGCGCCTCGCGCGCGGCGCTGCAGCGCTTCCTCGCGGCCTGGCAGCCGCTGCTGCTGGACGGCCGCAGCGTGCCGGGCGCGCGCGGGCTGCTGCGTTTCGCGGTGGACGTGGACCCCTTGTCGATATAGCCCCCACGCTCCGCCGCTGCGCGGGTCGCTGCCCCCCGAGGGGTCTGATCCGGCTTGGGGCGGCCCGGCGCCAGATCTTCCTCACCCCCACGCTCTGCCGCAGAACCTCTGAGGCCCCCTACACTGGGCCGATGGATCTGATGCGTTCTGCGGCGCTGGGCGCCATCCGCCTCTATCAGCGCTGGCTCTCACCCCACAAAGGTTTTGCCTGTGCGTACCGCGTCCACACGGGCCGCTGCAGCTGTTCGCAGCTCGGTTATCGCGCCATCCGCCGCTTCGGCGTGGCCGGTGGCTGGCGCCTGCTGCAGCGACGCACCGCGCTGTGCGGGGTGGCGCACCGCCGGTACAGCCTCGCGCCACGGCGCCCGCCGGCCCGCGAGCGCGGCGACTGCGACCTGGGCTGCGACTTCGACGTTCTGCCGGGCAAGGGCCTGGACCTGTGCGACGTTTTCAACTGCTGTGACGCGGGCGGTTGCGACTGGGGCAGCGACAAGAAGAAGCGCAAGCAGGAGCAGCACGTCCACATCCCGCCCTACGCGGATCTGGGGCAGCGCCGCCGCAGGCGCGGCGAGGGAGCGGCCCGCTAGGGCGGCAGCGTCCTCGTCAGGAACTGGCCGTTGGCGATGCGCGCGGCCGTGAAGAACTCGGCTTCGGGGACTCCGTCGATCAGGTGGCGCAGGCAGCGCACCACGAAGCCGTGCGAAACCAGCAGCACGGTCTGGCCCGCGTGCCGCTCGCGCAGGCGCTGCAGGCCGCGCGCCACGCGCTCGACCACATCCCGCGTGGGCTCGGCGCCGGGCGGCTCCAGGTCCCAGCGGTAGGCGGCGTTGCGCGCCGCGAGCTCGGGGAACTGCGCCGCGGCCTCGGCTTCGGTGAGGCCGTCGAACACGCCGAAGTCGCGCTCGCGGAAGTCGGCGTCGAAGGCAATGGGCAGGCCCAACCGGGCCGCTGCGGGCTCCGCGGTCTGGCGCGCGCGCTGCATGGGCGAGGCGACGATGACCCCGATGCCCGTCGGCAGTTCATTGGCCAGGCGCTGCGCCTGCGCCAGGCCGGCGGCGTTCAGCGGCGCGTCGATGCGGCCTTGCCAGCGCTCTTCGGTGTTGAGGTCGGTTTCGCCGTGGCGGGCCAGCAGCAGGGTCAGGGGCATGGAGCGCGGGAATGGAAAAGGGGTGCCGGCAAGCTTACCGGACACCCCCTCCGGGGAGACCGCGCGGCAGACTCAGCGCGTGAAGGTCTGCGGCGCCGCCGCCCCCATGTCACCGCCCGGCAGCGCCAGCGTGCTCAGCGGCTTGAGCTCGGCCGCGTCGTACACCGCCAGGTTGTTCCAGGTGCCACCCAGGTACACCTTGCTGCCGTCCCGGTTCATCGAGACCGTGTAGTGCGAGTGCGGGATCTCGGCCGCCTTGAGCAGCTTCTTCTGTTTGATGTCGTACTTTGCCAGCCGGTTGAGCACACCGAACATGAGGTTCGGGTCCTTGGGTGAGCGCACGCCGGTGAAGTAGATCTCGGTGAAGGGCGCAAAGTCGCGCGTTTCGGTCTTGCCGGTCTTGAGGTTGATGTTGAAGTAGCCGTAGATCCAGTCGGCCGTGGCCGGGTCGTCGGTCTTGCCCTTGAACTTCGCCGTGGTGTAGAGGATGGTGAAGTCCTCGGCGGCGTTCTTCAGCGGCCAGACGCTGAGCACGTCGGGCGGCGCGTAGCGCGGGCGCTTCCAGTTGCGCGAGGGGATGGCGACGGTGTGCTGACCGGTCTGCGGATCGAACTTGTAGATGTCGGGCCCGACCATGTAGAGCGAACCGTCGTGGCCGGTGGCCATGACCGTGACCTGGCGCGGCGCGGGCATGGTGCGCAGCGGTTGGGCGCCCTCGCCGGCCAGCGCGTCGTACACCGCCAGCCGGGGCTGGCCGACGCGGTAGTGGTCGGGGTTGAGCGTGGTCGGCGTCTGGATCACGTAGAGCTGCTTGCTGTCGTTGCTCAGCGAGAGCGCAAACAGCGCCTTGGCGCGCTCGTCGGGCTTCTGCGACATCTTGGCGCGGAACACCAGCTTGCAGCTGTCGAGCGCGATGCCGTGCACCTCGTCGAAGCGGTTGGTGATGAGGTAGGCCGTGGCCTTGTCGGGCGACATGACCAGGGTGGCGGGGCCGACCGAGCCGGGCACGGCGCAGGTCTTGTAGAGGCTGTCGGTCTTGAGGTCGACGACGTGCAGGTTGTCGGGGTAGTTGCCGACCACCAGGTACTCGTCACCCGGAACCAGAGGCTTGTCGGCGTTGAGCGGTGCGGCGTGCACGGCGGCAGGCGCAAGGGTGGCCAGCGCGAGGGCTCGCCACGCGGGGGCAAAGGTCTTGTTCATGCGGGTTCTCCGGTGGCGGGTCACTCGTTGGGGAAGACGGAGCCGAGCTTGCGCCAGTCGTCCTTGGTGCTGGCGGTCTGTTTGCCCCAGTCCGGGTAGGTGTTCATGGTGTCCGGCACCTGGGCCGGCCACCAGCAGGGGTCGGCGCAGCCGTAGAGGTCGGCCTCCATGGGCTGGCACAGCGAGGCGACGCCGCCGAAGGCGTCGACCTCCCAGCCGGGGTCGAAGGTGGCGGTGCAGCCGGCCACGCTCTGCATGGCAACCACGTCCTCGACCTGGTTCTGTTCGGCCGCCTGATCGAGCAGCTGGGCCTTCTGGTTGATGGCTTGGAGGTGTTTCATGTCAGTGCACCTTTCGCGGTGAGATGAAGCGGTCGATGAAGGACGGGTTCTTGGCCATGATTTCGCTGTAGACGCCGATGCCGAAGTCCACCCAGTCGCGCATGAGCTCGCAGTAGTGGTAGGTCGGGTGGATCGGGTCCTGGTAGCGGGCGTAGCTCTCGTGGTAGCAGCCGCCGGCGCAGAAGTTGCGGATGCGGCAGGTTTCGCAGCCGGTGCCGGTGCGGTCCAGCCGCTGGTCGAGGAACTCACCCAGCGCCTCTTTCTCGATGCCGGTCTTGACGTCGCCGAAGGTCGGCAGCGAGGAGCCGGTGAAGCGGTGGCAGAGGTTGAGGCCACCTTCGTGGTCCACCGCCAGCATCTTCAGCCCCGCGCCGCAGGGCAGCGCCTTGCGCTGGCCTTCGTGCAGGTCGGTGATGAGCTGGTGCAGGTTGGAAAAGCCGGTGGTGCGGCCCTGCAGCGCTTCGCTCAGGTAGCGCTCGCCCAGCCGCTTGAAGCCGGCGAAGACCTCGTGCAGCTCGTCCACCGAGAGGTTGAAGGTGTCGATGTCGCCCGAGGTGACGGGCGCAAAGCCGACCTCGGCGAACCCCAGCTCGTTGAACAGATGGTCCCAGATGCGCTCGACCTCGGTGGTGCCGTGGGTGAGCGTGACGCGGGCGCCGACGGGCCGCGCGTTGTAGCGGGCCAGCAGCTTGCGCGCCTTGTCGCTGACGGTGCGGTAGGTGCCCTTGCCGCCCACGGTGCGCCGGTTGCGGTCGTGGATCGCCTCGGGGCCGTCCATGCTGATCGAAAGGCCGAAGCGGTGCGCGTCCAGCCAGTCGACGATCTCGTCGGTCAGCAGCGTGGCGTTGGTGGTCATGACGAAGTCCACCTGCTTGCCCAGCTGGGCGAAACGCTCCTCGCAGTAGTCCACCACCGCGCGGATCAGCTTGATGTTCGACAGCGGCTCGCCGCCGAAGAACACCACACTGAAGCGCTTTTCGTTCGGAGACTCGGCCAGCATCAGCTCGATCGACTGCTTGGCGGTTTCCAGCGACATGCGCCGGCCCTTGTCGGGCGTGTCGAGGTCCTCCTTGTAGCAGTAGGTGCAGCTGAGGTTGCAGCCGGTGTTGACGTTCAGCACCACGGTGTTGATCGCCAGGTTGCCCACCGTCGTCACCGGCTTGGCGGCGGGCTTGGGGCGGCCGTCGCTCAGCAGGTCCAGCGTCAGCAGTTCGCCGACGGTCTCGCGCAGGTCCTGTTCGTCGAACCGGCCGCGCAGTTGCTGCACCAGCTGGTCAGCCGAGAGGGATTCGGCGCGCACCCGTTCCAGCACGGTGTCGGTCATCTCGTCGATGCCGTACAGCGCGTTGGTCGGGATGTGCAGCATCATGGTGCGCTCGCCCACCCGCACCTTGTGCAGGTTGTGTTCGCGCAGGCTCAGGATGTCACTCATGTCTGTGCTCCTTGGGGTGTGCGCTCAGGGCAGCGGCGGGTTGTTCCAGCGCTGCACGGTCACGATGAAATGGCCCTTGCCGGTCAGCGTCTTCTTGCCTTCGGTCACCGTCGCCACCGCGTTCAGGTTGCCCGCGTTGTTGGTGCTCATGCGGCGTTTCGGGTTGGGGCCGGCGCCAGCTGGCGTGAAGATGCCGGTGTCGGCGTCCATCAGGCCCGCGAACTCGGCGTCGCGGTCTTCCTTGGCCACCTCGTTGAAGGGCTCGACCGACCACTTGGCGGGCACGGGACCGATGGCCCAGTCGTCCTTGGTGCCTTTCTTGCCGTCGCGGCCCACCGAATGGGCGATGGCCTCGAAACGGCCCTGCACCACCGGCGTCGAACCGCCGTTGCCGCCGATGCGGCCGACCGCGTACTCGGGCGCCACCTTCACATAGTCGATGCGGTCGAACACCGCCAGCGGGCTGCTCGCCGCGCCGACCTGGAGCGTCTTCACGCCCTTGGCCGCCGACTTCGCGGCCGCGACCTTGAGCACCAGCTGGTTCGCATCGCGCGAGACGGTCTCGGTGAGCGTCAGGCCCTTGGGCAGTTTCACGTCGCCATCGAGCCCGGCGCCGACAATGCGCAGCGTAGCGGTCTCACCCGCACGGATCAGCGCCGGCTGCACGGCCAGCACCACCGTGCCCGCGCCCTGCCGGGCGGCGCTGAGGTCGCCACCGCTGGCGTCCTGCTCACGCTCGTACATGCGGCCGCTGGCGCGGTCGCCGTCCAGCGCCAGCACCTGGCGCATCTTCACGCCACCCAGGTCGAGATCGGCGCGCCATTCGTAGCCGGTGTAGACCAGGGCCGCGCCGCTGCCCTTGAGCGGGCTGCCATCGGCCCAGGTGCCGTCGAGGCCGACGGTGTAGCGGTCAGGATCACTGCCGGCGGCTACCGTCATCACGCCCGCGTAGTCGCCCTTGCCGGGCCAGCGGCCGGCCACCGTCCAGGTGCCCACCGGGCTCACAGGCGCCTTGGCCTTCCAGTCGTTCCAGGCCTTGGACTCGTAGGGGTAGGTCTTGGCCAGGTAGGGCACCATCTCTTTCAGCGCGATGCCCAGCCAGTCGCGGTCGCGGCCACCGGCCTGGTACTCGGTGGTCGGGAACTGGCCCAGGTGGAAGTGCACCAGGTGCTCCCACTCGGCCATCGGCCGGCGCTGCAGCTCCACCCGCGCACCGGAGTGGCAGCGCGCGCACATCTGGCCGAACAGCTCGTTCTTGTGCTGCTCGATGGTGTTCAGGCGCCGTTCCATCGCGAAGCGCGCGCCCTGCGTTTCCGATGGCGCCAGGCCCTGGGTGTCGGCCAGGTGTTTCACCACGGTGCGCACTTCCTCGGGCGAGAGCGGCGCGTTGTGCATGGTGCGCATGCGCGTGACCGTCATCAGCCAGCCCTCGGGCGACTTGCGCTGCTGCAGGCGGTTGACCTGGTCGCCCACCTTGGTGTGGCAGGTGACGCACTTGCTGTTGATGATCTCCTGCGCAGTGGCGGCGCCCGCGGCCGGCGTTGCCGCCAGCCACGCCAGCGCCGCGCCCAGCGGCAGCAGCGACCTGAGTGTCTGTGTCCAGTTCATGGGGGTTCTCTCCTCGCAAAGTCACCGCCTTCTGGCGGCGTGCGGCTCACTTTAGGGAGATTCCCGATGGCGCCGTATCCACTTTTGGCAAACGCTTGCGCACCTGCCCGGCGGCATGTTTTTTGCACCGCAGCACAGGCGCGCACCACCCGCGTGCAGATTCCGCCCCACGAATTGCGAGTCGCCCCATGAACCGCTTCCTTGGACATCCCACCCCGCGCATCGCCAGCGCCGACGCGGTGGACGTGCGCGTGAGCGACACGCACGACGCCGACGAACAGGCCGCCTGCCTGACCGACTGGGGCCAGTGCTACGAGCAGATGAGCCACGGCAGCTTCGACGGCCACTTCGAGTCCTTCCGCTTCGACGGCATCGAAATCTTTCGCGAAGACACCAACCAGGTGGTACAGCAATACGGCCAGCCCCAGGCGGGCACCATGACGCTGGCGACGCTGCTGGACACCAGCGAGGATGGGAGCTTCTGCGGCACCCCCGTCACCACCGACCACTACTTCTTTCTGCGCGGCGGCCGGGAGTTTCACTTCCGAACACCGCAGCGCGTGACCCTGGCCGCGGTGACGGTGGAGCTGGAGCGTTTCGGCGCCTACTGCGAGCGCGTGGGCGAGCTGCCGCCACCCGGCGCCTGCGTGGACAACGGCCTGATCCGCAAGGGCGCGATGGACGAGCTGGGCGGCGTGCTCACCAGCCTGATGCAGAGCCTGCGCCACTCGCCTGACATGCTGCGCCACGACACCCTGCGGCGCTGCCTGGCCGAGGGCCTGCACAGCACCGTGCTGGGCCTGTGCGGACCGACGGAGAACATCAGCAAGGACCTGACCGCCTGCACGCGGCAGTACGTGGTGAACAAGGCGCGCGACTACATGCGCGAGCACGTGGACGAGCCGATCACCGTGAGCGACCTGTGCGCGCACATCCGGGTCTCGCGCCGCACGCTGCAGTACTCGTTCCAGGACGTGCTGGGCACCAACCCGGCGCGCTACCTGCGCAACATGCGCCTGAACGGAGCCCGGCGCGAGATCCGCCGCCAGACCGACGAGCGCGCGCCGGTGGCCGACATCGCGGCGCGCTGGGGCTTCTGGCACCCCTCGCGGTTTGCGGCGGAGTACAAGTCGCTGTTCGGCGAGCTGCCCTCGGCCACGCTCAAGGCCGCGGTGCGGCACTGAGCGGCCAGACCGCGGTTCAGCGCCAGCCCTGCGCGCGCAGCCAGCGCAGCGCCGCCTGCGCCCGCCCGGTGTCTCCGCCCAGCAGAGGCACCAGCGCCTCCACCTCGCGCCCCGGGGCGGCCTGCGCCGCGCGCCACAGCGGTGCGATCGCCACCCCGTCCACATGCCAGATGCCCAGCGGCTGTCCGGCCGTGACCAGCACCTCGGCCAGGCGGATGCGGTCGCGGTCCACCACCGGCCGTTGTTCGATGTGCGGCGGTGCGTCGCCTTCTGCGCCATGGGTCGGCAGCGCATCGGGCCAGGCGCGGCGGGCGGCCCAGAAGGGTTCGTCGGCCCAGCGCGCTTCCTGCGCGTAGAAGTCTCGCCCGATGCGCGCGAAGCGCTGGAACAGGCCATGCACCCGCTCGGTGTGGAAGCGCCGCGCGTGCGGCGCATCGGCCGGGTGGTTCAGCAGGGTGTGCACCACCATCGGCGCCTGCAGCGCCGACGAGAGCGACTGGAAGATGCCGTTGCCCGACAGCGGGTCGGCCGCCATCGCGGCGTCGCCGACGCGCAGCCAGGTGGCGCCACAGACCTCGGGCGCCAGCACGGCGCCGCTGGTGCGCGCCAGCGCGTGCACCTCGGTGGCCGCGGTATCCAGAAACGGCAAGGCCGCGTCGACAGCGGCCAGCTGTTCGCGGACGAAGGCGCCCAGCTGCGCGCGCGGCGGCAGCGCGATGGCCGACGGGTCCACGGTGAGCTGCAGCGCCACCGCGCCACCCGGCAGCCGCGCGCACCAGGCCCAGCCGCCGGGCAGGCTCTCCACCGCCGAGCCGGCCTCGCCACCCGCCGCGCCCTGGCCGCGCCAGAGCAGGGCCACGGTCTCGGGCCCGCGGCCCACGCCCTGCGGCGGGTGCGGGGCGAGGCGGCCGCGCGCTTCGACCACGAAGCGCGCGCGCAGGGTCGTCGGCTGTGTCTCGTCGGGGCGCTGGATCTGCAGCGTGTGGCCGCTTTCGCCGTGCTTGTCGTGCTCGCCGGGCGTCCAGCGCATCACCCGCGCGGCGATGCACTCGACGCCGTGGTCCTGCAGCTCCTGCCAGAGCAGGCGGTCGAAGGCGGCGCGGTCGACCAGGCGTTCGCTGTTCAGGGCAGTGGTCGCGCCGGCCCAGGTGGCGCGGCGCGGCGAGGGCTCGGCGATGGCGGCCAGCGCCGCCTCGATACCGACCCCGCGCAGGCCGGCGACCACGCGGTCGGACACGCCCTCGATGGCGTCGAAGGCGCGCGGCACGCCGACCACGGTGACCGCGTGCCCGAGCCGGCGCAGGCCCAGCGCCACGGCCGCGCCTGCCGGACCGGCGCCCAGCACCAAGATGCCGCGGTCGATCCGCGTCACCGCGTTCTCCGCTCGGGGCCGTGAAAGGCCGCGCTGGCGACCAGCGCCTGCCAGACCGCTTCGCGCGTGGGCGCCACACCTGCAGAGAGCAGCGCCGCCACGCGCCCGCTCAGGTGGGCGCAGCCCAGACTGGCTCCGGCGTTGGCGCGGTCGCCGTCGGGTGGCAGCACGCAGGCGCCGAAGTCGGCGTGGGGTAGCAGCAGCGTCGAGTGCTGGCCCGGCGCGCAGCGCGCATCGCCCATGGCGCGGATCGCGCCCGGGTAGGTGGCGGGGAACACCGGCTCGCCGCGCGCGGGCGTGGACGCGACCATCAGACAGCCGCTCGCCACGGCGCGCTCGCAGGCGGCGCGCAGGGTCGGGTAGTCCTGCCGCACACCCAGGCTGAGGTTGATCAGTGCAACGCCCTCACCCACCAACCAGTCCACCGCGCGCGCGACCGTGGCCATGTCGGTGCGCAGCGCCTCGCCGAACACCTGTGCCACCACGAAGCGGGCGTCGGGCGCCAGCGCGGCCATGGCCTGCAGGTTGCGCGCACCGTGACCGAGGCGGTCCTGCGCGTCGCCCCCTTCGGTCACGAAGCTGCGCGCCGCGAGCACCCGGTCCTGCAGCGCCAGCGGCCAGCCGCTGTCGACCACGCCGACCCGCAGCGGCTCAGCCATGCGGGGCCTCCGCGCCCTCGCGCTTCTGCACCTCAATGCGCCCGCCGGCCAGGTGCAGGCGCAGCGAGCAGCCCGCCCAGGCGCTGGGCCGGTGGCTGACGATCAGGCGTGTGCGGCCCGCGAAACAGGTGTCGATCTGCGCCAGGATCTGCGCCTCCATCGCCTCGTCCACGGCCGAGGTGGCCTCGTCCAGCACCAGCACCGCCGGGTCCTGCAGCAACGCACGGGCGATGGCGATGCGTTGGCGCTGACCGCCCGAGAGCGTCTGGCCGCGCTCGCCGACGGTGGTGTGCAGGCCTTCGGGCAGCGAGGCGATCCACTCACTCAGTCCGGCGCGCTGCGCCGCCTGCGCCACCGACGTCTCATCGGCGTCGGGACAGGCGTAGCGCAGGTTCTCCAGCAGCGGCGCGCGGAACAGCACGATGTCCTGGCTCACCACGGCCACCGCGCGGCGCAGGTCGGCCAGGGCGAGCTGCCGCAGATCGACGCCGTCGAGCGCGACCGCGCCGGCCTGTGGGTCGTGGTGGCGCAGCAGCAGGTCGATCAAGGTGCTCTTGCCTGCGCCCGAGGCACCGGTCAGGGCCACGCAGGCGCCCGCCGGAATCACCGCACTCGCGCCCGCCAGCACCGGCTCGCTGCGCCCGGGGTGGGCGAACACCACACCGTCCAGCCGCAGCTTGCCGCGCAGCGGCGACGGCAGCGGCCGCGGTTCGGCCGGGTCGCTCACGGCCACCGGCTCGTCGAGCAGCTCGGCCACGCGCTCCAGGCTCACGCGCACCTTCTGCAGCCCCACGTACCAGCCCAGCAGGCTGTTGACCGGCCCGCTGGCCATGCCGAGGTAGGTGGAGAACGCGACCAGCGAGCCCAGCGCCCACTGGCCGTCGATCACCCAGGCACCACCGATGAGAAAGGCCAGCGCGCGCGTCCACGCGGTCAGTTGCCCCGGCACCGCGTGGGTGGCGAACTCGATGATCTGCAGCCGCAACAGCGACGACAGGTAGCCCGCGTGCAGCCCGTCCAGCCGCCGCGCCTCGCGCGCCTCCTGCCGGCTGGCCTGCACGAACTTCAGCGCGGGCAGCACCTCGACAAAAAAGCTGGACACATCGCCCGAGCGCTCGCGCAGCGCGCGCGTGCCCTCGGCCACGCGCGGGCGCATGCGCCGCAGCCACCACCACTCCAGCGGCAGCAGGAGCGCCACCAGCAGGGTCAGCTCCCACGACAGCCAGAGCATCCAGCCCACCGCGCCCACAAGGCCGAGCAGGTTGGACAGCACGGCGAACAGGCTGTCGACCGCGAAGCGCTGGATTTCGGCCATGTCGCCGTCCAGCCGCGACATCACGTCGCCTGTGCGCCAGCGTGCCCAGAACGAAGGCGAGAGCCGCTGCAGGTGGGCGAACACGTCGTGCCGAAGGTCGAACAGCACCGCGGCCGAGAGCCTGGTGTGCAGGTAGCGGTTCAGCCCCGCGAGCAGCGTCGCCGCCAGACCGGCCATCAGCATGAAGAGTGCCGTGGTCCACAGCACCTCGTGGCTGCGCGCGATCAGCCCGTCGTCGATCAGCCGCTTGACCAAGAGCGGCTGCAGCAGCACCAGGGCCGAGGCGATGACCGAAAGCGCCATCACGCCCGCCATGGCGCGGGCGCGCGGCCGCACGAAACCAAGCAGCCACGCCCAGTGCCGGCGCTCGCCCTCCGGGTGCCGCCGAGCCAGCAAGGGAACGAGCAGGCCGAACATGCGGCATGGTGGCACAGGAGGTTCGATGCACCAATGCGGTTGTCGCGGCCAGACAGCAACTGCAGCGGTTTGCCAAAAGTGGCTACCCAGAAAGCAGAAAGACAAACCCCTCCGCAAGGGAGGGGGCGTGTTCGAGGGCACCCGAGGAACCGGCTCCGCCGGGCCTCAGGGTGCGTCCCCCTCCCGCCCAGGGCGAGAGAGGGCGAAGCGGCGTCAGCCGCGCAGGGGGTACCTTCTTCACAGACTCATGACTTTGTTCCAGGCCGCCACAAAGTCCTTCACGAACTTGCCGCCGTTGTCGTTCTGCGCATAGACCTCGGCGATCGCGCGCAGCTGCGAGTTGGAACCGAAGGCCAGGTCGACGCGGGTGGCGGTCCACTTCACGGCGCCGGTCTGGCGGTCACGGCCTTCGTAGGCGTTGTCACCGGTCGGCTTCCAGGCGGTGGACATGTCGACCAGATTCACGAAGAAGTCATTCGTCAGCTGGCCCGGGCGCTGGGTGAACACTCCGTGCTTCGAACCGCCGTGGTTGGCGCCGAGCACGCGCAGGCCGCCGACCAGCACCGTCATCTCCGGCGCCGACAGGGTGAGCAGCTGCGCCTTGTCGAGCAGCATCTCTTCAGGCGAGACGCGGAACGCCTGCTTGCGGTAGTTGCGGAAACCGTCGGCCACGGGCTCCAGCGCGGCGAAGGACTCGGCGTCGGTCTGCTCGGCCGTGGCGTCGGTGCGGCCCGGGGTGAAGGGCACCTCCACGGTGTGGCCCGCCACCTTGGCCGCGGCCTCCACACCGGCGTTGCCCGCCAGCACGATCAGGTCGGCCAGCGAGACCTTCTTGCCGCCCGCGGCGCCGGTGTTGAAGCCGCGCTGGATCTCCTCCAGCACGGCCAGCACCTTGGCCAGCTGGGCGGGTTGGTTGGCCTCCCAGTCTTTCTGCGGCGCCAGGCGGACGCGGGCACCATTGCTGCCGCCGCGCCGATCGGAACCGCGGTAGGTGGAGGCCGAGGCCCAGGCGGTCGAGACCAGCTCGCTCACAGAGAGGCCCGAGGCCAGCACGCGGGCCTTGAGTTCCTTCGCGTCGGCGGCGTCGATCAGCGGATGCGTGACCGGCGGCACCGGGTCCTGCCAGATCAGGTCTTCGGCCGGCACCTCGGGGCCGAGGTAGCGGCTCTTGGGCCCCATGTCGCGGTGGGTCAGCTTGAACCAGGCGCGGGCGTAGGCGTCGGCGAACTCGTCCGGGTTCGCCGCGAAGTGGCGCGAGATCTTCTCGTAGGCCGGGTCGAAGCGCAGCGACAGGTCGGCCGTGGTCATCACCGGCGGGTGCTTCTTGCTCGGGTCGTGGGCGTCGACCACCATGTCCTCGGGCTCGACGTTCTTGGCACGCCACTGGATCGCGCCCGCCGCGGTGGTCATCTGCTCCCACTCATATTTGAAGAGCACCTTGAAGTAGCCCATGTCCCACTGCGTCGGGTTGGGCTTCCAGGCGCCCTCGAAGCCGCTGGTGGTGGCGTCGGCGCCCTTGCCGCTGCCGTGCTGGTTGATCCAGCCAAAGCCCATTTCTTCGATCGGCGCGCCTTCCGGCTCCGGGCCGACCAGCTCCGCGGGGCCGGCGCCGTGCATCTTGCCGAAGGTGTGGCCGCCGGCCACCAGGGCCACGGTTTCGTAGTCGTTCATGGCCATGCGGGCGAAGGTCTCGCGCACATCCTTGCCGGAGGCCACCGGGTCGGGCTTGCCGTCCGGGCCCTGCGGGTTCACGTAGATCAGGCCCATCTGCACGGCCGCGAGCGGGTTTTCAAGGTCGCGGTCGCCGCTGTAACGGCTGTTGGGCTTGTCGCTGGTGGCCAGCCACTCGGTCTCGGCACCCCAGTAGATGTCTTCTTCCGGCGCCCAGATGTCTTCACGACCGCCACCGAACCCGAAGGTCTTGAAGCCCATGGTTTCCATGGCCACGTTGCCGGCCAGGACGAACAGGTCGGCCCAGGAGATGGCGTTGCCGTATTTCTGCTTGATCGGCCAGAGCAGGCGGCGGCCCTTGTCGAGGTTGCCGTTGTCGGGCCAGGAGTTCAGCGGGGCGAAGCGCTGGTTGCCGGTGTTGGCGCCGCCGCGGCCGTCGGCCGTGCGGTAGGTGCCGGCGGCGTGCCAGGCCAGGCGGATCATCAGGCCGCCGTAATGGCCGAAATCGGCCGGCCACCAGTCCTGGCTCTGGGTCATGAGGTCGGCCAAGTCCTTCTTGAGTGCCTTGAAATCCAGCTTCTTGAACGCTTCGGCGTAGTTGAAGTCCGGGTCCATCGGGTTGGACACCGGCTGGTGCTGGTGCAGGATGGACAGGTTCAGCTGGTTGGGCCACCAGTCGGCGTTGGACCGCGTGCCGTGGGTGGCGCGGGCGCCGCCGGCGGCGTGGAAGGGGCACTTGGCTTCAGAGGACGGTTGGCTCATGGTGATCTCCTGTGGTGTGGGACGGGGCCGGAATCGGGACTCAGTGCGAGGCAGCCAGGGCCGCCAGCACCTCGATCCAGTCGCTGTGAACGGTGGGGGACGATGAGGACGGCTTCATGACAGGCTCCGGTGTCTGGTTGAGGAGCCCTGACTTTAGAAGTTCACTATCGAGAAGTCGATTCAATTGCTTTCATCAATTTCATAGCCATTGCCAATGCAGCGGCGCAATACGCCGGGCCTGACAAGCCCTGCAAGGGGGGTGGAGACCGGGCGTCCGGTCATGCTCCAATGCGCGCCTGGGTGAAATCAACCGGGGAGGAAAAACATGACGACGATTCACACCGTGTTCCAGCGCCTGTGGCGCCAATGGCTGGCGCTGACGCTGCTGGTGGTGATGGCGGGCTGTGCGACAGGGCCGAAGATGGTGCCGCATGCGTTCAGTTTTGACGGCAACTACGACAAGTGGGCCGACAAGGTGGATCTGCTGGCCTATGCCTATGGCGACCGGTACCACATGGTCCGCGAAGATCTGGCGAACCCGAGCTCATCGCTGTACGCCGGCAAAACAAGTCTGCCGCCCAGCACCGGGGTCAATGGTCCGATGCCAGTGGGTGAGTTCCTCCACGTCAAATGGCGCCTCAAAGCTACTGGCGAGGTTTTTGAGGAGCGTGTCGATCTGCGGGACCGACTGCCCACGGACATGACCGATCAAGAGTTGACGTTTGTGATCGATGAGCGTCGGCTTTATGTGTATGTGGTGACCCCGTTGGCGCAAGCGCCCGGGGGCAAGACCGACACCCATCGCACCTGGCACTCCAAATACAACGTGACTTACGAAATATTCCCGACGCTCGAGAAACGGGGGGAGAAATAGTCATGAGTACCTCACTTCTGCGCCCACTCAATGATGAGGAAATAGCATTCTTGCCAACCGCCCGCACGGCAATGGAGGAAGCGGGCAAAGGCGGAAGCAGCAGCCGTTTCAGCTTCTTTGCGGCCTTTGATGGAACGTACAACCACAAAGACAAACCGAAACTGTCCGGAGACACCTACCCAACCAACGTGGGGAATCTGTTCAAACAGGCAGAGAGCGCCGCGTCAGACACGCTCCAAACGAGGTACTACCCAGGCGTCGGAACCGGCGGCGACCAAGGCAATATCGTCAACGCCGGCCCCAACCCGACCCCTGCCATCGATGCTGCCGCCGAAAAGGCTTACCGTGACTTCGTCAAAGCCTCGCGGGAATACCTCTCCACCCACCCCAGCGCCACCCCAGCCGACCTAGGCGCCTCCGTCACCGGCTTCAGCCGAGGCTGCGCCTCGGCCGTGCGCTTCTCGCAGCTGGTCAATGATCGCGGACTGGTCGCGCCCGACGGCACCGTCATCGCCCCGCCCGGCAGTGTCCCCATCACCGGGATGGCGCTGATGGACCCGGTGGCCACGGGCGTCCAGGGCGAAACGGGCATCCCGGCCAACGTCAAGGGCCAGGTGCTGGTGGTGCAGGCAGAGCACGAGAACCGCAGCTGGTTCCGGCCCGTGGACTACAGCGACGACCCACGTGTGACCACGGTGAAACACCCGGGCAACCACGTCGGCGTAGGCGGCGGCTACGACCGCGACGGCACGGCGGCCAACGTGCACGAAGGTGTGACGGCCTACTTCCAGCGCCGCGGCGTGCCGCTGGCCGACGTGCCGCCCGAGCAGCGCCACAACCCCAATGAGCGCGCCATGATCCGGACGGAGAACTACCAGACCGCACGCAATGGCGACGTGCTCACCGACGAAAACGGCAACAAGCAGCCGCGCTGGCCGCTGGACGACGAGAACAGGCCCCGCATCACGGTCAAACCCGTCATGTCCGAGCAGACCAAGGCCCAGCTGCGCCAGTCCTACACCGAGTTGGCGCCCGGCCTGAAAGCGCGCGGGCTGGACGGCGAACAGTGCCTGCAGGTCAGCGCCGCCTGCGTGGCCAAGGCGGCCGAGCACCCGGACTGGGGCGATCCGCAGCGTTATCTGCTCAGCAAGAACGGCGAGCAGGTGGCGGTGCAACACCAGAACGGGCGCTTCGACGAGGTGCGGGTGAACGACGCGCTCCAGCGCAGCACCACTGCCCACCTGGACCGTGTGCAGGATCTGCAGCAGACCCAGGCCACCTCGGCCGCGCAACCCGAGCGCGCCGCACCCGTTCAGACCGAACCGGCGCTGACACGCTGAGCCAGCCCGCTCAGGTCAGCAGCGAGACCGCGCCCGAGAAGGTGATGAAGGCGGCGACGGTGGTCACCAGGATGATGCGGGCGATGCGCCCGTTGTCCGCGCCCAGCCGCTCGGCCAGCAGCGAGACGTTGCTGGCGCTGGGCAGCGCGGCCACCAGCACGATGACTGTCAGCGCAAAGCCGTCCAGCGGCACCCCCAGCTGGCGCACCGCCAGCCCCACCGCCAGCACCAGCAGTGGGTGCAGCAGCAGCTTCATGACCGCCACCGGCAGGTAGTCGCTCACCGGCATCGGGTGGCTGGACTGGATCTGCGAACGCGCCAGCACCGCGCCGATGGTGAAGAGCGCCACTGGCGAAGCGGCATCCGCGAGCAGCCAGGCGGTCTTCTCCACCGGGCCGGGCAGACGGAACTGCGCGTACGAGGCCAAGGCGCCGAGCAGGATGGCCCAGGGCATGGGGTTGGCGGCCACGCCCTTGAGCGCCTTCTTGCCCGCGTCGATCATGGCCTCGCGCCCATGGCCTTCGCCCTCGTCCAGCCGCGACAGCGCCACGCAAAGCGAACTGGTGACCACCATATCCACCAGCATGGTCAGGATGGCCGGCCCCGCCGCCGCCGGCCCCAGCAGCGCCACCAGCAGCGGCACGCCCATGAAGCCCGAGTTGGGAAACGCCGCCACCAGAGCACCCAGCGAGGCGTCGTTCCAGCGGATGCGACGGTCCATGGTCCAGACGATGGCAAACGCGACCATCACCAGCGCACACAGCAGGTAGACGCCAGCCACCGTCGCGTCCAGCAGCTGCGCAATCGGCGTGGTCGAGCCGAAGCGGTAGAGCATGCAGGGCAGCGCAAAGAACAGCACGAAGCCGTTGAGCCCCGGAATCGCCTCCAGCGGCAGCATGCGCCGGTGGGCGGCGACAAAACCCGCCGCGACAAGCGCAAAGAAGGGGAAGGTGACGATCAGGATGTTGAGCACAGCGGGCGATTGTCTCAGGGCACCGGTGGCGGAGCCTGTGGAGGGTGTCACGCCGGCGCGGCCGACACCCCGCCGGTATCATTCGCCGCTCCGCCCAGCACCCTCTTCCGCCCCTCATGTCCTCCCCCGGCCCCGGCCTCAACCTTGCCCAGCTTGACGCTGTGAACCACCTGGGCGGCCCGAGCCTGGTGCTGGCGGGCGCCGGTTCGGGCAAGACGCGGGTGATCACGCACAAGATCGGCCGGTTGATCCAGGCCGGGCTGGCGGCGGACCGCATCGCGGCCATCACCTTCACCAACAAGGCCGCGGCCGAAATGCGGGAGCGCGCCGGGCATCTGGTGGGGCGCGATGCGCGCAAGGTGCTGATCTGCACCTTCCACGCGCTGGGCGTGCGGCTGCTGCGCGAGGACGGCCAGGTGCTGGGGCTCAAGCCGCAGTTCTCCATCCTCGACACCGACGACATCACCAGCCTGCTGAAGGACTGCGGCGGCACCACCGACGCCAACACCGCGCGCGCCTGGCAGTGGACCATCAGCAGCTGGAAAGGCGAGGGCCTGACCGCCGCCGAGGCCCTGAAGCGCGCCAAGGACGAGAACGAGCGCGTGACCGCGACCATCATGGCGCGCTACGAGGAACGCCTGACGGCCTACCAGAGCGTGGACTTCGACGACCTGATCCGCCTGCCGCTCAAGCTGCTGGGCGAGCACGCCGAGGTGCGCGAGAAGTGGCAGAAGAAGCTGGGCCACGTGCTGGTGGACGAGTATCAGGACACCAACGCCACGCAGTACGAGCTGCTCAAGCTGCTGGTGGGTGAGCGTGCGCGCTTCACCGCCGTGGGCGACGACGACCAGTCCATCTACGGCTGGCGCGGCGCGACGCTGGACAACCTCAAGAAGCTGCCGATCGATTTCCCGCAGCTGCGCGTGATCAAGCTGGAGCAGAACTACCGCTCCACCAGCGCCATCCTGCGCGCGGCCAACCACGTGATCGGGCCCAATCCCAAGCTGTTTCCCAAGACGCTGTGGAGCGACCTGGGCGAGGGCGAGCCGGTGCGCGTGGTCGACGCGGACAACGAAGAGCACGAGGCCGAACGCGCGGTGGCGCGCATCCAGAGCCTGCGCGCGAACTCGCAGTACAAGGAGTGGCGCGACTTCGCCATCCTCTACCGTGCCAACCACATGGCGCGCTCGTTCGAACAGGCGCTGCGCCGCGCGCAGATCCCCTACAAGGTCTCGGGCGGGCAGAGCTTTTTCGACAAGGCCGAGATCCGCGACCTCTGTGCCTGGCTGCGCCTGATCACCAACAACAACGACGACCCCGCCTTCCTGCGATCGGCCACCACGCCCAAGCGCGGCATCGGCCACACCACGCTGGGCCAGCTGGGCACCTTCGCCACGCAGTACAAGCTCAGCCTGTTCGAGGCGCTGTTCTCGCATTCGCTGCCCAGCGCGGTGAACAGCCGCGCCATCACCGCGCTGCACGAGTTCGGCCGGCAGGTGAACGACCTGGAATACCGCGCCCGCCACACCGTCGGCCACGAGGCCGCGCATGCCTTCCTGCTGCAGTGGCTCAAGGACATCGGCTACGAACAGTACCTGTACGACAGCGAAGAGAACGAAAAGATCGCCGCCGCACGCTGGACCAACGTGATGGACTTCGCGGACTGGGTGGCCGGGCGCTGCGGCGGCAAGATGGAAGACGATGGCGCGGGCGTGCAGGTCGAAACCGAGCGCAAGAGCCTGCTCGAAGTGGTACAGACCATCGCGCTGATTTCCACGCTCTCCGACCGCGAGCAGGACCAGAACGTGGTCACGCTCTCGACCCTGCACGCGTCCAAAGGACTGGAGTGGCCGCATGTGATGCTGGTGGGCGTCAACGAGGGCCTGCTGCCCTTCAAGACCGACGACGCCGACAGCGACCTCAGCGCCGAGCTGCTGGCGCTGCGGGTCCAGGAGGAGCGTCGCCTGATGTACGTGGGCATCACCCGCGCGCAGCGCACGCTGGCGGTGAGCTGGCTCAAGCGCCGCAAGAAGGGCCGCGAGAGCGTGCCCGGCACGCCCAGCCGCTTCATCAAGGAAATGGCGCTGGACCAGGCCACGGTGAAGGAAGACCCGCGCGAGAAGCTGCGCGCGCTGCGGGCCGAATTCGCGCAGCGCGCGGCCGCCGCGCCCAAGCCGGAGGCGATGTGAGGCGGTTCTCACCCTCCGCGCGCGCCCTCACGCTGGCCAGTCTGACCCTGCTGGGCCTGATGGCCACCGCCCGCGCCCAGTCGCCGCAGGCCTCGCGTACAACCCCGTGCCCCACCGCAACCGAGCTCAGAGCCCAGGACCTGCACGGCCTCTGGCGCCTGGTCCTCTGGCCGGAAGGCGGCAGCGAATCGGCACCCGCCTCCACCGGCGCCATGCTGTTCGGCCCGCACCCGGAATACCCCGGCAGCGTGCGCGGACGGTTGCGGCGCTCCAGCCCGGGGGCCGACCTCGAAGCCGAGGTGGCGGGGGACGTGGGCGACGACGGCGAGTTCAACCTCGACGAATCGGCCGACGGCGTGGCCATGGACGCCGTCTGGACCGGCCAGCCTTCGGACTGCGGGCGCACCATCCGGGGCCTGCGCAGAACCTCCGAAGGCCGCCCGGACGCCGGCCAGGCGCTGCAGTTCCTGTTGCAGCGTGCGCCCGCGGGGCACTGACGCGCAGGCCCTCAGGGCTGGGTGTCGTCCAGCAGTTCCGCACTCAGTTCGCGAATGCGCTGGTCCTCGTAATAACCGCCGTATTCGGTGTAGCGCAGGAAAGGCCGCGCGCAAGCCCTGCAGACCCACACATCGCACCGGTTGTAGGGGAAAAAGGCCGGGGCGATGGGCGCATCGGGCGACCAGACGTGTGTGCCGCGCGGATGGTGTTCCAGCAAGGTGGGCTCGTCGAACTGTCCGTCGCGCAATGTGCCGACACACCGCAAATTGGACAGGTCAAAGATGGCCGGCACGGAGTCCCACCCGGCCCCCACCAGCGGCGCACAGGCGCCGCAGCGACCGGGTCGCCTCGCCGCCGCCAGCGCGCGCAGGTCGTCGGCCAGCAGGCGTGGCAAGGGCTCAGCGGTCATGACCTGTGCCTCCCGCCTGGCGCTTCGCGCCGTAAGGGCAGTGGTTCGGCCGAGGCCCCACCTGCGGGTGCTTGCGGCAGGTGTCGGGCCGCTGCTCGTAGACGGTGCAGCGCCGCGACTTCGCATCCAGAAAATGGCAGTCGCCGCTGGCGCGGCGCGCGATGGTGAAAACCTCGCGCTTGAAGTTGAAGTGCTCGACCAGCCCGGCCTTCTCCAGTCGTTTGGCGATCTGCTTGGGCGCCTCGTGTTCGACCTCGAACGGATCGACCAGCCCCAGCCGCACGAGATCGGACAGCCGCACTTCCAGCGGCATGGTGCAGCAGTTGGCCTGGCAGCTGTCGCACATCCCGGCGCGGTAGCGCGTCCAGGTTTCGGTGCGGTCGACATCGACGATGTGGATCGAGGATCTCACGGAGGGTCTGCCACAAAGCAGAACGCCCAGCAGGTGCTGGGCGTTCTGGAGTTTGGTGGCCTGGGGCGGAATCGAACCACCGACACGCGGATTTTCAATCCGCTGCTCTACCAACTGAGCTACCGGGCCAAGAGCTCTCGATTATAGCAGGACTTTGGAGCGATACCCGCTCACAACGCGTTTCGCTTGCTGCGCGCCAAGTCCACGCCCAGCTGCTTGAGCTTGCGGTAGAGATGGGTGCGTTCCAGGCCGGTCTTCTCCGCCACACGGGTCATCGAACCGGACTCCTTGGCCAGGTGGTATTCGAAGTAGGCCTTCTCGAACTCGTCCCGCGCCTCGCGCAACGGACCGTCGAGGTTGAAGGACTGCTGGGACTGCGGCCCGATGTCCAGCACCATCTCGGGCAGGGTACCTCCGGTCATGGCCGCCTCGACCGTCAGGTCGGCGGACGCGATCGGCAACCCGGGCTTGTGCACCACAGGAGCCGCCGGTTTGTGCGCGGTCTTGTTCAGGCCGACATCCACCGCCTTGAGCAGCTTCTGCAGCGTGATGGGTTTTTCAAGGAAGGCGGTGGCGCCGATGCGCGTGGCCTCGACCGCGGTGTCGATGGTGGCATGGCCGCTCATCATGATCACCGGCATGGTCAGCAGACCGGTGCTGGCCCATTCCTTGAGCAGGGTCACGCCGTCGGTGTCGGGCATCCAGATGTCCAACAACACGAGATCGGGTCTGAGCTGGGAACGGACGCTGCGTGCCTGGGCCGCGTTTTCCGCCAGTTCGACGGTATGCCCTTCGTCGTTGAGGATCTCGGAGAGCAGGTCGCGGATGCCCAGCTCGTCGTCTACTACCAGAATGGTTGCCATGGTCCCGAAAGTGTCCCTCGTTCGATGTTGTCAATTCGCAACTGCGAATGATAACGACACTTGCGCCCCTGTCACTTTGTTCTCCGTCATGCGGTTGCCGATGTCGACCCGGCCCCCGTGCTCTTCCATGATCTTCTTGACCACGGCCAGCCCCAACCCGGTGCCCTTGGACTTGGTGGTCACGTAGGGCTCGAAGGCCCGCTTGAGGATGTGTTCGGCAAAGCCGGGCCCCTGGTCGATCACCGCCAGCCGCACCCAGGGCCCGCTATCGGAACGGCGCGTGCGCAGCAGCACGAAGGCGTCCGCCTGACCGGCCATGGCGTCCTGTGCGTTCTGCACCAGGTTGTGCACGATCTGGCGCACCTGCTGCGGGTCCGCCATCACGGGGGGCAGCTGCTCGGCCAGCTCGGTCCGCACCGGAATCGCCGCGTGGTCGTAGAGCACCAGGATGTCCTTGATGAGGGCGTTGAGGTCGGTCGGCGCCAGGTGTGCTGCCGGCAGGCGGGCGTAGTCGCGAAACTCGTTGACCAGCCGCTTCATCGCGTCGACCTGGTCGACGATGGTGCGCACGGACTTGTTCAGGATGGTCTGCTCGGGGGGCTGCACCTTGCCTTCGAGCTTCATGGCCAGTCGCTCGGCCGAGAGCTGGATCGGTGTCAGTGGGTTCTTGATCTCGTGCGCCAGCCGCCGCGCGACGTCGCCCCAGGCCTGCGCGCGCTGCGCCGACACCATTTCGGACACGTCGTCGAACACCAGCAGCCGTTCGTTGTTGGGCAGCAGCGCGCCGCGGGCGATCAGGGTGATGCTGCCCTCGACCGGCAGGCGGTCGTGCTCTCCCAGCTCGAACGACTGCTGCCAGTGGCCGCCCCCGTGGGGCGTGTCGTCCGACAGAAAGCGCTCGAACTGCTGCATCACGCCCTGTCCGAAGGCCTCCAGCCCGGGCACCTCGGTCAGCGACTGACCGAGGTGCAGAACCAGCGGTGTGCGCAGGATGCGCGAGGCACCAGGGTTGACGCTGCGCAGCCGCCCCTGCTCGTCCAGCACCGCCACGCCGGCGGTGAGGTTGTCCAGGATCGTCTGCAGGTTGTCGCGCGCGGCGTCCACCTGCTGCATGCTGCGCTGCACCGTTTCGCGCGCGTCGGCCAGTTCCTGGGTCATGCGGGCAAAGGTGCGCGTGAGCCCAGCCAGCTCGTCGCGCGAAGCCATGGCTGCCTTGGGCGACAGGTCGCCCTGTGCCACCTCGCGCATGCCCTCGGCCAGCACCAGCAGCGGCCGCACCATCTGGTTGCCCAGCACCACGGCCAGCAGCACGGCACCGAACACGGAGAGGAACAGCGCCAGTGTCAGCGTGCCGATGTACATGCGGCGCAGGCCTTCGCGGCCCAGCGCACGCTCCTGGTATTCGCGGTTGGCCACCTGGACCGCCAGTGCGTCGGTGACCAGGGCCTCGGACAGCGGCACCACCACCTGCAGATAGCGCGGCTCGTCGTCCAGGTCGAAGCCCGGCGCACTGACCAGGGCCAGCACCTTGATGCGCGCCTGTCCCAGTGCCAGGCCCTCGGTGGCCGCGTCTCCCGCGTCCCGCTCTTCCAGACCTTCGACCTGGGCCACCACCCGCTTGGCGCGCACGGTGCGCAAAACCGCCAGCGGCGGCCGGTTGGGCGTGAAGTCGAAGCGGGACGCGCCCGCCGTGGCGAGCGCCTGCCCGGATGCACTCCAGAGCACCATGTCGCTGGCCCCCAGGCGCGTGCGCAAGCGCTCCATGGCCAGCAAGGCCGACGAGCGGGGCTGGCGCGCCAGCTCCTCCGCCACCATGCGGGTCTTTTCGCCCAAGTCGGCGCTCATGGTCTCCAGGGTAGTGCGCCCCAGGTTCAGGCCGGCGGCCAGGGCCGACTCCACGCGCACGTCAAACCAGCTTTCGATGGAGCGCGAGACGAACTGGTAGGACACCGTATAGATGAGCACGCCGGGCAGCACGCCCACCAGCCCGATGATGGCGGCCAGCTTGAGCAGCAGCCGACTGCCGAAACGCCCGAGCCGGAACCGCATGTACAGGCGCACGGCCAGCCACACGATGATCAGCGCCAGGAGCACCGCCACCGCCACGTTCACCAGGGCCAGCCAGCCGAAGTTCTGTTCGTAGAAGGCGCGGTTGCGGGTGGCCAGCGTGAGCAGGAACATCAGCACCAGGCCCAGACCAGCCATGAACACCAGCGCGACCAGCAGCGCCCAGCGCCGCCGCCGGGAGGCCTTGGGGTCGAGCTTGGGGTCGTCCCGGTTCACCTGGTTCGGATCCACGGCAGGGGTCAGCGGGTGTCGCCCGCGGCAGCGGCAGGCGCGCCCTCGGCCTCGTTGCGGGTCGGCAGGTCGAAGCTGCGTTGCACCTCGATCAGCCATTCGGGCTGGTTGGCCATGCCGATCTGGAAGGGCCGCGGCAGCAGCGACAGGTCCAGCCGGAAGCGCCACTGGGCGCGGTAGTCCACCCCCTCTTCCAGGCGCCCCGGGTCCACGATGGTCCAGCCCGCCACCCGGCTGACCGAGGCCAACGCTTCTTGCAGGTCGTCGAAGTTCTGGTGCAGCGCGTACTGCAGCCCTGCGGCGTTCGGAGCGCCGTCGGTGGAGACACTGACGCGCCAGCGACGGGTCAGCGGCTGGTAAGCCAGCCGCACCGTGCGGGTGGCCGAACCCATGCGCTTGTCGGTCCAGTACCAGCGCTCGCGGACCACGTCGGCCTGCCAGACGAAGTAGAGCGGCACGCCCTTGAGCAGTGCGTCCTCCACCGGGGGAGTGGCTTCCAGGGCCAGCCGCACCGACAGCTTGGCGCCATCGGCGCTGCGCTGGACCGTGCTCTGCAGCACCTCCGGTTCGCGCGCCATGGCCGGGGTCGCCAGCAGCAGGCAGCACAACAACAAGCCGGCCAGCAGACAGGTCCACCCCCGTCGCCACGGCCGGACCTTGGGTCCGGTCGTCACGGGATCAAGGCCACGCCTTGTCCATGCGGGCGTAGAAAAATCCGTCGTATCCACCCGGATCATTGTCGTTGAACTCCCCGTTGGCGATGACAGTTCCGGGCCGCAAATGCCCCGGGGAAGGGAGCGCGAGGGCGTCGGTGTGGCGCTCAAGGAACGCATCGACCTGTTCCTGCCCCTCGGCGCGAAAGACCGAACAGGTGCAGTAGACCAGGCGACCGCCCGGCTTCAGCAGCGGCCAGAGGGTATCCAGCAGGCGGCGCTGGATGGCCACGAGTTGTCCCACGTCGCCAGGACGGCGCAACCAGCGCACGTCCGGGTGGCGGCGCACGATGCCCGATGCGGTGCAGGGCGCATCCAGCAGGATGGCATCGAAGGGACGGCCATCCCACCAGCCCGCGGGCTCTCCGGCGTCGGCGGCCCGCACCTCGGCCTGAAGGCCGAGCCGCTGCAGGTTCTGGTGGATGCGCTCACAACGGCGCGGGTCGACGTCCAGCGCCAACAGGTCCGGATCGGCGCGCTCCAGCAGATGGGCGGTCTTGCCACCCGGCGCCGCACAGGCATCGAGCACCCGGTCACCGGGACCCCATTCGCGTCCGTCCAGCAGCAGTCCAGCCGCCAGCTGGGCCGCGCCGTCCTGCACGGAACACCAGCCCTGATCAAAACCAGGCAGTCGTTCCACGGGTTGGGGCGAGACCAGCAACAACCCGTCGTCGCCAAGCGGCGTTGCGCCGATGCCCTGTCCGGCCAGCTGCGCCGCGTACGCCTCGCGCGACGCCCGGCGCCGGTTCACGCGCAGCACCATAGGACCGGGCTGGTTGCTTGCCGCCAGGATGGCCTCCCAGTGGTCCGGGTGATCGCGCCGCACACGCTCGACCCACCAGGCCGGGTGGTTCCAGCGAGCGACCGGATCCTGCCGGGTCTGCGCCAGCAGGGCCGGCGATTCGCGCAGATACCGCCGCAGGCAGGCGTTGAGAAAGCCGGACTGCATGCGCGTGTCGCGCCCGCGTTTGGCGGCGTCGACCGCCTGGTCGACCAGGGTATGGGGCGGGTAGGAGGCACCCTGCCCGTCGCCGATCAGCAGGGCCAGCGCCGTGTGCAGCAGCGCCAGCGCCGCGGGTGCCGGCGGGCGCCGGGCCAGCAGCCGGGCCACAGCCCGGGCTGCGCCCAGGTGGCGGAGAACCTGAAACGTCAGCGCCTGCACGCCGGGACGCAGTCCCGACGGCACCTGGGGCAGGACCTCGGTCAGGGAGCGCCCCTGTTCGACCGCCAGCACGCAGCGCGCCACTTCGTGCAACTGATCGCTCAGGCGGGGCGCCTGGCGCAGAGAAATAAGGTCGTTCAAAAGATCAGGCCTGGTTCAAGGGCAGAGGCGCCATGCGGCGTCCGTAAATGCGGCGCACGCGCTCTTCAAGGGAGGGGTGGGAATCGAACCAGTGTGCCATGCGGCCTTCTTCGGTACCGACCAGCAACATGTGCTGCACCATGGAGCCGATGCGCCGCGAGGGTACGCCTTCGTTCTGCTGGCTCATCACCTTGCGCAGCACGCCGCCGATGCCGTCGCGGCTGCGCGTCCACTGCACCGAGCGGGCGTCCGCCAGGAACTCGCGCTGGCGCGAGACCGCGGCCTGCAGCGCGTGGCCCGTCATCCAGCCCAGCCAGCCGGCCCCCATCAGTGCCAACCCGAGCAGAGTGGCCAGGGTGCGGTGCTCGCGGATGTCGGGTTCGGCCAGGTCCTGCCCCATGCGAAACAGCAACTCCAGCCCGAACACCATACCCACCAGCCGCATGTTCATGCGGGTGTCGCCCTCGCGGATGTGGCTGAACTCGTGCGCCACAAGCCCTTGCAGCTCTTCGCGGCTGAGGTGCTCCAGTGCACCGCTTGTCACTGCCACCACCGCATCTTCTTCGTCCCAGCCGGCGGCAAAGGCATTAATGCCCTCGTCGCGCGCCAGCACCATCGCTGTCGGCCGCTTCATGCCCGAAGAAATGGCCATTTCGTCGACGATGTTGGCAAAGCGCTGCTCGGCGAAGTCGCTGGACTGCACCAGCCGGGCGCCCATCTGTTCCGCCAGCACCCGGCCACCGCGCGACAGGCGGGAGGTCTCCAGCCACCAGCCGCCCAGAACGAACAGCAGGGTCACCGCCGTGTTGACCTCGAAGAAATAGTGCGGATACCCCGCGCCGGGCACCCAGAAGCTCCAGGTCAGCCCCCAGGCCAGGGCCAGCGCGGCATTGACCAGAACGACCAGCAGTCCCACCGCCACGCCAAAGGCCAGCAACAGCCGCAGCGTGCGGACGCGCGCTTCTCGCTGGGACTCGAAGATCAGCACGGGCTGGGGACAGCGTCGGTCAGAAAGACACCTTGACCGGCTGGCGCTCGGCCTCGCTGGTGGTCGAGGCCAGCATGGACTGGGTCTGGAAGTTGAACAGGCGCGCGATGATCAGGGTCGGGAACTGCGCCGCCGCGTCGTTGAATTCCAGCACGTGGTCGTTGTAGGCCTGGCGTGCGAAGCCGATGCGGTTCTCGGTGCTGGCCAGCTCCTCGCTGAGCTCGCGCATGGTCTGGTCGGCCTTGAGTTCGGGGTAGGCCTCGGCCACCACCATCAGACGCCCGAGCGCGCCGCCAAGCACCTGCTCAGCCCCGGCCAGCGCGCCGATAGCCTCGGCGTTCAGTGGGCTCGCTGCGGCCGACTGCTCGGCGCTGCGGGCCTGGTTGCGCGCCGCGATCACGGCCTCCAGGGTCTGCGCTTCGTGGGCCAGGTATTTGCGTGCGACCTCGACCAGGTTGGGAATCAGGTCGTAGCGGCGCTTGAGCTGCACGTCGATCTGCCCGAAGGCGTTGGCGATCGCGTTCTTCAGGCGGGTCAGGCGGTTGAAGGCCCCAATGGCCCAGAACACCACCAGCAGAGCGACGGCCAGCAGGATCCATGACACAGGCGACATCTCGAACGCTCCTTCTTGAGGCACCGGGAGCACCCCGGCGGGCGTGCGCAATATAGCCCAAGCCCCTGTTCACCGCGGTGTGGAGCGACCATGAAAAACGCCCCCGGCCTGACGGCCGGGGGCGTTGAGGGATCGGACGGCTGTCCGGTCCTGCGTCGGCTTAATCCGAGGCTTCGCCGGTACCGGCGGCTTCGGCCTGGTCCGCAGCCAGCGACAGCGCGTCGGCCTCGGCGATGGCCCGGCGCTCTTCGTCGTCCATCTTTTCCTTGACCTTGCGGGCCTCGTGGTAGGCCATGCCGGTGCCAGCGGGGATCAGGCGGCCGACGATGACGTTCTCCTTCAGGCCGCGCAGCTCGTCCTTCTTGCCCATGATCGCGGCTTCGGTGAGCACGCGGGTCGTTTCCTGGAAGGAAGCGGCCGAGATGAACGAGTCGGTCGACAGCGAGGCCTTGGTGATGCCCAGCAGCACGTTGGAGTAGGTCGCGGGGATCTTGCCGTCGGCGCGCAGGGCGTCGTTGGTGTTGAGGATCTCCGAACGCTCCACCTGCTCACCGGCGATGTAGGACGAGTCGCCCGGGTTCTCGACCACGACGCGGCGCAGCATCTGGCGAACGATCACCTCGATGTGCTTGTCGTTGATCTTCACACCCTGCAGTCGGTACACGTCCTGCACCTCGTCGACGATGTAGCGCGAGAGCTCTTCAATGCCCAGCAGGCGCAGGATGTCCTGCGGATCGGCCGGGCCGTCCACCACGCTCTCGCCCTTGTTGACCACCTGGCCTTCGTGCACCAGGATGTTCTTTTCCTTGGGGATGAGCTCGTCCCAGACCTTGCCTTCCGGATCGGTGATCTGCAGGCGGACCTTGCCCTTGGTCTCCTTGCCGAACGACACGGTACCGGTCATCTCGGCCAGCATGCCCTTGTCCTTGGGCGAGCGGGCTTCGAACAGCTCGGCCACGCGCGGCAGACCACCGGTGATGTCGCGCGTCTTCTGGCCTTCAACCGGAATGCGCGCCAGCACGTGGCCGGGGCCCACTTCCTGGCCGTCGCGCACTTCCAGCAGCGCGCCGATCTGGAAGCCCACCGTCACCGAGTGGTCGGTGCCGGGGATCTTCACTTCCTGGCCTTGCGCATCGAGCAGCTTGACCAGGGGACGCACCACCTTGGCCGAGCCGCGGTGCTTCGGATCGATCACCACCAGAGAGGACAGACCGGTCACGTCGTTGACCTGCTTGGCCACCGTCAGACCTTCTTCCACGTTTTCGAACTTCACCGTACCGGCGAATTCCGTGATGATGGGTCGGGTCAGCGGGTCCCAGTTGGCCAGGATGGCGCCGGCCTTGATCTGCTGGTCGGCCTTGACCGACAGCGTGGCGCCGTAGGGCACCTTGTGGCGCTCGCGCTCACGGCCGTGTTCGTCGTGGATGATGATTTCGCCGGAACGCGCAATCACCACCAGCTCGCCCTTGGTGTTGGTCACGTAGCGCATCGTGGCGTTGAAGCCGATCACGCCCGAGGACTTGGCTTCCACGCTGGAGGCCACGGCCGCACGCGACGCGGCACCACCGATGTGGAAGGTGCGCATGGTCAGCTGCGTGCCGGGTTCGCCGATCGACTGCGCGGCGATCACGCCGACCGCTTCGCCGATGTTCACCAGACCGCCGCGGCCCAGGTCGCGGCCATAGCACTTGGCGCAGATGCCGAAGCGGGTCTCGCAGGTCAGCGCGGTGCGCACTTTGACCTCGTCCACGCCCGCGGCCTCCAGGTCGTCCAGCATGTCTTCGTCCAGCAGCACGCCGGCCTGGATCAGGACCTTGCGGGTTTCCGGATGAATCACTTCCTCTGCCGTGGTGCGGCCCAGGATACGGTCGCGCAGCGATTCAATCACCTCACCACCCTCGACGATGGCGCGCATCAGCGTGCCATTGGTCGTGCCGCAGTCTTCCTGGTTCACCACCAGATCCTGGGTCACGTCCACCAGACGGCGGGTCAGGTAACCGGAGTTCGCGGTCTTCAGCGCCGTGTCGGCCAGACCCTTACGGGCGCCGTGCGTGGAGATGAAGTACTGCAACACGTTCAGACCTTCACGGAAGTTCGCCGTGATGGGGGTCTCGATGATGGAGCCGTCCGGCTTGGCCATCAGGCCGCGCATGCCGGCCAGCTGGCGGATCTGGGCCGCGCTACCGCGGGCGCCAGAGTCGGCCATCATGTAGATCGAGTTGAACGACTCTTGGTCGACTTCCTTGCCCGACGCGTCGATGGTCTTCTGCTTGGCCAACTGGGCCATCATGACCTTGGAGATCTCGTCACCGGCCTTGCCCCAGATGTCCACCACCTTGTTGTAGCGCTCGCCGGCGGTCACCAGACCGGAGGCATACTGCTGGGCGATTTCCTTCACCTCGGCTTCGGCGCGCTCGATCACGCCGGCCTTCTCCTTGGGCACCAGCATGTCGTCCACGCAGATCGAGATGCCGGCGCGGGTGGCCAGGCGGAAACCGTTCTGCAGCAGCTTGTCGGCGAAGACCACCGTCTCCTTCAGACCGCACTTGCGGAAGGAGGCGTTGATCAGCTTGGAGATTTCCTTCTTCTTCAGCGCCTTGTTCAGCACCTCGAAGGCCAGGCCCTTGGGCAGGATTTCGGACAGCAGGGCACGGCCCACGGTCGTGTCCACCAGCTTGGTGGAGGGCACGAACTCGCCGGTTTCCTTGTTCTTGGTCCACTCGGTCAGGCGCACGCTGATCTTGGCCGTGATCTCGACCACGCCATTGTCCAGCGCGCGCTGCAGCTCGGCCAAGTCGGCAAAGATCATGCCTTCGCCCTTGCCGTTGATGCGCTCGCGGGTGGCGTAGTACAGACCCAGCACCACGTCCTGCGAGGGCACGATGGAGGGTTCGCCGTTGGCCGGAAACAGCACGTTGTTGGAGGCCAGCATCAGGGTGCGGGCTTCCAGCTGGGCTTCCACCGACAGCGGCACGTGAACGGCCATCTGGTCACCGTCGAAGTCGGCGTTGAAGGCCGCGCAGACGAGCGGGTGCAGCTGGATGGCCTTGCCTTCGATCAGGATCGGCTCGAAAGCCTGGATACCCAGACGGTGCAGCGTGGGCGCACGGTTCAGCAGAACCGGGTGCTCCTTGATGACCTCTTCCAGGATGTCCCAGACCACCGGCGTGCCGGATTCGACTTCCTTCTTCGCCGCCTTGATGGTGGTGGCGATGCCCATGGCTTCCAGGCGCGAGAAGATGAAGGGCTTGAACAGCTCCAGCGCCATCAGCTTCGGCAGGCCGCACTGGTGCAGCTTCAGGGTCGGGCCCACGGTGATCACCGAACGGCCCGAATAGTCGACGCGCTTGCCCAGCAAGTTCTGGCGGAAGCGGCCGCTCTTGCCCTTGATCATGTCGGCCAGCGACTTCAGGGCGCGCTTGTTGGCACCCGTCATGGCCTTGCCACGGCGGCCGTTGTCCAGCAGCGAGTCCACGGCTTCCTGCAGCATGCGCTTCTCGTTGCGCGCGATGATCTCAGGGGCCTTCAGTTCCAGCAGACGGCGCAGACGGCTGTTGCGGTTGATGACGCGGCGGTACAGGTCGTTCAGGTCGGAGGTCGCGAAGCGGCCACCGTCCAGCGGCACCAGCGGACGCAGGTCCGGCGGCAGCACGGGCAGCACGTCCAGCACCATCCACTCGGGCTTGATGCCCGACTTCTTGAAGGCCTCCAGCACCTTCAGGCGCTTGGCGTTCTTCTTGATCTTCAGTTCGGAGCCGGTCAGGTCGTTGCGCAGCTTCTCGATCTCGATGTCGAGGTCGATGGCCTGCAGCAGTTCCTTGATGCCCTCGGCGCCCATCTTGGCGATGAACTCGTCACCGTATTCCTTGCGCTTGGCGTCGTAGTCGTCCTCCGACATGATCGCGAATTTCTTCAGCGGGGTCATGCCCGGATCGACGATGACATAGGCTTCGAAGTACAGCACGCGCTCGATGTCGCGCAGCGTCATGTCCAGGATCAGGCCCAGACGCGACGGCAGCGACTTCAGGAACCAGATGTGGGCGCAGGGCGCGGCCAGGTCGATGTGACCCATGCGCTCGCGACGCACCTTGGTCTGCGTGACTTCAACGCCGCACTTTTCGCAGATCACACCGCGGTGCTTGAGGCGCTTGTACTTGCCGCACAGGCACTCGTAGTCCTTGATGGGGCCAAAGATCTTGGCGCAGAACAGGCCGTCGCGCTCGGGCTTGAACGTGCGGTAGTTGATGGTCTCGGGCTTCTTGACTTCACCGAAGGACCAGGAACGGATTTTTTCCGGCGAAGCCAGACCGATGCGGATCGCATCGAAATGTTCGTCGGGCGTGAACTGCTTGAACAGGTCGAGCAAGGATTTCATGGAATGCTTTCCTTTACTTCAGTGAATCAGGAGCGGTCCAGCTCGATGTCGATACCGAGCGAACGGATTTCCTTGACCAGCACGTTGAACGACTCGGGCATGCCCGCGTCGATCGAGTGCTCGCCCTTGACGATGCTTTCGTACACCTTGGTGCGACCCTGCACGTCGTCGGACTTGACGGTGAGCATTTCCTGCAGAATGTAGGAAGCGCCGTAGGCTTCCAGCGCCCACACTTCCATCTCACCGAAACGCTGACCACCGAACTGGGCCTTGCCGCCCAGCGGCTGCTGGGTGACCAGGGAGTACGGACCGGTGGAACGGGCGTGCATCTTGTCGTCGACCAGGTGGTGCAGCTTGAGGTAGTGCATGTAGCCCACGGTGGTCTTTCGCTCGAAGGCTTCGCCGGTGCGGCCGTCGTAGAGCTGCGCCTGGGTGCGGGACTCGGTCAGGCCCTTGGCCTTGGCGATGTCGTCCGGATAGGCCAGCTTGAGCATGTCCATGATTTCCTGTTCGGACGCACCGTCGAACACGGGCGAGGCGAACGGGACACCGTGGGTCAGCTCCTGCGCCATCACGCGCAGCTCGTCGTCGGACAGCTGGGACAGGTCTTCCTTGCGGCCGGTGACGTTGTAGATCTGGTCCAGGAAAGCACGGACTTCGGACATGGCGGCTTCACGCTGCAGCATGTCGCCGATGCGCTGGCCCAGGCCCTTGCCGGCCCAGCCCAGGTGGACTTCGAGCACCTGCCCGATGTTCATGCGCGAAGGCACGCCCAGCGGGTTCAGCACGATGTCGACCGGGGTGCCGTCGGCCAGGTGGGGCATGTCTTCCACAGGCGTGATCTTGGAGACCACACCCTTGTTGCCGTGGCGGCCAGCCATCTTGTCACCAGGCTGCAGGCGGCGCTTGACTGCCAAGTAGACCTTGACCATCTTGAGCACGCCAGCCGGCAGCTCGTCGCCCTGGGTCAGCTTCTTGCGCTTCTCTTCGAAGGCCAGGTCGAAGCTGTGGCGGGTCTGCTCCATGGAGTTCTTGATCGACTCCAGCTGGGCGGCCACGTCGTCTTCCGCCGGGCGGATGTCGAACCAGTGGTACTTTTCGACCTCGTCCAGGTAGGCCTTGTCGATCTTGGTGCCCTTGGCCAGCTTCTTCGGACCGCCATTGGCAACCTTGCCGATCAGCAGCTTCTCGATACGGTCAAAGGCGTCGGCCTCGACGATGCGCAACTGGTCGTTCAGGTCCAGGCGGAAGCGCTTGAGTTCGTCGTCGATGATCTGCTGGGCGCGCTTGTCACGCTGGATGCCTTCGCGGGTGAAGACCTGCACATCGATAACGGTGCCCTGCGAGCCCTGGTCCACACGCAGCGAGGTGTCCTTCACGTCGGAGGCCTTCTCACCGAAGATCGCACGCAGCAGCTTCTCTTCCGGCGTCAGCGTGGTCTCGCCCTTGGGCGTGACCTTGCCCACCAGCACATCGCCCGGCTGCACTTCGGCACCCACGTAGATGATGCCGGAGTCATCCAGACGGTTGAGCTGCTGCTCGGCCAGGTTCGGGATGTCGCGGGTGATTTCTTCGGCGCCCAGCTTGGTGTCGCGCGCCATGACCACCAGCTCCTCGATGTGGATGCTGGTGTAGCGGTCATCGGCCACCACACGCTCGCTGATCAGGATAGAGTCTTCGAAGTTGTAGCCGTTCCAGGGCATGAAGGCGATCAGCATGTTCTGGCCGATCGAGATCTCGCCCAGATCGGTCGATGCGCCGTCAGCGATCACGTCACCCTTGGCCAGCTTGTCACCCTTCTTGACGATGGGGCGCTGGTGGATGTTGGTGTTCTGGTTGGAACGCTGGTACTTGATCAGGTTGTAGATGTCCACACCGACTTCACCGGCCACGGCCTCGGCGTCGTTGACGCGGATCACGATACGGGTCGCATCCACGTAGTCGACCACACCACCGCGACGGGCGGTCACCACCGTGCCCGAGTCGATGGCGGCCACGCGCTCGATGCCGGTGCCGACCAGCGGCTTTTCCGGACGCAGTGTGGGCACGGCCTGGCGCGACATGTTGGCGCCCATCAGTGCGCGGTTGGCGTCGTCGTGCTCCAGGAACGGCACCAGCGAAGCAGCCACCGACACGATCTGCGCCGGCGACACGTCCATGTACTGGATGGTGTCGGCCGGGGTCAGGATCGATTCACCCTTTTCACGGGCAGAGATCAGGTCACCGGTCAGGCGGCCTTCGGCGTCCAGCGTCGCGTTCGCCTGGGCGATGACGTACTTGCCTTCTTCGATGGCGGACAGGTAGTCGATCTGGTTGGTCACCTTGCCGTCCACCACGCGGCGGTACGGGGTCTCGATGAAACCGTACTCGTTCAGGCGGGCGTACAGGGCCAGCGAGTTGATCAGGCCGATGTTCGGGCCTTCCGGCGTTTCGATCGGGCAGACGCGGCCGTAGTGGGTCACGTGCACGTCGCGCACCTCGAAACCGGCGCGTTCGCGGGTCAGACCGCCCGGGCCCAGGGCCGAGACGCGGCGCTTGTGCGTGATCTCGGCCAGCGGGTTGGTCTGGTCCATGAACTGCGACAGCTGCGACGCACCGAAGAACTCCTTGAGGGCCGCGGAAATCGGCTTGGAGTTGATCAGGTCGTGCGGCATCAGCGGCTCTTGCTCGGCCTGGCCCAGACGCTCCTTCACGGCCTTCTCGATGCGGGCCAGACCAGTGCGGTACTGGTTCTCGGCCAGCTCGCCAACGCAGCGCACGCGGCGGTTGCCCAGGTGGTCGATGTCGTCGACTTCACCGCGGCCGTTGCGCAGGTCCACCAGGATCTTGACCACGGCCAGGATGTCGTCGTTCGACAGCACCATCGGGCCGGTGGCTTCGTCGCGGCCCACACGGGCGTTGAACTTCATGCGGCCGACGCGCGAGAGGTCGTAGGTGTCCGGGTTGTAGAACAGGCGGTGGAACAGGGCCTGGACGGCGTCTTCGGTCGGCGGCTCGCCGGGGCGCATCATGCGGTAGATGGCCACGCGGGCGGCGAACTCGTCGACGGTTTCGTCGGTGCGCAGGGTCTGGCTGATGTAGGCGCCCTGGTCGAGTTCGTTGGTGTAGATGCAGGGCAGTTCCTGCACGCCGGCCGAGCGCAGCTTCTTCAGCAAGGCTTCGGTCAGCTCGTCGTTGGCCTTGGCGATGATCTCGCCGGTGTCCGGATCGACGATGTTCTTGGCGACCACGCGGCCGATCAGGAAGTCTTCCGGCACGCTGATGTGCGTGGTGCCCGACTGCTCCAGCTCACGGGTGTGGCGCGCGGTGATGCGCTTGTCCTTGGCCACGACCACCTTGCCCGACTTGTCGGTGATGTCGAAGCGGGCCACCTCGCCACGCAGGCGCTCGGACACGAAGGCCATCTGGGCGCCGCTGTCCATCAGTCGGAAGTGGTCGTTGACGAAGAAGTTCGCCAGGATGGTTTCCGGCGTCAGGCCGATGGCCTTGAGCAGGATGGTGACCGGCATCTTGCGGCGGCGGTCGACGCGGAAGAACAGGATGTCCTTGGGGTCGAATTCGAAGTCCAGCCAGGAGCCGCGGTAGGGAATGATGCGGGCCGAGAACAGCAGCTTGCCCGAGCTGTGCGTCTTGCCTTTGTCGTGTTCGAAGAACACACCGGGCGAGCGGTGCAGCTGCGACACGATGACACGCTCAGTGCCGTTGATGATGAAGGAACCTTTGTCGGTCATCAGGGGCACTTCGCCCATGTAGACCTCCTGCTCCTTGACTTCCTTGACCACCTTGGACTGCGCGGTCGACGATTCGCGGTCATAGATGATCAGCTGCACACGCGCGCGCACGGCCGAAGCGAAGGTCAGACCGCGGGTCTGGCACTCGCGCACATCGAACGCCGGCTTGGCCAGGTTGTATTCGACGAACTTCATCTCGACAAAACCGTTGTGCGAGACGATGGGGAAGGCGGCCTCGAAGGCGGCCTGCAGCCCCTCGGGGGTGCGCTTCTTGGGTGCGGTGTCGGCCTGCAGGAACGCGGTGTAGGCGTCCTTCTGCATCTGCAGCAGATAGGGAATCGCGAGCACGTTCTCGCGGCTGCCAAAGCTTTTGCGGATGCGCTTGCGTTCGGTGTAGGAATATTTCGATGCGGATGCCATGAGATCTCCGGGCTTGAGGTCTGCGGCGACTGATCAGCCAAACCGTCGCTCTCAGGGCGGCGGGTGACGGGCTTGGCGGCAGGCCACTACCTGCCGTTGGCGGACGACCTGCGCGTTGCACGCAGGCCCGGACCAAGTGGTCTTCTGCAGTCGGGGTCAGAAGACACGGATAAGAAGACTCGGCGAATCTGCTTATCGGTGTTCTGAAAGCACCAAAGGCTGGAGGCCCTTTCGAGCACTCCAGCCCCTGACCAGAACCGAATTACTTGAGTTCGGCCTTGGCGCCGGCTTCCACCAGCTTCTTGACAGCGGCTTCGGCGTCGGCCTTGGCAACGCCTTCCTTGACGTTCTTCGGAGCGCCGTCGACCAGGTCCTTGGCTTCCTTCAGACCCAGACCGGTGATTTCGCGCACGGCCTTGATGACGGACACCTTGTTGGCGCCGGCTTCGGTCAGCACAACGTTGAACTCGGTCTTCTCTTCAGCGGCTGCGGCAGCGGCACCGCCACCACCGGCGGCCGGAGCAGCCATGGCTGCGGCGGACACGCCGAACTTCTCTTCAATGGCCTTGACCAGGTCATTGAGTTCCATGACGGTCATGCTGTCCAGCGCCGTCAGAAATGCGTCTTTATCGAATGCCATTTTGATTTCCTAACAATTGGTTAAACGAACTCACCGCGCCGATCAGGCTGCGGCAGCTTCTTCTGCCGGAGCGGCAGCGCCTTCGCCTTTTTTCGCCGCCAGGGCACCAAGCACCACAGCGGTGCGGGAGATCGGCGACTTCAGCAAGCCACACAGCTGGGCCAGCAGCACTTCCTTCGAAGGAATGCTGGCGAGCTGCTTCACGCCGTTCTGATCCAGGACTTTGCCGCCGTAGACGCCACCGCGGATGACCAGCTTGTCGTTGGTCTTCGCGAAATCGGCCACCACCTTGGCGGCGGCCACAGCGTCTTCGGAGAAGCCGTAGATCAGCGGACCGGTCATCTGGTCGCCGGCCACTTCGAACGGGCTTCCGGCCACAGCGCGGCGGGCCAGGGTGTTCTTCAGAACACTCAGGCTGACACCGCTGCTGCGTGCCTTCACGCGCAGTTGGTCCATGGCAGCAACCGTGATGCCGCGGTATTCCGCCATCACGAGCGTTTGAGCTTTTGCGGCGAGGCTGGTCACTTCGGAAATGACCGCTTCTTTCTCACTGCGATTCAGACTCAAGGTCTACTCCTTCAATGTGCTTGGGGCTTGCGCCCGTCCACACGCTTCATTGCAGCGACCAACTGTTGAGGGAAACGGGTCCCATCTGCAGCGGGATCGCCATCTGCGCTGGCTTTCTCCGATTAAGTCGCCGGGCACAAGCCCATTGACACCAGCGGTCTTGGATGGCCCCACCTGCCTGCCTCACGGCTGACAGGCGGGCCCACCACACCCGGTCGGCCTAAACCTCCCGGGAATCTCTTGCGATTACGCCGAGATGGACTGGGTGTCCACGCGGACGCCCACACCCATGGTCGACGACACCGCCACCTTGCGCAGGTACACACCCTTGCTGGTGGCCGGCTTGGCCTTGTTCAGCGCATCGATCAGCGCGGCCAGGTTACCCTGCAGCTTGTCGGCGTCGAACGAACGGCGACCGATCGTGCCGTGCACGATACCGGCCTTGTCCACGCGGAACTGCACCTGACCGGCCTTGGCATTGCGCACCGCCTGGGCCACGTCGGGCGTCACGGTGCCGACCTTGGGGTTGGGCATCAGGCCACGGGGACCCAGCACCTGACCCAGGGTACCGACCACGCGCATCGCGTCGGGAGAAGCGATCACGACGTCGAAGTCCATCTTGCCGCCTTTGATTTCGGCGGCCAGGTCGTCCATGCCGACGATGTCGGCACCAGCGGCCTTGGCTTCTTCGGCCTTGGCACCCTGGGCGAACACGGCCACGCGCTTGGTCTTGCCGGTGCCGTTGGGCATCACGACAGCGCCGCGCACCACCTGGTCCGACTTCTTCGCGTCCACGCCGAGCTGGATGGCCACGTCGATGGATTCGTCGAACTTGGCGTTGGCGCACTCCTTGACGATCGCCAGGGCGTCGGTCAGAGGGTACAGCTTGTTGCTGTCAACTTTGCCCTCAAAGGCTTTTTGCTTCTTGGTCAGCTTGGCCATATCACACGCCCTCCACGATCACGCCCATCGAACGGGCAGAGCCGGCGATGGTCTTGACGGCTGCGTCGATGTCGGCAGCGGTCATGTCCTTCATCTTGGTCTTGGCGATTTCTTCCAGCTGAGCGCGGGTGATCTTGCCAACCTTCTGCTTGTTGGGCACCGGAGAGCCCTTGTCCAGCTTGATGGCCTTCTTGATGAGAGTCGTCGCCGGAGGTGTCTTGATGATGAAGGTGAAGCTCTTGTCCGCGAAGGCGGTGATCACCACCGGCAGCGGCAGACCGGGCTCGACACCCTGGGTCTGGGCGTTGAACGCCTTGCAGAACTCCATGATGTTCAGGCCGCGCTGACCCAGCGCCGGACCGATCGGGGGAGAGGGGTTGGCCTTACCAGCTGGCACTTGCAGCTTGATGAAGCCGACGATTTTCTTCGCCATGTTTTAGCTCCTGCGAGTACAGACGGTTGTCACAAAAACAACCTCCTCGCGGTTGAAACCCGGAAAGGATGGAAGCCGCAAGCGCCGGGTGAAACCGCCTGCGGCCAGAAATCTCAGGTCTTCTCGACCTGACTGAATTCGAGCTCGACCGGCGTGGCGCGACCAAAGATGGTCACCGAGACTCGCAGCTTGTTCTTCTCGTAGTTGACTTCTTCGACCGTGCCGTTGAAGTCGGTGAACGGGCCTTCCTTGACGCGGACGTATTCGCCGACCACGAACTCCACCTTGTGGCGCGGCTTGTCAGTGCCTTCCTGCATCTGGCTGACGATCTTCTGCACGTCCTCTTCAGAGATCGGCGCCGGACGGTTTTTGGCACCGCCAACGAAGCCGGTCACCTTGTTGGTGTGTTTCACCAGATGCCAGGTGTCGTCGTCCATCACCATTTCGACCAACACGTAGCCAGGGAAGAATTTGCGCTCGGTGGTGCGCTTCTGGCCATTCTTGACCTCCACCACCTCTTCGGTCGGCACCAGGATGCGGCCGAACTTGTCCTGCATGCCGGCCCGGTTGATGCGCTCGACGATGTTGCGCTCTGCGGCTTTTTCCATGCCGGAATATGCATGCACCACGTACCAGCGCATGCCCTCCGTCGGCGTCCCCAGCAGACTGTTGTTTTCGTTCATTATTTTCTCCAGCCCAGAATCAGGTCGTAGAACAGCCACTCCAGGGTCTTGTCGGCCAGCCAGAGGAAAAGCGCCATCACCACCACGAAGGCAAAAACATAGGCCGTCATCTGGATGGCTTCCTTGCGGGCCGGCCACACGACCTTCTTGGTTTCACGCCAGGAGTCCCGCCCGAAAGCCACCAGTTGTTTGCCGGACTCGGACACACCGAACACCGCCACTGCTGCCAGGACGCCCACGATCAGGGCGCCCCATTGCGCGAGCGAGCCTTGCCCGGACAACAGGTAGAACGCGACAAATGCCCCCAGAAGCAAGGCGACGGCAACCGCCAGCTTGGCCTTGTCGGCACCTGTGTTGACGGTTTGTACTTCGGATGTGGCCATGAGATACCAGAGATGCTTGACTTGTGGGCGAGACCAGAACCCGAAAGCCCCAGACACGCAAGCCCACCAGAAGTCCCGAAGACTTCGGCGGGCCTGATGACACTCAACAGCCAGGGCTCAGAACCCTGATCGACTCATTTGTCCTGTTGGGTGGCAGGGGCAGAGGGAATCGAACCCCCAACCTTCGGTTTTGGAGACCGACGCTCTGCCAATTGAGCTATACCCCTATTTGGCTGAAATCCTGACGAGCAGGATGATTAGGCAATGATCTTGGCCACGACGCCGGCGCCGACGGTACGACCGCCTTCACGGATGGCGAAG
>NZ_JBHRXX010000005.1:820129-879172 GCF_042648585.1 Hydrogenophaga luteola | reverse complement strand
CTTCGCCATCCGTGAAGGCGGTCGTACCGTCGGCGCCGGCGTCGTGGCCAAGATCATTGCCTAACCGGATCCGGAGAACCGCATGTCTACCAAGCAAAAAATCCGCATCCGCCTGAAGGCGTTCGACTACAAGCTGATCGATACCTCGGCCGCCGAGATCGTTGACACCGCCAAGCGCACCGGCGCGATCGTCAAGGGCCCCGTGCCCCTGCCGACCCGCATGAAGCGCTTCGACATCCTGCGTTCGCCGCACGTCAACAAGACCTCGCGCGACCAGCTGGAGATCCGCACCCACCAGCGCCTGATGGACATCGTCGACCCGACCGACAAGACGGTCGACGCCCTGATGAAGCTGGACCTGCCGGCCGGCGTCGACGTCGAGATCAAGCTGCAGTAATCCGCAGTGCGCGGGCTCGGCGATGGCCGGGCTTGCAGAAACAAAGCTCGCTGGTTATACTGGCGGGCTTTTCGGGCTTCTGGCCCTTAACCGCGTTCGTCCGCTGGTCATCCGGCCGGTGGGCTGCGCACCATCAGCCCCGGCCAATTGCAGTCGGGAACGGAGAAAACAATGAGTCTTAGCAACTCCCTCGGGTTGTTGGGTCGCAAGGTGGGCATGATGCGTCTGTTCACCGATGACGGGGACGCAGTGCCTGTCACGGTGGTCGATGTGTCGAACAACCGTGTGACGCAAGTCAAAACCCAAGCCAACGATGGCTACGACGCGCTGCAGGTCACTTTCGGCCAGCGCCGCGCCTCTCGTGTGACCAAGCCCATCGCGGGTCACCTGGCCAAGGCCGGTGTCGAAGCGGGTGAGATCACCCAGGAATTCCGCGTTGCCGCCGATGTGGCTGCCCAGTACCAGCCGGGCGCTACCGTGGCTGCCAATGCCATCTTTGCCGCTGGCCAGAAGGTCGACGTGCAAGGCACTTCGATTGGTAAAGGTTACGCCGGTACCATAAAGCGCCACAACTTCAGCTCGCAGCGCGCGTCGCACGGCAACAGCCGTTCGCACAACGTGCCGGGCTCGATCTCCATGGCCCAAGATCCGGGTCGCGTGTTTCCGGGCAAGAAGATGACCGGCCACATGGGCGATCAGACCAAGACCATCCAGAACCTGGACATCTTCCGCGTCGACGAAGCCCGTCAGCTGCTGATGATCCGTGGTGCCGTACCTGGTGCCAACGGCGGTTTCCTGACCGTTCGTCCCGCCGTCAAGGCCAAGAAGGGAGCTAACTGATGCAAGTTGAACTCCTGAACGACCAGGGCCAGGCTGCGTCCAAGTTGGACGTGCCCGAGACCGTGTTTGGTCGTGACTACAACGAATCCCTGATCCACCAACTCGTGGTGGCTTATCAGGCCAACGCCCGTCAAGGTACGCGTGCTCAGAAAGACCGTGAGCAGGTCAAGCACTCGACCAAGAAGCCGTTCAAGCAGAAAGGCACTGGCAACGCCCGTGCCGGTATGACGTCTTCGCCGCTGTGGCGCGGGGGTGGTCGCATCTTCCCGAACAGCCCGGACGAGAACTTCACCCAGAAGCTCAACAAGAAGATGTACCGCGCCGGCATGGCCTCCATCTTCTCGCAGCTGGTGCGTGAAGGCCGTTTGGCCGTGGTTGACTCCATCAAGGTGGACTCGCCCAAGACCAAGCAGCTCGCCGCCAAGTTCAAGGCCATGAACCTCAGCAACGTGCTGGTCATCGCCGAAGAAGTCGACGAGAACCTGTACCTGGCTTCGCGCAACCTGGCCAACGTGCTCGTGGTCGAGCCGCGTTATGCCGACCCCGTGTCGCTGGTGCACTACAAGAAGGTCATCGTCACCAAGGGTGCCATCGACCAGCTCAAGGAGATGTTCGCATGAGCGTCACGAAATACGACGAAGGCCGTCTGATGCAGGTGCTCGTGGCACCTATCGTGTCTGAAAAGGCCACGCAAGCCGCCGAGCAGTCCAATGCCGTGCTGTTCAAGGTGCTGCAGGACGCCACCAAGCCCGAAATCAAGGCTGCCGTTGAACTGATGTTCAAGGTCCAGGTCAAGGGCGTGTCCGTGCTCAACCAGAAGGGCAAGACCAAGCGCTTCGGCAAGACCGTAGGTCGCCGTGACCATGTGCGCAAGGCCTATGTCACGCTGGCCGAGGGTCAGGAACTCAACTTCGGTGGGGAGGCCTAATCATGGCAGTGATCAAGATGAAACCAACCTCGCCAGGCCGTCGCGGCATGGTGAAGGTCACGCGCGAACACCTGCACAAGGGTGACGGTTTCGCGCCGCTGCTGGAACCCCAGCACCAGAAGTCCGGCCGCAACAACAACGGCCACATCACGGTTCGCCACAAGGGCGGCGGTGCCAAGCACCACTACCGCATCGTGGACTTCCGTCGCAACAAGGACAACATCCCGGCCAAGGTCGAACGCATCGAGTACGACCCGAACCGCACGGCGCACATCGCGCTGCTGTGCTACGCCGACGGCGAGCGCCGCTACATCATCGCCCCCCGTGGCGTTGAAGTCGGTGCCACGCTGCTGTCCGGTTCCGAGTCGCCGATCCGTGTGGGCAACACCCTGCCGATCCGCAACATCCCCGTCGGTTCGACGATTCACTGCATCGAGCTGCAAGTCGGCAAGGGTGCCCAGATCGCCCGTTCCGCTGGTGCTTCCGCCGTGCTGCTGGCCCGCGAAGGCATCTACGCCCAGGTGCGCATGCGTTCTGGCGAAGTGCGCAAGATCCACGTGGATTGCCGCGCCACCATCGGTGAAGTTTCCAACACCGAGCACAGCCTGCGCCAGATCGGCAAGGCCGGTATCAAGCGGCACATGGGCATCCGCCCGACCGTGCGTGGTACCGCCATGAACCCGATCGACCACCCGCACGGTGGTGGTGAAGGCAAGACCGGCGAAGGTCGTGCACCGGTGGATCCGTGGGGCAACCTGACCAAGGGTTACCGCACCCGCAACAACCGCCGCACGCAGAACATGATCGTGTCGCGTCGCAAGAAGTAAGGGGTTGACGAAATGACTCGTTCTCTCAAAAAAGGTCCCTTCGTTGACCACCACCTGATGGCCAAGGTCGAGAAGGCTGTGTCCACCAAGGACAAGAAGCCCGTCAAGACCTGGTCGCGCCGTTCCATGATCCTGCCCGAGTTCATCGGTCTGACGATCGCCGTGCACAACGGCAAGCAGCACGTGCCCGTGTACATCACCGACCAGATGGTGGGACACAAGCTCGGCGAGTTTTCGCTGACGCGCACGTTCAAAGGCCACCCGGCCGACAAGAAAGCCAAGAAGTAAGGACCAACCATGAGTACAGAAACCCGCTCCGTCGTTCGCGGCGTGCGCCTGTCGGTGGACAAAGGCCGTCTCGTGGCCGACCTGATTCGTGGCAAGAAGGTCGACCAGGCCCTGAACATCCTGTCGTTCACGCAGAAAAAGGCCGCCGGCATCGTCAAGAAGGCGCTGGATTCCGCGATCGCCAATGCCGAGCACAACGACGGCGCCGACATCGACGAACTGTTCGTCAAGTCGATCTACGTCGAGCAAGGCACCACGCTCAAGCGCTTCGCTGCCCGCGCCAAGGGCCGCGGCAACCGCATCAGCAAACCCACCTGTCACATCTACGTGACGGTTGGCAACTGAAGAGGCAAGAGGACATATGGGACAGAAAATCAACCCCACCGGCTTCCGCCTCGCAGTTTCCCGCAACTGGGCCAGCCGCTGGTACGCATCCAACCGTGATTTCGCCGGCATGCTGGCGGAAGACATCAAGGTCCGTGAGTACCTCAAGGGCAAGCTGAAGAACGCCGCCGTTTCGCGCGTCGTGATCGAGCGCCCCGCCAAGAACGCCCGCATCACCATCTACTCGGCTCGTCCGGGCGTGGTGATCGGCAAGAAGGGCGAGGACATCGAGAAGCTGAAGAAGGACCTGGCCGCCAAACTGGGCGTGCCGGTGGCTGTGAACATCGAAGAAGTGCGCAAGCCTGAAATCGATGCCAAGCTGATCGCGGACTCCATCACACAGCAGCTCGAAAAGCGGATCATGTTCCGCCGCGCCATGAAGCGCGCCATGCAGAACGCCATGCGTCTGGGTGCCCTGGGCATCAAGATCATGTCGGCTGGCCGCCTGAACGGCATCGAAATCGCCCGCACCGAGTGGTATCGCGAAGGCCGTGTGCCTCTGCATACCCTGCGCGCTGACATCGACTACGGCACCTCCGAAGCCAAGACCACCTACGGCGTCATCGGCGTCAAGGTCTGGGTCTACAAGGGTGACACCCTGGGTCGCAACGATTTGCCCGCCGTGGAAACCCCGCGTCCGGAAGAAGAGCGTCGTCCGCGCGGCCCGCGCCGTGAGCGTCCGGCCGGTCCGGCTGCCCGCGCCGCTGTGCGTCGCGGTGGCAATGCCGCCCCGGCCGATGGTGCCGACAAGCCGGCCGAGGCCACCGACAAACCCGCCGTTAAGCGCGTTCGCAAAGACGCACCCGCAGGGGCACCTGCGGACGGCAAAGGAGAATAAACATGCTGCAACCCGCTCGCCGCAAGTACCGTAAAGAGCAAAAAGGTCGCAACACCGGCGTCGCCACCAGCGGCGCCACCGTGGCCTTTGGAGATTTCGGTCTGAAGTCCACCGACCGCGGCCGTCTGACGGCCCGCCAGATCGAAGCCGCACGCCGTGCGATTTCCCGTCACGTCAAGCGTGGCGGCCGGATCTGGATCCGCGTGTTCCCGGACAAGCCGATCTCCCAGAAGCCTGCCGAAGTCCGTATGGGCAACGGCAAGGGTTCCGTGGAGTACTACGTGGCTGAAATCCAGCCCGGCAAGGTGCTGTACGAAATCGTGGGCGTGCCCGAGCAGCTCGCTCGCGAAGCGTTTGCCCTTGCCGCCGCCAAACTTCCCCTGCGCACCACCTTCGTGGCTCGCATGCTGGGTCAGTGATTCAGGAGAACATAGATGAAAGCTGCTGAACTGCGCCAGAAGGATGTGGCCGGCCTGGAAGCCGAAGTGAAGTCTCTGCAGAAGGCCCATTTCGGCCTGCGCATGCAGAAGGCCACGCAACAACTCAACAACACCGCCACGCTGGGCGACACCCGCCGTTCCATCGCTCGCGCCAAGACCATCCTGGCCGAGAAGCAACGCGCCGCCGCCAAGTAAGGAGTGACGAAATGACGGAAGCCAAAACATCCCTCAAGCGCACCCTGATCGGCAAGGTGGTCAGCGACAAGCGCGCCAAGACCGTGACGGTTCTGGTCGAGCGCCGTGTGAAGCACGAGCTCTACGACAAGATCGTTGCCAAGTCGAGCAAGTACCACGCCCACGACGAAAAGGGTGAATATAAGCTCGGCGACGTGATCGAGATCACCGAAAGCCGCCCGTTGTCCAAGACCAAGAACTGGGTGGCCACCCGCTTGGTTCAAAAGGCCGCCGTGGTGTAAGCCTGTTTGCGCCGATTCCTGCGCAAGCCCCGAAAGCGACCGAGAATCTCGGTCGCTTTTTTCATTTCCGGCCCACGGGTCAACACAGACGAGGAGAACACACCATGATTCAGGTTGGCGACAAGATCCCGGCGGTCACGCTGATGGAGTACAGCGAGGTCGAAGGCAATGGCTGCAGCATCGGCCCGAACCCGGTGGACACGGCCGCTGCCAGCGCCGGCAAAACCATCGCCCTGTTCGCACTGCCGGGTGCGTTCACGCCCACCTGCTCTGCCAAACATGTGCCGGGTTATGTGGATCAGTACGATGCCCTGAAAGCGGCTGGTGTGGACGAGATCTGGTGTGTGAGCGTCAACGATGCGTTCGTGATGGGTGCGTGGGCACGCGATCAGAACACCGGCACCAAGGTGCGCATGCTGGCAGATGGCAGCGCCGATTTCGCTAAGGCGACAGGTCTGACGCTGGACCTGACCGCCCGGGGTATGGGCTTGCGCAGCAACCGCTACTCCATGCTGGTCAAGGACGGCATCGTCAAGACGCTGAATGTGGAAGGTCCAGGCAAGTTCGAGGTCAGCGACGCAGCGACGCTGCTGGCCCAGGCCCGAGGCTAACCTTCAGGCGCGGCCCAGCGTCAGTGCGCGCAGATCCAGCTTGAGGTAGTGCGCGCCCGCCAGAGGGTTGTGATAGTAGGGCTCGGTTTCGACAAAGCCCACCTCCTGGTAGAGCGCACGGGCCGCCTCCATGTCGGTCAGGGTGTCCAGCAACATGGTCGTGTAGCCCGCCTGCTGGGCGCCGACGATCACGGCGTCCACCAGTTGCCGGCCCAGCCCGAGTCCGCGGAACGCAGGGCGGACAAACAGCCGTTTCATCTCGCACGCGTTCAGATGGTCGCTGTTGGCCAGCGGCCGGAAGGCACAACAACCGGCCGGTGCACCATCGACTTGTGCGAGGAACAGCCCGCCGGAGGGGACGGCATAGTCTCCGGGCAAGTCCCGCAGTTCTTCTTCAAATCCTTGGAAGCAGAGATCGATGCCTAATCCCGCCTGGTAATCCAGGAACAGGGCGCGAACCGCCGCCAGTTTCTCGGCCGAGCGGGCATGCAGGATGGACAGCTGGACGGTGTGACGGGAGTCGGGCATCGGCAGAATCGAGCGGTGCAGGCGAGCGGGCACTATACGACAGTACAAGTCGGCGGCCGCTCGGGGTTCATCCCCAGCTGGTCTGACCCAGCCCGACGATCCAGTACACCACGGCGCCACAGGCCGCCCAGATCACCAACGCCAGCAGCCGCGATGCCCCGTTGTCCCGTGCGCTGGGCAGCGGTGCCACGACTTGCTTGTCGCCCAGCACCATCGGCCGCACCAGGTTGTCCTTCTTGACCCATTTGTAGAACAGGATGGCCAGCACGTGCAGCGCGACCAGCGCAATCAGCAGGAGCTTGCCGATGGACTTGTGGTACCGGGTGGCCTGGCTCACCGTGTCGCCGGACACCAGGCCCACCAACGGGCCGGTGAACGCGATCTCATCATCGGCAAACAGGCCGGTGCTCACTTGCAGCAGCAGCACAGTGATCAATGCGAACACCGACAGCATGCCCAGGGGGTTGTGACCCACCCGGTCCTCCGGCCGACTGTTGCCCCGTAGGTAGGCCAACAGGGTCGATGGGTGGTAGAGGAAGCTGCTGAATCGGGACCAGTGGCCGCCCACAAAACCCCAGACGATGCGAAACAGCAGCAGGCTCAGAACCGCGTAACCGAGACGCCCGTGCCAGGTCATCCAGCTTCCCCCCACGTTGGCGGTGATGACCAAGCCGATGACGCAAAGGGCCAGTGACCAGTGGAACAGTCGGGTTGGAAGATCCCAGACGCGGATGGTGTGCATGGTGAGGACCGGGTGTTGACGCGAAGGACAGGTAGAGAAGATACACGGCCTCGGGTTCCTGCGGAACTTTTTCCCACGCGAACAACTCCCGGCACGGGTAACCTGTTTGGTTACGTGTCTATCAATCCAATCAACCCTGCGCAGGAGTCCTCATGAAATTGCTTGCTTCAATCACGTTGGCGGCCGTGGTGTCCACACTGTCCGTGCCCGCGATGGCCCAGTTCCAGAAGCCGGAAGATGCCGTCAAGTACCGCAAGGCAGCGTTTACGGTGATGGCCGCTCACTTCGGTCGTCTCGGCGCCATGGCCAGCGACAAGGCGCCGTTCGACGCCAAGGTGGCAGCCGAGAATGCGGCGATCGTGGAGACCATGAGCAAGCTGCCCTGGGCCGGGTTTGTGGCCGGTTCCGACAAGGGGGAAACCCGGGCCAAGCCGGAAATCTGGACCGACGGGGCCAAGTTCAAGAAGGCATCGGATGACATGATGGCGTCTGTGGCCCAGCTCAATGCGGCCGCCAAGACGGGCAATCTGGACAACCTGAAGAAAGCATTTGGCGAGTCAGCCAAAACCTGCAAGGCTTGCCACGACGCATTCCGCAAGGAGTGAGCAGACACTTCAATAGAGCCTCTGAATTGAAATGGGCGGGCACCATCTCTGGTGCTCGCCCATTTCGCTGCAGGAGTGGGTCTCGAGGGATCAGCTCTTGGCGAGCAGGTCCTCGATCAGGTTGTGCAGCGCGGCAAAGTCGGGTTCGCCCACGAAACGTTTGACGATACGCCCCTGCTTGTCGACCAGGTAGGTGGTTGGGGTGAGCTTCACGTCGCCCCAGTTCTTGGCCAGCTCGCCGGTGTTGTCCAGCGCCACCTTGAACGGCAGCTGGCGCGACTGGGCGTAGTTGGCCACCCAGGCCGGCTGGTCGTAGCTCATGGCGACGGCGATGGTTTCGTAGCCCTTGTCCTTGAATTTCTGGTGGGTGCTGACAAGGGATGGCATCTCCTTGACGCAGGTGACGCAGGTGGTGGCCCAGAAGTTGACCAGGGTCACCTTGCCTTTGAGGTCGGCGGTGGTGGTGGTGGTGCCGTCCAACAGCACGAAGCTGGAGGCAGGCGCCTCGTCACCGGAGGCACAACCGGACAGGCCAAGAGCCGTGGCGACCACAAGGGCGGCGAGCGAGCGGCGGCGGAAGGACGAAGTGGACATCATGGCGCAGGGAAAAATTCGGAATGGCCGAAGTGTGATCTCCTGATTGTCCGGGAGTTCATTCCGATGCCGCAACAGGTTCAGCGCAAACGCGCGCGGGCCTGCTGCAGCCGGGCATCGAGGTACTCACCGTAAAAGTCCGGCACCGCCACGCCCACCAGCCGTTCTGCCAGCTCTTCCCCCTTGGCACCCAGGAACAGCACGGTCGGCGCAAAGCGGGCTTTCCAAGCCTTGGCCTGTTCGGCGGGCGTGGTCATCGAACCATCGAATCCCTGCAGATTGCTGGTGCGATCCCGGATATCGAGCTGGACAGCGTGCAGCGACCCCTGCCTCAGCATGGGCAGCAGGTGGTGGTTGCGAACCAGATCGCAGTACGGACATCCGGCGAGGGTGGTCATCACGAGCAGCGGTTCGCCACGCGCCACCGCCGCCTGGGCGCTGCCGCGCAGCGAGCTCGGGGTGGGAAGAGCGGACGAATGGCCGGGGTTGTTCATGAAAACTCAGGGGGGTATGTTGGCCCGCCTCGGAAGATACCGCGATTGCGGTATTCCTCCAAATGTGCTGGACGCATCGGGCCGGTCGTGGATGCAGATACCATCCGGAGCACCCCCGGGCCCCGGCCCTCCATGGTGGCACCACGCCGCTGCGCTTTCCGGAGACTCCTTTGTTGCATCCATTGCGTGCCGCTGGCCTGGCGGCGCTGCTGGCCCTTGGGGCCTGCAGCCCCACGTTCAACTGGCGCGAGTGGGCGGTCGCTGGCACGCCCTTGCGTGCGCTGATGCCCTGCAAGCCTGAGAGCGCCAGCCGACCGGTGCCGATGCTGGGGACGCCGGTGGAATTGCACATGCAGGCCTGTGAGGCCGGTGGCATGCGGTTCGCTCTGGCCTGGGCCGATGTGGGCCGGGCCGACCAGGTGCCCGCCGCGTTGGCGGCCTGGCGCGTGGCAAGCCTCCAGACGCTTCGGGTGGCGGCGGCTTCGCTGGACGATCCCAGCCTGACCTGGTCGATCGGGGTCAAGGGCGCGCCGCAGGCACAGGGGGTGCAGGCCCGCGGCACCGATCCACAAGGACAGCCGGTCCTCACGCGTGCGGCGTACTTCGCCCGCGGCACACAGGTGTTCCAGGCGGCGGTCTACGCCACGCGCCTGGACGACGGCGCGAGCGACGCATTCTTCGCCGGGCTGGCGCTCGCGCAGCCATGAGAAGCACCGGGGCCGCGTCTGGCGACCACCTGTTGTCGCCACTGGTGGCGGTTTCGGTGTTTCTGGCCTTTGCGCTGGCGTACTTCCTGTCGGCACTGATCCGTGCGGTCACCGCCACGCTGTCGCCGGTTCTCAGTGCCGAGCTGTCCCTGCAGGCGAGCGACCTCGGGCTGCTGGCCGGCGGGTACTTCTTTGGCTTTGCGCTCACTCAGCTGCCCCTGGGCTCATGGCTGGACCGTTTCGGTCCGCGGCGGGTGATCCTGGCCTTCCTGGGGGTGGCGGTGCTGGGCTGTGCGGCTTTTGCCATGGCCACCAGCTTCGCCGGCTTGCTGGCCGCCCGCGTGCTCACCGGTATGGGAGTGAGTGCCTGCCTCATGGCGCCGCTCACTGGTTACCGCCGCTGGCTGCAGCCGGCCACGCAGCTGCGCGCCAACTCCTGGATGCTGATGACCGGGTCGCTGGGCATGGTGGCGTCCACCCTGCCGGTGCAGTGGTTGATGCCGCTGCTGGGTTGGCGCGGTCTGTTCTGGTCGCTGGCGGCGCTGGTGCTGCTGTCCATGCTGGTGCTGGTGGCGCTGGTGCCGCGCTGGCGCCAGGAGCCCCCACCCGTGGCGGCAGGGTCCGAAGCGTCGGGCTACGGCGCCATCTGGCGCCACCCGTACTTCAGGCAGCTGGCGCCCATCGGGTTCATCAACTACGGCGGCATGGTGGCGGTGCAGACCCTGTGGGCCGGTCCCTGGATGGTGCAGGTGGCCGGCTACACGCCGCAGCGCGCGGCCTTCGGCCTGTTTGCGATCAACCTGTGCATGCTGCTGAGCTTCTGGCTGTGGGGCATGGTCAATCCCCATCTGGCGCGGCGGGGCGTCCCGGCCGAGCGGCTGATCGCCTGGGGTTTGCCCCTGAGCTTTGTGGCTCTGGCGGCCATTGTGGTTCTGGGGCCTCGGGCCGGCTGGCCCCTGTGGGCCGCGTTCTGTGTGGGCAGCACCTTCGTCTCGCTGTCGCAGCCCGCCGTGGCGCTGGCGCTGCCTGCGGCGGCGGCCGGGCGCGCGCTGTCGGCCTACAACCTGGTCATCTTTGCAGGCGTGTTCCTGGTGCAGTGGGCGATTGGCGGGCTGGTGGATGCGTTTGCTCTGCTGGGCTGGGACACCGTGGCGCGTTTTCGGGGCGCGATCACAGTGTTCGGGCTGTGCTGCGTCTCAGCCTATGGGGTTTTCCTGCTTGGATACCGGCGCCAGCGCGCAGCCTCCGGGGGATAAACTCCGGAGCATGAACGGCATCCTCATCGTTGCGCACGCGCCGCTGGCTTCGGCCCTGCGGGCCTGCGTGCTGCACGTGTTTCCCGACAGCGCCAGTGCGGTGTCGGCCCTGGATGTCATGCCCAATGCTCCCCCGGAGGAGTCGCTGGCCCAGGCGCGCATTCTCATGCGGCAGCTGGACACGCCGCAGACGCTGGTGCTGACCGATGTGTTCGGTGCCACGCCCTGCAACGTGGCGCACAAGCTGGTCGATGGCGTGCGTTCCAAGCTGATCGCCGGCGTCAACCTGCCGATGCTGCTGCGCACCGTGTCGTACCGGCACGAGTCGCTGGACGCGTTGGTCTCGCGCGCCATGGTGGGGGCCACGCAGGGTGTGATCCAGGTGGCCGTGACGGCACCACAAAATCAGGCGAGAAGAATCACACATGATCAAGACCACCGCGACCATCAGCAATAAGCTGGGCCTGCACGCCCGCGCTTCGGCCAAGCTCACCAAGCTGGCCGGCAGCCACCAGTGCGAGGTGTGGATGTCGAAGGGGGACCGCCGCATCAACGCCAAAAGCATCATGGGCGTCATGATGCTGGCGGCCGGCGTCGGCAGTCAGGTCGAGATCGAGACCAGCGGCCCGGACGAGCAGGCCGCGATGGACGCCATCGTGGCGCTGATTAACGACAAGTTCGGGGAAGGCGAGTGAGCTTCACGGTTCACGGTCTGGCGGTCTCCCGAGGCATTGCCATCGGGCGGGCGGTGATTGTGGCGTCCAGCCGCATCGACGTCGCCCACTACTTCGTCAAGCCTGATCAGGTCGAAGCCGAGATCCAGCGCCTGCGGCGAGCTCGCAACGGTGTGGTCGAGGAGATCGAAAAGGTCCAGGCCAGCCTGGATGAGCTGGGATCGCAAGACGCTCACCCGGAGCTGAGCGCACTGCTCGATGTGCACCTGATGCTGCTGCAGGACGAGCAGCTCACGAGCGGCGTGAAGCACTGGATCACCGAACGCCACTACAACGCCGAATGGGCGCTGACCACCCAGCTGGAGGTGATCGCGCGCCAGTTCGACGAGATGGAAGACCCTTATCTGCGCGAACGAAAGGCCGACCTGGAACAGGTGGTCGAGCGCATGCTGCGCATGATGCGTGGCGTGGCCTCGCCCGTCGCCGCGCCACTGCCGCCCGCGGCCGAGGGCGAGCCCAACGGCACCCTCTTCGATCCCTCGGTCGACGTGCCTCTGGTGCTGATCGCGCACGACCTCTCGCCGGCCGACATGTTGCAGTTCAAGCAGAGCGTGTTCGCCGGCTTCGTCACCGACGTCGGCGGCAAGACCAGCCACACCGCCATCGTGGCGCGCAGCATGGACATCCCTGCGGTGGTTGGTGCGCGCTCGGCCAGCCACCTGATCAACCAGGACGACTGGGTCATCATTGATGGCGACGCCGGGGTGGTGATTGTCGACCCGTCGCCCATCCTGATGGCCGAATACGGCTTCAAGCAGCGCCAGGGCGAGGTGGAGCGCGAGCGGCTCTCCCGCCTGAAGAACACCCCAGCCGTGACGCTGGATGGCCAGAAGATCGAGTTACTGGCCAATATCGAACAGCCCGAGGACGCCGCCGCGGCGCTCAAGGCCGGTGCTGTGGGCGTGGGGCTGTTCCGCACCGAGTTCCTGTTCATGGGGCGCAACGGCAAGCTGCCCGACGAGGAAGAGCAATACGCCGCCTATCGCCGGGCCGTCGAAGGCATGCAGGGCCTGCCGGTCACGATCCGCACGGTCGACGTCGGCGCCGACAAGCCGTTGGACCGCACCCCGGTGCGTGCTGGCGAGGACCACCTCAACCCGGCGCTGGGCCTGCGCGCGATCCGCTGGAGCCTGGCCGACCCGGCGATGTTCCTGGCGCAGCTGCGCGCCATCCTGCGGGCGGCGGCCCTCGGCCCGATCAACCTGCTGGTGCCCATGCTGGCCCACGCCAGCGAGATCCGGCAGACGCTGGCGCTGGTCGACAAGGCGCGCATGCAGCTCGATGCCCAAGGCGTGGTCCACGGCCCGGTGCGGCTGGGCGCCATGATCGAGGTGCCTGCCGCGGCGCTGACGATCCCGCTGTTCCTGCGCCACTTCGACTTTCTCTCCATCGGCACCAACGACCTGATCCAGTACACGCTGGCGATCGATCGTGCCGACGAGGCGGTGGCACACCTCTACGACCCGGTGCATCCGGCGGTGCTGCACCTGGTGGCCAGCACCATCGCGCAGGCCCGTGCACAGGGCAAGAGCGTGAGCGTGTGCGGCGAGATGGCGGGCGACGTCGGCATGACGCGTCTGCTGCTCGGTCTGGGCCTGCGCAGTTTTTCCATGCACCCCTCTCAGATCCTGGCCGTCAAGCAGCAGATCCTGCGCTGCGACACCAGCAAGCTGGCGGCTTGGGCGCAGAGCGTGCTGGCGGCCGAAGACCCGGCCGCGCTGATGGCCGACTGATCGCTCAGACCGCTGGGCGCCGCGTGGCCAGCACCGCCGCACCGATGATCAGGGCAGCGGCCATCCCGACCGACAGACTGGGTGCTTCGCCGCGCATCCCCAGCAGGGTCAGTGTGGACAGCAGCGGGGTGACGAAGCTGAGCACGCCGATCTGGCGCGCGTCGCCGCGCTTGAGCGCCGCGTCCCACAGGAAAAACGCGCCGCCCAGCGGCCCGAGACCGAGCAGGGTGATCAGCGTCCAGTCCTGCAGGGTCAGCGACACCGCCGGTTCCATGATGGTGTGGCACAGCAGCGAGAGCAGGCCCGACACCAGGGCGAAGCTGCCGATGGCCGTGGTCGGGAACGGTGCGACGCGCTTGGTCAGCAGCGAGTAGCTGGCCCAGATGAAGGCCGAACCGGCGGCTGGGAGGTAGCCCCACGCCCAAACGGCCTCGGCAGGTCCGCCTCGCCCGAGGATGGCCAGGGCTGCGCCTCCGAAGCCCAGCAGGGCGGCCAGGATATGGCGTCCGGTGAGCGTCGTCCCGGGCAAAAACAGCGGCGCCATTACGACGATGCCCAGCGGCCACAGGTAGTTCACCAGGTTGGCCTGCACTGGGGGTGCATGGCGCAGCGCGATGAACAGCAGGAAGTGGAAGCCGAACAGGCCGTACACGCCCAGTGCCAGCGTGGCCGGCGGCACCCGCCAGCGCCGCCAGTCGAAACGAGAGAGCGGAAGGGCGATCAGGCTACCAATCAGCAGCGACAGGCCGGTCAGCAGGAAGGGCGGGACGTGGGACAGCGCCACGCCCAGCGCGGCCAGAGAGCCCCAGAGGGCGACGGCGCCCAGCGCGAGCAGGTTGGCACTCATTCCTGCTCCTTGCGAACCGGTTGCTTGATCAGGAACAAAGTCAAGGGCATGGGGTGTCTTTGATACTGCATGGGGTATAAATTTTTCACAGGACCTGCATGTGAGTACGTTCAACCACAACGACCTGATGCGCGACATCAATGCCAGCCTGGCGCCGTTCCGCAAGACCCAGGGCAGCGCCATGGCCGGCTTTGGACAGCTGGCCAACGCGGCGATCACCGACGGTGCGCTCAGCGCCCGACACAAGGAGCTGGTGGCGCTGGCGATTGCTGTCACCCAGCGCTGTTCGGGCTGCATCGGATTCCATGTCAAGGCACTGGTGCAACTGGGTTGTAAGCGCGCCGAACTGGAAGAGATGCTGTCCGTCTGCGTCTACATGGGCGGCGGTCCAGCGCTGATGTATGCGGCTGAGGCTATTGCCGCCTGGGAGAAGATGGCGCCTCCGGATCTGCCTTCGTCAGCTTAGCCGAGCCGTCGTCGCGCGGCGCAGGTCAATCGTCGGCGTTCAAGGGTGTCGGGTGGTCTTGCTTGCGCAGCGCCGCGGTGAGGGCAGAGGGAGAGTGGTAGCCACAGCGCCGGGCAACTTCTGCCACGGGCAGTCCCTGCGCGCGCAGGTGGCGCGCGCGGTCCAGCCGTAGGCTGCGCAGCCAGGCCATGGGGCTCAGGCCGATTTCCTGCCGGCAGCGTTCGGTGAACTGGGCCGGGCTGAGGTGGGTGCGCGTGGCCAGATCGGCGACCGACAGCCGCTCGTCGGCTGCCTTCAGCGCCCAGGCCTGAAGGCCCTGCCAGTCGATGGCGCGCCGGAAACGTGTGGGCGCAGCGGACGGCGCCCAGGCTTCCAGCAGCAGCGCCGGGCCCAGCAGACGTGCGCGCGCCAGCCCCGTCGAACAGGCCGACGCCAGATAGCGGGCCAGCGGCAGGGCTTGCGGCAATGGGGCACAGCGATCCAAACTGGCCCAGCCCGTGTCGGACGAGTCCAGCACCAGGCACTGCGCGCCCCCGACGGACTCGAAATCGTGCCGCAGGCCGGGTGCGATCACCATGCCTTCACCCGTGCCGACGCGCCATCCGCGGCCGTCGACTTCCAGCTCCAGCACGCCTTCCAGCCCCAGCAGGATCTGGAAATGGTCGTGCGCATGGCTACCCGGCGAGGCGCCGTACTGGCGCACCGACAGAGCGTCGTGCGCGGCGGCCACGTCAGGTCCTGGGGTTGTTCAGCACGTCGTGCGCCTGCTGGTCGGCGTGGTAGCTCGACCGCACCATGGCGCCGACGGCGGCGTGGGTGAAGCCCATCTCGTAGGCCTTTTCCTCGAACATCTTGAAGGTGTCGGGGTGCACGTAGCGGCGCACCGGCAGGTGGTGGCCGCTGGGGGCCAGGTACTGGCCGATGGTCAGCATGTCGATGTTGTGCGCACGCATGTCGCGCATCACCTCGAGAATTTCCTCGTCGGTCTCGCCCAGGCCGACCATGAGGCCGCTCTTGGTCGGGATGCCGGGAAAGCGCTGCTTGAACTTCTTGAGCAGATTCAGACTGAACTGGTAATCCGAGCCCGGGCGCGCCTCCTTGTACAGGCGCGGCACGGTTTCGAGATTGTGGTTGAGCACATCGGGCAGGCCTGCGGCCAGGATGTCCAGAGCCTTCTCGTCACGGCCGCGGAAGTCGGGCACCAGCACCTCGATCTGCGTGCCGGGCGAGAGCTCGCGCGTGCGCTGGATGCAGGCCACATAGTGGCCTGCGCCGCCGTCGCGAAGGTCGTCGCGGTCCACGCTGGTGATCACCACGTACTTGAGCTTGAGCTGCGCGATGGTCTTGGCCAGGTTCTCTGGTTCGTCCACGTCCAGTGGATCAGGGCGCCCATGGCCGACGTCGCAGAACGGGCAGCGCCGCGTGCACTTGTCGCCCATGATCATGAAAGTCGCCGTGCCCTTGCCGAAGCACTCGCCGATGTTCGGGCAGCTGGCTTCTTCGCACACCGTGACCAGCTTGTTGCTGCGCAGGATGTCCTTGATCTCATAGAAGCGCGTGGTCGGCGAGCCGGCCTTGACGCGGATCCACTCCGGCTTCTTGAGCACCTCGGCCGGCACGATTTTGATCGGGATGCGCGCGGTTTTTGCCTGGCTCTTCTGCTTGGCGGTGGCGTCGTAGCTGGCGGCGGGCTGGGTTTCGCGGACGGTGTGGGCATCGGCCACGGGGGTATCGGGGCGGTTCATGGCAGGGGCGCGGTCGACGCGCGTTGGTGGTCAGGGGCCGAGGAGGGCGCCAAGCTCGTTGCTCAGCACCCGGGCCGCTTCATCCCATGAAACGGCGACCCCGATTGTAGAAAGGTCGACCGTCTGGAGGCCCGCATACCCACATGGGTTGATGCGCCAGAAGGGCTGCAGGTCCATGGCCACGTTCAGCGCGACACCGTGGTAGGTGCAGTGCCGGCTGACCTTGATGCCCAGCGCCGCAATCTTGCCCAGACCGGTGAAATCGGGTTCCGGGCCTGGCGACCCCTCCGTGCGTTTCTGCGGCCGCTGCGGCAGCGGGGCGTGGCCGGTTGGGTCGTCCAGTCGCACATAGATGCCGGGGGCACCCCCGACACGGTGACCGGTCACATCGAAGTGGGCCAGCGTGCGGATCACCGCCTCTTCGATGCGGTAGACGTATTCCTTGACGAAGTACCCCGTTCGTTGCAGGTCGACCAGCGGATAGGCGACGACCTGGCCGGGGCCATGGTAGGTCACCTGGCCGCCGCGATTGGTCTTGACGACCGGAATGTCGCCCGGTGCCAGCAGGTGGTCGTCCTTGCCCGCCAAGCCTTGCGTAAACACGGGCGGGTGCTCGCAGATCCACAGCTCGTCAGGTGTCTGCGCGGACCGTGAGTCCGTGAAGGCCACCATGGCGTCGAAGGTGGGCGCGTAGTCCACGTGCCCCAGCGGACGGACGATCATGGGCGGATCAGAGGACGACCTTGACCATCGGGTGGGTGGTCAGGGTGCGGTACACCTCGTCAAGCTGTTCTCGGCTGGTGACATAAACCGTGAGCGTCAGGCCCAGGTAGTTGCCGGCCTTGCTCGGACGGTGCTCGACAGTGGCTTCGTCGAAGCCGGGGTCGAAGGCTCGCGCCACCGCGACCATGGCGGAGACATAGCCCTCGACGTTGGCACCCATCACCTTGATGGGGAATCGACAGGGGTACTCGATGAGCGATTGTTCTGGCGGTATGTCGCGTGGCAGGTCCATGGGGCGTACACAGCACGGGCTCGACACGGGCTGCGTCAAAGTGAGAATTTTTCAGGTCATCCTTCGGCGCAAGCGATCAAAGACGCCGGGCCCGCAGAGGCCTGCACGAGGGACGCGCACCATTATGGGCGCGCGTGGCAAGTCCTTGGTCAGCGCAAGAGCGGTTGACGCCCGTTTGGGGTTTCTACGTATAATGAGAGGCTTTGCGAACCTTCGCACACCTGTAAACCGTTTGTAATCTGCCATGCCGACAATGCCCGGGCCCGACAAAGACGGGGCGCCATTGCCGGTCGATCAGGCTGAAGCCAAAGCGGTGCATGGATGGGAAGATGGGGAGCAGGAACCCGAATTCAAGCCACTGACGCGTGAACAGGCGCAGCAGTGGCGCGCTGGTCAGCCGGAACTATCCGTCTGGCGTCTGGTGGGGGTGCAGGTGTTGGTGGGGGTGTTGTCAGGGTTGTTGGTCTGGCTGTTTTCTCGCCAGATGTCGTTGGCCCTGTCGGTGCTCTTTGGCGCGGCTTCGGTTTTCATTCCGACGGCATTGATGGCCTACGGTCTGACCTCCGGCGCGTTGTCCCGTCTGATGTCGGGGTACGCGCGAGCTTCGTTTGCCAGCTTCCTGCTGTGGGAAGGGGTCAAGGTGTTGCTGGTGGTGGCCATGTTGTGGTCGTCGCCAGCGCTGGTCCCTGATCTCAGTTGGCTGGGTTTGCTGGCCGGGTTGGTTTTGACGCTGAAGGTGTACTGGTTTGGGCTGTGGTTCCAGGTCAGGCGCCCTCATTAATTTCCGCTGATTGGTGCAACGAACATGGCTGCTGAAGGTATCGGTCCTACCCCTGGTGAGTACATCCGCCACCACCTGACCCATCTGACGAACCACAAGCAAGGGTTCATCGTTGACTTTTCGGTCATCAACATCGACTCGGTGGTTTTCAGTTCGGTGCTGGGTGCCTTTGTCTGCTTTGTGCTGTGGCTGGCTGCCCGCAAGGCGCACGCGGGTGTGCCGGGTCGCTTCCAGGCCGCCGTGGAGATGTTGGTGGAGATGGTCGACAGCCAGGCCAAGGGCGTGATCCACAACGCCAACAGCCGCAAGCTGATCGCCCCGCTGGCGCTGACGGTGTTCTGCTGGATCTTCATGATGAACTTCATGGACATGCTGCCGGTGGACCTGCTGCCCCGTCTGTGGACCGAGTACTACGCCGCGACCGGCCACGATCCCCACCATGCCTACCTGCGCGTCGTGCCCACGGCCGACCTGTCCACCACGCTGGGTCTGTCCGTGTCGGTGCTGCTGCTCTGCCTGTTCTACAACATCAAGATCAAGGGTTTCGGCGGCTGGACGCACGAGCTGGTGACCGCCCCCTTCGGCACTTCCAAGAATCCTGTTTGGGCACTGCTGCTGGGCGTGACCAACTTCCTGATGCAAATGATCGAGTTCGTGGCGAAGACGGTTTCGCACGGCATGCGGTTGTTTGGCAACATGTTCGCGGGTGAACTGGTGTTCATGCTGATCGCGCTGCTGGGTGGTTACGCTGCCCTCTCGCTGTCGGGTGGTCTCTTCTTCGTCGGACACGTGATCGCAGGCACGGTGTGGACCTTGTTCCACATTCTGGTCATCACCTTGCAGGCGTTCATTTTCATGATGCTGGCCCTGATTTATCTGGGTCAAGCGCATGACGCTCACTAAGTTGCGCGGTTTCACCTCGCTCTCTAGTTCTTTCGGTTCCTTCCTTTCTTTTCAACTCTCAATCTTTTAAGGAGTCATCATGGAAAACGTTCTGGGTCTGGTCGCGCTGGCTTGCGGTCTCATCGTCGGTCTGGGTGCCATCGGCGCCTCTATCGGTATTGCCCTGATGGGTGGCAAGTTCCTGGAGTCCTCCGCTCGCCAGCCCGAGCTGATGAACGACCTGCAGACCAAGATGTTCATTCTGGCCGGCCTGATCGACGCCGCCTTCCTGATCGGTGTGGCCATCGCCCTGCTGTTCGCCTTCGCCAACCCCTTCCAGCTGGCCGCTTAATGGGTCTTGCTGCCGTGCGCGGCGGCAAGCGGCGGGTCGATCAACATCGACCCGTCCTTCCGGATGCCGTCGGCGCCGCAGCAATTGCGTCTCCACTCCCGTTCACACACAGAAAGGCGTTGCGATGAACATCAATGCAACCCTCTTTGCGCAAGCCATCGTCTTTGCGATCCTGGTGTGGTTCACGATGAAATTCGTGTGGCCCCCGATTGCCAAGGCGCTTGATGAGCGTGCGTTGAAGATTTCCGAAGGTTTGGCCGCTTCCGAGAAGGCCAAGTCCGAACTGGCCGTGGCCAACAAGCGTGTCGAGGCTGAGCTGAGCCAGTCCCGCAACGAGGCAGCCACCCGTCTGGCCGACGCCGAGCGTCGTGCACAGACTGTGATCGAGGAAGCCAAGGCCCGTGCGACGGAAGAGGCTGCCAAGATCGTCGCCGCCGCCCGCCAGGAAGCCGAGCAGCAGGTCGTCAAGGCCCGTGAAGCCCTGCGCGAGGAAGTCGCTGCGCTGGCCGTCAAGGGGGCCGAGCAGATTCTCAAGCGCGAAGTCAACGCTGGCGTTCACGCCGAGTTGCTGGGTCGCCTGAAGACCGAGCTCTGATCCCAGGCCCACGTTCCGATTGAACCCCGGCATACGAAGGTAGAACATGGCTGAAATTGCCACCATTGCCCGTCCCTACGCTGACGCCCTGTTCAAGGCCGCCGGCGCCGATGCTGCGGGCGTTGCCTCCTGGCTCGACGAGCTGGCTGCTGTTGCTGGTAACGAGCAGCTGCGCCAGTTCGCCGAAGCGCCTCAGTCTTCGCCAGCCCAGGTGTTCGACGTCATCACCGGCGTGCTCAAGAACGCGCTGCCGGCGATGGGCCAGAACTTCCTGCGCACCGTGATCGAGAACGGTCGCGTCGCGGCGCTGCCTGAAATCGCTGCCCAGTTCCGTGTGCTCAAGAACGCCCAGCAGGGCCGCTTTGATGCCGTGGTCTACAGCGCCTTCGACATCGAACCGTCTGCACTGGCCGAGTTGTCGGGTGTGCTGGAGAAGCGCTTCGGGCGCCAGCTCAACCTGCAAGTCCAATTGCAGCCCGAGCTCATCGGTGGCGTGCGTGTGGTGGTGGGTGACGAAGTGCTGGACACCTCCATCAAGGCCCGCCTGGAACAAATGAAAGTGGCGTTGACGGCTTGACGCCGTCTTCCCCGCCGCTCGGACGCGCCCTCATCCCAATTAACGAAAGAAGGAAAGAGTCATGCAGCTCAATCCCGCCGAAATTTCTGAACTGATCAAATCCCGCATCCAGGGTCTGGGCGCGTCCAGCGATGTGCGCAACCAGGGCACCGTGGTGTCCGTGACCGACGGTATCGTCCGCATCCACGGCCTGTCGGACGTGATGCAGGGTGAAATGCTGGAATTCCCGGCCAACAAGGACGGCGTGCCTTCCTTCGGCCTGGCCCTGAACCTCGAGCGCGACTCCGTCGGCGCCGTGATTCTGGGTGAGTACGAGCACATCTCCGAAGGCGACACCGTCAAGTGCACGGGTCGCATCCTGGAAGTGCCGGTGGGTCCCGAGCTGGTGGGCCGCGTGGTGAACGCCCTGGGTCAGCCGATCGACGGCAAGGGCCCGATCAACGCGAAGATGACGGACGTGATCGAGAAGGTCGCTCCTGGCGTGATCGCCCGCAAGTCGGTGGACCAACCAGTGCAGACTGGTCTGAAGTCGATCGACTCGATGGTGCCCGTCGGCCGTGGCCAGCGCGAGCTGATCATTGGTGACCGCCAGACCGGCAAGACCGCCGTGGCCATCGACGCCATCATCAACCAGAAGGGTCAGAACATGACCTGCGTGTACGTCGCCATCGGCCAGAAGGCGTCGTCCATCAAGAACGTGGTGCGTGCCCTGGAACAGGCTGGCGCCATGGAATACACCATCGTGGTTGCCGCCTCGGCTTCCGAGTCCGCCGCCATGCAGTACCTGTCGGCCTACTCCGGCTGCACCATGGGCGAGTACTTCCGCGACCGCGGCCAGGACGCCCTGATCGTTTACGACGACCTGTCCAAGCAGGCCGTGGCCTACCGTCAAGTGTCGCTGCTGCTGCGCCGTCCCCCGGGCCGCGAAGCCTACCCCGGCGACGTGTTCTACCTGCACAGCCGTCTGCTGGAGCGCGCCGCCCGCGTCAACGCCGACTACGTCGAAGCGTTCACCAAGGGTGAAGTGAAGGGCAAGACCGGTTCGCTGACCGCACTGCCGATCATCGAAACGCAGGCCGGCGACGTGTCCGCCTTCGTGCCGACCAACGTGATCTCCATCACCGACGGCCAGATCTTCCTGGAAACCAACCTGTTCAACGCCGGTATCCGCCCCGCCATCAACGCCGGTATCTCGGTGTCGCGCGTCGGTGGTGCTGCCCAGACCAAGCTGATCAAGTCGCTGTCCGGCGGTATCCGTACCGATCTGGCCCAGTACCGTGAACTGGCTGCCTTCGCGCAGTTCGCTTCCGACCTGGACGAAGCCACCCGCAAGCAGCTGGACCGAGGCGCCCGCGTGACCGAACTGCTCAAGCAGGCCCAGTACAGCCCGCTGTCCATCAGTCTGATGGCCGCTTCGCTGTTCGCGGTGAACAAGGGCTTCATGGACGACATCGATGTCAAGAAGGTGCTGGCCTTCGAAGGCGGTCTGCACGCATTCCTGAAGGACAAGCACGCCGCGCTGGTGGCCAAGCTCGACAACGACAAGGCCATGGACAAGGACGCTGAAGCCCAGCTGCTCGCTGCCATCGCCGACTTCAAGAAGACCGGTACCTACTGATCCGTCCATTGACGAGCTAAGGAGCAGCAATGGCAGCAGGCAAGGAAATTCGCGGCAAGATCAAATCGGTGGAGAACACCAAGAAGATCACCAAAGCCATGGAAATGGTGGCCGCTTCCAAGATGCGCAAGGCGCAGGACCGCATGCGTGCGGCCCGGCCTTACGCCGAAAAGGTGCGTCAGATCGCTGGCAACCTGAGCAAGGCCAACCCCGAGTACACGCACCCCTTCATGGAGACCAACGACGCCAAGACCGCAGGTTTTGTCGTTGTGACCACCGACAAGGGTCTGTGCGGCGGTATGAACACCAACGTGCTTCGTGCACTGACCAACCAGCTCAAGGACCTTCAGGCCAAAGGCCAGGGTGCCGAGGCGGTGGCCATCGGCAACAAGGGCTTGGGTTTCCTCAACCGCATCGGTGCGAAAGTGGTTTCCAGCGCCGTCGGTCTGGGCGATACCCCTCACCTGGACAAGCTGATCGGCCCGGTGAAGGTGCTGCTGGATGCGTACACAGAAGGGCGCATCAACTCGGTTCACGTCTGCTACACCCGCTTCATCAACACGATGAAGCAGGAAGCCGTGATCGAACAGCTGCTGCCGCTGTCGGCTGCCGACTTGCAGGAAGGCAGCAAGGGTCGTGACTGGGACTACGTCTACGAACCCGATGCGGCCACGGTCATTGACGAGCTGCTGTTGCGCTACATCGAAGCCCAGGTCTACCAGGCCGTGGCGGAAAACATGGCGTCCGAGCAGTCGGCTCGCATGGTGGCCATGAAGGCCGCCACCGACAACGCTGGCAACGTCATCAGCGAACTCAAGCTGGTCTACAACAAGACCCGCCAGGCCGGCATCACGAAAGAGCTGTCGGAAATCGTGGCCGGCGCTGCGGCGGTCTGACCCCGGCGCTCAACTGAAATCTAGAGAAACTCAAAGGTACACATCATGTCTCAAGCACAAGGCAAGATTGTTCAGTGCATCGGCGCCGTCGTGGACGTGGAATTCCCCCGCGACCAGATGCCGCGCGTTTACGACGCACTGAAGATGGAAGGTTCCGCACTGACGCTGGAAGTCCAGCAGCAGCTCGGTGACGGCGTGGTCCGCACGATTGCGCTGGGTTCGTCCGACGGTCTGCGCCGTGGCATGGTGGTCACCAACACCAACGCCAACATCACGGTGCCGGTGGGCAAGGCCACTCTGGGCCGCATCATGGACGTGCTGGGCCAGCCCATCGACGAGCGTGGTCCGGTCGACCAGAGTCTGACCGCTCCCATCCACCGCAAGGCCCCGGCTTACGACGAACTGTCGCCCTCGCAAGAGCTGCTGGAAACGGGCATCAAGGTGATCGACCTGGTGTGCCCGTTCGCCAAGGGCGGCAAGGTGGGTCTGTTCGGTGGTGCCGGCGTGGGCAAGACCGTGAACATGATGGAACTCATCAACAACATCGCCAAGGCGCACTCGGGTCTGTCCGTGTTCGCTGGCGTGGGTGAGCGTACCCGCGAGGGCAACGACTTCTATCACGAGATGGCCGACTCCGGCGTCGTGAACCTGGAGAACCTGGGCGAGTCGAAAGTGGCCATGGTCTACGGCCAGATGAACGAGCCCCCGGGCAACCGTCTGCGCGTGGCCCTGACCGGCCTGACCATCGCCGAGTCGTTCCGTGACGAAGGCCGTGACGTGCTGTTCTTCGTGGACAACATCTACCGCTACACCCTGGCCGGTACCGAAGTGTCCGCCCTGCTGGGCCGTATGCCTTCCGCCGTGGGTTACCAGCCGACGCTGGCCGAGGAAATGGGTCGCCTGCAAGAGCGGATCACCTCGACCAAGGTGGGCTCCATCACCTCGATCCAGGCCGTGTACGTGCCGGCCGACGACCTGACCGATCCGTCGCCCGCCACCACCTTCGCCCACCTGGACTCCACCGTGGTGCTGTCCCGTGACATCGCTGCGCTGGGTATCTACCCCGCTGTGGATCCGCTGGACTCGACCAGCCGCCAGCTCGACCCGCTGGTCGTGGGCCAGGACCACTACGAGACCGCACGCGCCGTGCAAGGCACGCTGCAGCGCTACAAGGAACTGCGCGACATCATCGCCATTCTGGGCATGGACGAACTGGCTCCCGAGGACAAGCTGGCTGTGGCCCGCGCCCGGAAGATCCAGCGTTTCCTGTCGCAGCCGTTCCACGTGGCCGAGGTGTTCACCGGCTCGCCCGGCAAGTACGTGCCGCTGTCGGAAACCATCCGCGGCTTCAAGATGATCACCGCTGGCGAATGCGACCACCTGCCCGAGCAGGCGTTCTACATGGTCGGCACCATCGACGAGGCCTTCGAGAAGGCGAAGAAGGTCGCCTGATGGCGCAGGGCGCCGCCCGCCGGCGCCCGCCCACCGAGCACCCTTTTCCCTTTTCACAGGAGTCAATATGAGCACCATCCACGTCGATGTGGTCAGCGCCGAAGAGTCCATCTTCTCTGGCGAGGCCAAGTTCGTGGCCCTGCCGGGTGAGGCGGGTGAGCTGGGTATCCTGCCCGGCCACATTCCGCTGATCACGCGCATCAAGCCCGGTGCCGTGCGCATCGAAAAAGCCGATGGCGGCGAAGAGTTCGTGTTCGTGGCCGGTGGCATTCTGGAAGTGCAGCCCAACTGCGTGACCGTGCTGTCGGACACCGCCATCCGCGGCCACGACCTGGACGAGGCCAAGGCGAGCGAGGCCCGCAAGGCCGCCGAAGAGGCGGTCAAGAACGCCAAGAGCGACATCGATCTGGCCAAGGCCACCTCGGAGCTGGCGGTCATGGCCGCTCAGATCGCGGCGCTGCGCAAGTACCGTCAGAAAAAGTGATCTGCACCCGCGGACGCCTCATGAAAAAAGCCGGCTGATGCCGGTTTTTTTTCGCCGCCCTGTGATCTGTCGGGGGCGCTGGTGAAATCATCTCCACACTGACTTCCGTACACCCATGCCCATGCCCTCGATTTCCGAACGACCGGACCTGCCGCCCGAAGAGGTGGCCGCCCGCCTGCTGGTTACGCCGTCGGCGCTGGACGATCTGAAGTTGGCCGATGCCAAACGGGTGGTGGGTTACATGCACCCGCAGCTGATTTCCGCGGGGACTGTCTTCATACACGAGGGGGAGCTGCGCGGCAACGACTACATGATGCTGATCCTGGAAGGTGATATTTCGGTTGAGAACGAAATGCCCGGCGCCGAGGACAGCATGGTGGTCAACGTGATCGGTCCGGGACATCTGATCGGTGAGATGGGCGTGCTGGACGGTTCGCCGCGGTCGGCCACCTGCACCGCCATCACCGATGTGGCGGCCGCTGTGCTGTCCCGGGCGGCGTTGCGGCGTCTGCTCAAGGCCGACCCGGCGGTCGGGGCGCGCCTCTTGCTGGCGATATCCAAGCGCATGGCCGACCGCCTGCGCGAAACCACGCGCAAGCTGCGCACCTTCGCGCAGATGAACAAGGCCCTGCAGCAGGAGCTGCAGGTGGTGATGAACAACCGCACCGGCCGGGGCGGCCGCAGCGCAGGGGACAGCTGAGTCTCAGGCCCGCACCACCAGGTCGGGCAGTTCGTTGGGGTTGGGCTCGCCAGCTTGGGCAGGGAAGTGCTCCACCAGCAGTGCCGAGACCTCCTCCAGGGCCTGGGTCAGGCCGTCTTCGAAGGCACCCTGGTGCAGTCGACCGGCCAGCCGGTCCACAAGGGCCTGCCAGTGCGCTTGGTCGACCCGTGCGCTCAGCCCACGGTCGGCGACGACCTCGATCGACCGTTCGGCCAGCAGCAGGTAGATCAGTACACCGTTGTTGTCCTGCGTGTCCCAGACGCCCAGTCGGCCGAACCAGCTCACAGCCCGCTCCCGGGCCAGCATGAGGACGGTGGTCCCGCTCCCCAGGCGCCAGAGGTAGGACAGCGGCAGGGCCGCCTCGACGCACAGGCGGATCTCGCCGCTGTGGCGCACCTCGCTGGCACTGATGCGGCGGGACAGCCGAAGCACCATGTCGTCAGGAATCAGCCGGCGCGAATCGCGGCTGTCGAGCCAGCGGTGCCGGAGGATGCGAAGCAGCTTCTTCATGGCCGTCACCAGCTGCCAGAGGCGCCGCCGCCCCCGAAGTTGCCCCCACCGCCCGAGCTGAAGCCACCGCCGCCGCTCCATCCACCACCATGGCCGCCCCCGCCAAAACCACCGCCGCCCCAGTCGCCGCCCCGGCGCCCGCGGCCGGACGATGGCATTGAGGGCAGCATCTGGAAGAACAGCGCGGCGAGCATGGCGAGCAGGCCGGCGCCCACCGCGACCCAGACCACCGCGGTGAGCACCCAGGCGATGGTGCCCGCGCTTGCGCCCGTGAGCAGGGTGCCCAGCTTGTTGCCGAACAGGCTGCGCAGCACCGCCGAGAACATGGGCACCGCAAAGACCAGGAAGATGAGCAGGTCCATGGGCGCGAAGCCCGCGTCTTCTGGCCCGCCGCCGGCCTCGGGCAGGGGGAGGTTCTCGCCAGTCACGCGGGTGATGATCTGGTCGATGCCGGCTTCGATGCCACCCGCGAAGTCGTTGCGGCGGAAGGCCGGCGTGACCGCCTGGTCGATGATGCGGCGGGCGACCAGGTCGGGAATCGCGCCCTCCAGGGTCTTGCTGGTGGCGATGCGCACCCGGCGGTCGTTCTTGGCCACGACGAACAGCACGCCGTCGCCCACGTCCTGTCGCCCGATCTTCCAGGCATCGCCCAGCCGCTGGGTGTAGTCGGCGATGTCCTCGGGCTGCGTGGTGGGCACCAGTACCACCACGATCTGGGTGCCGCGTTGCGTTTCGAAAGTGGCGAGCCGGGATTCGAGCGCGGCCTGCTGGGCTGCGTCCAGGGTTTCGGTCTGGTCGATCACGCGGCTGCTGAGCTCGGGCAGGGGCAGCACGGCCTGTCCCCAGACCACCGCCGCCCACAGCAGCCAGAGCGCGCCCAAGCCGAGCGCGCGGACCAGGCGCAGTGTCATGGCTTGCTGAAGTCGACCCTGGGCGGCGTGCTGATGGCGGCCTCGTTCTCGACCTTGAAGCCTTCCTTGGTCTTGTAGCCGAAGACCATGGCGGTGACGTTGGTCGGGAAGCTGCGGGTCAGCACGTTGTAGGACTGCACCGCCTCGATGTAGCGGTTGCGAGCCACGGTGATGCGGTTTTCCGTGCCTTCGAGCTGCACGCGCAGGTCGGAGAAGCCCTGGTTGGCCTTGAGGTTGGGGTACTGTTCGACCACCACCATCAGGCGGCTGAGCGCGCTGCCCAGTTCGCCCTGCGCGGCCTGGAACTTCGCCATGGCCTCGGGGTCGCCGAGCATCTCGGGCGTGGCCTGGATCGACGTGGCCTTGGCGCGCGCCTCGACCACCTTGGTCAGCGTTTCCTGTTCGAAGTTGGCCTCGCCCTTGACGGTGGCGACAATGTTGGGGATGAGGTCGGCGCGGCGCTGGTACTGGTTGAGCACCTCGGCCCAGGCCGACTTGCTCTGTTCGTCCAGGCTCTGGAACTCGTTGTAGCCGCAGCCGGTCAGCGCAAGGGCAGCGGCGAGCACGAGGGAGGCGAGGGACAGATGGCGCTTCATGGTCACTCCTGCGAGGCAAAGACCTATCATAGTGCCCCGCTTTTGCGCCGCCGACCACGCTCCTGCACCCTCCCCATGCCCCGCCCCAAGTTTTCCCCCGGCACTGCGGACGACATCGAAGCCGCCTTCTACGACGCTTTGCACCAGGGCGACCTGGAGCGCCTGATGGCCTGCTGGGCCGATGAAGAGGACATCGTCTGCGTGCACCCGGGCGGACAGCGCCTGGTCGGCCACGCCGCCGTCCGGGCGGCGTTCGAGGCGTTGCTGACCAACGGCGGCGTGCGCGTGCAGCCCGAGCGGGCGCGCCGCATCGACGCCGGTGGCTGCAGCGTGCACAGCGTGATCGAACGCATCGAGGTGATGAGCGACGACGGACCGGCCCACGCCTGGGTGCTGGCCACCAATGTGTACGCCAAGACCGTGCACGGGTGGCGCATGGTGGCCCACCATGCCAGCCCGGGCAGCCGCAACGAGCCGGCGGACGCCCTGAGCGCGCCCCCGGTGCTGCACTGAGCATGGCGGCACCGGCTTTCGACTACACGGCGCCCTGGTGGCTGCCAGGCGGCAACGCCCAGACCCTGTGGGCGGCGCTGTTTGCGCGGCGCCACGCGGGGGGCGTGCCTCAATGGCGGCGGGAGCGCTGGCCGACCCCCGATGGCGACTTCGTCGACGTCGACACCACCACCCATGCGGTGGCGCCGGATGCGCCGCTGCTGGTGCTGTTCCACGGACTGGAGGGCTCCTCCGCCAGCCAGTACGCGGTGGCCTTTGCCGACTTTGCTGCGCGCGAGGGCCTGGTGTTGGCGGTGCCGCACTTCCGGGGCTGTTCGGGCGAGCTGAACCTGGCGCCGCGCGCCTACCACTCGGGCGACTTCCAGGAAATCGACTGGATGCTCCGCCGCTTCGTCGCCGGACACCCGGGCCGCCCGCTGCTGGCGGCCGGTGTGTCGCTGGGTGGCAATGCGCTGCTGCGCTGGGCCGGCGAGATGGGCACCGAGGCCTCGCACACGGTGCGGGCGGTGGCGGCGGTCTGTTCGCCGCTCGATCTGGCCGCGGGCGGCCACGCCATCGGACGCGGCTTCAACCGGCTGGTCTACACCCGCATGTTCCTCTCCACCATGGTGCCCAAGGCGCTGAAGAAGCTGGAGCAGCACCCGGGCCTGTTCGACCGAGATGCGCTGCTGGCTGCTAGCGACCTCTACCAGTTCGACAACCTCTTCACCGCACCGCTGCACGGCTTTCGCGACACCGACGACTACTGGACCCGCGCATCGGCCAAACCGGTGCTCAGCGACATCCGCGTGCCGGCGCTGGCGCTCAATGCGCTCAACGATCCCTTCGTGCCCGCCGACTCCCTGCCCACACCGCGTCAGGCCGGCCCCCGGGTCACGCTCTGGCAGCCCGCCCAGGGCGGGCATGTCGGCTTCCCGGTATCCCTGCCGCCGCTGGGCCTGCCCGGCCATGTGATGGCCATGCCGGCAGCGGTCGGGCACTGGCTGTTGGCCCACCGCTGAGGACACCCCATGGACGACATCGTCAAGGCCGCGCTGGCCAAATGGCCCAACGTGCCGGACTGCCATGGCTGGCTGGGCCTGGACGCGCGCGGCGACTGGTACATGCGCGACGACCGTTGCCAGCGCGCCGGCCCGTTCGCCGCCGAACCGGGCGAGGGCGTGGCTCCGGCCAAGGGCTCGCGCCTGCTGCACGACAAGCTGATTGCTTTCATCGGCCGCAACTACCTGGCCGACGAACAGGGCCGCTGGTTCTTCCAGAACGGACCGCAGCGTGTCTATGTCGAGCTCGAAGCCACGCCCTGGATCTGGCGCCTGCAGCCCGACGGCTCGGTGCAGTCCCACACCGGTGCGCCCGCCGGCGCCGTGAAGCATTGCCTGCTGGACGAAGCCGGGCGCCTGTACCTCGTGACCGCCCTCGGCCTGGGCCTGGTGCACACCAGCGACATGGCGCAGGCGGCCGACCTGGTGGAGCAAGGGACCTGGCAGCCCGAGCCGGTGGCAGTGGACAGCCTGCCGAAGCGCTGGGCGTTCGTGAAAAGCCCGCAGCGCGTCCTGGGGCCTGGTCCCTGGGCCTGAGCGCTGAGCGTGCAACAAAAAAGCCGGTCATGTGACCGGCTTTCTTTTGGGGGGCGCTGCGCCTTACTTGACGGCAGCCAGCATGTACTCGACGGCGGCCTTGATGTCGGCGTCGGAGGCGGTGGAACCGCCCTTGGGCGGCATGGCGTTTTTGCCCTTGATGGCGCTGGCGGTCAGACCGTCCAAGCCGAGGACCACGCGGGCGGACCAGGCGGCCTTGTCGCCGAACTTGGGTGCACCGGCCACACCGGCTGCGTGGCAGACGGCGCAGGCCTGCTTGTACAGAGCTTCGCCAGCACCGGCCACGGGCACGGCGGCAGCAGCAGCGGGTGCGGCGGCCACCGGGGCGGCGGCAGCAGGCGCCGCGGCGGCAGGGGCGGCCGCGGGAGCGGCTTCAGCAGTCGGAGCGGCAGCGGCGGCACCTGCAGCGGCCGGGGCCTGCGGCTCGGCGAACTTGCCGCCGGCGGCGTTGGCCATGTGCACCACGGCGCGGCCGATCTCGACATCGCTGAACGCGCCACCGCCCTGGCCACCCATGGCGCCCTTGCCCTTGAGGGCGGAGGTCAGCAGGGCTTCATAGCCGGTGGCGATGCGGGGGCCCCAGGCGGCGGCGTCGCCGAACTTGGGTGCACCGGCGGCGCCGGTGGCGTGGCAGGCCGAGCACTGGGCGGTGTAGACCGCTTCGCCGGCGGCCAGCGGGCGGTTGGCGTCGCGCAGCTCGACCGAGCCGACCTTCTGGATGCGCATGGCGGTGGCCAGCTCGGGGTCGACGGCGCCAGCGGCCGGCTTGTTGTCCGAGGTGACGTAGTACACCAGGCCAATGATGACGAAAACAGGGACCACGAAGGAAAAGAACGACGTCCAGAGCAGCTGGGCGGGGGTTTTGATCGGGCCGGTGTGGGAGTCGTGCGCGTGGTCGCTCATGGGGTCCTCGGGTGGCGAGTCGGTCTGGTGGGGGTGGGGGCCCTGCACAGGGCAAATAGCCGCGAATTATAGCCAGCCGACCCTGACGAGCCGCTGCCTGGCCGGCCCGTCAGGGCTGCACCAGCCACAGCTGCTGGTAGGGCTGCAGGGTGATTCCGGTGCGCAGGTCGAAGCCGCCACCGCCCACCATGTCGACCACACCGCCAGGCAGCGCCGCCAGCACGCGCTGGTCCACCGCCTGCGGGTGCTCGGTGAAGTTGGCCAGCACCAGCACCGAGGCCGCGCCTTCGCCACGCTGGAAACCCAGCACCGCCGGGTTCTGCGTCCAGAACGGGGTGAGCGCGCCGCCCGCGAGCGCGGGCAGGTGGCGGCGCAGGCCAATCAGGTGGGTGAGGCCGGTGAACATGCGGCCGGCGGGCGTCGACGGATCGTGGCGCTGGGCGTAGCGCGCGGCGTCGCGCGGTGGGCGGTGCAGCCAGCGGCTGTCGCCGGCCTTGTGAGTGTCCTTCTGCCAGCCGTGGTCGTTGAGCGTCGCGACCTCGTCGCCGAGGTAGATCAGCGGAATCCCGCCGCTGGCCAGCACCACGCCGTAGAGCAACAGCAGGCGCGCGATGCCGTGCACATCGCCCTGTTCCACGCCGCAGAGAGAAGCAGCGGTGCCGCTGATGCGGCAGTCGCCGGTGACCGGGTGGTCCTGGAAAGGCTCGCCGCGCGCGAAGCTGCCTTCGAAGCGGTTGACGTAGAAGCGGTTGAGGAACTGGCGGTGGGCGAAGCCGTCGATGCCGAAGTGCGCCGCGTCCTCGTCGGCGAAGGTCCAGCCGATGTCGTCGTGGCTGCGCACGTAGTTGACCCAGGCGGTGTGCGGTGGCAGCGCGTGGCGGTGCTCCAGCGCATGCTGCAGCAGGTTCACCTCGCGCGTGGCCAGCGAGTTCCACAGCAGGGCCATCTGCAGCGGGTTGTAGGAGACCTGGCACTCCTCGGTGGAGATGTACGCCGCCACGTCGTCCGGGTGCACGATGGCTTCGCTCTTGAACAGCAGCGAGGGGGCGGCGATGCGGGCCAGCGCGTTGTAGGCGCGCAGCAGGTGGTGGGCCTCGGGCAGGTTCTCGCAGGGCGTGCCTTTGCGCTTCCAGACGAAGGCGACCGCGTCCATGCGAAGGAAGTCCACGCCCAGGTTGGCGATGAACAGCATCTCGCGCGCCATGGCGGTGAACACGGTGGGGTTGCTGTAGTTCAGGTCCCACTGGTAGGTGTGGAAGGTGGTCCAGACCCAGCGGCCGTCGGGCAGCTGGGTGAAGGCGCCGGGGTGCTCGTCGGGAAAGATCTCGCGCACCGTCTGCTCGTACACGTCGGGCTCGCTGCGGTCGGGGAAGATCCAGTAGTAGGCGCTGTGTTCGGCGTCGCCCGCCGCCGCCTTCTGCGCCCACTCGTGCTCGTCGGAGGTGTGGTTGAACACGAAGTCCAGCACCGGGGAGATGCCTGCCTGCCGCAGGGCGGTGAACAGCTTGCGCAAATCGTCGATGCTGCCCAGCGCCGGATCGGTGGCGCGGTAGCTGCTGACCGCGTAGCCACCGTCGTTGTGCGGTTGCGGGCACAGGTAGGGCGGCATGAGGTGCAGGTAGGTCAGGCCGAGTTCCTTCAGGTAGGGGATCTGGTCCTTCACACCCTCCAAACCGCCGGCCCAGAGGTCGGCGTAGCAGACACCACCGAGCATCTGGTTCGACGTGAACCAGTCGGGTGTCTGCTCGCGCACGGCGTCCAGGTGCTGCAGGTCGGCGGGCCGCTCGCGCCAGCCGTCGTAGGCCACGTGCAGCAGGTCCTCGACCACCCGCTCGAAGTCTGGCCGCTCGCCGTACAGGTGCGACAGCTCGCGCACCAGCCGCGGACCGTGCACCGACAGCCGTTTCGCGAAGGCGGCCCAGTTGGGCTGGGCGCGCAGGGACTGGGCGAGGCGGTGTTCGATGCGGTCGAGCATGGTGGCGGATGGGCGGCGGTTCAGGTCATGACGGTGGGCTGCGCCATGCCGGTGTGGTGTTCGATGCGGGCCAGCGTGCGGGCCAGCGCGACCAGGGGCGCCAGGGCGTCCTGCGCGGGCACGTCGTGTTGCGATGCATCGGGTTCGTGGCGCTCCAGGTAGACGCGCAGCGTGGCGCCTTCGGTGCCGGTGCCGGAGAGTCGGAACACCACACGCGAGGAGTCTTCGAGCACCACGCGCACGCCCTGTTTCTGGCTGACCGAGCCGTCCACCGGGTCGGTGTAGGCGAAGTCGTCGGCCCAGGCGATCTGTTGTCCCTCGACGGTGCTGCCACCCAGCGACGGCAGCTGGGCACGCAACTCGGCCATGAGCGCATTGGCCTTCTCGGTGGGAATGCCGTCGTAGTCGTGGCGCGAGTAGACGCAGCGGCCGTGTTCGGCCCACAGGCCGCGCACCAACTGCTCGACCGACTGGCCGGTGACGGCGACGAGGTTGAGCCAGAACAGCACGGCCCACAGGCCGTCCTTCTCGCGCACGTGGTTGGAACCGGTGCCGTAGCTCTCTTCACCGCAGAGCGTGATCTTGCCTGCGTCGAGCAGGTTGCCGAAGAACTTCCAGCCGGTCGGCGTTTCGTAGCAGGCGATGCCCAGCGCCTTGGCCACGCGGTCGGCGGCGGTGGAGGTGGGCATGGAGCGCGCCACGCCGGCAAGGCCGCTGGCGTAGCCTGGCACCTTGGTGGCGTGCGCGGTGAGCACGGCCAGGCTGTCGGACGGCGAGACGATGAAGCTGCGACCGAGGATCATGTTGCGGTCGGCGTCGCCGTCGGAGGCGGCGCCCATGTCGGGCGCGTCGGGCGCCATCAGGTGGGCGATCAGGTCGTCGGCGTAGGCCGGGTTGGGGTCGGGGTGCAGGCCGCCGAAGTCTTCCTTCGGTTCGGCGTGGACCACGGTGCCCGCCGGTGCGCCCAGTTCACCCTCGATGATCGCTTTCGCGTACGGACCGCCCACCGCCCACATGGCGTCGTAGCGCAGGCGGAAGCCGCTGGCGAAGAGGCGGCGGATGGCATCGAAGTCGAACAGCTCGCGCTGCACCGCGGCGTAGTCGGCCACAGGGTCGATCACCTCGATCGCCATGCCCTCCATCACGTGCGTGCCCAGGGTGTCGAGCGGGATGTCGGGCGCGTCGCTCAGGCGGTACTGGCCGAGCGTCTGCGTGCGCTCGTAGATCGCCTGGGTCAGCTTCTCGGGCGCCGGGCCGCCATTGGTGGCGTTGTATTTGATGCCGAAGTCGCCGTCGGGGCCGCCGGGGTTGTGGCTGGCCGAGAGGATGATGCCGCCGCTGGCGCCGCGGCGGCGGATCACGGCGCTGGTGGCCGGCGTGGACAAGATGCCGCCCTGGCCGACGAGCACCTTGCCGTAGCCGCGCGCGGCCGCCATCTTCAGGATGGCCTGCACCGCCGTGCGGTTGTGAAAGCGACCGTCGCCGCCGAGCACCAGCGTCTGCCCTGCGGCCGGCGCGTCGCCGTGCAGCACGTCGAACAGGGCCTGGACGAAGTTCTCCAGGTAGTGCGGCTGCTGGAAGACGGTGACCTTCTTGCGCAGGCCGGAGGTGCCGGGCAGCTGGCCGGCGAACGGGGTGGTGGCGACAGTCTGGATGCTCATGGGGGCTCCTGAGGGAATGGCAACAGGGTTCCGGCCGGGGAAGGCCGGCCACAGCCGCCAGTGTCGCGCACTTCAGGGCGAGGTCCGTGCGTTCAGCCGCGCTGCAGGAACATCCCTCCCCAGGGTGCGCACTTCACCGTGGCGCCGGCCAGGCGGGCGCCGTCCAGGCCGCTGCCTTCCAGTGCCGTGGCGCCCTGCCAGTCACCGGGCAGTGCCAACTCGGCCGGCTGATCGCTGAAGTTGAAGACGCACATCAGCGTCTGGGTGTCGTGTTGCCGGACGAAGGCCAGCACCTGCGGATCGGCGGGCAGCAGGGTGAGGCTGCCTTCGCGCAGGGCGACCTGCTGGCGGCGCCAGTGCAGCAGGTGGGTGAAGAACGAGAGCACCGAGCCGGAATCCCCGGCCTGGCGGTCCACCGCCAGTGGCCGGTGTGTGTCGGCCACCGGCAGCCAGGGTTTGCTGCCGGTGGTGAAGCCCGCCTGCGGCGCGTCGGCCGACCAGGGCATGGGCGTGCGGCAGCCGTCGCGTCCCTTGAACTGCGGCCACATGGTGATGCCGTACGGGTCCTGCAGGTCTTCGTAGCGCAGCTCGGCCTCGGGCAGGCCCAGCTCCTCGCCCTGGTAGAGGCAGACCGTGCCGCGCAGGCTGGCCTGGAAGGCCGCGGCCAGGCGCAGCAGGCGCGGGTCCGGGTTGGGTCCGCCCCAGCGCGTGGCCGAGCGCACCACGTCGTGGTTGGACAGGGCCCAGCAGGGCCAGCCGTCGCCCACGATGGTGTTGAAGCGCTGCAGGAAGCCGTGCAGGAAGGGCGCGTCGTGCGCCTCGCCCAGAAGGTCGAAGCAGTAGGCCATGTGCAGCTTGTCGCTACCGGCGGTGTATTCGGCCACCCGCGCCAGCCCGTCGTCGTCGCCGATCTCGCCGACCATGGTGGTGTCCGGGTACTGGTCGAGCAGGGCGCGCAGGCTCTGCAGGAAGGGCAGGTTTTCCGGCCGGCTCTTGTCGTAGACGTGGCGCTGCCAGCCGTAGGGGTTGAAGGGGTTGACCGCCGGGTCGGGGTTGTTCAGGTCGGGTGCGCCACGGCCGGGGTTGTCGCGCAGCTGCGCGTCGTGGAAGAAGAAGTTGACCGTGTCCAGGCGGTAGCCGTCCACGCCCAGGTCGAGCCAGAACTTCACCGTCGCCAGCAGCGCGTCCTGCACCTGCGGGTTGTGGAAGTTCAGGTCGGGCTGGCTGGTGAGGAAGTTGTGCAGGTAGTACTGGCAGCGGCGCGTGTCCCACTGCCAGGCGCTGCCGCCGAAGATGGAGAGCCAGTTGTTGGGCGGGTTGCCGTCGTCTTTCGCGTCGGCCCAGACGAACCAGTCGGCCTTGGGGTTGTCGCGGCTGCTGCGGCTCTCCACGAACCAGGGGTGCTGGTCGCTGCAGTGCGAGAGCACCTGGTCGATCATCACCTTCAGGCCGAGCTGGTGCGCGCGCGCCACCAGTGCCTTGAAGTCGTCCAGCGTGCCGAACATCGGGTCGACGTCGCAGTAGTCGCTGACGTCGTAGCCGAAGTCCTTCATCGGACTTTTGAAGAAGGGCGAGATCCAGATGCCGTCGGCGCCGAGCGCGGCGATGTGGTCCAGCCGCTGCGTGATGCCCGGCAGGTCGCCGATGCCGTCGCCATTGGAGTCCTGGAAGCTGCGCGGGTAGATCTGGTAGATCACGCCGCCGCGCCACCAGCCGTTGTTGGGTGCCTTGTTGCTCATGTTTGCGGTGTGGAAATCAGTTGCTGGAGCCAGCGCGCGCTGGCCTTGGGGGTGCGCTGCTGGGAGGTGTAGTCGACGTGCACAACGCCGAAGCGCTGCGTGTAGCCGTGCGCCCACTCGAAGTTGTCGAGCAGGCTCCAGACGTAGTAGCCGCGGATGTCCAGGCCGCTGGCCACCATCTGCGAGAGCTGCTGCAGGTGCGATTGCAGGTAGTCCAGGCGCAGGCGGTCGTCGCAACCGCCATCGGTCACCGGCGTGTTGTCCGCGGCGCCGTTCTCTGTGATCCAGATGGGGGGCAGCGGCCACTGCGCGAGCAGGTTGCGCGTCACGCGCTCCAGGCCTTGCGGGTAGATCTCCCAGCCGATGTCGGTGAGGTCGGGGCGTTGCGGGTCGGGCGGCACGAAGCGGTAGCCACGCCGCTGCTCGACAGCGCTCTGCGGCGCCTGCGCGATGGAGCGGGTGTAGTAGTTCAGGCCGATGAAGTCCAGCGGCTGGGCGCAGATGGCGAGGTCACCCGGGCGGCGCTGGTCGGCGAGTGCGCCGATCTGTTCGATCATCTCGGCCGGCCACTCGCGGCCGAACAGCGGGTTGAGGAAGACGTCGTTGCGCTCCAGCTCCGCCAGGCGCGCGGCGGCCACGTCCTGTGGTGCGTCGCTGGCCGGGTCGCACAGCTCGGGGTTGAGCACGATGCCCAACTGCGTGTCGCTGCGCACGCTGCGCCAGGCCTGCAGGCCCAGCCCATGCGCCAGCATGAGGTGGTGCGCCGCCAGCAGCGACGACGGCCGGTCCTGCACGCCGGGCGCGAACACGCCGATGTCGTGGCCCAGGAAGGCGCTGCACCAGGGTTCGTTGAGCGTGGCCACGCGCGGCAGCACGTCGCCCAACTCGCGCGCGACGATCTGCGCGTAGTCGGCGAAGCGCTGGGCGGTGTCGCGGTGCAGCCAGCCGCCGTGCACGCGCTGCAGCTGCGCCGGCAGGTCCCAGTGGAACAGCGTGGCATTGGGCGTGATGCCTTTGTCGTGCAGCGCGTCGAGCAGGCGGCGGTAGAAGTCCAGCCCCTCGGGGTTGGCGCTGCCGTCCTCACGCACCACGCGGGTCCAGGCGATGGAGAAGCGGTAGTGCCGGAAACCGAGGTCGGCCATCAGCGCCACGTCCTCACGGAAGCGGTGGTAGTGGTCGCAGGCGACCAGGCCGTCGCTGGCGTCCTTGATGCGGCCGGGCTGGGCGCAGAAGTCGTCCCAGATGCTGGGCCGCTTGCCGCCTTCGAGGGCGCCGCCCTCGATCTGGAAGGCAGCGGTGGCACAGCCCCATTCGAACGAAGGGGGAAAGATGGGGGAATCGGTCATGGGTTATTTGACGGAGCCTGAGAGCAGGCCGCGCACGAAGAAGCGTTGCAGCGAGAAGAACACGGCCACGGGCACCGCGATGGAGACGAAGGCGCTGGCGGTCAGGATTTCCCAGCTCTCGCCGCGCGAACCCAGCAGGTCGTTGAGCTTGATGGTCAGCACCACCTGGTCGGGCGACTTGCCCAGGAACACCAGCGCCACGAGGAAGTCGTTCCAGACCCAGAGGAACTGGAAGATCGCGAAGCTAGCGAGTGCCGGCACCGACAGCGGCAGCACGATGCTGGTGAAGATCTGGAAATGCGTGGCGCCGTCCATGCGCGCGCTCTCGATGATGTCGCGCGGCAGCGAGGCGATGTAGTTGCGCAGCAGGTAGATCGCCAGCGGCAGGCCGAAGGCCGAGTGTGCCAGCCACACGCCCAGGTAGGACTTGGAGGCGATGCCCAGGCTCTCGCCGACGTCGTTGTACAGCCGCAGCAGCGGGATCAGCGACATCTGCAGCGGCACCACCAGCAGGCCCACCACCACCACGAACAGCCAGCGCCGGCCGGGGAACTCCATCCAGCTGAAGGCGTAGGCGGCGAAGGCGGCGATCAGTATCGGGATGAAGGTGGCGGGAATCGTGACCTTGAAGGTGTTCAGGAAGGCGTTGCCCACGCCCTCGGAGTCGACCACCTTCTGGTAGTTGCTGGCGGTGAAGCTCGGCGGTGTCTCGGCCACGTAGAAGATGCGCACGCCGCGGTCGCTCTCGTAGGCCTGGTTGAGCACCATCCGGTACTGGCCGTCGGCGGCCACGGTGACCGTGCCGTCGGGTTTGCCGTCCTCGTCGTCAAAGATCTGGGCATCGCCCAGTTCGATGGTGGTGCCCACCGGGTGTTCGCCCGGATCGGACGACTTCATCGAGAAGCGCTGCAGCCGGGTGGCATTGCCCTCGGGGAACAGGCGACCGGCGATGACGAAGCTGTCGCCGTCCTTCACCACGCTCTGCGCACCGGCGGTGCGGCGCATGTCGGGCCGGGTCTGGGTGGACAGCGCGGTCCACCACCCGGAGCTGACGATCTGCTCGCGGTCGCGGAAGCTGGAGACCAGCAGGCCGAAGGTGGGCAGCACCCAGGCCAGGACGATGACCAGCAGCAGCGCGTGGGCGGCCAGCGTGGCGGGGGAGAGTCTGAGTTTCATCGCTGGGCCTCCTCGGCACGGAAGCGGCGGATGTTGAAGGCCATCACCGGGATCACGGCCAGCATCAGCACCATGGCCAGGGTGGAGCTGCGGCCGTAGTCGCCGCCGCCGCGGAACATCCAGTCGTACATCAGGTTGGCCAGCACGCTGGTGTCCCATTGACCGCCGGTCATGGCCATCACGATGTCGAACACCTTGAGCACGGTGATGGTGATGGTGGTCCAGACCACCAGGATGGTGGACATGACCTGCGGAATCATGATTTCAAAGAAGATCTGCAGCTCGGTGGCGCCGTCGATGCGCGCCGCCTCGATGGTGTCGTTGGGCACGCCGCGCAGCGCGGCCGAGAGGATCACCATCGCGAAGCCGGTCTGGATCCAGATCAGGATCGCCATCAGGAAGAAGTTGTTCCAGAACGGCACCGTGACCCAGGCCTGCGGCGCCAGGCCCATGCCCTGGACGATGGCGTTGAGGATGCCGATCTGCTCGTTGTCCGGGCCGCGGAAGTCGTAGACGAATTTCCAGATCACGCTCGCGCCGACGAAGCTGATGGCCATCGGCATGAAGACCAGGGTCTTGGCGGCGTTGCCCCACCAGACGCGGTCGGCCAGCACGGCCACGATCAGTCCGAGCGCGGTGGATGCGGCCGGCACCACCAGCAGCCACAGGAAGTTGTTGCGGATGGTGATGAGGAAGTTCTCGTCGGTCAGCACCCAGGCGTAGTTGGACAGGCCGACGAAGCCTTCGCCGGTGGCGTCCATGAAGCTCAGGCGCAGGGTCTCGAAGAATGGGTAGACGAGGTAGATGCCCAGCAGCAGCAGGGCCGGCGCGATGAACAGCCAGGGCCGCACGCCCTCGCGCAGCCGTTCGCGCTGCTGGCGCGGCATGGAGGGCCGCGCCAGGATGTTGTCGAGCAGCCAGTTGCTGCCCGCGAAGTACAGCAGGCAGACACCGACGCTGACCGCCACGGCCAACAAGGTCTGGAAGATGGAGTCGGTCATGGTGGTCCGTCCGTGTCTGTTCTGCTCAGGAGGTCACTTCAACGCATCCCAGGATTTCTGGATGTCATCTGCGACAGCTTGCGCGGACTTGCCGCCCGAGTAGTCGACCATGCCCTTCCAGAAGCTGCCCGCACCGACGGCGCCGGGCATCAGGTCGGAACCGTCGAAGCGGAAGGTGGTCGCGTTCAGCAGGATCTCGCCCTGCTTGCGCTGCGCCTTGGTCTTGTACTTGGCCAGGTCCGTGCCCTTGTGCGGCGTCAGGAAGCCGTCCTCGGCCATCCAGATCTCGTGGGCCTGCGGGTGCTGCAGGTACTCCATGAAGGCTCGGGCGCCCTTGCTGTCCTTGGTGATCGTCATGATCGTGCCGCCGCCCAGGACCGGGTTGCCCAGCTTCTTGCCGGCGTAGGACGGAAAGTAGAAGAAGTCGGCGTCGGCCGCCTTGCCTTCAGGGAAGAAGGCCGGAATGAACGAGGCCTGGCGGTGCATGTAGCACTTGGGCGGCGAACCGAACAGGCCCTTGGGGCTGTCCTTGAAGCTCACCGTGGCCACGGCCTTGGCACCGCCGTCCACGTAGGCGTCGTTGCGGGCGAACCAGCCGTAGGCTTCGATCGCTTCGACGACGCGCTTGTCGTTGAACTTCATCTTGTTGCTGGTCCAGTCGTCGTAGACCTGCGGGCTCTGGGTGCGCAGCATCATGTCCTCGACCCAGTCCGTCGCGGGCCAGCCAGTGGCGGCGTCCGAGCCCAGGCCGATGCACCAGGGCTTGCCACCGTCGGCGGCGATCTTCTTGGTCAGGTCCTGCAGCTCCTCCATGGACTTGGGCACCTTGTAGCCCTTTTCCTTGAAGTTCTCGGGGATGTACCAGACCAGGCTCTTGACGTTGACGTTGAAGAACAGGCCGTAGAAATTGTCCTTGCCGTCCTTGCCCTTGTAGGTGCCCAGGTCGGCCCAGGAGCTGCCGGCGGCGTAGTTGGTCTTGACCCAGTCGCGCGCCTTGTCACCCAGCGGCACCAGGCCACCGATGGCGGCCATGTTGGCGGCCAGGCCCGGCTGCGGGAACACCGAGATGTTGGACGGCGAGCCGGCCTTGATGTCGATCACGATCTGTTGCTCGGAGCTCTGCGAGCACGAGTGCTTCACCGTGGCGCCGGTGGCCTTCTCGAAGTTCGCGATCACCTTCTTGAAGAAGCCTTCTTCCGCACCCGTCCAGGGGCAGGTGACGGTGATCGTCTCGCCCTTGAGGTCGGGGCCCTTGTAGTCGGCGGCGTGGGCGGCGGCGCCCAGGGTGCCTAGCGCCAGTGCGGCGGCGCCGGCGATCGTGGTGGTCTTGAACATCGTGCTTGTCTCCTGAGTGAATAAAGCTTCGCGGCCCATCCGCAAAGCGGGGGGGAAAACGGGGGTCAGATCCGCAGGCCGGCGGCGTCGAACCGGTAGAGGTGTTCGTGGCGGTGGCCCAGACGCAGCGTCTCGCCCGGCTGTACCGCCACCGAGCCGTCGACGCGGGCGGTGAGCTCGCCCAGTGCGCCGGCGTCGATGTAGGCGAAGGTCTCGTTGCCCAGCTGCTCGGCGTGGCGCAGCGTGCCTTCGATGGGGCCGTCGGCCGCCAGGTGCAGGTGCTCGGGCCGCACGCCCACGCAGTGCGCGCCCAGCGCCTGGGCGTAGGCGCCTTCGATGAAGTTCATCTGCGGCGAGCCGATGAAGCCGGCGACGAAGCGCGTGGCCGGGCGGTGGTAGAGCTCCAGTGGCGCGCCCACCTGTTCGATGCGGCCCTTGTTGAGCACCACGATCTTGTCGGCCAGGGTCATGGCCTCGACCTGGTCGTGCGTCACGTAGACCATGGTCGCGCCCAGGCGTCGGTGCAGCGTGGCCAGCTCGACGCGCATCTTCGTGCGCAGCGCGGCGTCCAGGTTGGACAGCGGCTCGTCGAACAGGAACACCTTGGGGTTGCGCACGATGGCGCGGCCGATGGCCACGCGCTGGCGCTGCCCGCCCGAGAGCGCCTTGGGCAGGCGCTGCAGGTAGTCGGTGAGCTGCAGGATGCCAGCGGCCTCGCGCACGCGGCGGTCGATCTCGTCCTTGGGCAGCTTGGCGATCTTCAGGCCGAAGGCCATGTTGTCGTAGACCGTCTTGTGCGGGTAGAGCGCGTAACTCTGGAACACCATCGCGACGCCGCGTTCGCTGGGTGGCAGCTCGTTGACGACCTGCTCACCGATCGAGAGTTCGCCGCCGGAGATCTCCTCCAGCCCCGCGATCATGCGCAGCAGCGTGGTCTTGCCGCAGCCCGAGGGGCCGACGAAGACCGCGAACTCGCCTGGCTCGATGTCCAGGTCGACACCATGGATCACGTCCACGCGGCCGTAGCTTTTCTTGATGTCTCGCAAACGCAAACCGGACTGCGCCATGGGGAAAACCTTTCGTGTCGCCCGCCGGATTGGACGGGGCGGAACCGGTCAGCACGCCCGACCGTCACAAAATTACAGCATCGATGCAATCGATTGCATGATGGGGTTTGCCCTAGGTATGTGGAACAAGCGGGTTACGAAAACAGCCGCGCAGCGTGGGGGCACGCGCGATCCGGCGCCGGGCCGTCCCCAGCCGGATCAGCCCCCTCGGGGGGCTGCGACCCGCGTCAGCGGCGGAGCGTGGGGGCCATACACCTCTTCAGACGCTGCTCTCGCGCACGATGAGCGAGGCGGGCAGCACGATGGAGCGCCGTGGCTGGCCGGCGAGTGCCTCGAACAGCAGGTCCACCAGCGCGCGTCCGGCCTGGCCGGTGGGCTGGCGGATGGTGGTCAGGGTGGGGTGCACGTGTTCGGCCAGGGCGATGTCGTCGTAGCCCACCAGCTTGACGTCGGTGGGAACGGCGACGCCGCGCTCGTTGAGCGCCCCCATGAGGGAAATGGCAGTCACGTCGCTGGACGCAAAGATGGCGTCGAACGGCGTGGCCTGGTTGAGCCATCCATCGATCACCTCGCGGATGCGCGAGTCGCCGAACAGGAAGGACTGCAGCAGGCGGGGGTCCATGGCGATGCCAGCCTCGTCCAACGCGCGGGTGTAACCCAGGTACCGTTGGCCGGCCTCGGGGTGGGTGATGTCGCCGAAGAAGGCGATTCGGCGGCAACCCTTTTCGATCAGGTGGCGCGTGGCCAGGTAGCCGCCCATGGCGTTGTCGCCGCCGACCACCGGGTACAGCGCATCGGGCAGCGGTGCGCCCCAGACCACCATCGGGAAGCCGTTGCGCGTCAGTTCGTTGAGGTAGTCGTGCAGCGTCAGCTGGCCGATGACGATCAGGCCACCGACCTGGCCACTCTCGACCAGGTCCGACAGCACGTGCTGGCGGTCTGCCTTCAGGCGCGTCAGCAGCAGGCTCATGCCCCGCTCGTCCAGGGTGTCGGCCACCGAGCCCAGGATGCTCAGCAGGAACGGGTCCGAGATCATCTGCATGCTGTCGCCCAGGATGACGACGCCGACGGTCTGCACCCCGCGCTTGCGCAGGTTGGCCGCGCCGACGTTGACGCGGTAGCCCAGGGAATTGGCCAGCTCGGTGATGCGCTCGCGCGTGGCCTGCGGAATCAGCGGGCTGCCGCTGAGGGCGCGCGAGACGGTGGACGCCGACACACCGGCCAGCCGGGCGATGTCGGCCATCTGCATGCGCTTGCGACCCTTTGCGGGCGTCTGTGCGGCGGGCGCGGAATCGTCGGGTGTGGGGGCGGCGGACTGGCGAGGCATCGGCAGATTATTTCACCCGATAACGATCGGGCGGGTGGGGAGGAAAAAAAGCCCGGGAGCCTTGCGACGCCCGGGCCAACTCTGATTGCCGAGAGGAAATGGGATCGATCACCCTTTCAGGATCTCTCACCCCGGAAAGATCGGGAACCCCCGATCAAAACGCGTAATTGATGCGCACGCGGGCCGCGGTCTGGCCCTTGGTGCCGGTGCCGCCCTTGGCAAAGCTCAGGGCGGGCGTGATGGTGGCACCCTTGACGCCGAACAGCGGGAACGAATAGGCGGCGTAGAAGGTGTTGTTCTTCGCGCCGCTGGCGCCCTTGTCCAGGATCAGGCCGAAGCCGGCGGGGCCAAAGGTGCCGTTGATGCCGACGGACTTGTCGTCTTCCATCTTGGCGAAGTTGAAGTTCATGCTGGAGCCTTCACCCAGGGCGTAACCCAGGGACACGCCGGCACCGTTGGTGCTCTCGGTGCCGCCGACCACCTTGACCGACTCCACACCCACGCGCACGGTCACAGGGCCCGAGCCGAAGCTCACAGCCGGACGGACACCGCGGGCCTCGCCAGCTTCCTTGCTGTAGACGAGGCCGACTTCGATGCGGGCCGGGCCGGCGTTGAAGCCGGGGGCGATGTGCACCGAGTCCTTGCCGAAACGGCCGCGCAGCTTGTTGGCGCGGTAGCCGCCGTAGCCGCTGTTCTCGACCAGCACGTCCTTGCCCAGGGGGAACAGGTCCATGGCTTCGAAGCGGCCCATCTTGACGTCGCCGGCCCCGTTGCCGAACTGGACCCACATGTCGTCGGTGGCGGTGTCGCCGTCCTTCTTGAGCAGCAGGCTGGCGCGGGCGGCCACGAAGGCGTCACCGTTGGTGGCCTTGGCGCCGACGTTGAATTCCACGCGGCCGCCCATGTTCAGGTCGCTGTCGCGGGCGTTGGAGGCGTCTTCCACCTTGTTCTGGTAGGTGGTGTCCAGTTCCAGGTTGGCGTCCATGGTCATCTCGGCATGGGCGGCGAAAGCGGTGGCGCAAAGGGCGGCGGCGGCCGCGAGTTTGAAGCTGTGTTGCATGAGGTACTCCGGAGTGTGAATGTTGTGAACCACTCTCTCCTGTACCGATGTTTCATGTGGGGGCGTTCAACACCGGTCGGGAAAGCCCACGAATTCGACCATTGGTGCAAACGGTTGCATTCGGTAGAAACCCTGAAAAAAAGCCCCGTAACTGTTACGTAACTGCTTAAAAACAACAAAAACTGGGATCGGGAAAACCCGTCTGGTGCAATGGTTTGCATCGTAATAAAGATACAAAAAATGCTAGCAATCAGGGCCTGCCGACGGGGTCTGTGCCGGCGCTGCGCCGCGGATCCCGTGGTCCGGTGCAGCCGGGCGCATGTGAGACAATGGCGGGCTTTCCAAGCACGCGCGGCTGTAGCTCAGTGGATAGAGTATTGGCCTCCGAAGCCAAGGGTCGTGGGTTCGATCCCCGCCAGCCGCGCCAAAAAATTAATGGCTTACGTGGGTTCTCTGTGGCCCACGGTCCGAAAAGTCATGCCCTTAGGGCGTGTTCTTCTCCTCCCTCCGAGGCCACGTTCGGCAAAGGGCCGATGGTCTTGGCCTCTGGCCAGTCGTATCCGTGGCCCGTCTATGGCCCACCGCTGGCCCAGCCCAGTGTCCAGCTGTCCGGGTCTATATGTTTTCTGACCTTTGGTCCCGTGGCCCGATGGCGTGTATTGCTCAGGCCATTGAGAACGTCGCCTGCGCCGCGGCAGCGTTGAAATGAGCAGTTGACCGCCGTAGCAAGCTCTTGCGCTCCGACTGAGCATTGAATGAGTCATTGCTCTTGTGTTCCGTTGTGGTCTCCTCGAACTCCTGCGCCAGTCCGAGGTAGCGGTTGAGGAAAGTCCTTGAGCTGAATCGACCCGGGTTTTCTAGACACCCGTGAGCCGTTGGGAATGGCGTCTTTCGAACTCGACCGGCGAAGTGTTGCCGGCTGTGCCGTGACGCCGCTTGGGGTTGTAGAACATCTCGATGCAGTTGAAGATGTCGGCACGCGCCTGACTGCGCGTGGCGTAGATCTGCCGACGCACGCGTTCGCGTTTGGGCAGCTGGAAGAAACTCTCAGCCACGGCGTTGTCATGGCAGTTGCCGCGCCGACTCATGCTGCTGACCAGGTTGTGGTCGCGCAGGAACCTTTGCCATTCGTGTCCGGTGAATTGACAGCCCTGATCTGAGTGGACTGTGACCGGGTGCTGGGGTTGGCGACGCCACAGGGCCATCAACAGCGCATCAAGGACCAGAGTCGTGTCGATGCGGCTGCTCATGGACCAGCCCACCACCTGGCGTGAGAACAGGTCCACCAAGATGGCCAGGTACAACCAGCCTTCATGCGTACGGATGTAGGTGATGTCGGTCACCCAGGATTGGTTGGGCTGGGCTGTCGTGAACTGCCGTTGCAGGTGGTTGGGAGCGACCACAGCAGGCTGACCTCCTCGCACACCAGGTCGGCGCCGATAGCCTGTTTGCGAGCGCAGCCTTTCGAGTTTGAGCAGTCGTGCCACGCGGTGCTTGCCGCAGCTCTCGCCCAGATCGCGCATGTCCAGCGTCAGCTTGCGGTAGCCGTACACGCCACCACTTTCCAGCCACGCCTGCTTGAGCAGACCCAGCAACCGTTGATCGTCCTTGGCGCGGGCGCTCGGCGGTTGCAGCTTCCACGCGTCGTAGCCGCTGCTGGGATGCACCTTCAAGCACCGGCACATGCGTCGCACGCTGTGTTGATCCTCGTGCGCTTTGATGAACGCGTACCTCACCCGGATTGCTTGGCGAAGTACGCGGCGGCCTTTTTTAGGATGTCGCGCTCCTCGGTCACACGCCGCAGTTCTGCCTTGAGAAGTCGCAGCTCTTCTGCCTGCGAGGATTGGGCTTGCCGCTGCTCAGATGGCTGCCCGTAAGCCTTGATCCACTTGTACAGGCTGTGCTGGCTGACACCGATTCGGGCAGATACCTCCGCCACCTTGTGGCCTCGCTGCGTGATCGGCTGGACCGCCTCGATCTTGAATTCTTCAGGGTAGGGTTGGTTGGTCTTCATGGCACCTCCTATTGGGCCTCAGTTTGAGGCTCGAAGGTGTCTACTAGACCCGGGTCGATTCAGTGGCAGACCAGATTCGACTTTCGATACTTCAGCTAAAACCGCTCCGATTTGTTCCCATTCGGCCCGGTAACGGTTTTTGACACCACGCCCAACTTGTTGTCGATTTCGATGATCAGCGTCGTGAAGAGGTAGGTGTTGCGGCCGGTCTCCCATCGATGGAGCAGACTGGATGAGCCGTTGGGGGTGTTCGTGTCTGGGTCTCGGCCGACGACGCTGCGAACATAGGTGTAGCTCATTCCTTTGGCAATGGCCTCGTACGCCGCTTCCAGATCGACTGTCTCGTAGTTGTCCTGCCCACCGCCGCATCCGAAGAGTCCAGCGGTGAGGGTGAGAGGAATGGCCAGCAGCAGCCTTCTTCTGGGCCGTGAAAGGTGGGCGGTTTTCATGGTGTGGTCTTTGTTGATGATGGCGAAGGGTTGCTGGGTGCGGCGCCACCTGGCGGGGGCGTCGCTGTTCGGTCCGCACTGGCCATGAGGGAGGCCCCAGGAAGACCGAAAACCCAGTCTCTGTAGCTCTTCGCCTTTGCGAAGTAGGCCTGTGAAGGAGGAAAGCCGGATCGCTTGATCGGCTCCGCCTCTGAGAGGCTGTAGACGCCGACGATTTGACCGGCGTTGTTCCGCACGACACCCCATTCGCGACGGCCTGTGATGGGGTCGGCAAAGAGCTTGCGAAGGTGGCGCAGGGTGTGGGATGTTCGAGGGTCCAGCAGAAGCTCTTCAAGCGAGGCGGGGCCATCCAGTGCGTTGACGTTGGCCTCTGCTGAAGCGTGCGCAAGCTGGCGTTGGCCCGCATAGCTGTGCAAGGCCGCCTCAAAGGCCTGCCCCACGACCAGCAGTTCCTGCTCGGAGTGCCTTCGTCCCCAGTTGCTGCCTTGCGAGAGGCTGTTCGCGCTGGCACCTGCGATGACCGCGACAACGATGAGCAAGAAGATGTAGGCAAAGCCGCGTTCACCACTCACTGTAGGCCTCGCCTGAGCTTGAACGGGCGGTCGAGCCGCTATGGATGTCGTAGACGCGCCCTTCCTGCCCTGCGGGTACGTCAACCAGGCGCCAATCGGTCGTCGACTCGCTGATGGGATCGACCGGCAAGGCGCGCAAATACTGAAGATCGACCAGTTCCTGCAGGCTCTCGGGATAGCGCCCCTTGTCTCCGTAGAAGTTGTCGATCACCTGCCGGACGACGCGCAAGTTGTCGCGCAGAGCAGCCTCTTTTGAGGCTTCGATTTGCCCGGTGTAGCGAGGCGCCACCAGCAGCAGCAAGGTCGCCACAATGGCCAGCACCACCAGCAGCTCAATCAGGGTGAACCCTGCCAGGCGAAGAAGAGCGAGGGGATCTTTGCGCATGCGATCACCAATCCTTCAACGGGATGCCGTTGAGCCCGATCAGGGGGCTGCGTGTGGACACGTCGTAAACGTCGTCACCCTCCTGCGGGTCGCTCGCTTCGCTGGCGTACGAGCGAAGCTTCCACGTGGCGCTGTTGGCCACAGCAGGGTCTGTGAAAAAAGGGTCGCGAGGGAGGCGCCGCAGGAAATATAGCTTCTCTCTTTTCGGGTTGCGCTGGTCTTCAACACCATCCACCAGCAGGTCCAGCGATGCTGGGTATCCGCTGGCGCCAGCCTCTCGGCGGATGCGCCCTTCATCGGACGCCTTCTTGTAGGCGTCAATGGCGCCCCGGATTTCGCGCAGCGCAAGTCGCAGTTCCTGCTCTCGTTGCCGCTGCATGCTCACCTGCGCGGTGGGCACCACCAAGGTCGCAAGCACGGCGAGGATGGCCAAGGTCACCATGAGTTCGATCAGGGTGAACCCACGACTGAACCGGCGAACGTCGTGCAGAAGCGGCGAGAAGTGGGTCATGTCGATCATGAGATCAAGGGCCAACGCGGATGGTCATCGGCCCTGGGGCAGCCAGATCAATGCGTTTTCCCTGTTGCCCGACCGGGGCTGCTGAGGTGACGCGCAGGCTCGTCTCCTGTGGCGCGGTGTCGAGAAGGCGCAGATGGACGGTGGCGACGACGCCCGGCCCGACCGCTCCCGTGGGAGAAGAGGAGGTGGAGGTGATGAGGATTTGCCCCGCGGGATCGACCCGCTGGGCAAAACTGCTCTGGCCCGCTTGTTTTAGAAAGTTGCCTTCGGTGACCGAGAGGATCTGCACGGCCTTGGGGTCGAAACCGATGGACATGGGCAGACTGACCACCGGGTCTTCAGACTGCATCAACAGCTGAATTGAGATGGCGTCGCCCCTTCTGCCCTCGGTCGGACCCAGCCAGCGCATGCCGGTGGAGCCGGGCATTCCAGTGGCAGTGCCCGGGCTGCTTGGTTGGTCAGACTGGGTTTGCGGCCCGGCGCCTCGGTTCGGCATTCCGTTGGACCCGCTGGGCGCGGGCTCCGCGCTGCGCCCGGAGCCGACGGCGGCTGGTTGCGAGCCTGGTGTGCTGGTGATGGACAGCCCGGCGCCGCCGATGGACCCGTCGGTTCCCGAATCGAATTCAAGCGTTCGCACACCGGGTTTGCGGACATTGCGCAGGATTCGGGGGGTGATCGAAAGGACGATTTCGGTTTTGTTGGCGTCGTCCAGCTGGCTGCCAAAAAGCCTGTTGGTGATGGGCAGCTCGCCCAGTCCGGGAACCCGATTCCCGGAGGTGCGCTCTTCGTTGCTCAGCAGTCCGGCGAGCACCTGGTTCTCACCATCTTTTAGCCGCAGCACGGTCTGCGCCGAGCGGGTGCCGATGCGGTAGGCAACCGATCCCGCAGGCGTTTTGAGCTGGTCCACGATGGTGCTGACCTCCAACGCGACGTTGATGGACACTTCCTCGTCCACGTACACAACTGGCTCAACATCCAGCTTGAGGCCCACGTCCACGTAGCTGATGGATTCGGCCACGAAGCCGGTTGAACTGGATGTGCTGGTGATGTTGGGCACCCGGTCGCCGATCAGAATCTTGGCCTTCTGGCGGTTTCGCACACGAATGCGCGGGTTGGCAAGGATTTCTCCGTCGGAGTCAACGACTCTGGCGTTGATGTTGGTCGAACCCACTGCCGCTCCAACCGTTTTGCCCGTGCGGTCTCGGGCCACGCTCCAAAGATCGGCCAAGGTGAGCTTGTCCGCTTCGGCTCCGAGGGGTGTGAGACTGAGTTGTTCCGGCCAGCGAATGCCCAGTTCCTGCACCCGCTTGCGATTGACTTCCAGTATCTCCACTTCGAGCATGACCTCCGGTTCTGCAACGTCGTGTGCTTCGACCAGCTTCTCAGCCAGGCGAATGGCCTCCGGCGTGTCACGCAGGATCAACATGTTGAGCTTGTCGTCGGTGACCAAGTCTCGTGTCTTCAGAATCGTCTTCAGCGAAGACGCCACCGCCTTGGCTTCGGCATTGGCCAGGTAGAACACTCTGACGGTCAAAGGCTGGTATTCGCGCAACTTGGCCTGCGTGTTGGGGTACACAAAGACCGTGTTGCCGTCCAGAAGCCTGTACTCCAGCTGGTTGGTCTTCAAGACCAACTTGACGGCCGATTCGATGGTGGTGTTGCGCAGGAAGATCGTGACTTTGGGGTCGAGTTTGACCTCGCGGTCGAAGATGAAGTTGATGCCTGAAGAGCGGGAGAACACCTCAAAGACCGACTTGAGCGGGGAGTCCTTGAACTCGATGGTGATGGGCTTCTGAAAAGCCGCGGCCAGCGCATCTTGACCTGAACCCTGTTTGTCGACCTCGCTCTGTTCTATGCCCTCCAGAAGTCGGGACGCCTCCGCATGGTTGGCGTTTTCAATGAGCACGTTGCGGAGCAGCTTCTTGGCTTTGGACGTGTCCCCCTTGGACAGGTGGGTCTTGGCTGTGGCGACCCAACCTTTGTGGCGGGTAGCTTCTTCGTCTTGCGGGGACGCTGGCGCGGGGGCGGGCGCTGCACCTCCTTTGGCTGGATTCACAGACTGAGTCGCTTGTGTCTTTCCCAGGCCTTGCACCGCGGCTCTTGCATTGACCACGGCAATGCGATAGCGAGCCGAGTCCGGTTCATGCCGCAAGGCTTCTTCGAACTTCTTCAGCGCTTCGACCGAATTGCCTTCTTTCTTCAGGCTCTCACCTTCGCGGTAGGCCAGCTGGGCCGCGCAGCCGGACAGGAGCGCGCCGGCCAGCAGCAGCGTCCATCGAGCCGAGGAGAGACGCTGGCGAAAACGATTCATTGAGCCGCTCCAATGTTCATGACTTGTGTTTGTTCTAGTGGGAGATAGGTGAGGGTCATTTCTGGTGGTCTGATGCTTTCAACCCGATAGACCTCAGCGAACGTCGTACCTTCCCGAACGATGTAGCTGAGATCGCCGCGCGCCAGATAGACCTCCCAGGCACCGCCCTCGGCCTTCTTGCCCAGGAAAGAAAAGGGCAGCGGTGGGGCCATGGGCGGAGGCGGAGGTGGCGGTTTGACCGCGGCGACGGGTTTTGGGGGAGGGGTCCAGCTGCGCCGGGCGAACAAGTCGTTTGTCGGTTGCTCGTGGCTGGGGCTGATCGAGGGCCACTGTCGCCGGTCCTGAAGTGCGAGCAGCGGTTCGTCGTCGCTGTGCGCCACACGAGGGAGCGCGCGTGGTTCCGCCGCGCGCTTGCTGGGCTGAACGATCTCCGTCTCAGCGGGTGCGGGTTGCTCAAATGCCAGCCAGGCAGAGACTGCCAGCAGCGGGAGCCACAGCCACCAGCGCCGTGTACCGGCGGAACGTTTAGCGGGCGATGAAGGACTGGTCATTTCAGGCCTTCTTTCGATGCCTGCGCAGGCACGTCGCGTTTTCCTGGGTCGGTCCAGATGGACAGGCGAGCCCGGATCTCCGGTTCACCCTGGGAGACCCCCTCGCGTTTGATCTGTATCTGGTCCACGCTGATGCCGGGGTGGCTTTGCAGGAGGTCCAACACAAACGAACGGAACGACGGATATGAGCCCAGCAATGGCAGCACGACTTGCTGTTGCTCAAGTCCGCCGAAGCCTTGGGTGGTCAAACGGAAATCGGCTTCCTTTGAGGCAAGCCCGTGGCGTTGAGCACTGGCAAACACTTCTCGGACGAGTGGTGTGACCGCCTCTTTGGCATACACCGTCGAGCGCAGGGCTGCCAGTCTCTCCTGCTCGGGCGTTGGCGACGGCTGAGCCTGGGGCTGTAGACGAATTGCCTGAATCTGGTCGGTCAACTGCGCTGTCCGGCGGGCCACTTCAGCGGCCTCCTGCGTCCAGAGCCTGTGCATGGCAAAGGTCCCTGCCGCCAACCCCGCGAGCGCGATCACGATCACGGAACCCCAGCCGTGGCGCCACAGGGCGATTTCGGCGCGCAAGCGCAGCTGGTGAACCCAGGTACGACCCCTCATCTTTCGACTCCTTTGAGTCGAAGCTGGAACGAGAGCCTGGCGGGCTTGTTGGGGTCCTGCTCGTTGGTGTCGTGGTGCTGATACAAGAGTTCACCGAAGGCACCTTGGTGGGCCAGCTGCCCTGCAAAGGCCAGCACCTTGTCAACGGATGTGGCCTCGGCCTCGATGGTGAGCACGCCCTTCTCATCCGGCTCCATTCGCAGGATGGCGACATCGGTCGGGGTCAGCTTCTCGATGGTCTCGAAGACCACAGGCCAAGGCGTGTTGAGGTGCTGAATCACACGATTCAATCCCTTGCGTTCATTGGCCTTGAGCGGTTCATGCTGCTGGGTGGGCTGCTGGGCCGCGGGGTCGGACAGACGCTCCAAGACCTTCTGCAAAGATGCTTCCTGCTCAAGCGCCTCGCGGTGTTGCTCAAAGGCCTGTGCAGCGAACCATGAGCCAGCGATGAAGAGAGCGGCGCTGGTCATCAGAAGAGTGCCCATCCAGCCTCGTTTGGCGGGACTCGCGTGTGCACCCCAGAAGCGCCATTGCAGCCGGGTATCAAAGCCAAGGCGGTTCCGGGTCATGGCGCAGCGCTCCCGATGCCCAGGGTTTGGTAGACCCAGAGTTGGTGTCCAGCCTTGGTTAGTACATCGGGCACATCCGGTCGGTACGGTAATTTGTTGAGAAGCTGCTGCCAGTCGGCATCCAACCATTGGACATCTCTGCCTCTCCAGCCCTCGTCGGTGTGCCCCAGGTGAGTCCATTGCAGATGACCCTCGGGACCTGCCTGGCGCAGGCGTTCCCTTTGCCATTCGTTGCGCACCTGATCCGCAATGGCGGCGGTGGCGCCCCCCCGCAGGCGCAAGCTGCGAAGCTGCTGCCACCGTCCGTCCTGACGCAGCAGCAGGTGGGCTTCGTCGGGGGTGGTGATGACATGCCAGCCCGGTGGCAGGCGGCGCCTGGACAGGCGCTCAAGTGCCAGTCTCATGGGTGAACTCACACGAGGAGTGGGGCCCAACAATGCCTGCCAGTCGGCGGGCAGTGCTTCGCAGAAAAACGGATGACTGGCGTTCCAGTCGGCGTGGACCAGAAACTGATCGGAGCGATGGGCTGGATTCAGCCATTGACGAGCCCTGCTGCAGACGATGGCCTGCAACTCCCTGAGGCTGCGAGTGCCTTGCGGCGGGACCTGGAGCCAGCAAGGCATGGACGCATGGCCCAGCACCCACACAATGCGCTCGGCTCCGGTGGGTGCCAACCTGGAGAGCACCTGTCGCTGTTCGTCCCAAGACGGGGGCATGTCGGGCGTTCCGCGAGCGAACGTCGTGTGTTGCCAGGCATCGGGCGACGACGCCTCCAGCCACACTGCGCCTGCGTCGTCCACCGCAACGACTCGTGTTGGTTTGTCAGATGGATAACGTGACACGACGGACCTCCTCCAGCGTTGTCTGGCCTGCCTTCACCAGCTCCAGCGCGCAGGATTGCAGGGTGGAAAACCCGCGTTTCCGTGCCGACTCCTTGATCAGACGCATGGGCGCGTTCTGCACGATCAGCTCGCGCAGCTCGTCATCGAGCAGCAGAACTTCGGAAATGGCCCTTCGGCCTCGAAAGCCCGTGCCCCGGCACTCGCTGCATCCACTGCCCTGCACGAATCGATAGCTCCTGGCCTGTTCGCTGTCGATGTGGAAGCGGTCTAGCTCAGCTTGGGCAGGGTGGTGGGGTAGGCCGCAGGACGGGCAATTGATCCGGATCAGCCGCTGGGCCCAGATGCCATTGAGGGCCGACGCGAGTGCGTAGGGGTCCAGCCCCATGTGGGTGAAGCGACCGAACACGTCAAAGACGTTGTTGGCGTGGACGGTGGTGAGCACCAGGTGCCCTGTGAGCGCCGACTGCACGGCAATTTCCGCTGTTTCACGATCACGGATTTCTCCCACCATGATCTTGTCCGGGTCGTGCCGGAGGATGGAGCGCAGACCACGGGCAAACGACAGGCCCTTCTTCTCGTTCACGGGTATCTGGAGCACACCGGGCAACTGGTATTCCACCGGATCTTCGATGGTGATGATCTTTTCCTGGCCCGAATGGGTCTCTGTGAGGGCGGCGTAGAGTGTGGTCGTCTTGCCGGACCCGGTTGGGCCCGTGACCAGCAACATGCCGTAGGCCGCGCGGGCCAATTCGCGCAGTGTGTCGATGGCGAGCTGGTCGAAGCCCAGCGCATCGAGGCTCAACTTCCCGTGCGCTTCAATGATCGATTGCTTGTCGAGGATCCGGATGACAGCGTCTTCGCCATGGATGCTGGGCATGATCGACACCCGCAGATCGATGGTTCTGCCCTGGGCCTGCACCTGGAAGCTGCCATCCTGTGGCACCCGTCGTTCGGCAATGTCAAGGTTGGCCAGCACCTTGATGCGAGAGACAACCTGTTCGGCCAGGGGCGTTCCATTGACCTGGGTGATCGTGTCAAGAACGCCGTCGATCCGGTATTTGACGGTGATGCCGCTGGGCGTGCATTCCAGGTGCACATCACTGGCACTCGCGCGCAGCGCGTCGTACAGCGTCGAACTCACCAGCCGCACGGCCGGGCTGGTAGCCTGCGCCAGCGAGGCCAGGGAGAGCGTCTCCACCGGCGCCTGGCTTTCGGTGTGGTCCGCCGGACTGCTGTCCACTTGGTCAATCGCTTTGAGCGATGACTCCTGCATGTGCAGGTAGGCGTGGATGTCTTCGTTCGTCGTCAGCGCCGACTCGATCGCCGCGCCTGCCGTGCGTTCGAGCTGGTTGAGTAGGTGGGTGTCGAAAGGGTCGGTGATGATGGCGAGCCGGCGACCACTGCCCGGCTCGGACATCAGCAGCGCTCGGTGTTGCTGGGCCGTCGGCAATGGCCACGCCGAGAAGTCGGGCGTGAAGGCACCGAGTTCGGTGCTGTCGAAGCACGGCATCCGGAACATGTCGGCGAGCCTTTGGCAGGCGTCCCGGTTGCTCATGGCCAGCTCGGTTGCCAAGGACTCCAGGAACGGGGCTCCGCGCGATACAGCCAACGCGCGGATCTGGTGGAGCTTGGCGAGGTCCATAGATCCGGATGTCGACGAGGATGTGGTGAGCGAGGGGGTCACTGCAGGCTCCCCGCCAGGTCAAAAACGGGCATGTAGAGCAAGATGACGATCAGTCCAATCACGATGCCGATGATCGCCATGAGGATGGGCTCAAAGGACCGGCTGAATCGGTCAATCCAGCGCGAGGTTTCCGACTCGTAGAACGCGGCTGTCTTGCCCAGCATCGCCCCGATCTGTCCGCTGCGCTCACCCACGCGCAGCAGGCGAGATGCCACCGGCGTAGAGAAACCGTGCTGCTCCATGGATTCGGTCAGGTGCCTGCCTTCCGTGACCTGCTGACGCACGTCGTTCCAGGCAGACTGCCTGGCGGGGGTGATCACGGCAGCGGCCAGTTGCATGGCGCGCCGGATGGGAATGCCACCTTCGAGCAGCATGCTCAATGTCAGATACAGGCGGGACAACTCCAGGATTTCCAACCGTGGGCGGGCGCCCGGAAAAGCTCTGAGCACCAGCCACCAGTTGCCCGAACGTTGCCATTCCATTACGCGCCATGAAGCCCAAGCCAGCACCGCGCCCAGCACCATGAAGACCGCCAACTGGTGTTGAGTCATCCAGAGACCCCAGTCCAGCAGCCATCGAGAGGCCAGCGGCAACGGGCGCCCGGTGCCCTGGTACACAGTGGAAAACCGGGGCACGACATATCCCAGCAGAAACAGTGCAACACCGCCTCCGACGCCCAGCAGGATCAGGGGATAGATCGCCGCGCTGATGACCTTGTGCTTGAGGCCTTGCAGTTGCGTTTCGTATTGCACATACCGGTGGAGTGCCTGCGGCAAGTCGCTGGTGTCTTCCGCCGATTGCACGATGCCCACCAGCAGCGGCGGAAACACCTCGGGCTGCAGTTGCATGGCCTGTGAAAGCCGCAGCCCTTCCCGCAGACGCTCCAGCAGCTGTTGCATCACATGCTGCACTTGTGGGTTGGTATCGCGTTCGAGCAGGGTTTCCAAGGCTTCCGTGATGCTCAAGCCCGCTGCCGACAGAGCATGAATCTCTTGCACGAAGAGCACGAGATTCATGCTCTGTCGACCACGCCCCGGCCACCCAATGCTCGGGCCGGCGCGGACCTGCCGAACGCTCAACGGGCTCAGTTGACGGGCCAATGCCTGTTGCCACGCCTCGGCCTCGTTGACAGCTTCGAGTTCGAGATCCAGGAGGTGTTGGCCCTGATCGAGGGCTCGCACGGCAAATCGCACAGCAGCTCGGTCAGTGGCTGCTGATATCGGCAGCATCCCCGGTGCCGCCCACCTGACCGTCTTTGCCCAGGCTGACGATCTCGAAATCCTCGCCCTGCGCGCCCGGGCTGCGGTAGGAATACGGGCGCGACCAAGGGTCGAGCGGCACGGCCTTTTCGAGATAGGGGCCGCGCCACTTCGTTGCACCAGAGGCGTCGGTTGGGGCGCTGACCAACGCGTTCAGGCCCTCCTGAGTCGACGGGTATTGACCCACATCGATGCGATAGGTGTGCAGTGCTTTGGCGAACCCTTCGATCTGAGATTTCGCGACCGCCTGCTCGGAACGTCCGATCTGCGTGAAATAGCGAGGGCCGACATATGCAGCCAACAGTCCAATGATGGCCACCACGACCAGGAGCTCCAGCAGAGTGAAGCCCGATCCCCTGAATTTTCGATATGACGGCATATTGCTTTTTTCGTTTTCGTATCAGTCCAGCTGATTCAGCCATGAGCGATGCTGTTCCACGCGGGCCAGAATCGACGGCACATACAGCATGGTTTCCCTGTAGTTCGGAATGCGGTTTCCCTTGCGGGCGACGGCGCCTTGACCCGCGTTGTACGCTGAGAGCGCCAAAACCCAATTGTTGTCGTGAGCGTCAAGCAGTTCGCGCAGATGCCGAACGCCAACATCCAGATTGCGCTCCGGGTTCAACAAATCCCGCACATTGCGCACGCCATAGCGCGAGGCGGTGGCGGGCATGATTTGCATGAGCCCCCTTGCACCTTTGGGGGAAACGGCACGTGCATTGAAGCCCGATTCCACCTCGATCAGCGCAGAAATCCAGGCGGCATCCACGCCGTATCGCAAACCCATCTGCCGAATCAGAGGGCGAAGGCTCCTGGCCTGAGTGCGGACCGCAGATTCGAGCCACACACCTCCGCTGGATGCCATCTCCTGCGCAGGTTCCTTCGGGGATGGTTCGATCATGGTGATGTCGAATCCCGGATCGGTGGGATGGCTGGACCAATGTTCCATCCCCTTTTCGTCCACCTTCAGATACGTGTTTGCGTAAACGGGAGCCACCCAAAACACCAACAGCAGGGCAGCCCACGCTGAAGCGACCCACCATTGGCGCGGAGCAGGCGAGCTGTGCCGCAACCACAGGTGGGGCCAATCTGTCAGACAAGAGCGCATTCGCGTTGGTTGGTGTTGATACGGGTCACAAACAGGATTGCCGTGGCTGATGGTAACTGCTTGTCCAGGGGGGCGGGATAGTGTGACCCCTCCACTTGTCGTCAGCCTGGAATTGCCGGATGTTGACGGCTTAACTTGATTTACATAGCCCTCGTCGTTCCGTTTGATTGGTTGCCCGATCTGACTGTTACACTCATCCGCAGAGAATTCGTACACAAGTGCGGGGAGGAAACATGAGGCGGTTGTCTGAGTGCGTCTGGAATAAGTGTGTCCGGGGTGTGTCAACTGCACTTCTGTCTGGACTCTTTGCATTTGGCGCTGCCTACGCACAGACCAACACACCGCCAGTAGTCAGCTTGACAGCACCTGCCAACGGCGCGAGTATCACTAGTCCGGCGGCCGTGGACCTCGCAGCGACAGCCGCAGACTCCGATGGCACCATCGCAAGCGTCAGGTTCTACAGAGGCACGACGCTGTTGGCCACGGACACCACGGCGCCGTACAGCTACAACTGGACCAACGCAACGCCGGGTACGCACAGCATCACCGCACAGGCCACCGACAACCAAGGGGCCGTCACCACCAGCGCCCCGGTGAGTGTCACGGTTGTCAATACGCCCCCCACAGTCAGTTTGACCTCGCCAATCGAAGGAGCGAGTTTCACAAGCCCGGCGGCCGTGGACCTCGCAGCGACAGCTGCGGACTCCAATGGGACCATCGCAAGCGTCAGGTTCTACAGAGGCACGACGCTGTTGGCCACGGACACCACGGCGCCGTACAGCTATAGCTGGACCAACGCAGCGCCTGGTACGTACAGCATTACTGCAAGAGCTACCGACAACCTGGGGGCCGTCACCACCAGCGCCCCGGTGAGCGTCACAGTTGTCAATACGCCCCCCACAGTCAGTTTGACCGCGCCAACCGAAGGAGCGAGTTTCACAAGTCCGGCGGCCGTGGACCTCGCAGCGACAGCTGCGGACTCCAATGGGACCATCGCAAGCGTCAGGTTCTACAGAGGCACGACGCTGTTGGCCACCGACACCACGGCGCCTTACAGCTACAGCTGGACCAACGCAGCGCCGGGCACGTACAGCCTTACTGCGAGAGCTACCGACAACCAAGGGACTGTCACCACCAGCGCCCCGGTGAGCGTCACAGTTGTCAATACGCCCCCCACAGTCAGTTTGACCTCGCCAACCGAAGGAGCGAGTTTCACAAGCCCGGCGGCCGTGGACCTCGCAGCGACAGCTGCGGACTCCAATGGGACCATCGCAAGCGTCAGGTTCTACAGAGGCACGACGCTGTTGGCCACGGACACCACAGCGCCGTACAGCTACAACTGGACCAATGTAGCGCCGGGCACGTACAGCATCACCGCTCAGGCCACCGACAACCAAGGGACTGTCACCACCAGCGCCCCGGTGAGTGTCACAGTTGTCAATACGCCCCCCACAGTCAGTTTGACCGCGCCAACCGAAGGAGCGAGTTTCACAAGCCCGGCGACCGTGGCCCTTGCAGCGACAGCTGCGGACTCCAATGGGACCATCGCAAGCGTCAGGTTCTACAGAGGCACGACGCTGTTGGCCACCGACACCACGGC
>NZ_JBHRXX010000005.1:378863-820048 GCF_042648585.1 Hydrogenophaga luteola | reverse complement strand
GAGCTACCGACAACCAAGGGACTGTCACCACCAGCGCCCCGGTGAGCGTCACAGTTGTCAATACGCCCCCCACAGTCAGTTTGACCGCGCCAACCGAAGGAGCGAGTTTCACAAGCCCGGCGACCGTGGCCCTTGCAGCGACAGCCGCAGACTCCGATGGCGCCATCGCAAGCGTCAGGTTCTACAGAGGCACGACGCTGTTGGCCACGGACACCACGGCGCCTTACAGCTACAGCTGGACCAACGCAGCGCCGGGCACGTACAGCATCACCGCTCAGGCCACCGACAACTTGGGGGTCGTCACCACCAGCGCCCCGGTGAGTGTCACCGTTGTCAATACGCCACCCACAGTCAGCCTGACCTCGCCCGTCGCTGGAACCATTTTTACCGCTCATTCCACGGTGGCCATTGCAGCCAACGCGGTGGATGCCAATGGAACTGTCACTCAAGTGCAGTTCTTTAACGGCACGACCCTGCTGGGTACCGACACGACGGCCCCGTACAGCTACAGCTGGACAAACGTCGCCGCAGGCACCTACATCGTCACTGCGCAGGCGACCGACAACCAAGGTGCAGTCGCTACCAGTGGCGGGGTATCAATTCAAGTTGGTTCTGGATCAGGAGATGGTCCCAAGCTAAGTCTGACCGCTCAAGGCGGTACTTTAAGTTTTCACGAGTCAGTTGGGCTCAAGACCTTAGGGGTCATGTTTGAAATAGGTGTGCTTGACGCAAGTGTTCAGAATATTCAACAGGTCGAGGTATTGAAGAATGGCTCGCTGCAGGGCGTTGCCACGCGTCCGTATTCGTTACTAAACCGTTGGGACTATCGATGGGCTGATGTTCGGCCGCCGGGAAGTTATGTCTTTATCGCTCGAGGAACGGATTCTGAAGGCCGGATTTTCTACAGCGCACCTGTGACCATCACGGTATTGCCAGCTGTTGAGGTTGATTTTAAGCTGCGGCTTCCTGCCAATCTTGCTGCCAGTGGTCAACCGATGGTATCCAATGCCGGTGCTCCAATTGCATTTGCGATTGAAGCCTATCCAGGGGATGATCGGATTTCAAGCGTTCTGCTGGAGCTTAATGATCAACCAATGGGGAGCATGCGGAAAGATGCTGCACCATTGGCCAATGGTGCGGGCATGTGGCGGTTTGATTGGGCCTCGCCAGCAGCAGGTTCCTATCAGGTTCATGCGTCTTTCACGAAAAGCAATGGTGTGGTTGAGCGGTATTGGCTTGGTCGCATCAATGTGTTTGCCCCTTCATCGGTACCGGAGATACAGTTCATTTCGCCTGAATCAGGCAATGTGTCCAGTGCTGTAAATCTTCCCATTGTGTTTGAGCTACAGGGTACCGCTGCAGCTCAAATTCAAGGCAACACTACTCTGATCATTGATGGATCTGTTTATTCGGGAAATGTTCCGTGTCGGGGGAAGTTGTATCCGGAAGATCGAGTGCGCCTGTGCAGTGTCGATTACCGCATGCCTGCTGTTGGTGCTCACTCCCTTGAGGTGACAGCCAATTACTTTGATGTGATTGAAGGCGTCGTCAAGACCTTGCAGAAGACGCTGAGCATCAATGTCGTTCAGGCGCCGACCCCTTTGGAGATTTCGTCACCTTCTTTCGGAAGTCGCCATTTCGCGGGCACCGTGGTTCCTGTCACAGTGCGGGCTCCTGCGGGGCAATCGTTCAGTCGTGTGGAGATTTTCAACAAGGGCAGGACGAAGCTGGGCGATGCAGTGCAGCTGGCTCCGGGGTCACCGGATTGGCAGCTCAATTGGCGCGCGCCTGCACGGGGAGAATTCGTACTGGTGGCTATTGCAACCGATTCACAGGGCGCTACTCTTGTCTCTGCTCCGGTCGGTGTCATTGTCGATTCTCAATACGGAGGGTTGATCTCTGACTTAACGCTTGATGTTCAGCCTGGAGATTATTCTCAAGGGTACTACTCTCGCCAGGCTTTCGTTCGATTTCAGATTCAGACTGGCTACGGATCGGAAGCTCCTTCCAGCGTTCGCTACTTTGCGGACGGAGTATTGATTGGATCTGTCATCCCGACAGACGGGTACATTCCGCCCTTCGAGTGGACGCTTCCGAGCGCAAGCAACCCTCCGATGGTTTGGGTAGAGGCCACTGATTCTTCTGGGTTTGTGCATTTTTCTGCTTTCTCAGAGTTGCCTCGGCAGTGGCTTGGTCTTTCGTGGCCTGTTCGCATTGTCCAGCCGACGGGTACGCAAGGTCGTCCCCCGGGCATGCTTGATGTTGTGCTCGATATTTCAGAAGAGCTGGGAAGGGTTGTTCGAACTTCCGTCGGCCTTAGGCATGCCGATTATTGGAGTCAGAGTCAAAATTATTCGGTCACTTTTCCAGGCAAAAACACGCTGACGGAAATTCCATTGACGCCCGGTTCGGGTCCGTGGCTTTTGGGTGCTGGCGTGGAGACAGAGTACGGTGACTCATATTCTGCTATGGAGGATGTGAGAGTCAGCGTTGCATACCCCTACGCCAGATGGCTTTTGCCTGCCAACTACAGTGCCTTCGCGGTTGGACAGTCTGTGGATATGCAATGGCAATTGGAGAACTGCAACCGCTGTACGGTTGAGAGTGTCAATTATCTTAGCGAGCATGTGGATGGGTATGAGTACCTGATCGCTCCCGACCTTGTGTCCGGCGACCCGTTTCGGGCAACTTGGAACAATCCCTCCATCGGCAGGCATATCCTCAAGGTGCGCCCTACGGTCATGGGGCGTCCGGTGCTTCCGTTGGGTGAGAGCCCAACCATCAGCGTTGCCAACAACCCTCCGAGTGTGAGCATCACCTCTCCTGTTGCAGGAGCCACTTTTGCACCGGGAAGTACGCTGTCTATCGCTGCTACCGCTGTTGATCCAGACGGGGGGGGCAGAATCGCCAATGTGAGCTTCTTTGCCAGCGGCCGCCTGCTCGGTACACGCTCCATCGCGCCCTATGTTTTCAACTGGTTCAACGCACCAGAAGGTAGCCATGTGTTGACGGCGGTGGCTACCGACGAGCTCGGTGCCTCCGGTACCAGTGCCCCTGTGGCCGTTGCCATTGTGGGCAACCCCCGCGAGTCCATCACCTACATCCACACCGACATCAGCGGCAGTCCGCTCGTGGGCACCAACGCCGCGGGCAATGTCTTGTGGAAAGAGAACTACAGCGCTTTCGGCTCAAGACAGATGCAGTTGCCCGGCACCGAAGGGCAGCGCCAGTGGTTCCACGGCAAGGAAGTGGATGCGGAGACCGGGCTGCAGAACTTCGGCGCGCGCCACTACGACGCCGTGCTCGGGCGTTTCATCAGCATCGACCCGGTGGGCTTCCAGGAAGACAACCTGCACAGCTTCAACCGCTATGCGTATGGGAACAACAATCCGGTGAGGTATCTGGATCCGGATGGGATGGAGCCGGTTGCAAATGCTGTGAGTTTTTACAATCCCAATGACGTTCGGGGAGGCTTCACGAGCGATGGCAACAGCTTGGTGTATCACCCTAACGGGTATAACCCGAGTGAGGCATCGCGCCTTTTGGTGTTGGGCGGGTTTGAAATTGCGTCAACGGTCAGTGGGATTTCTTCGATAACAAAGTCAGTCCAGGTTGCAAAGGGGGCATTTGCTACGGAAGCAAAGCTGCTGAGCCACTTCAAGAGTCACGGGTCTGAGTTTGGCGCAAAGAATGCGGGTGAGTACCTGCAGGTGGGGCGCAACATCATGCAGAACGGAACGAAGGTGCAGTATCTGTACAAGGGAGAGGCCAGAACTGGGTACGTCCAGTTCATGGGCAACACAAGCAAAGGCAACGCAAAATTTGGCTTTGTTGGGACGAATGCCGATGGGGCCATCACCACAATCCACACCGAAAGCGGGAAGAGTTTTTGGAAGATGCTGAATGGCAACTCTTCTGTTCGGACTATTACACCAGCGCCATGATTTACCAAGCACGTGTCCTTGCACTGAGCGATGATGTTGAGGAGGAAGTGAATCTCCAGATCAACGATGTGCGGCTTAACTGTTTTGCAGGTGTTTGCCCTTATCCAATTCAAGAAGGCGGAACCTATCCCGTTTGCTTGGAATTGGTTGTCTTTGATGACTACGAGGTGGCGGAGTCATCTGGTAATGCGCTCCCGGCCTTCTCAAAAATGGGGAATAGCTTTGGCTATCTTGTTCATGGAAGGCTCAATGGCACATGCTTGGAGGCGGGCGGCTTGGTCTTTGAAGACGAAGTACTGCAAAGGGACTTCGGATACCTTGATGGAAGATGTGTCACCATGAAAGTAGACCGCATAGATGTCGAGTTTTTGACCCGGTGACCTGCTCCCCTGTAGACGTACCAATCGGAAGTGGAAGCTCGGACTCGACTTTCGATGGTCCATCTAAAACCGCTCCGATTTGTTCCCGTTCGGCCCGATTCTTGAGAGGTAAGAAGTTGAATTGCATCTTCGAATACTGATGGCAGTCAATGCGTGTATCTGTGTGGTAGCGTCAGACTGAGTTTTAAAAGGGGGGGTCATGAATTTTCAGAAAAAGGTGGTTTGGAAAATGACGGCGGCGTTTCGCCCTTGTGTCCGCAGTATTTGGTTAGTAGCGTTGTCGATGCTGGTGACACAATGGGCTGTTGCACAAAACGACACCTCCAGCCTGCCCAGCATTCCGGACGCCTTTCAGGAGGGTGGCATCTCCCGGGTGAAAAGCTACGAAAGCCAGTCGCACAATGAAGTGATCGACACCTTCACCGGCAAGCTGCAGTACCACTTCACGGATCTGGTCATTCCTGGCAACGGTGGCATGGATCTGGCCATCCGGCGCAGTTACAACAGCATCGATGACCCGCTGGTGACTTTCACACCGTGGAATACATTTGAGCAAAATCCTCTCGGGCTGGGGTGGACGATGCACATGGGGCGGGTGTTGCGCGGTGCCGCGCAAGGCATCTGCTCCAGTTCCTGGGCAACCTCCAGCAACAACCCGGTGCTGGAACTGCCGGACGGGCAGCGCCAGGTGCTGTACGAGCGCGGTGACGGCACCTGGTGGACCAAGGACTTCTGGCGAGCCTCCTGCCCCAATGGCTTTCCTGTGGTGCAGTCCCCCGACGGAACGAGTTATGAGATGTCCGCGCAGGGGGGCATCTTTGGCGAAACGGGCAAGCAACAGATCGCCTACTACGCAGGGCGCATCGTGGACCGCAACGGCAACTGGTTCAACCTGACCTACCAGTTTCTGCCCAACGGGGTGTATGCCTTGCAGCAGATCACCACCAACGATGGCCGTGGGGTCACTTTTGCCTACAACGGTTCCAGCCTTTCCACCATCACCGACAACACGGGCCGAGTCTGGCGGTACACGGTGACCGCCGGGGTCGGGGGGCACAACTACCTGGATCAGGTCCAGCGGCCCGATGGGCGTTCATGGAGATACGCCTACCAAGCGGCGTCGCCGGGCACTGGCTCAATGCGCAGAATTGAATATCCCACTGGGGGCAGCATCGACTATGAGTATGGTCATGTGAACTTCCTGATCGGTATCTTGATTGGCACCGCCAATGGCAGGGAAAGCACTGTGGTGGTGCGTAAAACGGCCGCCACCAACACGCCGGATGGTTCGAACGGTGTGTGGACGTTTTCGTACACGGTGGCTTCCCAGGCTTTGCCGTATGAGATGACCAACCATTGCGTCTATTACCAATACTCCATCCCCCCCAATCCCAATCAAGTCAACACCACCACGGTGCTGGATCCACTTGGCCACACCACCAAACACTACCATCTGGGAGTCCACTCGGCGAGGGACTATCCCATCCACGTGGGCCGCAAGATCGGGCGTGAAGTGGTGGGCCATGAACGGGAGATGTTTACCTATCGCGACGTTCGCATTTCAGGACAAACCGATGTTCCGGCCTTGTATCTTTCGCCCTTGCCGCGTGGGGTTGAAGCGCCGGTGCTAGAGATACATTTCCGTAAACGGTTGGATGAAAGAAGCACTGAGGATGAAATATACGAGGTTGCAAGATTGGATTTGGATGGTTTCGGAAACCCGGCCATCGTCGTTGAAAATGCAATTGGTGGTGGATTGACCCACACCAGGCAGCGGAATCTGACCTATGCCATTGATCGGAGCAAATGGTTGCTTCGGAATGTGGCGTCCGAGGTGGTCAGCATCGGTGGGCCAAACAACACCATTGCTGAAAGCTATTCGATTGCGCGTACTTTTGATGGGTCCGGGAATATGCGAACCCAGACAGACGCCGGCGTGCAAACCAGCTTCACCTATCATCCGACTGGCGATGTGGCTTCCACCACCGACCCCAACGGCAATGTGACGAGCTTCAGCAACTACAAGCGGGGTGTGGCGCAGACTGAGAGTCAACCAGAAGGTGTGTCGATCACACGCACGGTGGACGATGCCGGGAACGTGGCTTCGGAAACCAACGGGAGAGGTTTCACCACACATTTTTCGTACGACGCCTTGGGGCGCGTCACTCGGATCGACAAGCTGGCCTCGAACAGCGTCACCGTTGAGTATGGAGACAACACGAAAACCGCGTCGCGTGGGGGCATGACGGAGGTGTTGACCACCGACGGATTGGGGCGCCCTGTCAGGCGACTCGTCACGGGAAGTGCAGGAGAGTCCATTGCGGTGGACTATGGTCACGACGCGCTGGGACGGAAAGTCTTCGAGTCCTATCCCAACAGTTCAAAGGGCACAGGGACTAAGTACGATGCCTTGGGAAGAGTTATTGGTCTGCTTCATGCGTCATCCCCTGATCTCTTGAATTCAGAAGCCGATGAGGGTGTCACGTACTCTGGCTTGATGGAGTACCGCACAGATGCCAACAGGAACGTACATGTTCTCAGGTATCGGATGTTTGGGATTTCTGAGCAGAAAGAGCTTATTGGGAAAGTGGTTCGTTCGCCTGTGGGAGACACATTACTCAGCGCGACCATTGCGAGAAACGCAAAAGGCCAAATGGTCAGGGCCACCATGGGGGGGCTGACCAGGGAGTACGGTTATGACTCACGGTATTACCTGACATCCATTTCAGAACCAGAGGTGGGCTCAGCTTCAGGTGAGTCGGGTGCATTGCGGCCAACGATTTTCGGGCGCGATGCCAATGGGAACATGATCTCCAGGCAGGTGGGTACACAACCGGCTGTGACATTCACCTACGACGGAAGAAATCGTGTGAGGACCATAGGCTATCCAGCCTCAGAGAACCCCGCGGTGCCTCGTGCTGCAGACGTGGTGAATACCTACAACAGAAATGACCAGATTGAGTCCGTGGTGGCGGGGGATGTGTCGAGGACATACGAATACGACAACGAGGACCGATTGGTGAGGGAGTCGATGACGGTTGATGGCAGGGAGTTCGCCATTGCATACGGCTACAACGAGAACGATGCACTGACCCGGATCACCTATCCCTCGGGGCGTGAGGTTTCTTATCAACCAGATTCCCTGGGTCGGGCGGGCGCCGTCCTCCCATACGCTACCCAGGTTACTTACCACGCCAGTGGGGTCCCGGAAGCGGTTCACTATGCCAATGGAACCGTCGCGTCAACGACGCTCAATAACAGACAGTTCCCTTCTCGTTTGCGTCTTTCCAGATCGACCGGGTCTGACGTTTCTGACAGTTCGTTTTCATATGACGGCCTTGGCAACCTGAAAAGCATTCTTGATTCGATCGATCCTGCCTATTCGAGAAGCTATGTGTATGACAGCGCATCCCGAATTGAGCGCGAGCAACTTTCTACTGGTGTGGTCAAGGAATTTAAATACAGCAGTCGCGGTGATTTGACGGAAGTCAGGAGTGCGGCGAATTCGACGGACTCAATCGAGTTTCTGTTTGAAGATTCGACTGGTCGGATGACTTCGGTCAGAACTGCCGGCAACGCGATTCGCAGCTTGAGCTACGATCAGTCTGGAAACATGATTGGAGGGTGGGGGCGTCCCCTGGGGTTTGATCGTTCCAACCGAATCCGTTGTGTGGATTGCGGTGTGGCCGGGCAACAGGTTGACTATCTTTATGATGGGATTGGAAGCCGGGTGAAGTCGGTCGTTGGTGGGCAGACAACCTATTCTGTGTATGCGAAATCCGGAAACCTGCTGGTTCGAGAGACGCCTGGGCAGCAACGGAGGGAATATGTCTATCTGGGGCGTAGACAAGTTGCCGAGCACATGCTGCGACTGGACTGAGTTATGCGGCTTTTGAGGGTTTGACCTATTGCCTTTGATGCCAGCGCTCGGGTTCGCGTCCGGGGGCCGTGTGTGCAGTTGGACCGATGGTCATGCGATGCAAGAGTTGCATACACGGACAAGCTGAGCCGCTCCGCATAAACTGGACACTGTTCGGTGTTGTTCGACTCAACGGTGTCCCGGCTCTTGCGTTGAGTTCGACCATTTCCTCCTCTAAAGACACCCATTGATGTTGCAATGCACCTGCTGAAACCATCCGACATACCGGATGGTTTTTCGGCCTCCGAAGCCAAGGGTCGTGGGTTCGATCCCCGCCAGCCGCGCCACCTCCATGACTTGCGTGGGTTCTTCATGACCCGCGGCCCGATGAGTGGCCTTCCCACATGAGCCAGCTCAGTTTCGAATTCGAGCCGCCGCAGGGGCGCAACGCCCCGCCCGCCGTGGCCGACGCGGCCCGGCTGCTCACCCCCGAAGACATGGCCCGGCAGCTGGAGCAGCACCCCGACTTCAAGGTGCTGCGCCGTCTGGTGCCGGTGCTGGACCACGGACCGCTTGATCCAGCGGGAATCGACGCCGCTGCGCACGCCACTGTGCGAGTGCTCGTCCTTGACACCGAAACCACCGGCCTGTCGCACGCCAGCGACCGGATCATCGAACTGGCCCTGCTGCTGGTGCAGGTGGACGCAGCCACCGGCCGGCCCTTTGGTCCGGTGGAGACCTTCGAGGGTTTTGAAGATCCGGGCATGCCCATTCCGGAGGTGGCAAAACAGGTCACGGGCATCGACGACGACATGGTGCGCGGCCAGCGCCTGGACGACGACCGCGTGCAGGCACTGATCGACAGCGCCGACCTGGTGATCGCCCACAACGCCGGTTTCGACCGGCCCTTTGTCGAGGCCCGCTTTCCGGGTTTTGCCCACAAGCCCTGGGCCTGCTCATTCGCCGACATCGACTGGAAGGCGCTGGGCGCCGAATCGGCCAAGCTCAGCGCGCTGGCGCAGGACCGGGGCTGGTTTTACGACGCGCACCGGGCCCTGGTGGACTGCCACGCGCTGCTGCAGGTGCTTGCCAGCCCGCAGGCCGATGGTGGCGGCACGGGACTGGGTCGTCTGATCGCTGCCGCCGGGCAACCGAGCTACCGGCTGCGGGCCGTGGCTGCACCGTTCGAGAGCAAGGATCTGCTCAAGGCCCGCAACTACCGCTGGGACGCGGCGGCGCGGGTGTGGTCTTGTACCTTGCGGAGCGACGAGGCGCTGGAGGCGGAACAGTCGTGGCTGCAGGCGGAAGTCTATGGGTCGAGGCGTGCGAAGGCGGAGGTGGAGGTGCTGGACGCGCTGACGCGCTACTCGCTGCGACCTGGGCGGTTGGAGAGCCGCACGCTCTTGAGCGGCTGACAACCAGACCAACCAATCATTTCCGGCAGGCAACAGGCCGGGGTCGTGTAGGGAAATCTCGCTGCGCGCTGGGCCGAATTCGTGACACCATCGTTGGGTGTTATTCCTCACTTGCACCAGCGCATTTCTGCGCGCGGCAGCCGTCCATGCGCTTTGAACGATTCGATTTGAACCTGCTGGTCATCCTGGACACCCTGCTGGAGGAGCGAAACGTCACCAAGGCCAGCGAACGGCTGCACATTGGCCAGTCCGGTGCCAGCGCGGCGCTCAAGCGCCTGCGGGAACACTTTGGCGATGAGTTGCTGGTGCCGGTCGGACGGCGGATGACGCTGACCCCGCTGGCGCAGACCCTGGTCGAGCCCGTGCGCGAGGCCCTCCTGCAGGTGCGCGCAGCGCTCTCACGCCGGCCGGCGTTCGACCCACAGACCGAACACCGAAGGTTCACGCTGTGTGCCTCGGACTACGTGACCACGGTGCTCATGGCGGACGTGATTCGGCACATCGCCGAACAGGCGCCCCATGTGTCGATCGAGTTGCGCAGACCTCCCAGGGACTTCGCCGAGGTGTTCGATCGTGGGGAGCTTGACCTGATCGTGATGCCGGAGCCGTATCTGACCCAGTTCACCCATCCCAGCACACCGCTGTTCAGGGACACCCATGTCTGCCTGGTGTGGTCCGGTCATCCCTCGGTGGGTGAGTCGCTCACGTTCGAACAGTACATGGCGCTGGGGCATGTGGTCGTGCGACTGGGGGAGGACGCCAGAGCCGTGATGTTCGAGGAGTGGTTCCAGCCTCGCTATGGCCGACAGCGCCGCATCGAATGCTCGGTCGACAACTTCAGCACGTTGCCGCTGCTGGTGGTGGGAACCCAGCGCGTGGCCACTTTGCACCGGCGGCTGGCGGAGCACGCGGTGCGGCACCTGCCGCTGCGCATGCTGGAGGTGCCGGTGGATGTTCCTCCGCTGGTCGAGACCATGGCCTGGCCGCGCCACCTGCAGAACGACCCTGCGCACGCGTGGTTGCGTGAACAGGTTCAGATGGTGGCCGCGCGGCTGGACCACCGCTCAATCCCGGACGGTTCCTTCACGGGCTGAGCTGGCTTCACGGGCTGAGCTGGCGCGCCCGGGTCAGCCGGGTTGCAGTCCCGCCGATGTGACACCCGCCATGCAGATTTCCTCGTCTTCGTCGCCGGTCCCACCGCTGGCGCCGACCGCACCGAGCACTGCACCGTTGTCGTCCTTGATCAGCACCGCGCCGGTTTGCGGGATGAATTTGCCCTGGCCGGTGGCAGCCAAGGCACCGAAGAAGGCGGGCATGTCGGTCGCGCGCTTGGTGAGCACGCGGGAAGAGGCGCCCATGGCCACGGCCGCCCAGGCCTTGCCAGTGGCGATGTCCACACGGAACATGCTGGCACCGTCCTGCCGCTGAGCCGCCTTGAGGTGACCGCTGTCGTCCAGAACGACCACGGCCATCGGCCGGTAGCCTTTCTGCGCAGAGAGTGCCAGTGCGGCGTGAATGATCTGGTTGGTCTGGTTCAGGGTCAGGGGCATGGTGCGTGCTCGTTGGTCAGGTAGAAAAAGGCGGTGTCATTCGGGCAGGACGCCGATCTCCTTGGCGAGCGCGCCCCAGCGGGCATGCTCCTCCTGCAGGAAGGTCCCGAGTTGGTCCGGCGACCAGCCCGGCACGGCGACAGGGCCCAGCGCCGCCATGCGCTGAACCACGTCGGTGTCGCTCAGGACCACGTTCAGGTCCTTGCCCACCCGTTCGATGACCGGTCGGGGCGTGCCTGCGGGCGCCACCAGCGCAAACCAGCCCACCAGATCAAGCCCCGGGTACTGGCTGGCCAGCATGGGGACCGATTCGAAACCGGGGACCGGCTGGGGAGAGGTGACCGCAAGCATGCGCAGCCGTCCCTGCTTCACCAGCGCTGCGGTGGACGCCACATCGGCCACGATGGCCTGCACATGGCCACCCAGCAGGTCCTGAACGGACGCGCCGTTGGAGGCGTACGAGACCAGGTTGGCGCCGGCCTTGGAGCGCGCGTTGAAAAGCCGGGCGATCATGCCGCCGAAGGTGCGGGCGCCTTCGTTGCCCAGGGTGTACTGACCGCCCATGTCCCTGGAGCGGGCCACCAGTTCATCGACCGTGCGCACCGGTGAATCCGACCTCACCAGAATCGCGAACGGACTGCGTGCGACGAAGGTCACTGGCACAAAGTCCTTCTGCGGGTCGTAGGGCAGCTGCTTGAACAGGTAGCTGTTGGTGACCAGCGCAGCGGTGGTGGCGAAGTAGAAGTTGTGCCCGTCGGCGGGCGCCTTGGCGGCGGCCTGCGCACCGATGGTGTTCTGACCGCCCGGCTTGTTGTCGATGACGACGGACTGTCCCCATTGTTTGCCCAGGCGTTCGCCCAGCAGTCTCGCCACGTTGTCGGGGCCCGATCCCGCCGGCTGCGACAGGATGAACTTCACGGGTTTGTCGGGCCAGGGGCTTTGTGCCCACGCCGCCGGCGTGGCGAGCAGGACCATCAATGAGGCGAGGAAGGTTCTTTTCAGCATGGTGTTTGTCTCCGAGTCGTTGTTCAGTCATTCCAGGCAAAGGGGGATGGTCAGAAAGCGCTATGTCAGTCGTGCCCTCCATTCGTTCAGCAGGCTGTCGAGTTGCGCTGCGTCTTTCGCGGCGCCGAAGACGCAGTGGTCGGGCCGCACCAGAACGGCTGCGCACTGGTGACGCTGCATCCAGTCCTGGAGCACGCCCTCGGTTTCCTTCAGGCCGTCGTCCACGCGGATGAGCGTGAGTCCATGGTGAGCGGCCGGCGGAGGCACATCGGCCCGCAGCGCAAGGCGCCAGCCGGTGCCGGTGATGTGATCGAGCAGCACCGGCTGCCCGTCGCGCAACACCCGGGGCTGCGGAAACAGCGTGCCGACCACCGGGTGAGGCGTGCCCGACAGCAGGCCGCCAGCGAGTGGGGGGATCACGTCCTGGCGCGGGGTGTCCTTGACCATGCCGCCGGCATCGGCCAGCAGCTTCGCGTCGCGCTGTCGCGCCCGCTCCAGGTCGCGTTCGCAGATCACAGCGCCGATGCCTTTGATGCGTGAGGTCAGTTCCCTCACATGGGCCTTGCGTTCTTCGCCGTAGCTGTCCAGCAGCGCTTCAGCGGCCTGACCTTTCACATCGCCCCGGAGCACCGCGGCCAGCTTCCAGCAGAGGTTGGCCACATCGCGCACGCCCTGGCACATGCCCTGTCCCAGGAAGGGGGGTTGCTGGTGCGCAGCGTCCCCGGCAACGAACACGCGCCCCACGCGCCAGCGCTCGGCGACCAGCGCGTGAAAGCGGTAGCTTGCCTGGCGCCACAGCTCGCCGTCCTGCGGACCGATCCAGGGCGCGAGCAGCCGCCAGGTGCCCTCTGGGGTGGCGACCTCCCTGGGGTCCTCGCCCGGTTTGAGCGAGATCTCCCAGCGCCGGTGGTTGTGGGGGCCGATGACCAGAGACGTGGGACGCTCGGGGTTGCAGTACTGGACACTGGTCGTGGGCAACTTCTTGAGCCCAGACTCGTTGACGAGCACATCGACCACCAGCCAGGGTTCGTCGAACACCAGGTCTTCCAGGGCGATGTCGACCAGCCGGCGCACCGTGCTGGAGGCGCCGTCGCAGCCAATGACACAGCGGGCACGAACGCCCGCGGACGAGCCATCCTCCCGCTGAAGCTGCAGCGTGACACCGTCGCTGTCCTGCGCGAGGTCGTTCACCTCCACGCCCAGCTCCACGACGACGTTGGACAGGCTGGCCACTCGCTCGCGCAGCGCGGCCTCCACCGGAGGCTGTGTGAACACGTTCGACGGCGTGTAGCCCAGCGGATAGGGTGGGTCGATCATGGTCATGCGCTTGATGAGCTGGCCGTCCACGCCGTAGTACTCGGAGGGCGTGAAGGGCTCCACGTGCGGCATGACCGCGTCCACCACGCCGATCTGCTGGAACACGCGCAGGATCTCGTGGTCCAGCGCGATGGCGCGTGGCTTGTCGTACACCCCGTGCAGCCGGTCGCCCACCCACACACGCAGCCCCATGCCGCCGAGCAGGGCCGCAGCCACCGCACCCGTCGGGCCGAAGCCCACCAGCGCGACGTCGTACACGTCGCGTTGCTCCATTGCGCCCGCCATGTCAGACCTCGTCGACGATGGGGTTGGTCAGGGTGCCTAGGCTGTCGATCTCCACCTCGAACACGTCACCAGCCTTCATCCACACCGGCGGTGTCCGGCTCTGACCCACCCCGGCCGGGGTGCCCATCACGATCACGTCGCCGGGCTCCAGCGTCAGGCACTCGGTCAGCAGGGCAATGGTCTCGGCCACGCCCCAGATCATGTCGCGCGTGTTCGCGTCCTGCATGACACGCCCGTTCAACCGGCCCTGGATGTGCAGGCCTTCGGCGCCGGGCGGCAGCTCGTCGGCCGTCACCAGCATGGGGCCGAAGCCGCCCGTGGCGTCGAAGTTCTTGCCAATGGTCCACTGTGGCGTGCGCTTCTGGTAGTCGCGCACGGAGACGTCGTTGAAGCAAGCGTAGCCGAACACCAGGTCGAGCGCCTTGTCTTTGGGAACATGTTTGCCGCGGCGACCGATCACCACCGCCAGCTCGGCTTCGTAGTCCAGCTTCTCGGACACGCGCGGCTTCAGGGCGGGGGCGCCGTGGGCGAGCAGCGAGCTGGCACCGCGGAAGAAAAACCAGGGGTATTCCGGCTTCTCTCGCCCACCTTCTTTGGCGTGGTCGAAATAGTTCAGACCCAGGCAAACGATCTTGCCCGGTTCGGGCACCAGCGGCGCCAGCGTGAGCGAGGCCAGGGGCATGCGGGGTGCGGACGATGCGAGGATCGCCGGGGCCAGCGCGATCAGGTCGTGACCGGCCAGCAGCGCCTGGCGCAGGTCGCTGGGCACCTGGGGCTGTGCGTCCTGCACATCGATGACGGATGCGCCGTCGATCAGGCCGAGCCGGGCTTGCCCGTCGCGAAGGTAGGTGGTGAGTTTCATGTCTGGTTCTCCTGGATGAAATGAATGCTGCGCTGGGCCTGCTTCAGGCTTGCACTGGGGGGCGCCGAGATGCCCCACCGGTCGATCCGGCCCGGCGGCCAGACCCAGTCGGACGGGCTGCCGACCCGGTAGCTGTCGTCGATCTGTTCGACCTCGGCGGTGTATTCGATGACCACGCCGTCGGGGCCGATGAAGTAGTTGAAGGCGTTGTTGCCGGGGCCGTGCCGGCCCGGACCCCACTCGATGGCGTAGCCGGCGTCCCGCATGCGGCCGCCGCCGCGCATCACCGAATCGATGTCCGGCATCAGGAAGGCGATGTGGTTGAGCGCGTTGTTGTCGGCGTCGCCCAGTGCGATGCTGTGGTGATCGCGGTTGACGTTCATGAAGGCCATGATCCGGGTGCGGTCGGACAACTGGCACCCGAGCGCTCGTTCGAAGAACGCCTGACTGGATGGCACATCACGGCTGTTCAGCACCACGTGGGCCAGGCGGATCGGGTGGTCTGTCTCCTCGCGCGCGTCGGTGTGGCGGGCGTCGCCGTGCACCACACGCAGCACGCGGCCGTCCGGGTCGCGCACCGTCACGCCCACGCCGCCTCCGGGTTCGTCCACCGGCGCAAAGGCTCGCAGCACCGTGCCGCCGGCGTCCACAGCGGCCTGGGCGATGTGTCGCAAAGCGTCTTCGCTGCGCGCGCGGAACGTCACGTCCCGCAGCCCGGCCTGCGCACCACGGTGCAGGGACAGCACATGGTGCGCGTCACCTGTGGCGCGCAGATAGACCGCGTCGTCGCGGGCTTCGACCACGTCCAGGCGCCAGACCTCGGTGTAGAAACGCGTGGCCTTGACCAGGTCGGGTGTGAACAGCGCCACGCTGCGCAAGGACTCGATGAAGGAGGTGTTCATGGGGTGTCTCTCAGACCGAGGAAGCGCTCGGCGTTGCGGTGGATCAGCGCCTGCGCCGTTTCGGTGTCGAAGCCGGCGGCTTCGATCCGTTGAACGGGATGGCGGTCGTGGAAGTTGAAGGGGTAGTCGGTGCCCACCATCAGTTGCGATGCGCCAAACACCTGAACCAGATGCGCCAGCGTGGGCGTGTCGAACACCAGGGTGTCGTAGTGCAGCCGCCTAGCCTGGTCGACGGGAGACGTTTCGATCGCTTCCTTCAGCTTGGGGAACACCTGCCAGCCTTGTTGCAGGCGGGGCAGCAGCGACGGCAGGGTGCCGCCGCCGTGGCTGAATGCCAGCCGCAGGCGGGGGTGGCGTTCGATCAGGTTGCTGGTGATGCAGGAGGCGGCCGCCAGTCCGACGTCGGTCGGGTAGGCCAGTACCTGCTGCAGCGGCGCCGGGCCGACGAGGCGGTCCATGCCGGCCGGCTTGATGGCGTGCACGAACACGGCGGCGCCCAGTGATTCGCAGGCGGCAAAGAACGGGTCGAAGCGGCGGTCGCCGATCACCACGCCGTTGATGTTGCTGCCGATCTCGACGCCGGCAAAACCGAGTGTCTGCACCACGTGGTGCAGTTCGGCGATGGCCAGGTCCAGGTCCTGCAGCGGCACCGCGCCCAGGCCCACCAGCCGCCGGCCCGAGCGCGCCACCATCTCGGCGATCTGTTCGTTCAGGTAACGCAACAGCAACTGCGCGTCGGGTGCCTCCATCCAGTAGGACAGCAACTCCGGCATCGGCGAGATGGCCTGGGTCGCCAGGCCCATGGCCTGCATGTCGTCCAGCCGTTTTGGCACGCTCCAGCATTTGTCCGACACGGTGCGGTAGACGCTGCCGGCGATCATCACGTGGCGGTGGCATTCGTGGGCGGGCGCCATGGACGGCCAACTGGCCGGCGCCACCTTGTTTTTCAGGTAGTGCGGCAGGTGCTCCGGCACGATGTGCGCGTGCACGTCGACGCCGCAGGAAGAGCAGGGTGAAAGGTGGCTCATGAGGCCGCGAAGTCTCCCGGGATGTTTGACATCCATCAAGGCGATTCCACAAATACCTAGAATCCATGGCATGGATTTGCGTGGTTTCGACCTCAACCTCCTGATCGTTTTCAGCGCCCTGGCGCAGCACCGCAGCGTGACCCGCGCGGGGGAGTCGATCGGGCTGAGCCAGCCGGCGATGAGCGCCGCCCTGGCCCGGTTGCGTCTGCTGCTGGGCGACCCGCTGTTTGTGAAGACCGGGGCCGAAATGCGGCCGACGCCACGTGCCGCGCAGCTGGTGGCGCCAGTGCGCCAGGCGCTGGAGATCGTCCAGGGCGAGGTGCTGCTGACCCAGGCGTTCGACCCGGCCACGTCGACCCGGACGTTCTGCATCCTCACCCCGGACATCGGCGAGAGCAACAACATCCCGCGCCTGCTCTCACTTCTGGCGGCGGAGGCACCCGGGGTGAACATCCGGGTGCTGTCCATGCCGCGCCACGCAGCCTACGAGGCCCTGGAGACTGGCGCGGTGGACCTGGCCGTGGGCTACTTTCCCGATCTGCAGCGGGAGGGGCTGTTTGTCCAGCGCCTGTTTCGCAACGATCACGTGTGCATGGTCAGGCGCGACCACCCGGTGATTGGTGAGCGGCTTTCGCTCAAGCAGTTCATGGCGGCCGACCATGCAACCGTGCGGCCCGAGGGACGCGAGCACGTGTTTGAGCAGTACCTGCAGGCCAGGGGCATTCACCGCCGCGTGCGGCTGGAAGTGGCCCACTTCATGAGTCTGTTGCCCATCATCTCCACCAGCGACCTGATCGCCACCGTGCCGCGCGACCTGGCGGACGTGTGTGTGCGCTACGGCCACATCCGCGTGCTCCCAACGCCACTGAAGGTGCCGGCCATCGAGATTCACCAGTTCTGGCACCGCCGGGTGCACAAGGACATTGCGCACCAGTGGCTGCGTGGCGCCTTTCGCAGGCTGTTTCCCGCGCACTCCGGGGAGTCGACCCCGGCGTAGCGCTGTCCTGCGCGACGGCCCGTGGCCGGCCATCACCAAGGGGTTTCCCTAGGTATTGCTTCGGTTGATGTAGATCATGACCAGAAACTGTTTTTTGATGTAGCTGCGCGTCCCTACAGTGCGCTCCCTGTTCATTCATCAGACCAGGAGACAGCGCTTTGCACGCTTCATTGACGCCAGAACGCATCGCACCGATGACCCCCGTGGGTGCTGCGCTCATGGTGAAAGTCAGCGCCGTCACGGACGAGGCGCAGGGCATCCGCAGCTTTGAGCTGGTCGATGCGAATGGCGGCTCTCTGCCCGCCTTCACTGCCGGAGCCCACATCGACGTGACGCCGCCCGGTGGTCCTGTGCGCCAGTACTCCCTGTGCAACAACCCGTCGGAGCGGCATCGCTACCTCATCGCGGTGCAGCGCGAGCCTGCCAGCCGGGGTGGATCGGCCTCCATGCACGAACGGGTGAAGACCGGCGACCTGCTGAGCATCAGTGCGCCCAGGAACCACTTCCCACTCGCGTCAGCGGGAGGCCGCAGCCTTCTGCTGGCCGCGGGGATCGGCGTCACGCCGGTCCTGTCCATGACCGAGCATCTGCACGCGGTCGGGGCCGAGTTCGAGATGCACTACTGCGCCCGCTCCAGGCAGCGGACCGCTTTCTTCCACCGCATCTCGACCGCACCCTACGCCACAAAGGTGCGCTTCCACTTCGACGACGGCGAGCCGGCCCAGCGGTTCGACGTGACCACACAACTGCAGGGGCCTCAGCCCGGCACGCACCTGTATGTGTGCGGTCCCAGCGGGTTCATGGACGCGGTGCTCGGCGCCGCGCGGGCGCGCGATTGGCCCGAATCGCATCTGCACCGCGAGTACTTCGGCGCGTCCGTCCAGCCATGCGGGCCCAACGGTGGGTTCGAGGTGGTCGCTGCCCGCCACGGGGCGATCGTCACCGTGCCGCCGGACAAGACCGTGTTGCAGGCACTGGCGGAAGCAGGCATCGAGGTGCCCTTTTCGTGTGAGCAAGGCGTCTGTGGCGCGTGCGTCACGCGTGTGATCGAAGGCATCCCCGAACACCGGGACATGTACCTCACGCCCGACGAGCAGGCGGCGAACGACCGGTTCACGCCGTGCTGCTCTCGCAGTGTGTCGGGTCGCCTGGTGCTGGATCTGTAGGTGGTCGCCGTTTGAAGAGCGGCCTTCTCGAATCGGATTTTCAAAGGAGACAACAGTGTCAAATCCCATCGGCGTCGGCGGCAAGGCCGCTTTGACGATTGGCCACATGGCCGGAATGATCGACATGGTGGCGCTGCCGCTGTGGATCGGCGGACTGATGCAGCACTACCGGTTCAGTCCGCAGCACGCGGGCATCACGGTGACGCTGTTCCTGCTCGGTGTGGTGATCGCCAGTGCGGTGCTCGCCCCCCTGTTCAACCGGATTCCACGGCGTCTCGTCACTGTGGCTGGCTTCACAGTCGCCGCTGTCTGTTTCCTGCTCATGGCCTTGCAGCCCATTGACGGTGCGAGCTTCGGCATGCTTGCGCCCTTGCACGCGATGGCCGGACTTGGGGCCGGGTGTGGGCTTTCGCTGGTGCACGGCGCCATCGGTCGCACCGACAACCCCCATCGGCTGTTCGGCATGGTCAATCTGGCCGTGGCGGTTCTGGGCATCGCGGTGTTCGCTGCCGTGCCCGGCATGGTGGTTCTGCACGGTGCCTCGGTGCTGTTTCTCGTGTTCGCCGCCGCGATGGGCCTGGGAGCCCTGGCGTGTCTGGTCGGGTTTCCTGACGTCGGTGATGCGGAGCAGCCGCTGTCTGCGGACGCCGGCCAAGGGCGCCGCAGCGGGTTGATCTGGATGCCGATCGCCGTGGTGATCTGCCTCACCTTGAACCAGTCGATGGTGTTTGCCTTTGTCGAGCGCATCGGTGCGGCGCGTGGCTTTGGCGCCGGCGACGTCCAGGCCGTGCTGGTGACGCTCGGCTTTGTCAACCTGCTGCCCGGTCCGCTGGCGGCCTGGATGCAGCACCGTGTTTCACCCCTGGCGGTGGGCCTTGCAGGGCCTGTCGGGCAGGCGCTGCTGGCGATCACCCTGTCGAGCGCTCTGGCGTTCCCACCGTACGCGTTGGCCGTGGTGCTGTACGTCTCCATGGTGATCTTCACTCACACCTTCCTGTTCGGCCTGCTCTCCCGGCTGGACCCCAGCGGCCGGGCCACCAGCGCGACGCCCGCGATGATGATGATGGGCTCGTGTCTGGGGCCGGCCGTGGGCGGCTTCATCGTGTCGGGTTTCGGCTACCAGGGCCTGGGCTGGGCGGCCGGCGCCGTGTCCTCGGTGGCGGTGGTGCTCATGCTGCGGCTGCGCGCGCAGCTGCGCGGGCACGCCGACGCCGACCAGGCCGCCTTCGCGTAAGGGGGGCCCCATGGACTACCTGATGAACTGCTGGTACGTCGCGGCCTGGGACCACGAAATCAGCGCCGAGCGACCGCTGGGCCGCGTGCTGCTGGATCAGCGCGTGGTGCTGTACCGCGGGGCCGGCGGATCGGTCCATGCGCTGGAGGACCGCTGCCCGCACCGTTTCGCCCCGTTGCACATGGGGACGGTGTGCGGCGAAGCGATCCGCTGTGCCTACCACGGCCTCGAATTCGGCACCGATGGCAAGTGCATGCACAACCCCCATGGCAACGGGTCGATTCCCTCCGCAGCAAGGGTGCGGGCCTACCCGGTGGTGGAGCGCGACAGCCTGGTGTGGATCTGGATGGGCGACAGCGAACGTGCCGACCCGAAGGACATCCCCCGCTTCGAGTCCATGGACCCGGCCACACACCATGTGGGCAAGGACTACCTGCTCGCCCGGGCGCACTACCAGCTCGAGGTGGACAACATCATGGACCTCAGCCACATCGACTACCTCCACCCGGGCACCTTGGGCGGCGGGACGGACAAGAACGCCGAGACGAGTGTGATTCAGGAGGGGCGCCGTGTGTGGTCGTACCGGCTGGCCCGCGACGAACGACTGTCGCCGGAGCTGGAGGCGCGCAACCGCCTGGATCCCGGCACCCGCGTCGACCGCTGGCTGGATGTGCGCTGGGACCCGCCGGGCGTGATGGAACTGCAGGTGGGTTTCGCGCCCGCCGGCACCCCCGAACCACGGACCCAGGGCAAGGTGCGGCTGTTCCAGCACATCTTCACACCGGAGACGCAGCGGACCACCCACTACTGGTTCGGTACCAGCGTGCCACACGCTGCTGGCCCCGAAGGGGCGCAGATCGTGGCCGAGATGGTGCGGTTTCTGCGACTGCCCTTCGAGACCGAAGACCTGCCCATGCTGGAGGCGCAGCAGCGTGTGATGGGCGATGCCGAATTCTGGGACCTCAAGCCCATCCTGCTGCCCGGAGACGCAGCCGCTGTGCGATCGCGCCGTGTGCTCGACCAGCTTGTTCAACAGGAGCGTCAGGCCGGTGGCGCTTCCAGGAGACCCACATGATCACTCTCTATGGCGACCTCCGGTCGCGCGCCCACCGCGTGGCGTGGATGCTCAAGGAGCTGGAAATGCCCTTCGAGCATGTGCCGACGCACTTTCTGGACGGCAGCACCCGCACGCCCGAGTACCTGCGCATCAACCCCAATGGCCGGGTGCCGGCCTTGAAGGATGGTGACCTGGTGTTGTTCGAGTCGTTGGCCATCAACCTGTACCTGGCGCGCAAGTACGGCGGGCCGCTGGCGCCGTCCGATCTGCGGGAGGACGCGCTGGCGACGCAATGGACCCTCTGGGTGCTGACCGAGATCGAAAAACCCCTGCTGCTGACCGCGGCCAACCTGTTCCTCTTCGCGGAGGGCGAGCGCAATGCGCAGGAGGCGGAGGCGATGAAGCGCAAGCTCGGTCGTCCGTTCAAGGTGCTCGACGCCCATCTGCGCGAGCAGCCGTTCCTGCTTGGTGACCGGTTCACGGTCGCCGATCTCAACGTCTCTTCCGTCATGACGCTGGTGCCGCTGTCGGGCATGACGCTGGACGAATGGCCCGCGCTGAACGCATGGCTGACCCAGTGCCTGGAGCGTCCCGCGGCGGCCGACTGGAAGCCGATCAGGTTCCGCATTCCGCGTCCGCCGACGCCGCTGGCGATGCTGGAGTCGTTCGTTTGATTTTTTCAACCAAGCCGGCGCTGGCCGGCATCCAGGAGACAACAACCATGAGTCAACGACTTGCACTGGCGACACTGGTCGCCGTCGGCTTCATGAATGCGACCGCCCAGGCCCAGACGACACCGCTGTCGTTCTACGGCACGATGGACCTCGCCGTCGGCAAGCTGTCGTCGCAGCCACCCGGTCCACCCAATGCGCCCGTCACCAGTGTGAATGGCGTGCACAACGGCGGCGTGCAGACCAGCTACTTCGGCTTGCGTGGCACGGAAGATCTGGGGGACGGGCTGAAGGCCAAGTTCCAGCTGGAGTCGTTCCTGCGCGCCGACACCGGTGCGTCGGGGCGCTTCAATCCCCCGGGACCTCCGCAGGATCCGCTCTGGTCGCGTGCGGCCTGGGTGGGCCTCGAAGGCGGCTTCGGTGAACTGCGCCTGGGCAACAACACCAACCCGTCCTGGCTTGCCAACGTGTTCACCAGCGCCATGGGCAGCAACTCGCTGTTTTCGCCCTCGTTCCGCCAGCAGTACAACGGCAGCACCCGCGGCTACATGGCACAGGACACGGGGCTGAGCAACTCGCTGAGCTACTCGTCGCCGATGCTGGCCGGCACGGTGGTCACGGTCAACGTGCAGGCGTCCGAAGGGACCGGCTCGGGCAACAACCTCAACGGCAGCGTCGTCCACCGGGCCGGTCCGCTGCTGCTCGCTTTGGCCGGCGCCCGCGTGCAGCACGTGCCGTCGCCCGATCCGGCCGGCGCGCTGGATGAACAGTTTGTGATGCTGGGTGCGCACTACGACCTGAAGGTGGTGACGCTGTTTGCACAGTACACCGACTTCAAGGACAAGCTGGGCAACATCAAGATCAGGACGCCTCACATCGGGCTGACGGCGCCCGTGGGGACAGGGCAGGTGCAGCTGGCCTGGGCCGAGGGCAAGACCTCCGGTGCGGCAAGTGGCAAACGCACCACCACCAGCGCGGGCTATCTGCATCCGCTCTCGCGCCGCACGCAGCTGTACCTGATGGTCGGCACCGACAAGGTGTCGACTGGAACGGCCAAGAGCTACGTCACGGGCATCCGGCACACGTTCTGATCGCAGGAGACTGACCATGACCACTCCCTCTCAACCCTTGAATCGGCGCGGTGTGATGACCGCCGCCGCGGCGGCCACCCTGGGGCTGGCGTTTCCGCCGCTGCGCGCGCAGGCCTTGCCACCACTGGCCCGAATCATCGTCGGCTTCCCTCCCGGCGGATCACCCGACTATGTGGCACGGCGCCTCGCCGAAGGCCTCACCGGCAAACTGGCGGCGGCCGTCGTCGTCGAGAACCGGCCCGGCGCGGGCAGCCGCATTGCCCTGGACGCCGCACGTCAGCTGCCGCCCGATGGCCTGACATTGCTGCTGTCGCCGGCGGGCATGGTGGCCACCAATCCCCACACCTATCGCAAGCTCAACTACGACCCGGTCAAGGACCTCACGCCCATCACGATGACCCACTCGGTGACCTTCGGCTTCGCCGTCGGACCGGCCGTGCCCTCACAGGTGCGCGACATCGCCGGGTTTGCAGCCTGGGCCAAGGGCCAATCAGGCACCATCGCCTTCGGATCACCCGCTGCGGGCGCGCCGCCGCACTTCATCGGCGACTGGCTCGGCCGCAGCCTCAACCTCGGTCTGACCCATGTGGCCTACCGGGGCGGAGCGCCGGCGCTGAACGATTTGTTCGGTGGGGCCATCGCCTCGCTGTCGCTGACGCTCGGTGACCTGGTCAAACCGGCCGAGGCACAGCGGCTGCGCATCCTTGCGGTTTCAGGAAGCAAGCGCTCCGTGTTCGCTCCGTCGGTGCCCACCTTCGTGGAGCAGGGCATCAAGGGGCTGGATCGCGACGACTGGTTTGGTCTTTATGTGGCCGGTCAGGCCGCGCCCGAGGTCGTGCAGCGGCTCTCCGCGATCACCAAGGAAGTGCAGGAAGGAGCGGTCTACCAGAAGGCCATGCGCAGCAACTTCCTGGAACCGACCTGGACCACGCCCCAGGAACTGGCCCAGCGGGGACAGGACGATCTCGCGCACTGGGGTCCCATCATCAAGGCCTCCGGTTTCACAGCCGACTCCTGACCCATCGGTGATCCCTCCCGTGTCGCCACGACCCTTGCACGCCCGCAAGCCCGGCGGTCAATTTCTGTTCCACCCATTCCCATGAAACCTGTCCACCTTCTGATTGACGGCAAAGCGTTGCCCGCGACCGGCGGCGCCTGCTTCCACCGCCACAACCCCCTGGACCCCACCGAGACCACGGTGGCCGCAGCCGCGACCCCTGCCGACTGCGTGGCCGCCGTGGATGCCGCCGCGCGCGCGTTTCCTGCCTGGTCGGCCACCGGGCCAGGCCAGCGCCGCGCGCTGCTCATCGCCGCGGCCCACGAACTCGAAGCCCGCGGCGACGAATTCGCCGAGGCGATGGCGCGAGAGACCGGAGCGTCGCGTCTGTGGGCCGGTTTCAATGTGCACCTCGCCGCAGGCATGCTGCTCGAAGCGGCTGCCCTGACGACGCAGGTGGGGGGCGAGGTCATCCCGTCCGACATCCCGGGCAGCCTGGCCATGGCCATGCGCGTGCCCGCTGGCGTGGTGCTCGGCATTGCGCCCTGGAACGCACCGGTGATCCTGGGGGTGCGTGCGCTGGCGGTGCCGCTCGCCTGCGGCAACACCGTGGTGATGAAGGGGTCCGAGCTGTGCCCCGCGACGCACCAGCTCATCGTGGAGGCGTTGCAGGCCGCAGGCCTGCCACCGGGGGTGGTCAACTTCATCTCGAACGCGCCGGAAGACGCGGCCACCGTGGTCGAAACCCTGATCGCCCATCCGGCGGTGCGCCGCGTCAACTTCACCGGATCGACCCACGTCGGTCGCATCATCGGCATGCTGTGTGCACAGCATCTCAAGCCTGCTGTGCTCGAACTCGGTGGCAAGGCACCGTTCGTGGTGCTGGACGATGCAGACCTCGATGCCGCCGTGGCCGCAGCAGCCTTTGGTGCATTCATGAATTCGGGCCAGATCTGCATGTCCACCGAGCGCATCGTTGTCGATGAGCGGGTGGCCGACGACTTTGTGGCCCGTCTGGCGAAGAAGGCGGGCAGCCTGTCGGTCGGGGACCCGCGCGACACGTCCGGTGGTCCTCGGCCGATGGGTGCGGTGGTGGGCCAGGCCACGGTGGATCGCTGCAACGCGCTGATCGACGATGCGCTGGCCAGGGGGGCGCGGATTGTCTGCGGTGGCAAGGCCGAGTCGCTGATGATGCGGGCCACCCTGCTCGACAACGTCACACCGGCGATGCGCATCTATTCCGAAGAGTGCTTCGGACCAGTGAAACCGGTGGTGCGCGTGAGCGGTGAAGAGGCCGCCATCGCCTGTGCGAACGACAACGCTTATGGCCTCTCGGCGGCGGTCTTCAGCCGCGACCTGGCACGTGCCTGGCGCGTGGCGCAGCGCATCGAGTCGGGCATCTGCCACATCAACGGACCCACGGTGCACGACGAGGCCCAGATGCCGTTCGGCGGTGTCAAGGGTTCTGGCTACGGCCGCTTCGGTGGCAAGGCTGGCATCGAGGCGTTCACCGAGCTGCGCTGGCTGACTGTGCAGACACAGCCGCGCCACTACCCCTTCTGAGCCAACGCATTCTTCATTCACATCCATTCCATACAGGTTGAACAGCATGAACGACATGACAATTCCTTTTGCGACAGCGACGGGCCTGAGGTTCCCGGACGACATCGTGTTCCGCGGTTACGCGGCGCCCTCGCGCGTGGAAGGCGAGGTGCACGATCTGGAGGTCGAAGGGCAGATTCCGAACGAACTCAATGGCGCCTTCTACCGCAACAGCGCCGACCACGCCTACCCGCCGCTGCTGGGCAAGGACATCTTCCTCAACGGTGACGGCATGGTCCACATGGTGCGTTTCGAGAACGGGCACGCCGACCTGAAGACCCGCTACGTCCGCACACGCAAGTTCGAGCTGGAGCGCAAGGCCCGACGCGCGCTGTTCGGCGCCTACCGCAACCCTTTCACCGACCTTGCCGAAGTGGCGGGTGAAGACAACAACACCGCCAACACCTCGGTGCTGTGGCACCACGGCAAGCTCTACGCGCTCAAGGAGTCCGGTCTGCCGTACGAGCTGGACCCGAACACCCTGGAGACGCTGGGCGAGCGCAACTTCGGTGGCAAGCTCAACCGCACCTTCACCGCCCACCCCAAGCTCGATCCGGAAACGGGCGAGTGCATCGCCTTTGCCTACAACGCGCCGGGGCAGCCCACCCGTGACATCGAGCTGTACGTGATCTCCCCGAGCGGCGAGATCACCTCCCACGAGACTTTCCAGGCACCCTACAGCTCCATGGTCCACGACTGCCTGGTCTCGCGCAACTACATCGCCTTCCTGGTATGCCCCATGACCTGTGACTGGGAACGGGTGAAGAAAGGCGAGCCGTACTGGCATTGGGACAGCCACTTGAAGACGCACGTGGCGATCATCCCTCGCAAGGAGGGTGTCAAGGCCATCCGCTGGTACACCTGCCCCAAAGTCGCCCAGCAGACCCACACCTTCAATGCGTGGGAAGAGCAGACCGAGGCGGGGACGACGCTGCATCTGGACCAGTTCATCACCGAATCGGGCTGGCTCAGCCAGTTTCCCGACATACGCGATCCCAATGCACGTGAGAAGCCGCCGTTCGGTGAGCGCTGGTCCTTCGACCTCGACAGCGCTTCACCTGAATTCCGCATGCAGCGCCTGATCAACCAGATCGGCGAGATGCCGGCGATTGATCCGCGCTACGCGATGAAGCGCGCGAACCACTTCTGGTTCGGCACCAACAACCCGGCGATCGGCCCCATGCTGCCGTGGGGACCGAAAGGCCCACCGTTCACCTGCGTGGGGCATTTCGACGAAGCGGCCAACAAGCTGAACTTCTGGTATGCCGGCCCCGACTCTGCGCCGGAGGAACCCCACTTTGTTCCCCGTGGTCCCGATGCCGCGGAAGGCGACGGCTGGATCCTCACCATGGTGGGGCGGCGCGCGGAGAACCGCACCGACCTGGTGATCCTGGATGCGCTGCACCTGGACCGCGGTCCGGTCGCCGTGGTGAAGTTCCCTTACCGTGTGCACGAAGGTTTCCACGGCATCTGGGTCGGCGCGCAGGCGCTGGGCTGGTGAACGCTCAAGGGGCCGCGATGTTCAGCGTGGGTCGGAGAACGCTTCACCTCTGGTGGCTGGTACTGGCGGTGATGACCTCGCTGCCGTCGGCCGCTCTCGCGCAGGCCATCAGGCTGGCGCACATCGGTCCGTTCACCGGCCCCGCGGCCAACGATGCGCGGGACCTCAACGCTGGCATGCAGGCCTATCTCGCTCAGGCGAACGCACAGGGGGGCGTGGGTGGGCGCAAGCTGGAACTGTTGACGCTGGATGACCGCTACGACCGGGCGGTGTTTTCGCAGCAGTTTGCCCAGGCGCAGGCTCAAGGAGCGGTGGCGCTGCTTTCTCCGCTGGGGCTTGGCGCCCTGAGAGCCTTGCTGGAGGACCAGCTTCTGGATCGCAGCGACATGGTGGTGGTGAACGCCGTGCCAGGGGCCACACCCTTTCGTTCACCGGGTCATTCACGGCTGTTTCACCTGCGAGCCAGTGATCGGCAGCAGATTGAAATCGTTCTGCGCCAAGCAGCCTCCATCGGTGTGCGCCGCATGACGGTGCTGGTGCAGGACTTGCGGGCAGGCGAGGCCGACGTGAAGGGTGCGCATGCAAGCAGGAGCGACACTGGGAGCCTGGCGCTGACCCTGCACGAGACCCCCGAGAACCCGGATGAACTCGCGAAGCTCGCGCAGCGCATTTCAGACAGCGACACCGAGGCGGCACTGGTCATCGGTTCGCCACCGAACATGGCCAGAGCAGTGACCGCGCTGAGAAAAGCGGGCATGCGGCGACATCTCTACGCCTTGTCTTACCTGCCGCCCGCGCTGCTCACGCAGATGGGTGGATCAGACGCGGCTCGGGGTGTGGCGATCGCACAGACCTACCCGAACCCCATGGGCAGAACCATGCCGCTGCACCGCGAATTTCAAGCCGCCATGCGGGCTTCCGCCCCCGCCATCGCGGCGTATTCATCCTTTCATCTGGAGGGGTACCTGAGTGCGCGCGTGGCGGTCGAGAGCCTGCGCCGTGCTCAGGGTGGAGCCCAGTCCGCCGCCATGGAAGCAGCCCTGCGCCGGATGAGCCCGCTGGACTTGGGCGGCTTCCGGGTGGACTTCAGCCGGAGCAACGCGGGTAGCCCGTACGTGGACATCGGTGTGGTCGACGCGCGGGGGCGGCTCATCTACTGAACAACAGACTTTGCTCAGGCGCCGTAGCGCGTGAACAGCACGTTGTTCTCCAGGTGGATGTGGCTGATCAGGTCGTTGGTCAGCTGCGCCGTGCCGGCGTAGAGCGCGCGCCAGGTGTTGCAGGCGCCCTGGGGCGGGGTGTGGTCGTGGGTCAGCGCGGCCAGCCGTTCCAGGTGTTCACCATGGCCGGTGTGCTCGTCGCGCATCACGGTGATCGGGCCTTCCAGTCCGGCACCGCCGTCCTCGATGGCCGGGAACAGCACCTGCTCTTCCTTCTCCATGTGCTCCAGCAGCTCGACCTCCATCAGCTCCAGGTGCTCGGCCAGACCGTGCGGGGCGTCGGGGTGGTCGCGGTGCACCGCCTCGACGCGGCGGGCCATGCGCACCAGCTCGGGCAACTGTTCGCGGTGCACCGCGTGGTAGCGGGTGAGGATGTGGTCGATCAGCGCCGCGGCGTCCGGCGACTCCGGCGCGGTGTCGTTGCGCTGCAAACCCGCCAGCTCGGCCACCACACGGATGGTGTCCAGGCCCTTGCGCTCGCAAGCCTCGTCCAGGCTGATCTGGCCGCCGCAGCAGAAGTCCAGCTTGAGTCGGCGGAAGATGGCGGTGGCGCCGGGCAGGTCGACGGCGATCTGGCCGATGGCCTGCTGCTCGATGGGGTGGTCGGTGGTGAGGGTACTCATGGGTGTCCTTTAAATGTTCATAGTAGATGCATGTATTGAGCCATAAAACGCCTCACGGCTGCATATTTCCTTCGGACGAGTCCGGGCTTCCGGAAGAACGAGCCCGGGCCTGCTTCAGCGCGGAACGATGAAGGCGGCGTCGACGCGCACCGGCGGTCCGTCCCCGTCGTCCGCCCCCTCGGGGATCACCGACACCGTGGCGTGCAGTGTCTGGCCCGCGTGTGGTTGCGCCGCCTCGGCCGGCAGCACCAGGCGCAGCGGCACCGAGGCGCTGGCGGCGGCCTCCACCGAAAGCGTCGTGGCCGAGTCGATGCGCAGGCCGGGCGCGCCCTCCACCGCCAGCCGGAAGCGGCGCACCCGCTCCTGGCTGTTGGTCACCTGCAGGCGGTAGGTGTTCTCGATCGCGCCGCGGTCCACCATGCGGGCCAGCGCCCCACGGTCCTTGATCAGCACGGCGGCGACGTCGCTGCGGTGGGCCAGGCTCCAGAGCCAGGCCCCGGTGAGGCCGGCGAGCAGGGTGCCGTAGATCAGCACGCGCGGGCGCCAGACCCGGCGCAGCATCTGGCGCGCGCTCCAGCCCCGGGCCACCGCGTTGCCGGTGGTGTAGCGGATCAGGCCTTGCGGGTAACCCATCTTGTCCATCACGTCGTCGCACACGTCGATGCAGGCCGCGCAGGCGATGCACTCGTTCTGCAGGCCGTTGCGGATGTCGATGCCGGTGGGACAGACCTGCACGCACAGCGTGCAGTCGACGCAGTCGCCCAGGCCGGCGGGGCGCTCTTCGGCCTTGCGCGAGCGCGGGCCGCGGCTTTCGCCGCGCGCGCTGTCGTAGGCGATGACCAGCGAGTCCATGTCGATCAGCGCGCTCTGGAAGCGGGCGTAAGGGCACATGTACTTGCACATCTGCTCGCGCAGGTAGCCGGCGTTGCCGTAGGTGGCGGCGGCATAGAACAGCACCCAGAACCACAGCCAGGGCGCCTGTGCCGGGTACAGCAGGGCAGGGGCCAGTTCGCGGATGGGGTGGAAGAAGCCGACGAAGGTGAAGCCGGTGAGCAGCGCCAGGCCGATCCAGCCGGCCTGCTTGGCGCCTTTGCGCGAGAGCTTGTGCAGCGACCAGGGCTGGGCGTCCAAGCGCATGCGGGCCGAGCGGTCGCCCTCGGTCTTGCGCTCGATCCACAGGAACATCTCGGTGTAGACCGTCTGCGGGCAGCTGTAGCCGCACCACAGGCGCCCGGCGATGGCGGTGAAGAAGAACAGCGCCAGCGCGCTGATCACCAGCAGGGCGGCCAGGTAGATGAAGTCCTGTGGCTGCAGCACCAGGCCCAGCACGTAGAAGCGGCGCTGCTCCAGGTCGAACAGCAGGGCCTGGCGCCCGTTCCACTGCAGCCAGGGCATGCCGTAGAAGAAGAGCTGCGTCACCCATACCATGACCCAGCGCCAGCGAGCGAACACGCCGGTGACCGAGCGCGGGTAGATCTTGATGCGGCTCTCGTACAGCGAACCGCCGGGGTGCGCGTTGGCTGCGGATGGTGTGGTGCTCATGAGGTGTTCGTGGGGTCGGGCGCGCGCTGGTCCAGCTCGTCGGCCTTGTCCTGCACGCAGGCCCAGTCGTCGGCGTCGGGCAGCGGCGCCACGCTGCGGGTGATGACAGGCCAGCGCTCGCTGAGTTCGGCGTTGATGGGGATGAAGCGCTGCTGGCTTGACGGCACGTCGGCGTCGAAGAAAATGGCCTCCACCGGGCACTCGGGCACGCAGACGGCGCAGTCGATGCAGTCGTCGGGGCTGATGACCAGCATGTTCCGGCCGGCACGGAAGGCGTCGGTCGGGCAGACATCGACGCAGTCCGTGTAGCGGCACCGGATGCAGGCCTCGGTGACGACGTGGGTCATGGTGAATCGCTTTAAAGGTTCACATTCTATGAATGTTTTTATGATCGAGCCCCATGCCCCTGATGCCGCCGGGGCCCGAACAGGTACAGTGCCCTGGCCTTCTTGCGACCTGCTGAACCCATGACCCACAACGCCTCGCTCTCCACCAAACTGATCCGCATCGGTGCGGCGCTGCTGGTGCTGGCCCTGGCGTCCATCGGGCTGACGCTGTGGGTGACCTGGCAGCTGGAGGGCGGCGCGGCCGCGGTCAACGAGGCCGGCCGCATGCGCATGCAGACCTGGCGCCTGACCAGCGCGGTGCAGGCCCAGCGGCCGCCCGCGGAGGTGCAGGCGCTGGTGCAGCAGTTCGACCAGAGCCTGGGTGTGCTGCGCGAGGGTGACCCGGCCCGTCCGCTGTTCGTGCCCTGGGACCCGGACGTGACGCGCGAGTTCGCCGCGGTGGAGCGGCTCTGGCAGGTCCAGCGCGCTCTCTGGACCTCGCCGCTGCAGCCGGGCGACCCGGTGCTGCTGCGCTCGGCCGACGAGTTCGTCATGGCCATCGACCGGCTGGTGCTGGCCATCGAGCACCAGCTCGCCGGCTTCACCGCGCTGCTCAACCTGTTCCAGTTCGCCATGATGGCACTGGCCATCGCCGGCGCGGTGGTCATGCTCTACACCGGCTACCTCTATGTGATCAACCCGCTGGCGCACCTGCGGCGCGGGCTGGCGCAGGTGGAGGGCGGGCAGTTCGGCACCCGCATCGATGTGGACACGCAGGACGAGTTCGGCCAGGTCGCTGCCGGCTTCAACCGCATGGCCGCGACGCTCCAGTCGCTCTACCAGGGGCTGGAGGCCAAGGTCCAGGCCAAGACGCAGCGCATCGAGGCGCAGCGCGCGCGGCTGGAGTCGCTCTACGAGGTCAGCGCCTTCCTGGCCAAGGCCAACACCATCGAAGAGCTGTCCAAGGGCTTCTCGCAGCGCGTGCGCACGGTCATGAAAGCCGATGCGGTGGCGGTGCGCTGGTCCGACGAGGCCAACCAGCGCTATCTGATGCTGGCTTCCGACTGCTTCCCGCAGGAAATGCAGGCCGAAGAGCGCAGCCTGATCGCGGGCGCCTGTGCTTGCGGCAGCCTGCAGCCCGATGCGCGCACCCGCGTCATCCCCATCCACAGCCACGAGGCCGCGCCCATGCGGCACTGTGCGAAGGTGGGCTACCAGAACCTGGTGAGCGTGCCGGTGCGCCTGCAGCAGCGGCTGATCGGGGAGATCGACCTGTTCTTCCGCAGCGAGGTGCATCTCAACGCCGACGAGACCGAGCTGCTGGACGCGCTGGCCAGCCACCTGGCCAGCGCGCTCGAAGGCCTGCGCGCCGCAGCGCTGGAGCGCGAGGCCGCGGTGGGCGAGGAGCGGGCCTTGCTGGCGCGCGAGCTGCACGACTCCATCGCCCAGTCGCTGGCCTTCCTCAAGATCCAGACCGGACTGCTGCGCGGTGCGGTGCAGAAGCAGCAGCCCGAGAAGGTGCAGTCCACGCTGGACGAACTGGACGCGGGTCTGAAGGAAAGCATCAACGACGTGCGCGAGCTGCTGGTGCACTTCCGCACCCGCACCAACAACGTCGACATCGAGGCCGCGCTGCAGGAGACCCTGCAGAAGTTCCAGCACCAGACCGGTCTGCCCACGCGACTGCAGATCGATGGCGAGGGCCTGCCGCTGCCGGCCGATGTGCAGGTGCAGGTGCTGCACGTGGTGCAGGAGGCGCTGTCCAACGTGCGCAAGCACGCCGATGCCAGCCATGTGAGTCTGGATGTGCACAAGGGCGAGCAATGGCGCTTCGTGGTACGGGACAACGGCAGCGGCTTCGACACGGCGCAGCAGCACGGCGAGACCCACGTCGGCATCAAGATCATGCGCGAGCGGGCCGCACGCATCGGCGCCACGGTGCTGATCGAATCCCTCCACAACCAGGGCACCGCCGTCACACTCACGCTGCCCAGAAACCCCGTGACCGCCGTCGGCGCAGGCACGGCGGGCCTGGACTTCTCCGAATCCGTACTGACCACCCCATGACCTCTTCCATCGAGCTGCTGCTGGTCGACGACCACACCCTGTTCCGCCGCGGCCTCAAGGCGCTGCTGGAGCAGGACGAGCGCTTCACCGTCACCGCCGAAGCCGGCGACGTGGGCGAAGCCCTGCGTTGCCTGCAGCGCCGGCCGCCGCAGGTGATCCTGCTGGACAACCACCTGCCCGGCGTGCGCGGGGTGGACGCCATCCCCGCGCTGAAGGAAGCCGCTCCCGAGGCGCGCGTGTTGATGCTCACCGTGAGCGAGGACGAGAACGACCTGGCCGCCGCCCTGCAGGCCGGTGCCGACGGCTACCTGCTCAAGACGGTGGAGTCCGACCAGCTGTGCGAAACCATCGTCAAGGTGCTGGACGGGGAGTCGGTCATCAGCCCCGAGATGATGACCAAGCTGGTGGCGGTGTTCCGCTCGCGGCCTTCAGCGGCGTCCACGGCAGGGCCCGTGATGGCACCGGTCAGTGCGCCGGTGCCGCTGGAGGCGCCGCGCGAGGCCGCCTCCGGTGCCGACCTGCTGTCACCGCGCGAGCGCGAAATCCTCTTGCTGATCGCGCGCGGTGATTCCAACAAGCTGATCGCGCGCGAACTGGACATTGCCGAGACCACGGTGAAGATCCACGTGCAGCACATCCTGCGCAAGCTGGGCCTCTCCTCGCGCGTGCAGGCCGCGGTGTTCGCGACCAGCCAGGGCCTGGCCTGACACAGGCCGATTCCGGGCTTGATCCAGCGCAAACCCGCCTGAAAAACCAAAGGAAGTAGTTCTTCCGGACGATGCCGCCGTGTGGCCGCATCGTCCTTCTGCCTTGGCCGCGTGTGCCTCCGGCGGATGTTCAGCCCTGCTCCGAAAAAGGACATTCATGCCATGTCTTTCGGAGAGAAAACATGGCATCTGAACTGAGAAATGAAAGAAAGGCCTGGTCGGTCCTGATCGTCAGCACGCTGGCGTTCACGGTCTGCTTCATGGTCTGGATGATGTTCGGCGTGATCGGCATCCCGATCAAGAAGATGCTGAACCTGAACGCGACCGAATTCGGTCTGCTCACCGCCACGCCGGTGCTCACCGGCTCGCTGATCCGCGTGCCCCTGGGCATCTGGACCGACCGTTACGGCGGCCGCATCGTGATGACCATCCTGATGGCGATCACCGTGCCGGCGATCTGGTTGATGAGCTACGCCACCGAGTACTGGCACTTCCTGGTCATCGGCCTGTTCGTGGGCCTGGCCGGTGGTTCCTTCTCGGTCGGCACGCCCTATGTCGCGCGCTGGTTCCCCAAGAGCCGCCAGGGCATGGCCATGGGCGTGTACGGGGCCGGCAACTCCGGCTCGGCGGTCAACAAGTTCGTCGCGCCGGTGCTGCTGGTGGCCTTCGGCTGGACCATGGTGCCGCAGGTGTACGCCGCCATCATGCTCGGCACCGTGGTGCTGTTCTGGCTGTTCAGCCACAGCGACCCGGCGCACCTGGTGCCCAGCAACGTCAAGTTCAGCGACCAGCTCCAGGCGCTGAAGGACCCCAAGGTGCTCAAGTACTGCCAGTACTACAGCATCGTGTTCGGCGGCTACGTGGCGCTGGCGCTGTGGATGGTGCAGTACTACGTGGGCGAATACGGCCTGGACATCCGCGTGGCCGCGCTGCTGGCCGCCTGCTTCTCGCTGCCCGGCGGCGTGCTGCGCGCCATCGGTGGTGTGCTCTCCGACAAGTACGGTGCGCACAAGGTCACCTGGTGGGTGATGTGGGTGAGCTGGATCTGCCTGTTTCTGCTGAGCTACCCGCAGACCGACTTCACGGTGCAGACCGTCAACGGTCCGACCACCTTCCACATCGGCCTGAACGTCTACACCTTCACCACGCTGATGGCCATCCTGGGTGTGGCCTGGGCCTTCGGCAAGGCCAGCGTCTTCAAGTACATCAGCGACGACTACCCCAAGAACATCGGTGCCATCAGCGGCATCGTCGGCCTGGCCGGCGGCCTGGGCGGCTTCGTCCTGCCCATCCTGTTCGGCGTGCTGATGGACCTCACCGGCATCCGTTCCAGCGCCTTCATGTTGATGTACGGCGTGGTCTGGGTCTCGCTGATCTGGATGTACTGGACCGAGGTCCGCCAGACCGAGGTCATGGGCGCCAACGCCAAGTCCTTCTCCCTGCAGAACTGATCACCTCGGGTCATCCCCATGAACACCCACACCAAATCCATCGCCACCTCCAGTGCGTCCACGGGCGCCGATGTGCAGGACTGGCGTCCAGAAGACGAGCGCTTCTGGGCCACCACCGGCAGCCGCATCGCCTACCGCAACCTCTGGATCTCGATTCCCGCCCTGCTGTGCGGCTTCGCGGTCTGGGGCATGTGGGGGATCATCACCGTGCAGATGCTCAACCTGGGTTTCCCCTTCACCCAGGCCGAGCTGTTCACGCTGACAGCCATCGCGGGCATCTCCGGCGCCACCATGCGCATCCCGGCCTCGTTCCTGATCCGCCTGGCCGGTGGACGCAACACCATCTTCCTGACCACATCGATGCTGCTGGCCCCGGCCATCGGCACCGGCATCGTGCTGCAGCACCCCGAGTGGCCGCTGTGGTCTTTCCAGCTCATGGCGCTGTGGTCCGGCGTGGGCGGCGGCAACTTCGCCAGCTCGATGTCCAACATCAGCACCTTCTTCCCCAAGCGCCTGCAGGGCACGGCGCTGGGCCTGAACGCCGGTCTGGGAAACTTCGGCGTGACCACGATGCAGATCGTGATCCCGCTGGTGATGACGCTGCCGCTGCTCGGCGCCTTCGGCGGTGAGCCGATGACGCTGGTGAAGGACAGCGGCTGGATCCTGGGCAAGATCGCTGCGGGCACGCCGACCTGGATCCAGAACGCCGGCTTCGCCTGGGTCTTCTCGCTGGTGCCGCTGGGCGCGCTGTGCTGGTTCGGCATGAACAACCTCAAGACGGTCTCGCCCAACACCGGCAACGCGCTCACCGCGTTCGCCAAGATCACCTACCTCTACACCCTGGCCTTCGTGCCCACGGTGTTCATGCTCTGGCTCTACCTGCCCAAGCCCACCGGCCTGGGTGTGCTGAGCATGTGGGTCGCGATTCCGCTGGACATCGTGATGGCGCTGGCCGTGATGCGTCTGGCCGCCTTCGGCGAGATGAAGGAAGGCGTGAAGAAGCAGTTCGCCATCTTTGGCAACAAGCACACCTGGTCGCTGACTGCGCTCTACATCGTCACCTTCGGCTCCTTCATCGGCTTCTCGATGGCGCTGCCGCTGGCCATCACCGTGATCTTCGGCTTCCAGCACATCCCCGACGCCGCCGGCGTCATGCAGCACACGCTGAAGAACCCCAACGCACCCTCGGCCCTGACCTACGCCTGGATCGGCCCCTTCGTCGGTGCCGCCGTGCGCCCCATCGGCGGCTGGATCAGCGACAAGATCGGCGGCTCCATCGTGACCCAGGTGATCACCGCGGTGATGGCCGCTGCCGCCGTGGCCGTGGGCTACGTGATGATGCAGGCCTACGGCTCGGCCACGCCCGAGCAGTACTTCCCGATGTTCCTGGGCCTGTTCATGGTGCTGTTCTTCGCCAGCGGCATCGGCAACGGCTCCACCTTCCGCACCATCGGCGTGATCTTCGACCGCGCCCAGGCCGGCCCCGTGCTGGGCTGGACCTCGGCGGTCGCCGCCTACGGCGCCTTCATCGCGCCGGTGCTGATCGGCCAGTACATCAAGGCCGGCACCCCGCAGCTGGCCTTCTACGGCTTCGCCGTCTTCTACGCCCTGTGCCTGGTGCTGAACTGGTGGTTCTACCTGCGCAAGGGCGCCGAGATCCGCAACCCCTGAGCGCCCCCAGACACGTTTTTCGGAGACCCCACGATGAGTCATTTCCTCGACCGCCTGAGCCACTTCTCGGCCCCCACTGAAAGCTTTTCCGGCGCGCACGGCATCACCACCGGCGAAGACCGCACCTGGGAAGACGCCTACCGCGACCGCTGGGCCCACGACAAGATCGTGCGCTCCACCCACGGCGTGAACTGCACGGGTTCCTGCTCGTGGAAGATCTACGTCAAGGGCGGCATCGTCACCTGGGAAACCCAGCAGACCGACTACCCGCGCACCCGCGCCGACCTGCCCAACCACGAGCCGCGCGGCTGCGCCCGTGGCGCCTCTTACAGCTGGTACCTGTACAGCGCCAACCGCGTGAAGTACCCCATGGTGCGCGGCAAGCTGCTGCAGCACTGGCGCGCCGCGCTGGCCGTGGCCAGGAGCCCGGTCGACGCCTGGGCCGCCATCGTCGAGAACCAGGAGGCACGCCGCCAGTGGCAGCAGCAGCGTGGCCTGGGCGGCATGGTGCGCAGCACCTGGGACGAGGTGAACCAGCTGGTGGCCGCGGCCAACGTCTACACCGCCAAGAAGTACGGCCCCGACCGCGTGATCGGCTTCTCGCCCATCCCGGCCATGTCCATGGTCAGCTACGCCGCCGGCTCGCGCTACCTCTCGCTCATCGGCGGCGTGTGCATGAGCTTCTACGACTGGTACTGCGACCTGCCGCCGGCCAGCCCGCAGGTCTGGGGCGAACAGACCGACGTGCCCGAATCGGCCGACTGGTACAACTCGACCTACATCATCGCCTGGGGCTCCAACGTGCCCCAGACCCGCACGCCCGATGCCCACTTCTTCACCGAGGTGCGCTACAAGGGCGCGAAGACCGTGGCGATCACGCCCGACTACGCCGAGATCAGCAAGCTCTGCGACCTGTGGATGCACCCCAAGCAGGGCACCGACGCGGCGATCGCCATGGCCATGGGCCACGTGATCCTCAAGGAGTTCTACTTCGACAAGCGCTCGTCGTACTTCGACGACTACGTGCGCCGCTACACCGACATGCCGAATCTGGTGCAGCTCGAAGAGCGCACCCTGCCCGACGGTCGCCAGGTGGTGGTGCCCGGCCGCTACCTGCGCGCCAGCGACTTCAACGGCAAGCTCGGTCAGGCCAACAACCCCGAGTGGAAGACGGTCGCCATCGACCAGGACGACAAGATCGTGCTGCCCAACGGCTCCATCGGCTTCCGCTGGGGCGCCGAAGGCCGCGCCGACGCGGGCAAGTGGAACCTGGAAGACAAGGAAGCGCGCGGCGACGAGCACGTCAAGCTCAAGCTCAGCCTGATGGAAGGTGAGGGCAGCGAGTACGAGGTGGGCTCGGTGGCCTTCCCGTACTTCGGTGGCATCGACACCCCCAACTTCACCGCCAACAAGCAGGCCAGCGCCATCGACGACGTGCTGGTGCGCCAGGTGCCGGTGCGCCGCGTCAAGCTCGGCAAGGCCGGTGAAGAGCGCTACGCCCTGGTCGCCACCGTGTTCGACCTGACGGTCGCCAACTACGGCGTGAACCGTGGCCTGCCGGGCGACACCGGTGCCACCAGCTACGACCAGGACGTGCCCTACACGCCGGCCTGGCAGGAAAAGATCACCGGCGTCAAGCGCGACCAGGTGATCGCCGTGGCGCGCCAGTTCGCCGACAACGCCGACAAGACCAAGGGCAAGTCCATGGTCATCATCGGCGCGGCCATGAACCACTGGTACCACAGCGACATGAACTACCGCGGCATCATCAACATGCTGATGATGTGCGGCTGCATCGGCCAGAGCGGTGGCGGCTGGGCGCACTACGTGGGCCAGGAAAAACTCCGCCCCCAGACCGGCTGGACCGCGCTGGCCTTCGCGCTCGACTGGGTGCGCCCGCCGCGCCAGATGAACTCCACCAGCTTCTTCTACGCCCACACCGACCAGTGGCGTTACGAGAAGCTGGGCGTGGACGAGATCCTCTCGCCGCTGGCCGACAAATCCAAGTTCGGCGGCAGCCTGATCGACTACAACGTGCGCGCCGAGCGCATGGGCTGGCTGCCCAGCGCACCGCAGCTGCAGACCAACCCGATGCAGGTTGTCAGGGACGCCACCGCCGCCGGCATGGACCCCAAGGACTACGCGGTCAAGGCGCTGAAGGGCGGCTCGCTGCGCATGAGCTGCGAAGACCCGGACAACCCGCTGAACTGGCCGCGCAACCTGTTCGTGTGGCGCTCCAACATCCTGGGCTCCAGCGGCAAGGGCCACGAGTACTTCCTCAAGCACCTGCTGGGCACCACCCACGGCGTGCAGGGCAAGGACCTGGGCGCCGACGAAGCCAAGCCCACCGAAGTCAAGTGGCACGACAAGGCGCCCGAAGGCAAGCTGGACCTGGTGGTCACGCTGGACTTCCGCATGAGCACGACCTGCCTGTATTCGGACGTCGTGCTGCCCACGGCGACGTGGTACGAGAAGAACGACCTCAACACCAGCGACATGCACCCCTTCATCCACCCGCTGTCCACCGCGGTGGACCCGGCCTGGCAATCGAAGAGCGACTGGGAGATCTACAAAGGCTTCGCCAAGGCCTACAGCGAGGTCTGCGTCGGCCACCTGGGCGTGGAGAAGGAGCTCATGCTCACGCCGTTGATGCACGACAGCCCGGCCGAACTGGCCCAGCCCTTCGAGGTGAAGGAGTGGAAGAAGGGCGAGTGCGACCTGATCCCGGGCAAGACCGCGCCACAGATCACGGTGGTCGAGCGCGACTATCCCAACACCTACGCCCGCTTCACCGCTCTCGGCCCACTGATGGACAAGGTCGGCAACGGCGGCAAGGGCATCGCCTGGAACACGCAGACCGAGGTCGGCCAGCTCAAGGAGCTCAACGGCCAGGTGCACACCGAAGGCGTGACCAAGGGCATGGCGAAGATCGACAGCGACATCGACGCCTGCGAGGTGGTGCTGCAGCTCGCGCCCGAGACCAACGGCCACGTGGCCGTGAAAGCCTGGGAAGCCCTGAGCAAGATCACCGGCCGCGACCACACCCACCTGGCCCTGCACCGCGAGGACGAGAAGATCCGCTTCCGCGACATCCAGGCCCAGCCGCGCAAGATCATCTCCTCGCCCACCTGGTCCGGTCTGGAGTCCGAGAAGGTCTCGTACAACGCCGGTTACACCAACGTGCACGAACTGATCCCATGGCGCACCCTCACCGGCCGCCAGCAGTTCTACCTGGACCACCCCTGGATGCTCGCCTTCGGTGAAGGTCTCTCCAGCTACCGCCCGCCGGTGGACCTCAAGACCGTGGGCGACATGATCGACCGCCGTCCCAACGGCAACAAGGAGATCAGCCTCAACTTCATCACGCCGCACCAGAAGTGGGGCATCCACAGCACGTACAGCGACAACCTGCACATGCTCACGCTCAACCGTGGCGGTCCGGTGATCTGGCTCAGCGAGGACGACGCCAGGAGCGCCGGCATCGCCGACAACGACTGGGTCGAGCTGTTCAACACCAACGGCGCCATCGCGGCGCGCGCGGTGGTCAGCCAGCGCGTGAACCCGGGCATGGTGCTCATGTACCACGCGCAGGAAAAGATCATCAACACCCCTGGTTCCGAGATCACCAACACCCGCGGCGGCATCCACAACTCGGTCACCCGCATCGTGACCAAACCGACCCACATGATCGGCGGCTACGCGCAGTTCAGCTACGGCTTCAACTACTACGGAACCATCGGCACCAACCGCGACGAGTTCGTCATCGTGCGCAAGATGCGCAAGATCGACTGGCTCGACGGTGAGGGCAAGGACACGGTCCAGGCTTGATCAGCACAGGAGAACAAAGATGAAAGTACGTGCCCAAATCGCGATGGTGCTGAACCTGGACAAGTGCATCGGTTGCCACACCTGTTCGGTCACCTGCAAGAACGTCTGGACCAGCCGCCCCGGCGTGGAATACGCCTGGTTCAACAACGTCGAGACCAAGCCCGGCATCGGTTACCCCAAGGAGTGGGAGAACCAGGACAAGTGGAACGGTGGCTGGGTCCGCAAGGCCGACGGTTCCATCGTGCCCAAGCAGGGTGGCAAGTGGTCGTTGCTGATGAAAGTCTTCAGCAACCCCAACCTGCCGCAGATCGACGACTACTACGAGCCCTTCACCTTCGACTACGACCACCTGCAGTCGGCGCCCGAAGTGAAGGCCGCGCCCACCGCCCGCCCGCGCAGCCTGATCACCGGCCAGCGCATGGAGAAGATCGAGTGGGGCCCGAACTGGGAAGAGATCCTGGGCGGCGAGTTCAGCAAGCGCAGCGCGGACGCCAACCTCGCGAACTTCGACCAGGTCCAGAAGGACATGGTCGGCCAGTTTGAGAACACCTTCATGATGTACCTGCCGCGCCTGTGCGAGCACTGCCTGAACCCGGCGTGCGTGGCGTCCTGCCCCTCGGGCTCGATCTACAAGCGCGAGGACGACGGCATCGTGCTGATCGACCAGGACAAATGCCGTGGCTGGCGCATGTGTGTCAGCGGCTGCCCCTACAAGAAGATCTACTACAACTGGCAGACCGGCAAGGCCGAGAAGTGCATCTTCTGCTACCCGCGCATCGAGGCCGGCCAGCCCACCGTGTGCAGCGAGACCTGCGTGGGCCGCATCCGGTATCTCGGCGTGGTGCTGTACGACGCCGACCGCATCGCCGAGGCCGCCAGCGTGCCTGACGAGAAGGACCTCTACCAGGCCCAGCTCGACCTCTTCCTCGACCCCAACGACCCGGCCGTGATCGAGCAGGCCCGTGCCGACGGCATCCCCGAGAGTTGGCTCGAAGGCGCGCGCAAGAGCCCGGTCTACAAGATGGCCATCGACTGGAAGATCGCGCTACCGCTGCACCCCGAGTACCGCACCCTGCCCATGGTCTGGTACGTGCCGCCGCTCTCGCCGATTTCCGCCGCCGCCAACGCCGGCCACATCGGCGCCCACGGCGAGCTGCCCGACTTCAGCCAGATGCGCATTCCGCTGCAGTACCTGGCCAACCTGCTGACAGCGGGCGACACCGGTCCGGTGGTGCGTGCGCTCGAACGCATGCTGGCCATGCGCTCGTTCCAGCGCGGCAAGCACGTGGACGGCGTGGAGAACCTCAAGGTGCTGGAGCAGGTCGGCCTGACCCGCGCCGAGGTCGAAGAGATGTACCAGATCATGGCGATTGCCAACTACGAAGACCGTTTCGTCATTCCCAGCTCGCACCGCGAGTACGCCGAAAACGCCTTCGACCTGCGCGGCGGCTGCGGCTTCTCGTTCGGCAACGGCTGCTCGGACGGTGCCTCGGAAACCAGCCTGTTCGGCGGCGACAAACGCCGCACCATCCCGATCCAGTCGGTGGTCTGAAAGGAAACGCCATGAAGAACACCCGCTATTCCCTGCGCGCGCTGGCGCGCCTGCTGTCCTATCCCGACGCGCAGTTGCGCAGCGAGCTCGCCCCGCTGATCGCCGCCATCGACGAAGAGGCTGCGGTGCCCGCTGCGCGCCGCGCCGAGCTGCGATCCCTGGCCGCCGAGCTGGTGCGGCTGGACCCGCTGGAGGTGGAGGCCCGCTACGTCGAGACCTTCGACCGCGGCCGCGTCACCTCGCTGCATCTGTTCGAGCATGTGCACGGCGACTCGCGCGACCGTGGCCCGGCCATGATCGACCTGGTGCAGACCTACGAGAAGGCCGGCCTGTATCTGGCCCCCGAGGAGCTGCCCGACCACCTGGGCGTGGTGCTGGAGTTCGCCTCCACCCAGCCGCCCGCGCTGGCCAAGGCCTTCCTCGGCGAGATGGCCCACATCCTCAACGCCATCTTCAGCGCCCTGCTCAAGCGCGAGAGCCCCTACGCCGCCGTCGTGGCCGCCGTGCTGGAACTGGCCGGCCAGAAGGCCCAGGCCGTGCCGTTCAAGGCCGACGAGGCGCTGGACGAAGCCTGGGCCGAGCCCGAGGCCTTCGACGGCTGCGCCACCCGCGGCCAGAACCGGCCCGACCAGGCGCAGCCCATCCACATCGTCCGCAAGAACACCACACCTTCTCAAGGAGTCGCAGCATGAACGGCTTCCACCACTTCGTCTTCGGCATCTATCCGTACATCGCGCTCACCATCTTCCTGCTGGGCAGCCTGATCCGCTTCGACCGCGACCAGTACAGCTGGAAGAGCGATTCCTCGCAGTTGCTGCGCAAGGGCCAGCTGCGCTGGGGCAGCAACCTGTTCCACGTCGGCATCCTGTTCCTGTTCTTCGGCCACACCGTGGGCATGCTCACGCCGCACGCGGTGTACGAGCCTTTCATGACCGCGGGCGCCAAGCAGCTCATGGCCATGGTCTCGGGCGGCCTGTTCGGCCTGTTCGGTTTCGTCGGCGTCAGCATCCTGCTGCACCGGCGCCTGAGCGACGCGCGCATCCGCGCCACCAGCAAGACCAGCGACATCGTGCTGCTGTGGCTGCTGTGGGCGCAGTTCGCGCTGGGCCTGGCCACCATCCCGCTGTCGGCCCAGCACCTGGACGGCGGCATGATGATGCTGCTGGCCGAGTGGGCGCAGCGCATCGTCACCTTCCGCGGTGGCGCGGCCGAGCTGATCGCCGACGCCAGCTGGGTGTTCAAGGCCCACATGTTCCTGGGCATGAGCATCTTCCTGGTCTTCCCGTTCACCCGCCTGGTGCACGTGTGGAGCGGCATCGGCACGCTGGCCTACATCACGCGCCCCTACCAGGTGGTGCGCAGCCGCCGCGTCGGCATGACGCCCCGGCAGCCCCTGAGCCAGCGGGGTCGCTGAACATGCAGCAAGGAATCACCATGAGCGACAGCACCTCCCACGGCTGCGGCAGCGCGCACTGCGCCTGCTCGGGCCAGATGCAGATCGTGCCCGCCAGCATCAACGGTATCGCCCTGCACGAACCCGGCGAGGCACTGGACGGCGAGACCCTGCGCGAGCGCGCCTACACCGAGCTGCTGCGCCAGCGCGCCGTGCACCTGGGCCTGCTGCCGCGCTTCAATGGCCTGGTGGCGCCCCAGCTCGACGAGGCCGAGCGCCACGTGATCGAGGCCATGACCGACGACGAAGTCACATCGCCGCAACCGACCGACGAGGAGTGCCGCCGCTACTACGAAGCGAACAAGGGTCGCCTGATCGTCGGCCAGGCGCTGCACGTGCGGCACATCCTGTTCGCCGTGACGCCGGGCGTGAACGTGCATGCGCTCACCCAGCGCGCTGAGGCCGCCCTGCTGGAACTGATCCGCAAGGACGCGCCGCCCGGCCGCTTCGAGCAGCTGGCGGCCGAGCTGTCCAACTGCCCGTCCAGCGCCGAAGGCGGCGACCTGGGCTGGGTCACGCCCGAAGACTGCGCGCCCGAGCTGGCCAACGAACTGTTCTTCCAGACGGACTCGCGCTGGGGCATGGGCGTGCACCCGCGCCTGGTGCACACGCGCTTCGGCCTGCACATCATCGAGGTGATCAGCCGCAAGAAGGGCACGCTGCCGCCCTACGAAGAAGTCCAGGCCTCGATCCGCCAGCGCCTGCAGCACCAGTCGCGCGCCACCGCACTGCGCCAGTACATGCGGCTGCTGGTGGGGCAGGCCAAGGTCGAGGGCATCGAACTCGAAGGCGCGGACTCGCCCCTGGTGCAGTGAGGCGCTGAGCCGGAGACCGCCATGCCCGACGACCTCCTGCTGCGCCTGCGCGACTTCCACGAGGACTACTTCCCGCGCCACCAGCAGCGCTTCCAGGACCTGGTGGCACAGGGCCAACACCCCAAGACCCTGTTCATCGGCTGCAGCGACTCGCGCCTGGTGCCCTACCTGCTGACCGGGGCCGCACCCGGCGAGCTGTTCCTGGTGCGCAACGTGGGCGCCTTCGTGCCACCGTATGACCAGTCGCACGGGCTTCATGGAACGATGGCGGCGATCGAGTTCGCGGTGCTCGGCCTCAAGGTCGAACGCATCATCGTCTGCGGCCACAGCCACTGCGGTGCCATCCGCACCGCCTACGAAGGCGCGCCCGACGAAGCTGTGGCCCTCAAGGCCTGGCTGCGGCTGGCCGACGAGGCGCTTCTACCTGTCCAGCCCAGCCCCGAGGCGCTGTGCCGCACCGAACAGCGCGCCGTGGTGCTGCAGCTGATGCGCCTGATGGACTACCCCATGGTGCGCCGCGCCGTCGAGGCCGGCCACCTCACGCTGCACGGCTGGCACTACGTGATCGAACAGGGCGAGGTGCACGTGTTCGACGCGGCCAGTGGCGCCTTCGTGCCCGCCTCGGAATCCGACCACAGCGGCACCGGCCCCTACCTGCCCTACGTGGAACACGACGGACAGGTGATCGAATGAGTCCGCTGCTGGAGCTGATGCAGACCCGGCGCACCACGCTGCCCAAGCGCCTGGTCGAACCCGGGCCGTCGGAAGAGCAGCTGCGCCAGTGCCTGGCCGCCGCCGCCACCGCGCCCGACCACAACCAGCTGCTGCCCTGGCGCTTCGTGCGCATCCCGAAAGACCAGCGCGGGCGGCTGGGCGACGCGCTGGCGCAGGCCCTGATCGAACGCGACTCCGGCGCCACCGCCGAACAGCAGGCGCAGGCACGCGAGAAGGCCGCCCGCGCGCCCGAGCTCTTGCTGCTGGTGGTGGACGACGACCGCGGCGACCCCGAGGTGGACGTGCTGGAGCGCACCCTCTCGGCCGGCTGCGCGGTGCAGAACCTGCTGCTGATGGCCACCGCGCAGGGCTATGGCTCGGCGTTGACCTCGGGCAAGGGCTTGAAGTCCCGGGCGGTGCGCGAACTGTTCGGTCTGGGTCCGGGGGAGCATGCGGTCTGCTTCGTGAGCCTGGGCACGCCGACGCGGGCACCGCAGGGGCGGGCGCGGCCGGGGGCGGAGGAGTTCACGGGGGTGCTGGGGGCACCGGAGACGTGAGATGCCGGATACGCGGCTGCATGGAACCTATAGGGAGACTTCCTCCACATAGGTTGGCTCGCCGCGCAGGACGACTTCGGCGCCATTGCCCGAGACTCGGATGACTTGTTCCGAGAACATGAGCTCCAGAGTGAGGGAAACCGGGCCTGGCGCTTTCATGGGAAGTTCCAACAGGTTGTGATACGGCCCTCCCTCCGATTCCACTCGACCGTTCGCCAAGTCAGCGGGGAGCTCGGCTCCAGCGAGATCCACCTGGGCGTCCCCTATCAGAATGTCTGCGTCCTGAGTCCAGCCCTTGCCCGAGCGATGGATGTACGCGGGTCGCAGCTGAACGATTGCCGTGTTTTCTTTCACCAGCACAGAAGCCAACGTGGAGTCATGCAGCTCAATTGAATGCGGGAGGTGTGCCATGGTGCCGCGTGGAGAATGAAAGGGATTGGCTAGCTGGAGGCGCGCTGAGCCAAGCGACGGCGCAGGACCAACAGCAGGCCGAGGAGCGCCGCGTACACGGCCAGGTAGCACCAGGCAGCGGGCCCCGAGTGACCCAGTGCCTCGACCCCGATGACAGACTCGAACCAGCCCCAAAATGGCCAGACGAGAACCGTGACTGCGATCGCAATGGGCGCACAAAGCACGGCCCAGGCAAGCAGGCGGATGGCGTCGCGAGATGGCATGCGAATGCCGCCTAACGATCAGCCGCCGCGGTCGATGCCTCTCTCGCCTTGACGGCGGCTTCAAGGTCCTGTTTGAGTTGGGCCGCCTGCGCCTGGGCGCGTTCTGCGCTGTCGGCCTGCAGCTTGGCAGCGGTGGCCGCCGCCCCCACCGTGTCGGGCCCGCAACCGGCGAGGCCCACGCATAGACCAAGCGCCCACAACCAATGGGCGGACATGTGGCAAAGAGAGGGCAGACGCTTCATGGGGGTTGGGATGATGCAGGAGGACACGAGGGCTAATCATGTGAGGGTAGTTGGAATCTTGCTTGACGCTGGCCCGTTGAGCGCCAACGAGTCGACGGCCTGTGGCACTTTGCGGCCTGAACGGGATGGATCGACCGCCGTGGCCAACCTGATTGCTCTCACTTCACGCTGTGGCGCAAGTTCTTCCGATTCGGAGGCAGTCCCGGCGCATCCTTTCGAGGCGGAGTGAATGTGTGAAGGGTCAAGCTTCTTTTCGCGGTCGGCGCCAAGGAAGACGGACGCCCATTGAGAAGCCAACCGCCATGACTGCATGCAGGCCTACCATGAGAGCAGCACCCTTGGCGATGCGAGCTGTGGGCGCTGTGCTCAACAGAACCAGCATGCCGACAACACCAAGCGAGACGGGCACGGATGCCGCAACGACCAGTGGGACGGTTGCCGAGCGCCGCTTCGCCAGCAGCGTGACGATCGGCACCCCAAACGCTGCGCAGCCCAGAAGAGAAAGGTAGCTGAGGAGAACAGAAAGCGTGGCGAACTCTCGCCAGATGGCCGACCAGTAGTTCTCCGGTGCAACCCCAAACCTAAGAGCGACTTCGGGTGATACGTAAGAGCCCGCACCGGCCACCGCGAGTGAGACCGCAAACACCGAAAGAAAGCCAGCGAACAGGCGACCGCGGCTCAGTCGCTGATAGGGCTCAGTCTCCTTGGCGCCAAGACACACGGCCCCGAAGATGGCGAGCGCAAGGATCGCAAGGGCTCCAGGGTGGAGCATGACCGACGCCAACATCATTGATTCCATGAGGTCTACCGAATTAAGGGGACTTCCCTGTCTCGGGTGATAGGCACATCTGCGGGGAATGGAAGCAGGGGGTAATGACGGAAAGCGCTCATTCTCATCAACTCACCGCTCCTCTATCAATCAGTTGTCTGGGGTTTCTTCGGAGCCGCCATGCGCTCCACCAATGGCTTGCAGAGCGAGGTAGCCAAACGACTTGCCAGTTCCGGGCACATGGGACGACACGACGGTGGATCGAGTGACGTTGCGAAAGTGCTCGATTTCCAGGATTGCGCCACTCTCCCTAGAGACAACGATGGCGAACTCCCAGAACTCTCTCTCACGAGTGAGCCACGTACCAAAGAACTGTTCCCCGTCCTGCTCGGTCACGGAGTCAAGCGCAACCAGCAGGCCATCGTTGCAGTTCAGACCTTGCTGGCCAAGGAGACCTGGTAGCCAGCTGACCAACGCGCTGCCTGACGACAGCAAGGCTGCCACTTGCTGAATCTTCGCGAGGGTGGATTCATTCTGCTGGGCAACGCTACGCTGCAGGGACATGGCGGCTAGCGTAGCAATGATCAGTGGACAGTAGGCGAGCGGCAGCCAGCCGATTAGACGTCCTTGTCGACTGCCTGTCATGTCGCATCAGCGCTCGCTCCCTTCCACCCAATTCCATTTCCCTGGACCTCCGACCACCTCGGCAGCCGGGAACGGCGCAATGCACGCCCCAGCAAGTGGACCAGCATCACAAGGTGGTGTGTACACCAAATTCACGAGACTCGGGACGGCCTCAGGGCAGCGATAGTCCTCTGAAACGACAGCCAACGCTTCTCCGCGCCGGGGCTTCAAAGACTGCAGCGGAATGCCTCTGAGAGAACCATCCCCGTTGAACGAGGCCGCGCGCCGTACCGTGCCCGTAAGCAAGGTGAGGCGGGCCGACGCGCCGGTTGCATAGCGCATCCCATCGGGCGAATCGTGGGTCGGCGCCAGGAACGTCACGACCTGACAGGATCGCAGGTCAAGCTCCACCCACGTGCCCAACGCGGGAGGCGCCGCGTACGTCGTCGCGCCCACAAAGAAAAACAGCGCGGAACAGAAGGCCTGTGCGACATGACGACCAGCGCTGATCAGCCGCGAAGTGACGTGTGAATTGAGCATGGAAGTGACCAGCGTGGTTTGACGTCCCGACTACGATCTGCCACAGAAATTTGCCATCCGTGGATGGTCTACATGCGCACGAGCTGTTGGCGCGGGCAAGACCGGAACCGAGTAGAAGGGGGCGTGGCCTTCATAGGCGACTTGAATGGTTGCTCCAACGGCTGCCGGTGCGCTCTGGGCTCCTTCATACGATTCTGTCTTCCGCACAGGCGTGGTATGACCGTCGGGTGTGAACTCGTAGGTCAGGTTCCACCCTTCGGCGTCTCGCCAAACCTCAAGCACATGGCCTTGCGCACGTTTACCTTCTCGTCCCAGGCGCTCTCGATCAGCCAGTGCCGTGCGGCGCCGCACAAATACGAACGGCAGGGCCAATACGCCGCAGGCCAAACCAAGCACCAGCTGGAGCGCAAAGTCGGACAGGAACTCGTTCATCTGGGAGGGCGTTTGGGCAGGTGGCTTTTGCGATGAGTTGCTTCAAGCTGGCCCACCGTTGCCAAGCAGGGGAAGGAGAATCGCAGCCAGGACGCCGAGTGCGAAGACCATTCCAAAGGCGATGGCTGAGATGAGTGCTCCGCCCTTGAACGCGACCGCTTTTCCGTTTTCCGAGAGGGCTCTTGGCCCAAGAAACCAACCGCCCAGCGCGAGCTGAAGCGCAAGGCTCAGGACAACGCCCATTAGTGGGCCGAGTGGAAGGCCAGAGGCTTGGTTGAGCCACGCGCCTGCTCCACCGAGAAGCATGACAAGCGCGCCGAATGCAAATGCGTGCTTCCAAGACAGGCGCGAACCTCTGTACAGCCGCGCCGCGAGCTTGATGAACAAGGCATAGAACACACAGATCAAGAGGAGCGGAAGAAGCGAGAGGAGTTCGTACATGACGGATGAGGTGGAGTCTGCTCGTGGGGTATTTGTGCGGCCTCGTTAGACCCCTTGCTCATACTGTGCCACGAGCTTGTCTAGGACCGCTCTCTCTTCGCTGCTAGCGAACGACGAGAAATCTGCCAGCACCCCAGCGATGATGTAGTACTCCGTCTCAGTCTTGATGTTGCCGCGCTTCAGGATGCGTTTGTACGACGAAGCGTATCGGCGTCGAACCTCAGAGAACGTAACGATTCCGCGCTCCCGGAGTTCTGCGTCGAGGCGCTGAATGTACTCAAGGGGTTGATCGCGGAGCTGTTCCACAGTGTCATTGACTGCTTGCTTCAAACCTTCAAGCGCCTTTGAGCGACCGTACTCTTCAACGATGCGTCTCCCAACGGTTGTTGGGTGAGTGGGGCTGGCAGGATCAATGCCGGCAACGTGGGTGGAATAGAAATCGAGGTACGCGTGAAGCACAGCGTATTCGCGTTCTCGCTCGGGGGACATCTGGCGTGGCATTGGTAGGCGCCTCACTTGCTATCTATTCCGCAAATCGGCGGATGACATTTTCGGCAGTTGGCAAAAAAGTCGCATGCCCTCCGAAAGCGTTTTGAAACCAATCCTGTAGCGCAGTCAGCTGGATGCACGGGCAGGAACAACAGAATCGATAAACCTGACGGGCAATGCTCGCGATCAGCGAAGCACTCTAGCGGCAACGGGTCGAAAGCAGGCTCCAAACGTCTCAGTCAAATCTCTTCACTACAACCACCGCCGTCACGGGCGAATCGGGTGGCTTACACCACCTCCCCAAACCGGAAACTCGACGCCGCCACCACACCCATGAACAAATCCTCGTGGTAGACGCAGGCGCCGGCCTCGTCGTGCGCCGCGCCCACCGCCACCATCAGCGGGATCAGGTGGTCTTCGCGAGCATGCGCGATGCGGGCCGACGGCGCTTGCTCCCACTGCAGCAGCTGCGCCTCTCGCTCGTCGGGTGAGGCCGCGGTCAGTGTCTGCTGCAGCCAGGCGTCGAACTGCTGGGACGGCACGGTGCCGGCGGCGTTGAGCAGGCGCAGGTTGTGGTAGCTCAGGCCGCTGCCGATGATGAGCACGCCTTCGTCGCGCAGCGGTGCCAGCAGGCGGCCGGCGGCGATGTGGGCGGCGGGGTCGAAGCTTTGCAGCACCGAGAGCTGCACCACCGGAATCTGCGCCTCGGGGTAGGCGGCCTGCAGGGCCGAGAAGGTGCCGTGGTCGAAGCCGCGTTCGGGGTCCAGGCGGGCCGTCACGCCGCCGGCCTGTAGCAGGTCGAGTGCGCGCTGGGCCAGTTCGGGCGAGCCGGGGGCGCGGTAGTGGACCTGGTAGGTGTGGGGCGGGAAGCCGTAGTAGTCGTAGAGCATGCCCGGCTGGGGCGACGACGACAGCGTGAAGTCGGGCGTCTCCCAGTGCGCGGTGACCATCAGGATGGCGCGCACCTGGCCGTGGTGGGCCTGGGCCATGGCCTGCAGCGAGGCCTCGAGCCGGTCGTAGCGGCCGCCGGTCTGCTCGCGCATCCAGGGCCAGGGGCCGCCGCCGTGCGAGACGTAGTAGGTGGGCAGACGGGACATGGTGCAGCTCCTTGTGTTCGGGGCCGATCCAGCCGTCGGCCAGCACCGATGCTACCGGGCCGTCGCGGTCAACGGGTCAGCGCTGCGGCATGTCCTTGGCGCCGTAACCCAGGCTGACCGTGGCGTCGGCCGGAATCGGCGGCAGGCTGGCGTCCCAGTCCAGCCAGCGCTTGCGCATGTCGGCCAGGCGCTGTGGTTCCAGCGGCGCGCGGTTGGCGCGCTCGCGCGCGTCGGCGGCGATGTTGAACAGGTACTCGTGGCCATCGACCATCAGGTACTTCCAGTCGCCCTCGCGCAGCGCGCGCTGGCCGCGGTGGTTCATGCGCCAGGCCATGGGCCGCTCGAAGCGGTGCGACGGGTCGTGCAGCAGCGCGGCCAGCGACACGCCGTCCAGCGGGTAGTCCGGGTGGGGCTGGCCGCCACCGAGTTCGAGCATGGTGGCGGACCAGTCCATGGTGAGGCAGTGTTGTCCGCTCACCGAGCCGGGCGGGATCACCGCCGGCCAGTGCGCGATCCAGGGCACGCGGATGCCGCCTTCGGTCAGGTCCATCTTGCCGCCCACCAGCGGCCAGTTGTCGGAAAAGCGCTCGCCGCCGTTGTCACTGGTGAAGACGATCAGCGTGTTCTCCAGCAGGCCCTCTTCGCGCAGCGCCGCGACCAGCCAGCCGATGCCTTCGTCCATGTGGTGGATCATGCAGCGGTAGGCCTCGACGCTGCCGCCGTGCAGGTGGAACAGGTTCTTCGCCACCTCGGGCGCCACGTGCGCGTCGTCGCGCGTTTCCCAGGGCCAGTGCGGCGCGGTGTAGTGCAGGCTGAGGAAGAACGGCGTGCCGTTGCGCGCCTCGGCGGCGCGCGCCTTCACATGCTCCACCGCCTTGTTCGAGAACACGTCGGTCAGGTAGCCGACCTCCTTGTGGGTGTCGTCGCCGATGTAGAGGTCGTGGTCGCCATTCGACGAGCAGTGGGTGAAGTAGTCCACCCCGCCGGCCATGATGCCGAAGAACTCTTCATAGCCCGAGCGCAGCGGACCGAAGTGCGGCGGGTAGCCCAGGTGCCACTTGCCGATCAGCGCGGTGCGGTAGCCGGCCTCTTTCAGCAGCGAGGGCAGGGTGGGGATCTCGGGCGGCAGGCCCAGGGTGTCGCTGCCCTTGCTGCGGCTGTTGATGGGCTCTTCCAGCGCACCGCGCAGGCGGTACTGCCAGCGCATGGTGGCCATCGCAAAGCGCGTGGGTGAACACACGGGCGAGTTGCTGTAGCCCTCGGTCAGGCGCAGGCCACCGGCCGCAAGCGCGTCGATGTTCGGCGACACCGCGCCGAAGCCGGCGGGCCGGCCGCCGTAGCAGCCCAGGTCGGCGTAGCCCAGGTCGTCGCTGACGATGTAGATGATGTTGGGGCGGGTCATGGTGCGTGTGCTGGATCAGTCGACGGTGAGCTTGATGCGCCGCACCACCTCGCCCCACTTCTTGGAACTGGCCTCGATCGACCGCGCGGCCTCGGCTTCGGTGCTGGCCACCACGACCTGGTCGTTGGCCTTGAGCTTTTCGACCACTTCCGGGGATTTGAGCGCCTCGACAAAGGCCTGGCGGAAGCGGGAGACGATCGCCTCAGGCGTTCCCTTGGGGGCGAGCAGTGCCAGGCCGAAGTCGGCCTGGTAGCCCTTGACGCCCGCCTCGTCCAGGGTGGGCACATCGGGCAGGACGGGCGAACGCTTGACGCCGGACACAGCCAGCGCCAGCAGCCTTCCGCTGCCCACGTGGGGCAGCACCGTGGGGCCTGCCAGCAAGCCGCAATCCACCTGGCCGCCCAGCACATCCTGCATGGCCGGTGCCGGTCCCTTGTAGGGCACGTGCGACATGTCGAAGCCGGCCATGGTCTGCAACAGCTCCATCGACAGGTGACCCGGCACACCGGCCCCGCCCGACGCGTAGGACATCTTGCTGGTCTTGGCTTTGGCCACCAGCTCCTGCAGCGTCTTGACGCCCACTTTCGGATGGCACACCAGGGTGGAGCTGAACGTCGTGGCCATGCTCACGGCCACGAAGTCCTCGGCCTTGAAGCCGGTCTGCTTGTACACGTGCGGGTTGACGGTGAGGACCGTGTCCGGGGTCCACAGCCATGTGTAGCCGTCCGGTGCCGCACGGGCCACCATCGTGGCGCCGATGTTTCCGCCCGCGCCGGGTTTGTTGTCGACCACGACGGGTTGCTTGAGGCTGGCGAGCAGCTTGTCCGTCAGCACCCGGATGACCATGTCACTGGGGCCGCCGGGTGGGAACGGCAGGACCACCCGGATGGGCTTGTCCGGCCAGGTGGACTGGGCCAGCGCCGGGGAGAGGGTGGCGGCGCCCAGCGCCGCAGCGGCGAGGGCACGGAAAAGAAGCGAGCGGTTCATGGCGGGATCTCTTTCAGAAAAAGCGAGCGGGTGCGTTCAGCACACCTTGTAAAAACTCAGGTGCACGGCGTCGGGCTGGCGCAGGCCGGTACCGATGAACTGGTGTGCGGCCAGCCAGGCCCAATTGGGCGAGGTGGGTTCGAAACGGGGCTGGCAGCGGAAGTACACGCGGCTGGGGTCCACCGCCACGCCCGCCCGGATGCGGGCGGAGTCTTCGGCAGAGGCCACGCGCAAGGCCGTGTTCTGCACAAACACCCGCGAGCCATCGTCGAGTTCCAGCACGTAGCGGGCGTCCAGCTGGGCCTGGGTGCCGTCGCCCACGATGAGCTGAAAATCGGCGCCCCCCGGCAGTACCCGGCCGTTCAGGGCGGCACCGGTCACCGTGCCGCCGGTGATGGGGATGAGCCGCCGGAACCCGGCTGGTGTGGCCCCCACTTCCATGGGGGTGGCGATGGTCACGGCCACATCGCACAGGTGTTCAAGGGTCGGTGCAGGCAGTCGCATGGTGGCTCAGTCCAGTTGCACGCCGGTGGCCTTGATCGGGCCTTCCCAGCGCTTGAGGTCGGCGGCCTGGGCGGCGGCGAGTTCTGCCGGGGTCGAGCCCACCGGCTCATAGCCCTGCTCGATGAGCTTGGCGCGCAGCGCGGGGGTGCGCACCGCCTTGGCCACGGCGCCGCTGATCATGTCGCGCACCTCGGGCTTGAGCCCGGCCGGGCCGTACATGGCGAACCAGGCGGTGGCCACCATGTCCACGCCCTGTTCCTTGAGCGTCGGCACCTCGGGCACCTGCGGGTCGCGCTGGGCGCCGGTCACGGCGATGATGCGTACCTTGCCCGCGCGGTGCAGCTCGGCGGTCTCGGTGACGACGTCGAACTTGTAGTGGATGTGGCCGCCCAGCAGGGCAGTGTTGGCCGGCCCGCCGCCCTGGAAGGGCACGTGCGTCAGTTCGGCGCCGGCCTTCTGGCCGAACATCACGCCCATGAAGTGCGGCAGCGAACCGGAGCCGGGTGTGCCGTAGGTGGCGCTGCCGGGTGCCGCCTTGGCTTTGGCCAGCATCTCGGCCACGCTCTTGGCGCCCGCGGCCGGACCGGCCACCACGCTGAATTGGAAGTGCGCGATCTGCGAGATGGGCGTGAAGTCGGTCACTGCGTCGTAGTCGAGCTTCTTGTAGACGTGCGGGAACAGCACCATCGGCCCGCTGGGCAGCAGAACCACGGTCTGGCCGTCGGCCGGGGCCCGCTTGACCAGCGAGAGCGCGATGCGGCCCGCCGCGCCGGGCTTGTTTTCCACGATCACCGACGAGAAGTCGTTCTTCAGGCCCTCGGCCATCAGACGTGCGAGCAGGTCCGCCGAGCCGCCAGGCGGAAAACCCACCACGATTTTCAAAGGCGGTTTGTCCTGTGCCAGCGTGGGCAGGGGCAGGGCGCCGAGGGTGGCGAGCGCGACGGCGGCACCCAGCAGGTGTCGTTTGTTCATGGCGTGTCTCCGGTTTGTCGTGTGTCCAACGGGTTTGCCCCGCTGCAGGGCCGGATGCTAGGCAGGGACAATCAATTGCAGAAATCAATCGTTCCCGGTGTTTTCCCTGAGGCCCCCGATCCGATGACCGACGACGACCCGTTCCAGCACCCGCAACAGCTGAACGACCTGCTGCTCTTTCGCCTGCACCGCATCAACGCCACGGCCGGGCCGCTGGTGATGCGCATGTGCGAGCGCGACTACGGCATCACGCGGCGGGAGTGGCGCGTGCTGTCCAGCCTGGCGGACGTGGAGGGCGTGCAGTCGTCCGAGCTGGCGGTGCGCGCCATGCTCGACCGCGCCCGCACCTCGCGCGCCATCACCAGCCTGGCCGACAAGGGCCTGCTGCGGCGCGAACCCAAGCCGTCCGACCGGCGGGAGGTGCACGTGTTCCTGACCGACAAGGGGCGGCGCGTGTACGACGAGGTGTTCCCGCGCATCGCGGCGATCCAGCGCGAGCTGCTCTCGCCCTTCAACGACGAGGAGCGGCGGCGGCTCAGCGAACTGATGGCGCGCCTGCAGGCCAGCGCTTCGCGCTTGAACCCCAGCGGCGACTGGCTGCCGCCTCTGGAAGGCACACCCGACTGAGCCGGTTCAGGCGCCGGCCTTGAGCGCCGCTTCAATCGCCTGCGTCAGCGGCGCGCTGCCGGGCTCCACCTCGCTGGCGAAGCTGCGCACGGTTTTCGCGTCGCGCGCCACCAGGTACTTGTGGAAGTTCCACTGAGGGGTTGCACCGGTGGCCTTGGCCAGTTGCTCGTAAAACGCGTTGCGCCCGGCACCCTTGACCACGGTCTTGGCGAACATCGGGAACTTCACGCCGTAGGTGTTGAAGCACAGCTCGGCGATCTGCTTCGCGTCGCCCGGCTCCTGCTGGCCGAAGTCGTTGGACGGAAAGCCCATCACCACCAGGCCGCGCGCCGCGTACTTGGCGTGCAGCGCTTCCAGCCCCTCGTACTGCCGTGTGAAGCCGCAGTAGCTCGCGGTGTTCACCACCAGCAGCACCCGGCCCGCGTACTGGCAGAGGTCCTGCGGCGCTTCGTCCTGCAGACGCGGGAAGCGGTGCGCCAGCAGGGGTGGGCAGCCGGTCGTGCGGGCGGTCTGTGCCCGGGCCACGGACCCGAGCGGGGCGGTGAGGGCGGCACCCAGTGCCAGGACAGTGCGGCGGTTCAGCGTCATGGCGGCATTGTCCGGTCGGCTCCTTGACCCTGCGGCCAGCGCGGGTGCGGCCTCAGCCGCGCGACTCGCTCACCAGGATGGCGGCTGCCAGGTCTTCCAGCGCGTTGCCGACCGACTTGAAGACTGTGCGTTCGCCCGGGCTCTTGCGGCCGATGGCGACCCCGCGCGAGAGCGTGGTCAACGTGCCGCGCACCTCGTTGGCGCTGAACACGCCGTGCTGCATCGGCACCAGCAGGTCGCCACTCTTGGTCAGCGCCTCGTCGGTGTCGACGAAGATGCGCGCGTGCTCGAAGCAGGCGTCGTCGGCCTCGCGCATGGCGGGGGTGAACGAGCCGATCAGGTCCAGGTGCGCGCCCGGTGCCAGCCAGCTGCCGCGCACCACCGGTTCGTTGGCCATGGTGGCGCAGCTGACGATGTCGGCCGAGGCGCAGGCGCCCGGCAGGTCGGTGGTGGCGCTGGCCGAGAAGCCTTCGCGCGTGAGCTGCGCCGCCAGGGCCTGCGCCTCGCTCTCGCGCCGCGCCCAGACGGTGACATGTTCGATCGGGCGCACGGTTTTCCAGGCCGCGGGCAGCAGCTTGGCGACACGACCGGCGCCGACCAGCACCAGGTGCTTGGCTTCCTCGCGCGCCAGGTAGGACCCGGCCAGCGCAGAGGCCGCTGCGGTGCGGCGCGCGGTGATGACGTCGCCGTCCATCTGCGCCAGCGGCACGCCGGTGCGGGCGTCGAACAGCAGGTAGGTGGCGTGCAGGCCGGGCAAGTTGCGGCGCGCGTTGCCCGGCGCGATGTTGACGATCTTCACGCCGTAGTACTTGCCCGGAATCCAGGCGGGCATGATCAGCGAGGTCACGCGGCGGCCGGCCGCGTCCTGGCCCGCCTCGCCCAGCGGGTTGACGATTTCGTGCACATGGCGAGGTGGCGCCTCGCAGCCGCCCGCGAAGCGTTCGCGCAGGGCGGGGATGAGGCGGTCGAAGGGCAGGGCGGTGCGGGTGGCGTCGGCGTCGAAGAAGTGCATGCGGCGATGGTAGCGGGGCCGGCTGCCGCGAAGATGACACGGGATAATCCGGCGCTTCTTCGCGGCTGGTCCGCGCAGGCTGAGTCCCCATGAAACGCCACACCTCTCTGGCCGCTGCGGCGGCTTTTCTGTTTGCAGTCCTTGGCAGCGCGCTGGGCGCCGACCCCAAGGGCCACACCCTGCCCACGCGCGACGGCCGCTGCGCGATGTGGATCGCCAGCGAGGCCGGCCCGCAGCCGGGCGAGAGCACCACCTGGAGCGGCGACTGCCGCAACGGCCTGGGCCAGGGCTTTGGTGTCCAGGAGCTGGTGCGCGCCGACCGCAGCCGCTTGCGCTACACCGGCCCCGTGCGCGACGGCCGCTGGCACGGACGGGGCCGTCTGCAGCAGTTCGCCGCGGATGGCGGGCTGCTGCATGAGGTCGCAGGCGTGTTCGAGCACGGTGTCGAACAGGGTGTATTCAACGAGCTGTTTCTGGAGCATCCGCAGAACGGTCCGCTCGACGCCATCCGCCAGACCGGGCGCGCGTTCGGGCCCGACGGCGTGCAGGTGCAGCAGTTCTATGTCGACGGTGCCGCCGTGCTGATGTGCGCGCCCGACGCCGACTGCCTCCGGGAGGCGGCGGCCGAAGGCTACGAGATCCGGGAAGCCGGCCCGGGCGAAGCCCCGCGCTGAAGCAGGCCGCCCAGCCCTGTGTTGTTCAGCGCGGCTGGAACGCGATGATGGCCATGCCTCACAGCCAAGGCAGGTAGCAGCCGACGATTTCGGCGGCTGCGGTGGTCAGGTAGACCAGGGGGCTCCTGCGTCGGATTGTCATGCCCGGCGGCGACTCACACGGCCACGAACAGCACCAGCCAGAACACACTCGCGCCCAGCACGATCTTCGGCCGCTGAGGTGCCGACCAGATCGAGGACACGATCAGCAGGTTGTAGGGCAGCGGCAGCAGGTGCGCGAGCAGCACCCACTGGATGGGCGCGTCCTGCGACAGCAGCGCCAGTGCCAGCCCGGTCATGAGCAGGTTCAGGCTGGTGCCGACGACCAGCAGGTCGCGCCAGAACAGGGTGCGCCAGCCGACGAGACCGTGCCAGCGCTGTGCAATGAAGGTCTTCACGGCAGGCAGTATGGCCTCAGCAGGTGCTGGGCAGGTACTCCAGCAACCACTTCATCTGTGTGGCGGTGGTCCACGGGACACCGTGCATCACGGTCTGGCCCGGGTCGCCGGAGCCGCCGCTGCGGTGCAGGGTGACGCGGTAGCTGTCGCTGTCCGGGGCTTTGGTGGCGACCGCCCGCGCGCCCTTGAGCGGCAGCGTGCGCGATTCGCGGCCGTCCACCGGGCGGCGTGCATGCACCTCCAGCACGCAGCCCTCCAGCATGGCGAAGCGGGCGGGGCTTTTCTGCTCCTTCCCTTTGACCACCTGGTTCATGGCCTGGATCGCTTCGGCCTGCCCCATGCCGTAGTGCAGGGCCACGACCTCGGACCGCTCGGGGTAGCCTTCGGCGCAGGCGCCCAGCAGCAGGGCCAGCGCCGCGACCATCGGCAGGGTGTTGGCGCGGCGGGTCACGGCGCCACCACCTCGTCGGTGCCTTCCGGCGCGTCCGGGTCGCGGCGCGTGGCCAGCACCTTGTCGATGGTGCGGCCGTCCATGTCCACGATCTCGAAGCGCCAGTGCTCCCACTCCACCTGGTCGCCCTCCCGGGGCAGGCGACCGGTCAGCAGCATCATCAGGCCGCTGAGCGTGTGGTAGCGGCCGCGCTGCTCGTCGGGCACGGTGTCCAGACCCAGCCGGTCCTTCAGCTCGGGCACCGGGATGTGGCCGTCCAGCAGCCAGCTGCCGTCCTCACGCTGCACCGCCCAGGAGGTGGCCGGGTCGCGCGGGCTGAACTCGCCGGTGATGGCCTCGATCAGGTCCTGCAGCGTGACGATGCCCTGCACCTCGCCGTACTCGTCGATCACGAAGGCCATCTGGCCGCCCGACTGGCGGAAGTTGTCCAGCAGCTCCATGCCGGTGATGGTTTCGGGCACGTACAGCGCCTCCTGCAGCGGTTGGTTGGACAGCTCGCGCTCGGCTCCGCGCAGCGCCTGCGAGAGCCATTTGCGCGCGTTCACCACCCCCGCCACGTGGTTCATGTCGCCGCGCACCACCGGAAAGCGCGCGTGGTCCGAGGCCTCGACCCGCGCCATGTTGACCTCGAAGCTCTGGTCGAGGTCGAGCACCACCACGTCGCTGCGCGGCACCATCAGCGAGCCGATCTGCCGGTCGTCCAGCCGGAACACGTTGCGCACCATGGTGTGCTCGTGCGACTCGATCACGCCCGCGCTGGTGCCTTCTTCGAGCAGGGCGTGGATTTCTTCCTCGGTCACCGCCGCGCCGCTGTTGTCCCTGACGCCCAGCAGGCGCAGCAGTGCCTTGGTGGAGACCGACAGCAGCAGCACGAATGGCTTGGTGGCGATGGCCAGGGCGTTGATGGGGCGGGCCATGAAGCGGGCCAGCATTTCCGGGTTGGACTGGCCGATGCGCTTGGGCACCAGCTCGCCGACCACGATGGAGAAGTAGGTGATCAGCACCACCACCAGACCGGTGGCGCCGTACTGGGCGATGTTCTCGGCCATGCCCAGCGAAATCAGCCATTGGGCCAGCGGCCCGGCCAGTGCGGCCTCGCCGACGATGCCGTTGAGCACGCCGATGGAGGTGATGCCGATCTGGATGGTGGAGAGAAAGCGCGTCGGGTCTTCGCCGAGCTGGACGGCCGCCGCAGCGGCGCCGTCACCTTCGTCGATGAGTTTCTGCAGACGCGCCTTGCGGGCGGTGACGAGCGCAATCTCGGACATGGCGAACAGGCCATTGAGCACGATGAGTGCAAAAAGCAAGGCGATTTCCATGAGGAAGGGGTTCCATGGGACAGGCCCGCGAACGCGCGGGCAGACAGGAGAACGGGAGGGCAGGCGGGCGGACGCCGCGCCCGTGGTCAGGCGCGCGCGGGGCGCCGGGGAGGCCGGTCGAGGCCCATGGGCAGCGGGTCGTCCCGGGAGCCGAATACCCAGGATGTGGTCGGCAGCGGAGGGTGGGACACCCGGACCACCGGGAGGGCGCGCAGCGGGCCGTCGGGCATGTCGGGCGCGTCGTCGGTGAGCCCGTGCTGCACGCTGGAGCCCAGCCCGTCGACGTCGGCGGTCAGGGCGGACTCGGTGAGTTCCGCAGGCGGCACATGCAGCGTGAAACCGCCCAGACTCAGCAGGAAGTGCAGGGCGAACAGGGCAACGAGGCACCGGCGGAACATCGGGCGATTATAGAAATGGGGTGCGGCATCGTCTGGGCCCGGTGGGGCGCCGATACACTGCGGCGCGTGACCTCTGCACCGACCTCCCCCGTGCTGCGCGGCGGCCTGCTGGCCCTGCTGGCCGCGGCCCTGTTCGGGCTGAGCACGCCGCTGGTGCAGCGCTTCGGTCTGGGGCTGGGGCCGTTTTCCACAGCTGCCCTGCTGTACGCGGGCGCGGCGCTGGTGGCGCTGCTGCAGCGGCGGGGTGCCCAGGTGGAGGCGCCCCTGCGCCGCAGCGATGCGCCGCGCCTGCTGGCCATGGTGGCGGCGGGCGCGGTGCTCGGGCCAGTGGCGCTGGCCTGGGGGCTGCAGCGCACCAGTGGTGCCAGTGCCTCGTTGCTTCTGACGCTGGAAGCGGTGTTCACGGCGGTGCTGGCCTGGCGCTGGTACGGCGAGGTGCTGGACGGGCGGGTGAAGTCGGCGGTGGCCTTGCTGCTGGCCGGCGGCGCGCTGCTGGTGATCGACCAGGGCCTCACGGGCCAGGTGCAGTTGCTGGGGCTGCTGGCGGTGGCTGTGGCCACGGTCGCCTGGGGCTTGGACAACACGCTCTCGCGCGGCATCGCCGACCGCGACCCGGGGCAGGTGGTGCTGGCCAAGGCCGCGCTGGGCGCCAGCGTCACCACGGCGCTGGCGCTGACCTGGGGCGAACCTCTGCCGGGGTGGACCGCGGCGGCGGCACTGCTCGCCGTGGGCGCCACCGGCTACGGCCTGAGCCTGCGCTTCTACCTGCTGGCGCAGCGCCACTTCGGCGCTGCCCGCACCGGCTCGGTGTTCGCGTTCGCGCCCTTCATCGGTGCCGTCGGCGCGTTCGCGCTGGGCGGGCGTTCGGCCAGCGTGCTGCTGCTGGTGGGTGGGGCACTGATGGTGGCGGGGGTGCTGGTGCACCTGGCCGAGGACCACGGCCATGCCCACGAGCACGAGGCGATGGACCACGAACACGCCCACACCCACGACGACGGGCACCACCACCACACCCACGACGTGATGCCTGACGGCGCGCACAGCCACCCACACCACCATGCGCCGCTGCGCCACGCGCACCCGCACGCGCCCGACCTGCACCACCGGCACAGCCACTGAGCGGGCAAGGACACACGCCGCATGTCCGCGCCAGTCGCTCAGGTATGTGAGCGCGGGCTCACGCGCTGAAGCTCAACCGGTCACAATACCGCCTTCGTTTATGACGGCACGACCGGCGCATCCACCTGCGCTGGCGGTGCCGGCTCTTGCTGACAGCCCCGGCTCAGCGTGCTGCAATGCCGCTGCCACCGCACCGAAGCGCCCTGCATGGGCCCTGCGTGCCGGGCGACACCGTCACATCGGGCCGGATCGCCGCCGTCTTCTGGCTTGACTCCCCGGCTGCGCCGGTACCCGCACCGCCCAGGTTCGCACCTGAGTGGTGCCGTGCCGTTTTCATGTGTCGCTGCCGGCGGGGAGGCCCTTTGCCCGGAGGAGAAATCTCATGCAACTCATCGTGTCGGCCGGTCTGATCCTGGCCATTGTTCTGTGGGGCGTGTTGGCGCCCGCGTCGCTGGGCGGGGTGTTCGACACCGCGCTGGCGGGCATCACGCGCAACTTCGGCTGGTTCTACCTCTGGGTGGTGCTGGGCCTGGTGGTGATGGCGCTGATCCTGGCGGTCAGCCGCTATGGCGACCTCAAGCTCGGCGGCGAGGACGACGACCCCGAGTTTTCCATCGGCGCCTGGTTCGCCATGCTGTTCGCCGCGGGCATGGGCATCGGCCTGGTGTTCTGGGGCGTGGCCGAGCCGATTTCGCACTACGGAGCGCCGCCACCCGGCATTGCGGCCCAGACGCCCGAGGCGGCCAATGCGGCGATGCGGTACAGCTTCTTCCACTGGGGGCTGCACCCCTGGGCGGTGTACAGCATCGTGGCGCTGGCCATCGCGTTCTTCCAGTTCCGCCGCGGCGGCTCGGCGCTGGTGAGCACCGCGGTGGAAGCGCTGCCCTGGGCGCCGATGAAGAAGCTGGGGCCGGTGGTGAACGTGTTGGCGGTGATCGCCACGGCCTTTGGCGTGGCGGCCTCGCTGGGCATGGGGGCGCTGCAGATCAACAGCGGCCTGGCGGCGGTGATGGGGGTGCCGGTGAACAGCACCGCGCAGGTGGTCATCATCGTGGTCACGACGGTGCTGTTCCTGACCTCGGCCGTGACCGGGGTGAGCAGGGGCATCAAGTGGCTCTCGACCTTCAACCTGGTCGTGGCGGGCGTGCTGGCGCTGGCGGTGTTCGTCCTGGGGCCGACGGTGGCGATCATCGACACCTTCACCAACACCCTGGGCAGCTACCTCAGCGAGTTCGTGCGCATGAGCCTGCGCATGACGCCATTCCGCGACAGCGGCTGGGTGGGCGGCTGGACCGTCTTCTACTGGGCCTGGTGGGTGAGCTGGTCGCCGTTTGTGGGCCTGTTCATTGCCCGGGTCTCGCGCGGACGCACCATTCGCGAGTTCGTGCTGGGCACGGTGCTGGCGCCCACGCTGGCGGCATTCGTTTGGTTCTCCGTGTTTGGCGGCACGGCGCTGCACCTGGAAATTCTGCGGGGCCTGCCCATTGCCGAAGCGGTGAGCGCCGACGTGTCCACCGGCCTGTTCGCCATGTTCGACCACCTGCCCCTGGGGGACCTGATGAGCGGCGTGGCCACTGTGCTGGTGCTGGTGTTTTTCGTGACCTCGGGCGACTCGGCCACGCTGGTGCTGGGCATGATGAGCACCGGGGGGCAGGACAACCCGGGCGCACGGGTGAAGATCGTCTGGGGTCTGCTGGTTTCGGGCATTGCCATCAGCCTGCTGCTGGCCGGCGGCGTGAAGGCGGTGCAGACGGCGACCATCGTGTTTGCGCTGCCGTTCGCGGTGGTGATTCTTCTGATGGCGCTGGCGCTGTGGCGCGGCGTGCACGAGGACTGGAACGAAGAACAGCGGCGCGACCGCGCGATGCGCCGCCGCATGCGCGACATGGTGGACCGCGCGGCCTCGCCCTGATGACGGCCCCTCAACTTGTGGCGCTCCGTGACGAAATGAACGGGTGGTGGGGTCCGGTTTATGGCTGTTTGTAAGGTCCACCCGCCAGAATCGCCCCGTGCTCCAGCCGCCGGGTTGTGGGCATACATATATAGAGAGACCGTCGTTGTGGATTGCTGCATTGCAACAGCGCCCCCTTTGGGGCGCCAGGGTTGTGGCGTGAGGGTGTCGCCTTGAAGGCGCTCACCCGTTCCTTTGCGCTGCTGATCGCGTTGTTCACCGTGGTGGCGGCCGGGGTGCTGTGGTGGCAGGCCCTGCGCTCCCAGAGCCAGCTGCGCGAGCAGGTGCTGCTGCAGGCCGAGCAGCGCAGCCTTCAGGTGGCCGATGCGATGGCCGGGCAGGTGCAGGCGCACCTGAACACGATGGACGTCACGCTCAGGACGCTGCGCGACCACTGGGTGCGCGAACCGCAGGAGCGTTTCGACGTGCTGACCAAGGACGCTCTGGCCAGCCTGCCGCCGGGACTGGTCTCGCACGTGTCGGTGGCCGACGCCCGCGGTTATCTGGTCTACAACAGCCTGGGGCTGGAGACCGGGGGCTATGTGGGCGACCGCGACAGCTTCAAAGTGGCGAGCAGCGGCCCCGACATGCTGCGGGTGTCGGCAACGGTGCAGTCGCGCCTGACCAGTCGCTGGGTGTTTGCGGTGGACCGGCCGATGTTTCGGCAGGGTCGCTTCGACGGTGTGGTCTACATGGTGGTGGAGTCGGCCTACGTCGCGCGCGAGCTGGGCAGGCTGCAGCTGTCGGACCAGGACGTGGTGTCGCTGGTGCACGCGGACGGCCACTACCTGGCGCGCAGTGAGGCCAACGAGGCGTCGGTGGGCAAGCTGGTGCCGGCCGACCGGCCCTACCGCGCACAGCCAACGCTGATGCACGGCACCTACCGGGTCGACGATGTGCTGGACCACGCGCCGCGCACCTACGGCTGGCACCGCCTGACGGATTCGAGGCTGGTGGTGTCGGTCGGCCTGGCCGACCACTCGGTGCTGGCGCCGCTGGCGCCGGCCATGTGGCGCAACCTGGTGGTCACCGGGGTTCTGTCCCTGTTGCTGCTGGGCTTTGGCGGCGTGATCGTGCGCGACCAGCAGCGCATGGCGCGCAGCCAGCGCGCGCTGGCGCGCAGCGAGGCCGGGCTGAAGGAAGCGCAGCAGCTGGCGGGCCTGGGCAGCTGGGAATGCGACCTGGCCACCGGCAAGCTGCACTGGTCCGACGAGGTGTACCGTATCTTCGAGGTCGATCCGGTCATGGTGGCGCCCTCGTTCGAACGCTTCCTGGAGTGGGTGCACCCGGAAGACCGGGCCATGGTGCAACAGGCCTTCGATGGTTCGATCCGCGACCGCCGGACATACAACGTGGTGCACCGGCTGCTGCTGCCCGGCGGGCGCATCAAGTACGTGCGCGAGCGCGGTGCCACCGAATACGAAGACGACCGTCCGGTGCGCAGCATGGGCACGGTGCTGGACGTCACCGAGGTGCGCGAGGCGCAGCTGGCGCTGCAGCAGCTCAACGAGGAGCTGGAGTCGCGCGTGAGCCGGCGCACCAGCGAGCTGGCCCAGGCCAACCGCGAGCTGGAGGCCTTCGCCTACAGCGTCTCGCACGACCTGCGCACGCCGCTGCGCAGCATCCACGGCTTTGCCTGCGTGCTGGAAGAGGAAGAGTCGGAGCGGCTGTCCGACGCCGGCCGCCGGCACCTGCGCCGCATCCAGGACGGTTCGCGCCGCATGGGCCAGCTCATCACCGACCTGCTGTCGCTGGCGCACCTTGGCCGCGCGAAGATGGACCTGGCACTGGTGGACCTGAGCGAAATGGCGCTGCAGCTGGCGGCCGAGTTGCACCGCTCGGAACCCGGACGCGAGGTGGACTGGGACATCCAGCCGGGCCTGCTGGCCATGGCCGATCCGGGCCTGATGCGGGTGGTGCTGCAGAACCTGCTGGGCAACGCCTGGAAGTACACCGGGCAGACGCCGCAGCCGCGCATCAGCCTGACCCGCGAACACAGCGCCGACGGCCTGGTGACATTCTGCGTGCGCGACAACGGCGCGGGTTTTGACATGACCTACGCGGCCCAGCTGTTCCAGCCGTTCAAGCGCCTGCACGCGCACCACGAGTTCGAGGGCTCGGGCGTGGGCCTGGCCACCGTCAGCCGGGTGATCCGCCGCCACGGCGGGCAGGTGCGCGGCGAGGGGGCGGTGGGGCAGGGGGCGGCGTTCTATTTCTCGCTGCCCAAGGCGCCTGCCCCCGCGCTCGTGACGACCTGGTAGCCCCGGAGCGACCCAAAACAGGGTACAAATCGATACATGTCCGACAACCTCCTCCGCCGCCAGAGCAGGGGATTGGTTGTCACCCGCGGATGCAACAGGGGGTGTCTTGATTTCTCGCCTGCGATCCATGGTCACTGCCGTGGCGCTGTTCACAGCGCTGGCCGTGCTGCTGCTCTGGGGGCTGAGCCTTCGGTTGCAGAACCAGCTGCGCGACCAGGTGTTGCAGCGCGCAGAGTTGCGCAGCCAGCAGCTGGCCGATGCCATGGCTGGGCAGATGGAGGCCAGCCTCGCGGTGCTGGACCTGGGGCTCCGGGGCCTGCGGACGGCCTGGCCGAAGTCGCGCGAGGCGTTCAACGAGGTGGAGCAGCAGGTGGTCGCCACACTTCCCAAGGGCCTCGTGTCCCACCTGTCGGTCATCGATGCCGGGGGCACTGTGGTCTACAACAGCCTGGGCGCGGCGCCGGGGACCTTTGTCGGCGACCGGCCGCATTTCAAGGCCCTGCGCCTGGGTGAGGACCGGCTGGTGGTGGGGGAGCCGGTGCGTTCGCGGTTCACCGGCGAGTGGCTGATCGTGGTGGGGCGGCCCATGTTCCGAGACGGGGTGTTCGCGGGTGCGGTGCACTTCAACGTGTCGTCCGAGCATCTGGCCCTGCTGCTGGGCCGCCTGGCGCTGTCGGACAACGACCTGGTGGGCCTGGTGCACCCGGGTGGCGCATTCCTGGCACGCAGCCTGGACAACGCCGCGGCCATGGGCCAGAAGCTGCCGGCGGACCGTCCCTACCTGCTGGACCCCGTGTCCAGCAGGGGCACCTTCCGGGTGAGCGGTGCGGTCGACGGCGTGCCGCGCCTGTTCGGCTGGCAGCGCCTGGCCGACAGCGGCGTGGTGGTGGTGGTCGGCCTGTCGCATGCCTCGGTGCTCGCGCCGCTGGAGGGCACGCGCCGGCAGGCCCTGCTGCTGACGACGCTGCTGTCGCTGGCGCTGCTGGCGGTGGGGGCCTGGATTAGCTGGCTGCTGCACAAGCTGGAGCGCCAGCAGGAAGCGGCGCGGGTGAACCGCCAGCAGATGGAAGAGGCACAGCGCCTGGCACGGGTGGGGCACTGGACCTACGACCCGAACAGCGGGGCGACGACCTGGTCGCAGGAGATCTGCCGCATCTTCGGCCGGGACCCGGCGACGTTCCGGCCCAGCTTCGAGGGCTACTGGCAGCACGTGCACCCGGACGACCGCGAGCCGCTGGAGGCGGCCATTGCCCTGGCGCGCGCCTCGCACACCGAAGTCGACCATGTGCACCGCATCGTGCTCGCCGACGGCAGCCTGCGCTGGGTGCGCGTGCTGGCGCAGACCGATCCGATCGCCAAAGAAAAGATCTACAGCGGCACCATGCAGGACATCACCGAGCTGCACGAAGCCCAGCGGGCGCTGGAGCAGCTCAACACCGAGCTGGACCGGCGGGTGAAGTCGCGCACACGCGAGCTGACCATGCTCAACCGCGACCTGGAGTCTTTCACCTACTCGGTCTCGCACGACCTGCGCACGCCGCTGCGCAGCATCCACGGCTTTGCGACCCTGCTGCAGGAGAGCGACGCGGACAAGCTCAGCGACGACGGGCTGGACTCGCTCCAGCGCATCCAGAGCAGCGCGCGCCGCATGGGCTTGCTGATCAACGACATGCTGTCGATGGCGCAGCAGAGCCGGGCCGAGCTGCGCACGCAGCACATCAACCTCTCCGAGCTGGCGCGGTCTGTGGTCCGGGACCTTCAGCAGACCGATCCCGCGCGCCAGGTGCGCTGGGAGATCGCCGATGGCCTGTCGGCGCAGGCCGACCCAGGCCTCATGACGGTGGTGATGCAGAACCTGCTGGGTAACGCCTGGAAATACACCGGCCGCACCGAGGCGGCCCACATCGAGTTCTTCGGCCTGGGCGAGGCCGAGGGTATGGTGAACTTCTGCGTGCGCGACAACGGTGCGGGCTTCGACATGACCTACGCCGACCAGCTGTTCCAGCCCTTCAAGCGGCTGCACCGGCTCGACGAGTTCGAGGGCACGGGTGTGGGGCTGGCCAGCGTGCAGCGCATCCTGCAGCGCCACGGCGGCAGCGTGCGCGGCGAAGGGGTGGTTGGCCAGGGCGCGACGTTCTGTTTCAGCCTGCCGCTGGAGCCGGTGCGGCAGTTCCTGGACTCGGCGCCGAACCAGCGCTGACGCGCCCCGCCGGCCTCAGCCGGTGTGGGTCGGCGGCAGCGGGCTGGTCGAGCGGCGGCCGATGTCCTGCGCGTGTGCGAGCAGCCAGTCGTGCGCGGCCTGGCGGCCGATGCGGTGCAGCTCCAGCAGGAAGCCGCGGCCGGTCTGCAGTTTGCTCGACGCTCCGAAGCGCGAGAGCTCGGCGTCGGCGTCCAGCCGGTGCAGGCGCAGGTTGTCGATGCGGCGGAACAGCGGTCGCTGGTAGCAGGCGTCGGGCCGGCCGGCGTCGTCGATCAGCTCCTTGATCAGCGCGATGGTGCGCAGCTCCTTGAGCAGGCTGGCGTTGAAGGTGACCTCGTTGGCGCGGTCCAGGATGTCGCTGGCCTGCGTCGGCACCTCGTCGCGCCGGCTCGGGTTGATCGGCACCAGCAGCAGGTCGTCGGCGTCGGTCTCGCTGATCAGTGGCATCAGGGTCGGGTTGCCGGCGTAGCCGCCGTCCCAGTACGCCTCGCCGCCGATCTCCACCGCCTGGAACAGCAGCGGCAGGCAGGCTGAAGCGAGCACCATGTCGGCGGTGAGTTCGTCCTGGTCGAACACCCGCAGCTCGCCGGTGGCGACATGGGTGGCGGCGATGAACAGCTGGGTGCGGTGGCAGCCGCGCACGCGGTCGAAGTCGATCGTGTCCCTCAGGATGTCGCGCAGCGGGTTGAGGTTCAGAGGGTTGAGCTGGTAGGGCGAGAACTGGCTGCCCAGCGCCTGCGCCGCCTGGCGCCAGGGGGCGATCCAAGGCTGCAGCCAGGGATTGTCCGGACCGAACATCGCCGCCAGCGGGCCGTTGTGCAGCGAGGAGAAGGGCGCGGTGTCGGCCACCTTCATCCAGAAGCGGCGCAGCGCGGCCTGGGCGCCGACGCGGCCGCCCTCCATCAGCCCGGCCGCCAGCGCGACGGCGTTCATCGCACCCGCGCTGGTGCCGCTGACGCCGGCGATCTCCAGCCACTCCTCTTCCAGCAGGCGGTCGAGCACGCCCCAGGTGAAGGCGCCGTGCGAGCCGCCGCCCTGCAGGGCGAGGTCGATGCGCTGTCGCGGCGCGGAGGCGCGGTTCTGGCGGGTGGCCATGGGGTCAGTGTCCGGCGGACGGGGTGGCCGGCTTGCGGCCCAGCAGGGCCACCACCAGGGTGATCACCGTCAGCGGCACGACAAAACCCATCATCACCGCCGAGTAGGCGCCCAGCGCGGCGTGTTGCTGCGCGGCCAGGATGAGGTAGGCGACATAGGCCACGTAGTACAGCAGAAATACACAGCCCTCCCAGCGCGCGATCTCGCGACCGGTCATGAACACCGGCACGCAGGCCAGGGCCACCGCCAGCATGACCCAGATGTCGAAGTTCATCACCGACTCGGGCACGGCCAACCCGGTCGCGCCGGCGGCCACGCCGGCGATGCCCAGGCAGCCGAGGATGTTGAAGATGTTGCTGCCGACCACGTTGCCCACCGCGATGTCGCGCTCGCCCTTGACCGCAGCCATCACCGAGGTGGCGACCTCGGGCATCGAGGTGCCGGCGGCCACGATGGTCAGACCGATCACCACATCGCTCACGCCCAGCGACTGGGCGAACACCACCGCCGCGTCCACCAGCCACTGCGAACCGGCCACGAGCAGGCCCAGCCCGGCGGCCATCAGCGCCAGCTGCACCGGCAGCCGGCTGTCCCGGCTGCCCGGCGCCGCCGGTTGCACCTCGGCCGCGTATTCGTCGACCGCCGCCTGCGTTTCGCGGCGCGACTGCACGATCAGGAACCCGGTGTAAGCCACCATCAGCGCGCACAGCATCACGGCGTCCCATGGACCCAGCGAGCGGTCGAGCACCAGCACCAGCAGCAGCAGCGAGATGCCCAGCATGATCGGCACCTCCTGGCGGATCAGCTGGATGTTGACCACCAGCGGCGTGATCACCGCCGACAGGCCGAGGATGAGCAGCACGTTGAAGATGTTGCTGCCCACCACGTTGCCGATGGCCAGGTCCGTCCGGCCGTCCAGCACCGCGCCGACCGAGACCGCCACTTCGGGGGCGCTGGTGCCGAAGGCGACGATGGTCAGTCCCACCACCAGGGGCGAGATGCCGAACGAGAGCGCCAGCTTCGACGAACCGCGCACCAGCAGTTCAGCGCCGGCGATCAGGGCCACGAGGCCCGCCACAAACATGCCCAGTGTCCACATCGGTCGCGCTCCTTGGGTGGTTGCTACGGGCGGAATGGTGCCACGGCCGAGGGCAGGCCCCCGGCGTGGGGTCTCCGCAGGGTCGGAGACAATCGGGGGCCATTTTCCAGCCGCCATCCCCTTGACCGACGAACCGACCGACCGACCCTCCGGACCGCTGGCGCGCGAAGCGCTGGCGCTGGGTGCTTTTGACCACGTGGTCTCGCGGCTCGATGGCTTTCGTGTGCGCGCCGGCCAGCGTGAGATGGCGGCGCACATCGCCGAGACGCTGAGCGTGGTCGACTGGCCCGCCAAGCCCGAGAAAGGCGAAGACCCGCCGCCGCCCGGTCCGCGCGCCATCGCGGTGGTGCAGGCCGGCACCGGGGTGGGCAAGTCGGCCGCCTACGCATCCACCGTGATCCCGCTGGCGCTGGCGCAGGGCAAGCGCGTGATGATCTCCACCGCCACCGTGGCGCTGCAGGAGCAGCTGATCGCCAAGGACCTGCCAGCGCTGGCGGCCGTGCTGCCCCAGCCCTTCGTGTTCACCCTGGCCAAGGGGCGCGGGCGCTACGTCTGCCGCCTCAAGCTCGACCAGATGGCCGGCGGCGACGTGGCGACGTCGGACCTGTTCGGCGACGAGCCCGACGACAAACCTTCCAGCGCTGACAAAGGCGACGCGCTGGAGCGCGTGTGGGCCGAGCGTGGCCGGATCTACGAACGCTGGGGCCAGATGCTCGACAGCGGCGACTGGGACGGCGACCGCGACCGCCTGGCCGAACCGCCCGAGGGCGACGTGTGGACGCCGGTGGCCGCGGAGCGCCACACCTGCACCGCGCGCCATTGCCCCAGCTACAACGGCTGCAGCTACTACCGTTCGCGCGCGAAGCTGGCGCAGTCGCAGGTGATCGTGGTCAACCACGACCTGCTGCTCTCGACGCTGGGTCTGCACGCGCTGCCCGACCCGTCCGACTGCTACCTGGTGTTCGACGAGGCCCACCACCTCGGGGCCGTGGCCCAGGGTCAGTTCACCGAAAGCATGGACCTGATGCGCGGCGGCTGGCTGGACAAGCTGCCGCGCGCCGTGACCGATGTGGCCGGCGCGATTGCGCACCCGCTGGGCGTGGACGTGGCGACGCTGGCGCGCGAGCTCAAGGCCGCGCAGGCCGAGCTGGCACGGCGCGCGATGGCGCGCCTGGCCGAATCGCCCGAGTGGCTGGCGCTCTCGGGCAAACAGGGCGGCATGCGCCCGCGCAACGGCCGCGACGGCGGGGCGGGCTTCGAGTTCAACGTGCCCAACGCCACTGAGCGGCTTGAAGGCGGTGTGCTGCCGGCCGACTGGGCAGAAACCGTGGGGCATATCGCCAGCCGCGCCGGCGCCCTGCTCAAGGAGTTCGAGCTGATCGCGGCGCAGCTGAAGGTGCTGGCGCGCGACGACCCCGGCGACGCGCCGCGCTGCGCCCAGCTCTACAGCCGCATCGGCACCTTTGCGCCGCGCCTGCAGCACATGGCGGCCACGGCCGAGCTCTGGCTGCAGGCCCCGGTGGAAGGCCAGGCGCCGTTGGCCAAGTGGCTCGAAGCCGGCATCCAGAACGGCCTGGTCACGCTCAGCGCCCACGCCTGCCCGCTCAACCCGGGTGGCCTGCTGCGCGCCCACCTGTGGAGCAAGGTGCGGGCCGCGGTGGCCACCTCGGCTTCGCTGGTCACCTGCGGCGGCTTCGACCACTTCCTGCACGAAAGCGGCCTGGCGTTCGACGACGACGTGCGCGCGCGCGAAGTGCAGAGCCCCTTCGACCACGCGGCCCAGGGCCGCCTGGTGGTGGTGCAGACGCAGCACGACCCCAAGGACGTGGAAGGCTATTCGCGCGAGATGCTCGATCTGCTCATGGACGACCTGCGCCACGTGAAGCGCGGCGCGCTGGTGCTGTTCACCTCCAAGGCGCTGATGAAGCGTGCGCAGGACCTGCTGGAGCGGGGCCTGCACAGCGAGCTGCGCGAGAAGGTGCTGGTGCAGGGCGAGTCCTCACGCACCCAACTGCTCAAGCGCCACGCAGAGCGCGTGGCCGACGGTGGTGCCTCGATCCTGTTCGGGCTGCAGTCCTTCGGCGAAGGGCTGGACCTGCCGGGCGAACTCTGCGAGTGGGTGTTCATCACCAAGCTGCCGTTCGCCTCGCCCAGCGACCCGGTGGGCCAGGCGCGCGCCGACTGGCTCAAGGCCCAGGGTCGCGACCCGTTCAGCGAACTGGTGGTGCCGGCGACCGGCGCGCGCCTGCTGCAGTGGACCGGCCGCGCGCTGCGCACCGAAACCGACGAAGCGGTGGTGGTCTGTTACGACGCACGGCTGCTGCGCCAAAGCTACGGCCGCCGCATGCTCAAGGGTCTGCCGCCGTACCGGCTGCAAAGGCGCGACGGCGACCGTCTGACCGAGGTGGCGCGTTGACCCCCTTCGCCGTGAAACAGCCCGCGCATGCCGCGCTGGCCTGAAGGAAGTTTGTCGCCGTGGTTTTCAGCAGTTGGCCGTTCATCTTCGTTTTCCTGCCGGTGACGCTGCTGGTGTATTTCCAGCTCAACCGCTCGCGCCGCACGGTGCTCGGCAAGGCCTGGCTGGTGCTGGCCAGCCTGTTCTTCTACGCCTACTGGAACTGGGTTTACCTGCCGCTGATCCTGGTGTCCATCGGCCTGAACTTCCTGTTGGGCCGGCGCCTGGCGCGCTGGCCGGCGGACGCTGACCCGCGGCACAAACGCCGCTGGCTGATCGCGGGCATCGCCCTCAACCTGCTGGCGCTGGCCTACTACAAGTACATCCACTTCATCACCGAGAACCTGGCCTGGCTCTGGGGCGTGCCGGTGCAGATGGACCCAGTGGTGCTACCGCTGGCGATCAGCTTCTTCACCTTCACCCAGATCGTCTATCTCGTGGACAGCCACCGCGGTGAAACCGGGCACTACGACCTGTTGAACTACGCGCTGTTCGTGACCTTCTTCCCGCACCTGATCGCGGGGCCGATCGTGCAGCACAGTCAGATCATGCCGCAGTTCAATTCGCGCTGGACCTGGCTGCCGCGCGAGTCGAACCTCGTCAAGGGTCTGCTGCTGTTCGGGCTAGGGCTGTTCAAGAAGGTGGCCATTGCGGACGTGTTCGCCGGCTGGGCCGACGCTGGCTTTGACGGCACGGGGCCGCTGGACCTGGTCGGCGCCTGGGTCGCCAGCCTGTCCTACACCTTCCAGCTGTACTTCGACTTCAGCGGCTACTGCGACATGGCCATGGGCGTGGCCCTGCTGTTCAATATCTGGCTGCCGATCAACTTCAACTCGCCCTACCGCGCCACCAGCATCCAGGACTTCTGGCGCCGCTGGCACATCACGCTCAGCCACTTCCTGCGCGACCACCTCTACATCCCGCTGGGCGGCAACCGTGCCGGGCGCTGGAGGACCCACCTCAACCTCGTCATCACCTTCGCGCTCGGTGGCCTGTGGCACGGCGCTTCGTGGATGTTCGTCATCTGGGGCCTGCTGCACGGCTTGGCCCTGGTGGTGCACCGGCTCTGGAGTGGGCTGGGCTGGCGCATGCCGCGCTGGCTCGCTTGGGGCCTCACCTTCCTGTTCGTCAACGTGGCCTGGGTGTTCTTCCGTGCCAAGGACTGGGACAGCGCCCGGCGCGTGCTCGGCGGCATGGTGGACTTCTCTTCTCTGCGCGCCGTGCCGCTGACGGAGGTGCCCACCGAGGCCCTGGCCTGGTCGGGCTGGCTGGGTGATGTGCTGCTGCGCGCCATGCCTGCGCAGGTCGTCGCGCACCTGCCGGCGCTCCTGATGATCGCGCTGGCCTTCAGCATCGTGCCCCGCCCCAACGCAATCCACTGGGCCACCAACGACGTCACCTGTGCCAAGCGGGTGGCGGGCACCCTGGTGCTGGTCGTGGCCCTGGTCGCTACTCTCGCGAGCACCAGTTCCGTGTTTCTCTACTTCAACTTCTAGATGCTGCCCCGGCGCCGATCCTTTCGCATGCTGCTGGCCACGTTGCTGGGCCTGGCGGTGCTGCCGCTGCTCAACGGGTGGCTGGTGACGCCGCCGCCGGGAACGGCTTGTTGCAGCGTCGACCGCTGGTTCTCGTCGGAGCCCTTGCTGCGCGCCGCCAGCGCGGTGCTGTACCGGGTGGGCATCAGTGTCGCGCCCCATCAGGTGGTGGTCGGTCGCGACGGCTGGCTTTACCTGGGCGACGAGCAGAGCGCGTCCCTGACCACCCACCGCCGCGCGGGCCGCGCCAGCGACATCCGGCTGGGGCAGTCCTATGGCGAGGGTGCCCGCCGGTGGGACGCGTACCTGCGCAGCAGAGGGGTCCAGGCCTTCCGCATCCTGGTGGCGCCGGACAAGGAGACGGTGTACCCGGGGCACCTGCCGCAATGGGCCTTGCCGCCGTCAGCGCCCGGCGTTGCCGACACGCTGCTGGCCCACACCGGGACGGACCTGTTCGTCGATTCCCGCGAGGTGCTGGGGCGAGCTGCGACCACGGCGCCAAGTCCGCTGTTCTATCGGCACGACACCCACTGGAACCCCTTGGGTGCGTCCCATGCCTTTGCAGCACTGGAGCGGTCGCTCAGGGCCGATCTGCCCTACGAGGTGTGGCCATCCGCGGATGAGCGCCGCCTGCTGAGGCTGCGACCCCGAGCCGGTGGCGACCTGGCGGACTCTTTGCGCCTGGGTGCCTGGCTGACCGACACCGAGCCAGTGCTCGCGGTTTCCGAACAACTGGGGACGCGCGTGCACCGGCGGTATGCGAGCAGTGACCAGCTGGACCCGACCCGTGTGGCGGATTCGCGGGTGATCCCGACATTTCCAGTCGAAACCCACCACGACCAGGCGCTCAACACCCGGCGTGTGCTCTGGCTCACCGATTCATTCGGAAAAGGCATGGACGACCTGATGCACCGCAGCTTTGGTCAGGTGGTGACCCTGCACTGGCGGGATGTACACAAGCACGGCGGCCAGCTGGTCCGGCTGATTGACGAGGTCCGCCCCGAGCTGCTCATCGTGACCGTTGTCGAGCGTGCACTCGCTACGCCTGCCTTTGCCAGTGTTCTGCAGTACCCGCCCGGCATGGCCACCGGTGAGCCCGATGCTTCCCTTCACAAGGCGGAGCTGCTCGAGATGAGTGGTGTGGAGCACCAAGGTGACGGGTTCCGCACCACATCGGGGGTCGCCTCTCTGACCTTTCGGCTGGCCCGACCGGTGGCGGGTGCTGGTGGTCTGTCGCTGCGCCTGATTTGCGAGGACAGGTCGGCCGCGCTGCCCGTCCAGGTGTTCTGGCGAGGGGCGCACCAGCCCCGTTTCCACCGCGACCAGAGTGTGCGTTGGCTGCACGTAGGGGCCCAAAGCAGTCTCGACAGGCTGACCACTGCCGATGGTCGCCCGGCCGAGGAGATGCAGGTGCTGCGTCTGGACCTGCGCGGGCAGGGGCACTGCCGCGAGTTCCGGCTGCAGGAACTGGCGCTGCGGTCGGCCAGCGCGGCAGCGGAGACGGGCGAGCGGCCGCGGTGATGGCTGGGCCTGCGAGACCGATGTCCGTATGATGGCCATATGCTTTACGCCCTCCTCAAACTGCTGCATGTGTTGTCCATCGTCGTCTGGGTCGGCGGCATGGTGTTTGCCGCCTTTTTCCTGCGCCCGGCCGCGATGCAACTGCCGCCGCCACAGCGCATCCCGCTGATGCATGCGGCGCTGCAGCGCTTCTTCCGCGCCGTGGTGGTCGCGGTGCTGGTGGTGTTCGTCACTGGCGGCTGGATGATCGGCCGCGCCGCAAAGGAAACGGTGCAGGCCGGGCTGACGTTCAACATGCCGCTGGACTGGATGCTGATGGCCGCGCTGGGTGTGTTGATGATGGCCATCTTCGCCCACATCCGCTTTGCCCTCTACAAGCGCCTGGACAGGGCCGTGGCCGCGCAGGACTGGCCCGCGGGCGGCGCGGCGCTGGCCTCGATCCGCATCTGGGTGACCGCCAACCTCGCCCTCGGCGTGCTGATCATTGCCTTCACCCTGTTGATGGCCTGAGGGAGCGACCGCATGGCGCGCTGGATTGTTTTTTTTGACGATGAGCCGGGCATGATGGACATTCGGCGCGAGCGCGAACCGTTGCACCTGGCCTATCTGGGCCGGCACGCGGCGGAGATTCAAATGGCCGGAGGCTTGCGCGAGGCACCTGGCGAGGCCTTTGTGGGCGGGCTGTGGGTGCTTGAAGTGGCCTCGCGCGAGCGCGCGGTGGCGCTGATCGAGAACGATCCCTACTACGTGCCGGCCTTGCGCCGCTACCGGTTGCTGACCTGGGTCAAGGCGTTTCCCGACCGTGTGGTGACGCTGTAAGGTCTTACCGGGGCGACCATGGTGGAGGGCCTTCGTCGCCCGCAATCCGGCGACCAATCCAGCGCAGCGCAGGGCCCACCGGTGGCCGTTCGCTCACCTGTGTCGCGGGCACCGAGCCCACGGCGTCCAGCGGTCCCAGGTCGAAGTTGAAGACGTAGTCTGGCTCCTGGCCCATGCGCAGGTCAGAGATGCGCAACTGGCCGTTGGGCTTGGTTGAGAGTTTCACGAAGCCGCCGGCAAAGGCGGCGAGACGGGAGACCGGCGCCGTCTGGCCGTGCGCGGCCATCAGCTCGGCGCCCCGGTCGTGGGCCGCGAAACGCACCGACCCCGGTCCGTCGAACAGCGACACATAGGCTTCGTGGAAATGTGGATCGGCCGGGTCGTCGGGCAGGGCGACCACGCGCCAGAGCAAGGTCTGGAAGGGTGCCGGTGTGACCAGCACCCGTTCGGCCGCGACGCCCTGTTCGCGCAGTGAGTCGCGGGCCTGCTGTTCCACATGCGCCTGCGCCAGGGCGCTCCACGCGAGGTAGGCGGTGGACAGCACCAGCCCGACCACGTTCCAGCGCAGGCCGCGCGCCGCGTCCTTCATGCGCAGCGCGGCGATCACGCCCACCACCAGCGGCAGGGTGTAGGCCGGGTCGATGATGAACATGCTGCCGACGCCGAAGGGGTGGTTGGTGAACGGCAGCAGCAACTGGGTGCCGTAAACGGTCATCGCGTCCAGCAGAGGGTGGGTGATCAAGACGAGCCAGAGGGCCAACCACCAATGCCTGAACAAAGGCCCCTCGCGATGGATGCGCGACACGATCCATGCCAGCAATGGCGAGAACAGCGTCAGCCAGAACAGGGCGTGGCTCTCGGCGCGGTGCAGCACCATGTTGAGCAGTGCATCGCCGTGGTCGATGACCACGTCCAGGTCGGGCAGGGTGCCGGCGACCGCGCCCCAGGTGGCCGCTTTCCAAACGGCGGTGCGGCGGCCCATGACGCCGATGGCGACGGCGGAGCCGAGGGCGATTTGCGAGAGGGAATCCATGCGCCGAGCTTAGGGCTGGCGCGTCAGGCTCGATGCCGTGGGGTCATGCCTGGACGACGACGGCGTATTCGGCCTTGAGGCCGTCGGGGCTGTTCACGAAGGGGCGGGTGAGCGCCGCCTGCCCCTCCTCGCCCAGCCGCCGCCAGAGGAAGTCGCGCGCATTGCCGGGGTCGCCCTGCACGTAGAACTGCGTGGTCAGCAGTTCCTGCCCGTCGAGCTTCACCTTGACGTGGATGTGCGGCGTGCGGCCGCTGTAGGGAGCGGGTTTGAGGGTGCGGAACCGGTATCCACCGTCTTTCCCGAGGGTCACCTTGCCAAAGCCCTGGAAGGCCGGGTCGGCGCGTCCGCCGTCTCCGGGGTGGTGGTAGTGGCCGTCCTGGTCGCACTGCCAGATTTCGATCACGCCGCCGGCCAGCGGCGCGCCGCGGGTGTCGGTGACGGTGCCGCTCACCCAGGCGGGCTGGCCCTTGCCGTAGGCGGCGGTGCCGGTGCGCAGCAGGTCGAAATCGGTGTCGGCGGGGAATGCCACCGGGTAGTACGGGCCTTCGGTCTGTCCTGGAGTGGGGCGCAGCGTCTTGCCCTGGGCCAGGGCGGGCGTGAGCCAGCCGGGCGCGGCGGTGGCGGCGATCAGGCTGGCGCCGCCCTTGAGCAGCGTGCGGCGTGCGGACAGCGGGGAGGTGGGCATGGCGGGCTCCAAAAGCGGTGGCCCGCGACCGGTTCAGGGGCGGGACGGGTTCTGCAGATCCAGCGCGACGAAGCGCAGGCCTTGGTCGTCGGGTTCGCCGGGGTGGGCGCTCTCTTGGAAGCCCAGCGCGCGCGCAAGTTCCAGCATGCCGGCGTTTTCGCGCAGCACCAGTCCCACCATGCGCAGCGTGCCTCTCTGGCGCAGGTGGCCGATCATCTTGTCCATGAGCCGGCGCCCGAGGCCGCCGCCCTTGAGGTCGCTGCGCACGATCACGCCGAACTCGGCGTCGCGGTTGTCCGGGTCGATCGCCACCCGCACCGCGCCCAGCGTTTCCTCGCCGCCGGCCGGGAGCGGACGTGTGGCGATGAAGACCATCTCGCGTGCGTAGTCGATCTGCGTCAGCCGTGCCAGCTCGCTGTGTTCGATGTGGCGTCGGCTGTAGAACACGCGCAGGCGGATGTCCTCGGGGTCGAGCTTTTCCAGGAAGGCGCGGTGCTGCGGTTCGTCCTCCGGACGGATCGGCCGCAGGGTGACGGTCTGGCCGTTCCAGTTCCAGGCCTCGACCAGCTCGACCGGGTAGGGCTGGATCGCAAAGTTCGCCGCGCCGGCCGGGCGTGCGGCCGAGACGCGCACGCGCGCATCCAGCGCGACCGCCCCCTCGTGGTTGGTCAGCAGCGGGTTGATGTCCAGCTCGGCGATCTCGGGCACCTCGGCCAGCAGCTGGGAGATGCCGACCAGCACCTGCGCCACGGCGTCGATGTCGGCGGCCGGCTCGTCGCGGTAGCCCTGGAGCAGGCGGTGGATGCGGGTGCGCGCGATCTGCGCCTGCGCCAGCGGGGTGTTCAGCGGTGGCAGGGCCAGGGCGCGGTCGGCCAGCACCTCGACCGCGGTGCCGCCGGCGCCGAACAGGATCACGGGGCCGAACAGCCGGTCGACGCTGGCGCCCACGATCAGTTCGTGCGCGTGCTTCTTGCGCACCATGGACTGCACGGTGAAGCCCTGCACGTCGGCGTCGGGCCGCAGTTCGCGCACGCGCTGCAGCATGGTTGTGCAGACCTGGGCCAGCTCGGTCGCGTTGCCGATGTTCAGGCGCACGCCGCCGACGTCGCTCTTGTGCGAGATCGCGTGCGACAGGATCTTGACCACCACCGGGTAACCCAGCGCCGCGGCCGCGGCCTCGGCCTCGGCGGCGCTGGGGCCGACCACGCGCGTGGGCACCACCGGCAGGCCGGCGGCGGCCAGCAGCGCCTTGGCCTCGGGCTCGGTCAGCAGCTCGCGGCCCTCGCTCAGCACCGCTTCGACGAGGGTGCGGATGGCGGGCAGGTCCATGGCGTGCAACGCGTCGCGCGCCGGCGGTGTCTGCAGCAGCTCGGTCTGGTGCTGGCGGTAGCTGCGCAGCAGCGAGAAGGCGCGCACCGCGTCCTCGGGTGTCGCGTAGTCGGGCACACCGGCGTCGCGGAAGGTCTGGCGCGCCTGTGCCACCGCGCTGTCGCCCAGCCAGGAGCCGAGCACCCGCCGCGGCGTGGCCGACACCTGGGGCAGCACCGCCTGCGCGATCTCCTTGCTGGGCACGATGGCCGTGGGCGCGTGGATGAACAGCACCGCGCTGGACGCGTCGTGCGCCAGCGCTTCCAGCGCCGCCACATAGCGCTCGGCCGGGGCGTCGCCGATGATGTCCACCGGGTTGGCGTGCGACCAGTTGGCCGGCAGCACCGCGTCCAGCCGTGCCAGCATCGCGGCGTCCAGCGGCGCCAGCGGCACGCCCAGGGCCGCGGCCTCGTCGGCCGCCATCACCCCGGCACCGCCGCCGTTGGTCAGCACCACCAGTTGCTCGGACGGCCCGTCGCGAAAGCGCGCCAGCGTCTCGGCCGCGAGGAACAGGTCGTCCAGCGTGAGCACGCGCAGCATGCCGGCGCGCGCGATGGCGGCGTCGAACACCGCGTCCGACCCGGCCAGGGCGCCGGTGTGGGAGGCGGCGGCGGCCTGGCCGGCTGCAGAGCGGCCGGCCTTGACCACGATCACCGGCTTGTTGCGCGCGGCCGCGCGCGCAGCCGACATGAATTTGCGGCTCTCGTCGATGCTTTCGATGTAGAGCAGGATGGCGCGGGTGTGCGGGTCGCTGCCGAGGAAGTCGAGCATGTCGCCGAAGTCCACGTCGGCGTGTTCGCCCAGCGAGACGAAGTGCGAGAAGCCGATGCCGCGCGCCGAGGCCCAGTCCAGCATGGCCGTGACCAGGGCGCCCGACTGCGAGACAAAGGCCAGCTCACCGGGGTGGGCGCCGATGTGGGCGAAGCTGGCGTTGAGGCCCAGATGCGGCACCAGCATGCCGATGCAGTTGGGGCCGAGGATGCGCAGCGTGTGGGGCCGCGCGGCGTCCAGCATGGCCTGTTTGGTGGCCTTGTCCAGGCCCGCGGTGACCACCACCGCCGCCCGGGTGCCGCGCTCGCCGAGCTGGGCGATCAGGCCGGGCACGGTGGCGGCCGGGGTGCAGATGACGGCCAGGTCCGGCGCCTCGGGCAGGGTCTCGACGTTGGCATAGGCCCGGGCATCGCCGATGTGACGGTGTTTGGGGTTGACCGGGTAGAGCCGGCCCTTGAACCCGTTGGACAGGTTGCTCCACACCGTCGCGCCCACGCTGGCGGCCCTCTCGGAGGCACCAAACACCGCGACCGAAGCGGGCGAGAACAGGGCGTCGAGGTGGCGGATGCTCATGATTTGCCCGAGGACATGAACGCGATCAGGGCCAGACGCATGGCCTCTTCGACCGACATGTCGACCGGGGTGGTCCAGCTGCGCGGCACGAACACGGTGTAGCCCCCGATCATGTAGCCCATGGGGAGGTAGACCGCCACCTGGTCTTCCAGTTCGGCCAGGCCCCGGGGCAGGCCTTTCATGCTCTGGCGCGTGACCAGCCCGACGGTGCTCAGTTCGTGTCCGGGCATCTTGAGCAGCACCACCTGCTGTGCGTCCTGTTCGTGCGGGGCAAAGTAGTCGGCGAAGTTCTTGAGGGAGGAGTAGATGCTCTTGACCACCGGCAGGTTGGTGAAAGGCAGCTCCACGAGGGACAGCAGCTTGCCGGTGATGTGCATGGACATCAGCACACCCAGGGCCAGGATGATCAGCGCCCCCAGTGCGATGCCCAGGCCGGGCAGGTAAAACTCGCCGGTGAGCGGCCGCAGCAACTGCATGGCGGTGCGCTCAGTCCAGGTGATGAAGATCACCAGCACGTAAACCGTGATGGCCAGCGGCAGGAAGGTGATCAGCCCCCGGAAGAAGTACTGCGACAGGCGGTTCAGGAGCGGGGGGCGCGGCTCGGGCGCTGGGGCGGGCGGTTTCATGGATTCAGCATAGCAGCGGCAGGCGACAACCGGTTGAACTGGCGGAACTTGCAAACGAGCAGAATGTCCTTATCTGATGCCTCACATGAATCCTGTGTCCGATCTGTTGTCCCGTATCTTCCGTGGTGCCCTCAAGCTGGTCCTGGTGCTGGCTGCGATGGTGTTCGTGCTGAGCTTCCTGCTGGCGGCCCTGGTGGCTGTGCTGGGGATGTCGGTGTGGTCGCTGATCACCGGGCGCAAGCCGGCCCCGGTGGTGATGTTCTCTCGCATGCGCGAGCAGTCGCGGCAGTACACGCAAGGCATGTGGCCGGGCCGGACCCCGCCGGGCGATGTGGTCGACGTGGACGCCACCGAGGTGGGCGAGCGCCCGGGCGCCGAGTCGCCACTGCAGCGCTTGCGCTGAGCTTCAGTCTTCCTGAGGGCCCTGGCGCCGGGCCAGCGCGGCCTGGTACAGCGCGTTGCGCGGCGCGCCGCTGATCTCCGCGCACAGCTTCACCGCGCTCTTGACGGGCAGTTCGGCCAGCAGCAGGTCGAGTGTGCGCAAGGTGTCGGCGCCAATGCCGTCGTCCGTTTCTGCCTTTGGCGCGGGGTGAACCAGCAGCACGAACTCCCCGCGCGTGCGGTGGGCGCCTGCCTGCAGCCAGTCGGGAAAATCCCGTGCCGCGACCTGCGCCACCTCCTCGAACTGCTTGGTCAGCTCACGGCCGATGGTGAGCGGCCGTGAGCCCAGCGCGGCCAGATCGCGCGCCAGGGCTTCGATGCGGTGCGGCGCCTCCAGCAGCACACAGGCGCGCGGATCGGCGCCGATGGTCTGCACCTCGCGCTGGCGCTCGGTGGCCTTGGGCGACAGGAAGCCGCTGAACACAAAGCACCCGTCGTGGCCACCGGTGCCGGCCACGCTCAGCAGTGCGGTGATGCTGCTGGCACCCGGCAGGGGCAGGGTGCGCAGTCCTGCAGCCGTGACCACGGCACAAAGGCGCGCGCCCGGATCGCTGACACCCGGCGTGCCGGCGTCGCTCACATAGGCCACCCGCTGCCCGTCCCGCAGGCGCTGCACCACGGCCTGCGCTGCCTCGGCCTCGTTGTGTTCGTGCAGCGCCAGCAGCGGCTTGTGCAGGCCGTAGCTCTGCAGCAGCGCGGCGGTGTGGCGCGTGTCCTCGCAGGCGATGCAGTCCACCAGGTCCAGCACGTACAGCGCGCGCAGGCCGATGTCGGCGAGGTTGCCGATCGGGGTGGCGACCATGTAGAGCGCGCCCTGCGGATAATGCTGCTGCCCCGCCATGTCACGGGCGGCGGCCAGCAGGGAAGGGGAGGGTGCGGACAATGTGGGATTCCCGGAAACAGGGGGCTTCGGTCACGACCAAGCAGCGCGGCGACGCGGCCGAGGACGCCGCCCTGCGGCATCTGCAGCGGCACGGGCTGCGGCTGGTGCAGCGCAATTTCCGCACGCCCGGCCGCGGCGGCGGCGAGATCGATCTGATTATGCGTGAGCCCGATGGCACGCTGGTCTTCGTCGAGGTGCGCCAGCGTGCCAGCGCCAGCCGCGGCGGAGCGGGGGCGAGTATCACCGGGGTCAAGCAGCGGCGCATCGTGTTCGCCGCACGGCACTTTCTGCTGCGGCTGGGGTCGGAACCGGCGTGCCGGTTCGATGTGGTCCTGATCCAGGGGGCGCGGGACGGCACGGATGCCCCGGACATCCAGTGGCTGCGCGCGGCCTTTGATGCGTCCGGTACCTTTTGATACCCGGCGCGCCGCTATCATCGCCCCATGCTCCTGCAACGCATCCAGCAACAGTTCATCGACAGCGCCGACCTCAAATACCAGTGTGCCCAGGCGCTCGCGCCCATGGTGGAGGCCGCCACGGCGGCGGTGCTGGCCAGTGTCACGGGTGGCGGCAAGGTGCTGTCGTGTGGCAATGGAGCTTCGGCGGCGGCGGCGCAGCTGTTTGCTGCCAGCTTCGTCGGTCGACACGAGCGCGAACGGCCCGAACTGGCGGCGTTCTCGCTTTCGGCCGATGCCTCGGTGCTGACCGCGCTGGCCACCGACTTCGACGTGCGCGCCGTGTTTTCGCGCCAGGTGCGAGCGCTTGGTCAGGCTGGCGACGTGCTGCTCGTGCTCTCGACCTCGGGCAACTCCCAGAACGTCATCGCGGCGGTCGAGGCTGCGCACGAGCGCGACATGACCGTGGTGGCGCTCACCGGTGCGCGCGGCGGGCGGCTGGCCCAGTTGCTGCGCGACACCGACGTCCACATCTGCGTGCCGCACGAGGTGCCGGCACGGATTCTCGAGGTGCATCACCTGGTGCTGCACTGCATCTGCGACGGCGTGGATGCCCAACTGCTGGGCCTGCCCGAAGCCCTGTCCAATGAAACGGAGAACCCCGCATGAAAACCCTTGTTTCCAATGGCCGTCTGACCTTGGCTGTCCTGAGCGTGGCTGCCGCCGCCGCGACCCTCTCGGCCTGTGCACCGCTGGCGGTGGGCGGGGCGGCACTGACCGGCGCCATGGTGGTCGGTGACCGCCGCAGCTCGGGCTCCCAGCTGGACGACCAGGGCATCGAACTGCGGGCCGCCAACCGTCTGCGCGACCAGATGGGGTCGCGCGCGCGCATCAGCGTCACCAGCTACAACCGCCGCGCGCTGCTGACCGGCGAGGTGGGCAGTGCCCGCGACAAGGAACTGGCCGAGTCCATCGTCAAGCAGGTTGACAACGTTGCCGTGGTCCACAACGAACTGGACGTGGCCAACAGCCCTACCTTCACCGAGAAGGCGGAGGACACGCTGCTGACCGGCAAAGTCAAGGCCGGTCTGATCGACACCAAGCAGATTTCGGCCAACGCCTTCAAGGTGGTCACCGAACGCGGCACCGTGTTCCTGATGGGGCGCGTGACCCAGCGCGAGGCCGACATCGCGACCCAGGTGGCGCGCACCACCAAGGGCGTGCAGCGCGTGGTTCGCCTGCTGGAGATCATCAGCGAGGAAGAGCTGGCGCGCATCGCGCCCAAGTCTTGAGGTTCGAATCAGAGGGCTGAGCGCGGGAGCCTCTTCCCGTACACGCCGTGGAACCGGCTATGCCGGGCCACAGGCGTGGTCCCCCCCGGGGAAGCCGCGCAGCGGCGCAGGGGGGACTTTTATTTCAAGCGTTTGATCAGGCTGGAGGTGTCCAGCCGGTTGCCGCCCATGGCCTGCACGTCGGCGTAGAACTGGTCCACCAGGGCGGTGACCGGCAGGCGGGCGCCGTTGCGCTTGGCCTCCTCCAGCACCAGCCCAAGGTCCTTGCGCATCCAGTCGACGGCAAAGCCGAAGTCGAACTTGTCGGCCACCATGGTCTTGCCGCGGTTGTCCAGCTGCCAGCTCTGGGCGGCGCCCTTGCCGATCACGTCCAGCACCTGGTTCATGTCCAGCCCGGCTTTCTGCCCGAACGCGATGGCCTCGGACAGGCCCTGCACCAGCCCGGCGATGCAGATCTGGTTGACCATCTTGGTCAGCTGACCGGCGCCACTCTCGCCCATCAGCGTGAAGGCACGCGAGAACGCCATCGCCACGGGTTTCACGGCGTCGAACGCTGCGGCATCACCGCCACACATCACCGTCAGCGCGCCATTCTGCGCGCCCGCCTGACCGCCTGACACGGGCGCATCGACAAAGGCCAGTCCGAGGTCCCGGGCCGCACCGTACAGCTCGCGCGCCACATCGGCCGACGCGGTGGTGTGGTCCACGAAGACGGCGCCCGGCGCCATGCCGGCGAACGCTCCGTCCTCTCCGAGCGCGACCGAACGAAGATCGTCGTCGTTGCCGACGCAGCAGAAGACGATGTCGGCACCTGCCGCGGCCTCACGTGGAGTGGGTTTTGCCACGCCGCCGAACTCCGCCACCCAGGCCTGCGCCTTGGCCGGCGAGCGGTTGTAGACCGTCACTCCATGGCCCGCCCGAGCGAGGTGACCCGCCATGGGAAAACCCATCACGCCCAGCCCAAGAAAAGCGACCTTTTTGGGCGCAGCGGACTCGTAGGTTTTTGCGGCAATGCTGCTCATGAGGATGCGATGGGGGAGTGAGGGGAAGTCAGATCATAGATGCGGTGGAACCGGCTTTGCCGGGCCACTCGCATCGCCCCCTTGAGGGGGTGACGCGCCGCAGGCGCGGCGCGGGGGTGTGGTCAAACAATCGTGAGGTGCTCGGTGCCCGCCGCCAGGTCCTGCGTCTTGGCGCGCTGGCTGTTGAGCTTGATCTGCAGCCGCAGGTCGTTGAGCGAGTCGGCGTTGCGCAGCGCATCCTCGTAGCTGATGAGGTTCGCCTCGAACGCATTGAACAGCGCTTGGTCGAAGGTCTGCATGCCGATGTTGGTGCTCTTCTTCATGATCTCCTTGATCTCGGCGACTTCGCCCTTGAAGATCAGGTCGGCGATCAGCGGGGAGTTGAGCATGATCTCCACAGCCGCGTGGCGCCCCTTGTTGTCCTGGCGCGGCACCAGCCGCTGCGAGATCATGGCGCGCAGGTTCAGCGACAAGTCCATCAGCAGCTGCGGGCGGCGCTCTTCCGGGAAGAAGTTGATGATCCGGTCCAGGGCCTGGTTGGCGCTGTTGGCGTGCAGGGTGGCCAGACACAGGTGACCGGTTTCGGAGAACTGGATGGCGTACTCCATGGTCTCGCGGTCGCGGATCTCGCCCATCAGGATCACATCCGGCGCCTGCCGCAGCGTGTTCTTCAGCGCCACCCCCCAGTCGTCGGTGTCCAGCCCGACCTCGCGCTGCGTGATCACGCAGTTCTTGTGGGCATGGATGAACTCGACCGGGTCCTCGATGGTGATGATGTGGCCGTGCGTGTTCTCGTTGCGCCAGTCGACCATGGCGGCCAGCGAGGTCGACTTGCCCGATCCGGTGGCGCCGACCACGATGCACAGGCCGCGCTTGGACAGCGTGATGTCCTTGAGCACCTGGGGCAGGTTCAGCGAGTCGATGGTGGGCAGCACCGCGGGAATCGTCCGCATCACCATGCCGACCTTGCCCTGCTGGACAAAGGCACTGACACGGAAGCGCCCGATGGCTGGCGGCGAGATCGCGAAGTTGCACTCCTTGGTGCGCTCGAACTCGGCGGCCTGCTTGTCGTTCATGATGGCGCGCGCCAGGGCCAGGGTGTGCACGCCGTTGAGCGGCTGGGGCGAGACCTTCACCACCTTGCCATCGACCTTGATGGCGGGCGGGAAGTCGGCCGTGATGAACAGGTCGCTGCCACCGCGGCTGAGCATCAGCTTGAGCAGGTCGTTGATGAATTTCGATGCCTGATCGCGTTCCATGTGATTTACCTTTGCAGCGGTCAGCCGGGGAAGTTCTCGGGGATTTTGGCCTTGCTGCGCGCCTCGGCCGGACTGATCACATTGCGCTTGACCAGCTCGGCCAGGTTCTGGTCGAGTGTCTGCATGCCGACGTTCTGGCCGGTCTGGATGGCCGAGTACATCTGGGCCACCTTGGCTTCGCGGATCAGGTTGCGGATGGCGCTGGTGCCGATCATGATTTCGTGCGCGGCCACCCGGCCGCTGCCGTCCTTGACCTTGCACAGGGTCTGCGAGATCACCGCAACCAAGGACTCTGACAGCATCGCGCGGACCATGTCCTTTTCTTCGGCCGGGAACACGTCGATGATCCGGTCGATGGTCTTGGCGGCGCTCGATGTGTGCAGCGTGCCGAACACCAGGTGGCCGGTTTCGGCGGCGGTCATGGCCAGGCGGATGGTTTCCAGGTCGCGCATTTCACCCACCAGGATCGCGTCCGGGTCTTCCCGCAGCGCCGAGCGCAGGGCGTTGGAGAAGGAGAGGGTGTGCGGTCCGACCTCTCGCTGGTTGATCAGGCACTTCTTCGACTCGTGCACGAACTCCACCGGGTCTTCCACCGTCAGGATGTGTCCGTACTCCGTTTCGTTGAGGTGGTTGACCATGCCGGCCAGCGTAGTCGACTTGCCCGATCCCGTCGGCCCCGTCACCAGCACCAGGCCCCGTGGGCGCAAGGCGAGGTCGGCGAAGATCTTGGGTGCATTGAGCTGCTCCAGCGTGAGGATCTTGCTCGGAATCGTCCGGAACACCGCACCCGCGCCGCGGTTGTGGTTGAAGGCGTTCACACGGAAGCGGGCCAGGCCTTCGATCTCGAACGAGAAGTCACACTCCATGAACTCCTCGTACTGCTTGCGCTGGCTGTCGTTCATGATGTCGTACACCATGCTGTGCACCATCTTGTGGTCCAGCGGCTCGACGTTGATGCGCCGGACATCGCCATGCACCCGTATCATGGGTGGCAGCCCGGCCGAAAGGTGAAGGTCGGAGGCTTTGTTCTTGACGCTGAAGGCGAGCAGTTGGGTGATATCCATCCCGTGGTCCCATGCAGTGTTGGTGTAACAGACTGATTATGACGACGATTGAAGGCAATCTCCAACAAGTGCGGGAGCGGCTCGCCAGGGCCTGCGAGGCGGCTGGTCGCGATGTGAACGCTGTCACATTGCTGGCGGTTTCCAAGACCTTCGAACCGGAACATGTGGCGGCCGCCGTAGCAGCGGGACAACGCGCCTTTGGTGAGAACTACATCCAGGAAGGGGTCGAGAAGGTGCTGGCCCTGCAGGCGCTGCTCCCGGGGCAGGCCCTGGAATGGCACTGCATCGGACCGGTCCAGAGCAACAAGACGCGGCTGGTGGCCACCCACTTCGACTGGGTGCATTCGGTGGACCGGCTCAAGATCGCGCAGCGCCTGTCCGAGCAGCGGCCCGAGGACCGCGCGCCCCTGCAGGTCTGCCTTCAGGTGAACGTCGATGGCGGGGCGAACAAGTCGGGTGTGGCGCCGGACGAACTGTCTGTTCTGGCCCACGCGGTGGCGGCCTTGCCCCGCCTGCGCCTGCGCGGGCTGATGGCCATCCCCGAGCCGAGCGAGGACCTGGCGGTTCAGCGTGCGGCGTTCCGGCGCGTGTGGGAGCTGCAGCAGTCTCTGATCGACCAGGGGCTCGAGCTCGATGTGCTGTCCATGGGCATGAGCGATGACCTGGAGGCCGCCGTGGCCGAAGGGGCCACGCTGGTGCGCGTGGGCCGGGCCATCTTCGGGCACCGGCCGCGCAAGGAACCGGTCACTGTTTCGGCGGCTGGATCGGCTTGATGTTGCCGCAGTCGGCCGAGAGCCACTTGCCCTGACCTTCCATGGTCATGGTCTCGGGCTTGCCGTTGCGCACGGTCTGCATGACCATCTTGGTGGCGAAGGCCTTGTCGCCGCTGAAGGTGTAGGTGCCTTCACCCGTGGTCGGCGGGTTCTTGCAGGCGAACTTCGACTTCAGGGTGTTGCCCGTGCGCGAGGTGATGGTCGAGGTGCAGTCGCCTTCGGTGTGGCTGGGCAGCTCGGACTTGGCGGCCATTTCGGGGGTGATGCAGACCTTGACGGTCACCGCGCCGCCGGCACCGACGCTCATGCCGTTCTGGCCCATCATGGCTTCCATCTGCTTGCGCTGCGCAGGCGGCATGGCGGCCAGCTGCTTCTGCATCTCGGCCATGGCCTTGTCCATTTCGGGGTTGCCGCCGACCTTGTTCTGGATGGCCCACAGGCCAGGGGCGGTGGTCTGGGCGAAGGCGCTGGCGGAACACAGCAGCAGGCAGGTCAGCAGACGGGACGAGGCGCGCATGAAGAACTCCGGTGGGTGAAAGAGCCCCCTATTGTGCGCTGCCGCTGCCTCACAGCGGCAGCCGGCTGCTGTGCTTCACCTCTTCCATCACCGCATAGGTGCGCGTCTCGCGCACGCCCGGCAGTTGCCACAGCACGCTGCCGGCGAAGTCGCGGAAGGCGGCCATGTCGGCCATGCGGGTCTTGATCAGGTAGTCGAAACCGCCGGCCACCATGTGGCATTCCAGGATCTCGTCGCGCACCTGCACCGCGGCCTTGAATTCGTTGAACACGTTGGGCGTGGTGCGGTCCAGCAGCACCTCGACGAAAACCAGCATGCCGCGCCCGAGCTTGAGCGGGTTCAGCCGCGCCTCGTAGCCCAGGATGTAGCCCTCGCGCTGCAGGCGCTGGGTGCGCGCCAGCACGGCGGTGGGCGAGAGCGCCACCGCCTCGGCGAGCTTCAGATTGGAGATGCGCCCGTCGGCCTGCAGGACGTTCAGGATGCGCAGGTCGATGCGGTCGAGGTCGGGGGTGGTGTTGCTCATGGCTAGTGAATTATCCGGTTGAGGGAGAAAAATCAGAGAGAAATTCGTCTTCTGATTCTTCAGACTTCGGACATTCACCAACTTGTCCCGTTTCAGGAGACCCGCCATGCCCCGCCGCACCGACCGCCTGCCCTTTCCGTATCGGCCCGAGGCCGAGACCGTCGCCCAGCGCCTGGCCGCCCTGCAGGGCGCGCTGGACTGGGCCGCCGCTGCCCAGGTGGCCACGCCCTGGGTGCGCGCGGTGCGCGAGAACCCGCCGCCCTTCTGGGCGATGGAGAGCCTGCTCAAGGAGTACCCGATTTCCAGCGCCGAAGGCCTGGCCCTGATGCGACTGGCCGAGGCCCTGCTGCGTGTGCCCGACGCCGAAACCGCGATTGCGCTGACGGCCGACCAGCTGGGTCGCGCGGACTTTGATGGCGCTGCGGACTCCACATTGGCCCGGTTGTCGTCGACGGCGATTGCCATGTCCAAGCACTTCCTGCCTGAGTCCGGCCACGAGCCGGGCCTGATTGCCAAGCTGGGCGCGCGCACCGTGGTGGCCGCCACGCTGCGCGCGGTGCAGCTGCTGGGGCGCCAGTTCGTGCTGGGTCAGACGATCGGCGAGGGCATGAAGGAGGCGACGGCGGCGCGCAGCAAGCAGCCGAATTTGCAGTTCAGCTACGACATGCTGGGCGAGGGCGCGCGCACCGCGGCCGACGCGCTGCGCTACCAGGCCAGCTACGAGAACGCCATCGCCGCCATCGCCCAGGGCGCTGACCCGACACGCCACCCGGCGAAGAACGACGGCATCTCGATCAAGCTCAGCGCCCTGCACCCGCGCTACGAAGACGCGCAGCACGAGCGCGTCATGAGCGAACTGGTGCCGCGCGTGTGGAGCCTGTGCCGCGCTGCAGCCGCGGCCAACCTCAACCTGACCATCGACGCCGAAGAGGTCGACCGGCTCGAACTCTCGCTGGATGTGTTCGAGGCCCTGGCCGCACTGGTGGCCGAGCATTGCCCGCGTTGGCAGGGTCTGGGTCTGGCCATGCAGGCCTACCAGACCCGTGCGGTCGAGCTGATCGCGCACATCGCCGCGTTGGCCCGCCAGTACCGCATCAAGTTCATGTGCCGCCTGGTCAAGGGCGCCTACTGGGACGCCGAGATCAAGCGCGCGCAGGAGCAGGGGCTGCCCGCCTACCCGGTGTTCACCCACAAGCACCACACCGACGTGAGCTACCTGGCCTGCGCCAAGGCATTGCTCGACGCGCCGGATGCGATCTTTCCGCAGTTCGCCACTCACAACGCGGGGACCATCGCCGCCATCCTGCAGATGGGCGCACGACAGGCCGTGCCGTTTGAATTGCAGCGCCTGCACGGCATGGGCGAGGGCATCTACCGCGAGGTGCTGAAGAACCCGCTGGTGAGCTGCCGCGTCTACGCCCCGGTGGGCGCGCACCGCGACCTGCTCGCTTACCTGGTGCGCCGCCTGCTGGAGAACGGCGCCAACTCGTCCTTCGTGCACCAGCTGGCCGACGAGTCGGTGGGCATGGACGAGCTGCTGATTTCGCCGCTGCGGCTGGAGCCACAGGCCTCGTTACCGTTGCCGCTGGACCTGTACGGCGCAGTGCGCGCCAACAGCCGTGGCCGCGACCTGACGGTGATCACCCAGCGCGACGAGTTGCTGGCGGCGCACGTGGCCTGTGTCGTTCCCGTGGTGAAGGAGGCGCGGGCCGGTGACGCCACCGCCGCCGTGGACCGCGCCGTCGCCGCATTCGGCGCCTGGAACCACACCCCGGTGGCGCAACGCGCCGCGGTGCTGCGCTTCGCCGCCGACGCGCTCGACGCCTCGCTGCCGCGCTTCTGCGCCCTGCTGGTGAAAGAGGCGCACAAGACCTGGGGCGACGCCGTGTCCGAGGTGCGCGAGGCGGTGGATTTCCTGCGTTACTACGCCAACGAGGCCGAGCGCGTACAGGCGCCGCAGACCCTGCCCGGCCCCACGGGCGAGAGCAACACGCTGCGGCTCGAAGGCCGTGGTGCCTGGGTCTGCATCAGCCCCTGGAACTTCCCGCTGGCCATCTTTATGGGCCAGGTCGCGGCCGCGCTGGCCACCGGCAACACGGTGCTGGCCAAGCCGGCCGAGCAGACCCCGGCGGTGGCGCTGGAAGCCGTGAAACTGCTGCACACCGCCGGCGTCCCGGCCGACGCGCTGCAGTTGTTGCACGGCCCTGGCGAGACCGTGGGCGCGGCGCTGGTGGCGGCGCCCGGCGTGGCCGGCGTGGTGTTCACCGGCTCCACCCAGGTGGCCAAGATCATCCAGCGCGCGCTGGCGACCAAGGACGGCCCCATCGTGCCGCTGATCGCCGAGACCGGTGGCATCAACGCCATGCTGGTGGACAGCACGGCCCTGCCCGAGCAGGTGGCCGACGCGGTGGTGCAGAGCGCCTTCCGCAGCGCAGGCCAGCGCTGCTCGGCGCTGCGCCTGCTGTGCGTGCACGAGACGATCGCCGACGGCGTGATCGAGATGATCCAGGGCGCGGCGAAGGAGCTGGTGGCGGGCGATCCGGCGCAGCTGTCGACCGACCTGGGCCCGGTGATCGACGCTGAAGCCTTCGACAACATCCAGCGCCACCTGACCCGCCTCCACTTCAGCGCCCGGGCGCTGCTGCCCGACACCGACGCGGTGCCAGCGCTGCCCAACCTGGTCGCGCCACAGATGTTTGAGGTCGGTTCGGTTGCCGAGGTGAGCGCCGAGATTTTCGGTCCGGTGCTGCAGGTGGTTCGCTGGTCGGGTGACCCGATGGGCGTGATCCGCCAGATCAACGCCCTGGGCTATGGCCTGACGCTGGGCATCCAGACCCGCATCGACAGCCGCGCCCAGGCGCTCGCGAAGGCGGCCCGCGTGGGCAACGTCTACGTCAACCGCAACATGATCGGCGCCGTGGTCGGCGTGCAGCCCTTCGGCGGAGAGGGCCTGAGCGGCACCGGGCCGAAGGCCGGCGGACCGAACTACCTGCTGCGCTTCTGTGCCGAGCAGACCCTGACCATCAACACCACGGCCGCCGGCGGCAACGTGGCGCTGTTCGCGGGCTGATTGCGATGTCGCGCGCTTGACCGGGCGTGCAACGCGTGGGCGGAACAATGCCGCCATGACACCCTTCTGTGCCCCGCTCCAGTCCCAGGTCGTCCAGCTGTGTGTATCCGCCGGAGACACCGTGCGGGCCGGTGACCTGCTCGTGATCGTCGAAGCCATGAAGATGGAACACGAACTGCGGGCCACGGTCGACGCCAGTGTGGTCGAAGTGTTGTGCGCCGAGGGTGATGCGGTGCACGAGGGTGACGCGCTGCTGGTCCTCGGACCGTCAGCGTCCCATCCGGCGGCGCAGGCCGAGACGCTGCCCGACCGGACCGAACGCGGCGCGGAGCGGGCCGACCTCTCGCGGCTGCGCGAGCGCGAGCGTTTTCTTGCCGACGCCGCACGTCCCGAGGCGGTGGCCAAACGCCACGCCCTGGGTCTGCGCACCGCGCGCGAGAACATCGCCGACCTGTGCGATGCCGGCTCGTTCATCGAATACGGCGCGCTGGCCGTGGCGGCGCAGCGCAGCCGCCGCAGCGCCGAGGATCTGATCGCCAACACGCCGGCCGACGGCATGGTGACTGGCATCGGATCGATCAATGGCGCCCTGTTCGGTGCGGACCGCTCGCGCACCGTGGTCATGGCCTACGACGCCACCGTACTCGCCGGCACACAGGGCATGCGCAACCACGCCAAGACCGACCGCCTGCTGGGCGTCGCGCTGGCGCAGAAGCTGCCCGTGGTGCTGTTCGCCGAAGGCGGTGGCGGCCGGCCCGGTGACACCGACATGCCCATCGTCGCGGGCCTGCACGTCGGCACCTTCGCCGCGTTTGCCAGACTGTCCGGCCAGGTGCCGGTGATCGGCATCGCGGCCAGCCGCTGCTTTGCCGGCAACGCGGCGCTGCTGGGTTGCAGCGATGTGGTCATCGCCACGCGAGGCAGCAACATCGGCATGGGTGGTCCGGCCATGGTCGAGGGCGGCGGGCTGGGCGTTTACCGGCCCGAAGAGATCGGTCCATCGTCCGTGCAGCATGCCAACGGCGTGATCGACATCCTGGTGGAGGACGAGGCGGCCGCTGTGGCGGCGGCGAAGCACTACCTGTCGTTCTTCCAGGGACGGCTGCCGGACTGGGAGGCGCCTCACGCCGAAGGGCTGCGCGACGTGGTGCCCGAGAACCGGGTGCGCGCCTACGACAGCCGGGCGGCGATGCAAGGCCTGGTCGACCTGGGCAGCCTGCTGCCGCTGCGCACCGGTTTTGGCGCCGGTGTCCACACGGCGCTGGGGCGCATCGAAGGCCGTCCGGTGGGCCTGATGGCCAACAATCCCTTGCACCAGGGCGGCGCGATCGATGCCGACGCGGCGGACAAGGCCGCCCGGTTCATGCAGCTGTGCGACGCGCACGGCCTCCCTCTGGTCAGCCTGGTGGACACCCCCGGCTTCATGGTCGGTCCGGCGACCGAAGCCACGGCCCAGGTGCGCCATGTCAGCCGCCTGTTCGTGCGCGCGGCACACCTGCGCGTGCCGGTGTTCGCGGTGGTGATGCGCAAGGGCTATGGCCTGGGGGCGATGGGCATGACCGCCGGCGGTTTTCACGTCCCGGTCTTCACGGTGGCTTGGCCGTCGGCAGAGTTCGGCGCCATGGGGCTGGAAGGCGCCGTTCGGCTGGGCTATCGCAAAGAGCTGGAGGCGGTGCCCGAGGGGCCGTCGCGTGAGGACCTGTTCCAGTCGCTGCTCGCGCAGATGGTGGCGCAGGGGGCGGCGACCGAGATGGCCAGCACACTGGAGATTGATGCGGTGATCGATCCGGCCCAGACACGGGCCTGGCTGGTCCGGGGGCTGGCCGGCTCAAAGGCGGCCGCACCGCCCGAACGAGGCGGCGTCGACACCTGGTAGCTGCGCGCCGCTGGCAGGACCGGCGATCAGTGCAGGTCGCCGAACGATGTGGAGCGCACGCCAGCGCTGGGGGATTGCGGTGCGGTCTGGTTGATGTTGATCCAGAACTCGCAGACGTGCTTCATCGCGCTGAGGAACTGGGCGAATTCCGTCGGTTTGGCGATGTAGGCGTTGGTGCCGGCCTCGTAGGCGCGCTGCAGGTCGCTGGGCTCGGTGGATGAGGTCAGCACCACCACCGGGATGTTGTGCAGCGTGTCCGAACCCTTGATTTCCTTGAGCACCCCGATGCCGTCAAGCAGGGGCATCTTCAGGTCCAGCAGCACCAGCACGGGATTACCACCCGGCCGGTCGGCAAAACCGTCGCGCCGGTACAGGTAGTCCAGCGCCTGCATGCCGTCGGAGACGTGGGTCACGCGCCCGTCCAGACCGTGGCGGGCCAGCGCCAGCTTGGTCAGTTCTGCGTCGTCCGGGTTGTCCTCGACCAGCAGGATGGCTTCAGCGTTCTTGTTCATGGTTCCAGGACCGAAGGTATGGAGTCGTGCGACGAGTCTGATGGGCTGCAGCCTTCAAAAGGCAGCGAGAAGTGGAACGTGCTGCCTTCACCCTGTTGGCTTTCGGCCCAAATGCTACCACCGTGGCGTTCAAGGATGCGTCGGGTCAGGGCCAGTCCGATGCCGGTGCCTTCGAATTCCGAAGCCCGGTGCAGACGCTGGAAGACGCCGAACAGCTTCTGCGCGTATTTGGTGTCGAAACCGACGCCATTGTCCTTGACGTAGAAGGTATAGCCCACGGCGGGGTCGACGCTCCAGCCGACCTCGATGCGGGCGCGTTCGCGGGGGCGGGTGTACTTGAAGGCATTGCCCAGCAGGTTGGCCCAGACCTCGCGCAGCAGAAGTGCGTCGCCCTGGACCACCGGCAAATCGGGTGCCACCACCCAGTCGACCACACGGCCTTCGGTGTCGTGCGCGATCTGGCTGACGACCGCCTCGACCAGCATGGTGAAGTCCACGGGCATCACGTTGACCGCCGAGCGGCCCAGGCGCGAGAACGCCAGCAGGCCGTCGATGAGCTGGCTCATGTGGCGCGCCGAGTTGCCGATGGTGCCCAGGTAGCGCTGCGTGGTGTCGTCACTCTTGTCGGCCAGGTGCTCCTCCAGCAGGCTCACGAAGCTGGAGATGTGGCGCAGCGGCGAGCGCAGGTCGTGCGAGACCGAGTAGGAAAAGGACTCCAGGTCCTTGTTGGCGGCCAGCAGCTGCTCGGTGCGCTCGACGACCCGGTTCTCCAGCTCGTCGTTGATGTTGCGCATCAGGTCGTCCAGCCGCTTGGCGTCGGTCATGTCGCGGCTGATCTTGGAGAAGCCGCGCAACTCCCCGCTGTCGTCCCGCAGCGCGATCAGGATCGAGTGGGCCCAATAGCGCGAACCGTCCTTGCGCGTCTGCCAGGTGTGCAGCTCGTGCTGGCCCCGAGATGCAGCCATGCGCAGCATCTGCGCGGCGATGTTCGATGCATCGTCCGGGTTGTCCGGCTGCAGCAGCTTGGCGTAGTGCTGTCCGAGCATCTCGGAGGGCGAATAGCCTTCCATGCGCTGGGCGCTGTCGGTCCAGTCGGTGATGCAGCCCTGGGCGTCCAGGAAGTAGATACTGTAGTCGCGCAGGTTGTCCGCCATGAGGCGGAACCGTTGCTCGCTCTCCAGCAGCTCCATCGACCGCTCGCGGATCCGCAATTCCAGCTCGTCGTTGAGCTGGTTCACGCGTTCCTCGATGCGCTTGCGTTCGGTGATGTCGATGATCTGGACGGTGATGCCCTGCACCAGGCCTTCATAGATGTCTGGCAGCAAGGTGGCCCGGATGTAGAGGTCCTCGCCGCTCACGGTCTGCCGCCAGGCTTCGTAGTGCTGGACCTGTCCGTCCAGCGCCGCCTGGTACCAGGGCTGGACCTCTTGCCAGATGGCGGCCGGCAGGCACTCGCTGATGTGCAGTCCAAGGATGCCTGCCGGGTCCAGGCCATACAGACGGCGATGCTCCTCGTTGGCGAAGCGGAACCGGAGCATGGCGTCCAGGTAGGCGATCACGCCGGGCACATGGTTGGTCACCGTCTGCAGGAAGCGCTGGCTCTCGCGCAGCGCCAGTTCGGCCTGTCTGCGCTGGGTGATGTCCACTACCGTGGTGTTGCTGCGCAGGAAGCGCCCCTGCTCGTCTCGCACGGCCGCCGATGACAGCAGCGCGTGGAACACCGAGCCGTCCTTGCGGCGCATCTCGTATTCGGCGCCCGCCAGCATCCCTTCACGGATCAGCCGCGCCATGCGGTCCTCCAGCAGCGGCACGCGCGAAGGCAGCACAACGTCGCGGTAGCTCAGCCGGCCGATGACCTCGTCGCGTTCGTAGCCCAGCCACTGCAGCTCGGTGTCGTTGATCGACTCGTACACGCCGTCGGCATTGAGCGAGTGGTAGCCGCAGGGCGCCTGGTTGTAGAGCGCCTGCGCCTGCTGAAGGGCATCGGCCAGCTGCAGGTTGGTGCTCTGCACACGGTCCTCCGAGGCTTTGCGCTCGGTGATGTCGACCATCTGGATGATCAGCCCCTGCACCTGACCATTCTCAACGTACGGCGTGTACTCGATGCTCGCGTAGAACTCGTGGCCGTCGGGGAAGCGGCGCAAGCCTTCGAAGTGCTGTGGTTCGCCGCGCATCGCGGCTTCCAGACGTACGCCGGCGGTTGCAAAGTCTTCGGGTCTGGCAATGTCTCGCAAGTGCAGGCCGATCAGGTTGGCCGGCTCCGAGCCCAGCCAGCGGGCGTAGCTGGCGTTGGCAAAGCGGCAGATCAGGTCGTGGTCGTAGAACGCCAGCTGCACGGGCACGGTGTTGGTGACGGTCTGCAGGAAGTTGCGCTGCGCCTGGAGGGCGTGCTCGGCCAGCTTGCGTGCCGAGATATCCATCAGGGTGTTGTTGGTGCGGACGAAGCGGCCCTGCTCATCGACCACCGCCGTGCTGCTGAGCAGCGCCACGAAGGTTGAGCCGTCGCGACGGCGCAGACCCACTTCGGTCGATTCCAGCTTGTCACCGCGGATCAGGCGCTGCAGCCGGTCCTTGATCATCGGCAGGTCCGCCGGGACGACCTGGTCTCGGAAGGTCATCTTGCCGATGACTTCCTCCCGGGTGTATCCCAGCCAGTCCAGTTCGGTCTGGTTGATCAGGACGAAGATGCCGTCGGCGTCCACCGAGTGGTAGCCGCAAGGGGCCTTGTCGTAGAGCGTCTGGGCGTCCTGCAGCGTCTGTCGAAGCCGTGCGTTGACAGCCGCCAGCTGGCTGGTCCGTTCCTGGACGCGGGTTTCCAGCTCGCTGTTGAGTCGCCGGATCTGGTGCTGCTGCTCGTAGGTTTCAGAGATGTCGCGCGAGACCGCCAGCAGCATCACCGGCTGGCCATCGCTGTCGGTGATCGGTGAGACCACGGTATCCCACCACCTGGGCGAGCCCTTGAACGTTTGGCCAAAGGCCACAAAGCGCGCGCTGCCGGCGTTGCGCGCCTGGTCAAGCGCCGCGCGTGCGAGGTTCTGTCCTTCTTCGGGCCACCAGGTGGTCCAGTCGCTGCCCCGGACCTGCTCAAAGTCATCGACTTCCACCAGCTTGCAGCCGCGGGCGGTCATCTGCAGCACGCGGCCCTGCAGGTCCAGCACCTTGGTGCAGTCCGGGCTGCTGGCGATGATCTGGCGGTTGAGCTCGTCCTTGATGCGGGCTTCAGCTTCCAGCTTGCGCAGCTGGCTGACGTCCTGCACGAAACCCAGCTGGCTGCTCAGGCGGCCCTGGTCGTCGAACTGGGGCATGTTGCGGGCCACCAGGTGGGTGATGGTCTCGCTGCCCGGGCGGATGATGCGGAACTCCAGACTGGTGGCCTTGGCGCTGGCCACGTCCTCGCTCCAGTGCTTCTGCACCGTTTCCAGATCGTCCGGGTGCACGCAGCGCATCCATCCGAAATCGGTGAATTCCTGGGGCTGCAGACCGAAGATCTGCTGCAGCATCGGATCGACCTGCTGCAGCTTGCCGTTCGCATCGATGCGGAACATGCCGATCGGGAAGACGCTGTTGAGCGCCGCGAGCACCGTGCTGTAGGGGTCCGACAATTCGCGGTGAATGCCGTTGTCCGGTCCGGTCAATGGGGTGTGGCGTCGCAGCTGGGCGAGCTCCGCGCGCAGGGCCTGCACCTCGGCTTCGAGCGCGCGCTCACGATCGGACACCTGCTCGTCAGGTGTCTTTCTGGCTTTGTTCCCAGGAAAGGGGTGGATTGCGCTCATCGCAGACCCACTTTACCGCAGGGGCGCGCGGCCCAGATGTGAAATCTGACCGTCAGAACCGGGGCAAATCCGGGTGGCTGATCTGGCCTGCGCGCACCAGCATCTTTCCGTATTCGGCACAACGTTGCAGAGTTGGAATCACTTTGCCGGGATTCAGTAGCTCTTTGGTATCAAAGGCGCGTTTGACGGCAAACATCTGTGCGTTTTCCTCGGCGGAAAACTGGACGCACATGCTGTTGACTTTTTCCACACCCACGCCGTGTTCGCCGGTCACGGTACCTCCCATGGCGACGCTGGTTTCCAGGATGTCGGCGCCGAACAGTTCGCAGCGGCGCAGCTGGTCCGGGTCGTTGGCATCGAACAGGATCAGCGGGTGCAGGTTGCCGTCGCCAGCGTGGAACACGTTGGCGCAGCGCAGGCCGTATTTCTTCTCCATCTCGCCGATGGCGATCAGGATGTCGGCCAGGCGCTTGCGCGGAATGGTCGAGTCCATGCACATGTAGTCCGGGCTGATGCGGCCCGAGGCCGGGAAAGCGTTCTTGCGGCCGCTCCAGAAGCGCAGGCGCTCGGCCTCGTCGCGGCTCACGGCGATGGCGGTGGCGCCACAGCCGCGCAGCACGGCGCTCATGCGGCCGATTTCCTCTTCCACTTCTTCGGGCGTGCCGTCGCTTTCGCACAGCAGGATGGCTGCGGCGTTCAGGTCGTAGCCGGCCTTGACGAAATCCTCCACCGCGGCGGTCATGGGCTTGTCCATCATCTCCAGCCCGGCCGGGATGATGCCGGCGGCGATGACCGACGCCACCGCGTCGCCGGCCTTCTGGATGTCGTCGAAGCTGGCCATGATGCAGCGCGCCAGCTGCGGCTTGGGCACCAGTTTGACCACCACCTCGGTCACGACGGCCAGCATGCCCTCGCTGCCGATCACCAGCGACAGCAGGTCCAGCCCCGGCGTGTCCAGCGCGGTGCCACCGAACGTGACCGGCTCGCCTTCCACGGTGAAGCCACGCACCTGCAGCACGTTGTGCACCGTCAGGCCGTACTTGAGGCAGTGCACACCGCCGGAGTTTTCGGCCACGTTGCCGCCGATGGTGCAGGCGATCTGGCTGCTGGGGTCGGGCGCGTAATACAGGCCGTGCGGCGCGGCCGCCTCGCTGATGGCGAGGTTGCGCACGCCGGCCTGGACCACGGCGGTGCGGGAGCGGGCGTCGACCGACAGGATCTTGTTGAACTTGGCCAGCGAGAGGGTCACGCCCATGGCGTGCGGCATGGCGCCGCCCGAGAGGCCGGTGCCGGCACCGCGCGCGACCACCGGCGCGTTCAGCGCATGGCAGGCCTTGAGCACGGCCGACACCTGGGCCTCGGTCTCGGGCAGTGCTACCACCAGCGGCCGCTGTCGGTAGGCGGTCAGGCCGTCGCATTCGTAAGGCACGGTGTCCTCGGCGTGCCAGAGCAGGGCATGCGCAGGCAGCACGGCCAGCAGGGCGCGCACCACCTCGGCCTGGCGGGCGGCGCGCTCGGCGCGGGTGACTTCGGCGGGGGCGGTGGGGGCGTTCATGCGGCGCAGTGTACGGCTGGCCGCCCGGTTGCACATTGAAGAAACTTGCAGCCAGTCGTGAGAGGAGTTGAGCGGTTTTGACGCGCATCAAGCACCGGGGGGCTTGAAAAGCGCCGAATCCGAATCCATGTGTCTGGCACGGGAGCAGCGATGACCGCTCCCCCGACTGCACCACCATTTTCAGGAGTGAACGCCATGAACCATCTGATCGCACGCACCGGCCTGTTCGACGACTTCTTCAAGGACGTCGCCCCCGGCTTTTATGTCCGTCCGCTGCACGGCGACTCGTTGCCTTCGCCTTCGCAGATCAAGATCGACGTGAAGGAAACACCGTCGGCTTACACCGTGGTGGCCGAAGTCCCGGGTGTGGCCAAGGAAGACATTCACGTGACGGTCGAAGGCAGCGTGGTGACCCTGCGGGCCGAGATCAAGCAGCAGGACAGCCAGACCCAGGACGAGAAGGTGCTGCGCACCGAGCGCTACTACGGCGCCGTGGCCCGCAGCTTCCAGCTGGCCACCGATATCGACAACGAGAAGTCGAAGGCAAAGTACGAGAATGGGGTGCTGACGCTGACGCTTCCCAAGAAGCTGGCGCTCGCGGGGCAACGCCTGAACGTTGAGTGATCAGCTGAGGGAGTTGCGCAGCCACTCGGCAAAGGCGGCGCACTCCCAGCGGTCCATGGTGCCGGTTCGCCAGCACAGGTAGTGCGCGTGCGGGCTGGGCACGTGGCGCGGGTAGAGCGGCACCAGCGTGCCGTTCTCCAGCCAGGGCGCGGCCAGCTTCATTCGCACCAGGGCCACACCCATGCCCACTGCGGCGGCGTCGCACATCAGGCCGATGTCGTTGAACTGCGATCCATCCACCGGCTCCGGCCAGTCCAGGTCGTGCGCAGCGAACCAGGTGCGCCAAGGCTCCAGCGGGCTGCGCAGCAGCGGCTCACCTTCCAGGTCCTGCGGCGTCTCGAACGGCCCGTGTTCGCGTACGAAAGCGGGTGAGGCCAGCGGTGTGACCTCGTCCTTCATCAGGCACACATGCTCCACGTCGGCGTAACGACCGGTGCCGAAGCGGACCATCAGGTCCGCGTCCTCGGCCACCACGTCCAACAGCGGGATGCTGACCTGCAGCGTCAGGTCGATCTCGGGGTAGGCGTCGGAAAACTGCTTGAGGCGCGGCAGGAGGATGGAGCGCGCAAAGGTTGGCGTGACCGCCAGCCGCAGCTTGCGCCGGCCCGGTGAGGCTGCGCTGCTCGGGAATTTCTGCAGCGAGGCCAGGCCCTCGCGCACCTGCGCCAGGTACTCGCTGCCCTCGGTGGTCAATGAAAAATCCGCCCGTCCGAACAGCTTGGTCCCCAGGATCTGTTCGAGCTGCTTGATGCGGTGGCTCACCGCGCTCGGTGTCACGCACAGCTCGTCCGCCGTCTGCGTCACGCTGCGCAGGCGCGCCAGCGCTTCAAACGTCAGCAGACACTGGATGGGCGGGATGCGGATGGTCATCTGGACTATTTGAATACGACCGTCTTGTGGCCGTTGAGCAGCACGCGGTGCTCGCTGTGCCACTTCACCGCGCGCGCCAGCACCTGGCTCTCGGTGTCGCGGCCCAGGGCGGTCAGGTCTTCCACCGTGTCGGTGTGGTCCACGCGGGCCACATCCTGCTCGATGATCGGGCCTTCGTCCAGGTCGGCCGTCACATAGTGCGCGGTCGCGCCGATCAGCTTCACGCCGCGGTCGTGGGCCTGGTAATACGGCTTGGCGCCCTTGAAGCTCGGCAGGAAGCTGTGGTGGATGTTGATCGCCTGTCCCGAGAGCTCGCGGCACAGGTTGTCCGACAGGATCTGCATGTAGCGCGCCAGCACCACCAGTTCGGCGCCTTCGCTGCGGATCACCTCCAGCTGTTTCGCTTCGGCCTGCGCCTTGGTGGCGGCCGTGAGCGGGATGTGGTGGAACGGCACGTTGTAGCTGGCGGCCAGCTGGTAGAAGTCGCGGTGGTTGCTGACGATGGCGCGGATGTCCAGCCGCAGCAGGCCGCTCTTCCAGCGGAACAGCAGGTCGTTCAGGCAGTGGCCTTCCTTGCTGACGAAGATCACGGTCTTCATCGGCTCGGCCAGCGGGTTCAGGCTCCAGCGCATGGCAAAGGGCTCGGCGAACGCCGTCAGGTGCGTGCGCAGCTCGTCCTGCGTCAGCCGGTCGCAGGTGAACTGGACACGCATGAAGAACAGGCCGGTGCCGTGGTCGTTGTACTGGGCGGCTTCTTCGATGTTGCCGCCACGCTCCAGCAGGAAGCCCGAGACGGCGTGCACGATGCCGGGGCGGTCCTGGCAGGAGAGGGTGAGAACGTAGGTGTGGATCATGGTCGGCCGGATTGTCGCAGGGTGGCTGCGGCCCCATATGGTGAAATCCCGGGCATCAACAACGATGGGCGATGGAGGGGCGGCGGTGGCGCATCCGGTGTGCGGTGGATGGAAAGGGTGGCTGGTCGGGGTGTGCCTGCTGGTGCATCTGACGGCGGGGGCCATGACCCTGGAGCGGGTGGGGGGCACCCTGTACGCGACCGGGGAGGTCGGCGGCGACGACTTCCTGTCGTTCAAGGCGCAGCTGGCGCAGCCCGGGCTGCGGCGGCTTGTCCTGGTGGATTCGCCGGGTGGCGACCTCTGGACCGCTCTGACGGTCGGAGAGGCCGTCCGAGGCGCGGGGCTGGACACGGTGGCGGTGGGTCGGTGTATGTCAGCCTGTTCGGTCCTGTTCGTCGCAGGGAAGAGCCGCAGCTTTGGAACGGGCAGGGTGCCGGGCAACAGCCTGCTGGGCATTCACGGAGGCTACGAGATCGACTCCGGACGACAAGCCTTTGGTGTCGGGACCGCCCTCTATGCGTTCTTCCGCCGCCAGCTCGGGGAGGCGATGAACGACGGGGTGATCAACGAGGCGATCTACGGGTTCAAGCAGTCCCGAGGGCTTCTGGTCCTGCGCGACATCGAACGCAACCCAGCCCCGGCCAGCCAGGCGGCGCTGTGTCTCAACGTGTTCCAGCCCGCGACCTGCAAGGTTCAGGCAGGCAAGGATGCGTTCACCCTCGGGCTGGTGACGCAGCGCGAGACGGTTCCGATCGACCTGCCGGCGTCGATGCGGCTGCAGCTCAGGCACTTTGGCCAGGCGGTGAAGGACACCCCTTTCGATCTGGCCACATGGGGGCAAGCGGTCCGGCCGGTGATGTGCCCCAAAGGCAACTGCCCGGAGGTGGACCAGTTCTTCAAGACTTTCGCGACCGCGCCCCAGCACAAGGCCATCGCATGGGACGAAGGAGTGTCTGGCGGACCCATGACACGGGCGCACGTCAGCGGTGGGGCCAGCAGCCCGGAGGTGGCCATGGCCCGTGCACTGCTGGGGTGCAACCAGCGCAACGGCCAGCCGAGGCTGTGCCGCCCGCTGGCGCTGGACGACCAGGACCTTCGGCCCCTTCTCGATCGGCAGGCGCAGCAGGTGCGAGAGGCGCTGACGCAGCTGCCGTCCCCCTCTGCCACGGCCCTGGCGGAGGAAAAGACCGACTTCTGCAGCGGCGAGGCCTCGAAGCGCAAAGCGATGGAGGATGAGGCCTACGACACGGCCGCGCCCTGCACGCTGCGCGGCGTGCAACGCATCGACACGGCGGTGCTGGCGCGCATGCTCTCGGAAGGCCAGCGCCCGATGCTGGTGGACGTCTCGCCCGACGACGGCATGGTCCCCGGGGCGTTCGCCCTGCTGGGTTCGGGGGCGTCTTTCGACGACGCAAAGCAGGAGGCCGCCGTCCACCAGCGCTTCGAAGGGCTGATCCGCGCCGCCGCACCCGACCCCACCCAGCCGCTGGTGTTTTACGGAGGCGCGCGGGCGGGCTGGCTGTCGGCGAACGCGGCGCTGCGGGCGGTGCAGGCTGGCTACACGCAGGTCTACTGGTACCGGGGTGGCCTGCCGGCCTGGACGGCGGCGGGATTGCCGACGGTGGGCAAAGTGGCCCTGGGCGTGGTGTACTGAACAGACCTCGTTTTCGCGCCGCCCCGCTTCGTCGAGTGCGAACAGATTGATACCATGGTCGATGTGCTGGCCGACGCCACCCGGCGCCACGCCTGACAACCGTCCACACTTTCCGCCGCAAGGAGGCTCCTCATGGCCATCATGGATTTCCTGAATCGCCAGTTCATCGACGTCATCGAATGGACAGACGACTCGCGCGACACGCTGTCGTACCGCTTCCCGGACGACGACAAGCAGATCAAGAACGAGGCCCAGCTGATCGTGCGCGAGAGCCAGATCGCGCAGTTCGTCTACGTCGGCCAGTTCGCCGACACGCTGGGGCCGGGCCGCCACACGCTCAAGACCGAGAACATCCCGATCCTGTCGGACCTGCTGGGCTGGAAATACAAGTTCCAGACGCCGTTCAAGGCCGATGTTTACTACGTCGTCACCCGCGTCTTCACCGGCAACAAGTGGGGCACCTCCAACCCGGTGATGATGCGCGACGCCGACTTCGGCGTGGTGCGGATGCGCGCCTTCGGCACCTACGACTTCAAGATCGTCGACCCCGTCAAGTTCCTCAAGGAGGTGGCCGGTACCGACCACCACTTCCGCCTGGACGAGTTCAACGACGTGATGCGTTCGCGGCTGGTCAGCGTGTTCAGCGAGACCCTGGCCAAGGCCAAGGTGCCGGCGCTGGACGTGGCCACGCGCTACAGCGAACTGGGCGAGGCGCTGCTGGAGCCGATCAACGTCGCCACGCGCGAGAAGTACGGCATCGAACTCACCGCCTTCGTGGTGGAAAACGTGTCGGTGCCGCCGGAGCTGGAACAGGCGATCGACAAGCGCGGGGCCATGACCGCCATCGGCAACCTCAACGACTACGTCAAGTACAACATGGGCAACGCCCTGGCCGAAGGCAAAGCCGGCACGGCCGGCATCGGCGCCGAGCTGGCCGCTGGTCTGGCCATGGGCCAGTCGATGATGCAGGGCATGGCCGGTGGCGCCGCGCAGGCGCCTTCGCAGCCGGGTCTGGTGCCCCAGGCCCCTGCGGCGGCCGCCGCCCCGGCCGCGGCGCCCATCGCACTGATGACGCCCGAGCAGGTGGCCGAGGCTCTGGGTGTGAGCCCGGCGGATGTGCTGCAGGAGCTGGAGGCGGGCAATCTCAAGGGCCGCAAGATTGGCAGCCAGTGGCGCGTGCCGCAGGCGGCGCTCGACGAATTCCTGAAGGGTTGATCGCGCCCGCATGCAGCTGAATGAAGTCACCGCGCGCCAGAAGCTGGCCTGCCCGGCCTGTGGCGGCGAGGCGCAGTGGAACCCGGCCAAGAAGGCGCTGATCTGCGCCTACTGCGGCACCGAGTCGCCTTACGAGGTCCAGGCCGACGGCGAGATCGTCGAGCACGATCTGGTGTCGGCCCTGCAGTCGATCCCGCAAAGCGCGCGCGGCTGGCAGGACCAGCGCCGGCCGGTGCGCTGCCAGCACTGCCAGGCGATCAGCACCTTCACGAACGCCCAGCAGGGCAAGGCCTGCGATTTCTGCGGTTCGACCGCGCTGGTCGAGTTTGAGGAGACCGGCGACATCATCCGGCCCGAGAGCCTGCTGCCCTTCGACGTGAGCGAGCCCGCCGCGCGCGACAAGCTGCGCAGCTGGTACAAGTCGCGTTTCTGGGCACCCAACAACCTGGGAGGCAAGGCGCTCACCGACACCGTCAAGGGGGTCTACCTGCCGTATTGGACTTTCGACGCCGAGGTCAGCGCTCGCTACACCGCCGAGGGCGGCGAGTACTACCAGAACCAGAAGGGCGAGCGGCAGGTGCGCTGGTTTCCTGTCAGTGGCCACGTGCGGCATTTCTTCGACGACACCCTGGTCTGCGGTTCGCGCGGGGTGCATCCGCGGCTGGTGGAGGCGGTCGAGCCCTTCCCCACTGCGTCCGAGCGGCTCAAGCCCTACGACCCGGGCTACCTCAGCGGCTGGACGGTGGAGCGCTACCAGCTCGATCTGGTGGCCGCCGCCCAGCGAGGGCGCGAGCGCATGGTCGATGCGATCCGGCGGATGTGCGCGCAGGACATCCGCGCCGACACCCACCGCAACCTGCAGGTGTCCCCGAGCTTCGACCGCCAGACCTTCAAGCACGTGCTGCTGCCGGTCTGGCTGGTGGGCTACCGCTACGGCGCGAAGGACTACCAGGTGGTTGTGAACGGCGCCACGGGGCAGGTGGCGGGCGAGTACCCCAAGAGCTGGGTCAAGATCGCGCTGGCGGTGATCGCCGGGCTGATCCTGCTCTACATCGTGGCCTCGCTCGAAGGCCGCTGAGCGTCGGGCCGCTTCAGCGGCCCATCTGCTGCCGCATCTCGGCGCAATGGTCTTTGGCAGGCGTCGGTGGCGTGACCCACTGGCGGTCCGCTACCGCCGGATCGACTGGCCCGGCCACGTCGCCGGCCAGTGCCATCACCACGCGGTGCGGCTGCCCGGCGGGCAGGTGGCGCGGCACCCCCAGGTCGCGCTGCACGTGGCCGTTGCCCGCAATCAGCAGCACGGTGCGCCCCGGCTGGAGCGCGTCTACGGCGGTCTGCGCCATGGCGCGGTCGCGGGCGATCTGGATGCGGGTCATCGGTGCGATCTGGGTGTCGGGCAGCAGCTGGCAGTGGCCGTCGTGGATCGCTTCGCGCTGCCGCTGCAGGGCCGGCGCGGGCAGCGTCCCGTCCAGGGTGGCATCGGCCATGGCCGTGCGCATCCCGGCACGGGGCAGGTTGCCACCCAGCACCGGCACCCCGGCGCGCACCGCCGAGAGGATGGTCGGGCCGTACACGGCCCAGGGCCAGGCGCCCGTGTTGCGCTCGGCGGTCCAGTCCAGCGCTGCCCGCACCTGGGCCTCGCTGGCATCGGGGGGCAGGCGGCGGGTGTCCCGGCCTTGCTCGACCATCTCCAGCACCAGCGCCCCCAGTTCGCCGCGGGCCGCCAGCTGCTGCACGGTGTCGCGCTGCAGGGCCTGGTGCTCGGGGGCGTCGTGCTGCTCTCCGACCAGCAGTAGGGGCGTGGGCAGCAGGCCCTGGAGGTCCGCCGTGATGCGGGGCATGGCACTGCAGGCCCCGAGCACCCATACCATCAGGGCTGCGGTGAACCGGCGTACGGTTACAGCGGGTCGACAGATCATGGCCCGATACTACGCGTCCCGCTGTTGTTGCGTCGGCGCCTTCCCGGTGCCCTGTCCGTGTCGCCTGTTCCCGATCCTGAGACCCCGACCACCCGGGGCGCCCCGTTCGTCCTTCGCGTCTTGCTGACCCTGGTGCTGGCCTTCGGGGCGGCGCGCCTGTGTGTCTGGCTGAACACGCCCATTCCCTGGATGCTGGGACCGCTGCTGGCGACTGCGCTGGTGTCGGTGTTCGGTGCGCCCACGGCAAGCTGGATCCCGCTGCGCAATGGTGGCCAGTGGGTGATCGGCGCGGCGCTGGGCCTGTACTTCACACCGGCGGTCGGGGTGTTGGTGGTCGGGCTCTGGTGGGCGATCGCGCTGGGCATCGTCTGGGCGCTGGCACTGGGCCTGGGGTTCGGGGCTTGGCTGCGGCGTGTCCATGCGCGGCAGCTGGGGCATCTGAGCCCGGCACAGTTGCGCAGCACCACCTATTTCGCCGGCGCCATCGGCGGTGCTTCCGAGATGACCCTGATCGCGGAACGCCACGGCGCGCGCACCGATCTCGTGGCGGCGGCCCACAGCCTGCGCGTGCTGCTGGTCACCGTGACCATTCCGTTCGCCATGCAGGCCTGGGGTGTGTCCGGTCTGGAGCCGGCACCTCCCGGTGCGCGCGCCGTGGACATCGCGGGACTGGCGCTGCTGGGCGGTCTGACCCTGGCAGGCATTCTGGTGATGCGCCGGCTGGGTCGGGCCAATCCCTGGTTCATGGGCGCCCTGGTGGCCACCATGGTGCTGACGCTCAGCGGCGTGACGCTGTCGGCGATTCCGCCCGCGCTCAGCGCCGCGGCGCAGCTGGTGATCGGCGTGAGCCTGGGCGTGCGCTTCACACCGGCCTTCGTGCACACCGCGCCGCGCTGGCTGGGCTCGGTGGCGCTGGCCAGCCTGTTCATGATGGCGGTCTGTGCCGGCTTCGCCTGGCTGCTGTCCCTGATGACGGGCCTGCACCCGGCCACCATGGTGCTCGGCACCTCGCCGGGTGGCATCGCCGAGATGTCCATCACCGCCAAGGTGTTGCAGCTGGGCGTGCCCATGGTGACCGCGTTCCAGGTCTGCCGCCTGGTCGCGGTGCTGATCCTGGCCGAGCCGGTGTACCGCTGGTGGATGGCGAGACATAAAGACTGAGTGCCCAAAAACCGAAGCCCGGCAGGTGCCGGGCTTTGGGAGAGAAGGGTTTGAGTCCAGGATGCGGTGGAGCCGGCTTCGCCGGGCCGCTCGCATCGACCCCTGGGGGTGACGCGCCGCAGGCGCGGCGCGGGGGGAGCCCTCAGTGCATGACCACCGGCATCTGGGCCAGCGAGGCGTAGCCTTCGAGCGTGTCTTCCACCTCTTCTTGAGAGGGCGTGTTCTGCTGCCAGGCCTGGATCTGTTCCTGGAACATCTCGGCCCAGGAGCCGTCGAGGTAGACCTCCTTGCCCGAGCGCTTGTCGACGATTTCAAAACCATGGCGGGGAATCTGCGGGCCCAGGAGGCGCTGCGCTTCGGCATCTTCCGGCGCATTGGCCAGGATGTGGACCACCGCAAAGGCATCAGAGTCGTAGAGCATGTGCATGGCTGTATTTCCTTCCACAGGGCGAAACAGTGCGCCTGTTGTCACTTATATCGGCAATTCGCCGCCGGGCTTCAGGCCTGTTGCATATTTAGATGGCCCTGTGGGCCGAAGTTTCAAGATGCGTGTGTTTTTCGGCACAGTTCATCGCTTCACTGCAGCTGGGGTTGGGACGGTGTGGCTTGCAGCACCGGCAGGTCCTGCAGGACCATGTCCAGGTAGTCGCCGTTGGGTTCGGTGATGCGGATGCGGCCGGGCAGGTGGGCGTAGGCCGTCATCAGCCACACCTCCACCTTGCGGTCGTATTCCTTGCGCGGCGAGCGGGTGAGCCGCACGGTCTGCACCTCGCCGGCGGGCAGGGGTTCGTTGGCGACCGGTCCAACCTGGAACAGCCAGATCTCCGACGTGTCTACGCCGCTGACGGGAAGGCGCAGCACGCTGCCCTCGGTGTACGCCTGTGGCCGGGCGTTGAACAAGGCCGAGAGCTGGAAGTTCACCGACAGGCGGTCTTGCGCGCCGGGCAGCAGCTTGGCGTCCGGTGCGTTGTTGCTGAAGCGCAGCCGCTGGCCCTCACGGTCGAAGTGCGCGGCCCGCTCGCTGCTGCGGCGCTGGTCGGTGAAGCGGTCGGGCACCAGGCCCTTGGCGCTGAGCTGCCCCTTGCTGGTCTGCGAGAGCACGGTGAACACCAGCACACGCACGGTCAGCCTGGCCTCGTATGCGTTGCCCTCATTGGACCACTCCAGTTGCGCAGAGCCGTTGTAGGTTTTGCCTTTGGAAATGGAGGTGGCGGTGAAGCGCAGATCGGCGCCCGGCGGCGGCAAGGCTGGCGGCAGGCCGGCGTCGGCCAGTCCGGCGCCCTGGCCCTGGACCGTGCTGGCCGCGACCTCGGTGGCCGCGGGCAGGTCCGACACCGGGGCGGGCGGATTGACAGGTGTGGCCTCGACCGGGGGCGGTGCGGGCGGCTCCGGCGGCGGCGCCACGGCCACTTCGACCGGCGGGGGCTCGGCCGGAGGTTCGGCGGGGGGCTCCACCACGACCGCTTCCACCGGCGGTGGTGGCGGGGGTTCGACCACCTTGGGAGGAGGTGGTGGTGGCGGCGGCGCCGGCTCGGGTGCTGGCGGCTTGGGCAGGATCCAGCGCACGCGGCTGGAGCGCACGGGGGGCGGAAGCTCCTCGCTCGCGGCAGCGGCCAATTCGGGTGGTGGCGGCGCGCCGGTCGCCTCGGGCGCGCTCGCCGGATCGGATGCGGTCGCTGTGAACATGTCCAGTGACAGGCCGGACAGGCCGCCGCTGAGCAGGCTCAGGTGTGCCAGCAGCACGCCCGCGCCCAGCGCGAACAGCACGCGCCGGCGCGGTGCCGCGCGCTCGACGGGGAAGTGCGGCTCGGCAGCGGTCATGGCGTCGGCCGGTGGCCCAGATCGTCGCTGAGCTGGCGGGCGCAGCGACGCAGCGCCAGGGCGGGTGCGCCGTTCCAGTCGGTGTCCAGCGTCGCCACCGAACCCAGCACCACCAGACCCAGCGCCAGCCGGCCCTGGGCGTCGAACACCGGCGCGCAGAAGCCGCCCACGCCGGGCAGCAGGCTGTGCACCACCCGGCCCAGGCCCTGGGCGCGGGTTTCATCGAGCAGGGCCTGGACATCTTGCAGCGTCTGCGGCACGTCTTCCAGCGGCAGGCCGTTGCGCGGCAGCTTCTTCACCCGGGCCAGTTCCTCGCGGATCATGGGGGCGATGCGCTGGGCGTCGCGGCCTTCCTGGCCCATGAACGCGGCGAAACAGCGCCCGGTGGCCGAGGTCAGCAACGGCATCACGTCGCCCAGGCGCAGGGTGACCGGCACGGTCTGCGGGGCCTCGGCCCAGTGCACCATGGTCGGTCCCTGGTTGCCCCAGACGGCAATCGCCAGCGTGTGGCCGGTCTCGGCCAGCAGGGCCGGGATGCGGTCGCGCGCCAGCTTCACGGCGTCCAGCCGGCTCAGGCTGGCCAGCCCCAGGCGCAGCGAGGCTGGACCCAGGTCGTAGCGCGTGCTCACCGGGTCCTGCATCACCAGGCCCATGCGCTGGAAGCTCACCAGGTAGCGGTGGGCCTTGGCCGCGCTCATGCCGGCGGCGGCGGCCAGGTCGCGCAGCATCAGCGCTCCGGGGGCCTGGGACAGGGCGTTGAGCAGCTCGAACCCGACCTCGACCGACTGGATGCCGGCGCGCAGATGCTCGGTGTCCGTTTCGGTGGTGTCGCGTGGGGTGGAGGCCTTGGAGGCTGGGGTTTTCGCGGCGGGCATCGGAACAACGGTGGGGAGCGCTGGGGTGGAATGAGGGGTTTTCACACGCAAATGTGCGCCGTGAACTAGAATGCGATTTTTACGTATAGGTTAACGAATTTCACTATTCGTAATCATGTAAACCCCACAACCCGCAGGAGACTCGCATGAAACTCGCCACCTACAAGGACGGCTCGCGTGACGGACAATTGGTGGTCGTCTCGCGCGACCTGACGACCGCCCATTATGCGACGGGCATCGCCACCAAGCTGCAGCAGGTGCTGGACGACTGGAACTTCCTGGCGCCCCAGCTGCAGGATCTGTATGTGACGCTCAACCAGGGCAAGGCACGCCACGCCTTCCCGTTCGACCCGGCCATGTGCATGGCGCCGCTGCCGCGCGCCTACCAGTGGGCCGACGGCTCGGCCTACATCAACCACGTGGAGCTGGTGCGCGCCGCCCGCAACAGCGAGGTGCCAGCCAGCTTCTACGAAGACCCGTTGATGTACCAGGGCGGCAGCGACGACTTCATCGGCCCGCGCGATGACGTGATCGTGCCCAGCGAGGACTACGGCATCGACTTCGAGTCCGAGATCGCGGTCATCACCGGGGATGTGCCGATGTGCGCCACGCCCGAGCAGGCGCTGGACGGCATCCGCCTGCTGATGCTGGTCAACGACGTCAGCCTGCGCAACCTGATTCCGGCCGAGCTGGCCAAGGGTTTCGGCTTCTTCCAGAGCAAGCCGGCCACCGCCTTCAGCCCGGTCGCCGTGACGCCCGACGAGCTGGGCGACGCCTGGCAGGGCGGCCGCGTGCACCTGACCCTGCAGAGCACCTGGAACGGCCGCAAGGTCGGCATGTGCGACGCCGGGCCGGACATGACCTTCCACTTCGGCCAGCTGATCGCCCACATCGGCAAGACGCGCAACGTGCGCGCCGGCTCCATCGTCGGCTCGGGCACGGTGAGCAACCGCGGCGTCGAGGTGGATGGCAAGAAGGACTGGCCCAAGGGCTACTCCTGCATCGCCGAGAAACGCGCGATCGAGACCATCCTGGACGGCAAGCCCTCGACCGAGTTCATGAAGTTCGGCGACACCATCCGCATCGAAATGAAGGGCAAGGATGGCCAGAGCATCTTCGGTGCGATCGAGCAGAAGATTGCCCCGCTGAACCAGGACTGAAGGGGGCAACCGCCCCCTTATGATCGGCCGCACCATGCGAAGGGTGCGGCCGATTTCATTTGTGCAGTGTGAGGCGGTGAAGACCGTCGGTGGTGCCCATGGCTGAGGGCACGCAGCGCCGCTACGAGGCACCGTGCCCGGGTTGCGGTGCCCCCGTCGCCTTCCAGAGCGCCCAGTCCACCCACGCGGTCTGTGCCTACTGCCATTCCAGCGTGGTGCGCACCGCCGATGCGCTGGCCCGCCTGGGCCGCATCGCCGACGAGTTCACCGACTACAGCCCGCTGAAGATCGGCGCCACCGGACAGTGGCGGGGCCAGGCCTTCACCCTGGTCGGTCGGCTGCAGCTGGGCAACGCCGCGGCGCGCTGGACCGAGTGGCAGGCGGTGTTCGACGACCAGAGCCTGGGCAGCCTGAGCGAAGACAACGGCAGTTTTGTCTTCAGCGTGCCGCGCAAGGTTTCGGGCAGCCTGCCGGCCTTCAAGGACTGGCGTGTGGGCCGCAGCCACGTGCTGGGCGGCGAGACCTTTGCCGTCAGCGCGGTCACCGAGGCCTCGGTCCTCGCGGCGCAGGGCGAGCTCTCGCACCTGCCGGAGCCTGGCCAGGTGTTCGGCGTGGTTGAGCTGCGCAACGACACCGGTTCGGTCTGCAGCATCGACTACGCCAGCGAGCCGCCTGCGGTCTGGCTGGGTCGACAGGTCCCGCTCGACGAACTGAAACTCGCGGGCCTGGCGGGCGACGCGGTGCGCAAGGACGACGGGCGCCACTTCAACTGTCCGAACTGCGCGGCGCGGCTGGAGGTCAAGCTCGACACCACGAAGAGCATGAGCTGCCCGTCCTGCGACGCGCTGATCGACCTGTCGGCCGGCATCGGCGGCGAGCTCAAACACGCGATCCAGGACGAGCCGGTGCGGCCGCTGATCCCCCTGGGCACCGTGGGCCAATTGCGCGGCGCGTCCTGGCAGGTGGTGGGTTACCAGCACCGCAGTGGCACCGAGCTGGGCGAGGACGAGGTGTTCGGCTGGCAGGAGTACCTGCTCTACAACCGCAAGGAAGGTTTCCAGTTTCTGGTCGACGCCGAAGACGGCTGGAGCCTGGTCAAGCCCGCCACTGGCGCGCCCAAGGTGTCCTCGGGCGGCAAGACCGCCACCTACCTGGGCAAACGCTACCAGCTGCAGTACAGCTACCGCGCCGAGACGCAGTACGTGGCCGGCGAGTTCTACTGGAAGGTCGAACGTGGCCAAGTGACCGAGAACTCGGACTACGCGCAGGGCGGGAACCTGCTGTCGCTGGAGAAGTCGCGGGACGAATGGACCTGGTCGGTGGGCGAGCGGCTGGACAGCGCGGTTGTCGCCAAGGCGTTCAACCTGGACCAGAAAAAGGACCTGTTCAAGCGCGGCGACGCGACGCCCCTGAGCAGCGACGGCTGGTCGGTCGGCAAGGTGATGCTGTTCGTGGTGGTTGTGCTGATCGTGGTGATGATCGAGCGGGGCTGCGACGATTGCGACCCCCAGGTCGAGAACTGCAGTTCCACCTCCGGCCGCTGGGGCGGGGGCTCCTACGGCGGCAGCTCCAGCGGCGGCTGGCACAAGTGAACCGGTTTTTCCCTCTCCACATTTCGACAGGAGCAACAGATGGACATTGAATGGCTCAGGCCCGCGGCGTTTCTGGGATCGATCCTGTTCGCGCTGATCGGCGTGTTGGTGTTCTGGATCAGTTTCATCGTGATCGACAAGCTCACGCCCTACGACCTCTGGAAGGAGCTGGTCGAGAACCGCAACATGGCGCTGGGCCTGGTGGTCGCAGCGATGTCGCTGGGCATCTCGATCATCGTCGCCGCGGCGATACACGGCTGACGTGCCGGCCACCGACGACCGACTGGCCCGAGCTCCGGGTCCGGTGGAGATCGCGCTGTTGGCCAGCGTGTTTCTCGTGGCCGCCTGCGGCCTGGTGTACGAGCTCGCGGCGGCGGCGCTGGCGTCCTATGTGCTGGGCGACTCGGTGCTGCAGTTCTCCACCGTCATCGGCACCTACCTGTTTGCGATGGGCATCGGCAGCTGGCTCTCGCGCCATGTCGAGCGGCAGCTGCCGGCCCAGTTCCTGCGCATCGAGCTGCTGATCGCGCTGATCGGCGGGCTGCTGCCAGCGCTGCTGTTCCTGGCCAACGCCTACCTGCCCGGCGCGTTTCGCGGGCTGCTCTACGGCCTGGTGCTGCTGGTGGGCACGCTGGTGGGGCTGGAGATCCCGCTGGTGATGCGCATCTTGCGCCGCCATGTGGTGCTCAAGGACCTGGTGTCGCAGGTGCTGACCTTCGACTACCTCGGCGCGCTGGCGGTGTCGATCGCCTTCCCGCTCTGGTTGGTGCCGCAGTTGGGCCTGGCGCGCACCGGCCTGCTGTTCGGACTGATGAACGCGGCCGTGGCGTTCTGGGCGCTGTGGCTGTTCCGGCACGAGATCCGCGCGCGCGCGGCGCATGGGGTGGCGGCGGTGCTGGTGCTGGCGGCGCTGCTGGCGGCCTGGGCGCTGGCCGACCGCATCACCACCGCCGCCGAAGACCGTTTCTTCGAGGACAAGGTGGTGCTGGCCGAGACCTCGCCCTGGCAGCGCATCGTGCTCACGAACGGCGCCCATGGCCACCGCCTGTTTCTCAACGGCAACCTGCAGTTTGCGCAGAGCGACGAGTACCGCTACCACGAGGCGCTGGTGCACCCGGTGATGTCGGCCTATGCGCGCGGTGGGGGCGCGCCGCGGCGCGTGGCGGTGCTCGGTGGCGGCGACGGCATGGCGGTGCGCGAGATCCTGCGCTACCCCGGCGTGGAGCAGGTGACCCTGGTCGAACTGGACCCGGCCATGACCCGCCTGTTTTCCAGCGATCCGGCGCTGCGCCGCCTCAATGCCGACGCGCTGCGTTCGCCGCGGGTCGAGATCGTCAACGCCGACGCCTTTCGCTGGCTGGAAGAAGGCCAGGACATGTTCGACGTGATCGTGGTGGACTTCCCCGATCCGACCAACTTTTCGGTCGGCAAGCTCTACACCCAGTCCTTCTATGCGCTGCTGTCGCGGCGCCTGTCGGCCAGCGGTTTTGCCGTGGTGCAGACCACCTCGCCGCTGGTGGCGCGCCAGAGCTATTGGACGGTGGCCACCACCATCGAGGCTGCGGGCCTGCGCACCGCGCCGTACCACGCCCACGTGCCCAGCTTCGGCGAGTGGGGCTTTATCGTCGCCAGCCACCGGCCCTTCACGCCCGCCGTCACGGCCCTGCCCGATGGGCTGCGTTTCCTGACCCCCGACACGCTGCCGCTGTTGTTCAACTTCCCGGTCGACATGGGGCGCGTGCCGGCCGAGGTGAACCGGCTGTCGAACCAGGTGCTGGTGCACACGTACGAGACGGAGTGGGGGAAATTGAAATGACCCCCCTGCGCCGCTGCGCGGCTTCCCCCCTGAAGGGGGGACCACGCTGGTGGCCCGGCGGAGCCGGTTCCACGGCGTGTGCTGGACTGGGGCACGCGCGCCGGCTGCGGATGGGGTGGACGTGTTCCTGACGCGGCGCGATTGCCTGGGCTGGCTCGGTGCGGCGGGCGCGGGGCTTGCGGGCTGCCCGCCGATGACGCGCGACATCCCCGGGGGGTTCACCGGCCCTGACCCGGCGCGCGGTCACCGCTGGCGCGATGCGGCGCTGTCGCAGCCTGCCGAACAGCGCCGAGCCGATGTGCTGGTGCTCGGCGGCGGCATGGCAGGCCTGGCCGCTGCGCGGGCGCTGACCCTGGCCGGGGTCGAGGACTTCGCGCTGCTGGAGCTGGAGTCCGAGGCTGGCGGCAATTCGCGCGCCGCCAGCCTCGGCGGCTTGGCCTGCCCGATGGGCGCGCACTACCTGCCCGTGCCCTCGGACGACGCGCCCGAGCTGCAGGACTGGCTGGAGCAGATCGGCCTGCGCCGCCGTGTCGCCGGCCGCTGGACCTACGACGAGCGCCACCTCTGCCACAGCCCGCAGGAGCGGCTGTACTGGAACGGCGCCTGGCACGACGGCCTGCTGCCGCTGGACGGCGTGGGGGCCGCGACGCTGGACCAGTACCGCCGCCTGAGCCGCCTGATCGACGAGGCCCGGCGCGTCCAGCGCTACGCCATGCCGGCCGTGCGCCTGCCGGTGACGGAAACCGTGCGCGCGCTCTGGGCGCTGAGCTTTGCTCAGTGGCTGGATGGGCACGGTCTGAACGACCCGCACCTGCGCTGGTACCTCGACTACGCCTGCCGCGACGACTACGGCGCCGGCGCGGCGGCGGTGAGTGCCTGGGCGGGCATCCACTACTTCGCCAGCCGCCACGGTTTTCCTGCACCGGGCGAAGACAGCGAGGCCGAACCCCTGCTGACCTGGCCCGAGGGCAACGCCTGGCTGGCGCAGCGGCTGGCGGCGGGGCTGGGCGACCGCCTGCACACGGGGCAGGGCGTGCTGCGCGTGCGCCCGGGACACCATGGCGTGGAGGTCGACAGCGTGTCGCCGGACGACGGGCGGATCATCCGCTGGCAGGCCCGCGCGGCCGTCGTCACGCTGCCGGTGTTCATCGCCCGGCGCGTGGTCGATCCGCTGCCGCCGGTGGTGGCGGCGCGGACGGCCGGTCTTCGCATGGCGCCCTGGGCCGTGGTCAACCTGCGGCTGGACGAAGCCCCGAAAGACCGGGGCGGTGCGCACCCGAGCTGGGACAACGTCACCTACGGCACCACCGGTCTGGGCTATGTGGACGCCAGCCACCAGTCGCTGCAGCGGGTGGCCGGGCCGCGCGTGTGGACCTGGTACCTGCCGCTGGGCGACGAGCCGGACGCGCGCCGAGCCCTGCTGGAAAAGCCCTGGACCCACTGGCGCGACCGCGCGCTGGCCGAGCTGTCGGTACCGCACCCGGACCTGCCGGCGCGGGTGCGTGAGGTGGCGGTGACGCGCTACGGCCATGCGATGGCCATCCCGGCGCCCGGATCGCTGCACGAGGGGCCTTGGCACGACGACCGGCTGGCGTTCGCCCACGCGGACTGGGCCGGTTATTCGGTGTTTGAAGAAGCGTTCACGCGCGGCCACCTGGCCGGGCAACACATCGCGCGCCGGCTGCGCGGCTGAACGGGGGGATCAGGCGGCGGGCGCCGCGCCGCGCTCGACCGAACGCTGCAGCACCTCGCCCGGTTCGAACAGCGCCAGCAGCGCGTCCATCAGCTGCTGCGCGCGCGCCGAATGGTCGGCGCCGAAGTTGCAGACGTACACGTCCAGGCTCACGCTGCGCGACTCGGGCCAGGTGTGCACGCACAGGTGCGACTCGGCCAGCAGCACCGTGGCGGTCACGCCGCCCGGGCCCTGGGGTGTGTCGGGGAATCGGTGGCCCAGGTGCGCCACCGCCTGCAGGCCGCTGGCCTGCACCCGCTGCACGCAGGCGGCCAGCAGGCGCTCGGCGTTGGTCAGCCAGTCCAGATCGCAGCGGCAGCCGCGCAGGTCGGCGGTCAGGTGCAGGCCGTTCACGTCGCTCAGGCGGCGAAGATGGCCTCGGTGCTGGCGAAGCCCTTGACCTCGATCGGGTTGCCAAAGGGGTCGCAGAAGAACATGGTCCACTGCTCGCCGGCCTGGCCCTCGAAGCGCACCTGAGGCGGCAGCACGAAGTCCACGCCCGCGGTGGTCAGGCGGTCGGCCAGCGTGCGCCATTCGGGCAACAGCAGCACCAGGCCGAAGTGCGGCATCGGCACCAGGTGCTCACCCACGCGGCCGGTGCGCGTGGTCTTGAAGGGCTCACCCAGGTGCAGCGAGATCTGGTGGCTGAAGAAGTCGAAGTCGACCCAGGTGTCGGTGCTGCGCCCTTCGGTGCAGCCAAGCAAGCCGCCGTAGAAGCGCCGCGCCTCGTCCAGGTCGGTGACGTGGAAGGCGAGGTGGAACAGGCTTCGGGACGGCAGCGTGGCGGAGGTCATCCGCGCAGGATATCAGCGCTGTGTCGGGTCGGCAGCCTTCTGGTCGAACCTCAGGAAATACTGGCGCGCCATCGCGACCAGCTGGGCATCGGTCGGGTGGTCGCTGTTGACCACTTCGACCACCGCCTTGTCGACTGCGTGCATGTTGTGCTTGCACCAGTCGCGGAATTCGATCTTGGCGTTGGCTGGGCCGGTCAGCAGCACTTCGGACACTCCCTCCAGCGATGCGGCGATGGCCCGGAAGAAGTCCTTGTCGGCGCCGACATGGCCGTGCTTGGGCGTGTGCTGCTGGCGCGCCTTGACGCGCTGGGCTTCAACGTGTTCCCGGTCGAACATCAGCACGTGGGCCTGGCTGTGGTCCATCCAGACGACGGCGTGGAAGGTGGTCATTCAAAGTTCTCCTGAAAAGTGAAGGGAAAAACGAAATCAGTAGCCGGCCGGCCTGGTGGCGCCGCTGGCCTGTTCGGCCTTGTCCTGGCAGCCCACGCAGCGCAGGGCCACCGGGTTGGCGTGCAGGCGAGCGGTGGCGATGGAGGCGCCGCAGTCCACGCACAGGCCATAGCTGCCATCGGCCACGCGCTTGAGCGCCTCGTCGATGGCGACCAGTTCGGCCGACTCGCGCTCTTCCATGGCAAAGGCCAAGTCGCGTTCAGCATCGGCCTGCGCCCAGTCGTCGCTCTCGGTCTCGCGCGCGTTGGCGGCGGCCTCGGCGCGGCCAACCCTGCCGCCTCGCTGCTCCCGCAGCTGCGCCAGCACATCGGCGCGCATCGCCTGCAACTGCTGGCGGAAGGTGTCTGAAACGGGGGTGTTCATGGGATCTCCTCGTGTATGGGTTCGAAGGGTTTGGGTCCTGAAGACCACGGATTCATGGTGCGCTCGACGGTGTGCGGCTGCCTTGATCGGCGTCAAGCCCGCCGCCGTTCAGGCCCGTTGCCAAGGGGAAATCCCCGGCGGAAAACGCGGCATTCCCCCGCAGAATCGACGGTTCACTTTCAAAAATCTGCAGGAGAGACAACGATGTCCGCCATTGACTACAGCCGCTACCAGACCCTCGACATCACGCGCCGCGGTCCAACCGTGGACGGCGTGCCCTCGGTGCTGGACATCCGGATGAAGGCCGAGGGCCCCGGTGGCAACGGCAAGCTGCCGACTGCCGGTCACGAGGGTCACTGGGAGCTGAGCGAAATCTGGCGCGACGTGGGGCGCGACGACTCGTTGCGCTGCGCCGTGCTGCGCGGCAGCGGCATGGGCTTTTCCGGCGGCGGCGACCTCGCCCTGGTGCAGGACATGGCGACCGATTTCGAAGTCCGCACCCGGGTGTGGAAAGAAGCGCGCGACCTGGTCTACAACGTGATCAACTGCGACAAGCCCATCGTCAGCGCCATGCACGGCCCCGCGGTGGGCGCGGGCCTGGTGGCGGGCCTGCTGGCCGACATCTCCATCGCCGCCAAGAGCGCAAAGATCGTCGACGGCCACACCCGCCTGGGCGTGGCGGCGGGCGACCACGCGGCCATCGTCTGGCCGCTGCTGTGCGGTCTGGCCAAGGCCAAGTACTACCTGATGCTGTGCGACCCGATCAGCGGCGAAGAGGCCGAGCGCATCGGGCTGGTCTCGCTGGCGGTGGACGACGACGCGCTGCTGGACAAGGCCTATGAGGTCGCCGACCGGCTGGCCAGCGGGAGCCAGACCGCGATTCGCTGGACCAAGTACTCGCTCAACAACTGGCTGCGCCAGGCCGGTCCGGCCTTCGACACCTCGCTGGCGCTCGAATTCATGGGTTTTGCCGGCCCTGATGTGCGAGAAGGTGTGGCATCCTTGCGCGAGCGGCGCGCGCCTCGCTACGGCGCCGACACCTGACCTCACCCTCCCAGGAGACAGCCATGAGCGACGCCAGCGGATTCGGCAAATTCGTCCCCGGTTTCGAGTTCCTGCAGAACCTCGCGGGGCAGGCCGCCGGCGGCGTCGCGGAGGGCCTGGGCAAGAGCCTGCCGCAGTTGCCCAACCTGGGCCACTGGGTGGCGCCGACCTTCAACGTCGAAGACCTCGAAAAGCGCATCGAGGAACTCAAGGCCGTGCAGTTCTGGCTGGACCAGAACGCCAAGGCGCTGGGGGCCACCATCCAGGCGCTGGAGGTCCAGAAGATGTCGCTGGCCACACTCAAGGCCATGAACTTCAACCTGGGCGATGTGGCCAACGCGCTCAAGGTCAAGGCGGCCGAAACGGTGTCCGGCTTCACGGGCAAGGTGCCGACGCAGTTCGCGGGGCTGGAGATTCCTGAGCGCACCTACGGCAACACCAGCGCGGCGCCGGAGCCTGAAGCCGAGGCGGAGGCCGAAGAGGAAGCCGAGGAAGCGCCTCCCCCACCCCCAGCCAGGAAGCCCCGCAAGGCCACCGCGCCAGCGCCCGAGGCCCCTGTGACCGCGACGGGCGTGGTTGACCCGATGGCCTGGTGGGGTGCGCTGTCGCAGCAGTTCCAGCAGATCGCCAGCACCGCCATGAAGGACATGGCCAGGCAGGGCGCGCTGGACGCCACGCGCAACGTCGCCAGCGGGCTGACCGAGCAGGCGGTGAAGACCGCCACGGGCATGGCCGCGAAGGCAGGCCGCAGCGTGGGCGACACCGTCGGCCGTGCGGCCGGCATGGGCTCGGCGGCGGTGCGCGCCGTGACCGGCGGCTCGTCGGCTCCGAAAAAACCCGCGACGGCCGGCAAGTCCACACCGAAGGCCCGCCGTGCTGTCGCGCCCAAGAAGGTTGCGGCGAAGAAGCCAGCCGCCCAGGCAGTGACCGCAGCGCCCGCACAACCCCTGGGCGCGGGCGACTGGCCCATGCCTACCGCGTTCTTCCCCGGCTTCCTGCCGACGCCCGGCGCGGCCGCCAAGAAGTCGCCAGCGGCCAAGGCCCCTGCGGCCAAGAAGACCGCTGTGCGCAAGACCGCGGCCAAGAAGGCCCCGCGCCGCCGCTGAACTCCGGGAAGGTCTGCCACCACCATGAAGCTGTTCCCCTACGCACACGCGACCCACCCGCAGTGGCGCATGGCCGCGGCCCTGGTGCTCGCCCAGCTGCGCGCACAGATGGCCCTGCCGGCCTACGCCGCCACGCCGTCGCTCGGTCTGCTCTACATCACCGACCACTACGCCGGCCAGGCGCAGGCCATCCTTGACCACCTGAGTGCCGAGCTGCCCGAGATCACCGACTGGTCTGGCACTGTGGGAGTCGGCATCGCGGCCAACAACGTCGAGTACTTCGACGAACCGGCGCTGGCGGTCATGCTCTGTGACCTCAGCCCGGACCAGTACCGCGTGTTCAGCGGCGTGGCGCCGCTGCCGGCCAGCGGCAGCGAACCGTCGGGCTTCGTTGCGCACACCGCGCTGCTGCACGCCGACCCGGGCGCGCACGACCTGGGCGAACTGATCGCCGAAGTGGCCGAGCGTACGCAGTCGGGTTATGTGTTCGGCGGCCTGGTGGGCAGTCGCTCGGCCAGCGTGCAGTTCGCGGCCAGCAGCGCCGGCCACCTGCGCGGCCAAGGGGCAGTGGGCGGCGTGTTCAGTGGCGGCATCAGCGGCGTGGCCTTCGGTCCGGATGTGGAGCTGATCTCGCGCGTGACCCAGGGCGCCCAGCCGATCAACCGCGAGCGAACGATCACCGCGGTCGACGGCAACCTGGTGCTGGAACTCGATGGCGAACCCGCGCTGGACGTGCTGCTGCGCGAACTGGGCGTGTCGCTAGCGCAGCCGCAGCAGGCCATGGAGCGCCTGCGCCGCACCCTGGTCGGGCTGACGCTGCCGCAGCACCGGCCGGCCGATGCGCCCGCGCAGCGCCATGCGCGCGGCCAGTTCGGCCCGGAGGTGATGGTGCGCCACATCATCGGTCTGGACCCGGCCCGCCACGGCGTGGCGGTGGCCGAGCACCCGCCGCTGGGCGCGCGGCTGGCCTTCTGCGAACGACACGCGCAGGCTGCCCGCGCCGACCTGATCCGCGTCTGCAGCGAGATTCGGGAAGAGCTGGAGCCCGAGACCCTGGGCATGGGCTCCAGCATGGTGGCGGACGATCCCGAGCCAGCCGCAGCGCGCCACATCGTCGGCGCCATCTACGTCAGCTGTTCGGGCCGGGGCGGCCTGCACTTCGGTGCGCCCAGCGCCGAACTGCAGATCGTGCGCCGTGCGCTGGGCGACGTGCCGCTGGTGGGCTTCTTCGCCGGTGGCGAGATCGCACACCAGCAGCTCTATGGCTACACCGGTGTGCTGACGGTGTTCACGGCGCCGGCTTGACGGCCGCCTGCCGGGCGCGGGCGCGCTCCAGCGAACGGTTGGCGTCCAGCACGTGCAGGCCGTACATGTCGGCGAACTCGTTGATGTTCTTGCCGCTGGCCTCAAAGGCGCGCAGCAGCGCGTCCTCGCGCGCCGCGCGGGCGCTGACCTCGGCCAGGGCATCGCGGCTGATCTGGTTCACTTCTTCGTCGCGGCCTTGCACCCGCTGCAGGTACTCGTCGGGTGAGAGGCCCGAGGCCTCGTAGGCCTTGAGGATGCGCTGGCGCAGCTTGGGGCGCAGGTCTTCGCGGCTGCGCGCGCCGCGGCGGCGGAACACTTCGATCAGGGCGTGGTGCACCTGCTCGGGCGTCAGTGCCTCCACCGGCTGGCCGGTCAGGTCGTGGCGCTGCTGGCCCGAGGCGATCACCGTGAGGTAGCGGGTGGAGCGTGCGTGCAGCGCCAGCGCCGCCTTCAGGCTGTCCTTCTCCAGCACCCCGGGGTGGGCGGCCAGCAGGTCTTCAAAGATGCCGCGCTTGAGGGGCCTGGGTGTCTCGCCGAACAGGACGGGATGGAGCGTGGCCAGTTGGTCCAGCACCGGGTGCTGGCGAGCAGGCGCTGCCTGGGCTGGCCGCTCGGCGTTGGCCGGGCGCTGCGGGCGCCGGCCGCCATTGCGACCACCGGCATTGCGGCCTTCGCGGCGGCCGTCGTTGCGGCGCGGTGCCTGGGCGGGGGCTGCCGCAGCAGCAGGGGTTGCGGCGGGCGCCGCAGCGGCGTTGTCGGGCGTGTCGTGGTCGGCGGAAGCGGTCATGGCGAAGCAGAAATGAAATAGCCCGGGTTCCGGGCAAGCCCGACATCATGCCAGTACGGGCAAAGGCGGCTTTCAGCGGCGCAGCCGACTGAATGCCTCAAACTCCCAGCTGCGCATCGCCAGCACCAGCGTGTAGCCCTCGCGGTCCTTCTGCGCCAGCTTCTGGTCGGTCTGGTGCTGTTGCGCGAAGTCCTGTGCGACGCGCTGCAGCCGTTCGAGGAACACCGGCGCCAGCGCGCGGCTGACCGAGCCATGCACCAGCATCAGGCCTTCGCCGCTGCCATCGAAGCCGCCCGCGAAATAGTCGAGCAGGGCGTGCTCGCGGAAGTAGTTCATCACCGGGCCGTGCGGCCGCCAGCGGAAGGTCTTGGCCAGCTTCAGGCGGTAGCGGTTGAGCGGTCGCAGCTCGATGATGCCGATGCGGTCGAGCTGCACCAGGTACTTCACGCAGTCCGCCTCGCTCAGCCGGTAGCTCGCGGTCATCTGCTCCAGCGTCCACTGGCTGAGCACGCAGATCGCCACCAGCAGCAGCTTCTTGTCGGCCACCACCGCGCGCTCCTGCTCGGCGCTCATTTCCTTGAGCAGCGGCTGCGCGTCGGCCACGCGGCGCGCCAGTTCGGCGAAGTCGATCTTGAGCGCGCGGCAGATCTCGTCCACCCGCGAGAGCGACATGTCGCCCTTGGCCAGCATGCGCTTGACGCTGGATTCGGCCATGCCCATCGCGGCCGCCAGGTCGGCATAGGTCATCTGCGCGGCCTTGAGTTCCTTCTTGATCGTGCCGACGAGGTCGAGGGTGGTGCTCATGCGGTTCGGGTACCGCATTGCGATACCGGGGGTGAAAAGGAAGGCCACTGTATCGCACCGAGCGACCCGATCCGGTGGGCCACCCGGACACTGCGGCCGCTGTTCCACCCCTTGGAGTTCCCATGCGATTGCCCGCCGTCTCTTCCTCACCCGCCTTCGGGCGCTGGGCCACCGCCCTGCTGCTGCTCTGGCTGCTCGCGCTGACCGCCGGCCCTGCGCTGTCCGAGGCGCTCGGCCTCGCACTCAACGCCCACGGCCACGCCCACCTGCACGCGCACGGTCACCCCTTCGTCGATGCGCGCACCCTGCTGGGCATTCCGAACGCGATGGACGTGCTGACCAACGCGCCGCTGGCCCTGGCGGGCCTCTGGGGACTGCGGGCCTTGCGAGGCCGCCTGCAACCCGGGGCGACGCAGCAGGCGGCCCAGGTGTTCTTTGCCGGTCTGGTGGCCACCGGTTTCGGCTCAGCGGGGTACCACTGGGCGCCCGACGCCCCCGGCCTGGTCTGGGACCGCCTCGGCATGGCCGTGACCTTCTCGGGGGCGCTGGCGCTGGCCGTGGCCGAACGCGTGGGCCAGGCAGCGGCGCGGCAGGCCCTGTGCGTGCTGCTGCCGCTCGCGGTGCTCTCGGCCATCCTGCCGGCGTCCAATGGCAACGTGCTGCCCTGGGCCGTGCTGCAGTTCGGCGGCATGGCGTTCATCGTCTGGCTGGCGCTGCGCAAACCGGTGCCCGGTGCCATCGGCATTCGCCTGGGCGTTTTGATCGGCCTGTACGCGCTGGCCAAGCTGCTGGAGCTGGGCGATGAAACCGTGTTCCGCGCGACCGCCGACACCATTTCCGGTCACAGCCTCAAGCATCTGGTCGCTGCACTGGCGGCCTGGCCCGTCATCGCGGCTCTGAAGCCGCGGCGCCAAGCCCAAGCCCCTGCGAGCCTGCGGCAGAATGCACCGGGCCGCGCTGCGTGAACCCCGCTGCCCAGAGAACACCACTGGAGGAGACCCGAATGTCCACCCCGCAAGCTGCGATCAGCGCCGAGGCCGGCGCACATGACGCCGCCCACAGCAACCAGTTCGCCCTGCTCACGCAGCGCCGCTTCGCCCCCTTCTTCTGGGTGCAGTTTTTGGGCGCCGGCAACGACAACGTCTTCAAGTTCGCCTTCACTGTGATGGTGACCTACCAGCTGCAGGTGCAGTGGCTCGATCCATCGATGGCCGGGCTGGTGATCGGGGCGCTGTTCATCCTGCCCTTCCTGCTGTTCTCCGCCACCAGCGGACAGCTCGCCGACAAGTACCCCAAGGAGGTGCTGATCCGGTTCGTGAAGAACCTGGAGATCGCCATCATGCTGCTGGCCGGCTGGGGCTTCCTGCAGCAGAACGTGCCGGTGCTGCTGGGCTGTGTGTTCCTCATGGGCCTGCACAGCACGCTGTTCGGCCCGGTCAAGTTCGCCTACCTGCCGCAGCACCTCTCCGAGCGCGAGCTCACAGGTGGCAACGGCATGGTCGAGATGGGCACCTTCGTCGCCATCCTGCTGGGCAACGTCGCGGGCGGCCTGCTGATCGCGCTGCCCCTGGTCGGCCCGAGTTATGTCGCCGCCGCCTGCCTGCTGCTGGCCATCGCCGGCCGCGCGCTGGCCCAGGCCGTGCCGGTCTCGCCCGCCACCGATCCCGGCCTGCAGATCAACTGGAATCCCTTCACCGAAACCTGGCGCAACCTCAGGCTCGCGCACGGCAACGTGGTGGTGTTCCGCTCGTTGCTGGGCATCAGCTGGATGTGGTTCTTCGGCGCGGTGTTCCTCGCCAACTTCCCGACTTTCGCGCGCGACACGCTGCACGGCAACGAACAGGTCGCGTCGCTGCTGCTGGTGGTGTTTTCGGTTGGTATCGGCGTGGGCGCGCTGCTGTGCGAGATTCTCAGCCGCCGCCATGTGGAGATCGGCCTGGTGCCGATGGGCGCGATCGGCATGACCGTGTTCTCGGTCGACCTGTACTTCGCCTCGCGCGGCCTGCCGCCGCACACTGTGGCGCTCACGCTCGGCCAGTTCCTGGGCGAGCCGGCGCACTGGCGCGTGCTTGCCGACCTGGCGCTGCTCTCGCTGTTCGCCGGCATCTACAGCGTGCCCATGTACGCGCTGATCCAGATGCGCAGCCAGCCCACGCACCGGGCCCGCATCATCGCGGCCAACAACATCCTCAACGCGCTGTTCATTATCGCCAGCTCGCTGCTGGCCGGCGCGCTGCTCAGTGCTGGGTTTTCGATCAGCGAGCTGTTCCTGGTCATCGGCCTGGCCAACGCGGTGGTCGCGTTCTACATCTTCATGCTGGTGCCCGAGTACCTGCTGCGCTTCGTGGCCTGGATCGCCTCGCGTTTCGTCTACCGCTTCAAGGTCACGGGCGACCTGAACATCCCGACCGAAGGTGCAGCCGTGCTGGTTTGCAACCACGTCAGCTTTGTCGACGCCGTGCTGCTGATGGCCGCCAGCCCGCGCCCGATCCGCTTCGTGATGGACCACCGCATCTTCAAGGTGCCGGTGCTCGGCTGGCTGTTCAAACTCGCCAAGGCGATCCCCGTGGCGCCGCAAAAAGAAGACCCGGCTGCCTACGAAGCCGCGTTCCGCGAATCGGCGCAGGTGCTGCGCGAAGGCGACCTGCTGGGCATCTTTCCCGAAGGCGCGATCACCAAAGACGGCACGCTGCAGCCCTTCAAGGGCGGGATCATGAAGATCCTTGAAACGGCCAAGGCGGATGGCGTGCAGGACGTGACCGTGATCCCGATGGCACTGACCAACCTCTGGGGTTCCTACTTCAGCCGCATCGAACTCAGCGGCGGCCAGCCCACCGCCATGGTCAAACCCTTCCGGCGCGGCCTGTTCAACCGGGTGGGGCTGAATGTGGGGGAGCCGGTGGTGGCCGAGCGGGTGACGCCGGAGGGCTTGCGGGAGCGGGTGGCGGGCTTGCTCTGATAATCGCCAACACCGAAAAAAGGGGGGGGCGTGTCGATCTATCAATTGAAGCCTGCGTTTCAGGGCCTGCTTCGTCCGGGGGTGGTGCGTCTGCATGCGTGGGGCGTGACGGCCAACCAGGTGACCCTGCTGGCGTGCGTGATCTCGGTGGCACTTGGGTTGGGCCTGTTCTTTCTGGCGCCATCGCCGCAGGCCTTTGCGCTGGTTCCGCTGTGGATGTTTCTGCGCATGGCGTTCAATGCGGTGGACGGCATGCTGGCGCGCGAACACGGGCAGCAGACGCCGCTGGGCGCCTTCCTCAACGAGCTCACCGACGTGGTGTCCGACGCCGCGCTGTACCTGCCCTTTGCGCTGGTGCTGCCGGGCCATCCGTTCTGGCTCGGTCTGGTGATCGTGCTGGCCGGGTTGTCCGAGTTCGCGGGTGCGCTGGGCACCACGGTGGGCGCCAGCCGCCGCTACGACGGCCCCATGGGCAAGAGCGACCGGGCTTTCGTCTTCGGCGCGCTGGGGCTGGTGGTCTCGCTGGGCTGGACCATGCCGGGCTGGACGGCGCTGCTGATGCCTTTGCTGGCTGCTCTCGTGGCACTCACCACCGTGCGCCGCGTTCGTTCGGCCCTGGCCGAACGAACCGCTGTTTCTTCGCCATCCAATACAAAAGGGAGTTCATGAACACCAGCCGGCCAGCGCAGGAGCGCCACTTCTCCACCCACGACGGGGTCTCACTGTTCTACCGGCACTGGTCGGCCACGGCGGCACAGCGGCGGGGCGCGGTGCTGCTGTTTCACCGCGGGCACGAGCACGGCGCACGCATGGCGCACCTGGTGGACGAGCTCAACCTGCCCGACTTCGACTTCTTCGCCTGGGATGCGCGTGGTCACGGCCGCTCGCCCGGCCAGCGTGGCCACAGCCCCAGCTTCGCCACCTCGGTGCGCGACGTGCAGACCTTTGTCGATCACATCACCGCCGAGCACGGCGTGGCCGTGACCGATCAGTACGTCATCGCGCAAAGCGTGGGCGCGGTGCTGGTGTCCACCTGGGCACACGACTACGCCCCCGCCATCCGTGGCATGACGCTGGCTTCGCCCGCGTTCAAGGTCAAGCTCTACGTGCCGTTCGCGCGCGCTGGCCTGGCGCTGATGCACAAGCTGCGCGGGCTGTTTTTCGTGAACAGCTATGTGAAGGCCAAGTTCCTCACCCACGACCCCGAGCGCATTGCCAGCTACGAGGCCGACCCGCTGATCTCGCGCCCGATCGCGGTCAATATCCTGTTGGACCTGTATCGCGCGGCCGAGCGCGTGGTGGCCGACGCACAGGCCATCGTGGCGCCCACGCAATTGCTCATCTCGGGTGCCGACTGGGTGGTGCATCACAAGCCTCAGCACCAGTTCTTCGAGCGCCTGGGCAGCGCGGTGAAGGAGAAGCTGGAGTTGCCGGGTTTCTTCCACGACACCCTGGGTGAGCGCGACCGCGCTAGCGCCTTAAGGGCTTTGCGTGCGTTTTTGCTGCGGCAGTTCGACGCACCGGCGGCTCCCGTCAACCTGCTGCAGGCCGACCAGCGCGGCGCCACGGCGGACGAGGCGCGCGCGCTGGCCGAACCTTTGTCACCCCTGTCTCCACGCGGGTTGTACTGGGCCGGCACACGCGCCGGTCTAAAGCTCGGTGGCGTGCTTTCCGACGGCGTTCGCCTGGGGCATGAAACCGGCTTCGACTCCGGCAGCACGCTGGACTACGTGTACCGCAACCAGGCCAAGGGTGTGCCGCTGGTGGGGGCCCTGATCGACCGCGCCTACCTGGACTCCATTGGCTGGCGTGGCATCCGCCAGCGCAAGCTGCACGTCGAAGAACTGCTGCGCGAGGCCATGCAGCGCCTGGCCGCGGCCGGGCGCGAGGTGCGGCTGATGGACATCGCCGCCGGGCATGGGCGTTATGTGCTCGATGCTGTGGCCAGCAGCCCGGTGCCCGTGGCCTCGGTGCTGCTGCGCGACTACAGCGACATCAACGTGCGCGATGGTCAGGCGCTCATCGCGCAGCGCGGTCTGCAGGCCACCGCCCGGTTTGAGGAGGCCGACGCCTTCGACCGCACCCAGGTGGCCAGCGCCACACCACGCCCCACGCTGGTCACGGTCTCCGGCCTGTACGAACTGTTCGCCGACAACGCCATGGTCGGCCGCTCCCTGGCTGGCGTGGCCGATGCAGTCGAGCCGGGCGGCTACCTGGTCTACACCGGCCAGCCCTGGCACCCGCAGCTGGAGATGATTGCGCGCGCCCTCACCAGCCACCGCCAGGGCCAGGCCTGGGTGATGCGCCGCCGCACGCAGGCCGAGATGGATCAGCTCGTGGCCGCCGCAGGCTTCCGGAAGGTCGCGCAGCGCATCGACGAGTGGGGCATCTTCACCGTGTCGCTGGCCGTGCGCGAGGCGGCATGAGTGAATCCGCGATGGTGTCGAACCCAGGCGCGTCGGCCGCCTGGCCGTGGCGGCGCTCCGCCGCCTGGCTGGTTCTGCTGGCACCGCTGTTCTACCTGACCTATGGCCTGGCCAACTGGTGGGCGGTGCAGCGCTGGGCCGCAGGGCAGGTACCCACGGTGGTGTTCGACTGGGAGCGGCACATCCCGTTCTGGAGCTGGACGGTCTTTCCCTACTGGTCGATCAATGCCTTCTACGGCCTGTCGTTGTTCCTGAGCCGCAGCAAGCACCGCATCGACCGCCACGCGGCCCGCCTTCTCACGGCGCAGTTCATCGCGGTGAGCTGCTTTGTGCTGTGGCCCCTGCGGTTCAGTTTCGGACAGCCCGAGGCCCATGGCGCCGCCGGTGTCCTGTTTGCGGCGTTGCGAGGTTTTGACCAGCCCTTCAACCAGGCCCCTTCCTTGCACATCGCGCTGGCCGTCATCCTTTGGGACTGGTACCGGCCGCTGATGCGCAGCGCCTGGCAGCGGGCGCTGCTGCATGTCTGGACCTTCGCCATTTGCGCCTCGGTGCTCACCACCTACCAGCACCACTTCATCGACATTCCCACCGGCGCCTTGCTGGGCGTGTTGTGTGTGTGGCTGTGGCCGCTGGAACGCGAAGTGGCACTGCCTTCGGCGTGGCGCTTGAGCCGGGATGGCCAGCGCCTGAAGCTGGCTGCGCTGTACTTCGCGGGCGCTGCCGGACTGCTGACGCTGGCGCTTGGGTGGGGTGGCGTGGCGCTCTGGCTGGCCTGGCCGGCGGCCTCGCTGGCCGTTGTGGCGCTGAACTACCTGGGGTTCGGCGAGCGGGGGTTCCGCATGGACCGTTCGGGCCACATGCACTGGTCGGCGCGCTGGCTGCTGGCACCCTACCGGCTCGGAGCCGCCCTCAACGCCTGGGCCTGGACGCGCGACTTGCCGCCCCGCGTGGAGGTGGTGCCCGGCGTGTGGCTCGGGCGGCGTCCGAACTACGCCGAATGGCTGGCTGCGGGGCGGCCTGCGCTGGTGAGCCTGTGCGCGGAGCTGCCCTTGCACGCGGCCGTACGGCCGGTGAGCCGCTGCCTGCCCTTGCTCGATCTGGTGGTGCCCAGCCCGGGCCGGCTGCAGCGCGCAGCGCATTTGGTGCAGGCCCAGCGCGGCGCCGGCCCGGGTGGGCCGGTCTGGGTGTGTTGCGCGCTCGGTTTTTCACGCAGCGCCGCGGCGGTGGTGGCCTGGCAGCTGTTGCACCAGGGCGTGCCCGATCTGGCCGAGGCCGAAGCCCGTGCTCGGCGGGCCCGGCCCCAACTGGTGCTGGGGCCGGCCTGGCTGGGCGCCTTGGAACAACTGGCCGCACCGCGGACCGCGGAGAAGACCGGGTGATTCAGCCTCCACTGGACGAACAGGAGCGCGCCGACGCGCTGGTGCTCGCCGCCCTGTTGCGCTCGAGCGTGCGCACCCTGGGCCCGTGGTCCCTGGGCTGGAGCCTGCTCGCTGCGCTGGTGTGCGTGGTCTGGCCGCCGATATCCCTGGTGGGCGCCAGCGGGTGGGCACTGGTGTTGCTGTGCGGTGTGATCGAGCGGTACCTTGTGTTTCGCCTGGCGCTGGACGAGCGCCTGTTCTGTCAACTGGGCCAGGGTCAGATGCCCTGCCTGCAGGCGCTGGACACTTCGCTGGCCCACCTCGGCTTGCGCAAAGAGTCCGTGAGCGAGCACCCGCCAGCCGTGCGCCCGATGGGCGACCGCCTGCGCGGTACCCGCCATCTTCTGCGCTGGCATCTTGTCCTCGTGGTGCTGCAAACCGCTGCAGCCCTGGCCACCCTGTTTTTTTAGGTGTCGAGTGAACCCAGATCCCTCTCCTTCCACGCGCCCGCAGCCGCTCCCCCCCATGGAGCCGGACGGCACTTCGCCGCGCCGGTGGCTGGCAGCGCTGGTCCGGCTGACCATCGTCACCGGGGCCAGCCTGATCACCGGCCTGCGCTCGCTGTGGGGCCGCACGGGCCCCATGGCCAACCAGACCGTGTACTTTGCCAACCACACCAGCCACGGCGACTTCGTGCTGCTCTGGGCCGCGCTGCCGCCCGACCTGCGCACACTCACCCGTCCCGTGGCGGGTGAGGATTACTGGAACACGTCGGCGCTGCGCCGCTTCATCGGCCGCGACGTGTTCAACGCGCTCATGATCCGGCGCGACGCCGCGGGTGGCCCTGGCAGCGGCGACCCGCTGGTGCAGATGGGCACGGCGCTCGCGGCCGGGGACTCCCTGATCATCTTTCCCGAAGGCACCCGCAACACCAGTGAAGAGGTGCTGCTGCCGCTCAAGAGCGGCATCTACCACCTCGCCCGGTCGTTCGGTCATGTGCGTTTCGTGCCAGTGTGGATCGAAAACCTGAAGCGGGTGCTGCCCAAAGGTGCTCTGTTGCCCGTGCCGCTCGCCTGTACGGTGCGCTTTGGCGAGCCGCTGGCCCTGGTTCCCCAGGAAGACAAGCAGCAGTTCCTGCAGCGCGCGCGCCAGGCGCTGCTGGACCTGCGGCCCGAATACGACCGCGAGCCCGAAACCTCAACCCCAGCGCCCTCGGGTCGCGACACCCAGGCACCCGGGAGCGACGCATGAACGCAGACACCTTCGCGGCGCTCTTTACCCCCACGGGCTGGCTGTTCATCGGCGTCACGGGTGTGCTTGTGCTCGCCTCCAGCATCGCCGCCCTGCTCAAGTGGCGTGTGGCCCATGGCGCACCGCACGCCGTCATCGACAACCTGACGTCGCGCATCAACGCCTGGTGGGTCATGGTCGGGTCCATCGGCCTGGCGTTCCTGTTTGGCAAGAACGGCGTGGTCGTGCTGTTCTTCCTGATCTCGTTTTACGCATTGCGCGAGTTCCTGAGTCTGGCCTATACCCGGCGCGGCGACCACACCGCCATGGCCGCGGCTTTCTACCTGGCCCTGCCCATGCAGTACTTCCTCGTCTGGATCGAGTGGTACGGCCTCTATTCCATCTTCATCCCGGTCTACGCCTTTCTGCTGCTGCCCATCCTGGCCGCCACGGGCGGCGACACCCAGCGCTTTCTGGAGCGCGCCTCCAAAGTGCAGTGGGGCCTGATGGTCAGCGTGTTCTGCATCAGCCACGTGCCGGCCTTGCTCACGCTGCCGGTGATCGGGTTTGAAGGCAAGAACATGCTGCTCATTGCCTTCCTGGTGATCGTGGTGCAGGGCAGCGATGTGCTGCAGTACATCTGGGGCAAGCTGCTGGGCAAACGCAAGGTGGCGCCCGTTCTGTCGCCTTCCAAGACCTGGGAAGGCCTCATCGGCGGCGTGGCCAGCGCCACGCTGCTGGGAGCCGCCCTGCACGGCATCACACCGTTCTCACCATTGCAGGCCGCGGGCATGGCGCTGCTGATCTGTCTGATGGGCTTCTTCGGTGGCCTGGTCATGTCCGCCATCAAGCGCGACCGCGGCGTGAAAGACTGGGGCAGCATGATCGAAGGCCACGGCGGCATGCTCGACCGAACCGATTCCGTGATCTTCGCCGCGCCGGTGTTTTTTCATGCGGTGCGGTACTGGTGGGTGCCGTGAGGTCATTGCTGGCGCCATTCATCAAGCACACACCGTCGATCGTCGCGACAATCGTGTTCGGCATTCGTGCATGGAGGGACGTCATTTCCAGGTTCCCTGACCACCACCCATGGGATTCGTTTGTCCCATACCTGTCGCTCGGTTGCGGTCTGGTGGTGATCTGGTTGGGAATGTCGGCGGTCTGTGCTGGAGCCAGGTGGGCGACACACAAGCTTGACTGGGCGCTTCGGTGGGTGGCCTACGTCGTGCTCGTGGCATTGGCGATCGCCGTTCCATTCTTGCTCCTCGTCCCCATGTTTCTCGCCGCCGCAGTTTGCCCGGAAGGCTGCGACGTTGGAGCCAACTGGGACGGTTTCGTGATCTTCTTTGACGCAGCTGTTCCACCCAATCTGGTTTGGTGGCCAGTCATCGGTGCCTTGACGGTTACAGGTGCAGTATGGACGGCCCTCGTCGAGCGAAAGAGCGCCAACAGCCTCGATTGAATTGAGCATGGCGGTTGGGCGGAGAGTATTGAATAACGCACCTGAGAGGTTGATGTATTGATTCCGAAGCAGATGTTTATGGTCTGCTCGGTCGGCTGCTCCCACCATCCGCCCCATGTTCAACAACCCACCGAGGTTTCACATGGTCAGCGGTTCCCGTTCTCCCCTCATCGTGATGCGCGACACCCGCGCCTGGCAGCTCCAGGTCTGGGTCTCGTTCGGGCTGGCGGTCTTTCTCTGCGCCACCGGCCTGGCGTACCTGCCGGGTCAGGCGCTGGACCGGGCGTTCATGGTGATGGGCTATGTGTTCTGTCTGTCGACGGTGTTCGTGCTGGCCAAGGCGGTGCGCGACCAGCAGAAGGCGCTGCGGACCGGTGAGGCCGAGACGCCGATGTGGCGCTTCGTGGTCTGGGGCGGTTTTGCGGTGGCCATGGGTCTGACGCTCTGGGGCCTGCTGCGCATGCAGATCGATGAGACCTACAAGGCCTACCTGGGTGTGAGCTGGCTCTATCTCGTGACCTCGGCGTTCACGCTGGCCAAGACGCTGCGCGACCGCCACGAGGCGGACCTGATCGAAAACCGCCGTGCCGTGGCCCACGTTGAGGAGAAATGAGATGAACCGCATTTTCTTCAAGCAGATGCTGCTGGCCGCCAGCCTGAGCGCGGCCTTGGTGACGGGCCCGGCGCGGGCGCAGAGTGAGGCGTCCCTGGTGCTGTCGGCGTTGCCGGTGGCCTCGGTGGTGGGCGCGGGGTCGGCGGTCGCGGGCAGCGCGACGGCGGTGAGTGTGGTGCCGGCGGCGTTGGCGGTCAGCGGTGCGGTGCTGGTGGTGAAGGCGGTCGAGGTGTCGGCGCGTGGCACGGTGATCGTGCTGGAGCGGGCGTCCGATGGTGCGCGGGCCAGTGTGGAGCTGAGCGGGGGCGCGGCCTCGGGTATGGTGGCCGGCGTCGGAACCGCCGTGGCCGTGAGCGTGATCGGCGCGGGGGTGGTGCTGTCGGCGGCGGGTGAGGTGCTGTGCTTCATCCCGAACGAGCTGGGCCGCGCGCTGCTGCACAACGAGCGGCTGACTTACTGAGGGGCGACCATGAAGAAGACTCTGAATGTTGCTCACCGAGCGCTGACCTTTGCTGTGCTGCTGCTTGGCGCCACCGTCGCCCATGCCGGCCGATCCTGCGAGCAGCGGCCGCTGACGCCGCAGACGCTGACGCAAGGCATGGAGCTGGCGCAGCGCACGGCACAGGCGCTGGACGCCGAGTTCGCGCGCAGCGGTGCGCGGGTGGTGGTGCTGGGCCGTGCGGGGCAGGACCTGGGCAAGTACCAGCTGCGCTACTCGCACCTGGGCTGGGCCTACAAGACGGCCGAGGGGCCGTGGCGCGTGCTGCACAAGCTCAACCAGTGCGGCACCGCCGACGGCTCGATCTACCGCCAGGGCCTGGGCGAGTTCTTCCTGGACGACCTCTGGCGCCACGAGGCGGTGTGGTCGGTGCCGGCACCGCACCTGCAGGCACCGCTGTACGCGCTGTTGAACGACCGCGGCCGCAGCCTGCGTCTGCACGAGCGCGACTACAACATGGTGGCCTACGCCTGGGGCACACGCTACCAGCAGTCCAACCAGTGGGCGATTGAGACGATGGCCATCGCCGCCGAGCCGGGTGTCACCACCCGCGCGCACGCGCAGGCCTGGCTGGGTTTCAAGGGCTACCAGCCGAGCACGCTGCGCCTGGGGCCGCTGACGCGGCTGGGTGCGAGCGCCGGCTCGGCCCACATCCGCTTCGACGACCACCCGAACGACAAGCGTTTCTCCGACCGCATCGAGACCGTGACGGTCGACTCGGTGCTCGACTGGCTGGCGCGCAGTGGCCTGGGCTCGGCGCCGCAGCGGATCGCGCTGTGAGCGGGTTCACAATCGCCTTCAACACAAAACCATCGAGGGAAACACCATGAGCAAGTCCTTGCGACTGTCCGAAAAGTGGTTCCGCCGCGGCCTCTGGCTGGTGGCCTTCCTGTTCGCCTGGTTCCTCACCGGCCTGGGCAGCACCATCGTCGGCGACCTGCCGCAGGTGGAGCAGGTCCGCACGCTCGAAGACTTCATGGACCCGCAGCGCACGCCCGCGCTCAAGGAAACCATCAAGACCGCTGAGAAGGCCGCCGAAGAGGCTCAGGCCGCGCTGGAGCAGGCCCAGCTGAAGCTGCAGACCGCGCGCGCCGACAACCGCGCCGCGCGCGAAACCTTCGACAACTGGCTGGCCACGCGCAGCGTCACTCAACGGGCCGAGCAGGACCAGGAGGTGCTGCAGCGGACCCGCGAGCTCGACGGGTTGCGCAAGATCGAGCGCGACGCGCTCGCGGCGGTGGAGCAGCAACAGCAGGTGGCGCTGGACGCGCGACAGGCGCAGCAGCGCGCGCAGGCCGAGCTGCGCAGCCTGGAAGATGCGGCGCGGGACATCTATGTGGGGGAACAGCGCGCGCAGGAGCTGCGCGTGTTCGGCTACCGGCTGGCGCTCACCCTGCCGCTGCTGGCGGTGGCCGGGTACCTGTTCAAGAAGCACCGCAAGGGCCCGTCGTGGCCCTTCGTGTGGGGCTTCATCTTCTTCGCGCTGTTTGCCTTCTTCGTCGAGCTGGTGCCCTACCTGCCGAGCTACGGCGGCTATGTGCGCTACATCGTGGGCATCGTGCTGACGGTGATCGGTGGTCGCTATGCGATTGCGGCGCTGCAGCGATACCTGGAGCGGCAGAAGGCGGTCGAGGCGCTGCCCGACACGCAGCGGCGCAAGGAGATGGACTACGACCAGGCACAGGCGCGGCTGGCCAAGAACGTCTGCCCGGGCTGCGAGCGCGCGGTTGACCTCAAAGACGGCAAGACCGATTTCTGCCCGCACTGCGGTCTGTGCCTGTTCGACCGCTGCGGCCACTGCAGCACGCGCAAGAGCGCGTTCGCGCGTTACTGCTTCTCGTGTGGAACCGATGCGAAGGCGACGCCCGAGGCAACCAAGGACGTCGGGCCGCCTACCGCCGCATGATCCGGTTTACTCTGCGCTGCCTTCCAGCTCGGGGTGGGCGCGGTTGAACTGTGCGACGTCGCGGATGTTCTTCTGCACCGCGACGGCGCCAAACAGCGCCAGCAGGAAGGCCATGGCGTAGAAGCCCTTTTCGCTGGCCGCCAGCGTGGCGTTCCACAGGCCGATTGTGAGCAGCAGCACCGCCAGCAGCAGCGACACCCAGCACAGGCTGTAGTAGATGCCGGTCACCGGGATGCCCTCCAGCCGGTCGCGCACCGACTTCTGCAGCGACACCGCCGAGAACAGGCCATACATCAGCAGCGTGAAGTAATAGCCCTTTTCGTTGAGCATCATCTGGGCATTCCACAGGCCCATCAGGTAGACGAGGGAGCCGACCAGCAGGGCGGCCCAGGATGCGCCGATGAAGGCGCCGGTGGGACGCTGGGCGGCGATGGCGGGAGCAGGCATGGAGGTCCTCCGAGGTGTTTGTCGGTGGCGGGACTGTAACGGAAGCTTTCGATGCCGTCCTGCTGGGGCCGGTAGTGCGCCTGCCACCGGGGCGCCAGACCAGCTCGGCGCGATCCGGTCCACTTGCTGCTGCCCGTTTAGATGGGAAATCGGGGGTGAATATTGACTTGATATATGTAAAAACATATAATCCGGCGCTCACCTCATCTTCAACCCGTGCGCGTTCCGAGGCACGGCGTGGGGAGGGCCTTTCGGTTTCACCGGGCCGGCTCTCCTGTGGCACCCGCTGCGGGTGTGGCGTCACGGAACCGCACAGGCCGATTACCTCCACCTGTTCTTCGTCCCTGGCTATGTGGCACCGGCACCGACCGGTGTGACCTCTTCCTGAAGTGCTTCCCCTGTTGGCGATCGGCCGTTCCGCAAGGAGGGCAGTTTCGCCATGTGTGGCATTTCCGGAGACATTCGATTCGACGACCAGCCGGTCGATACCAGCGCGATCCTGCGCATGAACCAGCAACAGGCGCCGCGCGGCCCCGACGGACAGGGCCTGATGGCCTGGGACCGTTTGGCCTTCGGGCACCGGCGCCTGAAGATCATGGACCTGAGCGACGCTGCCCAGCAACCCATGTTCGATCCCGCGCTGGGCGTGGGCATCGTCTTCAACGGCGCGGTCTACAACCACCCCGCGTTGCGCCGGGAGCTGGAGGCCAAGGGCTACACCTTCCATTCCACCGGCGACACCGAGGTGCTGCTCAAGGCCTACCACGCCTGGGGCGAGGACTTCGTCAAGCGCCTCAACGGCATGTTCGCCTTTGCGATCTGGGAGCGCGACAGCGGCCGGGTGCTGCTGGGCCGGGACCGGCTGGGCATCAAGCCCCTGTACCTGGCGCCGGTGCCGGGCGGCCTGCGCTTTGCCTCCACCTTGCCGGCCCTGCTGGCCGCGGGCGGTGTGGACACCGGCATCGACACCGAAGGCCTGCACCACTACCTGTCGCTGCACGCCATCGTGCCCGCGCCGCACACGCTGTTTCGCGGCGTGCGCAAGCTGCCGCCGGCCACGCTGATGTGGGTCGAGCCCGACGGGCGCACGCGCCAGCACCGCTACTGGGCGCTGAACTACGAGCGCAGTGCCGAGGACGAACAGCGGCCGTTCGATGACTGGCGCGACATCCTGCTGGGCGGGCTGCGCGAGTCGGTGCAGCGGCGCCTGGTGGCCGATGTGCCGGTCGGCGCGCTGCTCTCCGGCGGCGTCGATTCGAGCCTGATCGTTGGCCTGATGGCCGAGGCCGGCGTGCCCGACCTGCACACCTACAACGTGGGCTTCGAGGACGTCGGCGGCGAAAAGGGCAACGAGTTCGAATACGCGGACATCGTCGCCCGGCGCTTTGGCACGCGGCACGAGCGCATCTTCGTGCCCGAGTCCGAGCTGCTGCGCCGCCTGCCCGAAGCCATCCACGCCATGAGCGAGCCGATGGTGAGCCACGACTGCATCGGCTTCTACCTGCTGTCCGAGGCGGTGTCGCGCCACAGCAAGGTGGTGCAGAGCGGGCAGGGGGCCGACGAGGTGTTCGGTGGTTACCACTGGTACCCCCGGCTGGCCGAGAGCGAGCGCCCGGTGGACGACTACGCGGCCGCCTTCCTTGACCGCGACCACGCCGAGATGCGCACCGTGGTCGAAGGGGTCTACCTCTCCGGCGACGTGACGCGCGAGTTCATCGCCAAGCATCTGGTGGCGCCCGGGGCCAGCCACCCGGTGGACCAGGCCCTGCGCATGGACACCACGGTGATGCTGGTGGACGACCCCGTCAAGCGCGTCGACAACATGACCATGGCGTTCGGGCTGGAGGCCCGCGTGCCCTTTCTCGACCACGAACTGGTCGAGCTGGCCGCTCGCATCCCGCCGCGCCACAAGCTGGCCCACGGCGGCAAGGGCATCCTCAAGGAGGCGGCGCGCCAGGTCATTCCCAGCGAAGTGATCGACCGCCCCAAGGGCTACTTCCCGGTGCCGGCACTCAAGCACCTGCAGGGCAATGTGCTGGCGATGGTCAAGGACGCGCTGCACAGCCAGGCGGCGCGCGAGCGCGGCCTGTTCCGCGCGGGTTATGTGCGCCGCCTGCTGGACGCTCCAAGCGAACACATCACCCCGCTGCGCGGTTCCAAGCTCTGGCAGCTGGGCCTGCTGGAGCTGTGGTTGCAGTCCCACCTTCGCTGAGGAGCACCGTGCCATGACCATCCAGAAACACGCACAGCGGGCGCTTCGCCTGAGCCGCTCCACCCTGCCGCACGAACCCGGCCCCCGGGAGAACGCCGTGGTCGACTGCGGCTGGGGTCGGCTCATCGGCGGCCACACCTTCGCCGATCCGTCGGACATCGCCCGCGAACTGCTGCAGGAGCAGCCCGGGCGCCGCGACATCGCGTTCTATGTCGACAAGCCGCATGTGGTGGTCTCGTATGCGCCGCAGCAGCTGTTCATCGATCCTTCCGAGACGTTCCGGCTGACGCTCAACGCCTATGTGCCCCAGCGGGCCCGGCGCCAGGGCTTCGTCATCCGCCGTCTGCGTTCACGCGCCGACGTCGCGGCGATCAATGCCATCTACCGCGCCCGGCGCATGGTACCGGTGGACGCGACGAGCCTTTGGGGCCAGCGCGCCGACCGCTGCACGGTGCACGTGCTGGCCGAAGACCTGAAGACCGGCGAGGTGCTGGGGGTGGCGATGGGCGTCGACCACGCGCCGGCTTTCGGGGACACCCAGCCGGGGGCCAGCCTCTGGGCTCTGGCGGTGTTGCCCCAGGCCACGCACCCCGGCATCGGCGAGGCGCTCACGCGCTACCTGGCGGAGCTGTTCCTGGCACGCGGGCGGGCCTTCATGGACCTGTCGGTGCTGCACGACAACCGCTCGGCGATCGCCCTGTACGAGAAGCTGGGCTTCCACAACGTGCCGGTGTTCGCGGTCAAGCGCCGCAACGCCATCAACGCACCCCTGTTCAGCGAGACCGACAGCGGCCACGCCGCCTTCAACCCCTATGCCCGCATCATCATCGACGAGGCCCAGCGGCGGGGCGTGCGCGTCGAGGCGGTGGACGCCGAAAACGGCTACTTCAAGCTCAGCCACGGCGGGCGCAGCGTGGTGTGTCGCGAGTCGCTGTCGGAGCTGACCAGCGCGGTGGCCATGAGCCGCTGTGCCGACAAGCGGGTGACGCTGCGCCTGCTGGCTGGCGCCGGCCTGCGGGTGCCAGCCCAGACGCTGGCCGGCGACACGGCGCACAACGAGCAGTTCCTGCGCACGCACGGCACCATCGTGGTCAAGCCGGTCGACAGCGAGCAGGGCAAGGGGGTGGCCGTGGGCCTGACCTCGATCGAGGACGTGGAGACCGCCGTGGAGGCCGCCAGCCGGTTCGACGAGCGCGTGCTGCTGGAGCAGTTCTGCCAGGGGCAGGACCTGCGCATCGTCGTCATCAACCACCAGGTCGTGGCCGCAGCGATCCGACGTCCGGCCACCATCGAAGGCAACGGCAGCGCGACCATCGCCGAGCTGATCGACAAGCAGAGCCGGCGGCGCGCGGCCGCCACCGGCGGCGAATCGCGCATCCCGGTCGACGGTGAGACGCGGCGTTGCCTGGCCGCGGCCGGTTTCGCGCTCGACGACGTGCTGCCCTACGGCCAGACGCTGGCGGTGCGGCGCACGGCCAACCTGCACACCGGCGGCACCATCCACGACGTCACCGAGCAACTGCACCCCGACCTGCGCCAGGCGGCCGAACACGCCAGCCGCGTGCTCGACATCCCGGTCACCGGGCTGGACTTCCTGGTGTCGGCCGTCGACGGGCCGGACTACGTGATCATCGAAGCCAACGAGCGCCCCGGGCTGGCCAACCACGAACCGCAACCCACCGCACAGCGGTTCATCGACCTGCTGTTCCCCAACACCGCCACCGGAGAGGAGACGCTATGACCCGGAACCCGACCCACCGCCTGCCCGCCCTGGACGAGGCCTATCTGGAAGAAACCCTGCTGCAGCTGCTGGCGATCCCGAGCCCGGTCGGACTGACCGACGCCGTGGTGCGTTACACCGCGGGCAAGCTCGAAGCCCTGGGCATCCCGTACGAGATCACCCGGCGCGGCGCGATCCGTGCCACGCTCAAGGGCCGGGAGAGCCGTCCCGCGCGCGCCATCGTGGCCCACCTGGACACGCTGGGCGCGATGGTGCGTGAACTCAAGGACAACGGCCGGGTGGGCATCGTGCCGATCGGCAGCTGGTCCTCGCGCTTTGCCGAGGGCGGGCGCCTGACGCTGTTCACCGATGGCCAGCAGCTGCGTGGCACCTGCCTGCCGCTGAAGACCTCCGGCCACGCCTTCGGCGACGCCATCGACAGCCAGCCCAACAGCTGGGACCACGTGGAAGTGCGTCTGGACGCACCGTCCGCCGGCCGCAGTGAACTGCAGGCGCTGGGCGTGAACGTGGGCGACTGGATCGCCTTCGATCCGCAGCCCGAGGTGCAGCCGGGCGGCTACATCAACGCGCGCTACCTGGACGACAAGGCGGCGGTGGCGGTGCTGCTGACGGTCTGCAAGGCGGTGAAGGACCACGGCATCGCGCTGCCGGTGGACGTGCACCCGCTGTTCACCATCACCGAAGAGGTCGGCTCCGGCTCGTCGGCTGCGCTGCACGGCGACATCGCCGAAATGGTCAGCCTGGACATCGCGATCGCGGCGCCGGGCCAGAACACCGACGAGCGCGCGGTCACCATCTGTCTGCAGGACATGGCCGGCCCGTTCGACTACCACCTCTCGCACAAGCTCATCAAGCTGGCGCAGGAGCACGGCATCGCGCACCGGCGCGACGTGTTCCGCTTCTACCGCAGCGACTCGGCGGCGGCGGTGGAGGCCGGCAACGACATCCGCACCGCACTGCTCGGCTTCGGCGCCGACGCCTCGCACGCGCAGGAGCGCACGCACTTCGACTCGCTGCGCGCGCTGGGCCAGCTGTGCGTCGGCTACATGGCCTCGGACCCGGTGGCGGCGCGCGATCGCCGCTCCATGGGCTCGCTCGAAGGCTTCACCAAGCAGCTCAACCCCGAGGAGATGCAGGTGCCGGCCACGCCGCTGCCCGATCCGGAGACCTTCCTGGACGCCGATGGCTCGGTGCCGGCCGAGTCAACCTGATCGCGAGCGCTCGGCCTGCACCAGCGGCCACAGCGCCCACAGGCCGAGCGCCGGGCCGAGCGCCAGCCAGGGCACCAGCTGGCCCAGCGGCACGCGGTCGGCCAGCGAGACGAACAGCAGGATGCTGGCGATCGAGATGCCGAAGCCGATGCTGTTGGTCAGCGTCAGCACGCTGCCCACGGCCTGCGGCGGCGCGTTGCGCGCGGTCAGCGTCGAGAACTGCGGCGAGTCGCCCGAGACCGTGACGCCCCAGAGCAGCAGCCAGGCGTAGAACAGTGCGTCGGGCGCGTGCATCGCCCACGGGGCCGCCAGGCAGCACAGCCCGCTGGTGGCCAGTTGCGCGCCGGCCACCCGCGCGCTGCCCCAGCGCAGCGCCACCCAGCCGCCGCCCGCACAGCCGATCACGCCCGCACCGAGCACGAAGAACGCCGTCCACGACAGCGTGGCACCCTGCAGGCGGGTGGCGAGGATCAGCGGCACCAGCACCCACATGGTGTAGAGCTCCCACATGTGGCCGAAGTAGCCCAGCACCGAGCTGCGCACCCGGGCATCGGTCCACAGGGTGGCCAGCGCGCGCCACTGCAGCGTGGTCACGCGCGCCACCGCGCCCGGCGCATCGCCCACCGCCGCATAAAGCAGCACGCCGCCCAGCGCCGCCATCGCCGCCACGCCGAGCATCAGCGTCGGCCAGGGCAGGGTGCCGCTGAGCGCGCGCAGCGCGTGGGCACTGGCCGAGCCCAGCACCAGCGCGCCGATCAGCAGCCCCAGCGCGGCGCCCAGCCCCCGCGTGTACCACTGGGCGGCGATCTTCATGCCGACCGGGTAGATGCCCGCGAGAAAGAAGCCGGTGGCGAAGCGCCAGGCCAGCAGGGCGGTGTAGTCGCTGACCATGGCCCAGGCGCCCACGGTGCAGGCGGCGCCCGCCAGCGCGCACACCAGGAACACCCGGCGCGGGGCGATGCGGTCCGCGATGGCCAGCAGGGCGAAGACCAGGGTGCCGGCGATGAAGCCGAACTGCAGCGACGCGGTGAGCGTGCCCAGCGCGGCGGTGGGCCAGCCCAGCTCGCGCTGCAGGTCGGGCATGACCGCGTTGACCGCAAACCAGAGTGAGGTGCCGGCGAACTGCGCCAGCACCAGCACGGGCAGGACGTGGCGGGGAACGGGGGGCTGGGTCATGGCACCGCAGCTTAGCGGCGGTCCGTCCGGCGTGCCTGCCGCGCGGGTGTCACACGCCGCGCGCGCGGTCGGACTTGAACTGCTGGCGGAAGGCCTCGAAGCGGCCGGCGTCCAGCGCGGCACGTACTTCGGTCATCAGGTTCAGGTAGTAGTGCAGGTTGTGGATGGTGCTGAGCATCGGCCCGAGCATCTCGCCGCAACGGTCCAGGTGGTGCAGGTAGGCACGGCTGAAGCCGTCGCGGCCGCCATCGGCCCAGCTCACGCCGGCCTTGCCGGCACAGGCGTAGCAGGTGCAGGTCGCGTCCAGCGGCTGGTGGTCGGCCTTGTGGCGGGCGTTGCGGATCTTCAGGTCGCCGTACCGGGTGAACAGCGTGCCGTTGCGCGCGTTGCGCGTGGGCATTACGCAGTCGAACATGTCCACGCCGCAGGCCACGCCCTCGACCAGATCCTCCGGCGTGCCCACGCCCATCAGGTAGCGGGGCTTGTGCGCCGGCAGGCGGTGCGGCGTGTGCGCCATGATCTGCAGCATCTGCTCCTTGGGCTCGCCCACGCTGACGCCGCCGATGGCGTAGCCGGGGAAGTCCATCTCCACCAGGGCTTCGAGCGATTCCTGGCGCAGGTGTTCGAACATACCGCCCTGCACGATGCCGAACAGCGCGTTGGGGTTGCCCAGCCGCTCGAACTCGGCCTTGGAGCGCACGGCCCAGCGGCGGCTCATCTCCATGCTCTTGCGCGCCTCGGCCTCGGTGGTGAGATGCCCGTTGGTCTCGTAGGGCGTGCACTCGTCGAGCTGCATGACGATGTCGCTGTTGAGCCCGGTCTGGATCTGCATGCTGACCTCGGGCGACATGAAGAGCTTGTCGCCGTTGACCGGGCTGGCGAAGTGCACGCCCTCTTCGGTGATCTTGCGCATGGCGCCGAGCGACCAGACCTGGAAGCCGCCCGAGTCGGTGAGGATGGGCTTGTGCCACTTCTCGAACGCGTGCAGACCACCGAAGCTTTTCATCACCTCCTGGCCGGGGCGCATCCAGAGGTGGAAGGTGTTGCCCAGGATGATCTGGGCGCCCATGTCTTCCAGGCTCGCGGGCGTGACACCCTTGACGGTGCCGTAGGTGCCCACGGGCATGAAGATGGGGGTCTCCACCACGCCGTGGTTGAGGGTGAGGCGGCCGCGGCGAGCGTGGCCTTCGGTCTTGAGAACGTCGAACTGGAGCATCCGGCGATTGTCGCCGAGCGCTCCAGAAGTCTTTACTTCTTCACCTCGAGAGCAAGGATCCAGGACACCAGCTGGGCCGCGTCGGTCTGGGAAATGGCCACCTTGTTGGGTGGCATCGACAGGCCGGACACCTTGTCCTTCCAGTGGCTCTCGTAGGGACTGGAGCCGGCCAGCACGGTGGCGGTCAGCTGCTGCTGGGCGCCCTTGACGCTCTTGTATTTGGCAGCAACATCGCGCCAGGCCGGGCCGATGGGCGCCATGCCGTTGGGGCCCTTGGCGCCGGGCTCGATGTGGTGGCAGGTCATGCAGCCAGCGCCGGCGGCGAGCTTGAGGGCGGCCTGGTCTTCGGCCGGGCCGGCCCAGGCGGTGGCGGCCAGCAGGGCGGCCGAGCATGCAATCAGGGTGCGTTTCATGGGAGGACTCCGTGGGTTTCTGGGTGGGTGTCCTCAGGCTATCAGTGGCCCCGTGCTGCGACTTGATCCTTGTCAATGCGCCGGGGCTCCGTCTCAGGATGAGACGGGCGGTGGCTGCGGCGCCACGGGGGCCTCAGGGCCCGCTGCCCGCCGGCGTCTCGGGCGCCACCACCAGCACGGTGCGGTTGCGGTCCTCGACGATCCACAGCCAGCCCCTGTGATCGACCGTGATGCCGGCCGGGTTGCCCTGCGGGCGGATGCCGGGCATGACCCGCCAGCCGGAGACGATGTTCTCGCGCGCGCCGGTCGGGCGGCCGTCGGCGCCCAGGCGCCAGGCCACGATGCGGTGGCCCTGGGCGCGGTAGCCGTGCCAGACCGCCAGCAGGCGCCCGCTCCACGGGTGTTCGGGCTGGCCGGCGGCCGCGGGCGGAACGGTCAGCAGCTGCAGCGGCGCCACATGGGCCGGCCAGGCCTGGAACGGTGGGCGGTGGGCCTGGCGGCGGGTGCACGGCGCGCGCTGTTCGTAGCCCTGCGCCGCCACGCTGCGGCCCTGTGCATCGCTGACACAGTAGGGCCAGCCGTAGTGCGCGCCGCGTTCGAGCGCGTTGAGCTCTTCGGCCGGGGCATTGGGGTCGTTGTAGTCGACCGAGTTCTCGGCCTGCCAGAGGCGTTCGGTCTTGCCCGCCGCGTCCTGGGTGAGCGCCAGGCCCAGCGAGTTGCGCAAGCCGGTGGCAAAGGGCTTGGGTGGATGCGGTTTCAGGTCGGGGCCGGTCAGCACGGTCTCGTACACGGCGGCCCGGGGCGACGGTCCCGCGGTCTCGGGGCAGGGCAGGGGTTGCTGCTGCCGGTCGTCCCGGCAGGCGTCGCTGGCCGATCCCATATTGATATAGAGGCGCCCCTTGCGGCCGAAAGCAAGTTCCTTGAGCGGGTGTGCGCCGTCGGCCGGCAGGTCTGTGAGCAGGTCCTCGCGGGCGAAGGTGTCGACCGGTGTGCGCCAGACCGTGCCGGCCTCGCCCACGTAGACCTTGCCGTCGGGGCCGGTCACGAGTCCGTGCGGCCGGTCCAGTCCCCGGGCCAGCACCTGCACCCGGCCCGCTTCGCCCGGCAGTCCATCCACCCGCAGCTCCAGCAGGCGCCCGCGACGAGGCTCCCAGTTGCCCATGTCGGTGATCCAGAAGCGGCCGGGGGACACCTCGATCAGTCGGCGCGGCATCTGCAGGCCATCGCGTGCGTCGGCCACCAGACCCACGCACCAGCCCTTGGGCGCCGTCAGGGCCACGCGGGGGTAGCCGGCGCAGCGGCCCTGGGTGGCGTAGCGGGAGGCTTCGGGCTCCGCCCGTCCCGCGCCGGGGAAGGCGATGAGGCCGGCCAGCGCCAGCGGGAGGCAGCGACGTCGTGTCATCGGGCCATTGTGAACCGCGTGGCGGCCCGCCCAGCCCGTGGCCGGGTCAGCGGGCCGGTGTGGAGGATTCGGCCGAAGGCTCGACCGTGACCGCCGCCGACTCCGTGCGCTCGTCCGAACTGAACCAGCCCCAGGCCAGCAGCAGGGCCAGGCTCACGGACAGCAGCAGGGCGATACCCAGGCGGAACAGCATTTCGATCACGGACAGACTTTCGGCGGCGAGAAGGTGGCCGGTATTGTGCCCGCGCGCCCAGGCCCGTCAGTCGGTCGTGTTCACGGCTGCTGCACAAAAGTCACACCTCAGGGCCTGGCTGTAGCACTTTTGTTGCGAAGCTGGCGACCACTGGATACCTTGTCGCCGTTTCAGGGGCTGTCCACCGCCTCAGCGGCGGTGCCGAAGTGCTGCGCCACCAGGCCGCGCAGCCACTGGTGGCCGGGGTCGCGGTGCAGGTGGGCGTGCCAGAGCTGGGCGATGGTGCTGGCCGGCAGACGCAGCGTCAGCGGCCGGGCCACCAGCGCGTGCGGGCCGGCCAGGCGTTCGGCCAGCCGCTCGGGCACGGTGGCCACCAGGTCGGTGCTGCCCAGCACCTGGCCCAGCGCCACGTAGTGCGGCACGGTCAGCTGCACCTGCCGTGCCACGCCCAGGCGCTGCAGGGCGTCGTCCACCTGGCCGTGGCCGGTGCCGGCCGAGACCACACGCACATGGGCGGCCTGGCGGTACTGGGCGGCGTTCAGCGGCGTATTGTCTGCGGCCAGTGGATGTCCGGCGCGCATCAGCGCCACGTAGCGCTGGCGGAACAGCGCCTGCTGGAAGAAGCCGGCCTGCAACTGTGGCAGCGAGCCCAGGGCCAGGTCCACTCGGCCGGCGGCCATGTCCTCGCGCAGTGCCGCGTCGGCCACCGGCACGCAGCGCAGCGTGACGCCCGGTGCCCCACGCGCCAGCGCGTCCATCAGCACCGGCAGGAAGTAGATCTCGCCCACGTCGGTCATGGCCAGGGTGAAGCAGCGCTCGCTGCGCGCCGGGTCGAAGCTGGCGCGCACGTTCAGCGCACCCTGCAGCCCCCGCAGCGCCTGCGCCACCGGTTCGGCCAGTTGCTGCGCGTAGGGCGTGGGCGCCATGCCGGTGGGTGTGCGCAGGAACAGCTCGTCGTCCAGCAGGTCCCGCAAACGGCGCAGCGCGTTGCTCACGGCCGGCTGGCTCAGGCCCAGCGACTCGGCCACGCGCGAGACCCGGCCGTCCTGCACCAGGCGGTCGAACACCACCAGCAGGTTGAGGTCGATGTCGGTGAGCTTCATGGGGCTAAATATTCAGGTTGTGAATACAGCGTATCACGCCGATTCCCTTGCCGGATGGGTGACCGGCCGCGATCATGCGGCTCACAAGAACACCCACGGAGACAGCCATGTCCGCATCCCCCGATGGCCTGCACTGGGAAGCCGGCGGCACCAGCCGCATCCCGTTTGCCGTCTACACCGACGAGCAGCGCCACCAGCGCGAGCTCGACCGCTTTTTCTACAAAGGCCACTGGTGCTACGTGGGCCTGGAAGCCGAGATCCCTAACGCCGGTGACTTCAAGCGCACCGTGGTTGGCGAGCGCTCGGTCATCATGACCCGCGCCGCCGACGGGCAAATCCACGTGGTGGAGAACGTGTGCGCGCATCGCGGCATGCGCTTCTGCCGCAAGCGCCACGGCAACCAGACCGAGTTTGTCTGTCCGTACCACCAGTGGAGCTACGCGCCGAATGGCGATCTGCAGGGCGTGCCGTTCCGGCGCGGCGTGCGGCAGGACGGCAAGGTCAATGGCGGGATGCCGGCCGACTTCAACCCCAAGGACCACGCGCTCACCAAGCTCAAGGTGGCGGTGCGCGGCGGTGTGGTGTTCGCCTCGTTCGACCACGAGGTGGAATCGCTCGAGGACTACATGGGGCCGACCATCCTCCAGTACTTCGACCGCCTGTTCAATGGTCGCAAGCTCACCATCCTCGGCTACAACCGCCAGCGCATCCCGGGCAACTGGAAGCTGATGCAGGAGAACATCAAGGACCCGTACCACCCCGGCCTATTGCACACCTGGTTCGTCACCTTCGGCCTCTGGCGCGCCGACAACAAGAGCGAGCTGCGAATGGACGCACACCACCGCCACGCGGCCATGGTCTCCACCCGGGGCAGCATGGGCCAGGCCAGCGGCCAGGCCGCGCAGGTCACCCAGGTGTCGAGCTTCAAGGAGAGCATGCAGCTCGAAGACCCGCGCTTCCTGGACATCGTGCCCGAGCCCTGGTGGCAGCTGGGTGAACAGATGCCCACCGCTGTCATGACGACCTTGTTCCCCAGCGTGATCTTCCAGCAGCAGGTCAACAGCGTGAGCACGCGCCACATCCAGCCCGACGGCCACGGTGCCTTCGACTTCGTCTGGACCCACTTCGGCTTCGAGGACGACACGCCCGAGATGACCCAGCGCCGGCTGCGCCAGGCCAACCTGTTCGGTCCGGCCGGTTTCGTGAGCGCCGACGATGGCGAGGTGATCGAGTTCTCGCAACAGGCCTTCGACAGCAAGCCGCAGCACAGGGCGCTCGCCGAGCTGGGCGGGCGCGAGGTAGGCGAGACGGATCACATGGTGACGGAGACGCTGATCCGAGGGATGTACGAATACTGGCGCAAGGTGATGGAAGCGCCTGAGGCTTCGGAAGGCGGTGCCGCATGAGCGCGCTGGACTTCGAGACCTTCCAGGCCCTGCAGGCGCTCTACAGCGACTACGCCTCCGCCGTCGACAGCGGCGACTGGGACCTCTGGCCCACGTTCTTCACGTCGGACTGCGTCTACAAGCTGCAGCCGCGCGAGAACCACGAGCGCGGTTTCCCGCTCTCGACCCTGGCCTTCGACAGCCAGGCCATGCTGCGTGACCGCGTCTACGGCATCAAGGAAACCCTGTTCCACGACCCGTATTACCAGCGGCACGTCGTGGGTGCGCCTGTCGTCCGCCAGACCGACGAGCGGGGCCGGCTGCACTGCGAAGCCAACTACGCGGTCTTCCGCACCAAGCTTGACGGGCCGAGCACGGTGTTCAACGTCGGGAGGTATCTGGACATCGTGGCGAAGACGCCGGATGGGCTGAGGTTCGCCCAGCGCCTGTGCATCTACGACAGCGAAATGATCCCGAATTCCATCATCTACCCCATCTGAACAGGACCGCACCCATGAGCAACTGGACCGACGTGGCCGCCGAGGCCGATCTGTTCGAAGGCGCGGGCATCCCGGTGTCGCCGGGCGGACGCGACATTGCGCTGTTCGCGGTGGACGGCGAAGTGTTCGCCACCGACAACCTCTGCACCCACGGCAACGCCAGGCTGTGCGACGGCTTTGTGGAAGGCCACGAAATCGAATGCCCGTTCCACCAGGGCCGCTTCGACCTGCGCACGGGCGACGCGACGCTCGCGCCCTGCACCCAGCCGATCAAGGTCTGGCCGGTGAAGGTGGAGGGCGGGCGGGTCCTACTGGATCTCGGCTGAGCGCGCCAGCAGCATCGCGTCGCCGTAGCTGAAGAAGCGGTAGCCCTGCGCCACCGCGTGGCGGTACAGCGCCATCACGTGCTCGTAGCCCGCGAAGGCGCTGACCAGCATCATCAGCGTGCTCTTGGGCAGGTGGAAGTTGGTGATCAGCACATCGACCACGCGGAACTCGAAGCCTGGCGTGATGAAGATGTTGGTGTCGCCCTGCAGCTCGCCGGTCTTGGCCCAGCTCTCCAGCGTGCGCACCGTGGTCGTGCCCACCGCAACCACACGGCCGCCGCGCGCGTGGCAGTCGGTGATGGCCTGAACCGTTGCTGGCGGAATGGCGTAGCGCTCGTGGTGCATCACGTGCTCCTCGATGCGCTCGGTCTTCATGGGGGCGAAGGTGCCGGCGCCCACGTGCAGCGTGACGTTGGCGCGCTGCACGCCGCGTGCCTCCAGCGCAGCCAGCACACCTTCGTCGAAGTGCAGCGCGGCGGTCGGTGCGGCCACGGCGCCGGGCACACGCGCGAACACGGTCTGATAACGGCGTTCGTCCTCGGCGTCGTCGCCGTGCGTGATGTAGGGCGGCAGCGGCACATGGCCGTGGCGCGCCATCAGCGTGTACGGGTCTTCGCCCGCCGGGCCTTCGAGGCGCAGTCGGAACAGCTGGCCCTGTTCGTCGGGCCAGCGGCCGATGAACACTGCGTCGAAGCCGCCGCCTTTCAGTCCGCCCGCCAGGTGCAGGCGACCGCCGGGCAGGGGCTTCTTGCTCACACGCAGGTGGCCGACGATCTCGTTGGGCGAGTCGTCCAGCGCCTCGTGCGGCAGCAGCACGCGCTCAATCAGCAGCTCCAGCTTGCCGCCGCTGGCTTTCTCGCCAAACAGACGGGCCTTCACGACTTGTGTGTCGTTGAACACCAGCAGGTCGCCCGGCTGCAGCAGGCCGGGCAACTCCCGGAAGATGCGGTCCACCGGTGCGTCTCCGGTGCCGTCGAGCAGGCGCGAGGCGCTGCGTTCGGCGGCCGGGTGCTGGGCGATCAGGTGCTCAGGGAGGGAAAAATCGAAGTCGGCGACGGTGTAAGTGCGTGCCGCGGAGGAGCTGGTAGAAGTCATGCTGCTTGAGGGCCGGACAGGGCCCGTTCCAAAACAAGGTGAGCCCCCACGCTCCGCCGCTTTGCGGGTCGCTGCCCCCCCGCGGGGGCGCGTTTTGCCTTGGGGCGGCCCGGCGGCAAAACCGGGGGCTCGGGGGAGGGCAGAATTGTCCCATGCCCGACGCCCCGTCCACCGCCCCGCGCAAGGAACTCTCTGCCCCGCAGAAGGCCATGCACAAGCTCGGCCTGGTGCGCGACATCGACTTGGCGCTGCACCTGCCGCTGCGCTACGAGGACGAGACCCGCATCGTGCGCCTGCACGATGCGCGCGACGGCGAGGTGGTGCAGGTCGAGGGCACGGTCACGAAGCAGGACATCCAGTACCGGCCGCGCCGCCAGCTGCTGGTGACGCTGGACGACGGGTCCGACACCTGCACCCTGCGCTTCTTCAGTTTCTACCCGGCGCACCAGAAGACGCTGGCGGTCGGCGCGCGGGTGCGTGTGCGCGGCGAGGTGCGCGGCGGCTTCATGGGCAAGACCATGATGCACCCGGCCTTCCACGCGGCCGGCGGCGAGCTGCCCGAGGCGCTGACCCCCGTCTACCCCACCAGCGCCCAGCTGCCGCAGGCCTACCTGCGCAAGGCGGTGGTGGGCGGCCTCAAACGCGCCGACCTGAGCGAAACCCTGCCGCAGCCGGTGCTGACCTCGCTGCAGGACACGCTGCGCGGGTTGCGCGCGCCGCTGATGTCGCTGCGCCAGGCGCTGGAATACCTGCACCACCCCGGGCCGGACGTGTCGATGGGCGCGCTGGAAGACCGCAGCCACCCGGCCTGGCAGCGCCTGAAGGCCGAGGAGCTGCTGGCCCAGCAACTCTCGCAGCTGCAGGCCAAGCGCGAGCGCGACGCGCTGCGCGCTCCGGCGCTGAAGACGGCACCCGGCGGCCTGCACGAGCAGCTGCTGGCGGCCCTGCCATTCGCTCTGACGGTCGCCCAGCGCCGCGTCGGTGAAGAGATCGCGCGCGATCTGCAGCGCCAGGTGCCCATGCACCGGCTGCTGCAGGGCGACGTGGGTTCGGGCAAGACGGTGGTGGCCGCGCTGGCTGCAGCGATCGCCATCGACAGCGGCTGGCAGTGTGCGCTGATGGCACCCACCGAGATCCTGGCCGAGCAGCATTTCGCCAAGCTCATCGGCTGGCTGGAGCCGCTGCTCGAACCGCTCGGCAAGCGCGTGGCCTGGCTCACCGGGAGCCAGAAGAAAAAGCAGCGCACGGAAATGCTGGAACTCATCGCCAGCGGTGAGGCGGCGCTGGTGGTGGGCACGCATGCTGTGATCCAGGACCAGGTGCAGTTCCGCAACCTCGCGCTGGCCATCATCGACGAGCAGCACCGGTTCGGGGTCGCGCAGCGGCTGGCGCTGCGCAGCAAGATGGGGGGCGCCGAGCTGGGTGCGGGCGAACCGCACCTTCTGATGATGTCGGCCACGCCGATTCCCAGAACCTTGGCGATGAGCTACTACGCCGACCTCGACGTCTCGACCATCGACGAGCTGCCACCCGGCCGTACGCCCATCGTGACCAAGGTGGTGTCCGACAGCCGCCGCCACGAGGTGATCGAGCGCATCCGCGCCCAGGTGGCCGAGGGCCGGCAGGTCTACTGGGTCTGCCCGTTGATCGAGGAGAGCGAGGCGATCGACCTGTCGAACGCCACCGAGACCCACGCCGAGTTGTCCCAGCTGCTGCCCGGCGTGCTGGTCGGCCTGCTGCACTCGCGCATGCCGGTGGCCGAGAAGAAGGCGGTGATGAGCCTGTTCAGCGGCGGCCACATGGGCGTGCTGGTCTCGACCACGGTGATCGAAGTGGGCGTGGACGTGCCCAACGCCTCGCTGATGGTGATCGAGCACGCCGAGCGCTTTGGCCTCTCGCAGCTGCACCAGCTGCGGGGCCGTGTCGGCCGGGGCGCCGCAGCATCGGCCTGCGTGCTGCTCTACACACCCAACGAAGGCGGCCGGCTGGGCGAGACCGCGCGCGAGCGCCTCAAGGCCATGGCCGAGACCAACGACGGCTTCGAGATCGCCCGCCGCGATCTGGAGATCCGTGGCCCCGGCGAGTTCCTCGGCGCCCGCCAGTCCGGCGCGCCGCTGCTGCGCTTCGCCGACCTGGCGACCGACACCCACCTGCTCGAATGGGCCCGTGAGGCGGCGGCCGAGATGCTCACCCGCTACCCCGAAGCCGCTGAGCGGCATGTGGGGCGCTGGCTGGGCACCAAGGCCGAGTATTTAAAGGCCTGAGATTCAGCGCTTGGTAGAGGCGATGGTCATATCGAGGCTCGTTGGGAAGCCATCGGGGCCGGAGGGTGAGCCTTCTGGAGACTCAAACCATTGGTTTCCTGTCACGTAGTACACATCCTTCGATGCGTCGTCGCCGAGCGTTTCGGTGACTTGGTCAACCGTTTTTCCATCAATTTCAGCGGTTCCATGGATGGTGACCGCCGCCTGAAGCGTGATGGTGGAATACGGAGCGCCCGAGCAGCTGGTGTTCCTGAAAATGCGCCAAGTCAAAGGCCCGGACACCGAGTTGCTGCTTGCTTTGCTCAATGTCACTTCACCAAGGACAGAGATCGAGCCATCGACCTCGCAAGGGATGTCCCATGTCCCAACATATTTGTCGGCGGGAGCAGCGTCGTCGCCACCACCCCCGCAGGCGGTCAGCAAGATCGACAAAGACATGGCAGTGAGCGGAGCACGAAGCGTGAACATGAATCCTCCTGATGGATCTGATTGGACGTGTTACCGAATGCAACACGAACAAATCTTAGCCTAGGCGTGAGCTCCAATTCATCCCCAACTGGCATGAAAGCGAGTCGGCGCAAAATACAGCCATGACCCTGACGGAACTGAAATACATCGTGGCCGTGGCGCGCGAAAAGCACTTCGGCAAGGCCGCCGAGGCCTGTTTCGTGTCGCAGCCCACGCTGTCCGTGGCGATCAAGAAGCTCGAAGAGGAGCTGGAGCTCAAGATCTTCGAACGCAATGCCAGCGAGATCGCGGTCACGCCGCTGGGCGAGCAGATCGTGCGCCAGGCGCAGACCGTGCTGGAGCAGGCCGCGGCGATCAAGGAGATCGCCAAGCGCGGCAAGGACCCGCTGGCCGGGCCACTCAAGCTGGGCGTGATCTACACCATCGGTCCCTACCTGCTGCCCAATCTGGTGCGCCAGGTCATCGAGCGCACACCGCAGATGCCGCTGATGCTGCAGGAGAACTTCACCGTCAAGCTGCTGGAGCAGCTGCGCCTGGGCGAGATCGACTGCGCCATCCTGGCCGAGCCCTTTCCGGACACCAACCTCGCGATCGCGCCGCTGTACGACGAGCCCTTCATGGCCGCCGTGCCCGCCAGCCACCTGCTGGCCAAGCGCAAGGCCATCACCACCGACGAGATCAAGAACGAGACCATGCTGCTGCTGGGCACGGGGCACTGCTTCCGCGACCACGTGCTGGAGGTCTGCCCCGAGTTCGCGCGCTTCTCCAGCGACACCGAGGGCATCCGCAAGAGCTTCGAGGGCTCCTCGCTGGAGACCATCAAGCACATGGTGGCCGCCGGCATGGGCGTCACCCTGGTGCCGCGCCTGTCGGTGCCGCGCTCGGCGCTCGACGGTTCGGCCGACAACTCGCAGGACCTGGGCGACGCCTCCTTTGTGCACTACCTGCCGTTCGACGGCGACCCGCCGACGCGGCGGGTGGTGCTGGCCTGGCGGCGCAGCTTCACGCGCTACGAGGCCATCGCCGAACTGCGCAACGCCATCTACGCCTGCGAGCTGCCAGGCGTGAAAAGACTTTCTTGAGATCCCCCCTGCGCCGCTGCGCGTCTTCCCCCCAGGGGGACCACACCAGCAGCCCGGCAAAGCCGGTTCTGCGGTGTGCCTCGACAAAACAACTGCCGTGACCTCTCGCCTGAATCTCTACCTCGACCTGATCCGCTGGAACCGGCCCGCCGGCTGGCTGCTGCTGCTCTGGCCCTCGCTGTCGGCGCTGTGGATCGCGGCCCAGGGTTTTCCAGGCTGGCACCTGCTGGTGGTGTTCGTGCTGGGCACCATCCTCATGCGCAGCGCGGGCTGCTGCGTGAACGACGTGGCCGACCGCGAGTTCGACAAGCACGTCAAGCGCACCGCGCAACGCCCCGTGACCAGCGGGCGCGTGGGCGTCAAAGAGGCGCTGGCGGTGGGCGGCGTGCTGGCCTTCGTGGCCTTCCTGCTGGTGCTGACCACCAACACCGCGACCATCGCCTGGTCGGTGCTGGGCCTGGTGCTGTCGCTGATCTATCCGTATGCCAAGCGCCACGTCTCCATGCCGCAGGCCGTGCTGGGCGTGGCCTTCAGCTTCGGCATCCCGATGGCGTTCGCGGCGGTGACGGAAAGCGTGCCCTGGCAAGCCTGGGCGCTGATGGCGGGCAACCTGTTCTGGGTGCTCGCGTACGACACCGAATACGCCATGGTCGACCGCGACGACGACCTGAAGATCGGCATGAAGACCTCGGCCATCACGCTGGGCGACGCCGACGTGCCGGCGATCACCGCGTTCTACCTGGTGTTCCTGGGCGTCTGGACCGCCGTGCTCTGGAGCCTGGTGAACCCCGTGGTCTGGGGCGCCATGCTGCTGGTGGCGCTGGCCCAGGTGGTCTGGCATGTCCTGCTCATCAAGGACCGCACCCGCGACGGCTGCTTCAAGGCCTTCCGCCTGAACCACTGGTTGGGGTTCACGGTGTTTGTGGGCGTGGTGCTCGGCCTGGTTTGACGTGCGCCGCGTTTCGGTTGTGACGCTACTTTGGCCGAAAGTCTTCCAAAGCCACAACCCTAGGCCCTAGGGTGTGATCTCAATAGACTCAAATCGCCGCGTCTGGATTTCGGTTCCGCCAAATGCTGCAGGTTTCTCTGATCGGACGAGGAGAAACATCCGGACCTCGGGGTGCCATACATAGACGGTGATGGTCTCGCCGGGAGCGTGGCTGCGTTTTGATATGCAGGAGACTTGCGTCAATGGGCCGGTGAGCGCGGGGCCAAATGTGCCACCGTCAAACGTGCCATCTTTCTTGCATACGATCTGACGTTCATAGGTCACTGCCTTCAGAAGCGAAGTCTGTGGGTCGACCGGTGCAATCCGGGATTGGTCCACTGCAAGCGATGAGCCTTCCCCCGTTGGAAATGCTCCCGTCATCACGGCAGATTGTGCGTGAGCGGTATCGACCAGCCACCCGAACTCGGCCAGCAACGCGTGAACAACTGGCGCAATGACTCGATGCTTGGTATGCACCTGCAGGATGTTGCGATAGCTCAGTAAATGCTCCTGATACGTCGGGTTCGGCGCGCCACCGTCATACCAATCGTCAGACCGACGGATCCAACCTCCACCAATATGTTCGGCAGTTTGATGAACTTTGCTCTCGGCGCGATCGCCGTGAACCTCAGTGGTGAGGTTCACTCGATACTCCACCCGCCGTGCAGGTGGGCCAGAGAAACTGCCCTCAAGTGCGGCAGTCGACTGAACTACAGACGTCGGCAAAGACTCAATTTCAATGGGTCGCTCCCGATAGAACCAAGCAGCAACTGCGCTGGCGACCGCTAGCAAAGCAGGAAGCAGCCACCAGAATTTGAGCAAGAAGGGTGAGGGCTTGTCTGACACTGTGAATCACCTATGGCTTTCGGCATTGCCGTCAACCAGGATTCTGGAGCAGATACGCGAGCGCATTCGGTGCATTCACTGTAGCTTCGGCTCTGAGCAGTTGTTCGGCTGAAGCGCCGCTTTAGAGAGACAGCGTGAACGGCAGCAAAGGGTCGCTTCTGGTCTTCGCCCGCCACTTCCGTTGCGGATGCGGTGTGCTCTGCGCAGCTGCATAAAGGAGGAGGCGGCATTAGCCGCCGGGGGACAGCCGCGGAGCAGAGTGCACTGCATCCGCGAGCCGCGCAGAGACTACTTGCCGAACTCTGCGCCCAGTTCAGCAGCGCGGGTCTGGGCCGCGACCAGGGCTTTTTCAAACAGCGCCTTCATGTCCGACGCCTCCATCGAGGTGATCGCCGCGTAGGTCGTGCCGCCCTTGGACGTGACGCGCTCGCGCAGCACCTGTGGCGGGTCTTCCGAGCGCTGGGCCAGCGTGGCCGCGCCGACGAAGGTGCCCACCGCCAGTTGGTATGCCACGTCGGGCGCCAGGCCCATGCGGGCACCCGCGTCGCGCATGGCTTCGAGGAAATAGAACACGTAGGCCGGGCCGGAGCCCGAGAGCGCGGTCACGGCGTCCAGGTCCGTTTCGACGTTGACCCAGACCAGTTCGCCGGTGGTGCGCACCACGCGCTCGACAAGGACCTTGTCGTCGGCGGTCACTGCGGGGCGTGCCATCAGGCCGGTCATGCCCAGGCCGACCAGCGCGGGCGTGTTGGGCATGGCACGCACGATGCGTTCGGTGCCCAGCCAGGCGGCGATGCTGTCGCTGGTAATGCCGGCAGCCACGCTCAGGTGCAGCGCGCCTTCGACATGGGCGCGGGCCGTGGCGGCGGCGTCCTTGAAGGTCTGCGGCTTGACGGCCCAGACCACGAGATCGGAGGGCTTCAGTTCTCCACTGGCAGCGGCCAGCACGGTCATGCCGGGGAACTGCTGCGCGAGTTTCGCGCGCTGCTCGTCCCAGGGCTCGACCACCTGCAGGGCGCTGGTCGGGTGGCCCTGGCGGACCAGGCCGCCGATGATGGCGCTGGCCATGTTGCCGCCGCCGATGAAGGTGATGAGGGGATGGGTGGACGTGTTCATGCCGGAATTGTCGCCGCCCCCGGCGCTTAGGGCGCTGTCGTCTGCCTGACCGCGTGTTCCCATTCGGCCATCTTCTCGGCCGCGCGTTCCCGCGAGAGCGTCGGGTGGAACACGCGCTCGGCGCGCCACTGTTTCGAGAGCTCGTCCAGCCCGGCGTAGACGCCGCACTGCAGGCCCGCGAGGTAGGCCGCACCCAGCGCGGTGGTCTCGATCACCGCCGGTCGCACCACCGGGATGCCGAGCAGGTCGGCCTGGATCTGCATCAGCAGGTCGTTGACGCAGGCGCCGCCATCCACCCGCAGCTCGGCCACCGGTACACCGCCGCTGGCCACTGCGTCACGACTCATGGCGTCGAGCAGGGCGGCGCTCTGGAAGGCGATGCTCTCCAGCGCGGCGCGCGCGATGTGGGCGATGGTGCTGCCGCGCGTGAGGCCGACGATGGCGCCGCGGCTCTCGGGCTGCCAGTAGGGCGCGCCCAGGCCGGTGAAGGCCGGCACCATGATCACGCCGCCGGCGTCGGGCACGCTTTCGGCCAGCGCCTGCACCTCGCTGCTGGACGGGATCGCACGCAGGCCGTCGCGCAGCCACTGCACCACCGCGCCGCCGATGAACACGCTGCCTTCGAACGCGTATTGCGGCTTGCCGGGTGGCTGCGCGGCGGCGGTGGTGATCAGGCCGTTCTGGCTGGTCTGGAAGCGCTCGCCGTTGTGCATCAGCATGAAGCAGCCGGTGCCGTAGGTGTTCTTGGCCATGCCGGCGGTGAAGCAGGCCTGGCCGAACAGCGCGCTCTGCTGGTCGCCGGCCACGCCGCCGATCACCAGCGGCCCGCCGAGCCACTCGGGGCGCACCTCGCCGAAGTGGGCGCTGGAGGGCAGGGCGGTGGGCATCATGGCCGCAGGAATCGTCATGGCCGCCAGCAGCTCCTCGTCCCAGCGCTGGGTGTGGATGTTGAACAGCATGGTGCGCGCGGCATTGCTGTGGTCGGTCGCATGCGCCGCACCACCGGTGAGCTGCCAGATCAGCCAGCTGTCGACGGTGCCGAAGGCGAGCTCGCCGGCTTCCGCCTGCGCTCGCGCGCCGGGCACGTGGTCCAGGATCCATTGCAGCTTGGTGCCCGAGAAGTAGGCGTCAATGCGCAGGCCGGTCTTCTGCAGCACGGGTTCGCTCAGGCCACGCTCGCGCAATGCGGCGCAGGTGGACTCGGCGCGCCTGTCCTGCCAGACGATGGCGTTGTAGACCGGCTCGCCGGTCTTGCGGTTCCATACCACCGTGGTCTCGCGCTGGTTGGTGATGCCCACGGCGCGGATGTCGGCCGCCTTCAGGCCGGCCTTGGCCAGCGCCTCGCGCGCCGTTTCCAGCTGCGTGGTCCAGAGGTCGCGCGGGTCGTGCTCGACCCAGCCGGGCTGCGGGTAGATCTGGCGGAACTCGCGCTGCGCCATGGCGACCACGTGGCCGTCCTGGTCGAACACGATGCTGCGCGAACTGGAGGTGCCCTGGTCCAGGGCCAGCAGGTAACTCATGGTGTGTCTCGTCTCTGGTCTTGTTGAATATTCCAGGTGGCCTCGCGACCCGCCACCACGCACTCCACGTCGCCCTGGGTCAGCAGCGCGTCGAAGGGCGGCGGGGGCGGTTCGTCGGTGAACAGCACGTCCACCTCGTCCAGTCGCGCCAGCTCCACCATGGCCGGGCGGTTGAACTTGCTGTGGTCGGCCGCCAGCCAGACCTCACGCGACTGGCCGATGATGGTTCGCGCCACCTTGACCTCGCGGTAGTCGAAATCGCGCAGCGTGCCGTCGGCCTCGATGCCGCTGATGCCGATCAGGCCGATGTCGACCTTGAACTGGCGCATGAAGTCCACCGTGGCTTCGCCGACGATGCCCTGGTCGGCACCACGCACCTGGCCGCCGGCCACGATCACCTCGCAGCTGGGGTTGGCGCTCAGCAGGGCGGCCACGTGGAGGTTGTTGGTGATGACGCGCAGCCCTTGGTGCTGCATCAGCTCGCGCGCCACGGCCTCGATGGTGGTGCCGATGTTCAGGATCAGCGAGCAGCCGTTGGGCACGCGCTGGGCGATGGCCCGGGCGATGCGGTTTTTGGCCTCGGACTCCATGGCCTGGCGCTGGCGGTAGGCGATGTTCTCGGTGGTGGAGCCGGGTAGCCGCACGCCGCCGTGAAAGCGCGAGAGCAGGCCGGCTTCGGCCAGGCGCTGCACATCACGGCGCACCGTCTGCAGCGTGACGCCAAAGCGCTCCGCCAGGGCTTCGATGCTCTGCGGGCCGTGGGTGCGCACCACGTCCAGCAGGTGGGTGTGTCGGGGGGCCAGGTTCATGGACGTTTTGCGGTCGGGGGTCTCGGTGCTCCGAACATAACGGAAAAGGAAATGCTGGCTGTTAAGGGTAAATACCGAACCAAGAAGAACAAAAACGAACAATAGAATCGGTGAAACGAAAATAAAACAACAGGCCTGCGGGCCCTCTTCTGGACAACGAATGCAGCTATCCCTGGAGCAGGTGGGCAAGACGGTCGGGCCTTCGGTCCACCTCCACCCCATGAGTCTGAGTCCGGCGCCGGATGCCGTCACGGTGCTGCTGGGCGCCACGCAGGCGGGCAAGACCAGCCTGATGCGCGTCATGGCCGGTCTGGACGTGCCGACCAGCGGACGCGTGCTGGTGGACGGGCGAGATGTCACCGGCACTCCGGTGCGCGAGCGCAACGTGGCCATGGTCTACCAGCAGTTCATCAATTACCCGTCGATGACGGTGTTCGACAACATCGCTTCGCCGCTCAAACTCGGTGGCCGTTCGCGGGACGAGATCGACCGGCGCGTGCGCGAGCTGGCGGCGCGGCTGCACATCGAGGTGTTTCTCGACCGTCTGCCGGCCGAACTCTCGGGCGGGCAGCAGCAGCGTGTGGCGCTGGCGCGCGCGCTGGCCAAGAACGCGCCCCTGATGCTGCTGGACGAGCCGCTGGTGAACCTGGACTACAAGCTGCGCGAGGAGCTGCGCGAAGAACTGACCCAGCTGTTCGCCGCCGGCGACTCCACCGTGGTCTACGCCACGACCGAGCCGGGTGAGGCGCTGCTGCTGGGCGGCTACACCGCGGTGCTCGACCAGGGCGAGTTGCTGCAGTACGGCCCCACGGCCGAGGTGTTCCACCGCCCGAAGTCGCTGCGCGTGGCGCGCGCCTTCAGCGATCCGCCGATGAACCTGCTGGCCGCCGAGGTGGCCCAGGGCGGCGCGCAGCTCAACGGCGGCCCGCTGCTGGCGGTGGATCTGCCGCAACACGCCACCCGCGCGCTGACCCTGGGCATCCGCGCCAGTGCCGTGCGCGTGGCGCCGCGCCCGGGCGATGTGGCCCTGGCCGGTCAGGTCGAGCTGGCCGAAATCTCCGGCTCCGACACCTTCGTGCACGTGCACACGGCGGTCGGCGAGATCGTGGCCCAGCTCACCGGCGTGCACGACTTCGCCCTGGGCAGCGCGATCACGCTGCATGTGAACCCGGCGCAGGTCTACGCCTTCGACCAGTCTGGCGACCTGCTGGTGGCCCCGCAACGCGCGAAGGGAGCCTGAGATGGCCCGCATCGACCTCGACCTCGCCCACTCGTACCGCCCGAACCCGAAGGACGACAGCGACTACGCGCTGCTGCCGCTGAAGATGAGCTTCGAGGACGGCGGCGCCTACGCGCTGCTCGGCCCCTCGGGCTGCGGCAAGACGACCATGCTCAACATCATGTCGGGCCTGCTGGTGCCTTCGCACGGCACCGTGAAGTTCGACGGCCAGGACATGACGCGCGCCACGCCGCAGGAACGCAACATCGCCCAGGTGTTCCAGTTCCCGGTCATCTACGACACCATGACCGTGGCCGAGAACCTCGCCTTCCCGCTGAAGAATCGCAAGGTGCCGGCGGACCAGATCAAGCAGCGCGTGGGTCAGATTGCCGAAATGCTGGAGATGAGCCACCAGCTGGACATGCGCGCCGCTGGTCTGTCGGCCGACCAGAAGCAGAAGATCTCGCTCGGCCGCGGCCTGGTGCGGCCCGATGTGTCGGCGGTGCTGTTCGACGAGCCGCTGACCGTGATCGACCCGCACCTGAAGTGGCAGCTGCGGCGCAAGCTCAAGCAGATCCACCACGAGCTCAAGCTCACACTGATCTACGTCACCCACGACCAGGTCGAGGCGCTGACCTTCGCCGATCAGGTGGTGGTGATGACGCGCGGCAAGGTGGTGCAGCTGGGCACGCCTGACGCGCTGTTCGAGCGCCCGGCGCACACCTTCGTCGGGCATTTCATCGGCTCTCCGGGCATGAACTTTCTGGAGGCGCAGGCCGCAGGCGGGCAGCTGCAGCTCGGTGGACAAAGCCTGGCTTCGCCGCAGTCACTGCCCGACGGCTCCCTGCGCCTGGGCATCCGGCCCGAGTACCTGGCGCTCGCGCCCCGCGGAGCGGCGGCCACGCTGCCCGCGACGGTGCAGAAAGTGCAGGACATCGGCACCTATTTCCTGGTCACGCTGGACGCCGCCGGCCAGACCCTCAAGGCCCGCCTGGCGCCGGACGCCGCGCTGCCTGCGGTGGGCGACGAGGTCGGCGCCCAGGTGCTGGGTGAACACACCTGTTTCTACAAGAACGAGGAGCTGGTGGCATGAGCACCACGACCAAACCCGTCAACCAGAAAGCCTGGTTCCTGATCCTGCCCGTCTTCATCTGCGTGGCCTTCTCGGCCATCCTGCCGCTGATGACGGTGGTGAACTACTCGGTGCAGGACATCATCTCGCCCGAGCGCCGCGTTTTTGTGGGCACCGAGTGGTTTGCCAGCGTCATGCGCGACGAGGACCTGCACGCCGCGCTGTGGAACCAGATGAAGTTCTCCATGGCGGTGCTGGCGGTCGAGATCCCGCTGGGCATCGCGCTCGCGCTGGCCATGCCGGCCCAGGGCTGGAAGGCCTCGGCCACGCTGGTGATCGTGGCGCTGTCGCTGCTGATCCCGTGGAACGTGGTCGGCACCATCTGGCAGATCTTCGGCCGTGCCGACATTGGCCTGCTCGGACACACGTTGGAGAACCTGGGCATCGAATACAGCTACACCGGCGACGCCACCCACGCCTGGCTGACCGTGCTGCTGATGGACGTGTGGCACTGGACGCCGTTGGTGGCCCTGCTGGCCTACGCCGGCCTGCGCAGCATTCCCGACGCCTACTACCAGGCCGCACGCATCGACGGCGCCAGCAAGTTCGCGGTGTTCCGCTACATCCAACTGCCCAAGATGCGCGGCGTGCTGATGATCGCAGTGCTGCTGCGCTTCATGGACTCTTTCATGATCTACACCGAGCCCTTCGTGCTCACCGGCGGCGGCCCCGGCAACGCCACCACCTTCCTGTCGCAGTATCTGACACAGAAGGCGGTCGGCCAGTTCGACCTTGGACCGGCCGCCGCGTTCTCCCTGATCTATTTCCTCATCATCCTGCTGTTCTGCTTCGTGCTCTACAACTGGATGCAGAGCCTCGGCCAGGCCGAGAAAGAGGTGCAATCGTGAACGAGCGTCGATTCAAGAAGAGGACGCTGTTCCTCATCGCCTACCTGGTCTTCGCCCTGTTGCCCATCTACTGGATGGTCAACATGAGCTTCAAGACCAACGAAGAAATCGTCTCCAGCTTCAGCCTGTGGCCCCAGGACTTCACCTGGGACAACTACAAGCTCATCTTCACCGACGAGAGCTGGTACTCGGGCTACATCAACAGCCTGATCTACGTGTGCATCAACACCGTGATCTCGCTGACCGTGGCGCTGCCGGCGGCCTACGCCTTCAGCCGCTACAGCTTCCTGGGCGACAAGCACGTCTTCTTCTGGCTGCTGACCAACCGCATGACACCGCCGGCCGTGTTCCTGCTGCCCTTCTTCCAGCTCTACACCACGGTGGGGCTGATGGACACGCACATCGCAGTGGCGCTGGCGCACCTGCTGTTCAACGTGCCGCTGGCGGTGTGGATTCTCGAAGGCTTCATGTCGGGCATTCCGCGCGAGATCGACGAGACCGCCTACATCGATGGCTACAGCTTCCCGCGCTTCTTCATCACCATCTTCCTGCCGCTGATCAAGGCGGGGGTGGGTGTGGCGGCGTTCTTCTGCTTCATGTTCAGCTGGGTCGAGCTGCTGATGGCGCGCACGCTGACCAGTGTGAACGCCAAGCCCATCGTGGCCACCATGACGCGCACGGTCAGTGCGAGTGGCATGGACTGGGCCACGCTGGCCGCCGCAGGGGTGCTGACCATCGTGCCGGGGGCAATCGTGATCTGGTTCGTCCGGCACTACATCGCCAAGGGCTTCGCCATGGGGAGGGTGTGATGTTCGAGTGGATGGCATGGACCACCCCGGTGGCCGTCTTTTTTACCTGCATCGTGCTGATGCTGATCGGCATGACCGTGTGGGAGATCCGTTCTCCCACGACGCTGCGCAAGGGTTTTCTGCCGATGGCCACCACGCGTGGCGATCGCCTGTTCATCGGGCTGCTGCTCGCGGCCTACATCAACCTGGTGTTCGTCGGCGCGGCCGAGTGGATGGCCGAGCTGATGTCGCTGGAGCAAGAGCCCAGCGTCTGGATCAGCTTCGTGATCTCCATGTTCGCGCTGGTGCTGGTGATGCGCAAGGGCTGAACCGTTTCGAGGGAATACGGCCCGGCGCTGCCCCGGGGCCGTGGTCACCCAGAGCCATGAGGGGCAGCGTTCACATCAACCCGAGAGAAGGAGACACGATGAAATTGCGATACAACGCGCTCGCGCTGGCCGCGCTCTGCGCCCTGGGTAGCCACGCGGCCTGGGCCGACGAGGCCGCCGCCAAGAAGTGGGTCGACAGCGAGTTCCAGCCGTCCACGCTCAGCAAGGACCAGCAGCTGGCCGAGATGAGGTGGTTCATCGACGCCGCCAAGAAGCTGCAGGCCAAGGGTGTGAAGGAAATCTCGGTGGTCTCCGAGACCATCACCACCCACGAGTACGAATCGAAGACGCTGGCGAAGGCCTTCGAGGAAATCACCGGCATCAAGGTCAAGCACGACCTGATCCAGGAAGGCGATGTGGTCGAGAAGCTGCAGACCTCGATGCAGTCGGGCAAGTCGATCTACGACGGCTGGATCTCCGACTCCGACCTCATCGGCACCCACTACCGTTACGGCAAGGTCCTGAACCTGACCGACTACATGAGCGGCGCGGGCAAGGAGTGGACCAACCCCGGTATCGACATCAAGGACTTCATCGGCACCAAGTTCACCACCGCGCCCGACGGCAAGCTCTACCAGCTGCCCGACCAGCAGTTCGCCAACCTCTACTGGTTCCGCGCCGACCTGTTCGAGCGCAAAGACCTCAAGGACAAGTTCAAGGCCAAGTACGGCTACGACCTGGGCGTGCCGCTGAACTGGTCGGCCTATGAGGACATCGCCGAGTTCTTCACCAACGACGTCAAGACCATCGACGGCAAGGCAATCTACGGCCACATGGACTACGGCAAGAAGGACCCGTCGCTGGGCTGGCGCTTCACCGACGCCTGGCTGTCCATGGCCGGCACCGCCGACATCGGCGCGCCCAACGGCCTGCCGATCGACGAGTGGGGCATCCGCGTGGCGGCCGACAAGTGCACGCCGGTGGGCGCCTCGGTCGAGCGCGGTGGCGCGACCAACTCGCCGGCTGCCGTCTACGCGCTGACCAAGTACGTCGACTGGATGAAGAAGTACGCGCCCAAGGAAGCCACCGGCATGACCTTCGGCGAAGCCGGCCCGGTGCCCGCGCAAGGCCAGATCGCCCAGCAGATCTTCTGGTACACGGCCTTCACCGCCGACATGACCAAGCCGGGCCTGCCGGTGGTCAACGCCGACGGCACGCCGAAGTGGCGCATGGCGCCCGGCCCCAACGGCCCGTACTGGAAGCAGGGCATGCAGAACGGCTACCAGGACGTGGGCAGCTGGACCTTCTTCAAGGACCACGATGCCAACAAGACGGCCGCCGCCTGGCTCTACGCCCAGTTCGTGACCGCCAAGACCACCTCGCTCAAGAAGACCATCGTGGGCCTGACCCCGATCCGCGAGTCCGACATCCAGAGCAAGGCCATGACCGACATGGCGCCCAAGCTGGGTGGTCTGGTCGAGTTCTACCGCAGCCCTGCCCGCGTGGCCTGGAGCCCCACCGGCACCAACGTTCCTGACTACCCCAAGCTGGCGCAGCTGTGGTGGAAGAACGTGGCACAGGCCGTCACGGGTGAGAAGACCCCGCAGGGTGCGATGGACAACCTGGCCAAGGAGATGGACGAGGTGCTGGCCCGTCTGGAGCGCGCTGGCATGGCCCAGTGCCCGCCCAAGCTGAACAAGAAGGAAAGCGCCGACAAGTGGCTCTCCGACAAGTCGGCGCCGTGGAAGAAGCTGGCCAATGAGAAGCCGAAGGGCGAGACCATCAACTACCAGACCCTGCTGGACGCCTGGAAGGCCGGCAAGGTCCGCTGACCGGTTGTTTGTTTATCGTCTGATGTGAAACCTCCGCACGCACCCCGCCGAGGGTGTGTGCGGTCATCCCCTGATTCATGAACCCCGCAGAACGTCTTCAGTCCCTGGCCCGCCAACCACGCTTTGATCTGGTGGTGGTGGGCGGGGGCGCCACCGGCCTGGGTGTGGCGCTGGACGCGGCGCTGCGTGGTTTCTCCGTTGCCCTGTTCGAGTCGCACGACTTCGCGGGCGGTACCTCGTCGCGCTCCACCAAGCTGCTGCACGGCGGCGTGCGCTACCTCGCGCAAGGCAATGTGGCCCTGGTGCGCGAGGCGCTGGCGGAAAGAGCCACGGTGCTGCGCATCGCGCCGCACCTGGCGCAGCCGCTGCCGTTCGTCATGCCCTCCTACGCCTGGTGGCAGACGCCCTTCTACGGCGCTGGACTCAAGCTGTACGACCTCATGGCAGGGCGCGCTGGCCTGGGCCGCACGGAGTTCCTCAGCCGGGCGGAGACCCTGCAGGCCCTGCCAGGCGTCAACCCCGAAGGGCTCAAGGGGGGGGTGCAGTACTGGGACGGCCAGTTCGACGACGCGCGGCTGGCGCTGGCGTTGGCCCGAACTGCCCAGAACGCCGGGGCTCAGCTGTTCAACTATGCCGAGGTGGAGGCCCTGCAGCGGTCGGAGCAGGGCTTCTCTGTGACCGTTCGTGACCGTCTGTCCGGACATTCCCGGCAGGTCGAGGCCGGGTGCGTGATCAATGCCACCGGGGTCTGGGTCGACACGCTGCGGGCACGTGCTGGCGCGCCAGGTGGCGCGGGCACCGACCGCATGGTCAGCCCCAGTCAGGGTGTGCATGTGGTGGTGGACCGCGAGTTCCTGAATGGTCACCACGCACTGCTGGTGCCCAAGACGCGCGATGGGCGGGTCCTGTTTGCCGTGCCCTGGCTGGGCAAACTGGTGCTGGGCACGACCGACACCCCTCGCCAGGACCTGCCGCGCGAACCGCAGCCGTTCGCCGAAGAGCTGGATTTCATCTTGGGTGAGGCGGCCCATGTTCTGCGTCGTCCGGTGCAACGGCAGGACATCCGCAGTGTCTGGGTTGGGCTGCGTCCTCTGGTGGCTCCGCCCAAGAACGATGGGGGCGGGACCAAGGTGCTGTCGCGGGAACACACCATCGTGGTCGAATCCAATGGGTTGCTCACAGTCACCGGCGGCAAATGGACCACCTACCGCGCCATGGCGGACGATGTCATGGAGCGCTGTTTTTCTGCGGGCCTCCTGCTCCGCAAACCGGGAGGGCAGACAGAGTGCCATGCGCTGGACGGCGCACCCGCAGCGGCGCGGGCTGTGGTGCCGCTGCATGCTGGCCCCGGCCTGCACCTGTACGGGCAGCATGCGGATGAGGTTCTGGCCTGCTCGGGCGCCGATCACGTCCTGGGCTTGGGACTCACCGAGGCCATGGTGCGGTACGCAGTCAGATGTGAGTATGCGCACACTGTTGAGGATGTGCTGGCCCGTCGCTGGCGAGCCGTGTTTCTGGATGCCCGCGCCGCCGCCGCCATGGCGCCCCGTGTGGCGGAGATCCTTAAAGAGGAGGGCTGTAGCGGCCCTATGCTGGCCGAGTTCGAGTCGCTGTGTGCCAGCTACCTGCCAAAGAGCAGTTGACAGGCTGATACGGCGGTGCAATAATCCGCGGCTTCGCTGTAAAAGGCGAAGCTATCTGCCCAGCGACGCGGGCCATCCTTTCGGGGTGGTTGGCTACGACGGGCCCAAGACTGATCACTTCCAGCCGTGGTGGCCGGAAGGATTCAAGTTGGGACTTAAATCAAATGATCCAAACGCAATCTCGACTCGATGTTGCTGACAACACGGGTGCCAAGTCCGTGATGTGCATCAAGGTGCTCGGTGGTTCCAAGCGCCGTTACGCCAGTGTGGGCGATGTCATCAAAGTCAGCATCAAGGAAGCAGCGCCCCGTGGCCGCGTCAAAAAAGGCGAGGTGTACAACGCTGTGGTGGTTCGCACCGCCAAGGGCATCCGTCGCCAGGATGGCGCCCTGATCAAATTCGACGGCAATGCCGCCGTGCTGCTCAACGCCAAGCTGGAGCCGATCGGCACCCGCATCTTCGGCCCGGTCACGCGTGAACTGCGTACCGAGAAGTTCATGAAGATCGTGTCCCTGGCCCCCGAGGTTCTCTGAGGATTCACCATGAACAAGATTCGTAAGGGCGACGAAGTCATCGTCATCGCCGGGCGCGACAAGGGCAAGCGCGGCAAGGTGCTTGAGCGCGCTTCCGACGACCGTGTGGTCGTTGAGGGCGTCAACATCGTCAAGAAGCACGCCAAGCCCAACCCCATGAAGGGTGTGACCGGCGGCATCGTCGAAAAGACCATGTCCATCCACCAGTCCAACGTGGCCATCTTCAATGGCGCCACGGGCAAGGCGGACCGCGTGGGCATCAAGCAGCTGGCCGACGGCAACAAGGTGCGCGTCTACAAGTCCAGCGGCGAAGAAATCAAGGTGGCATGACCATGACACGCTTTCAAGAAATCTACCGCGACAAGGTTGCGCCCGAGCTGACCCAGAAGTTCGGTTACAAGTCTCCGATGGAGGTGCCCCGCATCACCAAGATCACCCTGAACATGGGTGTGAGCGAGGCGGTTGCCGACAAGAAGATCATGGACAACGCCGTGGGCGACCTGACCAAGATCGCCGGCCAGAAGCCCGTGGTGACCAAGGCCAAGAAGGCTATCGCCGGTTTCAAGATCCGCGAGCAGCAGCCCATTGGTTGCATGGTGACCCTGCGTGGCGCCCGCATGTACGAATTCCTGGACCGTTTCGTCACCGTGGCCCTGCCGCGCGTGCGCGACTTCCGTGGTATCTCCGGCAAGGCGTTTGACGGCCGTGGCAACTACAACATCGGCGTCAAAGAACAGATCATCTTCCCCGAGATCGAGTACGACAAGGTCGATGCCCTGCGCGGCCTGAACATCAGCATCACGACAACCGCCAAGACCGACGAAGAGTGCAAGGCTCTGCTGGCTGGTTTCCGTTTCCCGTTCAAGAACTGAGGTGGCGCGTGGCTAAACAAGCACTACTCCAACGTGAACTCAAGCGCGAGAAACTCGCCGCCAAGTTCGCCAAGAAATACGCCGAACTGAAGGCGACCGCCAACGACGCAAAGCAAAGCGACGAAGCCCGCGATGCCGCTCGTCTGGCGCTGCAGAAGCTGCCCCGCAACGCCAACCCGACGCGTCAGCGCAACCGCTGCGAGATCACCGGGCGTCCGCGTGGCACGTTTGCCTACTTCGGCTTGGCTCGTGCCAAGGTCCGCGAGATGGCCTTTGCCGGCGAGATCCCCGGCATCACCAAAGCCAGCTGGTAAGCCCTAGGAGAACCACAAATGAGCATGAGTGATCCTATCGCTGACATGTTGACCCGCATCCGCAACGCGCAGATGGTTGAAAAGACCACCGTGACGATGCCGGCGTCCAAAGTCAAGGCGGCCATTGCCCAGGTCCTGAAGGACGAGGGTTACATCGACGGCTTCCAGGTGAAGACCGAAGGTGGCAAGAGCGAACTCGAAATCGCCCTGAAGTACTACGCCGGTCGTCCGGTGATCGAGCGCATCGAGCGCGTGAGCAAGCCTGGCCTGCGCATCTACCGTGGCCGCGACGCGCTGCCGCAGGTGCAGAACGGTCTGGGCGTCGCCATCGTCACCACTCCCAAGGGTGTGATGACCGATCGCAAGGCCCGCGCCACCGGTGTCGGTGGTGAAGTCCTGTGTTACGTCGCCTGATGCGGGCATTGAGGAGCAACTGAAATGTCGCGTATTGGTAAACAGCCAGTCTCCGTCCCTGCAGGGGTCGAAGTGGCCGTCAAAGACGACCTGATCAACGTCAAGGGCTCGCTTGGTGCCCTGGCCCTGGCGCAGAACGCGCTGGTCAAGGTAGAAAACAACGCTGGCTCGCTGTCGTTCGTCCCGGTGAACGACTCGCGGGAAGCCAACGCCATGTCCGGCACCATGCGTCAGCTGGTGAACAACATGGTGACTGGTGTGAGCAAGGGCTTCGAGAAGAAGCTGTCGCTGATCGGTGTGGGCTATAAGGCCCAGGCCCAAGGTACCAAGCTCAACCTGAACGTCGGCTATTCGCATCCGGTCGAGATTGAAATGCCTGCAGGCATCAAGGTCGAGACCCCGACGCCGACCGAAGTCGTCATCAAGGGCGCTGACCGTCAGCGCGTGGGCCAGATCGCTTCCGAAGTGCGCGCTGTGCGCCCTCCCGAGCCCTACAAGGGCAAGGGCATCCGTTATGCGGATGAAAAGGTCGTGATCAAGGAAACCAAGAAGAAGTAAGGACCAGGATCATGTTGACCAAAAAAGAGCAACGTCTCCGTCGGGCCCGTCAGACGCGCATCCGCATTGCGCAGCAAGGCGCTGTGCGCCTGACCGTGAACCGCACCAACCTGCATATTTACGCCAACGTCATCTCTGGCGACGGCGCCAAGGTGCTGGCCTCCGCTTCGACGGCCGAAGCCGAAGTGCGCGCGCAACTGGGCGCTGCCGGAAAGGGTGGCAATGCCGCTGCTGCGGCTCTGATCGGCAAGCGCATTGCTGAAAAGGCCAAGGCCGCTGGTATCGAGAAGGTGGCGTTCGATCGTTCCGGTTTTGCCTACCACGGCCGTGTCAAGGCCCTCGCCGATGCGGCTCGTGAAGCCGGTCTGCAGTTCTGATCAGACGGGATACACAAAATGGCTAAATTTCAGGCAAACGTGAAGAACGAAGGCAACGACGACGGCCTGCGCGAGAAGATGATCGCGATCAACCGCGTGACCAAGGTGGTCAAAGGTGGTCGCATCCTCGGTTTTGCTGCATTGACCGTGGTCGGCGATGGCGATGGCCGCGTCGGCATGGGCAAGGGCAAGGCCCGCGAAGTGCCCGTGGCTGTGCAGAAGGCCATGGAGCAGGCGCGTCGCAACATGATCAAGGTGTCGCTCAAGAGCGGTTCCCTGCACCATGCGGTGCACGGCGAGCACGGAGCTTCCAACGTCATGATGCTGCCCGCTGCCAAGGGTACCGGCATCATTGCAGGCGGCCCTATGCGCGCAGTTTTCGAAGTGCTGGGCATCACCGACGTCGTGGCCAAGAGCCATGGCTCGAGCAACCCCTACAACCTGGTGCGTGCCACGCTGGACGCGCTGAAGAACTCCACGACTCCCGCCGACGTGGCCGCCAAGCGCGGCAAGTCGGTCGAAGAGATCCTGGGCTGATGGGATCGATCATGACCACTCAAAACACCGTCAAGGTTCAACTGGTGCGCAGCCCGATCGGCACCAAGCAATCTCACCGCGACACCGTGCGTGGCCTGGGTCTGCGCAAGCTCAACAGCGTCAGCGAGCTGCAGGACACGCCCGCCGTGCGCGGCATGATCAACAAGATCGCCTACCTGGTGAAGGTGCTTTAAGCACCCGACCGAAGAGGACTCATTCGTCATGGAACTCAACACCATTCAACCCGCAGCGGGTGCCAAGCACGCGAAGCGTCGCGTCGGTCGCGGCATCGGCTCCGGCCTGGGCAAGACCGCTGGTCGTGGCCACAAGGGTCAAAAGTCGCGCTCCGGTGGCTACCACAAGGTCGGCTTCGAGGGCGGTCAAATGCCCCTGCAGCGTCGCCTGCCCAAGCGTGGCTTCAAATCCGCGCAACTTCAGTTCAACGCTGAGGTTACCCTGGCAGACCTGAACACGGTCGAGGCCGCCGAGATCGATCTTCTGGTGCTCAAGCAGGCAGGCCTCGTGGCTCAGCTGGCCAAGCGCGTCAAGGTCATCAAGACCGGTGAGATCACTCGCGCCGTCAAGCTCAAGGACATCGGCGCAACCGCCGGTGCCAAGGCTGCCATCGAGGCCGCTGGCGGCTCGCTGGCCTGATTCAGATCGCAAGCAAAAGGCAATCTGTGGCTACTGGCTCCACGACCCTGGCCAAGACAGGCAAGTTCGGCGACCTGCGTCGCCGGCTGGTGTTCCTGTTGCTGGCCTTGGTGGTTTACCGGATCGGCGCACACATACCTGTGCCCGGGATCGACCCTGCCCAACTGGAACAGCTGTTCAAGGGCCAGCAGGGCGGGATCCTCAGCCTGTTCAACATGTTCTCGGGAGGCGCGCTGTCGCGCTTCACGGTCTTCGCGCTGGGGATCATGCCGTACATCTCGGCATCGATCATCATGCAGTTGATGACCTATGTGGTCCCGACGTTCGAGCAGCTGAAGAAAGAGGGCGAGGCCGGTCGTCGCAAGATCACCGCGTACACCCGATACGGGACGCTCGGTCTGGCCATCTTCCAGGCCATGGGTATCGCCCTGGCGCTGGAAGGACAGGCTGGACTGGTGATTGATCCGGGCATGGCGTTCCGTCTAACGGCGGTGGTGAGTCTGGTGGCCGGGACCATGTTCCTTATGTGGCTGGGCGAGCAGATCACTGAGCGCGGCCTGGGTAACGGCATTTCGATTCTCATCTTTGCCGGTATTGCAGCGGGCCTCCCCAATGCGATTGGTGGGCTTCTGGAGCTCGTGCGCACGGGTGCCATGAACATCCTGGTGTCGCTCTTCATCATTGCGCTGGTGATTCTGGTCACCCATTTCGTGGTGTTTGTCGAGCGTGGCCAGCGGAAGATTCTGGTGAACTATGCACGGCGTCAGGTCGGCAACAAGGTGTACGGCGGTCAGTCCTCGCACTTGCCTCTGAAGCTGAACATGGCTGGTGTGATTCCGCCCATCTTCGCGTCGTCCATCATCCTGCTGCCGACCACTGTGGTGAGCTGGATCAGCACGGGTGACTCGACACGCTGGCTGCGTGACATTGCATCTGCCCTGTCGCCAGGTCAGCCAATCTATGTGGCCCTCTACGCTGCAGCGATTGTATTTTTCTGCTTCTTCTACACGGCGCTCGTGTTCAACAGCCGCGAAACGGCCGACAACCTGAAGAAGAGCGGAGCGTTCATTCCCGGGATTCGGCCTGGTGACCAGACGGCCCGCTACATCGACAAGATCCTGCTTCGTTTGACGCTGGCTGGTGCGATTTACATCACTGCAGTCTGCCTGCTGCCCGAATTTCTGATCCTGAAGTACAACGTGCCTTTCTACTTCGGTGGTACTTCGCTGCTGATCATCGTGGTGGTCACCATGGACTTCATGGCCCAGGTGCAGAACTACATGATGTCCCAGCAGTACGAATCACTGTTGAAAAAGGCCAACTTCAAATCCTGATGTCGGCGCTGTCGTATGGCCAAAGACGATGTGATTGAAATGCAGGGGGAGGTGGTTGAGAACCTCCCGAACGCAACCTTCCGGGTCAAACTGGAAAACGGACATGTGGTGCTCGGGCACATCTCCGGCAAGATGCGGATGCACTACATCCGGATCCTCCCCGGCGACAAGGTCAAGGTGGAGCTGACTCCGTATGACCTGACCAGAGCACGAATCGTGTTCCGGGCGAAGTGACCAGTCGACATTGAATGTTTTGGAATATCTAGGAGAAGACTATGCGAGTTTCGGCTTCGGTCAAGAAAATGTGCCGCAACTGTAAGATCATCAAGCGCAAGGGCGTCGTGCGAGTCATCTGCACCGACCCGCGCCACAAGCAGCGTCAAGGCTGATTCGGAAGTTCAGAGGAACCAACATGGCTCGTATTGCAGGCATCAACATCCCGCCGCACAAACACGCCGAGATCGGCCTGACGGCAATCTTCGGTATTGGTCGCACCCGCGCTCGCAAGATCTGCGAAGCCTGTGGCATCGACTACAGCAAGAAGATCAAGGACCTGACCGACGCGGAACTCGAGAAGGTGCGCGATCAGGTCGGATCCTTCACCATTGAAGGTGACCTGCGTCGCGAGACCACGATGAACATCAAGCGTTTGATGGACATTGGTTGCTACCGCGGCTTCCGCCACCGTCGTGGCTTGCCGGTGCGCGGTCAACGTACCAAGACCAACGCCCGTACGCGCAAGGGTCCCCGCAAGGCCGCCCAGTCGCTCAAGAAATAATCGGTTGAAAGAGAAACATGGCTAAAGCTCCCAGCAGTTCGGCAGCGGCCCGCGTCCGCAAGAAAGTCCGCAAGAACGTGGCGGACGGCATTGCGCACGTGCACGCGTCCTTCAACAACACCATCATCACGATCACCGACCGTCAGGGCAACGCATTGTCTTGGGCGTCTTCGGGTGGTCAGGGCTTCAAGGGCTCGCGCAAGTCCACGCCGTTTGCTGCCCAGGTGGCTTCGGAAGTGGCTGGTCGCGCGGCCATAGAACAAGGCATCAAGAACCTGGATGTCGAAATCAAAGGTCCGGGTCCAGGCCGTGAGTCCTCCGTGCGCGCCTTGGGTGCCTTGGGCATTCGCATCACATCGATCTCCGACGTGACACCCGTGCCGCACAACGGCTGCCGCCCTCAGAAGCGCCGCCGCATCTGACGGGTCGCTTCCTGTTTCCGAAGCGGAAGGCAGGAAAGCGCTACAATCAAAAGCTTTTTTGAGCGCCACCGCAGTTGCCTGCGGTGGCATTTTTGCTAAGCCCACCGCTTTCCCCATCAGGGACAAGCTCCCGCAATGACACCAATCGGTGTGGGTTGCGGCAGATCATTAACAAGGAAACCAACGTGGCACGTTACCTCGGCCCCAAGGCCAAACTTTCCCGCCGTGAAGGCGCCGACCTGTTGCTCAAGAGCGCTCGCCGTTCCATCAGCGACAAGGCAAAGTTCGACTCCAAGCCTGGCCAGCACGGCCGTACCTCTGGTCAGCGCACCTCTGACTTCGGTCTGCAGTTGCGCGAAAAGCAGAAGGTCAAGCGCACCTACGGCGTGCTGGAGCGCCAGTTCCGCCGCTACTTTGCTGAGGCGGATCGTCGTCGTGGCAACACTGGCGCCAACCTGCTGTTCCTGCTGGAATCCCGTCTGGACAACGTGGTGTTCCGCATGGGCTTTGCATCGACCCGTGCCGAAGCCCGCCAGATCGTTTCGCACAAGGCCATCACCGTCAATGGCAGCCCGGTGAACATTCCTTCTTACTCGGTCAAGCCCGGTGATGTGGTCGCCGTGCGCGAGAAGTCGAAGAAACAGGCCCGCGTGATCGAGGCCCTGGAGTTGGCCAAGCAGATCGGCTTCCCCGCTTGGGTGGAGGTCTCGGCCGACAAGGTCGAAGGTGTCTTCAAGAAGACGCCGGACCGCGACGAATTCGGTGCTGAGATCAACGAATCGCTGATCGTCGAACTGTACTCGCGTTAATTTCGTTCCCGGCCTTCGTCGTTGCTGGCGAGGCCGGGCCATGCTCCGTCTGCCTTATCGGTGTAACGAGCCGAGGGAACTGAAGGAAGTTTGAATGCTGAACAATCTGCTCAAGCCCAAGACCATCAATGTCGAGCAAGTCTCGACCAACCGCGCCAAGGTGACACTGGAGCCTTTCGAGCGCGGCTACGGCCACACACTTGGCAACGCCCTGCGCCGTGTGCTGTTGTCGTCGATGGTGGGCCACGCGCCGACCGAAGTGACGATCGCTGGTGTGGTGCACGAGTACTCCTCCATCGATGGCGTCCAGGAAGATGTCGTCAACATGCTCCTGAACCTCAAGGGTGTGGTCTTCAAGTTGCACAACCGTGACGAGGTCACCCTGAGCCTGCGCAAGGACGGTGAAGGCGTGGTCACCGCAGCCGACATCCAGACCCCGCACGACGTCGAAATCGTCAACCCCGGTCATGTCATCGCCACGCTGTCTGCAGGTGCCAAGCTGGACATGCAGATCAAGGTCGAAAAAGGCCGTGGCTACGTGCCCGGCAGCCTGCGCCGCAACGACGACGCGTCGCGTTCGCTGGGTCGTATTGTCCTGGACGCCTCCTTTTCGCCTGTCAAGCGCGTGAGCTACACGGTGGAAAGTGCCCGTGTCGAGCAACGGACCGACCTCGACAAGCTGGTGCTGGAGATCGAGACCAACGGCTCTATCGGCCCGGAAGAGGCTGTGCGCGCGTCCGCCAAGATTCTGGTGGAGCAACTGGCGGTGTTCGCCCAGCTCGAAGGTGTGGAGCTGTCGGCATTCGACCAGCCTGCCCAGCGCAGCTCGCAGCAATTTGACCCGATCCTGCTGCGTCCTGTGGACGAGCTCGAACTCACCGTTCGCTCGGCCAATTGTCTCAAGGCGGAGAACATCTACTACATCGGTGATCTGATCCAGCGCACCGAGAACGAGCTGCTCAAGACTCCCAACCTGGGTCGTAAGTCGCTCAACGAAATCAAGGAAGTGCTCGCTTCGCGCGGCTTGACCTTGGGCATGAAGCTCGAAAACTGGCCGCCGGCCGGTCTCGACAAACACTGATCCCGTCAATCAACGTCTGACGAACTCCCAGTACCTGATCCGGCTGGGGGCAAAACACTGAAAGGAAATCACCATGCGTCACGGACACGGACTTCGTAAACTTAACCGCACCAGCGAGCACCGCCAGGCGATGCTGCGCAACATGATGAACTCGCTGCTCACGCACGAAGTCATCAAGACCACCCTGCCCAAGGCCAAAGAGCTGCGTCGCGTGGTCGAGCCCATGATTACCCTGGCCAAGGAAGCCACCGTGGCGAACCGCCGCCTGGCTTTCGATCGCCTGCGTGATCGCGATGTGGTGGTCAAACTGTTCGACGAACTGGGCCCGCGTTTCAAGGCACGTCCCGGTGGTTACACCCGCATCCTGAAGATGGGCTTCCGCGTGGGCGACAACGCCCCGATGGCACTGGTCGAACTGGTGGATCGTGCAGAAGATGCAGCGCCAGCCGCCGACGATGCAAAAGCGTGATAGAATATAAGGCTTGACGCGGAGTGGAGCAGCCTGGTAGCTCGTTGGGCTCATAACCCAAAGGTCGCAAGTTCAAATCTTGCCTCCGCAACCAATCCGGAACTTTTCAGAGTTCCTCAAAAAAACCCGCAGCAGCGGGTTTTTTTGTTTCTGTCGTTCTGCGGTCAGTCAGGCACGACCGCTGTGACTTCTATTTCCACTTTGGCGCGGGGTTCCACCAGCCGGCTGACTTCCACACAGGTCATGGCCGGGAAACATTTGCCCATCACATCGCGGTACGCGGTCCCCAGTTCCCGCAGACGGCTGTTGTACTCGTCGCGGTCGGTGATGTACCAGGTCATGCGGACCATGTGCTCGGGGCCCGCTCCCGCACAGGCCAGCACCGCGTGGACGTTTTGCAGGGCCTGCTTCGTCTGGTCAATGAAGTCGTCGCTCTCGAACCGCTGTTCCCCGTTCCATCCGATCTGGCCGCCGACGAAAACAAGGGTGCCGCGGGCGGCGACGCCATTGGCGTAGCCCTTGGGAATGGCCCAGCCGGGCGGTTGCAGGAATTGCATGGGGAAGGATCCTTCTTGACGTTCAGGATGAGGCCTCGGAGGCCATCTTGCGCAGCGCGAAGCGCTGCAGCTTGCCAGTTTCGGTGCGGGGCAACGCGTTGACGAAGCGCACCTCACGGGGGTACTTGTAGGGGGCCAGCGTGTGCTTGACGTGGTCCTGCAGGGACTTGACCTGGGTGGCATCAGCGGGCTGACCGGGCTTGAGCACTACGTAGGCCAGGATGATCATGCCGCGCTCATCGTCGGGTTTGCCCACCACGCCGCACTCGGCCACCGCCGGGTGCAGGAGCAGCGCGGCCTCCACCTCGGGGCCCGCCACGTTGTACCCGGCGGTGATGATCATGTCGTCGGTGCGCGCCTGGTAGATGAAGTAGCCGTCTTCGTCCTGCAGAAATGCGTCGCCGGGGAAGTTCCAGCCGCCCTGAACGTAGTTCGTCTGACGAGCATCGTCCAGGTAGCGACAGCCGGTCGGACCACGCACGGCCAAGCGGCCGACCTGGCCTCGCGGCAGCTCCTTGCCCTGATCGTCGACGATCTTCGCCTCGTAGCCCGGCACCAAACGGCCGATAGCGCCCCGCTTGACATCCTCGGGGACCGCCGAAATGAAGATGTGAAACATCTCGGTGGCGCCGATGCCGTCCAGCATCTCCAGTCCGCTCGCTTCCTTCCACAACTGGCGCGTCGCATCGGGCAGGCCTTCACCGGCGCTGACGCTCAGGCGCAATCGGCCTATGCCGTGCTGCTTCGCGAACGTCGCCATCTGCCGGTAAAAAGTCGGCGCGGTGTAGCAGATGGTGGCGCCCACCTGACCGATCAGCTTGACCATGGCCTCGGGGGTGTACGGAATGCTCGGGAAGTACACCGAGGCGCCTGCCCACATCGGAAACACCAGCAGGCCTCCCAGACCAAAGGTGAAGGCCAGTGGCGGAGAGCCCATGACGATGTCGTCGGGCGTGGCTCGCAGCACATGGCGCGGCCAGGTCTCGCAGGCGGCCAGCACGTCACGGTGGGTGTGCACCGCCGCTTTCGGGCTGCCGGTGGTGCCGGAAGTGAACGCCAACAGCGCGATGTCGTCGGCGCTGGTGAGGCAGGGCGTGGCCTGGTCGCTGGCGTGTTTCGCCAGCGCTTCGAGCGAGTGGTCGAGCACCACCGCGGCGTCGCCGGTGTTGAATAGTCGCAGCGGCAGGCCGGACGTGTCCGGGCTCAGTGCCAGTGCCGCCTTGAGTTCGTCCTGCAGCTTGACGTCGCAGAGCGCGGCGGATGGTTGGGCCTTGTCGATGATGCTCTTGAGCTCGGTTGCGCGCAGCAGTGGCATGGTGGCCACCGCGATCAGGCCGCTCTGCACCACGGCCAGCCAGGCCAGTGCCATGGCGATTGAGTTGCCGCCGCGCAGCAGCACGCGGTTGCCCGGTTGCAGGCCCAGGCTGGCGAGCACGTTGGCGAATCGGTTTACCTCGGCGCGGGCCTGGGTGTAGCTCAGGGTGCGTTCGTCGCTGCGGAACAGCGGCCGATCCGCTTGGCCGGCAGCGAAGGCTCGGTCGAAGAGCGCCTGCACCACGTTGAGCTGCGCGGGGAGCGCCTGCAGTTCAGGCAGGTCGTAGCGCAGCTCGGGCCACTGGTCCGGCGGTGGCAGGCGGTCGTGCACGAACCGGTCGGTCTGGGCGGAAGGGTGGTGGGCCATGCGTGTCTCCGGTTCAGGCCTTCAGGGCGTGTTTGCCAAGGATGAGCAACTGCACTTCGCTCGCGCCCTCGTAGATGCGCAGCGAGCGGATGTCCCGGTAAAGATGTTCGACCGTGTTGCCCACCTGTACACCTCGGCCGCCGAACATCTGCAACGCCATGTCGATGACCTTCTGCGCGTTCTCGGTGGCTGTGAGCTTGGCCGCCGCCGCCGCCGCGGTGTAGGCCGGTGTGCCGGCGCCGCTGGAGGAACTGCGGTCGCGCAGCCAGGCGGCGCGGTAGGTGAGCAACGCGGCAGCGTCTATGAGCGCGCCCATCTCGCCCAGCCGTGCCTGCGTGAGCTGGAAGTCCCCCAGGGTCTGGCCGAACATCTTGCGTTGCTTGGCGTGCACCACCGCTTCGGCGAAGGCCCGGCGCGCCATGCCCAGGGCAGCAGCAGCGACCGAGGCGCGGAAGATGTCGAGCGTCTGCATGGCGAGCTTGAAACCTCCGTTGACGTTGCCCACCAACGCTTCCCGCGCAACGGTGCAGCCACTGAAGGTGAGTGTGGCCAGCGGGTGGGGTGCCATCACCTGGATGTGGGCGCTGCTGTCCAGGCCCGCAGTGTCGGCGTCGACGATGAAGGCGCTGATGCCGCGCGCGCCGGCATCGGGCTCTGTTTTGGCAAAAGTGACGTAGAAGTCGGCCATGCCACCATTGCTGATCCAGGTCTTCTGTCCGTCGAGCTGCCAGCCGCTGGCGGTGGGCGTCGCACGCAGGGACATCGCCGCCACGTCGGACCCGGCCTCGGGTTCGCTCAGCGCGAAGGCTGCGATCTTCTGGCCTGTGGCGACGGCGGGGAGGTAACGCGCTTGCTGGGCAGGCGTGCCGGCGAGCGTGATGGCGCCACTGCCCAGGCCCTGCATGGCGAAGGCGAAGTCGGCTAGCGGGGAGTGGTAGGCCAGGGTCTCGCGCAGGATCACCAGCGCGCGCGAGTCGAGCGCGGGAAGGGCGCCGCCGTGCGCCTCTGGCACGCAGTAGCGCAGCCAGCCGGCCGCGCCCAGGCGCTGCACCCAGTCCTTGCAAGCGGCGCGGTCGTCGGTTTCGTCCACGTGCTGCTCGTGCGCCCAGACCACCAAGCCGTTGGCCAGTGCCCGGTGCGCATCGTCGAAAAAGGGGAGTTCCAGGTGCGCGGTCGGCGCGAGCGCGCGGTGCGGATGGGGATGTTCGAAGGCGACCATCTCAGTCCCCTTCAAACACGGGTCGCTGTTTGGAGGCGAAAGCCTCATAGGCGCGGCGGAAATCCTGCGTCTGCATGCAGATGGCCTGGGCCTGCGCTTCAGCCTCGATGGCCTGGTCGAGCGTCATGGCCCATTCCTGGTGCAGCATGGTCTTGGTCATGCCGTGCGCGAAGGTCGGGCCTTGCGCCAGTTGCGACGCCAGCTTGTGCGCGGCGGGCAGCAGGGCTTCGCTTTCGTGCAGCGCGTTGAAGAAGCCCCAGGCGTTGCCCTCCTGCGCGGTCATGGCGCGGCCGGTGAACAGCAGTTCGCTGGCGCGACCCTGGCCGATCATGCGTGGCAGCAGGGCACAGGCGCCCATGTCGGCACCGGCCAGGCCGACGCGTGTGAACAGGAAGGCGACCGTGGCGGCGGGCGTTCCCAGCCGCAGGTCGGAAGCCAGCGCCATCATCGCGCCGGCGCCGGCGCAGACACCATCCAGCGCCGCGACGATGGGCTGCGGGCAGGCGCGCATGGCGCTGACCAGCGCGCCGGTCATGCGGGTGAAGGCCAGCAGCTCCGGCATGGTCATCTTCGTGAGCGGACCGATGATTTCGTGCACGTCGCCGCCCGAGCAGAAGTTGCCGCCTGCGCCAGTGACCACCACCGCCTTGATGTCGGTGGCTCGCTGCAGGCCCAGGAACCAGTCGCGCAACTCGGCGTAGGAGTCGAAGGTCAGCGGGTTCTTGCGTTCGGGCCGGTTCAGGGTGATGGTGGCCACGCCGTCGGCCACGCTGAGCGCGAAGTGGCGGGGCTGCTCGGCGGCGACGGCGCGGTACTGGCCGCGCATGGGGTTGTGATCGGGGATGGGGTGTTTCATTCGAGTTCCAATTGGTGCTGCTTCACCTTGCCCAGCAGCTTGTGGAGGTGGTCCAGGTCCTTGGGGCTGAGGCCTTCGAAGGCCTGCACGATCCATTGCTCGTGCTGCACCGCCATGCGTTCGAAGGCGCTGCGCCCTTCGGCCGTGAGGCGTACGAGGAAGGCGCGGCGGTCGCCCTCGACACCCACGCGCTCCACCAGCCCTTCGGCCACCAGCTGGTCGGTGATGCCGGTGACGTTGCCGCCAGTGACCATGAGGCGCTGCGACAGCTCCTTCATCTTCAGGCCTTCAGGATGGCGCTCCAGCTGGGCCATGAGGTCGAAGCGCGGCAGTGTGGTGTCGAACTGTTCGCGCAACCCTGTGCGCACGCGCTTTTCGATCAGCTGCGAGCAGGCCAGCAGGCGCAGCCACAGGCGCAGCTCCTGCGCGTGTTCGCTGTGCGCGCGGGCTTCGAGGTCGAGGGTGTCGGTGCTGGAGGTCATTGGGCTTCGGCAGGGTCTTGCGTCACGACCGCGCCCTGAAGGGCCTGCTGGCGCGCGATCTCGCGGTAGAGCTGGTCGCGGCCGCTGAGGTAGGGCAGTGGCCAGTCGATGGCGCGGGTCTGCAGCTTTGCGGCCTCGTGCAGCGTCCAGGCCGGGTCGGCCAGGTGAGGGCGGGCCACGGCGCAGAGGTCGGCGCGGCCGGCGCCGATGATGCTGTTGGCGTGGTCGGCTTCGCTGATCGCACCGACGGCCATGGTGAGGATGCCGACCTCGTTGCGGATGCGGTCTGCAAACGGGGTCTGGTACATGCGGCCGTAAACCGGTTTCGCAGCACGCGTGGTCTGGCCCGAGGACACATCGATCACGTCGCAGCCCGCTGCCTTGAACAGGCGTGCGATGGCGACCGCGTCGTCGGGTGTGTTGCCACCGGGTGCCCAGTCGTGCGCCGAGATGCGTACGCTCATGGGTTTGTCGGCGGGCCAGGCGGCGCGCATGGCGGCGAACACTTCGAGCGGGTAACGGCAGCGGTTCTCCAGCGAGCCGCCGTACTCGTCGCTGCGCTGGTTGGTCAGCGGGCAGATGAAGGCCGAGAGCAGGTAGCCGTGGGCGCAGTGCAGCTCCAGCCAGTCGAAGCCGGCCGCCGTTGCGCGCTTCGTAGATTCGACAAAGGCCGCGGTCATCGCGTCCATGTCTGAACGCGTCATGGCCTTGGGCACCTGGTTCTGTTCGCCGTAGGGCAGGGCGCTGGCCGACAGCAGCGGCCAGTTGCCTGTGGCCAGCGGTTCGTCCATCGCTTCCCAGCCGAGCTGGGTCGACCCCTTGGGACCGCTGTGGCCGAGTTGCAGGCCCATCCTCGCGCCGCCGTTCTGGTGCGCGAAGTCGACGATGCGGGCCAGCGCCGCCTGTTGCGCTTCGTTCCACAGGCCGGGACAGCCGGGGGTGATGCGGCCCTCGGGCGTCGGGCTGGTCATCTCGACCATCACCAGCGCCGCGCCGCCCACGGCGCGCGCGCCCAGGTGCATCAGGTGCCAGTCGCCGACCACGCCGTCCTGCGCCTTGTACTGCGCCATGGGCGAGACGACGATGCGGTTCTTGAGTTCAACGCCGCGCACTTTGAGCGGCAGCAGCATAGGGGGCGTCGGCTTGCCACCGACGCTGCGGCTACCGGAGCGGTTCTGCAACCACGACTCATAGCCTTCGAGCCACTTCGCATCGCGCAGGCGCAGGTTCTCGTGGCTGATGCGCTGGCTGCGGGTGAGCAGCGAGTAGGCGAACTGCTGGATCTCCATGCCGGTATAGCGGTCGACGTGCTCGAACCATTCGGTGGAGTTGCGCGCAGCGTTCTGGATCTTGAGCACCTCCACGCTGCGGCGGGCTTCGTAGCCCTGCAGCACGCTCGCCATCTCGGCGCCGATGTTATTGGTGAACTCGTCGGCGAGGTCGATCGCATCCTCCAGCGCCAGCTTGGTGCCGCTGCCGATGGAGAAGTGCGCGGTGTGGGCGGCGTCGCCCATCAGCACGATGGGCGTCTGCTTGCCCGCAATGTCCTGCCAGTGCACCCAGGTGTTGCAGATCACGCGCGGGAACCGGATCCAGTTGGCCGAGCCTCGCAGGTGCTTGGCGTTGCTGATCAGGGCGTTGCCGTCTAGGTACTTCGCAAACAGCTTCTCGCAGAAGGCGATGCCGTCCTCCTGGCTCATGTCCTCAATGCCGTGGGCCTTCCAGACGTGCTCGGGCGTTTCCACAATGAAGGTCGAGGTCTCGGCATCGAACTTGTAGGCGTGGGCCTGGAACCAGCCGTGCTCGGTCTGTTCGAAGGCGAAGGTGAAGGCGTCAAACGTCTTCTTCGTTCCCAGCCAGACGAAGCGGCACAGGCGGGTGTCGACGTCGGGCTGGAAGGTACTTTCGTAGCGCGTGCGGATGCGGCTGTTCAGGCCGTCGCTGGCGATCACCAGGTCGGCGTTGTACTGCTGTGCCAGCGCCTGATCGTCGGTGACATCGGTCTCGAACACCAGCTTCACGCCCAGGGCTTCGCAGCGTTCCTGCAGGATGTTGAGCAGGCGTTTGCGGCCGATGCCGATGAAGCCGTGGCCACCGGAGCGCACGCTGGCGCCCTTGTAGAACACCTCGATGTCGTCCCAGTGGTTGAACGCATCCTGCATGGCCTGTGCGGTCTCGGGGTCGGCCCGGCGCAGGTTGACCAGGGTCTGGTCGGAGAACACCACGCCCCAGCCGAAGGTGTCGTACGGCCGGTTGCGCTCGACCACCGTCACCTCCAGTGCCGGGAAGCGCCGCTTCATGAGCAGACCGAAATAGAGGCCCGCCGGGCCACCACCGATGCACAGGATGCGCCGCAGCGCTGGAGTGGGTGTGTTCATGCCTGATTAGTTTAGGCTTGAACTAATCAAGGGCAACCGGGTTAACCCGCAGGGGGGAAGGGGCGGGCGGGCTTCCCGCCGAACGGTGCAAGAATGCTGTGCTGTGATCTCAGAGGAGGAGCCCCGAATGTCCCTGTACCGATTCAAGTCCCGCGAAACCGGCGATCTGGTGATGCTGGCGCCCAGCGGCAAGCACATCCTGGACATCCTGGGCAAGGACCCCTCCACCTCCGGCATCATCCGGCCCGAAGAAATGCCTGGTGCCATCGCCGCCCTGCGCGCGGCGGCTCAGGCGGAAGAAGCGGCTCAGCAGCAGATGAAGGAAGAGGCGCTGGCCAAGGGCGAACCGGTGCCGCAGTTCGAGGCGGTCAGCCTGCGCATGCGCAGCGCGCCGTTCATCGAGATGCTTCAGCGCTGTGCCAAGGCCGAGGTCGAGGTCGTGTGGGGCGTATGAGGCGCCCAAGGCCCTGGTCCCGGAAATGAAACAGCCCGCATCAGCGGGCTGTCGTTCTTTGACCGGGTCGACGACCCGGACGTGGGGCGTCAGTCGGCGAATTCGCCGGCGGCGTCGATCACGGTCTTGAGCTTGGTGATTTCGCTGGAGACGAAGGCCTTGTGACCGGCCGGGGTCACGCGGTTGTCGGTGACGACGATGGCGCCCAGCTCGTTCTGCTTCTTGATGAAGTCCGGGTCCTTCAGTGCGACCTGCAAGGCGTCGTTGAGCTTCTTCTGCACGTCGGCCGGCGTGCCCTTCGGTGCGTACATGGCGTGCCAGATGGTCAGGTTGAAGCCCTTGAGGCCCATCTCCTGCAGCGACGGGTAGTCCTTGAGCAGCTTGTGGCCAGACAGCGGCTTGGCCGTGGTGACGGCGAAGGCCTTGACGCGACCGCCTTCGATCTGTGCGGTGGTGTTGGTGGTCTGGTCGCACATCACGTCCACCTGGCCGCCAATCAGGTCGTTCATGGCCGGACCCGTGCCGCGGTAGGCGATGGTGGTCATGGCCTTGTCCAGCTTGACTGCCGATTGCCACATCAGGCCGCACAGGTGTGAGGCGGAACCCAGGCCGGCGTGTGCCAGATTCAGCTTGCCGCCGTTGGCGCGGATGTAGTTCTCGAAATCGCGGTAGGTGCTGGCGGGCAGCTTGGGCGAACCGATGAGGGTCATCGGCACGTCGTTGATCATGCCCAGGTATTCGAAGTCTTCCAGCGGCTTGTAGGGTAGCTTGCGGTAGAGGCTGGCGGTGGCGGCCATGCCGATGTGCCAGACCAGCAGGGTGTGGCCGTCCGGCGCAGCGCGGGCCACCTTGGCGGCACCGATGGTGCCACCGGCGCCGGCAGCGTTCTCGACCACGACGGAAGCGCCGCCCAGCGGCTTGCGCATGGCTTCGGCGAGCTGGCGCGCCACGAGGTCGGTAGGACCACCAGCGGCAAAGGGCACCACCAGGGTGATGGGCTTGCTGGGGAAACCTTGGGCGAAGGCGCCGGCCGAAATGGCGGCGGTCAGGGCAAAGGCCAGAATCTTCTTCATGCGGGTGCTCCTATGGGGGGATGTTCAGAGACGCATGGTAGTGCGCAACACCTCGCCGGAAATGGCGGAAATTACTTAGCCGGGCCTCGGGGGAAACCCTTTGCCTGATGGGCCTGCGCTCACTTGTAGCTGCGTGCGTCTTCGATCACCTTGCCGTCGTTGGGCAGGCTGCCGGGACGCACCACCTGCACGTCGCCGCGCAGTTTGGTCACCTCCCGGATCGCGGCCTCGATGCGCTCGCGCAAGCCGTCGCCGACTTCGGTGGCTTCGACCTGCAGACACATTGTGTCGCTGGCCATCTCGCCGCTGACCACCAGGCGTGCCTTTTTCACCTCGGGGAAGCGTCGGGCGATCTCGGCCACCTGCGAGGGGTGCACGAACATCCCCTTGATCTTGGTGGTCTGGTCGGCGCGGCCCATCCAGCCCTTGATGCGCGGCGCGGTGCGACCGGTGGGACACTGGCCCGGGAGGATGGCCGAGAGATCGCCCGTGCCGAAGCGGATCAGCGGGTAGGCTGTGTTGAGGGTAGTCACCACCAGTTCGCCCACCTCACCTTCATCCACCGGCGTGCCGGTGCCGGGGCGCACGATCTCGACGATCACGCTCTCGTCCAGCACCAGGCCTTCGCGCGCCGCAGTCTCGTAGGCCACCAGGCCCAGGTCGGCGGTGGCGTAGGTCTGGTAGACGTCCACACCCCTTTCCTTGAACCAGGCGGTCAGGCTGGGCGGGCAGGCCTCGCCACCGACCGAGGCCTTGGTCAGGCTGGGCAGGGTGATGCCCGATTCGGCCGCCTTCTCCAGCAGGATGCGCAGGAAGCTGGGCGTGCCGGTGTAGGCATTGGGCTTGAGGTCGACCATGGCTTCGAGCTGCTGTTCAGTCTGGCCGACGCCGCCAGGAAACACGGTGCAGCCCACGGCATGCGCGCCCGATTCGAGGATGAACGCGCCAGGCGTCATGTGGTAGCTGAAGCTGTTGTGAACCAGGTCGCCGGCGCGAAAGCCCGCTGCGAACAGCGCCCGACCGGCGCGCCAGTAGTCCTTGCCCGTGCCCTCGGGTTCGTAGATGGGGCCCGGGCTGGCGAAGATGCGCGACATGGCCGGGCCGCGCACCAGGGCCGAGAAACCACCAAAGGCGTCGTGCTGCCGCTTGGCCTTCTGGCGCTCCAGCAGCTCGCTCTTGCGCGTCACCGGGATGCGGGTCAGCGCGGTGCGGCTGTTGATGCCCGTCACGTCGATGTCGCGCAGGATGTCGGCATACGCCGCGCTGTTCTGCTTGGCGTGGGTCAGCTGGCCCGGCAGGGCCGCCATCTGCGCCGCCTCGCGTTCGGCGGGCGATCGGGTTTCCAGGGCGTCGAAGTGTTCGCTCATGGTGCAAGCCAAATGGTTGAGGTGAGGTGGGTCAGGCCAGCCAGCGTTTGCGGCGCTTGTAGCTCTTGACATCCTTGAAGCTCTTGCGCTCGCCGCCGCCCATGCCCAGGTAGAACTCCTTGACGTCCTCGTTGTTGCGCAGGTCGCTGGCGGCGCCGTCCATCACGATGCGGCCGCTTTCCATGATGTAGCCGTAGTCGGCGTACTTCAGGGCCATGTTGGTGTTCTGCTCGGCCAGCAGGAAGGTAACCTTTTCCTTGGTGTTGAGGTCCTTCACGATCTCGAACACCTCCTCCACGATCTGAGGCGCCAGGCCCATCGAGGGCTCGTCCAGCAGCACCACGCTGGGGTTGGCCATCAGCGCGCGGCCGATGGCGCACATCTGCTGCTCGCCGCCAGACGTGTAGGCCGCCTGCGAGGTGCGGCGCGTCTTCAGGCGCGGGAAGTAGTTGTAGACCTTCTCCAGGTTGCGCGCGACCTCGGCCTTGTCGGTGCGCGTGTAGGAGCCGGTCATCAGGTTCTCTTCGATGGTCAGGTGCGCGAAGCAGTGGCGCCCCTCCATCACCTGCACCACACCGCGGTTGACGAGGTCGGCCGGCGACAAGTTTTCGATGCGCTCGCCGCGCAACTCGATGCTGCCCTTGGTGACCTCGCCGCGCTCGCCCTTGAGCAGGTTGGAGATGGCGCGCAGCGTGGTCGTCTTGCCCGCGCCGTTGCCGCCCAGGATGGCTGCGATCTTGCCTTCGGGCACGTTCAGCGACACGCCCTTGAGCACGAGGATCACGTGGTTGTAGATGACCTCGATGCCGTTGACGTTGAGAACGATGGTGGGAGTGGTGCTCATGGTGTTTCCTCGTGGACCATTTGCAAGGCGTGGCGGACCTGCCTTGCAAATGGTCGCTGGCGAACCAGCGACCGTGGGGTGGGACGATCAGCTGCCGCAGTCGGAAGCCGCGCGGCGGGTCAGCTTCTTCTCGGCGGCGTACTTGTCGGCCGCAGCCTTCACCATCGGCTTGATGATCTGTTCATCGGCCTGGTACCAGTCGCTGCTGAAGTTCCACTTGGTTCCGTCCCAGGTGTGGATGCGGGCCCAGTTGGCGCCCATGTGGTCCTGGCAGCTGGTGGAGATCGGGCGCAGCACGCCCTTGAAGCCCAGCGCATCCAGCTTGGCCTGCGTCAGGTTCAGGTTCTCATAGCCCCAGCGCGCCTGCTCGCCGGTCACGACCTTGCCCTTGCCGAACTTCTCCTGCGCCTGGCGCACGCCTTCGACAGCGAACATGGCGCTGAACAGGCCGCGCATGTACAGCACGTCACCCACTTCTTCCTTCGGTCCGGTGCCCTGGCCCTTGGCGTGCAGCTTCTCCAGCACTTCCTTGACCACGGCCGAACCCTTCTCGGTGCCGTGCTGCATGGTGATGGCGTTGTAGCCCTTGGCGCCCATGCCGACGTCCTTGACATCGGGCTCGGCACCGGCCCACCACACGCCGTAGATCTTTTCGCGCGGATAGCCGGTGGCCTGGGCTTCCTTGAGCAGGGTCGAGTTCATCACGCCCCAGCCCCAGTTGATGACGTAGTCGGGGCGGTCGCGGCGGATCTGCAGCCAGGTCGACTTCTGTTCCACGCCCGGGTGGGTCACCGGCAGCAGGCTCAGCTTGTAGCCGTGCATGGCGGCGCGTTCCTGCAGGATGGGGATGGCTTCCTTGCCGAAGGGGCTGTCGTGGTAGACCAGCGCGATGTGCTTGCCCTTGAGGTTGGCGGCGCCACCTTCCTTCTTGGCGATGTCCTGAATGATCACGTCGCCGGCCACCCAGTAGGTGCCCGCCAGCGGGAAATTCCACTTGAACACACCGCCGTCGGCCGATTCGCTGCGGCCGTAACCCGCGGTGATCAGAGGGATCTTGTCGACCGGGGCCTTTTCGGTCAGGGCGAAGGTGATGCCGGTGGACAGCGGCTGGAACACGGTGGCGCCCTTGCCCTTGAGGCGTTCGTAGCACTCCACGCCCTTGTCGGTGGCGTAGCCGGTTTCGCACTCTTCCCAGCTGACCTTCACGCCGTTGATGCCGCCGCGGGCGTTCACCAACTTGAGGTAGTCGACATAGCCGTTGGCGAACGGGACGCCATTGGGGGCGTAGGCACCGGTGCGGTACACCAGGACAGGGAAGAACTGCTCCTTGGCCTGGGCCATGGCAGCCGTCGGGACCACGGCGCCCGAAAGGGCGGCACAGGCCAGCGACACGGAGAGAACCAGGTTACGTACTTTCATCGCTTTGTCTCCTTAAGGACAGGTCAGGCACACACAAAAACCGACGTTCAACAGGGAATCAGTGGGGGAAGGGCCAGAGGCGAAGCTTCTGCTTGCCAATGCTCCAGAGCTTGGCCAGGCCGTGAGGTTCCACGATCAGGAACCAGACGATCAGCGCGCCGAAGACCATGAAGGTCATGTGGGCCGCAGCGGCGGTCGACAGCCCGACCAGCAGGCTGATGCGCTCGATGAAGATCGGCAGCAACACGATGAAGGCGGCGCCGAAGAAGCTGCCCATGATCGAGCCCATGCCGCCGATGATCACCATGAACAGCAGCTGGAACGAGCGGTCGATCGAGAAGGCGGCCGGCTCCCAGGAGCCCAGGTGCACGAAGCCCCACAGGCCACCGGCCACGCCGATGATGAAAGAGCTGACCGCGAAGGCCGACAGCTTGGCGTACATCGGGCGGATGCCGATCACCGCGGCGGCCACGTCCATGTCACGGATCGCCATCCACTCGCGGCCGATGGCCGAGCGCACCAGGTTCTTGGCCAGCAGGGCGAACACCACGAGGAAGGCCAGGCAGAACAGGTACTTCTCCAGCGGGGTGTCGATGGCCATGCCGAACACCTGCAGGTTGGACACAGAGACCGAACCCGAGGCGTTGTTGTTGGTGAACCAGCCGATGCGCAGGAAGGCCCAGTCGCAGAAGAACTGTGCCGCCAGCGTGGCCACCGCCAGGTACAGCCCCTTGACGCGCAGGCTGGGGATGCCGAAGAACATGCCCACCAGCGTGGCGAAGAAGCCCCCGGCCAGCAGGGCCACGATCAGCGGCATGCCGTCGATGCGGATGTAGGTGTTGTAGGCCATGTAGGCGCCCACCGCCATGAAGGCACCGGAACCCAGCGAAATCTGTCCGCAGTAGCCCACCAGGATGTTCACACCCAGGGCGGCCAGCGCCAGGATCAGGAACGGGATCAGGATGGCGCGGAACAGGTACTCGTCGGCCAGCATCGGCACGCCGACGAAGGCGAAGGCGATCAGGGCGAGGATGGCCCAGCGGTCCTGCGCGATCGGGAAGATCTGCTGGTCGGCGCGGTAGGAGGTCTTGAACTGGCCGTTTTCGCGATAGAACATGTTCTTGTCTCCTTACACGCGGTCAATGATCTTCTCGCCGAACAGGCCCTGGGGCCTGAAGAGAAGGAACACGAGCGCCAGCACATACGCAAACCAGATCTCGATACCGCCGCCGACCATGGGGCCGAGGTAGACCTCCGAGAGCTTCTCTCCCACGCCAATGATCAGGCCGCCGATGATGGCGCCGGGCACCGAGGTCAGGCCGCCGAGGATGATCACGGGCAGGGCGCGCAGGGCCACGGTGGTCAGCGAGAACTGCACGCCCAGCTTGGAGCCCCAGATGATCCCGGCCACCAGGGCGGTGATGCCGGCCACGCACCAGACGATGACCCAGATGCGGTTGAGCGGAATGCCGATGGACTGGGCCGCCTGGTGGTCGTCGGCCACCGCGCGCAGGGCGCGGCCAGTGCTGGTCTTCTGGAAGAACAGCGACAGCACGGCGACCAGGCAGGCCGCGATGACGGCGGCGATGATGTCCTCCTGGTTCACCAGCACGCCGCCCTCGAACACGTTCTCGAACAGGAACACCGGGTCCTTGGGCATGCCGACATCGATCGGGTAGATGTCCGAACCGAAGATGGTCTGGCCCAGGCCGTCGAGGAAGTAGGTGATGCCCAGCGTGGCCATCAGCAGCGTCACGCCTTCCTGGTTCACCAGGTGGCGCAGCACCAGACGCTCGATCAGCCAGGCCAGGATGAACATGCAGCCGGCCGCGATGAAGAAGGCGAGCACGTTGCCCAGCAGCTTGCTCTCCAGCCCCAGCCACTGCGGAATCCATTCCGAGAAGCGGGCCATGGCCAGCGCAGCGAACAGCACCATCGCGCCCTGCGCGAAGTTGAAGACGCCCGAGGCCTTGAAAATCAGCACGAAGCCCAGCGCCACCAGCGAATACAGCATGCCGGCCATCAGGCCGCCGAGCAGTGTTTCAAGAAAGAATCCCATGGTGTTGTCTCCGTTCAGTGCGAGGTACCGAGGTACGCGCTGATGACTTCTTCGTTGTTGCGCACCTCTTCCGGGGTGCCGTCACCGATCTTCTTGCCGTAGTCCAGCACCACCACGCGGTCGCTGATGTCCATCACCACGCCCATGTCGTGCTCGATCAGCACGATGGTGGTGCCGAACTCGTCGTTTACGTCCAGGATGAAGCGGCTCATGTCCTGCTTCTCTTCCAGGTTCATGCCGGCCATGGGTTCGTCCAGCAGCAGCACCTGCGGCTCCATCGCCAGCGCGCGGCCGAGGTCGACGCGTTTTTGCAGGCCGTAGGGCAGCTGGCCCACAGGGGTCTTGCGGAAGGCCTGGATCTCGAGGAAGTCGATGATGTGCTCGACGAACTCGCGGTGCTTCTCTTCTTCCTTCTGCGCCGGGCCGATGCGCAGCGCCTGCAGGAACAGGTTGCTCTTCATGCGCAGGTTGCGGCCGGTCATGATGTTGTCGATCACGCTCATGCCCTTGAACAGCGCCAGGTTCTGGAAGGTGCGCGCGATGCCCATCTCCGCCACCTGGCGGCTGTTCATGTGCTTGAAGTGCTGGCCGCGGAAGGTGATCTGGCCTTCCTGCGGCTGGTAGACGCCGTTGATGCAGTTGAGCATCGAGCTCTTGCCGGCGCCGTTGGGACCGATGATGGCGCGGATCTCGTGTTCCTTGACGTTGAACGAGATGTCGGTGAGCGCCTTCACGCCACCGAAGCGCAGGCTGATGTTCTGGACGTCGAGGATGACGTCGCCGATTTTCTTGCTCATGCTGCTGCTTTCACGGGTGCGAACGTCTTGGCGTCGCTGATCTTCAGCGTGGCGCTCACGCTGCCGGTGCGACCGTCCTCGAACTTGACCTGGGTTTCGATGTACTGCTCGGCCTTGCCGCTGTAGAGAGCGTCCACGAGCACGCTGTACTTCTCGGCGATGAAGCCGCGGCGGACCTTGTTGGTGCGGGTGAGTTCGCCGTCGTCGGCGTCCAGCTCCTTGTGCAGCACCAGGAACCGGCTGATCTGGCTGCCGGCGAGCAGGGCGTCGCGGCTGAGGTCGGCGTTGACCTTCTCCACGCACTCGCGGATCAGCTCGTACACCTCGGGCTTCTGTGCCAGATCGGTGTAGCCGGCGTAGGGCAGGTTGCGGCGCTCGGCCCAGTTGCCCACGGCCTCGAAGTCGATGTTGACCATCACGCAGACCTTCTCGCGCTGGTCGCCGTAGGCCACGACTTCCTTGATCTGCGAGAAGAACTTGAGCTTGTTCTCGACGTACTTGGGCGCGAACATGGCGCCATCGTTGGCGCCGCCCTTGATCCGGCCGACGTCCTTGACGCGGTCGATGATCTTGAGGTGGCCCGAGGCGTCGATGAAGCCGGCGTCGCTGGTGTGGTACCAGCCGTCGGCCGTGAGCACTTCTTCGGTGGCCTTGGGGTTCTTGTAGTACTCCTTGAGCAGGCCGGGCGACTTGACCAGGATCTCGCCGGTCTCGGACAGCTTGATCTCCACGCCCTCGCAGGGCACGCCCACGGTGTCGGCGCGCGCCTCGTGGTCGGGCTGCAGGCAGACGAACACAGCGGTCTCGGTGGAGCCGTAAAGCTGCTTGAGGTTGATGCCGATGGAGCGGTAGAAGCTGAACAGGTCGGGACCAATGGCCTCGCCCGCGGTGTAGGCCACCCGCACCCGGCTCATGCCCAGGCTGTTGCGCAGAGGGCCGTAGACGAAGAAGTTGCCCAGCGCGTACTTCAGGTTGTCCATGAAGCCGACGGGCTTGCCGTCCATCTTGGCCGGGCCGACGCGGCGCGCCACGTCCATGAAGGCGTGGAACATCTTGCGTTTGAGCGCGCCCGCGTCTTCCATGCGGATCATCACCGTGGTCAGCAGGCCCTCGAAGACCCGCGGCGGCGCGAAGTAGTAGGTGGGTCCAACTTCCTTGAGGTCGATGGTGACGGTGGCGCCAGACTCGGGGCAGTTCACCACGTAGCCGGCCACCAGCCACTGCGCGTAGCTGAAGATGTTCTGCCCGATCCAGGCGGGCGGCAGGTAGGCCAGCACCTCGTCCTTCTCGGTCAGCTTGTCGAAGCGCGCGCCCACCGCCGCGCGGTCGATCAGCGTGTTGTGGGTGTGGACCACGCCCTTGGGATTGCCGGTGGTGCCCGAGGTGAAGAACATCGCGGCCACGTCGTCCGGCTGCGCCTTCTCGATCTCCTCGCGGAAGAAGCCGGGGTGTGCCTTCGCAAAGGCCTGGCCGGCGCCGACCAGCTCTTCAAGCCCGCCCAGGCCGGGCTGGTCGTAGTTGCGCAGGCCGCGCGGGTCGTCGTAGAAGATGTGCGCCAGCTGCGGGCACTGGGGCTGGATCTCCAGCATCTTGTCGACCTGCTCCTGGTCCTCCACCACCGCGAAGCGCACCTCGGCGTTGTTGATCGGGAACACGCACTCGTTGGCCACTGCGTCCTGGTAGAGCGGCACCGGAATCGCACCCAGCGACTGCGCAGCCAGCATGGTGGCGTAAAGCCGCGGGCGGTTGGCGCCGATCACCACCAGGTGCTCGCCGCGGGTCAGACCGGCTTGGTGCAGGCCGCAGGCGATGGCCTCGACCAGCCGGGCCATGCCCGACCAGCTGGTGGTCTGCCAGATGCCGTATTCCTTCTCACGCATCGCCGGCGCGTCGGGGCGCCGGGTTGCGTGGTCCAGCAGCAGCCGGGGGAAGGTGGTTTGCATGTGCTTGTCTCCTTGGGTCCTCCGCCGAACGGGGCAGGAAGACGGTGACGGTCGGTTGCCAATGGGGCGGATAGTAGGCCGATGTTTGACGTTATGTTGTCGGTGCGACGACAATTGAGGGATCAACCCAGCTAGGACTTTCCCTAGTCGAACGCCGCCCATGGTCTCTGCCAAGCACCCCCGTTCCGGCTCCGCGCTGCGCGCCAGTGCGCGGCCCGCGTCCGAGAGCGAGCTGTCGGAAATCCCTTGGCTCAAGGAGCTGATGGCCGACGAGCGCGAGCGTGCGCTCGGGGCGCTGGTGGTCAACGAGGTGCAGGTGGGCGAGTACATCTGCCGCATCGGTCGGCCCGTCACCTACTGGTTCGGCCTGCTCGATGGCCTGCTCAAGATGAGCAACGACGATTCGCAGGGCGCGGTGATCACGTTCACCGGCGTGGCGCCCGGCGGCTGGTTCGGCGAGGGCACGGTGCTCAAGCGCGAGATCTACCGCTACAACATCCAGGCCCTGCGCAAGAGCCGCGTCGCGGGCCTGCCGGTCGACACCTTCCACTGGCTGCTCGACCATTCGATCGGCTTCAATCGCTTCGTGATGAACCAGCTCAACGAGCGGCTGGGTCAGTTCATCGCCGCGCGCGAGATCGACCGCATCTCCAGCCCCGACCTGCGTGTGGCGCGCAACCTGGCCGCGCTGTTCCACCCTCTGCTCTCGCCCAACGTGGGCGGCGTGCTGCGCATCACCCAGCAGGAACTGGCCTACCTGGTCGGCCTGTCGCGCCAGCGGGTGAACGAGGCGCTGACCGCGCTGGCCGACAAGGGGTGGATCCGGGTGGAGTACGGGGGCTTGCGGGTGCTGGACCTTTCGTCGCTGCGATCAGGGGCGCTGTAGCCGGCCGGCATGGCCATGGGATCATCGGGGCATGACCGACAAACCCAAGACCTTGCAGCTCAAGGCCCCACCCGTGGCCGGGAAGCCGGCGGCCCCCCGCGCCCCGGTGCGCCCCCGCGGCCCCGCCCGGGCCCGCCCCCTTTCTGAGGTGCGGGCCGAACGGGCCGCGCGCGATGCCGCCTGGGCGGCGAACAAACCAGCTGGTGACCGGCCGAGCCGCGAAGATTCCTCCCGCGGACCGGCGGCGCGGCCTCGCACGGAAGGTTCACGCAGCGCGCCGCCGCCGCGCCCCGAGCGTGCGGCCCCGCGCCCCCCGCGCGACCCGAGGCCCGACCTGGCCCGTGTCGGCAACGCCAACGGCGAGATCCGCCTGAACAAGCGCATGGCCGAGCTGGGCCTGTGCTCGCGCCGCGAGGCCGACGAATGGATCGCGCGCGGCTGGGTGCTGGTCAATGGCCAGCCCGCCGTCATGGGCCAGCCGGTGCCGCCCGACGCGCACGTGGAGGTGCTGCCGCAGGCGCGTCACCAGCAGGCGGGGCAGGTCACCATCCTGCTGCACAAGCCGGTGGGTTATGTGAGCGGCCTGCCCGAGGACGGCCACGAGAGCGCGGCCGTGCTCATCAAACCCCAGAGCCACTGGCGCGAGGACCGCAGCGGCCGCCGCTTCGAGGCGGTGCACACCCGCGGCCTGGCGCCAGCAGGCCGGCTGGACATCGACTCCACCGGCCTGCTGGTGCTCACGCAGGACGGGCGCGTCGCCCGCACCCTGATCGGTGAGGACTCCGGTGTCGAGAAGGAATACCTGGTGCGCGTGCACTGGGCACCGAACGGCCCCAGGGGCGCGGGCGTGGTCACGCAGGACGTGCAGGCCGTGTTCCCGACCGAACGGCTGGCGCTGTTGCGCCACGGCCTGAGCCTGGACGAGCAGCCCTTGAAGCCGGCGCAGGTCGACTGGCAGAACCCCGAGCAGCTGCGCTTTGTGCTCAAGGAAGGCAAGAAGCGCCAGATCCGCCGCATGTGCGAGCAGGTGGGCCTGCACGTGGTCGGCCTCAAGCGCATCCGCATCGGGCGGGTGATGCTGGGCAACCTGCCGGTCGGGCAGTGGCGCTACCTGGGGGCTGGAGAGGGATTCTGAGAGGGGCGGCGTTAGAGGGGCGCATCCATCGCCGGCGGACCCTGGCGCCCACAATGCCCCATGACCAAGCCCATCCCGACCGAACCGCAGCGTCGCGCCGTTCTGCGCCACATTCGCCCGTCCGACCTGCAGGCTGCAGCCCAGCTGGCGGTCCAGGGCACCTATGGCGTCATCAACCTCACCGAGGCTGTGCACCAGGCGGTGCACCGGCGGTTGGGGCTGTCCGGTGGCGCCACGGGTGAACAAACCGGCGGCCTGACGGGACAGATCTACCAGGCCGTGCGCGGCGTGACCCGGCTGGCGGGTTGGGGCACGAACGCTGCGCTGGGCCTGCTGCTGCCGTTGATGGACGACCCGACGTCCTATCCCGAGGCCTCACCGCAGCGCGAGGCGGTGCTGGCCGCACTCAACGGTGTGCTGGGCGACCGGCTGCAGGTCCTGGGTAACCCGCTGGCGCAGGCCATGGAGCTGCGCGCCGGCGGGGTAACGCTGTCGCTGGGACCCGATGCGCTGAAAACCCAGCTGCCCGGCGCCGGCGCGCACCTTGTGTTGCTGATCCACGGCCTGTGCATGAACGACACCCAATGGCGCCGCAGCGGCCACGACCACGGTGAGTTCCTGGCAGAGGCGCTGGGCGCCACGCCCGTCTACCTGCGCTACAACAGCGGCCTGCACATTTCGGTCAACGGGCGCGCGCTGGCGCTGCTGCTGGAGCAGCTGGTGGCCGCGTGGCCCGTGCCGCCGGAGCGCATCACGATCGTCGGCCACAGCATGGGTGGGCTGGTGGCCCGTTCGGCGGTGGCGGTGGGCCAGGCGGCAGGCCTGTCGTGGACGCAGCCGCTGCGCGAGCTGGTCTTCCTGGGCACCCCGCATCACGGTGCGCCGCTGGAGCGTGCCGGCCACGGGGCCGACTGGCTGCTGGCCTCCAACCCCTTCACCGCGCCATTCGCACGGCTCGGCCAGCTCCGCAGCGCGGGCATCACCGACCTGCGACACGGCCATGTGCAGCACGCCGACTGGCAGGGGCGCGACCGCTTTGCCTCGGGCGCCGACCACCGTCTGCCCTTGCCGCTGCCCGAGGGGGTGGACTGCTATGCGGTGGCGGCCACCCTGGCCGGGCAACGCAGCCGGCTGGCCGAGCGCCTCACCGGCGACGGCCTGGTGCCGCTGGACAGCGCGCTGGGCCGCCATGAGGACCCGTCGATGCGGCTGGCGCTGGCGCCCGATCACCTGTGCACCGTCTACCGGACCGGGCACCTGGACCTGCTGTCCAGCCCGAGGGTGGCCGCCCAGCTGCAGGCCTGGCTGGCCACCCCGGCTTGAAATCGCGCGGCCTGCCCATAATTGCGCCCTCGCGAGTGCCTCCCGGCCGGTCCGGCGCGGGTGGCACGGCCCCTCATTCCTTTTGACAGTCCTCCAAGCATGAGCAAACAGACCCTCTCCTTCCAGGCCGAGGTGGCCCAGCTGCTGCACCTGGTCACCCATTCGCTGTATTCCAACCCTGAGATCTTCCTGCGCGAGCTGGTCTCCAACGCCTCGGACGCCTGCGACAAGCTGCGCTTCGAGGCGCTGAACAACGCCGCGCTGTTCGAGGACGCCCCCAACCTCGACGTGCGGGTGGCCTTCGACAAAAACGCGAAAACCATCACCATCACCGACAACGGCATCGGCATGAGCCAGGCCGAGGCGGTCGAGCACCTGGGCACCATCGCCAAGAGCGGCACCCGCGACTTCATGAGTCACCTCAGCGGCGACCAGAAGAAGGACGCGCAGCTGATCGGCCAGTTCGGCGTGGGCTTCTATTCGGGCTTCATCGTGGCCGACAAGATCGTGGTCGAAAGCCGCCGCGCCGGCCTGCCGGCGGCCGAGGGCGTGCGCTGGACCAGCGGCGGCACGGGCGACTTCGAGGTCGAGACCATCGAGCGCGCCGCGCGCGGCACCACCATCACCCTGCATATCCGCGAGGACAAGACCGAGTTCCTGAGCCACTGGAAGCTCAAGTCGCTCATCACCAAGTACTCCGACCACATCAGCCTGCCCATCCTGATGCAGAAGGAAGAGTGGGACGCGGAGAAGAGCGAGTACATCACCCGCGACGAGTGGGAGCCCGCCAACTCGGCCAACGCGCTGTGGGCGCGCAGCAAGAAGGACATCAGCGACGAGCAGTACGCCGAGTTCTACAAGAACATCAGCTACGACCAGGCCGACCCGCTGGCCTGGAGCCACAACCGTGTCGAGGGCAGCACCGAGTACACGCAGCTGCTCTACATCCCGTCCAAGGCGCCGATGGACCTGTGGAACCGCGACCGCAAGGCCGGCATCAAGCTCTACGTGCGGCGTGTGTTCATCATGGACGAGGCCGAGAGCCTCATGCCCGCCTACCTGCGCTGGCTCAAGGGCGTGGTCGATTCGGCCGACCTGCCGCTGAACGTCAGCCGCGAGCTGCTGCAGGAAAGCCGCGACGTCAAGGCGATCCGCGAGGGCAACACCCGCCGTGTGCTCACCATGCTGGACGACCTGTCCAAGGATGTCGACAAGTACGCCACCTTCTACGCCGAGTTCGGCGCCGTGCTCAAGGAAGGCCTGGGCGAGGACTTCTCCAACCGCGACAAGCTGGCCAAGCTGCTGCGCTTTGCCAGCACCACCAGCGACGCGGTGGCGGTGTCGCTGGCCGACTACAAGGCCCGCATGAAGGACGGCCAGAAGGCCATCTACTACATCACCGCCGACACGCTGGCCGCAGCCAAAAACAGCCCGCAGCTCGAACTCTTCCGCAAGAAGGGCATCGAGGTGCTGCTGATGACCGACCGTGTGGACGAGTGGGCGCTGTCCTTCCTGCCCGAGTTCGACGGCACGCCACTGCAAAGCGTGGCCAAGGGCGCTGTGGACCTGGGCGAGCTGCAGGACGAGGAAGAGAAGAAAGCGGCCGAAGAGGCCGCCGAGAGCTTCAAGCCGGTGCTCGACAAGCTCAAGGAAACCCTCAAGGACAAGGCCAGCGACGTGCGCGTGACCACCCGGCTGGTGGATTCGGCCGCCTGTCTGGTGGTGGGCGAGGGCGAGCTTTCCAGCCAGCTCGCCCGCATGCTCAAGGCCGCGGGGCAGAAAGCGCCGGACGCCAAGCCCACGCTGGAAGTCAACCCGGCGCACCCCCTGGTGAAGAAGCTCGATGGCTCGGCGCACTTCGACGACCTGGCCCACATCCTGTTCGACCAGGCGCTGCTGGCCGAGGGCGGTCTGCCCGACGATCCGGCCACCTACGTCCGACGGGTCAATGCCCTGCTGGCCTGAGTGCTACGGAAATCGAGAACATAAGGTCTGAAACCCGGTCCGGTATCCGCCCCGGGTTTTTTTGCGCCGCAGCGGCTTTTGGGCGACAGTGGTGGCCGTGAAACAGGTCACAGATGACTACACTGGCAGATTGGGAGCTTCCGATCGGGGCGATTCGCCCCACCACTGTTGACATCCAACCACCGTGCAACCCCAGCGCCCCTTTGATCCTGTTGTCACCTTCCGAAACAGCCAAGGCGAAGCCGCGCGCGGCACGCTGACCAGTCTCCAGCGCCGCTCGCTGGTGATGGAGATCTACAACCCCTATTCCATCGTCCAGGTCAGCGAGGTGCTCAGCGACCTAGTGATCCGCTCCGGCGAGCGCGCCATCTACCAGGGCAAAGCCGTGGTGGTGAGCCTGCTCAACACCGGCCTGATGGCGGTGGTCTCGCTGGCCCTGATTGACGAGTGGTCGGACCTCAACCTGGCACGTGGCAATGTGCGGGAGGTTGGCATGGAGGCTGCCCGTTTTGTCGAGGACTGGGAGCAGCGCTTCCGGGTCAAGGAGAGCTACCAGGTGGCGGTCAGCGAGTTCCGGGCCTTCCTGTCCGAGACCGCGCGCTGGATCGACCAGGCCGACATGCTGGACTCGCTGCCCAAGGGCGAGGACGGCCGGCTGACCGATGCCGTGTTCTGGGCCATGGCCGAACCCCTGATGACCAAGGGCAAGAGCTTCCTGGTGCGGCTGGAAAGCGAGGCCGCCAGCGTGCCTGCGGAAGATGCCCTGTTGCACCGCAGCTACGCCCAGGCGGCGCTGCACCCGCTGGTGCTGCGGGCGCCCTTCGTCTATCGCACCTTCGCCAAGCCCCTGGGCTACGCCGGCGACTACGAGATGGTCAATCAGCTGCTGGGCGACCCGCGGCAGGGCGGCAGCACCTACATCCAGCTGGTCAACGCGACCTTCCTGCGGGCGGCGGTGGCCGAGGCGCACCGCAACCGCATCAACATCCTGGTCGACTACCTCCGGCGTGCCGTGGCCCTGGGCGAGCAGGAAGGGCGCCAGGTGCGCATCCTCAACGTGGGTTGCGGCCCGGCTGTCGAGCTGCAGCGGCTGATTGCCTCCGGCGCGGACCTGAGCCGCCTGAGCTTCACGCTGCTGGACTTCAGCCGCGAGACCCTGGACTACACGCGCGAACGCATCGAGGCGGTGATGGCCGAGACCGGTCGGCGGGTCGAGGTGAACTATGTTCAGGAGTCGGTGCACGACCTGCTCAAGCGCCCGGCCCAGTCGCAGGAGCTGGAGGGCGGCCGGGGTTTTGACTTCATCTACTGCGCGGGCCTGTTCGATTACCTGTCCGACAAGGTCTGCACCCGGCTGATCCGCTATTTCATGTCCCGCTCCGCACCGGGCGCCCGCATGCTGCTGACCAATGTGCACTCGAGCAACCCCGAGCGCCATGGCATGGAGCACCTGCTGGAGTGGCATCTGATCTACCGCGACGAGGCGCAGATGACCTCCGTGATGTCCGAGGTCGGGGCGGCGATCGACCTGTACACCGACCAGACCGGTGTCAACGTGTTCGCGGAAACCACGCTGACGGGGCGCGTCCCCCTGGACACTGCATGATCGCCAGGGACACCGCGTCCTACGAGCGTCAGCTGTCGGCGTTCCGGCTCGCCTACAGCAAGGCCGGCAGCATCACCTCCATCGGGCTGGTGCTCGCGGGGGTGGGGCTGGACTATTTCTCCTATCCGGAGTGGTTGATCGAGTTCTTCCTGCTGCGTCTGCTGGTGGCCTGCCTGACCCTGGGCATCCTGATGCTGCTCTACACCCGGATGGGGGCGCAGCAGGTGCGGGTGCTCACCATGACCTGGCTGGTGCTGCCGCAGATGATGATCGCCTGGATGATCTGGTTGACCAGTGGGGTCGAGTCGATCTACTTTGTTGGCCTGCACTTGGCCATGTACGCGGTGGGCATCATCCTGCCGATCACGCTGTTCGAGGGCATCGGCTTCGGTGTGCTCACACTGGTGCTCTACCTGATGGCCTGCATGCTCCACCCCGATGGCGTGGCCGAACCCGGCAAGCTCTACACCAACAGCCTGTTCATCCTGTTCTCGGCCATTGCCAGCGCGGTCTGCACCTGGTTCAACGAGCGGGCGCGGCTGCGCCTGTTCCAGCTGCAGCACGAGGTGGCGATGAACAACGCGCAACTGCAGGAAACCAACCGCACCCTGGCCGAGGTCAAGGGCCAGCTGATCCAGCGCGAGAAGATGGCCGCCATCGGCACGCTGTCGGCCGGGCTGCTGCACGAGCTCAACAACCCGGTGAACTATGCCCTGATGGCGGTGAACATGGGCCTGAGCGTGCCCTCGGCCAAGACCGATCCGATGCTCAAGGAAAGCCTGGACGACGCGCGCGAGGGACTGACGCGGGTGCAGAACATCGTCTCCGACCTCAAGACTTTCGCCTACCAGAAGCCCGGTGACGACAGCCAGCGGCCCTTTCTGCTGGAGCACGCGGTGCGCTCGGCCATCCGCCTGGCGGGCTACGAGCTCAAGGGCATCGAGCTGGTGCTCGACCTGCCCCAGGACACCCATGTGATGGGCGACGAGCCGGCCATCATCGGGGTGCTGATCAACCTCCTGAGCAACGCCGCCCATGCCATGCAGTCCGTGCAGCGGGCGCAGCCGCGCATCGATGTGCGGGTGACGCCGCAGGGCGAGCGGCTGCGGATCGCGGTGCGGGACAACGGGCACGGCATCGATCCGGCCAACATCGGCCGGGTGTTCGAACCCTTCTTCACCACCCGCGACGTGGGGGCCGGCCTGGGGCTGGGGCTCAGCGTGAGCTACGGCATCGTGCAGCGGCACGGCGGCATCCTGTCCGTCGACAGCGTGTTCGGCGAATGGACCGAGTTTTCGTTCGACTTGCCGAGGCCGCCCCAATGAAATCCGAGCTGCCGGGTGCCGGTTCCGTCTCCCCGCTGGCCCATGCCGTGCTGCTGGTCGATGACGAGCCGCAGGCGCTCAAGTGGTTTGCGCGCTCCTATGGCGACGAGTTCGATGTGCGGACCGCCGCCAGCGTGCGGCAGGCGCTGGAACTGTTGGATCGGCAGGGACACGAGGTCGCCGTCCTGCTGACCGACTACCGCATGCCCGAGCGCGACGGGGTGGCCCTGCTGGCCGAGGTCCGGCAGCGGCATCCCCTGGTGTCGCGGCTGCTGATGTCGGCCTATGCCGACAAGGACGTGGCGATGGCGGCGGTCAACCTGGGGCATGTGGGGCAGATCCTGGAAAAGCCGCTGGACGAGCTGCTGACCCGGCGGGCCTTGCGTGAGGCCCTGGCGGCCTGCCAGCAGCGGCTGCGGGAGCAGACCCTGCTGCAGCGACGGGACGATGCCCTGCGGGAGACCCTGGGATTCCTGGCGCACGAGGTGGGCACGCCGCTGGCCACCGTCAGCGGCTACCTGCACGCCATGCGCGAGCGCCAGCAGTCTCCCCTGTGCGGCAACACCGACCTCGTCTGCCTCACCCAGCGCCGTCCCGGCGAGATCGGCGCGATGCTGGAGGCGGCCCTGCGCCGCACCGACTATGCCCAGTCCCTGGTGGCGACCTTCGTGCGCACCGCTCGCGACGCCTACCATGCCGACGCCACCGCCAGCGAACTCGCCAGTGATCTGGTGCGATCGGTGCGCGAGGGCTATCCTTTCGACGGCGACGAGGCACGCTGGCTGGTCTGCGACGTGCTGCAGGACTTTGTGCTGCCCGGCCAGCGCGACCTGCTGTACCTGGTGCTGTGCACCGTGGTCAAGAATGCCCTGCTGGCCCTGCATTCGGCGCGGCCGGCCGAACCCCGCATCCGCATCGTGATTGCAGGTACGCCGGACCGCGCGGTCATTGAAATCAGCGACAACGGTCCAGGCATTGCACCGGAAGTGCTGGCCCGGCTGACCCGGGAGCCCGTCACCACCCGGTCGGCCAGTGGCGGCAGCGGCATGGGCCTGGTCTTCTGCCGACGGGTGATGGCATCCGTGGGCGGATCGGTCGAGGTCCGGTCACCGGTGGGCGGTGGCGCCGCGGTCCGCCTGCACTTCGGTGTCCCGGACACAGAACAACACCATGAGGTATCCAGATGAAACCCGAGAAGATCCTGTACGTCGACGACGAGGCGATCGCCCTCAAGTACTTTGAGCGGCTGGTGGGGCCATTGGCACCGGTGCTGACCGCCAACTCGGTCGACGAGGGGCGGGCGGTGCTCAGCGTGCACGGCGCCGACATCGCCGTGCTGGTGTGTGACCAGCGCATGCCCGGCGAGCGCGGCAACGAGCTGCTGCGCCACGCCCGCACCCACTACCCGCACATCGTGCGCATGCTCACCACAGCCTATTCCGAAATCGGCGAGGCCATCGATGCGATCAACACCGGCGAGATCTACCGCTACATCGCCAAGCCCTGGGAGCTGGAGAGTCTGCGCTCCGACCTGAAGAACGCGCTGGAGCTGTCGGCCTTGCGCAGCGAACGCGATGAACTGGTGCGCGACAAGATGCTGGCCCAGCAGTCGCGCCTGGTGTCGGGCCGTCTTTCGTCCCTTTTCGTGATCGGCGCCGGTGCCGACCCGGCGGCGTACGAGCGTGCTCTGTTCCGTTTCGCGCAGGCGGCCCTGTGGGTGGGGGCGCTGGAGCCTGAGGTGGACTGGCACCGCTGGGACCATGCCGACCTGCAGCAGGCCGAAGCGCGCCGGGGTGTCGCGGTGGCGCTGCAGGTCCGCTCCTGGCTGGAACGGTTTGGCACCCGGCAGGACGACGCACACGCGCTGGCGCAGCTGGCGGCCGTTCTGGGCGAAGAGCTCCGGGGCGGTGTTCTGCACCTTGCCCGCACCGCGCCCTGCACGGCCCTGCTGAGCGCACCCGCCGGTGGTCCGGCCTCGGCGGACGATTGCGCTTGGCTGGCCTGGCAGATCTGGACCCGGGGACGTTTCGGCCTGCGGGCGGCCGGCGAAGGCTGGGTGGTGGCACCGGCTTCGGACGAACCACTGCCCAAAGACTGGCTGGCCGACGCCATGGAGCGCCTGGGCGGCCAGACTTGATCTGCGTCAGGGGCCGGACCGGGTCTGGCCCCTGCCCGGCGACTACACTTGTGGGGTTCTGCGGCGCCTTGTAGCGCCGCTTCGCTTTGTTTCCCACGGGTTTCCATGAAATACGCCAAGACCGTTCTCAAGTGGCTGATGTATGCGGCCGTCGTGGCGTCGATCGTGTTCTTCGTGCGCGCCTTCATGATCCACATGGAGAAGCTGCCGCCGATTCCCCTCAACCTCAGCACCGTGGCCATCGGCCTGCTCAGCATGGTGAGCGTGGTCGTGACCCACTTTTTCGGCACCCATGTGTGGCGCTTGCTGATGTCCGACCAGGGCCACCGTGTGCCCACGCGGCTGGCGGTGCAGGTGTTCTTCATCTCGCAGCTGGGCAAGTACCTCCCCGGCAATGTGGGGCAGTTCATCGGTCGCGGCGTGCTGGCCAAATCCACCGGCATTCCAGTGGGGGTGGCGGTGGGCACAGCGGTGTTCGAGGGCATCTGGAATCTGGTGATCAGCTGCTCGCTCGCCCTGCTGGGCACGGTTGTGCTGTGGGACCTGCACACCGCCGGCGGGGCGGCGCCCGCCTTCGCGTCCAAGCTGGTCTGGATTCTGCCGCTGGCCCTGGTGGCGCCCTGGCTGGGCATCAAGGTGGTCAACACCCTGTTGCCCCGGCTCAGCATGAAGATCGGTGGTGGACAGATGTTGCGTCTGCCGCAACTGCGCACCGCGCTGTTCGTGTCCCTGTTGATCTTGATCAACTTCATGCAGCAGGGGTATGTAGTGAAATTGCAGTCGGAATACTTATTCGCAAGTCCCGACATTGACTGGTTCAGCATCGCGTTGCTCTACAGCAGCGCCTGGGTGGTGGGCTACGTGGTGCCAGGCTCTCCCGGTGGTCTGGGGGTGCGCGAGGCGATGATGGTGGTGCTCTTCACTCCGTTGACCGGAGCTGCGGTGGCCGCCGGACTGGCCGTGAGCATGCGCCTGACCACCCTGCTCGGAGATGCACTGACCGTGTTGCTCGGCGTTCTCGGACGCCGCATGCAGCAGCACAAGACGCCTGCCGCCACACCCTGAAGAGGAGGCCGGTCACTGACGGGATGTTTCATGGGACCGCCGTCCCGACACCCTCAGGAGCCTTCAGTGTCCCGCCCCGACCTGTCCAACCGTTTCGTCTTCGACGACCCCCGCTACGAACAACTCGCCATCGAGGGCGAGGCCCAGTACAAGCTCGGCACGCCCTTCAACCACATGGCGTTCGACAACTTCCTTCCGGAGGACATCGCCGAGGCGATGTGGCAGGAGTTCCCCAAGGCGCAGGACATCGAGTGGCACAACTACAACCGCCCGGCCGAGCGCAAGCTGGTGTGTGTGGACGAGACCAAGTTCGGCCCGGTGACGCGCCAGATGCTCTACCAGTTCAATTCGGCGCCGTTCCTGCGCTTCCTTGAAAAGGTCACGGGCATCGACAACATGATTGCCGACCCCTCGATGCGGGGCGGCGGTCTGCACCAGACGCCGCGCGGCGGCCTGCTCAAGCTGCACGCCGACTTCAACAAGCACGACCAGAACTTCCTGGACCGCCGAATCAACGTCATCTTCTACATGAACAAGAACTGGAAGGAAGAGTACGGCGGCAGCCTGGAGCTGTGGGACCGCGAGGTGACCTACTGCGGGGCCAAGATTCTGCCGGTGTTCAACCGTCTGGCGATCTTCTCGCCGACCAGCAACACCTTCCATGGCCACCCGGACCCGCTGACCTGCCCGGAGGGCGACTCGCGCAAGTCGCTGGCATTGTTTTATTACACGAACGGGCGGCCCGACGAAGAGAAGAACGGTGCGCACACCACCATCTTTGCCGAGCGGCCCAACGAGAAGATCGGCGGACTGCGCTGGCGCGTGTCGCAGGACTACATGCCGCCGGTGCTGTTCCGGGCCATGCGCCGCTTCCGCGAGCGGCACCTGGCCGGAACGATCCAGAAGCGCGGCTGATCAGGCCAGCGTGAGGGTGACGTCGATGTTGCCGCGGGTCGCGTTCGAGTAAGGGCAGACCTGGTGGGCGGCGTCGACCAGGGCTTGGGCCTGCGCACGGTCCATGCCCGGCAGGTGCACGGTCAGGCGCGCCGCGATGCCGTAGGCCTGGCCCACCGGGCCCAGGTCCACCTCGGCGTCCACCGCCACATCGGCCGGCACGGCCAGCTTCATCTTGCCGGCCACGGCCTTGATGGCGCCAATGAAACAGGCCGAATAGCCGGCCGCAAACAGCTGCTCGGGGTTGGTGCCGTTGCCAGGCGCGCCGGGCGGCGTGTGCTTGACGTCCAGCCGGCCGTCGTCGGAGCGCGAGGCACCATCGCGGCCGCCGGTGGTGTGGGTGCGGGCGGTGTAGAGGACTTTGTCGAGAGAGGCCATGGTCGGGTCTTTCATGAAAAGCTTGCGTTGCAAGCGGGTGGGTGAAGGGGTCAGGCGCTGAGCCGGTCGCGCAGCGTCTGGATCTGCCGGGTCAGGGCGGTGACCTCGTCGAGGTTGCACTGCGCGGCCTGCATCACGCAGGCGGGCAGGCGGGCCGCCCGGGCCTTGAGCCGCCGGCCGGCCGTGGTCAGGCGGATCAGCACGCGGCGCTCGTCGGCGGCGTCCCGCAGGCGCGACACCAGGTCGGCCGCCTCCAGGCGCTTGAGCAGCGGGGTCAGGGTGCCCGAATCGAGGTGCAGGCGCTCGCCGAGTGCCGAGACGGTCTCGCCGTCGCGCTCCCACAGCGCCAGCATCACCAGGTACTGGGGATAGGTCAGGCCCATCGATTCCAGCAGCGGCTTGTACAGCTTGGTCATCGCCAGCGAGGCGGAGTACAGCGCGAAGCACAGCTGGTTGTCCAGCAGCAGGGCGCGGTCGTCGAGGGCGGGGTTGGAAGGCATGGGTGAACTGTAGTCATCAATTAAATTGTGCGCAATTTAATTGATGAAAACCTTTATGCGGAAAGGGTCAAAACGGAGCGCGATGCAGATCCAGGGCACCGCGGAACCGGCGCAGCCGGGTGCGGGGGTCAGACCACCAGCGGCGGCTTCTGCATTTCTTCGATCTGTTCGACCAGCATGTCCACCTGGCCGTGCCAGTAGTCGCGGCCGCCGAACCAGGGGAAGTTGATCGGGAAGGCCGGGTCGTCCCAGCGGCGCGCGATCCAGGCGCTGTAGTGCACCAGCCGCAGGGTGCGCAGCGGTTCGATCAGGGCCAGTTCGCGCCGGTCGAAGTCACGCATCTGCTCGTAGCCGTCGAGCAGCGCGCCCAGTTGCTGCGTCTGCTGGCGCCGCTCGCCCGAGAGCAGCATCCACAGGTCCTGCACGGCGGGTCCCGTGCGGGCGTCGTCCAGGTCCACGAAGTGAGGTCCGGCGCCAGGCGCGCCCTCGGGCGTCCAGAGGATGTTGCCGGGGTGGCAGTCGCCGTGCAGGCGGATGAGGGCCGCGCCGTCCTCGGTGGCCGGAGCCCGGACCGGGCGCAGGGCGGGGTGCGATTCGATGATCTGCAGCGCTTCGCCCAGTGCCTGGCGCCAGGCGGTGCGCACCTCGGGCGCCACCGCCTCGTGTGTCAGCAGCCAGTCGCGCGGCTCGTGGCCGAAGCTGGCGGCGTCCAGCGCCGGGCGATGCTCGAAGGGCCGGGCGGCGCCCACGGTGTGCAGCCGCGCGAGGAAGCGGCCGGTCCACTCCAGCACCTCGAAGTTCTCCAGTTCTGGACGGCGTCCGCCGCGCCGAGGACTCACGCTGAACAGGAAGCCGCCATGCCGGTGCAGCGTGCGGCCCTCGATGGCCAGCGGTGCCACCACCGGCACATCGGCGGCGGCCAGCTCGGCCGCGAAGGCGTGCTCTTCGAGGATCTGCGCTTCGCTCCAGCGCTCCGGGCGGTAAAACTTGAGCACCACCTGCGCGTGCCCCTCCAGCGGTGTTTCCAGCGCCGCCTGGTAGACCCGGTTCTCATAGCTGCTAAGCGCCGACAGGCGCCCGTCGCCCCACAGGCCCAGGCTCGTCAGTGCGTCCTGCACCGCATCGGGCGTGAGGGTCTCGTAGGGGTGTCGCGGGTCGGTGGCGTGCATGCGCCGATTGTGACCGCCTGCGACAATCCGCCCCATGTCCAAAGCCGCCCGCCGCACCCGAGAAGCCCCCAGCCTGCAGGAACAGCTGCCCGAACTTCGCGAGGGCCAGTCCGTCGAGCTGCTCAAGGAACTGCACATCCTCACGCGCGAGGGCAAGCTCAACCAGGACACCCGGCGCAAGCTCAAACAGGTCTACCACCTGGTCCAGTTCATCGAGCCGCTGCTGGCCGAGGTGCTCAAGGACCGGGGCGACGTGACCCTGGCCGACCACGGCGCGGGCAAGTCCTATCTGGGCTTCATCCTTTACGACTTGTTCTTCAAGTCGAAGCCGGTCGGCTGGGTGTACGGCGTCGAGACCCGTGCCGAGCTGATCGAGAAGTCCCGCGCGCTGGCGCAGCGGCTGGGCTTTGCGCGCATGGGCTTTCTGGCGACGACGGTGCAGCAGGCGCTGGAGCATCCCGACCTGCCGGCGCAGATTGACGTGGTGACGGCGCTGCACGCCTGCGACACGGCCACCGACGACGCGATCGCCTTCGGCCTGGCCAAGCAGGCCCGCTTCATGGTGCTGGTGCCGTGTTGTCAGGCCGAGGTGGCCTCGGTGATGCGCCAGCACAAGGCGTTGTCACTCGCCCGAACACCGCTGGCCGAACTCTGGCGGCACCCGCTGCACACACGCGAGTTCGGCAGCCAGATCACCAACGTGCTGCGCTGCCTGCAGCTCGAAGCCCACGGCTACCAGGTCACGGTCACCGAACTGGTGGGCTGGGAACACTCGATGAAGAACGAGCTGATCCTGGCGCGCCGGCACGACGGGCCGCAGGGTCAGCGACAACGCGCCCGCGAGCGCCTGCTGCAGATCGTCGAGGAGCTGGGCCTGCAGCCGCTGCGCGAGCGCTTCGCCGCTTGAAGCGCCGCGTGCGGCGGCGTCCTTTTACTTGGCGCCCGGTTGGGCCGCGGGTGGTGCGGGTTTGGCAGGTTTAGCCGGTGTGGCGGCGGCCGAGGTGGCCGCCTTCAGGCGCTCGCTCAGGGTTTTCTCCAGCGCCTGCACGCGGGGCTCGACGGTGGCCCGGGTGTCGGACACCAGCTTGGCCTGCAGCGACTGCTGCATCTCGCCGCTCAGTTGCTGGTACTTTCCGTAGGCCGGCGACTCCAGCATCGCCACGATCTCGCGCAGCTCGTCCTCGTTGAACTTGCTCTCCAGCACCGCGCCGATGGTGGCAGGTGCCAGCTGCTGGGCGCTGCGGCGCACCAGGGGCACGGTGTCCTTGAGGTACTTTTGCAAATCGGACTGGACCTCTTTGGCGACGGTCTCCTGCCGCTCCTTGGGCACCTTGGCGGCAATGATTTCAGAGGCCCGATCCGCCAGCACCAGTGCGGGCTCTTCGGTCATGGCCGTGGCCAGCCGCTCGATGCCGCCTTGCTGCAGCTTGAGCACGCGCTGGATCAGCTCCTTCTTGGCCGGGCTGGGCGCGGCGGCGGCCGCGGGAGCGGCGGGCGCCGCGGCAGGGCTGGACTGGGCGTGGGACGCGAGGGCGGTCAGCGACAGCAGCAGCGACACGCCGACGGAACGGGCGAGAGAACGGGAGAGGGGATGGCGTTGGGTTTGGGTCATGCGGCATGGTAACCCTGCGTCCCCGGGGGGGGTGTAACCAGACCTTGGCGCCGTCCAGGGGGCCGGTCGTTACCATCGTGCGATGGTTTGCAAGCCCCTGACCCTGATCTCGCGCCTGCTCGCCTCTGCCGTGGTGGTGTTGGCGGGGTGTGCGTCGCCGTTACCCCGCGGAGCCGACGAAAGCGCACCGGTGGCAGCCTGCCAGCGCTGGCTGCAGCAGCTCGACGAACAGACCGATGCACACGCGGTGCGCGACGGCGGCGCGGCCCGCATCGACGGTGTGCCCTTTTTGCGCGTCGACCGCCTGCTGGCCTCCTTCCGCGACGAATCCATGCAGGACGCCGCACGCTGGCGGGCCTGGGGCGAACGCCTGCTGGCGCTGGACCAGGTGGCGCGCAGGGCCGAGATCCGCAACCTGCCGCCCACTTCACTGCAAGCGCTGGGCGCTGCCGACCGCGAGGACCTCGATGCGCGCGCAAAGGCCTGCGGCCCTGTGCTCTGGCAGGCGCTGTCGGCCGACGAGGCGGCTCGGCAGAGGCTGCGCGACGCCGCGGTGGTGCCCGACGACTACAGCGCCGCACTGCGCACGCTGGGCCTGTACCCTCTGAGCCGGTGGCCCTTCTTCGCCGGTGTCGAGCGCGAACTGCGGCACTGGCAAAGCCGCTGGATGGCCTTGCCGCCCGCGGAGGCGCCGGGTTGGGTGCGCTACCGGCCTGCCGGTGAGACCACCCCGCCGGTGCCGTGGACGCCTCTGCCTGTGGACGCGCTGGGCATTCCGGCGCCCGACGCCGACACCGCCCGCCGCGTGCTGCAGGCCTATGCGCCGGTGTTGCACATCGAGACCCGCTCCGACGCCGACCGGCCCGGCCGGCTGCGCTGGGGCCAGGGCCCCGCACCCGAAGTACAGACGCAGCAGCCGGTGCTCTACCAGCGCATTGCCCACACGCGTTACGGCGACCGGGTACTGCTGCAGCTGGTCTACAGCCTGTGGTTTCCTGAGCGGCCGGCGCGCCACGGGCTGGATCTGCTGGCCGGCCGGGTGGACGCAGTGGTGCTGCGCCTGACCCTGGACGAACGCGGCCGGCCGCTGATGCTCGACAGCATCCACGGTTGCGGCTGCTACCACGTGTTCGTGCCGGCGCGCAGCGTGGACCTGCGCCCGCCACCGTCGGCGCGCATCGAGTGGGCCTTCGTTCCGGCCGCGCTGCCCGAACTCGCACCCGGCCAGCGCCTGCGGGTGTACCTGAGCGCGTCGGACCACCAGTTGGTCGGGGTGGCTGCCGACGATGGGGCAGGGCAAGGGACGGCCTTGCGGCTGGAGGACGAGGACCAGCTGCGCAGCCTGCCCACGCCGGCTGGTGGTCATCGCAGTGCTTTCTGGTCCAGTGGCATCATGCCGGGCACCGAGCGCGGCGAGCGGGCCTTGTTCTGGCCCATGGGCATCGAGAGCCCCGGCGCGATGCGTCAGTGGGGACGGCATCCGACGGCCTTTGTCGGCCGCCGCCATTTCGACGAACCACGCCTGCTGGAACAGCGTTTTCACTGGCGTCAAGAGGCCGCCGCCCCCTGAGGGGTTTCGTCCTGTTACATGACAGCACCCTCCCGGGGTGGTACACCCGGGGGCCCCGGGCGCCGCCCGAGCAACCATTCCTTCTCTGCATGGTGACCGACTTTCCCTTTCTTCTTCAGTCCATGGCCTGGCCTCTGGTGCTGCTGCTGGCCTGGTACCTGGGCGAGCGCCTTCACGAATGGGCCAACCTGCCACGGGTGACCAGCTACGTGGCGGTGGGCCTGGTGGCCAGCCTGATCAACCTGCCGGGTCTCACCGACGCGGTGCCGGGCCTGCCCTTCCTGGCCAACGTGGCGCTGTCGCTGATCCTGTTCGAGCTGGGCTACCGCATCCACCTTCGCTGGTTCCGCCACAACCCCTGGGTACTGGCGCTGGGGCTGGTGGAGTCGGTGGCCACCTTCGCGGCGGTGTACTGGGTCTCCGGTCTGTTCGCGCTGCCGGTGGACACGCGACTGATCATCGCAGCGCTGTCGGTGTCCGCGTCGCCCGCCGGCATCGTGCGGGTGGCCAACGAGATGCGCAGCGCTGGCCAGGTGACCGAGCGCGTGCTGCACCTGTGTGCAATCAACTGCCTGGTGGCCGTGCTGGCGCTCAAGCTGGTCATCGGCTACTGGCACCTCTCGACCTCGGGCGACCTGGTGCTGGCGGCGTTCGGCAGCGTGCACGTGCTGGTGACCTCGGTCGCCGTGGGGGCGTTGCTGGGCGTGGGCATGCCCGCGCTGCTGCGCAGTCAGCGCATCCAGGAGCGCGACGTGACCCTCGTCTTTGCCCTGGCGGTGGTGCTGCTGACCACCATGGCCTACGGCCTGAAGCTCTCTCCGCTGCTGGCCGCACTGACCTTCGGCATCGTGGCGCGCGAGCGCCGCGTGCACCTGACCAACGCGCAGCGCGGCTTCGGCACCGCGGGCGACATGCTGACCCTGTTCCTGTTCGTCTACATCGCCGCCCTGCTGGACTGGAGCGAGATCGGTGGCGGCGTGCTGCTGGGTCTGGCACTGATCTTCGTGCGCATCGCCACCAAGGTGGTGTGCAACGTGGCTGCGGCGCGCCTGTCGGGCAGCACCGAGCGCAAGGGTCTGCTGACCGGCCTGGCGCTCACACCGATGTCGGCCTTCGCCATCCTGCTGCTGGAACAGAGCCGCCTCTACGGCTTCGAACCCGCGCGCCAGGTGCTGATGGCCCTGGCCTTCATGATGGTGCTGCAGGAGCTGTTTGGTCCGCTGGTGACGCAGCGAGCCCTGCAGGCGGCGCGCGAAACGCATGTGACCCGGGAGTGACGCAGACATGCCGCTGGAAACCTTCAAAGCCTCCGAATCCCTCACGCTCGGCGTCGAGCTCGAACTGCAGCTGGTCAACACCTACGACATGGACCTCTCCAGCAGCGCCAACGACCTGCTGGAGCTGCTGCGGCGCAAGCCCTTCCCGGGCGTGGTCACGCCCGAGATGACGCAGAGCATGATCGAGATCGCGACCGACGTGCAGCACCTGCACGGTCCGCTGCTGGCGCAGCTGCGCGAGATCCGCGACACCCTGGTGCATGCGGGCGACCGTCTCAACATCGCGCTCGCAGGGGGCGGCACCCACCCATTCCAGCGCTGGTTCGAGCAGCGCATCTTTTCCAAGCCGCGCTTCGAGCAGCTCTCGGGCCTCTACGGCTACCTCGCCAAGCAGTTCACCGTATTCGGGCAGCACGTGCACGTGGGTTGCAGCTCGCCCGACGAGGCGCTGTTCCTGTTGCACTCGCTCAACCGCTATGTGCCGCACTTCATCGCGCTGTCGGCGTCCTCGCCGTTCTTCCAGGGCGTGGACACGCTGTTCGATTCGGCGCGGCTGAACTCGGTGTTCGCCTTTCCGCTGTCGGGCCGTGCGCCCTTCACCCTCAGCTGGGACGAGTTCGCCAACGTGTACTTCACCAAGATGGAGAGCACGGGCGTGGTCAAGTCGATGAAGGACTTCTACTGGGACATCCGGCCCAAGCCCGAGTACGGCACCATCGAGCTGCGGGTCTGCGACACACCGCTGACGGTGGAGCGCGCCGCCGCGCTGGCCTGTTACCTGCAGTGCCTGTGCCGACACCTGTTGCAGCGCGACGAACCGCCTCCGGTCGAGGACGATTACCTCGTCTACACCTACAACCGCTTCCAGGCCTGCCGCTTTGGTCTGGACGGGATGATGGTCAACCCCAAGACGCGCGAGCAGATCAGCATCCGCGAGGACATCCTGGCCACGCTGCGCAAGCTGGGCCACCACGCCGATGTGCTGGAGGCGCAGGCCGCGCTGGACGAGGTCGAACGCACGGCGGCGCGCGATGGCAACCACGCCACCTGGCTGCGCAAGTGTTATGCCGAGAGCGGCAGCGTGCAGGGGGTGGTGGCGGCGGCGGTGGACGCGCTGCGCGCCTGACGGAGGGTGAGGCGGGGCCGGCTGGAGCCCCGCTCGGAGGAAAACTGACAGGTGATTGCCGTTTATCTCACGGCTTGTCAGGCAATTTCCTACAACGCGAATGGCGAGGCGCCGACTTAACGCCTTGAAACAGGATGAATACAGTTTGTGACATCGACAAACGCCTTGTTTTCAACCTCTTTCTCCCCAGGACAGCGCCATGAACACCCCCGACAGCCTCAACCCCTTCGTCCTCATGCTCGATCCGGAAGCCGTGATCACGGCCATGGAAAGCAGCCGCGATCTGCGCGGCCTGCGCCACCGCGTGTGCCGCCCGCTGGACAAGCCCCTGATCCCGATCACCCACCGCACCCTCACCCAGCGCAAGGCCATCCGCGCCTACGACGCCGTGATCGACAACGAGGCCTTCATGGACTCGGGCGTCGAGTTCTACGCCGCAGCCCAGCCGGCCCTGCAGCGCGCGGTGCACTGATCACTTCGCAAAGCGTTTGCGGGTCAGCGCCAGCGCGACCCAGAACGCGCCGACCGCGTAGACCGCCAGCACCGCCAGGTGCACCAGGGGCCGATCGGGCCACTGGTCCATGAACAGGGGGCGCACCAGCGCGACGGCATTGGTCAGCGGCAGCCATTCGGAGATGGCGCGCAACAGACCCGGCAGCTGTTCCCGGGGAAAGAAGACACCCGAGAGAAACATCATCGGTGTCAGGAACAGCGTGAAGTAGTAGGTGAAGAAGTCGTAGCCCTGGGCCAGCGCGTTGAACACCAGGGCGATGCACGAGAAGGTGATGCCCGCCACCAGCAGGACCGGCAGCACCAGCAGCAGCTTCGGTGAATGGCTGATGCCCAGCGCGAGCATCACCCCCAGGATGGCCAGCACCGTGAACAGGGCCTTGAAGGCCGCCCACAGCATTTCCGCCAGCACCACGTCGTCCAGCCGCACCGGTGCGTTCATGATGCCGTCCCATGTCTTCTGCACATGCATGCGCGAGAAGGCGGAGTACAGCGCCTCGAAGCTGGCCGCGTTCATCGCGCTCATGCAGATGCTGCCGCTGGCCAGGAACAGGATGTAGGGCACGGCCTGCTGCCCCTGCGGCGTGGACAGGCTCACCTGGCCCACGAGCGCGCCCATGCCGTAGCCGAAGGCGACCAGCCACATCAGCGGCTCGGCGATGTTGCCGACCAGGCTGGGCAGCGCGAGCTTCTTCCACACCAGCAGGTTGCGCTGGAAGACGGGCCACCAGCGCATGGACAGTTGCGGTGCAGACCAGTGTGCGTTGGCGGTGTTCATCAGCCGTCTTCCCGTATTTGTCTGCCAGTCAGTTTCAGAAACAGGTCCTCCAGGTTCGCCGGCCGGTGCAGCGTTCGCAGATCGTGCATCGGCGCCAGCGCCTGCAGCAGCGACCGGGCGTCCTGGGTGTAGAAGAACACCGTCTCGCCGCTCACCTCGACGCGCCCGGCCATCTGGCGCAGGGCGGTGTGTGCGGGCGCGTCGTGCAGGGCCAGCGCGCCGGTGCCGTAGACCTCCACCACCTCGGGCTCCAAGTGCTGCGCGATCAGCTCGCGCGGCCGGCCTTCGGCGATCTTGCGACCATGGTCCAGCACCAGCAGGCGCGAACACAGGCGCTCGGCCTCGTCCATGAAGTGGGTGGTCAGCAGGATGCTCTTGCCCTGCTGCAGCAGCAGCTGCAGGCGCTCCCACATGAGGTGCCGGGCCTGCGGGTCCAGCCCGGTGGTGGGCTCGTCGAGCAGCAGCAGTTGCGGGTCGTTCACCAGGGCACGCGCCAGCGACAGCCGCCGCTTCATGCCGCCCGAGAGTTCGCCCGGCTTGGCGTCGGCCTTGTGCGACAGGGCCGCAAACTCCAGCAGCTGCGGGATGCGCGCGCGGATGGCCGAGTCCTTCAGGCCAAAGTAGCGCCCGTAGACCAGCAGGTTCTCGGCGCAGGAGAAGTCCGGGTCCAGCGTGTCCATCTGGCTCACCACGCCGAGCCGTTGCTTGACCGCCAGCGCCTCCTGCGGCATGGGCAGGCCGAAGGCGGTCACCGCGCCGGCGTCCGGTGCCGTCAGGCCCAGGCACATGCGGATGGTGGTGGTCTTGCCGGCCCCGTTGGGGCCGATCACGCCCAGACACTCGCCCGGCGCGATGCCGAACGAGAGACCATCGACGACGGTCTGGCCTCCATACCGCTTCACCAGCTCCCGGCACTCGAACAGCAGTTCACTCATGGCGGCCGATTGTGCCGTGCCCGCTGTGCCCCTGCCGGCGGAAATGGCGGGTGAAAACGACCGACCTACAATGCCGGCTTCCCGGCCGAACGGTCGTCTGACGCCGCGTCCTGCGCGTTCCAAAGTGTCCCTTCCCCCCGCCGTCGCCCTGCAATACCTGCTGCCCAAAACCGCCATCACGCGCTTCGCCGGCTGGTGTGCCCACTCGCGCGCCACCTGGTGGACGCACAACGTGATCCCCTGGTTCATCAAGCGCTACGGCGTCAACATGGACGAGGCGGCCAACCCCGATCCGCGCAGCTACGCCACCTTCAACGAATTCTTCACCCGGCCGCTGCGCGCCGGTGTGCGCCCGCTGGCGCCCGAGGGATTTGTGTGTCCGGTCGATGGCGCGATCAGCCAGTTTGGCGACATCAAGGACGACCAGATCTACCAGGCCAAGGGCCACCGCTACAGCACCCGCGCGCTCGTGGGAGGCAGCGCCGGCCTGGCCGCGCAGTTCCGCGGCGGCTCGTTCGCCACCATCTACCTCAGCCCCAAGGACTATCACCGCATCCACATGCCCAGCAACGCGCGGCTGCGGCGCATGATTTACGTGCCTGGCGAGCTGTTTTCTGTGAACCCGGTGACCGCCGCGCACGTGCCCGGCCTGTTTGCGCGCAACGAACGCGTGGTCTGTGTGTTCGACGTGCCGCATGGTGTCAATGGCGAGACCCGTCCGATGGCGCTTGTGCTGGTGGGCGCCACCATCGTCGGCAGCATGGCCACGGTCTGGCACGGTGTGGTCAATCCGCCGCGCACCCGCAACGTGCGTGAATGGACCTACGACGACGAGCCCTGCCTGCTGCAGCGCGGCGAGGAGATGGGCTGCTTCCTGCTGGGGTCCACGGTCGTGATGCTCTGGCCGAAGAACACCATCGACTTCCACCCGCGCTGGGCGGCTGGCCGGCCGGTTCGCATGGGCGAGGCCATGGGCCTTGCCGCCCCCTGACGTCTTTTCCGAGGACCCCCAATGACGACGCTTGGTACACCTTTCTCGCCCTCCGCCACCCGTGTCATGCTGCTGGGCAGCGGCGAACTCGGCAAGGAAGTGCTGATCGCGCTCCAGCGCCTGGGCGTGGAGACCATCGCGGTCGACCGCTATCAGAACGCGCCGGGCCAGCAGGTGGCGCACCACGCGCGCACCATCACCATGAGCGACCCTGAGCAGCTCAAGGCGCTGATCGAGGCCGAGCGCCCGCACCTTGTGGTGCCGGAGATCGAGGCGATCGCCACGCCCATGCTGGAACAGCTCGAAGCCGCTGGCACGGTGACAGTGATCCCGACCGCGCGTGCCGCGCGCCTGACCATGGACCGCGAAGGCATCCGCCGCCTCGCGGCCGAGACGCTGGGCCTGCCGACCAGCCCGTACAAATTCTGTGATTCCCTGCAAGAGCTGCAGGCGGCCATCGATGCCGGCATCGGCTACCCCTGCATCGTCAAGCCGGTGATGAGCTCCAGCGGCAAGGGCCAGAGCAAGATCGACGGCCCGGCCGATGTGCAGAAGGCCTGGGACTACGCCATGGCCGGCGGCCGCGTGAGCCATGGCCGTGTCATCGTCGAGGGGTTCATCGACTTTGACTACGAGATCACCCAGCTGACGGTGCGTGCCAAAGGTGCGAACGGCGACACCGAAACCCATTTCTGCGAACCCATCGGCCATGTGCAAGTCAGCGGTGACTACGTCGAGAGCTGGCAACCCATGGCCATGCGCCCCGAAGCCATTCAGAAGTCGCGCCAGATCGCCAAGGCCGTGACCGACAACCTCGGCGGCCTGGGCCTGTTCGGCGTCGAGCTGTTCGTCAAGGGCGAGCAGGTGTGGTTCAGCGAGGTCAGTCCGCGCCCGCACGACACCGGCCTGGTGACCCTGTGCACCCAGCACCAGAGCGAGTTCGAACTGCACGCCCGCGCCATCCTGGGTCTGCCGGTGGACACCAGCCTGCGCAACCCCGGCGCCAGCGCCGTGATCTACGGCGGCGTGGATGCACAAGGCATCGTGTTTGACGGCGTGGACGACGCGCTGCGCGTGCCCGGCACCGACCTGCGCCTGTTCGGCAAGCCCGAGAGTTTCGTCAGGCGCCGCATGGGCGTGGCGCTGGCACGGGCAGCGGACACCGACACTGCGCGTGCCAACGCCAAGCTGGCTGCGAGCAAGGTCAAACCCCGTCAGGCCTGAGCTTCTTCTTTCAGGGGCGCTGCACCAGCCGCGCCAGCTGGGCGTCGTGCCAGCGCGCCAGCAGCTGCTGCGCCACCACAGCGCCGACAAAGGCCAGTGCCATGTCCTTCTGTGTGTCCCAGGGGTCGCCCTGGGTGCCCAGGAAAGCATCGGCGCCCGCGCCCATCGCGACGGCTGCGCCCCATTCGATCAATTCATAGAGCGCGCTGATGCCGCCGCAGGCCATCACCACGATCACGAACAGCCACTTGCCTGGCCTGAGCGCCGTCCGGCGCAGCAACAACTCGCGCGCCACCATCGCGGGCACGAAACCCTGCGCAAAGTGCCCCACGCCGTCGTAGGGGTTGCGCGCCAGTCCGAACCAGTCCTGCATCCAGAACCCCAGCGGTACCTGGGCATAGGTGTAGTGGCCACCCAGCATCAGGATCAGGGCGTGCACGAAGATCAGGCCGTAGAGCAGGGGCGTGAGCGGAAAGCGCCGCCGGCTCAGCCACAGCAGCGGCAGCACCACGACGACCGGCGCCACCTCCATCGCCCAGGTGTCCAGTTCCAGAGGGTGCCAGGCCGACAGGCCCAGCAATGCGATCAGGGCGACGGACCAGAGCGTCAGGCCGCGCGCGTCGAGGGTGGGGGAGGACATCGGCGGATCATATCGATCCGCCGTGCCGGACTCACTCGTGGCGCAGCGCGTCGATGGGATTGAGCCGCGCTGCCCGCCGCGCCGGGAAGTAGCCGAACAGCACACCGATGGCGGCTGAGAACAGGAAGCTCAGCAGGTTCACCCCCAGGTTGAACTGGTAGGGCACGTCCATCACCGCCGACAGCGCCACCGAGGCGCCGGTGGCCAGCACGATGCCCACCAGGCCACCGAGCGCGGCCAGCACCACGGCCTCGATCAGGAACTGCAGCAGCACCTCGCGCTCCAGCGCGCCGATGGCCAGGCGCAGCCCGATCTCGCGGGTGCGTTCGGTCACGCTCACCAGCATGATGTTCATGATGCCGATGCCGCCCACCAGCAGACTCACGGCGGCCACCGCACCCAGCAGCATGGTCATGATCTTCGTGGTGCCCGACAGGGTTTCGGCCAGTTGCTTGGTGTCGAGCACGTTGAAGTTGTCCTCGTCGGTCTCGGCCAGCTTGCGGCGCTCGCGCAGCAGCTGCGTGATCGAGGCGGTCACGCGCGTGGCGTCGGCGCCGTCGCTCATGGACACCAGCAGGGTGTTGACGCGGGTGTGGCCGACGATGCGGCGCTGCAGCGTCTTGATCGGCATCAGCACCATGTCGTCCTGGTCGTTGCCGAAGGCGCCCTGGCCCTTGGATTCGAGCGTGCCGATGACCTCGCAGCTCATGGCCTTGACCCGCAGCTGCGCACCCACGGCGCTGGTGGCGCCGAACAGCTCGCGCTGCACCGTCTGGCCGACGAGGCAGACCGCCCCACCGGCGCGCAGCTCGTCGTCGCTGAAGTTGCGGCCGTCGGCGATCTTCCAGTTGCCGGTGATCAGCCAGTCGTTGGTGCTGCCGATCACGCTGGAGCTCCAGTTGCGGCCGTTGGCCACCAGGGTCGTGCCGGTGCGGGCTTCGGGCGCGACCGCCAGGATGCCGCTGACCTGGCCCATGATGGCCTCGCCGTCGCTCTCCTTGAAAGCCGGTGCTCCGGCGCCGCCGCCGCCCGGGCCCATGCGCTGGCCGGGTCGCACCTGCAGCAGGTTGGTGCCCAGGCCTGCGATCTGGTTCTGCACCGCCGCGGTGGCGCCGTTGCCCACGGTGACCATGGTGATCACGGCGCTGACGCCAATCACGATGCCCAGGATGGTGAGGAACGAGCGCAGCAGGTTGCGCCGGATCGAGCGCAGCGCCAGGATCAGGGTGTTAAGCCACATGGCTGCCTCCCTCGGACTGGCTTTCGCGCAGCATGTGCGGCGCCGGGTTGCGCACGTCGCTGGCGACCACACCGTCGACGAAGCGCACCATGCGGCGCGCGTACTCGGCCATGTCGGGCTCGTGCGTGACCATCAGCACGGTGATGCCCTGTTCGGCGTTCAGGCGCCACAGCAGTTCCATGATCTCCTGGCTGCGTTGCGTGTCGAGGTTGCCGGTCGGTTCGTCGGCGAGCAGCACCTGCGGCTCGGTGACGATGGCGCGCGCAATGGCCACGCGCTGCTGCTGGCCACCGGACAGCTCGCCGGGGGTGTGGTGTTCCCAGCCCTTGAGCCCGACCTTCTCCAGCGCCGCGAGTGCCGCCGAGTGCCGCAGGGCCGCGGGTTCGCCGCGGTAGACCAGGGGCAGTTCGACGTTCTCCTGCGCCGAGGTGCGCGCCAGCAGGTGGAAGCCCTGGAACACGAAGCCGAAGTAGCGCCGGCGCAGGCGCGCGCGCTGGTCGCGCGAGAGTGACTCCACGTGCACGCCACGGAACAGGTATTCGCCGCTGGTGGGCACGTCCAGGCAGCCCAGGGTGTTCATCGCAGTCGACTTGCCCGAACCGCTGGGACCCATGATGGCCACGAAGTCGCCCTGCTGGATGTCGAGGTCGACCCCCTTGAGCGCCTGGAAGGCGGTGTTGCCCTCGCCGTAGGTCTTGGTGATGCCTCGCAGGCGGATCAGCGGGGCGTCGCTCACTGCCCTGCTCCGGAGGCACGCTGTTCGGTGATCACGGCCATGCCTTCGCTCAGACCTTCGCCGCTGACCTCGGTGTTGCGGCCGTCGCTGATGCCGGTCTTCACCGGTTTGGCCACGGGCTGCCCGTTTTCCAGCACCCAGATCTGGCGCGGGCCGCCGCCGCGGCGGTCCATGCCGGCGGTCTTGGGGCGGGCGGAGCTTGGCGGGCGCGGCATCATCTTCGAGAGGATGCCGCCACCGCTCGCAGGGGTGGCTCCGTTGGACGACGCGGGCGAGAAGCGCAGCGCGGTGTTGGGCACCAGCAGCACGCCCTTGGCTTCCTTGGCCACGATGGTCGCGGCCGCGGTCATGCCCGGGCGCAGGCTCAGGTCGGCGTTGTCGACGTTGAGCGTGGTGGTGTAGGTAACGACGTTGTCGGTCTTGGTGGAGCCGAAGGCCACGCGCTGGATGGTGGCCGGGTAGCGCCGAGCGGGGAAGGCGCTGACGGTGAACGTCGCCTTCTGGTCGACCTTGACATTGCCGACGTCGGCCTCGTCCACCGCCACGTCCAGCTTGAGCTGGGCCAGGTCTTCGGCCAGGGTGAACAGGGTCACCGCCTGCAGCGAGGCGGCCACCGCGTTGCCCGGATCGACCGAGCGCGAGAGCACCACGCCACTGATGGGCGATCGGATCGAGGCCTTGGACAGGTTGGTTTCGTTGGTTGACAGCGCGGCGCGGGCTTCGTTGACCGAGGCCTGGGCGGCGGCCTCGGCGGCCACGGCGCGGTCCACGGCGGCCTTGGCGCTGTCCAGCTCGGTGGCTGAAGGCACCTTGCCGCCCGACAGGCGCGCGACCTCCTCGAAGCGGGCCAGCGTGGCGCGGGCCTCGCGGGCCGTGGCCACCGCCTGGGCCAGCTGCGCCTGGGCCGAGGCCAGGCCGGCACGCGCCTGCGTCACCTGGTCCTGCAGCTTGGCGGTGTCCAGCTCCACCAGCACCTGACCCGCCTTGACGCGGTCGTTGACGTCGACCAGCACGCGCTTGACCGTACCCGAGAGCTCGCTGCCCACGTTGACCGAGCGGGTCGGTTGCAGCGTGCCGTTGGCGGCGACCGTGAGCGTGATATCGCCGGTTTTCAGCGGCTCGGTCACAAAGACCGGCGCGGCCTTGGCGCTCTTCTGCGACTGCCACACGTAGAGGCCGCCACCGGCCAGCGCGAGCGCCGCGACCGCGATCCAGGTCGAGGCGCGCTGCCACCAGCGGGGCGGACGGTCATCGCCCAGCAGGTTCTGGACGTCGGCGGGGGTGGAGGTCTTCTTGGCGTTCATGGTCATCGGGAGAAAGCGTTCAGCGGGCGGCGCTCGGCGCGGCGGTGTCCGGGGTCCAGCCTCCGCCCAGGGCCTTGTATAGGCGCACATGGCCGGTGGCGAGCGACGTCTGGGCGCTGGCCACGCTGTCCTGTGCAGACAGCAGGGTGCGCTGGGTGTCGAGCACGGTGCGGAAGTCGATCAGGCCGCTCTGGTAGCGCTGGCGCGCCAGCAGTTCGGCGTTCACGGCCGCGTCCGCGGCAGTCTGCAGGCGGGCCAGGCGCTCCCGGTCACCCTGTATGGCGACCAGCGCGTCTTCCACGTCCTGCAGCGCTGTGAGCACGGTGCTGGCGTAGCTTGCGCGCGCCTGTTCCAGTGCCGCCTCCTGCGCGCGCACCTGCGCCTTCGCGGCGCCGCCGTCCAGCAGAGGTGCCGACACGCTGGCCAGCAGGGACCGCACCATGGAGGCGCCGTCGGTCAGCGTGCCGAGGGTGAGTGCGGACAGGCCCAGTGAACCGCTCAGCCGGAAACTGGGGTAGCGCGCGGCATCGGCGGCCGCCACCCGCGCCAGCGCGGCGCTGATGCGGTGTTCGGCGGTGCGCACGTCGGGGCGCTGGCGCAGGGTCTCGGCCGGCAGCGAGAGCGCGATGTCCGCGGGCGGCTGCGGCACGGGCGCGACCGCGCCCAGCGTGGCGTCGAGCGCGCCTGGCGCCTGCCCGGTCAGCACCGACAGCGAGTTGCGGGCCTGGGCCAGGCTGGTCTGCAGCGCCGGAATCTGTGCCTGGGTCTGCGCCTGCGCGGCGACGGCCTGCTCGAGGTCGAGCGAGGAGGCCAGGCCGGCCTGCACCCGCCAGCGGGTGATCTGCAGCGTCTCGGACTGGGCGGCCAGGTTGCGTTGCGCAATGTCCAGCCGCGACTGCAGGCCACGCAGCTCGATCAGCGACGCAGCGACCTCGGCCGCCAGCGATACCTGCACATCGGCCAGGCCGGTCTCGGACGCACGGGCCTCGGCTTCGCTGGCGGCCAGACTGGCCCGGTTGCCACCGAAGATGTCGGGCTCCCAGCTGGCGTCAAAACCCGCCTGGAAGCGGTTGCTGGTGTCGGCCGTGCCCGAGCGGCTGCGCTGGGCCGAGCCCGAGGCGCTGAGCGAGGGGCCGTTGTTCGCCTGCTGCACGTCGCGCTGGGCGCGCGCCTGTTGCAGTGCGGCCTGCGCGCTGCGCACGCCGGGATTGGCTTGCAGCGACTGGGTGACCAGCGCGGTCAGGGTGGGGTCGTTGAAGCGCTGCCACCAGTTGGCCAGCGGCGTGGCGGGGGATGGGGTGCTGCTGGCCCCGGCGGACCATGCGGTTGGCACCACGACCCCGGTGGGGTCCAGGGACCCGGCTGCGTTCGGGGTGGCACATGCGCCCAACAGGGCGGCTGCGCACAGGGTCAGAAGAAGCGCACCTGGTCGGGGCCGTGACGGAGGAGCAGTAGGCATCGGTTCGTTCATGGTGTGGTGCCGGCGAACCAGCTGGAGACCGATTGTGCGCAGGCGCCTCGAAGGGACCGTGACCGGTGTGTGAAGTTCCGGTAAAGCGCCGGTCTTACTGGAACGCCACTTCGGCGAAGCTGCGCAGCTTGCGGCTGTGCAGCTGGTCCACCCCGCCAGCGCGCAATAGTTCCACCGCACGGATGCCGATGCGCAGGTGCTGGTCCACCCGCTCGCGGTAGAAGTGGTTGGCCATGCCGGGCAGCTTGATTTCGCCGTGCAGCGGTTTGTCGCTCACGCACAGCAAGGTGCCGTAGGGCACGCGAAAGCGGAATCCGTTGGCCGCGATGGTGGCGCTTTCCATGTCCAGCGCAACCGCACGCGACTGCGAGAAGCGGCGCTGCGGCGTGTTGTCGGGCAGCAGCTCCCAGTTGCGGTTGTCGGTGCTGGCCACGGTGCCGGTGCGCATGATGCGCTTGAGCTCCTGCGGCGGCACGCCGGTCACGTCGGCCACGGCCTGCTCCAGCGCCACCTGGATCTCGGCCAACGCCGGGATCGGCACCCACAGCGGCAGTTCTTCGTCGAGCACATGGTCCTCGCGCACGTAGGCGTGGGCCAGCACGTAGTCGCCCAGCTGCTGGCCGTTGCGCAGGCCGGCGCAGTGGCCCAGCATCAGCCAGGCGTGCGGGCGCAGCACGGCGATGTGGTCGGTGATGGTCTTGGCGTTGGCCGGGCCGACGCCGATGTTGACCATGGTGATGCCCGAGCGGTCTTCGCGCAGCAGGTGGTAGGCCGGCATCTGCGGCAGCCGGGGCAGGGCCTTGCCCAGCGCGTCAATCGCTTCGGTGCTCAGGCCGGCGCGGCGCGTGACCAGGTTGCCCGGCTCGACGAAGGCGACGTAGTCGCTGTGCGGGTCGGCCATCTCGGCGTGGCCCAGCTTGATGAACTCATCGATGTAGAACTGGTAGTTGGTGAACAGCACGAAGTTCTGGAACCAGTCGGGCGAGGTGCCGCTGTAGTGGCGAAGGCGCTGCAGCGAATAGTCGACGCGCGGCCCGGTGAACAGCGACAGCGGGTGCGGCTCACCGGGTTTGGGTTCGTGCGTGCCGTTGGCGATGCCGTCGTCCATCACGGTCAGGTCGGGCAGGTCGAACACGTCGCGCATCAGGGCGCGGCGCTCGGGCCCCATCTCTCCTTCCACATGCTCGTGTTCGGCGAAGGAGAAGTGGATCGGGATCGGCTGCGTGCTGGTGCCCACCTCCAGCTTGCCGTCGTGGTTGGACAGCAGCAGGCGGAACTGCTCCAGGTAGTAGTCGCTGTAGAGGTCGGGGCGGGTCAGCGTGGTTTCGAAGCGGCCCGGGCCGGCGACGAAACCGTAGCTCAGCCGGCTCTGCAGCCCGGCCTCCTGCCGCGAGACACTGCGCGAGTGCAGCCGCACGAAGGGGTAGCAGGCGCGGATGCGGGCGCCACCGGGCTCGGCACCCGCCACGAAGTCGTGCATGGCTTCGCGCAGGAAGGCGACGCTGCTGTCGTAGATGTGCTGCACCTGGGCCAGCGCGGCGGCCGGGTCGTCGAACAGCTGGGGTGCGATGAAGGTCGGGGATTTGTGCATGGGGCTATTGTGGCCATGTGCGGCGCGCTTTGTGTGACGGCAGGGGCGCTACAGTGCAGCGAGGAGCCACCATGCTTTGGAACACATCGCCCCCCATTGATGCAGCTACCGCAACTGCAACCTTGCTGGTCGCGCTCGGCTGCGGCCTGCTGGTGGGCATCGAGCGCGAGCGGCGCAAGGGCAGTGGCCCGAACCGGGCGTTCGCCGGCTTGCGCACCTTTGCGGTGACCAGCGTGGCCGGTGCGGCGGCGGCGCTGACCCAGATTGGCGGGCTGGTGGTGGCCGGTGCACTGCTGGTGATCGGCCTCACCCTGCTGGCCTACCAGCGCGACCGCTCTGACGACCCCGGCGCGACGACCGAGATTGCGCTGCTGCTGACCTACCTGACCGGTGTGCTTGGCGTGTGGAGTCTGCCGCTGGCGGCGGGTCTGGCCGTGGGCCTGACCGCGCTGCTGGCCGGGCGCGAACGCCTGCACCAGTTCGCCTTGCATTGGTTGCGCCCGGGCGAGGTGCGCGATGGCATCGTGCTGGCTGCGCTGGCGCTGATGGCCTTGCCGCTGGTGCCTGACCAGTCGCTGTGGGGCACGCCGCTGAACCCGCACAAGGTGGTGCAGCTGCTGGTGCTGCTGCTGGGTGTGCAGTCGGTGGCGCACCTGGCGGGGCGGCTGCTCGCGGCCCGCCACGCGGTGGCGGTGTCGGCGCTGGCCTCGGGCTTCGTGTCCAGCACCGCCACCATCGCCACCCTGGGGCTGGCTGTGCGCGAGCAGGGCGCCCGTCCGCGCCTCATGGCCGGTGGCGGTCTGCTGTCCTGCGTGTCCACCCAGTTGCAGTTGCTGCTGGTGGCTGCGGCCATGCAGCCGGCCTGGCTGGCGCAGCTCTGGCTGCTGGCGCTGGTGGGTGCCGGGGTGGTGGCTCTGTGGGGCTGGGTGCTGTTGCGCGGTGCGCCGACCGATGGCGATGGGCTGTCGGTTTCGTCTCCACGCATCGAGGGACTGGCGGTGCGTGGCGGTGACCGCATGTTCAGTCTGCGCGGCGCCGCGGCCGTGGCCATGCTGCTCAGCAGCATCCAGCTGGTGGTGCACGCCTTGCAGCGCTGGCTGGGTGATGCGGGCCTGGTGGCAGGCGCACTGGTCGCCGCGCTGGCCGACCTGCATTCGGCGCTGGCGGCGGTGTTTTCGGCCACCACGCCGGTGTCGGGACCGGCTGGCGTGTGGGCGGTGGCGCTGGCCTTGCTGGTGCATGCGGCGAGCAAGAGCGTCACCGCGGGCCTGACGGGCGGCGCCGCCTACCTGCGCTGGCTGGCGCCGGGTTTGTGGCTGCACACCGTGCTGGTGGCGGCCGGGGTGGTGTGGATGGGCAGCGCCTGAGCGCGTGAAGATGCGATCCGGCGCCGGGCCGCCCCAAGCCGGATCAGCCCCCGTGGGGGGCAGCGACCCGCGCAGCGGCGGAGTGCGGGGGCCTTTATCCCTTGACCGGTTCGCGCATGGTCACGAACTCTTCGGCTGCCGTCGGGTGGATGCCGATGGTGCTGTCGAACACCGCCTTGGTGGCGCCGGCCTTCATCGCCACCGCAAAGCCCTGCACGATCTCGCCGGCCTCGGCACCCACCATGTGCAGGCCGACCACGCGGTCGCTGGCTGTGTCCACGATCAGCTTCATCAGCGTGCGCTCGCTGCTGCCCGAGAGCGTGTGTTTCAGCGCCTTGAACTCGCTGCGGAAGACGGTGATGGCGCCGAACTTCTCGCGCGCCTGCGCCTCGCTGTAGCCCACGGTGCCAATGCTCGGGTGGGTGAACACGGCGGTCGGGATGAACTCGTAGCCCATGCTGCGCGGCGCCTTGCCGGCCGCGGGGCCGAACAGCTGATCCACCACCACCATGGCCTCTCCCAGCGCCACGGGCGTGAGCTGCACCCGGTTGGTGACGTCGCCCACGGCCCAGATGTGGGGCACATTGGTGCGGTAGCGTTCGTCCACCAGCACCTCGCCCTGCGCGCCCTGGGCGACACCCAGTGCTTCGAGCCCCAGGCCTTGAACATTGGGCTTGCGGCCGGTGGCATAGAGCACCGCGTCGGCCATGACCACGTTGCCGTCCTCCAGCTCGGCGCGCAGGCCTTCTGCGGTCTTGCGGATGTCCACTACGCCGGCGTTCAGGCGCAGGTCGACGCCGGACTTCTGCATTTCGCCGGCCACGAAGTGGCGGATCTCGTCGTCGAAGCCGCGCAGCACCTGCTCGCCGCGGTAGAGCTGCGTGACCTGGGCGCCCAGGCCATTGAAGATGGACGCGAACTCGCAGGCGATGTAGCCGCCGCCCACCACCAGCAGGCGATGCGGGAAGGGTTCGAGGTCAAACACCTCGTTGGAGGTGATGACGTGCTCGCGTCCGGTGAAATGCGGCACGAAGGGCGTGCCACCGGTGGCCACCAGGATGTTTGCGGCCGTGAAGGCCTGGTGGCCGGGCGATCCGTCGGCGTTGAGCGTGGACACGGTCAGGGCGTGTGGACCGTCGATGCGCGCAAATCCGTTGATGACCGTCACACCGGAGCCGCGCAGCAGGTTGGCGTAGACGCCGTTGAGGCGCGATATCTCTTTCGCGCGGTTGGCCTTGAGCGTCGCCCAGTTCAGGACGGGTTTCGCGCCTTCCCAGCCGAAGCCGTGCGACTCCTCGAAGGCGTCGTGGTAGTGCGCCGCGTAGCTGTAGAGCTTCTTGGGGATGCAGCCCACGTTGACGCAGGTGCCGCCCAAGCCGTCGGTTCCCAGGGTCTCGGCCAGTGCGACGCGGGCGCCGCGCCCGGCGGCCATGCGCGCGGCGCGCACACCGCCGCTGCCGCCACCGATGACAAAGAGGTCGAAGTCGAATGAACTCATGGCTTCAGGTGCAGGACAGGAAGCCTTTCAGTGTACGGGGACGCTCCTTGGCACCTACTGTGCAGGGGCTCTCAGGCGAGGGCGCGCACCTCGTCCTGGGCCATCACGCGCCGCCGCGCCATCTCGCGGCCCATGCCGATGGTGTCGATGCCGGCCAACCGCTTCCTGGCCTCGGGATAGGCCAGCGACTCCTCCAGCAGGATGTGGTCTAGGTACAGGGCCTCGAACACCTCCAGCGCGTGCCGCAACTCCGCGGGGTCGAACCAGAGATTGCCGTTGGTCGCAGCCTCCAGCGAGGGCGCGATCTGGATCCAGTTCTCTTCCAGCCAGCCGTGGTCCTGGATCAGGTGCTCGGCCGCCTGCACGACCTCGGCGTCCTGGCTGGCCAGCAGGGAGGGAAAGATGTGCTTCTCTTCGTCCAGGTGGTGCTGGCGCGCTTCGGTGTTGAAGTAGTTCAGCACGCGGCGGGCCAGCGCCCGGTTGGCTGCGTTCAGTCCCTCGGACTCGATGGCCTCCACCAGCCCGTGCAGTTGCCGCACATGGTCCTGGATGTCCTGGTGGGTGCTGTCGAGGAATTCGAAGATTGCGATGGAGACGGGGGCTGCGCTCATGGGAGACTCCTTTAACATGCAATCAATTCTGGAGACACCGCGGCAGCGCCCATTGATCTGCCTCAAAAAGAAAGCCCGCCAAAGCGGGCTTCCGATGAAGTGCGATATGGCGCGGAGGTCAGTACGTGTACACACCCTTGCCGGTCTTGCGGCCCAGCCAGCCGGCCGCAACCATCTCCTTAAGCAGCGGGGCGGGGCGGTACTTGCTGTCGTTGAACTCGGCCATGTAGACGTTCATGACGGCCAGGCACACGTCCAGGCCGATCATGTCGGCCAGGGCCAGCGGGCCGATGGGCTGGTTGGTGCCCAGCTTCATGCCGGCATCGATGTCTTCCGGCGTGGCCACACCCTCGGCCAGCACGAAGAAGGCCTCGTTGATCATGGGCACCAGGATGCGGTTGACCACGAAACCGGGCGCGTTCTTCACTGTGATCGGCGTCTTGCCCAGGGCCTCGGCCAAGGCCTTGACGGCGTCGTGCGTGGTGTCGCTGGTCTGCAGGCCGCGGATGATCTCCACCAGCGCCATCATGGGCACCGGGTTGAAGAAGTGCATGCCGATGAATTTGTCCGAGCGCTTCGTCGCGGCGGCCAGCTTGGTGATCGAGATCGAGCTCGTGTTGGTGGCGACGATCACCTCGGGCGCCAGGATGTCGTCGAGCTGCTGCAGGATCTTGACCTTCAGGCCTTCGTTTTCGGTCGCGGCCTCGATCACGAGCTGCGCGCCCTTGAGGTCGTCGTAGCTGGTGGAGCCCTTGATGAGCGCCAGCGCGGCGGCCTTGCCCTCGGCGGTGAGCTTTTCCTTCTTGATCAGGCGGTCCAGGCTGCCGGCCACGGTGGCCAGGCCCTTGTCCACCGCGGCCTGGGCCACGTCGACCATGACGACGCGGATGCCGCTGACGGCGCAGGCCTGCGCGATGCCGTTGCCCATGGTGCCGGCGCCGATGATGCCGACGGTCTGGATGCTGCTCATGAGGGAATCACTCCTGGAAGATGAGGGTAAAGACGGAGGCGCTCTAGGCGGGCCAGCCTACTGCGGCGCAGGGCCCTGTGCTACCTTGCCCCGCATTGTCGCGCAGCGTCTTGCACCGGCTTGACAGGCGCGCGACGCCAGGAGTCAACATGTTCGATTACATCGTCGTGGGCGGCGGGTCCGCGGGCAGCGTGCTGGCCGGCCGCCTGAGCGAGGATCCCGCCGTTCGCGTCGCCCTGCTCGAAGCCGGTCCGCCGGACCGCAGTGTGCTCATCCACTGCCCGGCGGGGCTGGCGGTGATGGCCAAGTACCAGCTCAACGGCTGGGACTATTCGACCGTGCCGCAGCCGGGCCTGCACGGCCGCAGGGGCTACCAGCCGCGCGGCAAGGTGCTGGGTGGCTCCAGCTCCATCAACGCCATGATCTACGCGCGCGGCCACGCGCAGGACTACGACGCCTGGGCGGCCGAGGGCAACCCGGGATGGTCGTTCAGCGAGGTGCTGCCGTATTTCAAGCGCGCCGAACACAACGAACGCGGCGCCGACGACTGGCATGGCAGCGGTGGCCCGCTGAACGTGATGGACCTGCGCTCACCCAACCCGGTGCTGCCCGACTTCATCGAAGCGGGTCGCCAGGCGGGCTACCCCGTCAACACCGACTTCAATGGCGCCGAGCAGGAGGGCGTGGGTGTCTATCAGGTGACCCACAAAAACGGCGAGCGCTTCAGCGCCGCCAAGGCCTACCTCACGCCGAATCTGGGTCGCCCCAACCTGCGGGTGATCACGAACGCGCTGACCACGCGCGTGATGACCGAGCGACGCGATGGCCGCCCCGTGGCCGTGGGCGTCGAGTACCGCCCCGAGGGCGGCCGTGGAGCTCTGCAGACGCTGAGCCTCAACCCGGGCGGCGAGGTGCTGTTGAGCGCCGGCGCCTTTGGCTCGCCGCAACTGCTGATGCTCTCGGGCATCGGACCGGCGTCGCAGCTGTCGGAACACGGCATTGCCACGGTGCACGAACTGCCCGGAGTGGGCCGCAACCTGCACGACCACCCGGACGTGGTGATGGTGGTCAACGCCCCCAGGTTGACCGACCTGTTTGGCATCTCGCCGCGCGGGGTGATGAACATGGCGCGGGGCATTTTCGAATGGCGGGGCCGGCGCAGCGGCATGCTCACCACCAACTTTGCAGAAGCCGGCGGCTTCATCAAGAGTGCACCCGAGGAAGCGATCCCCGACCTGCAGCTGCACTTCGTGGTGGGCAAGCTGGTGGACCACGGCCGCAAGACCGTGCTGGGCCATGGCTATTCCTGTCACGTCTGCCTGCTGCGACCGAAGAGCCGGGGCACGCTGCGCCTGGCCAGCAGCGACCCGCAGGTGGCACCGCTGATCGACCCGGCCTTCCTGCAGGACCCGGACGATGTGGCGCGGCTGGTGCTCGGCTTCAAGCGCATGCGGACGCTGCTGCAGCAGCCGGCCCTGGCGCGCCACGGCGGCATCGAATCGGCCGCCTCGCGCGATGCGCAGAGCGACGCGCAGATCGAGCAGTTCATCCGCCAACACGCCGACACCATCTACCACCCGGTCGGCACCTGCCGCATGGGGCCGGACCCGGCCGCTGGTGCGGTGGTGGATGCGCGGCTGAAGGTGCACGGCGTGGACGGGCTGCGCGTGGTCGACGCATCGGTGATGCCCAGCGTGGTGGGCGGCAACACCAACGCCCCGGTGATCATGATGGGTGAGAAGGCGGTGGCTATGATTCGCCTGGACCGATCCACCACGAGCACCACGCCATGATCCTCGAACACGCCGACATCCGCATCGACCCCGCCAAAGCCGCCGACTTCGAAGCCGCCATCCTGCGCGGCGCCAGCACCGTCATTGCGATGGCCAAGGGCTTCCAGGGCTTCAAGGTCAATCGCAGCATCGAAAGCCCGGGCCGCTACATCCTGATGATCTACTGGGACACGCTGGAGGACCACACGGTGGGTTTCCGCCAGTCGCCGGCGTTTGCCGAATGGCGCAGCATCGTCGGTCCCTTCTTCCTGCAGCCGCCGGTGGTCGAGCACCTGGAGCTGGTCGGCAAGTCGGAATGAGGCACGCGGCTACTGGCGGCGGAAGTTCGCTGCAACCGTGGTCGCCGCCCTCACCGTGACGGTACAGGGCCTGGTTCCGCGGCAGGCCCCCGCCCAGCCCACAAAGTTCGAGCCCGCCGCTGGCGTGGCGCTGAGCACCACGGTGGTGCCGCTGAGCAATGTCTGTTTGCAGGAGTTGGCGCACACCTGACTCGCGGGGGCGATGGCGACCATGCCGCTGCCGCTGCCGGCGCGCACATAGCTCAGGACATAGGGGATCTTCTCGAAGACGGCTCCGACGGTGACGTCGGCCGATAGTTTCACCTTGCAGGTCCCGACGCCACGACAGGCACCGGTCCAGCCCATGAACCTTGATCCGCTGGAGGCCTTGGCCGTCAGGGTGATGGTGCTGGCCACCGGTTGCAGCGTGACGCATGCAGAACCGCAGGCGATGCCGCCTGGTTTGCCTGTGACGACTCCCGAGCCATTGCCTGCGCGTCCTATGGACAGGGTGTGTCGCGTTGCACTGAACGTTGCGACGACGCTGCGGGCACCCACCATGCTCACGACACAGCTGCCAGTGCCGGCGCAGGCGCCGCTCCAGCCCGCAAAGCGCGCGTAGGGGCCGGGGGTGGCGGTGAGCGACACCGTGCTGCCCCCCATGTAGGTCGCACTGCAGACGCTGCCGCATGAGATGCCCCCCGATGAGGCGGTGACGCTGCCCATCGCGTTGCCGCTGCGGGACACAGACAGGGTGTACGAGCCAGCCTGGAACTGGGCGTCTACCTGCCTGGCTTCGCTCATGCTCAGGGTGCATGCACCACTTCCGCTGCAGGCCCCAGACCACCCGCCAAAGATGGATCCGGCAGAGGGCGTGGCGATGAGGGTCACGGTGGTGTTGTCGGCGAAAGTCTCGCTGCAGTCGCCACCGCACAGCACGCCCGCAGGCGAGGATGACACGATGCCGGCTCCGGTGCCGCTGCGCGTGATCGTCAGCGTGCGGGGTGTGGCGGTGAGGGCGCCGGTTTGTAGCCGCTTGAGACCCGAAACGGTGCCCCCGGGTCGGGTGTCGCTCACAGTCAGTCCTTGGATCTTGAGCAGGTTCAGCCCATCGGCAACAGAAATGGCGGGCTGAAGCTGCCGCAGTTGGGCCCAGGCACCCGCCACATGGGGTGCAGCCATCGAGGTGCCGTTGTACAGGGCATACCCCCCGCCAGGCACCGACGAGCGGATGTAGCTGCCCGGCGCCACCAGCGACACGAAGGAGGCGACGTTCGAATACGACGCGATGCCGCCGACCCCCGTGCCACACGCACTGCCGTCAGGTCCCGCGTCGCAGTGGGCGGCCACGCTGATCGCACTTGAAATACAGGCCGGCGCGGACATGGCGCTCTTGTAGCCACTGTTGCCGCTGGCAATGACCGTCGCGACGCCGGCTGCGCGCAGGTTGTCGATGGCCGCCTTCAGGGCCACATGCTGTGTGTCACAGGTGCTGTTGTACTGGCCAGCCCCGAGACTCATGTTGACAGCGGCGATATTGAGACTGTCCTTGAGCAGATAGACCCGTTCCAGCGCCTTGATCTGGTCGCTGGTGTAGGACATCACCGCGTTGGAGGCAGGGAAGAAGCTGAACACCTGGATCGAGAGCAGATTGGCGCCCGGCGCCACCCCTCTGCCACCTGCTGCATCGCTGCGTCCGGCCACGATGCCTGCCACGTGGGTGCCGTGGCTGCAGCCGTTGATAGAGGTGGCGCAGTGCACGCCCGCACCCGCCGAGGTGCTTGCCGGGACGCCGCCAGGACACAGCGACTTCGATTGCGTGGTGGTGGACGAGTAGCAGGCCTCGGACACCACCGCACCCGCCAGCATGGGGTGGGACTTGTCGACACCAGTGTCCAGCACAGCCACGGTCTGGCCTGCGCCCGTGACGCCCGTGGCCCATGCCGTGGGGGCGCCAATCATGGCCGTGCTCTCGGCCAGGGCCAGCGGCATCGCCACATCTTCCTCGATCGAGGTGACCAGAGGCGACGCCATCAGGCGCGCCAGCGTGTTGGCATCCACCTCGGCTGCGAGGTGGGGTTGCAAACTGAAGGTGCTGAGGATTTTGGCGTTGGTGCCACGGAAGTAGTTGGCTTCCAGGGCCTTCTGCGCCTGCGCCACACGCAGCCGCTTGCTGGTAGTGGGCAAAGCTGACGTGGCTTCGGACCTGGGTGTGCTGACTTTGAGACCGATGATGACCCTTGCCTGGCCCTGTGTTGCCGTTAGGGCCGCAAGCCGGTCAAGCTGCTCCGAGGGTTGGGGTTGCGCGTGCAGTGAGCCCATGCCCAGGACACCAGCCAGCAACGCACCACCCACGCGAACAGACATTCGCCAAACCATGAAAGACCTATGACCGCCACGGTCCTCCGTTAGGGGGGTACAAGCCGGGCTGATCTTGCTCTATCGGCTTTCGGAGCCAGAACTTGAGGCTGGTGCTGTTCGGCTCGGTAGTTCAGGTTTGCGTGGAGGTCTTTCTCATCAGCGTGGACTTGCCGAACAGGCTCTCGATCAGGTCCACCGCCAGCTCGGCGGTGCGGTTTCGCACATCGAGCGCCGGGTTGAGTTCCATCACGTCCAGCGAGGCCAGGCGCCCCGTGTCGGCGATCATCTCCATGCACAGCTGGGCCTCGCGGTAGGTGGGGCCGCCGGGCACCGTGGTGCCCACGCCGGGCGCGATTTCCGGGTCCAGGAAGTCCACGTCGAAGCTCACATGCAGGTGTGTGTTCTCGTCCAGCCCCATCAGCGCTTGCTCCATGGTGTGGCGCATGCCCATCTCGTCGATGTAGCGCATGTCGAACACCTCCAGTCCCACCTCGTGCACGAGGCGCTTCTCGCCCGGGTCCACGCTGCGGATGCCGATCTGCCGCACCACGCTCGCGTCGATGGCCGGGGTGTGGCCGCCGATGCCGGTCAGCTCGGCCGGGCCGTGGCCGCACAGGCAGGCCACCGGCATGCCGTGGACGTTGCCGCTGGGGGTGAGTTCGGCGGTGTTGAAGTCGGCGTGCGCATCCAGCCAGAGCACTCGAAGCTGCTTGCCTGTTTCGCGGCAGTGGCGGGCCACCGCACTGATGGAACCCATGCCCAGGCAGTGGTCGCCACCCAGCACGATGGGCAGGCGGCCCCGGGCGAGTTCGGCGTGCACCGCGTCGTGCAGCGCGGTGTTCCAGGCGACCACCTCGCCCAGGTGCCGGTAGCCGTTGACCGGCGGTTGCCAGGGGTTGGCGGGGCCGCTGAGGTTGCCGCGGTCGATCACCTCCAGCCCATGGCTTTCGAGCACAGGCTGGAGGCCGGCCACACGCAGTGCCTCGGGCCCCATGGAAGCGCCGCGCGCGCCGGCGCCGATGTCGGTGGGAACGCCGATGAGGCTGACAGGGAGGGTCATGGTGATTTCGCTGGTGGAAGACGTGACAGTGTAGGAACGGTGGCGGGAAGTCCAACCAGACTTTCCCGCACTCACGCCCGGGGCAGCTCGATCTCGAAGCGCGCGCCCTGGCCGGGGGCGCTCTCGGCACGGATCGTCCCGCCCATGCGCTCCACGGCCTTGAGCACCAGGGCCAGCCCGATGCCGGTGCCCGGAATCTGGTCCTGACGGTGCAGGCGCTGGAACATGCCGAAGATGCGGTCGTGGTGCTTCATGTCGAAACCGATGCCCTGGTCGGTCACGCTCAGCAGCACCCGGTCGCCGCGGGTCTGCGCTTCGATGCGGATGCGCGGCGCCTGGCCCGCCGGCGTGAACTTCAGGGCGTTGTCGATGAGGTTGCGCAGCACAATGGCCAGGCCCTTGGCGTCGGCCTGCACCTGCAGGCTGTCGGGCACTGGTATCTCCAGCACGCCCTGACGGGTTTCGAGCTCGTCGCGGAACGGCGCCGTCACATCTCGCACGCAAGCGGCGAGGCCCACCGGCCCGATCTGCTCCGTCATCTGCTGCAGCCGCGAGTAGGCCAGCAGGTCGCTGACCAGGCGCGACATGTGCAGCGTCGCACGCTGGATGCGGCGCAGGTAGTCGCGGCCCTGCTCGTCCAGCTGCTGCGCGTGCTCCTCCAGCAGCAAGGCGCTGAACCCCTCGATGCCACGCAGCGGTGTGCGCAGGTCGTGCGAGGCCGAATAGGTGAAGGACTCCAGCTCGCGGTTGACGACCTGCAGCCGCTGCACGCTGTCGTGCAGCTGTTGCGTGCGTTCCTGCACCTTCTGTTCGAGCTGCTCGGCCAGCTCACGCATCCGGGCCTGGGCACGGCTGCGTTCCTGCAGGTTGACCAGCATCTGCGCGAACAGCTTGAGGAGCGTGATTTCTTCCTCTGCATAGACGTGGTCGCTGCGGACCGAGTCCAGTCCCACGTAGCCATGGCAGCCTTCCTGTCCGGTCAGGGGCAGGGTCATGAGGCTGCGGATGCCCTGGGCCTTGACGATGTCCTTGAGCGGGCCTTCGGGCATGGCCTGCACGTCGGGCAGGTACACCATCTCGCCCCGCTGGTGCGCGGCCACCCAGTCTTCGTCCCAGTCCATCGGCAGGTTCTGCAGCCGGGCCTGCTCGGAGGCAATGCCTTCGGCGCACCACTCGTGGGTGTTGGAACTGGTGCGGGCCTTGAAGTCGTAGTCGAACAGGTAGGCGCGGTCGGCGGCCACGAAGCTGCCCAGATCGCCCAGCGCTTCCAGGATCGCCTGGTCCATCTGCTGCAGGGGCAGGTTGATGAAGCGGCTGGCCAGGCGGAACAGCAGCAGCACAAAGTCGTTCATGTGCTCCCGCTCCCGCTGGACCTGCTGCTGCTCGGTGATGTCGCGCACCAGGAACATGCACTGGTCACCGCCTGGAAGCCAGGCCAGGCGGGCGTTGAAGTAGTGGGGGCCATCGGCCATCTCGATGCTGTAGCCCAGCTCCTGCAGTCCGTCGCTGCGGGCCCTGTCCATGGCCGCATGCAGGCTGGCTGACAGCGGCGCGGGCATGACCTCGCGGATGGTGCGTCCCAGGAACTCCTCGGGCCGGCGATAGAGCTGTTCGGAGCCCGCCTGGTAGAACACGAAGCGCGCCTGTTCGTCCACCACAAACAGCATGTCCTTGAGCACGTCGAAGACCTGCTTGAGGGTGGCGTCGCGCTCGCGTGCGGTGGCCTCGGCCTCCCGCAGATCGGTCACGTCCAGGCAGGAGCCGACGTAGCCGACGAAACGCTGGTCGGCGTCGTAGCGGGGTCGGGCCTGTTCGTGCACCCAACGGAACTCGCCGTCGTGGCGGCGCAGGCGGTACTCCATGCTGTAGGGCCGGCGCGCATCAAAGTTCTCGTTGAAGATCTTCTCGCAGCGGTCCTGGTCCTGCGGATGCAGGTCTTCCAGCCAGAAGGTGTCGCATTCGGTGGCCAGGTCGCGGCCGGTGAAGTCGAGCCAGGCCTGGTTGAGCCAGTCCGGGTGCTTCTGGTCGTCCACGGTCCAGGCCAGGCCGGCCGAGGCATTGGCCACGGTGTCCAGGTGTTTGAGGGTCTGTCGCTGTGCTTCTTCCAGCGCCTTGCGGTCGGTGATCTCGAAGGTCGTTCCCGCCATGTAGGTCACGCGGCCCATGGCGTTGCGCAGGCCGCTACCCCGGGTGTCGAACCAGCGCACCCGGCCCTGGGCGTCGAAGGCGCGGAACTCGATGCGGAAATCGGCCTCGCCCCGGAGGAAACGGCGCAGGGCCTCGCGCACGCGGCGGCGGTCCTCCGGATGGATCAGCCCTGAGACGACCTGCTCCATCTGCTCTTGCGCAGGAGGCTGGTACCCAAGGTTCAGGAAGAACTCTTCGCTGGGCAGGATGAGGTCGCGCAGGAAGTCGCGTTCCCACACCTGCCCGTGCGAGGCGGCCAGCCGGAAGCGCTGCTCGTTGCGCTTGAGCGCCCGCTGGTCCCTCTCCAGCTGGGTGACGTCGCGGAACATCAGCAACAGGCAGTCGCCGCCGTCCCGCTGCACCCGTTCGGCGCTGTAGCGCACATGGATCAGCTGGCCGTCGCCGCGGTGGCTGCTGCCCTCGACATCGCGCACCTTCTCGCCATGCTCCAGCGCATCGATCAGGCTCTGGTGGCGGATGGCGGTGTTCCAAAGCCCCAGGCCGGCCGAGGGCTGGCCGATCAGCTGTTCGCGCGACCGTCCGAACAGCTCGCAGAAAGTGTCGTTGACCAGCAGCAGGCGGCCGCTGTGCCACTCGCTGAGCGACATGGCCTCGGGCGCGGCCTGGAAGGCGGTCTCGAAGAGCTGCTGTGCGGAGTGCCGCAAGGCTTCTGCTTCGTGGCGCTCGGTGATGTCGCGGGTGATGACCAGGACGGTGGGGGCTTCGCCGGCCGACGCCGGTTCCAGCCGGGCCTGGGATTCCCAGTGTCGCATGCCCCTGGGGCTCAGTTGGCTGAAGTAGAGGGTTTCGGCATTCCCGGTGGCGAACACCCTTTGCAGGCAGTCGGTCCACTGTGCTTCGTTGTCGGGCGAGGCGCGCAGGGCGCTGATGGGGTGGCCGATCAGTGCTTCGGGTTTCAACCCGATCGCCGCCTCGATGGCCGGGTTGGCGTACAGCACGCGACAGGCGTTGTCATAACGCACGACCACATCGGGCATGTGGTCGGTCAGGGTCTGCAGGTGGTGCTCGCTGCGGGCCAGTGCGCGCATCGAGCGGTGCAGGCGCCACGCACCGTGGGCCATGGCCGCAGCCACCAGCAGGGTGAGGCCCCAGGCCAGCGGCAGCAGCGTCCTCCAGCCGGTCAGCACGCTGTCGACCGACAGGGCGTACACCACGACCAGGCGGTCGGCTTCGCCGCCGAGGCGTTGGTAACCCACGATGCGCTCCACCCCGTCGATCATGGCCTCGGCCTGGAACACCCCGGCGGCCTGGTGGTCCAGCGCGGTGGCGAGGTGGCCGCGGAAGCTGCGCCCCTGTTCCTCGGCCACCAGCGGGTGGCGCACCAGCACGGTGGTCGCCCCGTCGGGCTCCAGTCGGAACAGGCTCATGCTGCCGCCCTCGGGCAGGCCTTCGGATTCGAAGCGCGCCAGGACGGCGTCGCGGGGCAGCCACAGCTCGTAGGTTGCACGGGCACCGGGCCCTGGCTGGCGCCACAGGAACGGCAGCACCCAGCGCCCGTCTTCCTCGCGGGCGAGTTCCGGCATCCACGTCCGTTCGGGAATGGCGCTGGCCTGTTCGCCTGGGGGCAGGCGGTGCAGTTCGAACGGCAGGCTCAGCGAGTCCACCAACAGACGGTGGTCGCCCAGCAGGTGGGGCGGCTGCAGTCCGGGTGAGAAGTGGCTGACTTCGATGGCAGCACGACCCAGACGGAGCGACTGGTCGAGTTCCGCGGCCAGTCGCCGGACCTCACGCTGCGCCCGGGCCTGCGCGAGGTCCAGGGCCGCGTCCCGCTGGGCCAGCAGCAAAACGGTGGCCAGCGCAACCAGCAGGCCGATGGACACGAGCACCAGAGACACCAGCCCCCAAGGTCTGGTGTCGCCGCGGAACGGGGTGATGGGCTCGCCGGGTGAGGCCATGAAAGGATGGTTGCTGTGTGTGAGCCCATGTGGGCCACAGAGAGTCTAGCAACCCGGACCCGGGTGGGGGATCACATGTTCCGGCGGTACTGCCCCCCCACCTCGAACAGCGCGCTGGTGATCTGGCCCAGGCTGCAGCAGCGCACCGCGTCCATCAGCACCTCGAACACGTTGCGGTTCTCGATCACGGCCTGCTTCAGGCGCGCCAGCTGAGCCGGGGCCTCGGCAGCGTGGCGGGCGTGGAAGTCGGCCAGGCGCTGCAGCTGGCTCTGCTTTTCCTCTTCGGTCGAGCGCGCGAGTTCGATGGACTCGGGCACCGGGTCGCCCTTGGGATTGCGGAAGGTGTTGACACCGATGATGGGGTACTCGCCGGTGTGCTTGAGCATCTCGTAGTGCATGCTCTCTTCCTGGATCTTGCTGCGCTGGTAGCCGGTCTCCATCGCGCCCAGCACGCCGCCGCGCTCGGCGATCTTCTCGAACTCGGCCAGCACGGCTTCTTCCACCAGCTCGGTCAGCTCGTCGATGATGAAGGCACCCTGGTTGGGGTTCTCGTTCTTGGCCAGGCCCCACTCGCGGTTGATGATCAGCTGGATCGCCATGGCGCGGCGCACGGAGTCTTCGGTGGGCGTGGTGATCGCCTCGTCGAAGGCGTTGGTGTGCAGCGAGTTGCAGTTGTCGTAGATCGCGATCAGCGCCTGCAGGGTGGTGCGGATGTCGTTGAACTGGATCTCCTGCGCGTGCAGGCTGCGGCCGCTGGTCTGGATGTGGTACTTGAGCTTCTGGCTGCGTTCGTTGGCGCCGTACTTCTCCTTCATCGCCACGGCCCAGATACGGCGCGCCACGCGGCCCAGCACGGTGTACTCCGGGTCCATGCCGTTGCTGAAGAAGAAGCTCAGGTTGGGCGCGAAGTCGTCGATGTGCATGCCGCGCGCCAGGTACGCCTCCACAAACGTGAAGCCGTTGGACAGCGTGAAGGCGAGCTGGCTGATCGGATTCGCACCTGCCTCGGCGATGTGGTAACCCGAGATCGACACCGAGTAGAAGTTGCGCACGTCGTGGTGCACGAAGTACTCGGCGATGTCGCCCATGACCTTCAGGCTGAACTCGGTGGAGAAGATGCAGGTGTTCTGGCCCTGGTCTTCCTTGAGGATGTCGGCCTGCACCGTGCCGCGCACATTGGCCAGCACCCATTCGCGGATCTTGGCGGCCTCGGTGTCGGTCGGCTCGCGGCCGTTCTCGGCCTTGAACTTTTCCAGGTTCTGGTCGATGGCGGTGTTCATGAACATCGCCAGGATCGAAGGCGCCGGACCGTTGATGGTCATGGACACCGAGGTGGTGGGGCTGCACAGGTCGAAGCCCGAGTACAGCACCTTCATGTCGTCCAGCGTCGCCACGTTCACGCCGCTGTTGCCGATCTTTCCGTAGATGTCCGGCCGCAGGTCGGGGTCGTTGCCGTAGAGCGTGACCGAGTCGAAGGCGGTGGACAGGCGCTTGGCCGGCATGCCTTCGCTCACCAGCTTGAAACGGCGGTTGGTGCGGAACGGGTCGCCCTCGCCGGCGAACATGCGGGTCGGGTCCTCGCCCTCGCGCTTGAAGGCGAAGGTGCCCGAGGTGTAGGGGAAGCTGCCCGGCACGTTGTCCAGCATCAGCCACTTGAGGATCTCGCCGTGGTCCTCGTACTGCGGCAGCGCGACCTTGCGGATGGTGGTGCCGGACAGCGATTTCGTGGTCAGCGCGGTGCGGATTTCCTTGTCGCGGATCTTCACCACGTACTCGTCGCCCGCGTAGGCCTTCTGCATGTCGGGCCACTGGGCCAGCAGCTTGCGCGCGGCCGGGTCCTGCTGCAGCTCGCGCACCTGCGCCAGGTCGATGGCGGCTTCGGACGCCTTGGGGCGGTTGGGTTTGTCCACCGCCAGCATGGCGGCGGCGGCGCGCAGCTGCTGGATCTCGCGGGCCAGTTTCGCCTGCTCGCGCGCCTTCTTCTTGTAGCCGCGCACGGTGTCCGAAATCTCGGCCAGGTAGCGCGTGCGCGCCGGTGGAACGATAGGGGTCTGGTTGGTGCTGTGGCGCACGTTCACCAGCGGCAGTTGGCCGTCGGACAGCTTCAGGCCCTTCTCGATCAGCCGCGCCTTGAGCGCCTGGTACAGCGCGGTCACGCCGTCGTCGTTGAAGCGCGCGGCCATGGTGCCGAACACCGGCATCTGGTCGGGCATGACGGTGAAGGCCTCGCGGTTGCGCTGCACCTGCTTGGCCACGTCGCGCAGCGCGTCGGCCGCGCCCTTGCGGTCGAACTTGTTGATCGCCACGAACTCGGCGAAGTCCAGCATGTCGATCTTTTCCAGCTGGCTGGCGGCGCCGAACTCAGGCGTCATCACGTACATCGGGATGTCGACGTGCGGCACGATGGCGGCGTCGCCCTGGCCGATGCCCGAGGTCTCGACGATGATCAGGTCGAAGCCCGCCACCTTGCAGGCCGCCACCACGTCGGGCAGGGCGGCGCTGATCTCGCTGCTGGTGTCGCGGGTGGCGAGACTGCGCATGTAGATGCGCTGGCCCTTCTGCCAGGGCGTGATCGCATTCATGCGGATGCGGTCGCCGAGCAAAGCGCCGCCACTCTTGCGGCGGGATGGATCGATCGAGATCACGGCCACGCGCAGCGCGTCGTCCTGGTCCAGGCGGATGCGGCGGATCAGCTCGTCCGTGAGCGAGGACTTGCCGGCGCCGCCGGTGCCGGTGATGCCCAGCACAGGCACGGTCTTGCCGGCGGCGGCCTGGCGCACGGCCTCGACCATCGATACATCGGCCTTGCCGTTTTCCAGCGCCGTGATCAGCTGCGCCAGCGCGCGCCAGTTCATCTCGCCATGGCCTTGGATCGCTTCCAGCGTCTTGGGCGCATACGAACTGATGTCGCGGTCGCAACGCATCACCATCTCGCCGATCATCCCCTGCAGGCCCATCTTCTGGCCGTCTTCCGGGCTGTAGATGCGGCCGACGCCGTAGCTGTGCAGTTCGCGGATCTCGGCCGGCACGATCACGCCGCCACCGCCGCCGAACACCTGGATGTGTTCACCGCCGCGCTGGCGCAGCAGGTCCACCATGTACTTGAAGTACTCGACGTGGCCGCCCTGGTAGGAACTGATGGCGATGCCCTGCACGTCTTCCTGCAGGGCCGCGGTCACCACGTCGTCCACCGAGCGGTTGTGGCCCAGGTGGATCACCTCGGCGCCCATGCCCTGCAGGATGCGCCGCATGATGTTGATGGCGGCGTCGTGGCCGTCGAACAGGCTGGCAGCGGTGACGAAGCGCACCTTGTTCGTGGGACGGTAGTTGGCCAGGGCCTTGAAGTCGGCGGACAGGTCGGTCATGGGGGGTCTCTCTCGGGTGGGCTTGTCGGGATGAGTGGTCATTCGACCCGCAGCCCCTGGAGGGCCGGGTCTTCGGGCGGGAAGCGCAGGTCCAGCGCCTGGAGGGTGTCGCGCACGATGGTCGCGATCATCAGGTTGCGGTGCGTCTTGGAGTTGGCGGGCACCACGGTCCAGGGCGCCCAGGCGGTCGAGGTGGTTTCCAGCAGGTCCTCGTAGGCCTGCTGGTACCGGGGCCACTGTTTGCGCACCTCCAGGTCGCCGAGGCTGAACTTCCAGTGTTTGGTGACGTCGTCCACCCGTTCCTGCAGGCGCTCGCGCTGCTCGTCGAAGCCGATGTGCAGCATGAACTTCAGGACCACGGTGCCGGTCTCGGCCAGCAGGCGTTCAAAGTCGTTGATGTGCTGGTAGCGCTGCTTGGTCTGCTCCGGCGTGATCCAGCCGTTGACCACCGGCACCAGCACGTCTTCGTAGTGGCTGCGGTTGAACACGGTGATGTGGCCGGCGGCCGGTACCTGCTGGTGGATGCGCCAGAGGTAGTCGTGCGCGCGCTCGGGTTCGGTGGGTGCCTTCCAGCCCACGGTGTGCACGCCCAGCGGGCTGGTCTGGCCGAACACGCCGCGGATGGTGCCGTCCTTGCCCGAGGTGTCGGTGCCTTGCAGGATCACCAGCAGCTTGTGGCGGCCATCGGCGTAGAACAGGTTCTGCAGCTCGTCGATCTCGCGCGCCAGGGCCTGCACCCGTGCCTGGTCCTCGGCCTTGCTGCCCTTGGAAAAGGGCTTGTCTCCGGGGTCAAAGTCCTTCAACCGTACCTGCCGCAGGGCGGGCCCGATCTGCCACCGGGCCCAGGCGCTGCCCGCCGGTGCGTGCAGTGCCGGGAAAACCGCCTGGTTCATGCCGTTCTGGGTACTCATGAGGGTGTTTGCGGGTTGGTTGACGTTTACGTAAACGTAAATTCGAATGGTAACGCAGGCGGACCGGATTCACCATGGGGGAAGCCCGCCCGAGCCTAGAATCTTGCGGCCACCGCCTGGAGAGAAAGAGACCGATGCCCACCGTCCACGACCCCGAACGCAAACGTGCCCTGGTGTTGCGCCTCAAACGCGTCGAGGGGCAGCTGCGCGGCATCCAGAAGCTGCTGGAATCCGACGCCGACTGCGAGACGGTGGCCCAGCAGCTGTCGGCCGCACGCAAGGCCCTGGACAAGAGCTTCTTCGCCATGGTCGGCTGCGTGATCGCCCAGGGCGACGTGCCGCCCGACGACGTGGCCGACATGCTGGCCCGTTTTTCCTGACCCCCGTCCTTCAGGTCCTGCCATGAAACCCATCCAGCTGTTCGACCCGGCGTCGAGCACCTACACCTACCTGCTGTTCGATCAGACCACGCGCGAGGCCGTGATCATCGACCCGGTGGACGAGCAGATCGAGCGCGACCTGGGCGTGCTGCGCGAATACGGGCTGCGCCTCGTCTGGGCGCTGGAGACCCATGCGCACGCTGACCACATCACCAGCGCTGGCAAGCTGGCCGAGTTGGCGGGCGCCAGAACGGCGGCGCCGGCGGGCTGCGGCATCGGCACCGCGGGCCGGCAGTTGCAGGATGGGGATGAGCTTGAATTCGGTGGCGAGCGCCTGCGCGCTCTCCACACGCCGGGTCACACGGCCGGCAGCATGAGCTACCTCTGGCGAGACCACGTCTTCACCGGCGATGCGCTGTTGATCGGTGGCTGCGGCCGCACCGACTTCCAGTCGGGTAGCGCGGTCGACCTCTATCGCAGCCTCACGCAGGTGCTGTTTGCGCTGCCCGATGACACCATCGTCTGGCCCGGGCACGACTACCAGGGCCGCACCTCGTCCACCATCGGCCACGAGAAGACCGGCAACCCGCGCGTGGCCGGCAAGACCGAGGCCGAGTTCGTGGCCATCATGGACGGCCTGAACCTGCCCCGGCCGCGCCGCATCGACGAGGCCGTGCCCGCCAACCTGACGTCTGGGCTGCGCCACGACGCCGACGGCGTGCAGCTGATGCAGCCGCGCGAAGGGCAGGGCGGCTACGCGGGCGACGTGTCGCCCCAGCTGGCCTGGCAGTGGGTGCAGCAGGGCGAGGCGGTGCTGGTCGACGTGCGCACCGATGCGGAGCGCGAATGGGTGGGTTTTGTGCCCGGCGCGCTGCCGGTGGCCTGGAAGCAGTGGCCGGGCATGGCGATGAACGCCGGGTTCGACGAGGCCGTGCGCGCCGCCGCCGACGGCGGGCGCAAGCTGGTGCTGCTGTGCCGCAGCGGTGTGCGCTCGGTGGCGGCCGCGCGGCGCGCCACCGAATTGGGCCTGGAGGCCTACAACATTCTTGAGGGTTTCGAGGGCGATCCCGATGGCCATGGTCAGCGTGGCCGAAAGGGAGGCTGGCGGTACCACGGACTGCCCTGGCGCCAGAACTGAGCCGGGTCGACCGTTGCTGTCCGCAGGCGCGCCGCTTATCGGAAAGACAGCGTCAGACTTGAGAAGAAAGCGTAACCACCCCTGCTAGAGCTGACAGGTAGGGGGGCATTTTCATCCTACAAGTTTTTTCAATGGGTTCTTCTTTTTACAGGAGCATCCCATGGAACTGCTGGACCACGCCCTTGAAACGCAACGCCCCTCCCCTCGTCTGACGGCCGCGCTGGAGGCGCGGATCCAGAAGGATTTCCTGCCCCGCTGGAACGACCTGTGGCAGGGTCGGTTTGCGGTGCAGGGTGCTCGCCCCGGCCCCAATTCGGTGCGCCTGGACGGCAACGATTACCTGTCGGTGTCCGGCCATCCGGACATCGTCCGCGCTCAGGTGGAGGCGCTGACCCGCAGCGGCAGTTTCGCCGTGCAGTCCGGGGTGTTCATGCACGACGAACACCCGACGCGCAACCTCGAACTCAAGCTCGCCCACTGGGTGGGCAAGGAGGACGGGTTCGTGTGCCAGTCCGGCTACGCGGCCAATGTCGGCCTGATCCAGTCGGTGGCCAATCCGGAGACGCCGGTGTACCTGGACGGGCAGGCCCACGCCTCGTTGTGGGAAGGTGCCCACGCGGCTCGCGCGCCTTCACAGGTGTTCCGGCACAACGACCCCCAGCATCTGGACAAACTCATGAGCCGGCACGGTCCAGGGCTGGTGGCGGTGGACTCGGTCTACAGCACCACCGGCGCGGTGTGTCCGCTGCATGAGATGCTGGAGGTGGTGGAGCGGCATGGCTCGATGATCCTGGTCGACGAGTCGCATTCGCTGGGCACCCACGGTCCCTCGGGTGCCGGTCTGTGCGCCCAGCTGGGGGTCACGGACCGGGTGCACTTCATCTCCGCGAGCCTGGCCAAGGCGATGGCGGGGCGGGCCGGCTTCTTCACCGCGCCGGACCGCCTGCGCTACCACATCCTCACGTCGAGTTTCCCCAACATCTTCAGCTCCTGCGTGTTGCCGCACGAGGCCGCTGGCCTCGCGGCGACGGTGGACGTGCTGCAGAAGGCCGACGCCGCGCGAGAGAACCTGCGTCGGGTGACCCGGCGCATCCGCAGCGCGTTGACCGAGATGGGGTATCCGATCGACCAGGGCACCGAGCAGATCATCGCGCTCGAAGCAGGGCCGGAGCCCGCCACCATCCAGGTGCGCGACGAGCTGGATGCGCTGGGGGTGCACACCGCGTTCTTTGGTGCCCCTGCCACCAGCCGCAACCGGTCATTGGCGCGCATGACCCTGCACTCAGCGCTGACCGAGGCGGAACTCGAGCACGTCGAGTCGGCTGCGCGCCTGGTCGCCGACCGGGTCCGGCCCTGGGAATGGGCCGCCGCCCGCCGCCAGCGCGCTGGCGCTCAGCTGTCCTGAATGGTCCGCACGCCCTGCATGTCCAGGAAGTTGCGGTACGGGTAGATCGGCAGCGGCAGGTCGGTCTCCGCCAGCGGGAACAGGGCGCCGATGAGCTGGCCATCGTCGCCCACTGCAAAGGCTTTCTCGGTCCGGATCGGTCCGCGCAGGCCCAGCTGCTGGTGCAGCTCGACCGCCGGCAGCCGCAGCCCTTTCTGGATGGCCTGCACCACGTCGAACCCCAGTCCCGCCGAACGGGCCAGATCGGCCACGTCCTTCAGGCCGGAGGCTGGCTCCAGCTGCAGCCATTCGCAGAGCCCGTCCGGGGTGAGGCCCAGCATGCCGAACGGCTCATCGAGCACGACGTACTCGACCCAGTTCGAACGGGCCCGGGTCAGCAGCGCCTCCATGATCGAAGGCACCTCCAGCAGCGCCTGGTGGTGGGACTGCATGGCCGTGCGCCAGACGGTGTTTAGCCGCGGGTGGGCGCGGCGGGCCAGCTTGACCAGTGTAGTCATCAGGCGTCCGGCGATGTCGGCCGTCTGCTTGGGGATGAACTGGTCGATCAGACCGTTGTTGAAGGCCTTGATGGCGATCTGCTCGTCGGCCTGTCCGGTCAGCAGGATGCGCGAGCCCGGCCAGTCCACCAGGGTTTCGAGCACCTTCAGGCCATCGATACCGGGCATCGCGAAGTCCACCACACAGGTCTGTGCCAGCTGGTAGCGCGCCGGGTTGGAGCCCCAGTAGCGCAGCACCTGCGGCAGCAGATGGTGGCCGTGACGCCAGCGGTCGATCATCTGCAGGTGGTGCCCCGCGTCGGCCTCCCAGCGCGCCGGCTCGTCGTTCATCCGGGCGATGAAGGCCGCCGGTCGGGAAAACAGTTCGACCTGCAGAAAGCTGGGCACGACCATGCCCAGCATCTCCAGATAGTCGATGTCGTCGTCCAGAAAGATCAGGCTTCCCGAACGGTGGTACAGCGGAAAGTTGAAGGCCATGGCTCAGTGTGTACTCGTGGGCGGGATGAAGGGGGCACGCTCGTCCCGCAGGGGCAGCACGATCGTGAACGAGGCGCCGTGACCGGGTTGGGACTGGAGGAGCAGGCGACCGTCCGATGCCTCCACCACGTTCTTGCAGAACGTCAGTCCCAGTCCGTTGCCGACACTGCTCTGCAGGGAGAAAAAGGGCTCGAAGATGCGGTGTTGCTTCTGCAGCGGAATGCCGGTGCCCTTGTCGGTCACCACGATCCTGCCCAGTCCGTCCTTGACCGTCACCTGCACGCGCAGGTCGCCCGGCTTGGGAGCGTCTCCGGATGCGGCCAACGCATGCATCGCATTTTTGATCAGGTTGACCAGTACCTGTGAAAACTGGGCGCGAGACCCCAGGAAACCGAAGTCCTCTTCCAGGGCCAACTCCACGCATTCGCGCTCGCGCGGGGAGCGGAAGGGGTACTGGCCGAGCACGTCCTGTACCAGTTCGAACGCCGTGAGATGGGTGGTGGGCCGCGGCAGCCTCAACAGTTGGGCGTTGGAGATCTGGGTGTCGATCTGCCGGTTCATGCTGCGCACCAGGTTCTGCAGCCGTTGCGCCAGTTCCTCCAGCTTCTTGCGTTTGGGTTCGGGCACGTCGTGCTGGGCCAGGCCCCGCACCACATCGCCGACCAGGTTCACCGTGGCCAGCGGTGTGCGCAACTCGTGCGCCATCACGCCCATGGTGCTGAGCGTATTGATCAGCCGGACCCGGCGCAGGTTGGCGCCCGACATGCCCAGCATCAGGCTCATGACCAGGGCAAAGGCGATCAGGGTGAGGTTCTCGGGCTCGATGCCGACCCAGGTCTGCTGCGTGCCTGTGAGCAGGAACAGGCCTGCGGCCACTGCGAACCCGGTGATGCAGCCCAGCGACGCCAGGCGCCAGTCGGTGATGTGGAAATAGATCAGGATCATGCTGCACACACTGGCCAGCCAGACCTTGTTGCCCTCGTTCATCAGGAACATCCACCCGAAGAACAGCGGCAGCTGCAGCCAGAAGATCAGTCCGTACACCCAGACGCTTGTCTTGGACTGCAGATCCCGGTTCACGCGCGGATGCAGCAGCAGCAGCCCGGTCAGGGCCAGCACCACCCGCACTGCAAACAGTTCGTAGGGCTGCGGCAGCGCCTGGCCCCACAGCCACCCGAAGATGAAGTGCCCGCCAAAGGTGAAGACGCCCAGCCACTGGAGGCGGGTCGTCGAAGGATGCAAAATAGGCTCTAGAGGTGCGTGGACAATTTCGTCCACCACCCAGCGCCAGAACCTCAGCCTGGCGTTGTGAACCCTGAGACGGTCCCACTGCAACATGTATTCCTTCCAGCGTCGACCGACGTTGCCAGCCCGTGGTCTTCAGGCGGACTGGTCCATTGTCCCGGCAACGGGGCGTCGCCCGTCATGACCCTTCCTGTCAACTTTGACAGCGTGGGCGTGGACGCCATTTTGGCCGATTGGGTTCGTGCCTTGCGCGACTCCGGGGTCGAGGCGGTGCTGGTGATGGGCCCCAACCCGATGGGAGGGCGGGACGAGCGTGAGGTGCTCGCGGTGCATCCACCGCGCCTGCTCGGTGCCGCGGAAGCCCTGGCCGCCAGCACCGACTTTGGTGCCAGCTGGCGCGACAGCGATGCGCCCCTGGTGGCCTGGCAGGACATTTCCAAGGCGGCCTATGCCGAGCCTTCCAGCCGGTGGCGCCGGCTCTGGCTGGCCCATGGGCACCAGACCTTGGTGCGTGTGGCCTTCAGCCTGCCGGCGGGGCGCGCGTTCGAGTGCTTCATGTTCAGCCCCCGGGCCTTCGCTGATCGCTCGGAAGCGGCGGCGCTGGCCTGGTCGGCCTACAACATCTGGCCGATGCTGCGCCGTGCCATCGCCGAGCAGCGGGTCACACTCAGCCCCCGCGAGCAAGAGAGCCTGAACTACGCCTTCGAAGGCCTGACCGCGCGCGAAACCGCGCAACGCATGGACTGCTCGGAGCGGACCGTCAACTACCACCTGGCCAATGCCATGGCCAAACTCAAGACCGACAACAAGCTCTCTGCGGTGCAGCGGGCCTGCTGGATCGGGTTGATCTGACGCCGGTGTGGCCGCGATGAGGATGCTGCATCGCCGCAAAGTGCCCGCCGGGCCTTGTTCATAATCTTCCGCATGACCTTACTGGCGCTCGATGTTGGCAACACGCGATTGAAATGGGCGCTGTACGACGCCCCCCGTGTGGGAGGGCGCCTGTTGGCGCATGGTGCGCAGTTTCTGGAGAACATCGAGAAACTGGCCGAGGGCGACTGGAGCGGCTTGCCCGCGCCCACCCGGGTGCTGGGCTGCATCGTGGCGGGCGACGCCGTGAAGCGGCGGGTCGAGGAACAGCTCGAACAGTGGGACGTGACGCCCCAGTGGGTGGTTTCCAGTGCGGCGGAGGCGGGTCTGAGCAACGGTTACGACCACCCGGCCCGCCTGGGTTCCGACCGCTGGGTTGCGATGATCGGCGCGCGCCAGCGCCTGCTGCAGCAGGGGCCGGCCAGGCCCTGCGTCGTGGTCATGGTCGGCACCGCAGTGACCGTGGAGGCGATCGATTCGGCTGGCCGCTTTCTGGGCGGCATCATCCTGCCGGGTCACGGCATCATGCTCCGCGCGCTGGAGTCCGGCACCGCCGGGCTGCATGTGCCCACTGGCGAGGTGCGCGACTTTCCGACCAACACCAGCGACGCGCTCACCAGCGGCGGCACCTTTGCCATTGCCGGCGCGGTGCAGCGCATGTGGGACAACCTGCGCAGCCACTGCGGGGAAGATCCGATCTGCTACATGACCGGCGGCGCGGGCTGGAAGATGGCGCCCAGCATGTCCACCCCTTGTGAGCTGGTAGATAGCCTCATTTTCGACGGCCTGCTCGAGATCGCCCACAAGAGATTCGATTAGGCCTCTCCCCAGGGCAGCATCAAGGTCACAGCCAGGAGTTGCGCGAACTCCGGTTCGAAAGCGTCGATGATGCGCTGCGGGTCGGGGCAGAGCGCGCTGTCGGCGATCACGCCGAACTGCACGCCGCCGCCGTAGCTCAGGATCGAGACACCCAGGCCGACGGTACCGGTCTGCGGTACCCAGAACATGGTCTGCTCCAGCGTCGCGCCACAGAACTTGAGTTTTTCACCGGGGCCGGGCACGTTGGTCATGACGGCAGTGGTCTTGCGACCGAACAGGCTGAGCATGGCGTCCTGTGCCGGCTTGATGAGCAGCCCCGCGACCGACAGCAGGCCGAAAGTCAGCAGCGGCTGCAGGCTGCCTTTGAGCGCGTTCATGCGCGCGCGCACCGCGTACACGCGCTCGATCGGGTTGGCGATGCCCACCGGCAGCACCAGCGGGATCAGGCCGAAGCGGTTGCCCAGTTTCCAGGCCTCTTCCATCGGGCGCAGGTTGATCGGCACCATGGCGCGGATCTCCTGGCCCACCGGGTCGTCGCCGTGCTGGCGCAGGTAGCCGGCGATGGCGCCGGCCACGCAGCTCAGCAGCACGTCGTTGACCGAGCAGTTGAGCGCCTTGCCGATGGCTTTGACCTCGGTCAGCGGGATGGGCTGGCACCAGGCCACCCGCTTCTCGCCTTTGGGCGCGCCCTTGAGCCGCGTGGGCGAGTCGTCGGGCATGAGGGCCAGTGCCGCCAGATCGCTGGCGAGCTGGCCACCGAGGCGCGCCACCTCCATGGCCTGGTCCAGCGTTTCGCCAAGCCCTTGCTGTGGCGCCGCCAGCATCGACAGCGATTTCGCTGCCCCGCCACCCGCGGCGTCCAGCGCCCGTGCCGCGATGTCGCCGAACGGCCGGATCAGCGTGTCGGCCACCCAGTCCTCGGCCGCTTCCAGACCCTGCTTGCGTGCCCTGGCATTTCGCTTCGGAGGTTCGGTGCCGCCGTCGACCAGGCTCATCATCACGCTGATCAGCGCGATGCCGTCGGCGATGCAGTGGTGGATGCGCGCGATCAGCGCCGAGCCACCCTGGTAGTCCTCGATCAGCTCGAACTGCCACAGCGGATGCGCGGGGTCCAGCGGCAACATGGCGAGCGCGCCGGCGCGCGCCTGCAGCGCCGCCTGGGCGTCCTGGCCGCGGCGGCGGGCCAGGGTGTGTGTGACCACGTGGCGGTCGAGCGAGAAGTCGGGGTCATCGCGCCAGTGGGCACCGGCGGCGTCCTGCTGGGCGGTCTGCCGGAAGCGCCGGTAGCCCAGCAGCTTGTCCTGCACCCTCTGCGCCAGCGCCTCGCGTGTGATGCCCGGGCGCAGGATCCAGACGCCCACGATCATCATCAGGTTGGTGTCCGAGTCCATGCGCAGCCAGGCGGTGTCCACCTTGCTCATGCGCTCGCCTTCCAGGCCCAGGACGCCGGCCACCGACTGCAGGGCGCTGCGCCCCTCGGATGCGGATGTCGGCGTGCCTTTGCGGATGCGCGTGACCATGGTGTCTCCTGCGTGGCCCCGGGGTTGGGGGCTGGTTGTGATTGGGTGGCGGCGTCTATTCTGGGGGCAGACGCAACCGTAAGATACCGGGCCTCCCCTAGCCCGGGTCCGGGCCACCCCCCCTCACACACGGAGACCTTCATGTCCGACCTCAAGTCCCGCTTCGATGCCGCCGTTGCCCAGTCCAAGAACCTCAGCGAGCGCCCCGACAACGCCACGCTGCTCAAGATCTACGGCCTGTACAAGCAGGGCACGGTGGGCGACAACACCGAGAAGAAGCCCGGCTTCGGTGACATGGTCGGTCGCGCCAAGTGGGACGCCTGGAACGGCCTGAAGGGCACGTCCCAGGACGCTGCACAGCAGCAGTACATCGACCTGATCGCGTCCTTGAGCTGATGCCCCACGCGCTGCCTCTGAGCGGGGCTTGCCTTACTTTTTCTTCGAGCCGGTGGCCGCTTTGGCTGCCGGCTTTTTCTTGGCCGCCAGCAGCTCGTCCAGGTTCTTGACGATCTCGCTCTCTATGCGGTCCTTGAAGGCGCCGAGCAGGAAGCCGAGCTGGGCGTCCAGCTCGAAGTGATCGGCCGTGACCCGCAGCGTGCCCTTGGCGCCGGTGCGCGAGAAATGCACCTCGTCGCAATCTTCGCCCTCTTCGTAGGCGCACTGCATGTCGAATTCGGATTCGGCCTGCTCGGCCCATTGCCAGGCCACCTTGCGTGCGCCGGAGATGCCGAGGTGGTGGTTGCGCCGGATGTGGATGTTCGCCATGGAGTTCGCGGTGTTCAGGGAGTGGACGGTGGCCGGGCTGTGGGATCGAGGGCCTGCAGCGCGGCCTGGCGCTCGGCTGCGGGCTGACGGGCCAGCGCGCGCACCGCATCATAGAACCGCGCAAAGTCGCGGCCCTCGCGCTCGAACAGCGTCTCGAACGCCGGCACCCACTGGTCGTAGGCGGCCTGGGCGCCGAAGCTGGCGTTGTTGGCTCGGTCGACCCAAGCGTCGTAGCCCTTGTAGCCGCCCCAGCCTTGGCGCAGGTCGGCGTAGCGCTGTCGGAACGCCTGCATCAGCTCGTTCTTGCGCGCGCGCTTGGCGGTCTCGTCGAGCGAGGGGTCTTCATACAGGGCCTGCAGCTGGTCGCGCGTGCCACGTGTGAGGGCGCGGAAGGCCTGGCGGCGCCCGTCGAACTCGGCGTAGGTCCTGCGAGCCGCTTCGTCCGCCTGGGCCAGCCAGCGCGCGCCGCCGATGCGCTCGACAGCCGTTGCGAAGGACTCGTTGAACGCGGTGTCACCGGAGGCGTACACCACCTGGTGGGCCAGCTCGTGGAAGATCAGCCGCGCCAGTTCGCCCTCGGGGTAGCCGATGAAGGTGTTCAGCAGGGGGTCGCCGCCGGCCCAGTTCATCCAGCCCAGCGTGGAGTAGGCGGGCACCGGGTAGACTGCCACATCCAGGTCGTTGCCGAGCCCGGCCGCAAACGCCCGGGCCTCGGCCTCGTCGTAGTAGCCCCGATAGCCGACACAGCCAGCCACCGGGAAGCACCACTGCTGCAGCCGCAGCGAGAGGGCGGGCGCCGCCACCACGTTGTAGACCGCCGCCTTGCGGTGCAGGTCGGCGTAGCGCCGGTAGCTGGCGTTGTCGGGCAGACCCAGTTCGGTCACGGCAAAGGCGCGGATGCGCTGCGTGAGCTGCAGCTTCTGTTGCAGCGCGGGCGGCGTGGCGGGGTCGTCCAGCCAGTCCTGCACCGGCCGCGCCGCGTGCATCAGTTTCAGGTGGCCGGTGACCGATTGCCAGTAGTAGCCAGGGCCGATGGCCGTCGACGCGCAACCGGATGCCAGCAGCGCGAACGTCAGCGAGGCGAACACGCGCCGAGGGAGCCGCCTCATCCCTTCTCCACTTCCACGAGGCAGTCGTAGAACACCGGCGCACGTCCCAGGTCGGTGAGCTTCTGGCTGGTCAGCTCGTTGACATTGCTGCCGTCCATCCCCAGCTTGCGCCACCAGATGCCCAGGCCGTTGACCACCCCCTGGCGCGCCCGGGGTGAGATGCGCGCCTTGCAGCGGTAGCTGCCGCGGTCGTTGAACACACGCACCACGTCGCCGTCGGCGATGCCGCGAGGGGCGGCATCGCCCGCGCTGATCTCCAGCAGCGGCTCACCCTCGATGTCACGCAGGCTCTTCACGTTCACGAAGCTGGAGTTGAGGAAGTTGCGTGCCGGCGGCGAAATCATGGCCAGCGGGTGGCGCGGGTCGCTGCCGGCCGGCTCGTGGTTGGGCAGGTGGTCGGGCAGCCCGTCCAGGCCCTGCGCCGCCAGCCGCGCGCTGAAGAACTCGCATTGGCCAGACGGCGTCGGGAAGCCGCCCTCGGCGAACGGCGCCTCGGGCACCGGCAGGGTGGCAAAACCCTGGTCCAGCAGTTGCTGGAAGTCCACCCGATCGCCGAAGGTCTGGCGGCACAGGGTTTCATCGTCGTCGGCGAAGCAGGGCTCGTGAAAGCCCATGCGCCGCGCCAGCTGACGGAACACCTCGGTGTTGGGCCGCGCCTGACCGACCGGCGCGATGGCGGGGCGGTTGAGCAGCACGTCGGTGTGGCCGTAGCTGGTGTGGATGTCCCAGTGCTCGAGCTGTGTGGTGGCAGGCAGCACGATGTCGGCGTGGTCCGCGGTGTCGGTCATGAAGTGTTCGAGCACGACGGTGAACAGGTCTTCGCGTGAGAAGCCCTGCACCACCTTGGGCGACTCCGGTGCGACCGCCACCGGGTTGCTGTTGTAGACGATCAGGGCCTCGATCTTCGGGCCGAAGGCTGGCGACGATTCGCGCAGCAGGTCGTCGCCGATCGTGACCATGTTGATGGTGCGCGGCGTGCGGCCGGCCAGCAGGTCGGGACGGTGCAGCGCGGCGCGGTCGACCGGGAAATGGCCCGAGGCTGAGAGCAGCAGGCCCCCAGCGCGGTGGCGCCAGGCGCCCGTCAGTGCTGGCAGGCAGGCGACGGCGCGCACCGCGTTGCCACCGCCGCGCACGCGCTGCATGCCGTAGTTCAGTCGGATGGCGGCTGGCTGGGTGGTCCCGTACTCGCGCGCCAGCCGCTCGATCTGTTCGACGGGAACGCCGCAGACCTCGGCCGCACGCTCGGCCGGCCACTGCAGCGCGCGTTCGCGCAAGGCGTCCCAGCCCAGGGTGTGGCGGGCAATGTAGTCGTGGTCCAGCCAGTCATTCACGATCAGCTCGTGCATCAGCGCCAGCGCCAGCGCGGCGTCGGTGCCGGGGCGCAGGGCGATGTGTTCGTGGCACTTGTCGGCCGTCTCGCTCTTGCGCGGGTCGATGCAGACCAAGCGGGCGCCGTCGCGTTTGGCCTGCTGCGCCAGGCGCCAGAAATGCAGGTTGCTGGCGATGGAGTTGCTGCCCCAGATCAGGATCAGCTTGGCCTCGGCGAAGTGCTCGACCTTCATGCCCAGCTTGCCGCCCAGGGTCTGCACCAGGGCCTCGCCGCCGGCGGCCGCGCAGATGGTGCGGTCCAGGAAGGAGGCTCCGAGCCTGTTGAAGAAGCGCGCGGCCATGCCTTCGCTCTGCACCTGGCCCATGGTGCCCGCGTAGCTGTAGGGCACGATGGCCTGCGGGTCGCGCGCGGCGATCTCCTTCAGCCGCGCGGCGATCTCATCCAGCGCCTCGTCCCAGCCGATGGGCTCGAACCGGCCGCTGCCCTTGGGCCCGGTGCGGCGCAGTGGCGTGAGGATGCGCTCGGGGTGGTGGGTGCGTTCGGGGTAGCGCGAGACCTTGGTGCACAGCGCCCCATCGGTGTGGCGGTGGGCCGGGTTGCCGGCCACGCGCACGGCTTTGCCGTCCACCACTGTGGTGAGCAATGCACAGGTGTCGGGGCAATCGTGAGGGCAAGCGCCCCGAACCGTGAATTCGTTGGGGTTGTGGGCCATGAAATGCGGTGAATGGCGTATACGCGGGGGTATGCCTATGTAGTAGGCTTCGCAAGTCTGGTGACGTCCTGTTACGAACGGGGTGACACCGCGGACTGCTCAAAAAAGCATATCAGGAGTCACTGGATGCAACGTCGTCGGGTTCTTTCTTCTCTGGGTGCCTGTCTGGGCGCTTCTTCCCTCGCCGGCGTGGCCGGCTCCGCATGGGCCCAGGCGGCTGCTGGGTCCGGGGCCATCGCGCTGGGGCAATCGGCGCCCTTCACCGGGCCCTCCGCGCAACTGGGGTTGCAGTTCAATCTGGGGGCGCAGCTGTACTTTGACACTGTCAATGCCGCTGGCGGTGTCAACGGGCGCCGCATCGAGCTCCGTCGGCTGGACGACGGTTACGACCCTGAGCGATGCGTGGCCAACACCAAGCAGTTCATCGCGGATGGCGTGTTTGCCCTGTTCGGCTATGTCGGTACGCCGACCAGCCTGGCGGCCTTGCCGCTGGCCACCGAGGCCAAGCTGCCCTTTTTTGCCCCCTTCACCGGGGCGCAGGCCCTGCGCGAGCCGTTCAACCGCTACGCCATCCATGTGCGGGCCTCGTACTTCGACGAGACCGCGGCCATCGTGAAACAGGTCACCTCGATCGGGATCAAGCGCGTGGCGGTGTTCTACCAGAACGACGCCTATGGCAAGGCCGGGCTCGAAGGTGTGGAGCGGGCCCTCAAGGCTCTGAACATGGAGCCGGCTGCGTTGGGTACGGTGGAGCGCAACAGCAACGAAGTGGCGCCCGCGCTCAAGGGCATCATGGCGGTCAAGCCCGAGGCCATCGTGCAGATCGGTGCGTACAAGGCCTGTGCCACCTTCATCCGGCTGGCGCGCCAGCAGGGGTATGCGGGCAACTTCTACAACGTCTCCTTTGTCGGCACGCAGGCGCTGCTGGACGAGTTGGGGGCGGTGGCCAAGGGTGTGGCGGTCAGCCAGGTGATGCCTTTTCCCTACTCGGCTGCCACACCGATCTCGGGCGAGTACCTGGCAGCGCTCAAGGACCAGCGCGGGGTGGTACCCAACTACTCCGGCATCGAGGGCTTTGTGGCTGCAAGGGTGCTGGTGGAAGGGCTCAAGCGGGCCCGCGGTGCCGGCCGGGAGGCTTTCATCGATGCCATCGGAAGCATGAAGGACATGAGCATCGGCGGTTTTCCGCTGGACTTCGGTCCGCAGAATCACACCGGCTCCCGCTTCGTCGAGCTGACCCTGCTGACCGAAGACGGCCGGGTGCGTCGCTGACCCTGGAAGGGCCGACATCCCCGGTCTGGTACGGGTTGTCACGATCGGCTCTGCCGCCGCGCGCTTGCGGGGCTACCATGCCCGCTTGCAGACGAGGACACCATGCAACTGATCGACTCCATCCTGACCCAGTCCGCGGCCATCGCCGCCGTGCGCCGCGACATCCACGCCCATCCCGAGCTCTGTTTTGAAGAGGTGCGCACCGCCGAGGTGGTCGCCGCCAAGCTGACCGAGTGGGGCATCCCGGTGCACCGGGGCATGGGCACCACCGGTGTGGTGGGCATCGTGCATGGGCGCGACGGCGGGGGCTGTGGTCGCGCCATCGGCCTGCGAGCCGACATGGACGCGCTGCCGATGCAGGAGCACAACCACTTCGCGCACGCCAGCCAACACGCCGGCAAGATGCACGCCTGCGGTCACGACGGCCACACCGCCATGCTGCTGGCGGCGGCGCAACACTTCTCGAAACACCGGAACTTCGACGGCACGGTCTACCTGATCTTCCAGCCGGCCGAGGAGGGCGGCGGCGGAGCCCGCGAGATGATCAAGGACGGCCTGTTCGAGCGGTTTCCGGTGGAGGCGGTGTTCGGCATGCACAACTGGCCGGGCCTGCCGGTGGGCAGCTTTGCCGCCAGTGCCGGCCCGGTGATGGCGTCGAGCAACGAGTTCCACATCGTCATCCGTGGCAAGGGCTCGCACGCTGCGCTTCCGCACAACGGGATCGACCCGGTGCCCGTGGCCTGCCAGATGGTGCAGGCTTTCCAGACCATCATCACGCGCAACAAGAAGCCGGTGGATGCGGGCGTGATCAGCGTGACCATGATCCACACCGGCGAGGCTACCAACGTGGTGCCGGACAGCTGCGAGATCCAGGGCACGGTGCGCACCTTCACCTACGAGGTGCTCGACATGATCGAGCGGCGCATGCGGGAGATCGCGCAGCACACCTGCGCCGCCTTTGGTGCCACCTGCGAGTTCCAGTTCCACCGCAACTACCCGCCCACCATCAACCACCCGGCCGAGACCGCGTTCGTGCGCGAGGTGCTCACCGGCATCGTCGGCGCCGACCAGGTGCTGGTGCAGGAGCCGACCATGGGGGCCGAAGACTTCGCCTACATGCTGCAGGAGCGGCCGGGCTGCTACATCTTCATCGCCAACGGCGAGGGCGCGCACCGAGAGATCGGCCATGGCGGCGGGCCCTGCACCCTGCATAACCCGAGCTACGACTTCAACGACGACCTGATCCCGCTGGGAGCCACCTACTGGGTGCGGCTGGCCGAACAGTGGCTGTCGCAACCGCGCAGGGACACCGCATGATCAATCCCCAGTCCGCCTTTGCGCCGTCCTACGCCAGGGCGCGCGTGCAGTTCCTGGAGGGGGCGGCCGCCGCCGGCATGGCCATCCGCAGCCACAACCACCCGCTGCCCGGACGCGAGCAGGAAACCCTGGCCATGGACGTGGCCCTGGACGGGCCGCCGGACGCCGATCGACTGCTGATCGTCAGCAGCGCCTGCCATGGCGTTGAAGGGTTCTGTGGCTCGGGCATCCAGGTGTTTGCCACCCACGACGCCGACTGGCGCGCGCACGCCCGCGCCGCCGGGGTGGCGGTGCTGTACATCCACGCGCTCAACCCCTACGGGTTCTCGCACCTGCGCCGGGTGACCGAGGACAACGTCGACCTCAACCGCAACTTTCAGGACTTCTCGCAGCCCCTGCCGGTGAACCCGGCCTACGACGAGCTGCACCCGTTCCTGCTGCCGGCGGCCTGGCCGCCCGTGGCGGAGAACGAGGCGGTCATCGCCCATTTCATCGGACGCAAGGGCCTGGGCGCGTACCAGAGCGCGGTCTCCCAGGGCCAGCACAGCCACCCCGATGGCCTGTTCTTCGGCGGCACGGCGCCGACCTGGAGCCACCGCACGCTGCGCGAGGTGCTGCGCGAACACGGGCGCTGCGCGCGCCACATCGCCTGGATCGACCTGCACACCGGGCTGGGGCCCAGCGGCCTGGGCGAGCGCATCTTCGCCTGCCGGGACGACGATGCGGCCCTGCAGCGCGCCCGCGCCTGGTGGGGCGGCGACGGCCAGACGCCAGTGACTTCGATCTACGACGGCAGTTCCGCCTCGGCCCGCCTGACGGGCCTGATGTGGAACGCAGTCTACGAAGAGTGCCCGCAGGCCCAGTACACCGGGATTGCCCTGGAATACGGCACCCTGCCGTTGCTGGATGTGCTCAACGCCCTGCGTGGTGACCAGTGGATGCGCCTGCACCCAGACGCGCCGGCCGGACTGCGGACCGTGATCCAGAAGCGGGTGCGGGACGCGTTCTATGTCGACACTGACGACTGGCGCGCCCAGGTGGTATCCCAGGCCCGCCAGGCCCTGTTCCAGGCGGTGGACGGACTGCGCCGCAGCCCGCCCCAATAGGCTCAGGCGGCGGCCCCGGGCTCAGGGCGCCGTGCGGTAGGCGCCCGTGAGTTGCAGCAGGTGCTGGCGCTGGCCGGATTCGAGGTACGGCGCCAGCACATTGAGCACGTGCTGCGCACCGCGCAGCAGCGCAGCCTGCGCGTTGTCCGGTTCCAGCGCATGGCGCGGGTCGCGCACGTATTCGAAGCTCAGCCAGTAGGTCAGCAGCACCACCATGCAGTTCGCCGTGGGTTCGAGTTCTCTCGCATCCAGGTCGATGGCGCCCGCGCGCGACATGCCGCTGAGCAGGCTGCGCACCGCACGGATCTTGTTCTTGAGCACGGCCTGGAAACGGGTTTCCAGCAGCCGGTTCTTGGACAGCAGGTCGTTGAGGTCGCGGTACAGAAAGCGGTACTCCCAGACGATTTCGAACAGCGAGTGCAGGAAGAACCAGGCGTCCTCGACGTTGCGCACGCCGTCGCTGGCCTGCAGCAGCTCGTTGAGTGCCTTCTCGTAGCGCTCGAACAGCGAGTTGATCAGCTCGTCCTTGGCTGGGTAGTGGTAGTACAGGTTGCCGGGGCTGATGCCGAGTTCGGAGGAGATCAGCGTGGTGGAGACATTGGGCTCGCCGAAGCGGTTGAACAGCGCGAGGGTGACTTCCAGAATGCGTTCGGCCGTGCGTCGGGGGGCTTTGCGGGTCATGTCAGGCGCGCTGCGTCTGCAGCCGTTGTTCAAGGGTGTCGAGGGTGTCGCCCAGGCGTTCCAGGGCCGTTTCTCGCCGCACCGGTTCTGCGGGCAGCAGGCGCCGTTGCGGGTCGCGCAGGGCGGCCTCGTCCAGCGAGATGCCGTGTCGCTCCAGCATGGGGCCCAGGTGGCCGGTGCGGTCGCGCAGCAGCTGGCGGGTCTGCTGGAAGGCGTGCTCGGCCAGTTCGCGGCGCTGGCGGTAGCTGAAGGTGTTGGCGAAGAACAGCTCGGCGTCGCGCTGGTCGGGTTCGATCAGCACGATGTCGGTGTTCGGGTAGCTTCGCTCGTAGTGTTTGAAGCCCAGCGCCAGGCGGGAATGGATCATCGAGCGGAAGGTCTGGCTCATGACCGCCGGCAGCCCGCCTTCGACCAGCGAGGGAATGTGCTCGCTGCCAGCGCCCGCGTGGAACGGCACCAGCGGGTTCAGGCACAGCAGAAGGTCCACTCCCTCGTCCAGCGCCACCGTGGCGTGCACGGTCTTCTTCAGCGCACCGTCCACGTAGTGCCGGCCGTCGATGACCACCGGCGGGAACAGGCCGGGCAGTGCGGCGCTGGCCTGGATGGCGCGCGAGATCGGCACATGGTCCCAGCCCGGGCGACCGAACGGTGTGGCCTCGCCGGTGTCGAGCTCGGTGGCCACCAGGGTCAGGCGGGCGCGCAGCTGGCGGAAGTCGTTGCTGCGGCCGGGTTTGCTGAACAGGCGCTGGATCTGCTCGTGGATGCCCTCGTTGTCCAGCACGCCCGTGGGCAGTGCCGCGCCCATGCGCTCGAAGGCGTTGGTGAAACGTTTGCCCTGGGCGGCCCAGGCCCACAGGGCGCCGCTCATCAGCGCCGGCACACGCTGCGCCCGTTCGATGAACTCGCGCCAGGCCGGGCGCATCAGCCAGGCGGGATCGAAGCGGTCGTCGCCCAGCCGGTCCTCAATGAAGGATTCGCACAGCTGGCGCGGCGTGATGCCGTTGGCCAGTCCGGCGGCGATGAAGCCGCCGGCCGACACGCCGATGTAGTGATCGCAGCCGTTGAAGTCCAGTCCGTGCAGGCTGTCTTCCAGGGCGCACAGGGCGCCGATCTCGTAGATCGCACCCAGCGGCCCGCCGCCAGCGAAGGCCAGCGCGATGCGTGGGGCTGGGCGGGAACGCCGTGTCGAACGGGGGCGGGAAGGCGTCATGCGGTCGAGTGTAGACCGCCCCGATGGCGGCGAGTGTTGCGTTGCAGCAGTCCGGGCGGACGAAAAAAAGGGGCGCCGCGCGCCCCTTTCTGCTCAGCCGAGCCTTCCAACGTCGTGGCGCTCAGGCGGCCTTCTTGGCGCGCGCCGGGGCTTTGCGGGCAGGCTTGGCGGCGGCTGTTTTCGTGGCGGTTTTGGCCGCGGCCTTCGGTGCGGCGGCCTTGCGCGGTGCGGCTGCCTTCACGGTCTTGCCACCCTCGCTGGCCACGGCGGCGCTGAGGGCGTCGATGCGCTCGATCAGGGCCTCGATGTCGCGCGCCGAGGGAACGCCCAGCTTGTTCAGGGCCTTGGCCACGCGGTCTTCAAAGATGTTCTCCAGCTTGTCCCACTGGCCGGCGGCCTTGCTGCCGATGTCGCTGGCCATGTTGGTCATGCGCTGCGTGGCTTCGTTGAGGCGTTCCTCGGCGACAGCCTGGGTCTTGCGCTGGATCGAAAGGCCTTCCTTGACCAGGGTCTCGAAGGCCTTGCCGCCTTCGGCCTGGGCCTTGGAGAAGGCGCCGAGACCGGCCAGCCAGATCTGCTGGGCGGAATCCTTGATCGCGCCGGACAGCGGCGAAGCGGAGGCGGTGGCGCCGGTGCTGGCGGTGCCGGATTTGCGAGTCTTGGTGACCATGGAAGCTCCGTGAACGAGGTGGATCGGGATGGCGGCACGGCAGTGCCTCAGGGTGATGGCACTGTACGGCTGTGACGCTGTGCCTGTGTAGGGTCCGGCGACTAAAAAACGGGGGGTGTGCGCCACGGGTTTGTGCTGAACCGGTGGCCTCGGCTCGTGGTGAACAATGCACGGTTGTTCCCGATACCCACAAATCCAGGAGTACCTCGATGCACTATTTCGTCACCGGCGCCACCGGCTTCATCGGCAAACGGCTTGTCAGGAAACTGCTGGAGCGCAAGGGCGCGGTGGTGCACTTCCTGCTGCGCAAGGAGAGCGAAGGCAAGGTGGCGGAACTGCGCGAGTTCTGGGGCGTGGGCGCGACCCGCGCCATCCCGGTGTTCGGTGACCTCACTGCGAAGAAGCTGGGCGTGAGCGCCGACGACGTGAAGGCACTCAAGGGTCAGATCGACCACTTCTACCACCTCGCGGCGGTTTACGACCTGGAGGCCGATGCCGAGAGCCAGATCGCCGTCAATGTGGACGGCACGCGTAACACGGTCGAGTTCGCCAAGGCCATCGGCGCCGGCCACTTTCACCACGTGTCGTCGATCGCCGCAGCGGGCCTGTACGAAGGCGTGTTCCGCGAGGACATGTTCGAGGAGGCCGAGGGCCTGGACCATCCGTACTTCATGACCAAGCACGAGAGCGAGAAGATCGTTCGCAAGGAGTGCAAGGTGCCGTGGACGGTGTACCGGCCGGCGGCCGTGGTGGGCGACAGCCGCACCGGCGAGATGGACAAGATCGACGGGCCGTACTACTTCTTCAAGCTGATCCAGCGCATGCGCCAGATCCTGCCGCCCTGGATGCCCAGTGTCGGTCTCGAAGGCGGGCGCATCAACATCGTGCCGGTGGACTTCGTGGTCAACGCGCTCGACCACATCAGCCACCAGAAACGCGGTGGCGGTGGCTGTTTCCACCTGGTCGACCCGATGGGCTACCGCGTCGGCGATGTGCTCGACATCCTGAGCAAGGCCGCGCACGCGCCCAAGATGAACCTGTTCGTCAACGCGGCGCTGCTGGGCTTCATTCCCAAGAGCGTGAAGAAGGGGCTGATGGCGCTGGCGCCGGTGCGCCGCGTCTACCGCGCGGTGATGCAGGACCTCGGATTGCCCGAGGACATGATGACCTTCGTCAACTACCCGACGCGCTTCGACTGCCGCGAAACCACGGCCGCGCTCAAGGGCAGCGGCATCGCCTGCCCCGACCTCAAGGACTACGCCTGGCGCCTGTGGGACTACTGGGAGCGCCACCTCGACCCCGACCTGCACATCGACCGCAGCCTGCGCGGCACCGTGGCGGGCAAGGTGGTGCTGGTCACCGGCGGCAGTTCGGGCATCGGTCTGGCGGCGGCGCACAAGTTTGCCGAGGCGGGTGCGGTCACCATCATCTGCGGCCGCGACCAGGACAAGCTTGACGAGGCCTGCAAGGAAGCGAAGGACAAGGGCTACGAGTTCGTGGCCTACCCGGCCGACATCGCCGACATGGCCGACTGCGACCGTTTCGTGCAGCTGCTGATCCAGAACCATGGCGGCGTGGACTTCCTGATCAACAACGCGGGTCGCTCGATCCGCCGCGCGATCGAAAGCAGCTACGACCGCTTTCACGATTTCGAACGCACCATGCAGCTGAACTACTTCGGCTGCCTGCGCGTGACCATGGGGCTCCTGCCCGGCATGGTGGCCAAGCGCAAGGGCCACATCGTGAACATCAGCTCCATCGGCGTGCTGACCAACGCGCCGCGCTTCTCGGCCTACGTGGCGAGCAAGGCAGCGCTGGACGCCTGGACCCGCTGCGCATCGTCCGAGTTCGCCGACCAGGGCATCTCGTTCACCACCATCAACATGCCGCTGGTGCGCACGCCCATGATTGCACCGACACAGATTTACAAGAACGTGCCGACGCTATCGCCCGAAGAAGCGGCCGACATGATCGCGCAGGCCTGTATCTTCAAGCCGGTGCGCATCGCCACGCGCCTGGGGGTGACGGGCCAGGTGATGCACGCCTTCGTGCCGCGCATCGCCCAGATTGTCATGAACACCAGCTTCCGCATGTTCCCCGACTCCTCCGCCGCCAAGGGCGAGAAGGGGGCGAAGCCGCAGCTCTCGCCTGAAGCCATCGCGATGCAGCAGATGATGCGCGGAATACACTTTTAATCCATCCCCGCGGCGCTGCGCGCCACCCCCTCAAGGGGGCGACACCTGCGGCCCGGCAAAGCCGGTTCCGCGGTGTTTCTGGGATGTGGGGCTGGCAGGCGGTGCGACCTACAATTTGCCGGCCGTTTCTCTTCATTCGTCCACCGCCATGACCACCCCGAACCACACCCCCGTCGACCTGTCCAACGTCCAGCCGCGAGAGAAGGCCGAGCTGCTCGCGCAGGCCCTGCCGTACATCCGCAAGTACCACGGCAAGACCATGGTCATCAAGTACGGCGGCAACGCCATGACCGACCCGGCCCTGCAGCAGGACTTCGCCGAAGACGTGGTGCTGCTCAAGCTGGTTGGCATCAACCCGGTGGTGGTGCATGGCGGCGGTCCGCAGATCGAGACCCTGCTGCAGCGCCTGGGCAAGAAGGGTGAGTTCATCCAGGGCATGCGCGTGACCGACGCCGAGACCATGGAAGTGGTCGAGTGGGTGCTGGGCGGCGAGGTGCAGCAGGACATCGTGGGCCTGATCAATGCCGCCGGCGGCAAGGCTGTGGGCCTGACCGGCCGCGACGGCGCCATGATCCGCGCGCAGAAGCTGCGCCTGGCCGACCAGCAGGACCCGAGCCGCGAACACGACGTGGGCCAGGTCGGCGACATCGTGTCCATCGACCCCTCGGTGGTCAAGGCGCTGCAGGACGACCAGTTCATTCCCGTGGTCAGCCCGATCGGCTTCGGTGAAAAGAACGAGAGCTACAACATCAACGCCGACGTGGTGGCCGCCAAGCTGGCGACCGTGCTGCAGGCCGAGAAGCTGCTGATGCTGACCAACATCCGCGGCGTGCTGGATAAGGCCGGCAACCTGATGACCGAGCTGACGCCGCGCCGCATCGACGAGCTGTGCGAGGACGGCACCATCAGCGGCGGCATGATTCCCAAGATCGCCGGCGCGCTGGACGCGGCCAAGAGCGGCGTGAATGCGGTGCACATCATCGACGGCCGCGTGCCACATGCGCTGCTGCTCGAAGTGCTGGGCGACCAGCCGTTCGGAACGATGATCAAGAGCCACTGAACATGCGCCTGCTGCTGGTTGAGGACGACGTCATGGTCGCCAGCGGCATCAAGCTGGGGCTGAGCAACGCCGGCTACACGGTGGACTGGGTCGGCAGCGCCGAGCGGGCCGAGCAGGCGGTGGAGAACGACAGCTTCGACCTGGCCATCGTCGACATCGGGCTGCCCGGCATCAATGGCCTGGAGCTGACCCAGCGGCTGCGCGCGCGCGGCTGTGCCATGCCGGTGCTGATCCTGACCGCGCGCGACGCCTTGCACGACCGGGTGCAGGGCCTGGACCTCGGCGCCGACGACTACATGCTCAAACCCTTCGAGCTGCCGGAGCTGCTGGCGCGCCTGCGTGCGCTGCTGCGGCGCTCGCAGGCCGCGACCACGGCGGTGCTCAGCCTGGGACCGCTGGAGATGGACACCGCACTGCGCCGCGTCAACCTGGCTGGTCAGACCATGGAGCTGGGGCCGCGCGAGTGGACCGTGCTGGAGTACCTGCTGCTGCAGGCGCCCAAGCCGGCGGCCAAGGACAAGCTGCTGGCGGCGCTGACCGGTTGGGACAAGGAGATCACGCCCAACGCCATCGAGGTCTACGTCTCGCGCCTGCGCGCCAAGCTGGAGCCGGCCGGGGTGGCGCTGCGCTCCATCCGCGGCTTCGGCTACCGGCTCGAACTGCTGCCGCCGTCCGCCCATGCGCGCGAGCCCTGAGGGCCGGTCGGCCAGTGGCCTGATCTGGGGGCTGCAACGGCGCCTGCTGGTGCTGCTGTTCCTCCCGCTCGGGCTGGTCGGGCTGGTGAGTGTCTATTTCCACTACCAGAGCGCGGGGACAGCGGCCCTGCAGCAGGACCAGCAACTGCTGCGGCTGGTGCCGATGCTGGCCGACTCGGTGGTGGTGACCCTGCCCCGCGACGCCCCCCGGCCCATCGACATCGATGCCGACCCGGGACTGGCCCTGCTGCTGGCGCCGCCGGTGGACGAGTTCCTCAAGGAGCGCGAAGGCTATGCCGGCTACGGCGTGATGGACGCCAATGGCCGTCTGCTGATCGGCGACCGCTGGCTGCCCACCGTGCTGCCCACCACCGAGGACGCCGAGTTCCTCAGCGTGGTCGACGGCGGCATCACCTACCGGGTGGTGGCGCAGCGCAGCCCGACCGCGGCTGGGGAACTCATCATCATGCTGGCCGATGGCTCCGATGGCCGCCAGCAGTGGCTGGACACCGTGCTGCTGCGGGTGGTGCTGCCCAACCTGCTGCTCATGGTGGTGGTGGCGGTGGCGGTGACCTGGGCGGTGTCGCGCGCCTTGCGCCCGCTGATCGACCTCAAGGAGGCGGTCGAGCGCCGCTCGCCCCGCGACCTGAGCCCCATCGATGCCGAGAGCGCCCCGGCCGAGGTGCGGCCGCTCGTGTCCTCGCTCAACCGCCTGTTCTCGCTGGTGAACGACCAGACGCAGGCGCAGCGGCGCTTCGTGGCCGACGCCGCGCACCAGCTGCGCACGCCGCTCGCCGGGCTGCAGGCGCAGGTCGAGGCTTGGTCGCAGGCAGCGCGCTCGATGGGGGGCGCAGAAACGCTCAGTCTCCGGGTAGAGCAGGTGCACCGCCTGCGCGACGCGACGCGCCGGACCTCGCAGCTGGCCAACCAGTTGCTGGCGCTCTCGCGCGCCGACAGCGTGAGCGCCAGCACCCACCCGATGGAGCAGGTCGACCTGCAGGAGCTGTGCGAAAACATCCTGGCGCTCCATCTGGATGCCGCGGCCGACAAGCAGATGGACCTGGGGCTGGAGGCTGCTCCGGCCCAGACCCGCGGCCACACCTGGCTGCTGCGCGAGCTGCTGATCAACATCGTGGACAACGCGGTCAAGTACACCCCGCCGGGCGGGCGCATCACGCTGCGCTGCGGGCAGGACCTCGTGGCCGAGCCGCCGCAGGCCTGGATCGAGGTCGAGGACGATGGTCCCGGCATTGCGGAGGATGAGCGGCAGCGGGTGCTGGAGCGCTTCTACCGCCTGCCCGGCACCCAGGCCGATGGCAACGGACTGGGGCTGGCCATTGCCGACGAAATCGCCCGTTCTCATCACACCCAGCTGCAGCTGCTGACCGGTGTCAACGGGCGCGGATTGCGCGTGCGCGTGGTGTTCGAGGCGGTCCGGGCCGGCGGGAGGCCTGTGCGAGAATCGCCGGAGGGATGACACACCACGGGCCGCACACCTCGCCGCCCGTCTGCTGAACACCAACGGACCCGACCACCCATGAGCTCCAGCGCTTCCTCGTCCACGGCCGCCGCCTCTACCGAAGCCGCCAGCGAAGGCGCCGAGAGCACCGAGTCCGGTGGCCGCAAGCGGCCCAGGCCCGGTGAGCGCCGGGTGCAGATCCTGCAGGCGCTGGCCACCATGCTGGAGCAACCTGGCGCCGAGCGCGTAACCACCGCGGCGCTCGCCGCCCGGCTGGACGTCAGCGAAGCCGCCCTTTACCGCCATTTCGCCAGCAAGGCCCAGATGTTCGAGGGACTCATCGAGTTCATCGAGCAGTCGGTGTTCGGGCTGGTCAACCAGCTGGGCGAGCGCGAGCCCGATCCGGTGCTGCGCTCGCGCAAGCTGGTGACGCTGCTGCTGCAGTTTGGCGAGAAGAACCCCGGCATGGCGCGCGTCATGGTGGGCGACGCGCTGGTGTACGAGAACGAGCGCCTGCAGCAGCGCATGAACCTGTTCTTCGACAAGATCGAGTCGGCGCTGCGCCAGAATCTGCGCGAGATCGCCGTGCTTTCGTCGGCGACCACGCCCACCGTCGACGCCCAGGCCGATGCCTCGGTCATCACGGCCTTCTGCATGGGGCGGCTGCAGCGCTTTGCCCGCAGCGGCTTCAAGCGCTCGCCCAGCGAGAACCTCGACCACGGCCTGCGCCTGCTGTTGCCCGACGGTCGCCTGTGAGCTTTCGGCGCCCGATCTGCGGGTAAACCCGTAGGTGGTGGTGCCGGGCGCCGTGCATTAGGGCGCAGCCCCTAGACAAAATCCCCGTCATGCGCCGCGGGTTGCGCATGGGGTCATTCTTTTGCGGTGAAAATAGCACGACCGTTCGATTTGTGGGCGGTCTTCTTTTTTCCTTCACCGCATGAGCGCCACCACCTCATCCAAACGCCCGCGCAGCGACGCCGCCCTGACGCGGTCGCTGCAAAAAGGCCAGCAGACCAAGGCCGCCATCGTCGATGCGGCGCTCGGTCTGGCGACGCAGATCGGCTTGGAAGGCCTGTCCATCGGCGCGCTGGCCGAGGTCATGCAGATGAGCAAGTCGGGCGTGTTCGCGCACTTCGGCTCGCGCGAGGAGTTGCAGATCTCCGTGGTGCGCGAGTACCACCACCGTTTCGAGGAAGAGGTGTTCTATCCGGCCATGTCGGTGCCGCGCGGCCTGCCGCGCCTGCGCGCGCTGTTCGACAACTGGATGAAGCGCACCTCGGTCGAAATCGACTCGGGCTGCCTCTACATCAGCGGCGCAGTGGAGTTCGACGACCGGCCCGGCCCGGTGCGCGACGCGCTGGCCAGTTCGGTCAGCACCTGGCTGGCGGCCATGAAGCGCGCCATCGAACTGGCCATCGAAGAGGGCCACCTGCGCGCCGACACCGACGCCGAGCAGATGCGCTTCGAGATCCATTCCTTGATCCTTGCGCTGCACTACGAGGCCCGCTTTCTGCGTGCGCCCGACTCGCTGCAGCGCGCTGTCTCCGCCTTCGAGGGCATCGTGCTGCGCTACAGCGCGGGCGATGCCACCGACCCCGCACCTGCTCGCAAGGCCGCCCGCAAGCCTCGCGCCGCCTGACCTTCTCCTTCTTCACAAACCCTCCACAGGAGTTCACCCATGCCCGTCTACAACCCGCCCCTGCGCGACATGCAGTTTGTGATGCACGAGGTGCTGAACGTCAGCGCCGACTTCCAGTCCATGCCGCAACACGCCGAGATGGACGCCGACACCATCAACGCCGTGCTCGAAGAGGCCGGCAAGTTCGCCTCGCAGGTGATCTTCCCGCTCAACATCAGCGGCGACACCGAAGGCTGCACGCTGGACAAGGCCACACACGAGGTCAAGACCCCCGCCGGCTTCAAGGAAGCCTACAAGACCTACACCGACGGTGGCTGGTCGGCGCTGTCGTGCGACCCCGAGTACGGCGGCCAGGGCCTGCCCCTGGTGGTCAACCAGTGCCTGTACGAGATGATGAATTCGGCCAACCAGGCCTGGACCATGTACCCCGGCCTGAGTCACGGCGCCTACGCCGCGCTGCACGAGCACGGCACCCCAGAGCAGAAGGCCCTGTACCTGCCCAAGCTGGTCAGCGGCGAATGGACCGGCACCATGTGCCTGACCGAACCGCACTGCGGCACCGACCTGGGCCTGATGCGCACCAAGGCCGAGCCGCAGGCCGACGGCACCTACAAGATCACCGGCAACAAGATCTTCATCAGCGCCGGTGAACACGACATGGCCGCCAACATCGTGCACCTGGTGCTGGCCCGCCTGCCCGACGCGCCCCCCGGCATCAAGGGCATCAGCCTGTTCGTGGTGCCCAAGTTCCTGGCCAGTGCCGACGGCACGCTGGGCGCGCGCAACGGCATCTACTGCGGGGGCCTGGAGCACAAAATGGGCATCCACGGCAACGCCACGGCGCAGATCGTCATCGACGGCGCCATCGGCACCCTGGTGGGCCAGCCGCACAAGGGCATGCAGGCCATGTTCGTGATGATGAACGCCGCCCGTCTGGGCGTGGGCAACCAGTCGCTGGGCCTCACCGAAGTGGCCTACCAGAACGCGCTGGCTTACGCCAAGGACCGCATCCAGATGCGCAGCCTGTCCGGCGCCAAGGCCAAGGACAAGCCGGCCGACCCGATCATCGTGCACCCCGACGTGCGCAAGATGCTGCTGACCGCCAAGGCCTACGCCGAAGGCGGCCGGGCGCTGGCCATGTACAGCTCGGTGCTGCTGGAGAAGGTGCACCACCACCCGGACGAGAAGGTGCGCAAGGACAGCGACGAAATGCTCTCCCTGCTCACGCCCATCGTGAAGGCCTTCCTGACCGACAACGGCTACCAGGCCGCCACCATGTGCCAGCAGGTCTTCGGCGGCCACGGCTACATCAAGGAATGGGGCATGGAGCAGTTCGTGCGCGATGCCCGTATCAACATGATCTATGAAGGCACCAACACCATCCAGAGCCTGGACCTGCTGGGCCGCAAGGTGCTGGGCAACAACGGCGCCACGCTCAAGAAGTTCGGCAAGCTGGTGACGGCGCTGGTGATGGAAGAAGGCGTCAACGAGAAGATGGCCGAGTTCATCAACCCGCTGGCGGTGCTGGGCGAACAGATCACCAAGTTCACCATGGAGATCGGCTTCAAGGGCCTTCAGAACCCCGACGAAGTGGGCGCCGCCGCGGTGGACTACCTGCGCGTGGCCGGCCACCTGGTGTTCGGCTACTTCTGGGCCCGCATGGCCCAGGTGGCCCTGCAGAAGATCGCCGAGGGCAGTACCGACCCGTTCTACACCGCCAAACTGCAGACCGCGCGCTTCTACTTCGCCAAGCTGTTCCCCGAGACCGCGACGCTGATGCGCACGGCGCGCGCCGGCAGCAAGGTGCTGATGGACACCGACGCGGCCCTGGCCTGACGGATCTTTGCCTTCCCCACCCACAACGAGATCAGGAGACACCCATGAGCAAGCGCACCGTCGCATTCGTGCTGTCCATGGCTTCGACCATGGCCATGGCCCAGATGACCCCCGAAGGTCTCTGGCGCAACATCGACGACAAGACGGGTGAGGCCAAGGCCGAGATCCGCATTGCCGCGGCGGCCTCGGGCGCGCTGCACGGGAGGATCGAAAAAGCGCTCACGCAGAGCGGTGAACCCAACTGCACAGCGTGCACCGACGACCGCAAGGACAAACCCAAGGTCGGCATGGAAATCATCCGTGGTGCGAAGAAGTCGGCCGCTGACGCGGTGTGGGAAGGCGGGAAGATCCTCGACCCCGAAAACGGCAAGGAATACACCTTGAAGATGACCCCGCTGGACGGCGGCAAGCAGCTGCAGATCCGCGGCTACATCGGCCCCTTCTACCGGACCCAGATCTGGCAACGCGTGCAGTGACGCTTGCCCCACTCCTTCATGGAACCCCAATGAAACGATTCCAAGTGAAAAAAGTCGCCGTGCTCGGCGCGGGCGTGATGGGCGCGCAGATCGCGGCGCACCTGGTCAACGTCAAGGTGCCAGTGGTGCTGTTTGATCTTCCGGCCAAGGATGGCGCCAAGAACGGCATCGTCACCCGCGCCATCGAAAACCTCAAGAAGCTCAAGCCCTCCCCGTTGGGCGTGGCCGCTGATGCCGACCTGATCGGTCAGGCCAACTACGAAGAGCACCTGGAACAGCTGCGCGGTTGCGACCTCATCATCGAGGCCATCGCCGAGCGCATGGACTGGAAGCTCGACCTCTACAAGAAGATCGCGCCCTTCGTCGCCGACCACGCCATCGTCGCGTCCAACACCTCGGGCCTGTCGATCACCAAGCTCAGCGAGGGCCTGCCCGAGGCGATCAAGCCGCGCTTTTGCGGCATCCACTTCTTCAACCCGCCGCGCTACATGACGCTGGTGGAGCTGATCAACACCCCGACCACTGAAGCGAAGATCCTCGACGACCTGGAAGCCTTCGTCACCAGCGGTCTGGGCAAGGGCGTGGTGCGCGCCAAGGACACGCCCAACTTCGTGGCCAACCGCATCGGCATCGCCGGCATGCTGGCGACGATGAAGGAGGTTCAGAACTTCGGCCTGACGTATGACGTGGTGGATGACCTCACCGGCAAGCGCCTGGGCCGCGCCAGCAGCGGCACCTTCCGCACCGCCGACGTGGTGGGCCTGGACACGATGGCCCACGTCATCAAGACGCTGCAGGACAACCTGAACGAGCAAACCGACCCGTTCTACGGCAGCTTCGACACGCCGCCGGTGCTGGCCAAGCTGATTGAAAAGGGTAACCTGGGTCAGAAGGCCAAGGCCGGTTTCTTCAAGAAAGTGGGTCGCGACATCCTGCGTTTCGACCTGGAGAGCGAAGACTACGTGCCCGCCGGCGAAAAGGCCGACGAGGTCTATGGCCGCATGCTCAAGCGCCCGGCCGCGGAGCGCCTGAAGCTGCTGCGCAATGCCGAAGGTCCGCAAGGCCAGTTCCTCTGGGCGATCCTGCGCAACGGTTTCCACTACGCCGCCGTGCACCTGGCCTCCATCGCCGAGACCGCGCGCGATGTGGATCAGGCCATGCGCTGGGGCTTCGGCATGAAGCAGGGCCCGTTCGAGCTGTGGCAGGAAGCCGGCTGGCTGGAGGTGGCGAAGATGGTCCAGGAGGACATCGACGCCGGCAAGGCGCTGAGCAAGGCGCCGCTGCCCGACTGGGTGTTCAAGGGGCCCGTCGCCGAGGCCGGCGGCGTGCACACCGCCCAGGGTTCGTGGAACCCGTCCAAGGGCGTGTTCGAAGCGCGGCGCAGCCTGCCGGTTTATGAACGCCAGCACTTTCCCGAGCTGCTGCTGGGCGAAGCCGGCCCGAAGTTCGAGACCGCCGGCACGACCATCGAAGAGAACGATTCGATCCGTGTGTGGACGCTGGACGGCGATGTGCTGATCGCCAGCATCAAGACCAAGATGCACGCCATCAGCCCCGAGGTCTGCGAAGGCCTGATGGCCGCCATCGACCTGGCCGAGGCCGAGTACCAGGGCCTTGTGATCTGGTCGGGCGACGAGCCCTTCAGCGCCGGCGCCGACCTGCAGGCCATGCTGCCCGCCTTCATGGCCGTGGGCGTGGCCGCCATCGAAGACGCCGAAGGCTTCATGCAGCAGGTGATGCTGCGCCTGCGCTACGCCAACGTACCGGTGGTCTCCGCCGTGCGCGGTCTGGCGCTGGGCGGTGGTTGTGAACTGGCGGTGTACAGCGCGCGCCGCGTGCTGCACATGGAAAGCTACGTCGGTCTGGTGGAAGTCGGCGTGGGCCTGGTGCCCGGTGCCGGCGGCCTGACCTACATCGCCCGCCGCGCGGCCGAGAACGCCGAGACCTCGACGGGCAAGGACCTGCTGCCCTTCCTGACCGAGGGCTTCACCGCCGCGGCCATGGCCAAGGTCGGCACCAGCGCCATCGAGTCGCGCCAGCTGGGCTACGTGCTGCATTCCGACCTGATCGTGCCGCACAAGGACGAGTTGCTGTTTGTCGCCATCAACGAAGCCAAGGCCCTGTTCGCCGGCGGCTACCGCGCGCCACACAAGCGCCTGTTCCCGGTCGCCGGCCGCGACGGCAAGGCCACCATCCTGGGCAGCCTGGTCAACATGCGCGACGGCGGCTTCATCAGCCAGCACGACTTCCACATCGCCAGCCTGATCGCCAACGTGGTCACCGGCGGCGATGTCGAACCTGGCACGCTGGTGAGCGAGGAATACCTGATGACGCTGGAGCGGAAGGCCTTCTGCTCGCTGATCGTTCACCCCAAGACGCAGGAACGCATCCTCGGGATGCTCAACACCGGCAAGCCCGTCCGAAATTGACCCACCCCTGCCGCGCTTTGCGCGACCCCCTCAAGGGGGCAACACCTGCGGCCCGGCAAAGCCGGTTCCGCGGTGTTCTGGAAAAGACACTTATGGAGTCGATATGAAACAGATCCAAGACGCCTACATCGTCGCCGCCACTCGCACGCCCATCGGCCGATCGCACAAGGGTTCGTTCAAGCACCTGCGGCCGGACGACCTGCTGGCCCACGCGCTGCGCGCCGCCATGGCCCAGGTGCCGCACCTGGACCCCAATGCGGTGGAAGACGTGATCGCCGGCTGCGCGATTCCCGAAGCCCAGCAGGGCCTGAACGTGGCGCGCATCGGCGCGATCCTCGCCGGCCTGCCCAACTCGGTCGGTGGCATCACCGTCAACCGCTTCTGCGCCTCCGGCCTGTCGGCCGTGGCCATGGCGGCCGACCGCATCCGCGTCGGCGAGGCCGACGTGATGATCGCCGCCGGCACCGAGAGCATGAGCATGGTGCCCATGATGGGCAATAGCCCAAGCCTTTCGCCCACCATCTTCCGCAACACCGACGACATCGAGAGCTACGGCATCGCCTACGGCATGGGCCTGACGGCCGAGAAGGTGGCGCAGCAGTGGAAGGTGTCGCGAGATGCGCAGGATGCGTTCGCGGTGCAGTCGCACCAGCGCGCCGTGATTGCGATGAAGAACGGCGAGTTCACGGACGAGATCACGCCGGTGACGGTGCAGGAGCGCAGCGTCGACCTGGAGTCCGCCGAGGTCTCCATCGCCGAGCGCACCGTGAGCCTGGACGAGGGCGCGCGCCCCGATACCTCGCTTGAAGGTCTGGCCAAGCTGCGCACCGTGTTCGCCGCGCGCGGCTCGGTCACGGCAGGCAACAGCTCGCAGACCAGCGATGGCGCGGGCGCGCTGATCCTGGTGAGTGAGGCCGCTCTCAAGCGCTACAACCTCACGCCGCTCGCCCGCTTCGTCAGCTACGCCAGCCGTGGCGTGCCGCCGCACATCATGGGCATCGGCCCGGTCGAGGCGATTCCCGCCGCGCTGAAGTACGCCGGCCTGAAGCAGGACGACATCGACTGGTTCGAGTTGAACGAAGCCTTTGCGGCGCAGTCGCTGGCGGTGATGAACACCCTGGGTCTGGACCCGGCCAAGGTCAACCCCATGGGCGGCGCCATCGCGCTGGGCCACCCGCTGGGCGCGACCGGCGCCATCCGCTCGGCCACCGTGGTGCACGCGCTCAAGCGGCACAACAAGAAGTACGGCATGGTGACGATGTGCGTGGGCATGGGGCAGGGCGCAGCGGGAGTCTTCGAACGGGTCTGACGACCCACCCCCGCGCCGCTGCGCGTCACCCCCTGAAAGGGGGCGGCACAGGCGGCCCGGCAAAGCCGGTTCCGCGGTGCCCCTGGAAGGAGACATTTCGCCATGACAGTACATGTGTTCGATCAGGCCATTGCGCTGACCTCCACGGGTGACGGGCTCTACACCGGCGCCACCTCGCCGGCCTACGCCAACATGGTCGGCCCGTTCGGTGGCATCACGGCCGCCACGGCACTCAACGCCGTGATGTTGCACCCGGCGCTGCTGGGCGAGCCGCTGTCACTGACGGTGAACTTCTGTGCGGCGCTGGCCGATGGGCCGTTCACCGTGTCGGCACAGCCGGTGCGCACCAACCGCTCGACCCAGCACTGGGTGGTGTCGATCACGCAGGCCGGTTCGTCCGGTGAGGACGAGACCGTGGTCACCGCTTCGGTGGTCACCGCCGCGCGGCGCACGACCTGGAGCGTGGACGACGAGCCCATGCCCGCCGTGCGCAGGCCAGACGAGGTCAAGCCTTACACCGTGCCTTCGCCGGTGGAGTGGATCAAGCGCTACGAGATGCGGCCCATCGAGGGTGCGATCCCGCGCACCTGGGACGGCAGCGGCAGCGACAGCCGCTCGCGCCTGTGGATGCGCGAGGCCGTGCCGCGCCCGCTGGATCTGTGTGGCCTGGCCGCTCTGGCCGACGTGTTCTTTCCGCGCATCTGGCTGCGCCGCGCGACCCATGTGCCCGCCGGCACGGTGTCGATGACGGTGTACTTCCATGCCGGCTCGGCCCAGCTGGCCGAGGTCGGCCACGGCTGGGTGCTGGGCCAGGCGCGCGCCCAGGCCTTCCGCAACGGCTTCTTCGACCAGACGGCGCTGCTCTGGAGCGAGGCCGGGCACCTGCTGTGCTCCAGCCACCAGGTCGTGTACTACAAGGAATAGGGCTACGGCCTACCTAGGAACAGGTAGAGACCGGTGTACCCCTTGGGCGCACTCACCACGCTCAGGTACAGCGGACCCATGCCGGTGTCCGCGCCGATGAACAGGCTGGTGCCGTAACGCAGACCGTGGATGCTGATGTCGCGCCGGCTGGCCCAGGCATTGCCTGCCTCCAGCGACCCGCCCGCGAACAGCGCGCGCGCCACACCCACATTCCAGGGCAGGCGCTGGTAATACGTGACCCGCCCGAACAGCAGGTAGTTGCCCGCGACCTGGCCCACGCGGTAGCCCGAAAGCTGCTGGAAGCCGCCCAGCGAGAACTCGTCGATGGCCCCCACTGGCACCCGCGTGGCGCGGGCGAAGCGGGCGCCGATATTCAGCGTGTGCACGCCCCAGGAGTGCACCGTGCTGCCATTCATCTCCAGCCGGTTGAACGAGGCGTCGTCGCCCCCGGTGCTCAGGCGACGCCGTCCCACGCCCAGCTCGCTCTGGAAGCGGTAGCCCGAGGACGGGAAGTTGGCGAAGTCCAGCTGGTCCGAGATCAGCGCGGCGCGCACGCCGACGTCGCGCCACTTCTGCGTGGCAATGACTTCGCTCTCGTCGATCTCGCGGGAGACCAGCTCGGGCGTGGCCTTGTGCAGGCCCAGCTGCAGGCCCACGCGCAGATCACCGTAGCGCCCCAGCAGGCCGATCGGCCAGCCGTAGTCGGCACCCAGCTTCAGGCCCTGCCGTGTGCCGGTGCCCAGAGCCTGGCCGTCGGTGCCGTAGACCTCCAGCCGCTTGAGGCTGGCGTCCACATAGCCCGCGACGAAGCTGTCGTTGGCCCGTCCCAGCGGTTGGTACAGCTCCGAGAAGGCCGCCAGCGAAGCGCCGATCTGGAGCCGGTTGCGCCACTCGGCGCCGCTGTCGTTGAACCAGTGGCGGTTGTGGCCGATCAGCAGATTGAAGTCACCACGGCCGTCGAAATCGGTGCGCAGGTCCAGGCCCAGGCGCAGGTAGTTGGGGCCCCAGTCGTTCTCGCGCAGACCGATCACCAGGGTTTCGTCGGTGTTGTCGCGCACCCGCTCCAGCCGGTAGTCGACGCGGTCGTAGTCGCCGGTGGCCGAGAGTTTCTGCAGGTCGGTCTCGATCTGCTGCACGTTCACCCGCTGCCCGGGCGTGGTGTCCAGCGCCAGCGCCAGTGGTTCGACCCGGCTTTCGGGCACGCCCTCGAAGCGCACCGCCTTGATCTGGCCCATGCGCTCGGCGTAGGCCTGCGCGTTCATGCCGCGGCTGGCCTGCCACTGTGCGTAGCCGGCCGCGTCGGTTGAAAAGCGCTTGAGCGCCTCGGACACGCTGCGTGCGTGGTCCAGGCCGATCTTCACCAGCTCGGGGGCCTTCTCGAAATCGGCTGAGGTGAGCTTGCCCAGCGACGGCTGGATCAGCAGGTCGTTGGGCGTGAGCGTGGCGATGCTGGCCTGCACGTTCTGTTCGGTCAGGATGTTGACCATCTGCGTGGTGATGCCCAGCAGGCTGCCCAGGGTCTCGCGGCCGGCCAGCGGCGTGCCGATGTTGACCGCAATGATCACGTCCGCACCCATGCGGCGCGCCACGTCCACCGGCAGGTTGTTCACCAGCCCGCCGTCGCCCAGGATCTGCCCCTCCAGGTCCAGCGGCGCGAACACGCCCGGCACCGACATGCTGGCGCGCATGGCCGCGGCCAGGTCGCCGTGGTCCAGCACCACCGCTTTGCCGGTCTCCATGTCGGTGGCGACAGCGCGGAACGGCGTCGGCAGTCCGTCGAAGGTGGCGAGCAGCCGGGTCGAGAGCGTGTAGCGGCGCAGCAGCAGCTCCAGCGAGCGCGTCGACACGGCGCCCGTGGGCAGCCGGAACTCGCCGTCGCGGAAGCCGATCTCCAGCACCGGCGAGAGCTCGAAGTCTTCCTCCTTGCGGCGCTGCGAGAGCAACTGGCGCGGCACGCGGCGCTCGAACACGTCGCCCCAGTCGACCTTGAGCAGCTCGGCTTCCAGCTCGTCGGCGCCCATGCCGGCCGCGTAGAGGCCGCCGATGATCGCGCCCATCGAGGTGCCGACGATCATGTCCACCGGCACCTTCATTTCTTCGAGCACCTTGAGCACGCCCACGTGCGTCAGGCCACGCGCGCCGCCGCCCGAGAGCACCAGGGCGACCTTGGGCTTCTGGGCTGCGACCGGTGGCGATGCGGGCACCGGCGCCTGTGCATTCACGGTGGTGGTCGACAGCAGCAGCCACAGTGCGACCAGCAGGGCGCGCAGCCAGGGGGACGGGGACGGTTGGTGCATCGGAACGCTCACGGACGGCAGGATGCGACCGAGTGTAGGAGCGCGGCGCCGGCGTGTCGCGGATTGGGCAGGACACCCCACGCCGCACGGCGCTTTCGTGTTACCTTGCCCCGACTTTTTGACCCCTCTGAACGAGCACACCACCATGTCCGACATCCTCGTCCACACCGAAGCCGGCATCACCACGCTGACCTTCAACCGTCCCGACAAGAAGAACTCGATCACCGCCGCCATGTACGGCGCGCTGGCCGACGCGATCGCGGCCGCGGCCGCCGACCCGGCCGTGCGCGTGGTGGTGTTCCAGGGCAACGAGACCACCTTCAGTGCCGGCAACGACATCGGCGACTTTCTGAACAACCCGCCCGCCACCGAAGACTCGCCGGTGTTTCGCTTCCTGCGCGGCATCGCGCAGTTTCCCAAGCCGCTGCTGGCCGCGGTCTGCGGCCCGGCGGTGGGCATCGGCACCACGCTGCTGTTCCACTGCGACCTGGTCTACGCGGGCGACAACGCCGCGTTTTCCATGCCCTTCGTGAACCTGGGCCTGTGTCCCGAGGCCGCGTCAAGCCTGCTGGTGCCGCAGATGCTGGGCTACCACCGCGCGGCCGAGGCGCTGCTGCTGGGCGAACCTTTCATGGCCGAGGCCGCGCTGGAGGTGGGTCTGGTCAACCGCGTGCTGCCGCCGAGCGAAGTGACCGGCTACGCGCAGTCGGTCGCCCGCAAGCTCGCCGCCAAGCCGCTGGCCTCGCTGGTGGAGACCAAGCGCCTGATGAAGAAGGGCAACGCTGCCCTGGTGATGGCCACCATGGCGGAAGAGGGTGCGAGCTTCGGTCGCATGCTTGGCGAGCCGGCGGCCAAGGAAGCCTTCGGCGCCTTCATGGAACGCCGCAAGCCGGACTTCTCGAAGCTTTGATCAGCGCCCCTGGGGGGGGCGCGACCCGCGCAGCGGCGGGTCGTGGGGTTTCAGTTCAGGCGTGCCACCCAGTAGATCGCGCCTTCGGGGCCGTAGCGCTCCGAGTGCGGCACGCCGTATTCCAGCTCGAAAAGATCGCCTGGCACCAGGTGCCGGGTCTCGCCGGCCACGGTGAGCCACATCTCGCCCTGCACCACCTTGGCCTTCACCGCGAACGGATGCGTGTGTTCTTCCAGCACCGTGTCCGGTGCCCACACCCGCTCCAGCACCTCGTCGAAGCCCTCGGCCAGAGCGACGCTTTTGAAAGTTTCAAAGGTATTGGGCATGGCGGACTCCTGTGCATGCAAAAAGGCATTGCACCATGGGAGGGTAGGCCTTGCCCGGGTGTGGGCTTGTGCGCCCCCAGGGGCTCAGAGGAAGTCGTCGCGCAGCGTCAGCAGCAGCTTTTTGCCGGTCGAGTCGCTGGGCGCACGGCGCAGGCCCTGGGCCAGCAGGTCCTGGTAGCCCGGCTTCTCGCGCAGCGCCAGTTCGTCGGGCGCCACGAAGGCCATGCCCCAGTCGGAGAAGCCGCGCTCGCGGATCGGGCCGTCCCAGATCTTGCGCACTTGCTGGTGCCTCGGGTCGCCCGCAATGCGCTCGTAGAGCGCCTGCACCGCCGCCTGCTCGCCCTCGAGCAGCTGCATGAACTCGCGCCGGTGGTAGATCATCATGCCGGTGATGCCCTGCGATGTGTTGTGGGCGCGGGCCTTGTCGAGCAGCTGCGCGAGTTCCTCGGGCGGCAGGTCGTGCGAGGCCAGGCTGGTGTAGATGATTTCGTAGAGCGCCATGGCAGATCCGGGAGGTTGGGTCCATCCTAGCCCTGTGGCTTTCGGGCGAACGCCAGAACTGGCGGGCCAATACAGCGCTTTTCCGCGAGCAGGCCCCTGTGTAGCATGCACGGCCTGTCCCTTTGCGAAAGCCCCTGATGTCCTACATGCTCCTGATCCACGAACCCGTTGGCCAGCGCGCCACCCGCACCGAGGCCGAGGGCCGCGCCGCCTACGCCGCCATGGTCGCATTTGGCGAGCGGCTGGCGGCGCAGGGCCAGTTGAAGGCCGTGGAGTCGCTGGCGGGGCTGGACGGGGCGGTGCGTGTGAGCCACGCGGGCGGCCGGTCGCAGACCCTGGACGGACCCTTCGCCGAGGCCAAGGAAATGATCGGCGGTTTCTTCCTGTTGCAGAACGTGACCCGCGAGCAGGCCATCGCGCTGGCCCACGAATGCCCGGCCGCGCAATGGTGCACGGTGGAGGTGCGGTCGCTGGCGCCCTGTTTCGACGAGAGCCGGGCCTGATCCGGGTTTTCCCGTAGATCGGGCCTGTCGAAATCGAGCAGGCTGCTTCGTCGTGGTGTTGTCGCCACCAAGGAGTCCTGCCATGTCCACCCTGCATTTCGACATCCACGTCGCCGCGCCGCGCGAACGCGTCTGGCGCACCATGCTCTACACGCCCACCTACGAGCGCTGGACCGCCGTCTTCTGCGAAGGCTCGCGCTACGAGGGCAGCTGGGAAGCCGGCACCACCATCCGCTTCTGTGCACCCAACGGCGACGGCATGGTCGCCGAGATCGCCGAGCACCGGCCGGCCGAGTTCGTCTCCATTCACCACCTCGGCATGATCAACGACGGGGTGGAAGACACCACCAGCGAGGCGGCGCGCGCCTTGACGCACTGCTTCGAGAACTACAGCTTCTCCGACGAGGGCGGCGGCACCCGCCTGCGCGTCGATGTCGACGTGTTCGGCACCTACGAGGACTGGATGAACCAGACCTGGCCCAAGGCGCTGCAGGCGCTCAAGGACATCTGTGAACACCCCCGCTGAGGAGACATCCATGACCACCACCGCCACCGTGCCCATGTGCGCCGTCGTGCACTTCGAGATGCCTTACAGGGACCACGAGCGCGCCGCGCGCTTCTACGCCGCCGCCTTCGGCTGGACCCACCAGTTCCTCGGCCCCGAGATGGGCGACTACATGCTGGTCAACACCGCGCCGGCCGGTGCCCGCCCGCCCATGCCGCCCGAGGCCGCGCTGGGCTCGATCAATGGCGGCCTGTTCCCCTTCAACGCCGACTGGCCGATGCAGCACCCTTCGGTGGTGATCGGCGTGCCCGACATCCGCGCCGCGATGCAGCGCGTGCGCGACGCGGGCGGCGAAGTGATCGGCGAACCGATGGCGATCCCGGGCGTGGGCGAGTACGTGGTGTTCCGCGACACCGAAGGCAACCACAACAGCATGATGCAACCCGACATGCAACCCCCCGCCTGCAAGACCTGACCACCGGAGAACCACCATGCGATTCATGATCATTGTCAAAAGCTGCCCCGAATTCGAAGCCGAGGTCACACCCGAGGCCCCCGAAGAACTCATGGCCGAGATGGCCGCCTACCACGAGGAACTGGCGCGTGCGGGCGTGCTGCTCGACGGCAGCGGCCTGCACCCCAGCCGCACCGGCTGGCGCATCCATTACGACGAAGCCGGCGGACGCAAGGTCGTCGACGGCCCGTTCGCCGAGGCCAAGGAGCTGATCGCCGGCTACACCCTGATCCAGGTGCGCTCGCGCGAAGAGGCCATGGAATGGAGCCGCCGCTTTCCGAACCCCGCCGGCAAGGGCAAACCCGCCGTGATCGAGCTGCGCCAGCTGATCGAGCTCGACGAGTTTCCACCCAGCGCCGCGCTCGACCAGATGAAAGCCATCGACGGCATCGCACAACAACCCTGAAGGAGAACCCATGTTTCGCCAGATCTTTGTCAACCTGCCCATCCAGGACATGGCCCGTTCGCAGGCCTTCTTCAAGGCCCTGGGCCTCACGTTCAACCCGCGCTTCACCAACGAGCAGGGCGCCTGCCTGGAGATCGGGGAGAACTTCTACGCCATGCTGCTGGTCAAGCCCTTCTTCCAGGGCTTCACCAAGAAGCCCATCAGCGACGCCCACGAGAGCACCGAGGTGCTGATCGCGCTGTCGGTCGACAGCCGCGCCGAGGCCGAGGAAGTGGTGCGCAAGGCCGTGGCCGCGGGCGCCACCACACCCAACGAAGCCAAGGACTACGGCTTCATGTACCAGCACGGATTCGCCGACCTCGATGGCCACCAGTGGGAGGTGTTCTGGATGGACGAAGCGGCCGCGCCCGCGCAGATGTGACGACCAGGGTGTAGAAACGGCGCGTGCACTCCGCTGTCCACGACACCATCGCCACCGTCTGGCGCCTCGAATCCGCCCGCATCGTTGCCGCCGTGGCGCGGCGCGTGCGCGACGTGGGCGTGGCCGAAGAACTGGCGCAGGACGCCCTGGTGGCGGCGCTGGAGCGCTGGCCGCTGGACGGGCTGCCCGACAGGCCTGCGGCCTGGCTGATGACCACGGCGCTCCACCGCGCGCTCGACCACCTGCGCCACCGCCAGATGGCCGACGCCCGGCATGGCGACATCGCCAGCGACCTCGAAGCGATGGAGGCCCACGTGGTGCCCGACTTCAGCGACAGCCTCGACCGCCAGCGCGAAGAAGCCGTGCTGGGCGACGACCTGCTGCGGCTGATCTTCACCGCCTGTCATCCGGTGCTGCCCCCCGAGTCGCGCGTGGCGCTCACGCTCAAGCTGCTGGGTGGCCTGACCACCGGCGAGATCGCCCGCGCCTACCTGGTGCCCGAGGCCACGCTCGCCCAGCGCCTGGTGCGTGCCAAGCGCACGCTGGCCGATGCCCAGGTGCCCTTCGAGCTGCCGCCGCCAGAGCAGCTGGGCGAGCGCCTGGCCTCGGTGCTTGAAGTGGTCTACCTGGTTTTCAACGAGGGGTACACGGCCACCAGCGGCCGCGACTGGATGCGCCCCACGTTGTGCGACGAGGCGCTGCGCCTGGGCCGCATGCTGGCCGAACTCGCGCCGCAGGAGGCCGAGGTGCACGGCCTGCTGGCGCTGATGGAGATCCAGGCCTCGCGCACCGCGGCGCGCACCGACCGCGACGGCCACCCCATCCTGCTGGCTGAGCAGGACCGGTTGCGCTGGGACCGGCTGCTGATCCGCCGCGGCCTGGCCGCGCTCGACCGTGCGCAGGCGCTGGGCCAGTCCTCCGGTCGCTACCGCCTGCAGGCCCAGATCGCCGCCTGCCACGCGCGCGCGGCGCGCGCCGACGACACCGACTGGCCGCAGATCGCCGCGCTCTACGCCGAGCTGATGCGCGTTGCGCCCTCGCCCGTGGTGGAGCTCAACCGCGCGGTCGCGGTGGGCATGGCCGAGGGGCCGGCCGCGGGTCTCGCCATCGTCGAGACCCTGCTGCAGGACAAGGCGCTGGCGCGCTACCACTGGCTGCCTGCGGTGCAGGGCGATCTGCTGGACAAGCTGGGGAGGCGCGACGAGGCGAGGGCGGCGTTCCTGCAAGCGGCGGCATCCGCCGGCAACCAGCGCGAGCAGGCCTTGCTGCGCGCACGCGCCGAGGCTCAGCGGTAGCCGATCAGCCGCCCGGCGGTGATTACCGCCAGCCACAGCAGGACCGACAACGCGCCGTGCACACGCCAGCGCGGGCGGGGCGCCGTGCCGGGTGCGGCGCCCAGGCGTCGCCACTGCGGATCGACCCGCAGCCACAGCGCATTCAGCACGGCCGCGCCCAGCAGCACCAACTTGATGCCGAACAGCGGCTCCACCACATAGTCGAGCGGGCGCGTCGCGAACAGCAAGGCGCCGGTGGCAAGCGCCAGCAGCAGACCGGTGATCGCCGTGGGCACCAGGGCCGCGGTGAGGGGCGCCAGCGGCACCGCCCGGAACGCGCCGATCAGCCGCAGGTCCAGCGGCACGATGGCCCCGAACAGCAGCGCGATGCCCACCACGTGCCCGGTGTTCACCAGCGGGTAGAGCCAGACCGAGGCACGCAGCAACTCCGACAGCCCAGTGGCCTGCAGCGCGGCGGCCAGGGACTCCAGCGGCATCAGTTGCGGTCGGGGTAGAGGTCGTAGGTCTTGCCGTCGATCACCAGGCGCTCGGCCTTGAAGACCTTCTTTTTCGGGTCGCTGTGCTTGTGGCCTGAGACGGTGAGCTTCACGCCCTTGGCCAGCATCGCGTCCTTGAGTCCGGCGCGCTCGTTGCGCCAGGGCTGGCCGACCTCGACGATCCAGTTCGCCCCATCCACTGTCAGCGTCAGCTCGCCGTGCGGGTTGCCCAGCTTGGCCGCGACGATGGTGCCCGTGAGTTCGGAGTTCACGTCTTCCGCCCAGACCCAGCCGTGGTGGGCGGCGGCGGGCAGGGCCAGGGCGAGGAGCAGGGAGGAGGCCATCAGCGGCATGAAGACACGGCGCGGGACGGGTGCATTGTTCAGAGACATGAAAGACCTCGCTGAATGGAAGGGCTGACCGCCGCGAATGGATCAGTGTGCGACGGTCTTCGGGGCAATGCAATGCATGACCCTGTGCAGTTGCCGGGCACAACGTCGCAATTTCATCGGCTTCGTCCAGCGTTTCTCAACCCCTGCGGGTGTCCAGCAGAATGCGTCAGGCGATTGATCCCAAAAACACTGCGGAGGTTTCATGCGACTTTGTTTGACAAACTTGATGGAGGGTGTTCGGCGCACTGCGGGTGCCAGTCCGGTCGGGGTGCTGGGTCCACACCAAGTTCAGTGGGACTGGGTGACGTTCAGAGGCGTCGTGCTCTCCCTCTGTCTTTTTTCCGGAGCCGTCACTGTTGTTGCAGCTGCACCAAAAGACGGCAGCCCACTGCAGACCACTGTCCGGACGGAGCGGTACCCCAGGCCACCCTATTCGGGCGCCACTTACTACATCTACGAGAGGGCTGGCGCCGCCATCTGCACCAAACTCGAGGTGTGCAACAAGTTTGGCGACTGCCATGCCAGCTATCACCAGGGCAGCTACAAGACTGCCGAGGACCAGAGGGGTGAGCCTTACGGCGCGTCGCCCGCAGCGCCTATTGCTGTTGCCAAGCTGAACAAGCACATTTGCCTGGTTCGCTACAGGCTCAACGGGGTTTGACTGCTTGATCTGGTGGAACGCGACCGCCGCTCCGTTTCTGGTTTGACAGGTCGTGGCCGAACCCCCCGGCGTCACACGCCCTTCACATCCCCTCCCGATGATCCGCCGGTCGGGCGCCTGTTGAAGGCGCACCGCTGCACCACCGATCATTCGTTCATCCCACCGGAGGGAATCCCCATGTCGTTCTTGCCCCGTCTCCTGGGTCTGGCCCTGCTCGGCCTGACCGCCTCGATGGCCTCGGCCCAGTCGCCTTCCGCTGCCCATCGCCACGCGTCCCATGGCAGCGCCGAGCGTCCTTCGCATGTGCAGCTGGGCCCGCGGCCTTTCTTCCTGGTCGACGACATGGCCGACGGCCCGCTCAAGCGCGATCTGCAGCGCTGCGCGAAACGCGGTGACTTCACGCCGCGCGACTTCTCCATCGGGCACCGCGGCGCCGCCATGCAATTTCCCGAGCACACGGTGGAGTCGTACACGGCGGCCGCGCGCATGGGCGCCGGCATCGTCGAATGCGATGTCACCTTCACCAAGGACAAGGAGCTCGTCTGCCGCCATGCGCAGAACGACCTGCATACGACGACCAACATCCTGGTCACGCCGCTGGCCGCCAAGTGCACGCAGCCTTTCGTGCCCGCCGTGCTCGACGCCGATGGCAAGGTGGTGACACCGGCCAAGGCCGAGTGCCGCACCAGCGACATCACGCTGGCCGAGTTCAAGACCCTGCGCGGCAAGATGGACGCCTTCAACCCGGCGGCGCGCACGCCCGAGCAGTACCTGGGCGGCACCGCCAACTGGCGCACCGACCTGTATTCGGGTCCCACCAGCGGCACGCTGATGACCCACGCCGAATCGATCGAGCTGTTCAAGAGGCTCGGCGTGAAGATGACCCCTGAGCTCAAGAGCCCGAGCGTGGCGATGCCGTTCGACGGTTTCACCCAGCAGGCCTACGCGCAGAAGATGATCGACGAGTACAAGGCCGCGAAGGTGCCGCCGCGCGACGTGTTCCCGCAGTCCTTCAACATTGACGACGTGCTGTACTGGGTGAACAACGAGGCCGCGTTCGGCAAGCAGGCCGTGTATCTGGACGATGCCAACGCGGTGGCCGATCTGCCCGACCTCAAGACGCTGGCGGGCTACAAGTCCCAGGGCATCCACTTCTGGGCGCCGCCCACGTTCGCGCTGCTGGCGGCGGACAACGGAAAGATCGTGCCCTCGCAGGCTGCGAAGGACGCCAAGGCCGCCGGCCTGGGCCTGATCACCTGGACGCTGGAGCGCTCGGGCATCCTGGCCGACGGCAACAACGGCTGGTACTACCAGACCTTCGACAGCGCGGTGAAGACCGAGGGCGACATGCTGCAGGCCCTGCATGTGCTGGCCAAGGACGTGGGCGTGGTCGGCGTGTTCTCCGACTGGCCTGCCACCACCACGTTCTATGCCAACTGCATGAACGTGCGCTGACCCTCGCAGCTGTCGGCCAGGCGACTGGCGTTCGGGAAACCGGCCTTGTGGGGGTGTGTGCTTTCAGGGACGATGCTCGGCAACGGGCCAGGACCCGGCTGCCCACCCCAGGAGACACCGATGAACGCCAGAGCCACCTTCAAGCGCATGGAAGAAAGCACCCGCGAAGACTGGGCCTGCATCCTTCCAGAGGCCATGGCGATGGCGAAGTCGCTGCCCGACCGTGTGCTCGACCACCTGAGGCTGCTGGACGGTGACCACGGCGGTTTTCCGGTCGACCGGCTGACGCACAGCCTGCAGACCGCCACGCTCGCGCTGCGGGACGGGCGCGACGAGGAGTACGTGGTGTGCGCCCTGCTGCATGACATCGGCGACACGCTGGGCTCGTTCAACCATCCGGACATCGCCGCCGCCATCCTCAAGCCCTTTGTGAGCGAAGAGAACCTGTGGATGGTGCAGCACCACGGCATCTTCCAGGGCTACAACTTCTTCCACCACATCGGCCTGGACCGGAACATGCGCGACATGTTCAGGGACCACCCGCACTACCAGCGTGCGGCCGAGTTTGTCGAGCGCTACGACAACCCGGCCTTCGACCCGGCCAACGAAACCCTGCCGCTGAGCCACTTCGAGCCGATGCTGCGGCGGTTGATGGCGGTGCCGAAGAATTCGGTCTACAAGGCGGCGCTGCCGGTGGAGAAGGCGGGCGCCTGAGCGGCGGCGCCTCAGGGCACGAAGGTCAGGAACAGGAAGGCTGCGAACACCACCAGGTGGATCGCGCCCTGCATCAGGTTGGTGCGTCCCGAGCCCAGGGTGATGGCGCCGACGATGAAGGTCAGCGCCAGCAAGGCCATGTCCTTGGTCGCCACGCCCAGGGTCAGGGGCAGCTCCAGCCAGACGGCCGCCATCACCACGACCGGAATGGTCAGGCCGATGGAGGCCAGCGCCGAACCGATGGCCAGGTTCATGCTGGTCTGCAGGCGGTCGGCGCGGGCGGCGCGGATAGCGGCCCAGGTCTCGGGCGCGAGCACGATGATGGCAATCAGCGTGCCGACGACGGCCGTCGGCGCGTGCCACTCCTTGACCAGGGTCTCCAGCGCCGGTGAGAGCAGCTTGGCCAGACCGACCACGCTGACCAGTGCCACCAGCAGCAGGGCGAAGCTGATCAGCGCCTCGCGCGTGCCGGGCGGCGGTGCATGCACCGACTCGTCTTCGGCGCCGACCGCGGGCAGGAAGTAGTCGCGGTGGCGCACGGTCTGGATGAAGACAAAGACCAGCCACAGCACCAGCGATCCGGCCGCCACGAACAGCAGCTGCGACGCGGTGTAGCTGCCGCCGGGGGCGCTGGTGGTCAGCGAGGGCAGCACCAGCACCAGGGTCGACATCACCACCAGCGCGGCCAGGCCCGAGCCCGTGCCCTCGATGCGGAACAGCTGTTCGCGGTGCCGCAGGCCGCCCAGCAGCAGGCAGATGCCGACCACGCCGTTGCAGATGATCATGACCGCCGAGTAGATGGTGTCGCGCGGTACGGTGGCCGCGTTGGCGCCGCCGGCCAGCATCATCGAGAGCACCAGGGCCACCTCGATCACGGTGACGGCCAGCGCCAGCACCAGGGTGCCGAAGGGTTCACCCACTTTGTGGGCGATCACCTCGGCATGGTGCACGGCGCTGATCACGGCCAGCACGAGCGCCGGGATGCAGGCCAGCAGCAGCACGTTGCCCACGGGCAGGGCGAGGCCGGCGCCCAGCACGGCGGCGGCCAACAGGGGGAAGAGCACAAATCGGTCCATCGACCGATTGTGCGGGGCTCAGCGGTAGCGCGCGACCGTCAGGCCTTCCATGCTGATCTCGGGCGTACGGCCGGCGATCAGGTCGGCCATCACGCGGCCGGTGCCGGTGGCCATGGTCCAGCCCAGCGTGCCGTGGCCGGTGGACAGCAGCAGGTTGTCGTACTGGCAGCCGCCGACGATGGGTGTGCCGTCAGGTGTCATCGGGCGCAGGCCGGTCCAGAACTCGGCCTTGGCCACGTCGCCGCCCTTGGGGAACAGGTCGGTGACAACGAACTCCAGCGTCTTGCGCCGGCTCTGATTGAGCTCCAGATCAAAGCCCGAGAGCTGGGCCGTGCCGCCGACCCGGATGCGGTCGCCCAGGCGCGTGACGGCGACCTTGTGGGTCTCGTCCATGATGGTCGACTCGGGCGCCTTGTGGGCGTTGGTGATGGGCACGGTGATCGAGAAGCCCTTGACCGGATAGACCGGGATGTCGATGCCCAGTGGCGCAAGCATCGCGGTGGAGTAGCTGCCCAGCGCGAGCACGTAGCGGTCGGCGGTCTTGAGGCCCTCGCTGGTGCGCACGCCGGTGATCTTGTTGCCGTTGCGTTCCAGTGCGTCGATGCTGACGCCGAAGCGGAATTTCACGCCCAGGGCCTTGGCCTTCTCGGCCAGCGCATTGGTGAACTTGAAGCAGTCACCCGTCTCGTCGCCGGGCAGGCGCAGCGCGCCGACAAACTTCTCCTGCACATCGGCCAGCGCGGGCTCGTACTTCAGATAGCCGGCGCGGTCGAGCACCTGGTATGGCACGCCGTATTCCTTGAGGATTTCGATGTCCTTGCCGGTGCCGTCGAGCTGCTTCTGGGTGCGGAACAGCTGCAGCGTGCCCTGCTCACGGTGGTCATATTCGATGCCGATGTCGGCGCGCAATTCCTTCAGGCAGTCGCGGCTGTACTCGGCCAGCCGCACCATCCGGCCCTTGTTGACCTGGTAGCGCGCCTCGGTGCAGTTGCGCAGCATGGACGCGCCCCAGCGCCACATGGCCGGGTCGAGCATGGGCTTGATGACCAGCGGGCTGTGGTGCATCAGCAGCCACTTGATGGCCTTGACGGGCACGCCCGGGCCGGCCCAGGGAGCGGAGTAGCCGGGCGAGACCTCGCCGGCGTTGGCGTAGCTGGTCTCCAGCGCCGGGCCGGGCTGGCGCTCGATCACCTCGACCTCGTGGCCGTCGCGCGCCAGGTAGTACGCGATGGTGGTGCCGATGACACCGCTGCCCAGAACCAATACCCGCATGTTGTTCTCCGACGTGGCCCGCCGCGCGATGGCGCTGCTGGTGGCCCGATGCGCTGTGTTTTGCAAGCACCGTGCCATCGGAAGGAAGATGCAAGTGCTTGATCTGCAAGGAGAACCAGACCGAGCCGGCGTCATGTGTATCGATTTCGGTACGATCTTGCGATGTGATCGGACTGAAATCAATACAATGGATCGAAAGCGATACACATCATGCGCATCGACGTCCACTTCACCGACCGTGTCGGCATCGCCCAGGAAATCCTCGCCGCGCTCGCCAGCCGCGCGCTCAACGTGTCGGCGGTCGAAGTCGAGCCGCCGCACATCTATATAGAAGCGCCCACGCTGGGTGCCGACGATCTGGCCGCGCTGCGCGAACCGCTGCTGCGGGTGGCGGGCGTGCTCTCGGTGGCGGAGCTGGAGATGCTGCCGGGCGCGCGCCGGCGCCTGTACCTGGACGCACTCATGACATCGCTCACCGACCCGGTGCTCGCGGTCGACGGGCGCGGCATCGTGGTGCTGGCGAACGCGGCCGCGGTGGCGGTCTGTGGCATGCCCGAGGCCGAGCTGGCAGGGCGTTCACTCCGGGAGCTGACCGGCGATGCCGCCCTCGTGGATGCCTTGGTGGCACAGGGCGCCCGGCTGCCGGTGAGCGAGGTGCAGGTGGGGGGGCAGCGCTTCCTGATGGAAACCGTGGCGCTGCACGACGCGGGCGGCAACGTGGCCGGCGCGGTGCTGACGCTGCACGCGCCGCAGCGCCTGGGCGAGCGCATCAGCGCGCTGCAGAACCACGGCGCCGGTGGCTTTGAGGCCATCCTGGGTCAGTCGCCCGCGATCCGTGCGCTCAAGCAGCGCGCCATGCGCATGGCGCAGGTGGACGCGCCGTTGCTGATCCGCGGCGAGACCGGCACCGGCAAGGAGCTGGTGGCACAGGCCTGCCATGCGGGCAGCCCGCGGCGCGACCAGCCCTTTTTCGCGCTCAACTGCGCGGCCCTGCCAGAGAGCCTGGCCGAGAGCGAGCTGTTCGGCTACGCCAGCGGCGCCTTCACCGGTGCGCTGCGCGGCGGGCGGCCGGGCCTCCTGGAGCTGACCGACGGTGGCACGCTGTTCCTCGACGAGGTGGGCGAGATGTCCCCCTACCTGCAGGCCAAGCTGCTGCGTTTCCTGAACGACGGAAGTTTCCGGCGCGTGGGCGGCGAGCGCGACCTCAGGGTCAATGTGCGCATCATCAGCGCCACACACCGCGCGCTGGAAGACATGGTCGCCAGCGGCGCGTTCCGCCAGGACCTGCTGTTCCGGCTGGACGTGTTGCAGCTGAACCTGCCGCCGCTGCGCGAGCGCACCGAGGACATCCTGCCGCTGGCGCAGGTCTTCCTCGAACGCGCCTGCGCGCAGATCGGCCGGCCCAAGGCGCGGCTCAGCCGCGCCGCCGGCGAGGCGCTGCTGGCCAACCCCTGGCATGGCAATGTGCGGCAGCTGCAGAACGTGGTGTTCCGCGCGGTCACGCTGAGCGACGCGGCGGTGATCGATGTGCCGGCGCTGGAGCTGGCCGGGGCCGATGTGAGTGCGGTGTCGACGGCCGCCGCGCAGGAGGAGGTGACGACGCTGGAAGAAGCGGTGGCCGGTTTCGAGCGCGAGCTGCTGCAGCGCCTGCTGCCCGACCACCCGAGCACGCGCAAGCTGGCCGAACGCCTGGGCACCTCGCACTCGGCCATCGCCGCCCGGCTGCGGCGTTATGGTCTCAAGGCCCCCTGATCAGGCGAAAAAAAGCCCCGGCGGTCAGCCGGGGCAAGCGAGGAGTTCTCGTGGAACAACAATCGGTCAGGCGCCTTGCTGGATGCCCGCGAGGATCCAGCCGCCGTTGCCCTGGCGCGGCTTGGTCAGGTGCCAGATCTCGTCGACCGGGCTGGTCACGCCGTCTTCGCGCAACTCGCCGGTGAAGCGCACGCTCACCACATACAGAGCGTCTTCTTCGGCCACTTCCAGCACCTGGGCATTGAGGCTCAGCACATCGGTGTGCTGGGTGGCGCCGTTGCGGTCGCGAATGTCCATCTGCAGCTCGGCGAACATTTCCGGCGAGGTGAACTGGCGGATGTCGTCCAGGTTGCCGGTGTCGTTGGCCGCCTGCAGGCGGATGTAGTTGACCTTGGCGTTGCGCTCGAAGGCTGCAACGTCGAAGTCGGCAGGGATGCGCGGCTGCGCGCCTTGCAGGTTGGCGCCGATCATCGAGCCACCGGCCGCTGCGCCACCGGTCTGCACCGGGCTGGCGGGCATGCGGAAGGCGTTGTTCGCGCCACCGGCGCCTGCGCCGGCACCGGCGTAGGCCAGGCCGCTGGAGCCACCTTGTGCCGCAGCGCGCTTGCGCATGATGAAGCCGATCACGGCCAGCGCCACCATCACCAGCAAAGCGATCATGAGCATGTTGGCGAACTCTTCACCGAAGCCCAGGTGCGAGGCCAGCGCGGCCAGACCCAGACCCGCGGCCAGACCCGCGACCGGGCCCATCCAGCTGCGCTTGGGGGCGGCAGCGGCGCCAGCAGCGGCACCGGCTGCAGGTGCGGCGTTCGGCGTGGCATCGGGCGCCTTGGCGGGCGGCGTGGCCTGGCGCTGCATGCCCAGCGACTTGCCGCCGCCGATGCGCTTGGCTTCGGCGTCCATCGCCACCGTGGTGAGGCCGAGCGTCAGCACGACGGCCAGCAGGGAAAGTAGATTTTTCATGGAGGTCTCCTGAAAGGAATGAAAGCCTCGCGAGCATAGGCCTGTCTTCATTCAAATAAAAGTAGATATTATGTGACTGATCTTCCTGTTTTAATGAAGTGTGCGCTGCTGCACAGACCGGGGGTGAGGCGCTGCCTAAGCTGGATGCCCAGCAGCAGGCGGGTGCATCCCGCGCCCGCCGATGGCCTTGCTGGCGACACCAAAGGCACCTCCATGAACTACCAAGAGCAAGACACCTACGGCATGTACAAACACCGCACCGACAGTGGCCCGGGCCCCGGTCTGATGGGAGCGAACACCCTCGATGGCAACGACGTCTTCAACCTTCACGACGAAGACCTGGGCGACATCAAGGAAATCATGCTTGACATGAGCAACGGCCGCGTGGCGTACGCCGTGCTGTCGCACGGCGGCTTCCTCGGCATGGGCGACAAGCTGTTCGCCGTGCCCTGGAGCGCGCTGAAGCTGGACACTGTCAACAAACGCTTTGTGCTGGACGTTGACAAGGACCGGCTTGAAAGCGCACCCGGCTTCGACAAGGACCAGTGGCCCGACATGGCCGATGCGGCCTGGAGCAAGGAAATCCACGACTACTACGGCGTGACGCCGTATTCGGACGGCCGCCTCTGAAGCCGTCCTGCCCCTGAGAAGAAGGGCTGCATCCCGAGGGAGCAGCCCTTTTGCCTGCCCGCCCGGCGCGGTGCCGCAACCATGCCGGTCCGTCGCAGCTCAGGCGGCGCGGGCCAGGAACGCGAGCAGGTCGCCGGTGAGGCGGTTCTTGTCGGTCGCAAACAGGCCGTGAGGGGCGCCGCCGTATTCGATGACGGTGCTCTGTGAAATGCCCTGTGCGGCAACCCGGCTGGAGGCCGCGATCGGCACGGTCTGGTCCTCGGTGCCGTGAATGAGCAGGGTGGGCACGGTGAAGGCCGCAAGGTCGTCCCGGAAGTCGGTGGACGAGAACGAGCGCATGCACTCGATGGTGGCCTTCAGGCTGGCCTGCAGGGCGATGCCGCGCGCCCACTCCAGCAGTTCGGCGCTGACCGGCCGTTCTGCCGAGGCGTCGCCAAAGAAGGTCTTGAAGAAACCGGTGAAGAACTGCGCACGGTCGGTGTGCAGGGCCAGGGCGGTCTTGTCGAACGCGGCCTGTTCGGTGCCGGCCGGGTTGTCCGCGGTTTTCAGGCGGAAGGGCAGGATGGACGAGATCAGCACGCACCGGGCCACCGATTGGCCGCCATGGCGCGCCATGTAGCGCGCCACCTCGCCGCCGCCCATCGAGAAGCCGACCAGGGTCGCGTCCTGGGCATCGGTCTGCTGGATCACGGCGGCCAGATCGTCGGCCAGGGCGTCGTAGCCGTAGCCGTTCCAGGGCTGGGAGGAGCGGCCAAAGCCGCGCCGGTCGTAGGCGATCACGCGGTGTCCCGTGCTGGCAAGCGCCATGGCCTGATCGTCCCAGCTGTCGGCCGACAAGGGCCAGCCGTGGATCAGGATCACCGGTGGGCCCTCGCCCCAGTCCTTGACGTAGAGACGGGTCTTGTCGTCGGTCGTGACAGTGTTCATGGCGTGGCCTTTCAGGGGCGGTCAAAGCGGCAGTGTGGCCAGGCGCGCTGCGCTCTGTCTGTCTGGTGGCGAACGGTCCTGGCGGGTGTGGGCTGCCGCACCGACTCACCGGCCCCCTGGGTGGGAGATTGCGACACCGAAGGCGCCATCCCGCTGCCTGCCCACACCGAGGACATCGCCATGACCAAGCCACTTTCCCGCGCGCCGTTGCCTGCGCCCCCCGCCAAGACGCTGGCCGCCGCCCAGACCGACTTCACCGCCGAAGGCTCGCCACCGCCGGGCAAGGTGGCGACCGAGCGGCCGGCCTCCAACGGGGGGCCTGTCGAGGCGGTGGATGCACCGCGCCAGGGCGTGAAGCAGCAGGCCATGGCGCAGGCACTGGCGCCGCCGCTGGACCGCCTCACCACCAACCAGGGGCTCTTGCTGAGCGACAACCACAACTCGCTCAAGGCCGGCGCGCGCGGTCCCACGCTGCTGGAAGACTTCATCCTGCGCGAGAAGATCACCCACTTCGACCACGAGCGCATCCCCGAGCGCGCGGTGCACGCGCACGGTGCGGGCGCCCACGGCTTCTTTCAGGTGTACGAGAGCGAAGCCGCAATCACCCGGGCCGGCTTCCTGTGCGACCCGTCGGTGCAGACGCCCGTGTTCGTGCGCTTCTCCACCGTGGCCGGCTCGCGCGGCTCGGCCGACACGGTGCGCGACGCGCGCGGCTTCGCGGTGAAGTTCTACACGCCCGAAGGCAACTTCGACCTGGTGGGCAACAACATCCCGGTGTTCTTCATCCAGGACGCGATCAAGTTCCCCGACCTGGTCCACGCCGTCAAGCCCGAGCCCGACAGCGAAATGCCGCAGGCGGCCAGCGCGCACGACACCTTCTGGGACTTCGTCACGCTCATGCCCGAGACCACGCACATGCTGATGTGGGTGATGTCGGACCGCGGCATTCCGCGCAGCCTGCGCATGATGGAAGGCTTCGGCGTGCACACCTTCCGCTTCGTGAACGCGCACGGCGAATCCAGCTTCGTCAAGTTCCACTGGAAACCCAGGCTCGGCGTGCATGCGCTGACCTGGGACGAGGCGCAGACGCTGGCCGGGCAGGACGCCGACTTCCACCGCCGCGACCTCTGGGAAGCCATCGCCAGCGGCCAGTTCCCCGAGTGGGAACTGGGCGTGCAGGTGGTGCCCGAGGCCGATGAACACCGCTTCGCTTTCGACCTGCTTGACCCCACCAAGCTGATCCCCGAAGAGCTGGTGCCGGTGCGCCGCATCGGCCGCCTGGTGCTCAACCGCAACCCGGACAACTTCTTTGCCGAGACCGAGCAGGTGGCCTTTCACCCGGGCCACCTGGTGCCGGGCATCGACTTCTCCAACGACCCGCTGCTGCAGGGCCGGCTGTTCTCATACACCGACACCCAGCTCTCGCGCTTGGGCGGTGCCAACTTCCACGAGCTGCCGATCAACAAGGGCGTGTGCCCGATGCACAACTTCCAGCGCGACGGCATGCACCGCCAGTCCATCGCCAGCGGGCGCGTGGCCTACGAGCCCAACACGCTCGCCAACGGCGAGGAATTCCGTGTCGATGGCCGCAGCTTCGACCCGGTGGGGCCGTCCGGCTTCACCAGCCTTCCCGAAGCGCTGGAGCCACCCAAGGTGAGGGCGCGCAGTGCCTCGTTTGACGAGCACTATGCGCAGGCCCGGCTGTTCTGGATCAGCCAGTCGGCCCCCGAGAAAGACCATCTGGTCGCAGCGTTCCAGTTCGAGCTCTCCAAGCTGCAGACCCCCGCGATCCGCCAGCGCATGGTGGACACGCTGGCGCATGTGGATGCGGACCTGGCGCAACGCGTCGCCGCCCCGCTGGGCACGAAGCCGCCCGACAAGGCCGCGGCCACCGCCTGGCCGGGCTTCCGCGAAGGACCAGTGATCGCCGGGCTCGCGCCGTCACCGTCGCTCAGCATGGCCGTGGGCAAGAGCGCCGGCATCGCCACACGCAAGGTCGCGATCCTGGTGGCCGACGGCGTGAACAGCGCCGCGGTGCGGGCCGTGCAGCAGGCGCTGGCGGCGGAGGGCGCAATGTCCAAACTGGTCGGACCGACGTTGTGCCCCGTGCGCTGCGCTGGCGGCGAGCCCCTGGCCGTGGACGCCACGCTGGACAACGCGCCCTCGGTGCTGTTCGATGCGCTCTACCTGGCGCCCACGGAGGCGGGGGCCGAGGGCCTGGCCGGCGACGCGCGGGCGCTGCGTGCGGTGGAGCAGGCCTGCCGCCACGGCAAGACCGTGGCCGCGTCGGGATCGGGCGCGCTGCTGATCGCCGCGGTCGGCGTGGACCCGAAGCGGCCGGGCGTGCTGGTGAACCCCTCGGACGACGCCCCGGCCGCCTTCACGGCAGCCATGGTCACGGCCATGAGTCAACACCGCCACTGGGGCCTCGAGGCGCCCACGAGCCGTGCGAAGCGCCATGAATGACACGATCGCCACCCGATCCGCGCTGACCGTTGCGTGTGCCTCCGCGCTGCTGTTGCTGGGCGCCTGCGTCGAGCCGGCGCGCTTCAGCGTGGCCGAAGGCTCGGGCAACAACCCGGCGCTGCCCGCGCCCAGCCGCGCGCTGATCCCGACCGTGAACATTGCGCCGGCGCGGGGTTGGTCCGATGGCGCCATGCCCACCCCGGCGCCGGGCCTGCGGGTGCAGGCCTTTGCCCGCGACCTGGACCATCCGCGCTGGCTGCTGGTGCTGCCCAATGGCGATGTGCTGGTGGCTGAAAGCAACGCGCCACCCAAGGCGGACCCGCCCACGGGCATCAAGGCGTGGGTGATGGGGCTGCTGATGAAGCGCGCGGGCGCGGCCGTGCCCAGCGCCAACCGCATCACCCTGTTGCGCGACACCGATGCCGACGGCGTGGCCGATGTGCGTTCGATGTTGCTCAGTGGTTTGAACTCGCCCTTCGGCATGGGGCTGGTGGGAGAGCGCCTGTTCGTGGCCAACGCCGACGCGGTGCTGGTCTTTCCCTACCGCCAGGGCGACACCACCCTCGGCGCCGCCGGCACCAAGCTGCTGGACCTGCCCGGCGGGCCGATCAACCACCACTGGACCAAGAGCCTGCTCGCCAGTCCGGACGGCCAGCGGCTCTACGTGGGCGTCGGTTCCAACAGCAACATCGGCGAAAACGGCATGGCGGCCGAGGAGGGCCGCGCCGCGGTCTGGGAGGTGGACATCCGCACCGGCGCGCACCGCGTCTTTGCCTCGGGCCTGCGCAACCCGGTCGGCCTGGCCTGGGACGCCAGCGGCCGCACGCTGTGGGCGGTGGTGAACGAGCGGGACGAGCTCGGCAGCGACCTTGTGCCCGATTACCTCACTTCGGTGCGCGACGGCGCCTTCTATGGCTGGCCCTACAGCTACTACGGCCAGCGGGTGGACACCCGCGTCAAACCGCCCGCGCCGGAGCTGGTGGCCAAAGCGGTTGTTCCCGACTTTGCGCTTGGCGCCCACGTCGCGCCCCTGGGTCTGGCGTCCGCCGTGGGCAGCCGCCTGCCCGTGCCGTTCACCAACGGTATGTTCATCGGCCAGCACGGCTCGTGGAACCGCCGCCCGCACAGTGGCTACAAGGTGGTCTTCGTGCCCTTCAGCGGCGGCCAGCCCTCGGGTCCAGCGCGCGACGTGCTGGGCGGCTTTCTCAGCGCCAATGGCGAGGCCTTTGGCCGGCCGGTGGGCGTGGCGCTGGACAAGCAGGGCGCGCTGCTGGTGGCCGATGATGTGGGCAACGTGGTCTGGCGGGTGAGCGCCCTGCCTTGACGCCAAGGTGCTTACAAATACACCACCGATGCCACGACCACGATCACGGCGATGCAGACCAGGTTGAGCACCATGCCGCAGCGCATCATCGTGGCCTGTGGAATTTGGCCGGTTGCGTAGACGATGGCATTGGGTGGCGTGGCCACCGGCAGCATGAAGGCGCATGAGGCCGACACCGCGATGGCCGCGGCGAGCAGCGGCGCCGGCAGGCCCAGTGCCTGCGCCACACCCAGGAAGATCGGCACCATCAGCGCGGCGCTGGCAGTGTTGCTGACCAGCTCGGTGAGAAAGACCACGAAGCTCACCACCCCGAGCAGCAGCCACAGGGCAGAGGCGCCGTGCATGGCCACCACCAGTCCGTCGGCCAGGTAGCGGCTGGCGCCGCTGGCCTGCATGACCTGGCTGAGCGCCAGGCCACCCCCGAACAGAAGCAGCACGCCCCAGTGCGTCTGGTGCTCGATCGCCTCCCAATCCATCACCCGCGTGGCCACCAGTGCCACCAGGGCGGCCATGGCGATCCAGCTGTCCATGTCGGATCCGATGCCCAGCGCACGGCCCAGCGGCTCGGCGGCCATCCAGCCGGCGGCGGTCAGCGCGAATATGACGAGCGTCGCCCGCCGCCCCGGGGTCCATTCGAAGGGCGCGCGGGCGAGGTCCAGCCGGCCGTGCAGGCGCGGGCGCAGCATCAGGTACAGCACACCGGCCATCAGCGGCAGCAACAGCAGGACCAGGGGCACGCCGAAGCGCATCCACTCGATAAAGCCGATGCCCGCCTGCGCGGCGGCGATGGCGTTGGGCGGGCTGCCCACCAGGGTGCCGATGCCACCGATGCTCGCGCTGTAGGCCACGCCCAGCAGCACGAACGCGCGCTCGCGTGGGCCCGCTTCGTCCGTGCCGTCCTGCGTGTGCAGCAGGCCCAGCGCCATCGGCAGCACCATGGCCGCGGTGGCGGTGTTGCTGATCCACATGGACAGCAGGGCGGTCAGGCCGAACAGCAGGGCCACCGCCCGCGCCCGGCGCCCGCCGGCCAGGCGCAGCACGGCGAGCGCGAGCGCGTGGTCCAGCCCCTGTCTCTGCAGCGCTGCGGCCAGCGCAAAGCCACCCAGGAACAGGAAGATGATCGGGTGGGCAAACGATGCCAGGGCCTCCCGCAGGCTCATCAGGCCCGCTGCCGTTGCCAGCACTGGCACCAGCAGCGCGGTCACGCTCAGGTGCAGCGCCTGCGTCATCCACAGCCCGCCGATCAGGGTGAACAGGGCCAACCCCGCGCGCAGGGTATCCGGCGCCTCGACCGCCTGGTGAACCACTGCGGCCAGCGCCCCGCAGGCCAGCACACGCAGCAGGGTGCCGGCTGCGCTCAGGCCCATGGCATCTCCTGCACGGCCACGGCGCGTGACGGGCGGCGCGCCTGCCCGGTGGTGGCAAAGGGGAGGGTGTTCATGGGGGCTCCTTGCAGTGGACCGCGCGGGGCGGGTGGCCGACGCGACCGGTCGAGGATAACGAACAGCGTGCGCGGCTGATATTTATGCAAAGCATTTGCTTGCTAAAAATATGAAGCGCTGATAAGGTCGTCGCCCATGAGCGATGCCCTGCCTCCCATCCCGCCAGCCGACGAGCCGCGACGCGCCCGCGGCCGCCCCCGCAAGACCGCCGACGAACGCGACGACGGCAACCGCCGCCAGGACCTGCTGCGCGCCGCCGCCCGCCTGTTCCGGCAGCAGGGGTTTGCCGCCACCAGCACGCGCGACATCGCCACCGCCGCCGGCATGCGTTCGGGCTCGCCCTTCTACCACTTCGAGAACAAGGAAGCGCTGCTCGCGGCCGTGATGCTTGAAGGCATGCAGCGCGCCAGCAGCCAGCAGGCCGATGCGATGCAGGCCGCGGCCCGCCACGGCCAGGCCTTGAGTGCGCGCGACTGCCTGCGGGTGCTGGTGCGCAACCACCTGGAGGTGCTGCTGGGCGCGGAAAGCGACTTCATTCCCGTGATGCTGTACGAATGGCGCTCGCTGTCAGAGCCGCAGCGCCAGGCGGTCAACGAGCTGCGGCGGGAGTACGAAGCCGTCTGGGTGCCGGTGCTGCAGGCGCTGCACGACCGCGGCGAACTCAGCGGTGACACCAGCCTGGCGCGCCTGATGCTCTTCGGCGCGCTGAACTGGGCCGTGCAGTGGTTCGAGCCGGGGCGCCGGTCTTCGCTCGACGACCTGACCGAAGCCGCGCTGCAACTCTTTCTGAAGGAGGCCGTATGAGTTCAGGCTACCGGTCGGTGTTTCGAGACGGCCTGTTCGCCGGTCGCGTGGTGATGGTGACCGGCGGCGGATCGGGCATCGGTCGCTGCACCGCGCACGAGCTGGCGCGTCTGGGAGCCATGGTGGTGCTGGTGGGGCGCAACCCCGAGAAGCTGCAGGCCACGGCCATCGAGATCGCTGAAGACGGCGGGCGCGCCAGCTTCCACGTCTGCGACATCCGCAACGAAGACGGCGTCAAGGCCATGGTGGCGGACGCGGTGCAGGCCCACGGCCGCATCGACGGCCTGGTCAACAACGCGGGCGGCCAGTACATCACGCCGCTGGAGAAGATCAGCGCCAAGGGCTGGCAGGCGGTGATCGACACCAACCTCACTGGCGGTTTTCTGGTCGCGCGCGAGTGCTATGTGCAGAGCATGGCGGCGCACGGCGGGGCCATCGTCAACATCGTGGCCGACATGTGGGGCTCCATGCCCGGCATGGGCCACAGCGGCGCGGCGCGCATGGGCATGGTCAGCTTCACCGAAACCGCCGCGATGGAGTGGGCGAAAAGCGGGGTGCGCGTGAACGCGGTCGCGCCGGGCTACATCGCCTCCAGCGGCATGGACCACTACCCGCCCGAGGCCGGGCCCATGCTGCGCGAGATGCGCCAGACCGTGCCGCTGGGCCGCTTCGGTAACGAGGCCGAGACCTCGGCCGCCATCGTCTTCCTACTCTCGCCCGCCGCCAGCTTCATCAGCGGCACGGTGCTGCGGGTGGACGGCGCGCGGCCGCAGGTGCGCATGGGCTGGGGCCAGGTGGCTGCGCCCGACGACGTGCAGCAACGCGACGCGCTGAAACCCTTCGACGGTTTCCACCGCGCGGTCGTGCCCAAGGTGTTCCAGTCATGAGCTTTGAAACCCTGTTCAACCCGCACAGCGGGCAGGCCGCACAGCGACGAGACGCCATGCTGGCGCGCATCGCCCAGCTGCGCGCGCTGGAGGACCGCGCCGCGCAAGCCTCGGCGAAATCGGCGCCGGTGTTCCACAAGCGCGGCCAGCTGCTGCCGCGCGAGCGCGTGGGCCTGCTGCTGGACGCGGGCGCACCTTTCCTGCCGCTGTGTTCGCTGGCCGGTTTTCTGCAGGACACGAAGGACCCGGACAAGTCCGTGCCCGGCGGCGGCATGCTGGCCGGCATCGGCTTCATAGGGGGTGTGCGCTGCATGGTGGTGGCCAGCGATTCGGGCATCGAAGCCGGCGCCATCCAGCCGCGCGGGCTGGAGAAGATCCTGCGCGTGCAGGAGATCGCGCTGGAGAACAAGCTGCCCTTCGTGCACCTGGTCGAGAGCGCGGGCGCCAACCTGATGAAGTACCAGGTCGAAGGCTTCGTGCTCGGCGGTGGTCTGTTCCGCAACCTCGCTCGCCTCTCGGCTGCGGGCCTGCCGGTCATCACCGTGCAGCACGGCTCGGGCACGGCGGGTGGTGCCTACATGCCCGGTCTGTCGGACGTGGTGATCATGGTGCGGGGCCGTTCGCGCGCCTTTCTCGCAGGGCCGCCGCTGCTCAGGGCCGCGACCGGCGAGATCGCCACCGAAGAGGAACTGGGTGGCGCCGAGATGCACACCGGCATCTCGGGCCTGGGCGAACACCTGGCCGAAGACGACCGCGAGGCCCTGGGCCTGGCGCGCGACATCGTGGCGCGCACCGGCTGGCAGGCGCCTCAGCGACCAGCCGCACCCGCGCCGCGTTTTGACGCCGACGAGTTACTCGCCCTCATGCCCGCGCACCACCGGGAGCCCGTGGACATGCGCGAAGTGATGCTGCGCATCACCGATGCCTCCGACATCCTCGAATTCAAGTCGCTCTACGGCGCTGCCACGGTCTGCGCGCAGGCGCACATCGGCGGCCACGCGGTCGGCCTCATCAGCAACAACGGCCCCATCGACGTGGCCGGCGCCAACAAGGCCACGCACTTCATCCAGTGGATGTGCCAGCTCGGCCACCCCATCGTCTACCTGCAGAACACCACCGGCTACATGGTGGGCAAGGACAGCGAGCAGGCCGGGATGATCAAGCACGGCAGCAAGATGATCCAGGCCGTGACCAATGCCACCGTGCCGCAGATCACCATCCAGTGCGGCGCCAGCTTCGGCGCTGGCAACTACGGCATGTGCGGCCGCGGCTACGCGCCGCGGTTCCTGTTCAGCTGGCCCAACGCGCGCACGGCGGTCATGGGCGGCGAGCAGGCCGCCAAGACCATGCAGATCGTGGCCGAGGCCGGCCTGGCACGCAAAGGCATCGCCACCGACACGCCCGAGGTGCAGGCGCAGATGCAGGCGCAGACCGACGCCATCGTGCAGAAGTTCGAGTCGCAGGCCGACGCGTTCTACACGAGCGGTCTGGTGCTGGACGACGGCGTGATCGATCCGCGCGACACCCGCGCCGTGCTGAGCTTCTGCCTGGACACCGTGGCCGAGGCGGCGCAGCGCCAGCCTCGCCCCATGCAGTTCGGCGTCGCGCGCATGTGACCCACACCAGACCACAAGACAGGAGACACCCCATGCAGTTCACCCACGAACACCGTGAAATCCAGAAGACCCTCAAGCGCTTCATCGACGAGCAGATCAACCCGCACGTGGACGAGTGGGAGGCGGCCGAGATCTTCCCCGCGCACGAGGTCTTCAAGCAGATGGGACAGCTGGGCCTGCTGGGCCTGACCAAGCCCGAGGCCTACGGCGGCATGGGGCTGGACTATTCGTACAGCGTGGCCATGGCCGAGGCGCTGGGCCACATCCACTGCGGCGGTGTGCCCATGGCGATCGGTGTGCAGACCGACATGTGCACGCCCGCGCTGGCGCGTTTCGGTAGCGACGAACTGCGTGCGCAGTTCCTGGCGCCCGCCATCGCGGGCGACGCGGTGGGCTGCATCGGCGTGAGCGAGCCCGGCGCGGGCAGCGACGTCTCGGCCATCAAGACCGTGGCGCGCAAGGACGGCGACGACTACGTCATCAGCGGCCAGAAGATGTGGATCACCAACAGCCTGCAGGCCGACTGGATGTGCATGCTGGTCAACACCAGCGACGGCCCGGCGCACAAGAACAAGAGCCTGGTGATGGTGCCGCTGCGCGAGAACGGCAAAACCATCAAGGGCTTCGAGGTCGGCCAGAAGATTAAGAAGATCGGCATGAACAGCAGCGACACCGGCCTGCTGTTCTTCGACGAGGTGCGCGTGCCGCAGCGCTACCGCATCGGCGCCGAAGGTTCAGGCTTCATCTACCAGATGCAGCAGTTCCAGGAAGAGCGCCTGTGGGCAGCGGCCAGCTGTCTGCAGAGCCTGACCAACTGCATCCAGTGGACGGTGGACTACGCGCAGGAGCGCAAGCTGTTCGGCAGCACGCTCGCGGACCAGCAGTGGGTGCAGTTCAAGCTGGCTGAACTCAAGACGGAGGTCGAGAGCCTGCGTGCGCTGACCTACCAGGCCTGCGAGCACTATGTGGCGGGCGAAGACGTGACCGAGTGGGCGACCATGGCCAAGCTCAAGGCCGGTCGCCTGAACCGTCTGGTGCCCGACACCTGCCTGCAGTTCTGGGGTGGCATGGGCTTCACCTGGGACAACAAGGTCTCGCGCATGTACCGCGACGGCCGGCTGGCGTCGATCGGCGGCGGGGCCGACGAGGTGATGCTTGGCATCCTGACCAAGATGATGGGCATCGCCAAGCGCCCGGCGCACTGAGGGGCAGGGCATGAGCAGCTTTCTGGTGGTGCGGCAGGGCGACAGCGAGCGCTGGACGCTCAACGACCCGGCCACGCGCAACGCGCTGTCGGACGCGATGGTGGTCGCCCTGTTCGAGTCCTGCCTGCGGGCCAAAGCCGACGACCATCTGCGCACGGTGGTACTCACCGGCGCGGCCGGCGCCTTCTGCGCGGGCGGCAGCCTGGGCCATTTCGCGAGCGCCATTGGCCAGCCGCTGACCGATGGTGCGCACGACCCGCTGATCACCGCCAACCGCGCCTTCGGCGACGTGCTGTACGCGCTGACCGAATTGCCCCAGCTGCTGGTGGTGGCGGTGGACGGGCCGGCCATGGGCGGTGGCTTCGGCCTGGCCTGTTGCGGCGATGTGGTGCTGGCCACGCAACGCTCGGTGTTCGCCACGCCCGAGGTCACGCTGGGCCTGCCGCCGGCGCAGATCGCGCCCTTCGTGTGGCGGCGCCTGGGCGACCGCGCCGCTCGCGACTGCCTGCTCTCGGGCCGGCACTTCAGCGCCAGCGAAGCGCGCGATCTCGGGCTGGTGAACGACGTGGTGGCCGTCGGCGAGATGGAAATCGCGCTGGCCGACACGCTGGCGCGGCACCGCGCGTCGGCCCCCGGCGCCACTGCGGCCACCAAGCAGCTGCTGCGCCGTCTGCACGGCCCGCTGCCCGACCTGCGCGACGAAGCCGCCATCGCCTTTGCGTCGGCCTTGCGCGGACCGGAGGCCGCGGCTGGTCTCAGGGCCTTCGCGCGCAAGCAGCCCGCACCGTGGGTGGAGGGCGGTGTATGAAGCGGCTGCTCATCGCCAACCGCGGCGAGATCGCGCGCCGCATCATCCGCACCGCGCGGCGCTTGGGGCTGTCGACGGTGGCCGTCCACTCTGACGCCGACCGCGGTGCCCTGCATGTGCGCGAGGCCGACTCCGCCGTGGCCCTGGGCGGCACCGCCTCGGCCGACAGCTACCTGCGCATTCACAAGCTGATCGACGCCGCGCACGCCAGCGGCGCCGACGCGGTGCACCCGGGCTACGGCTTCCTGAGTGAGAACGCCGACTTCGCGCAGGCCGTGATCGACGCCGGCCTCACCTGGGTCGGCCCGCCGCCAGCGGCCATCCACGCGCTGGGCAGCAAGTCCGCGGCCAAGGCGGTGGCGCTGCGGCAGGGTGTGCCGGTGCTGCCCGGCTACTTCGGCGCCGACCAGTCCGAGGCCACCTTTGCTGCCGAGGCGTTGCGCATCGGCTACCCCGTCATGGTCAAGGCCGTGGCCGGCGGGGGCGGGCGCGGCATGCGCCTCGTGCACAGCGCCGAGCAACTGCCCGCCGCGCTGCAGAGCGCACGTTCCGAGGCACTGGCGGGTTTCGGCAACGGCGACCTGCTGATCGAGCGCGCCTTGCTCAACCCGCGCCACGTCGAGGTGCAGGTGTTCGCCGACGCGCACGGGCACTGCATCCACCTGGGCGAACGCGACTGCTCGGTGCAGCGGCGCCACCAGAAGATCATCGAAGAATCGCCCAGCCCTGCCGTCTCGCCCGAACTGCGGGCGGAACTGGGGCGCTGCGCGGTCGCACTGGCGCAGGGTGCGGGCTACGTGGGCGCGGGCACGGTGGAGTTTCTGCTCGACGGCGACCAGTTCTTCTTGATGGAGATGAACACACGCTTGCAGGTCGAGCATCCGGTGACTGAGATGTTGACTGGCTTGGACCTGGTCGAGTGGCAACTCAGAGTCGCCCGCGGCGAACCCCTGCCGCTGACGCAAGACCAGGTGCAGCTCCGCGGCCACGCCATCGAGGTCCGCCTCTGCGCCGAAGACGAACACTTCACCCCCCACGCCGGCACGGTGCAGCGCTTTGCCGAACCGCCGCTCCCCGAAGGCCTGCGTTTCGATCACGCGCTCGAAAGCGGAACCGAGGTCACTCCGCACTACGACGCCATGCTCGGCAAGCTGATCGCCCACGCGCCGACCCGCCGCGAGGCCATCGCCAGGCTCGCGCACGCGCTGGACGACACGGTGTTGCTCGGCCTGCCCAGCAACCGCGCCTTTCTCGCGGCCTGCCTGCGCCACCCGGTGTTCGCCGATGGTGGGGCGACCATTCCCTTCCTGGCCGACCATGGCCAGAGCATCCGCGAGGCGCTGGACCCGCCGCACGAAGCGAAGCTGGCCGCCGCACTGGCTGCCGTCTGGCTGGGCCGGGGTGCCACGGCGCTGCCCAGCCCCTTCGCGCGCCCGCTGCGGTTGAAGGTGGGCCAGATCATGCTGGACCTCAGCGTCCGGGAACTGGGCCATGGCGCGCTGCAGGTGCAGGCCGGTGAACGCCTGCATGCGGCGCACATCGGCACGAACACCATCGCAGTGGACGGCCTGGCTCGGGCCGCCGAGGTGGTGCGGCAGGCCGACGGCCAGTGCCATGTGCGCTGGGGCGCCCACGATCTGTGGCTGCAGGACCTGAGCCTCACGGCGGCCCTGAGCGCGGGCCAAGGCCCTGCCGCGCGCGAGCTGCGGGCCCCGTTCAACGGCAAGCTGGTGTCCCTGGCGGTGCAGCCCGGCCAGCGCGTCGCGCGCGGGCAGGTGCTGCTGACCATCGAGAGCATGAAGATCGAACACCAGATCAGCGCACCGCGCGATGCGACCGTGTCCGGCGTGACCGTGGTGGCGGGGCAGCAGCTGGTGCCAGGACAAGTGCTGGCCATCTTCGCGGAGGAAGCCGCATGAGCACCGCCACCGCCACCGATTTCGACGCCGCTGATCTGCAGGCGCTCACCGACACCGTGCGCCGCTTCGCCCTGGAACGCGTGCGCCCCCACCTCGACACCTGGGAGGCCGCTGGCGAGATCCCGCGCGGGCTCTACCGCGAGGCCGCCGATCTCGGCCTGCTCGGCCTGGGCTACCCCGAGCACCTGGGCGGCACGCCCGCGCCCTGGCGCGCGCGCAACGCGCTGTCGCAGACCCTGGCACGCCACGGCACCAGCGGCGGCCTCATGGCCAGCCTGTTCTCGCTCAACATCGGCCTGCCGCCGGTGCTGGCGCACGGCTCGCCCGAACTGCAGGCCGAGGTGGTGCCGCCCGTGCTGCGCGGCGAGCGCATCGCGGCCCTGGGCATCACCGAACCCGGCGGCGGCTCGGACGTGGCCGCGCTGCGCACCACCGCGCGGCGCGAGGGTGACGAGTACGTGATCGACGGCGAGAAGGTCTTCATCACCTCCGGCCTGCGTTGCGACTGGCTCACGCTCGCCGTCCGCACCGACGCCAGCAACAAGGGCGCCAGCGGCATCAGCATGGTCGTGGTGCCCATGGACAGGCCCGGCATCACGCGCAGCGCGCTGCAGAAGATGGGCTGGCACTGCTCGGACACCGCCCATCTGCGCTTCGACGGCGTTCGTGTGCCGGTGCGCTACCGCCTGGGCGAAGAGGGCTCGGGGTTTCGCATGATCATGGGCAACTTCAATGGCGAGCGCCTTGCCATGAGCGCGATGGCACTCGGTTTTGCGCAGGCCTGCTACGACGAGGCGCTCGACTGGGCGCGCCAGCGACAGACCTTCGGCACGCCGCTGATCGAACGCCAGGTGATCCGCCACAAGCTCATGGACATGCGCATGCGCATCGAAAGCACCCAGGCCTGGGTGGACGCCGTCACCGCGCGGGCCGACGCTGGCGACCAGGGCGCCGACTGGGTCAGCCACGTGTGCCTGCTCAAGAACCACGCCACGCAGGCCATGCAGTTCTGCGCCGATGTGGCTGTGCAGATCCTTGGCGGCATGGGCTTCATGCGCGGCACCGCCAGCGAACGCATCTACCGCGAGGTCAAGGTGATGATGATCGGCGGCGGCGCCGAAGAGATCATGAAAGAGCTCGCCGCACGACAATCCGGACTATGAGCAAAACCCCACCACCGCTGCCCGCCGAGTTCGAGCCCGAGTTCATTGCCGGCCTCAAGGCCATCTTCGAAGAGAAGATCGTGTTCAACCAGGTGCTGGGCCTGAAGATCACCAGCCTGCTGCCCGAGCGCGTGACCGCGCGCATCGACATGCGGCACGAGCTGATCGGCCACTACAGCCACAACCGCGTGCACGGCGGCGTCATCAGCGCCGGGCTCGACGCCATGGGCGGCCTGGCCTGCATGGCCGCCATCGGCGCGCGCCACATGGACGAAACCCCCGAGCAGCGCCTGCACCGCTTCGGCAAGCTCGGCACCATCGACCTGCGCATCGACTACCTGCGCCCCGGCATCGGCGAACACTTCGAACTCAGCGCCGAGGTGCTGCGCCTGGGCTCGCGCGTCGCGTCCACGCGCATGGAGTTCCGCGGTGCGGACGGCAAGCTGCTGTCCTGCGGCTCGGGCGCGTACATCGTCTCCTGAAGCGATGGCACTAAGGGGCCGCCGCACCGGCCGCCCGACCGGCCTGTTCCGGCGCTGGGCGCTGCGGCTCTGGGCCTCGCCCACCACGCTCATCGGTCTGGCGCTCGGCCTGCTGCTGGTGCCTTGCGGCGCGCGCATGCGCATCGTGGATGGCGTGATCGAGATCGCCGCCCTGCGCCACGCGCCGCGCCGCCGCTGGCCCTTTGCGGCCATCACCTTCGGCCACGTCATCGTCGGCACGCATGCGCAGGAACTGCAGCGCCTGCGCGCACACGAGCGGGTGCATGTGCGCCAGTGCGAACGCTGGGGGCCGCTGTTCCTGCCGGCCTACCTGCTGGCCGGGGCGTGGCAGCGGATGCGCGGGCGGGATGCCTATTGGGACAACCCGTTTGAGGTGGAGGCGCGGCGGCTGGGTGGGCAAGAGGTGTGACCGGATGCTTGCGGGCGACGTGGTTTACTTGCAGATTCTTCGCAAGATCCGTTTTTTGCTATGGCCATTGAAATCACCAAGGAAGCCTGCATCGAGTCACTCCGCGTCAAGCTGTTGGCATTTGCTGAGCTCTATTCCCAGGATGATCCATCAGGAACGTTTTCTGCAGCAATCAGAGCCCACGCCGAGTTGGCGTCGACGAGCACCAGCCTGACTTTTCTGCGGCGTTTTTCCGCAGAAGCCGACGTTGTTCTTCGAGAAACGCTGGAGGCGGAGGCATTGGTAAAGTTCGCCGAGGAACTGAGCAAACGAGGTGTCAACGATTTGCACATTCCCAAGCTTCCCACGGTCCGCCGCCTTCGCTCTATTCTGAAGAGTGGAGTTGTCAAGAATGAAGAGCAGCTTTCTCTCGTTCGCTCTGCGCTTGACCACAACTCCTATGGGCAGTTGGAGCCAGAGGAACTTGTCCGCCTGGGACAACTGTTTGACGAGTATTCGTGCAAGTGATTGAAGCACTCGTCATCGCAATTCGAACCCCAGTCAGCTTCCAGGTTCGGCCGTCTCACTCATAACGACGGCGCACAATCCCCGAATGCCCTCCGACGCCTTGATCCGCATCGTGGCCCTCTGCGTGGTGCTCGCCAGCGCCGAGACCTTGCACGGCATCGTGCGCACGGTGTGGGTGGTGCCGCGCATCGGCAAGGATCTCGCCATCCGCCTGAGTGCGCTGACCGGCTCGCTGCTCGCGCTGGGCATCTGCTGGCTGCTGGTGCCACCCATCGGGTTGACCGGGGCGGCGCAGCATCTGGCCCTGGGGGTGGTGCTGGTGGCGTTCATGGCCGCTTTCGACATCGGCATCGGCATGCTGTTGATGCGTAAGCCCTGGCGCAAGGTGGCGCCGGACTTTGATCCGCGCACCGGCAACTACCTGTCATTCGGGCTGGCGTTTCTGCTGGTCGTGCCCTGGCTGGTCTGGTCGTTCTCACGCGGATAATTCCCGCGCCCGCATGTGGCGGGTGAGTACATCAGGGGGAAACATGTTCAAGAAAAGCATCCGCGCGCGTGCGCGGTTTTCGCTGCTGTCTGCGGCCATGGTGTTGGCTGCGGCTAGCGCTCAGGCCGCCGACGATTCAGCCAGCGCCTGGTATGTCGGCACGTTTTCGGGTTCGGTCGTCGACTCGGGTTCAACCACCCGGATCACGCTCGACTGTCGCAGCCCGCTCGCGTGCGCAGTGGAAATGACGACCATGTCCGAAAGCGCCGCTCCGGCCAGTCATCGTCCCGACACGGGGGCGCCCAGGCCGATGTCGGCGCAGCTTCCCAACGGCGAACTGCAAGGTGTGAGGGCGGCGGTCAAGGACGAGCCTGGTTTGCTGGCCCATCCCCGGTTCGGGCAGATGCTCACCCGGCTGCAGCCGCTGATCAAGGGCGCTGACAAGCTGACCGCCTGTGTCGATCTGACAGTCGACGCCACCGAATCGATGGGCGTGTGCTCTCTTTCCTCGGACGCCGCGGCCAAACAGTCGCTGGTCATGGTGCTGGCGACCATGAATGGCTCCTGCGGCAACCTGCCTTTCTGCGCTTACTACCTCATCCCCTTGACCCGGCAGGGCAGCGGCGGCTGAGCCTGCTTTCTCTGAGGGCCATGCCCGCGGGTCAGCGCTCGTTCGCCCCCTTGCCCGCCAGGATGTGCGGTCGTGCCTTCTCGATGCGGGCCACGCGCGTGGCCGAGGTCTTGGCCGAGCTGAGAAGGATCGCGTAGCTGCGCTGGCGGCCCGGGGTGAGCCGGTGGAAGGCCTCGGCCAGTTCGGGGTCCGCGTCCATCGCGTCGACCAGCTCGTCGGGCAGTTCCAGCGCCAGCGCGACCTTCGGCGGGCGGATGCCCGCATCGGCATAGGCCATGGCTTCGAGCAGGTAAGCGCGGATGGCGGCGGCGCGCTGCTCGACCTGCTCGGTGGCGGTGAACCGGATCGAGTCGGGGTGCTGCGTGTTGGGCCCCTGCCGTTCCAGCAGACCTTCGGGGTCCTTCATCAGCGCGGCGTTGAAGAAGTTGAGCCGGAAGTCGCCCTGCAGCGCGCCGATGAGCGCGATGTTGCGTCCGGCGTGCATGTAGCAGGGGTGTCCCCATTTCACCGTCTCGACCAGACCCGCCGAGCGGCAGATGGCGCGCAGACCGGTCAGGCCGGCGTGCCAATGGTTGGCCGAGCAGGCGGGGGTGTCGAAGCGCTCGCAGCGGCCGCAACCCTTGGAAAAGAAGTCTTCGATGTCCGTGATCATTGGTCCGTCCTTACCCACCTCCAGGCACCTGCCACCAGCCCTGCAAACCCGGTGTACGCGGCCACAAACACCCACCAGGGCAGGTCCCAGTACAGCAGCCGAGAGAGCCAGTGCTCGATGAAGCTTTCGCCATAAATGTCCTGCCCGGCCAGCCGCCGCAGGTCCTGTTCCCACACCGTCAGCGGGCACAGCCGCCCCAGCCAGGCCTGGGCGGCAATGAAGAGCATCAGGCCCAGATGTGTGAGCCGCAGGCCGCGGTGGCGCACCCAGCGCCAGCCGCGCGCGCCACCCACGAGCACCAGCGGCAGCAGGCCCACCACGAAGAGCACGATGCCCACATGCAGCGCCAGCAGGGCGTCGGCGAGCAGGGCGGCGGTGGTCGGTGTCATGCCACCCGTCCGCGCCGGTGGTGCGAAGGGCTCACGCCGTCACTTGCGCGCGCTCACCAGCAGCACGAGGCCGCCCGCCACGATGGCGGCCACGCCGGCCCACACGGGGATGTTGACCCGGTTTTCTTCCTTGACCTTGAGTTCCAGTGGTCCCAGTTTGGCGGCGGTGCTTTCCGTCGTGTACGAGAAGCCGCCGTACACCAGGGCGGCGATCCCGGCGACGATGACGATCAATGCAGCGATGCGTGCGATTCCCATGGTGCTGGCTCCTGAAGAAGGGGGCGTGTGGACTGGTGGCGCCATTGGACCCGGTCCACCAATTCGCGTTCGTAGGATAGGTCCTATGCCCGCCGTAGGCCAGAGTCGCGGACGCCAGAAAACCGCCATCGCACCGGGCGTGGCGGCTTGTGCAGGTGCTGTCAGCGCTGCCCGTCGTGCACCGCGATCTGATCCGCCGTGAGACCACCCAGGCGCGAATGGATGCGCCCGCCGTCTGCCATCGCCAGGCCGAACACGATTTCGTCGGGCCGCGGCCCGTCCTGGATGCCCACCTCCATGGTGTTGAAGTGGCTGCGCACGTAGGCCGCGTGGATGTGGTGCAGCGGCATCATCAGCCGGTAGCCGGCGCTGGCCACGGCCTTGGCGGCGGGCACGATGGCCTTGGGTTCGCCCAGCACCGCGCGCATGGCCCAGCCACCCGCTTCGTGCCACACCGCCCCGTGTTCGAGTTCGCCGTTCACGCCCACGATGGCGGCCTTGCCGTAGGCCTGCACATGGTCGCGTCCGAGCACCTGCACCAGTTCCTCGGCCAGTTCGCGTCCGAGCGTGCGCAGCTCGGCCATGAAGGGCAGCAGGTCGGGTTCGTAGCGCCCCGCGTAGGGGTTGCGCACCACGGCCAGCGCGGCGGCCATGCGCAGCGGCACCGCGGGTGGCGGCCCTCCTTCGTGGAAGACGGTTTCGACGAGCAGCTGGCGTTTGCGAACCTGTATCAGTGACATGGCGGTATGGGCTGGTGAGGGGTTGAGAGATGGGCGTGCCCGGCTCAGGTGGCGCGGGCACGAGGTTGCGGTTTCGCGCGGAGCAGGCGTTCCTGCTCGGCCGAGGCGTTGTAGGTGGCCATCTCATCGATGAGCCAGGCCTTGAAGATTTCCAGCACCGGGTTGTCGGCCTTGCGTTCGGGGATTGACAGGTAGTACGCGCGGTCGCTGGGGCAGAAGTGCTGCACCGGGATCACCAGGCGGCCCGAGGTCAGGTCGTCGCCGATGTCGTACTCGGGCACCAGGGCCACGCCCAGTCCGACCGCCGCAGCCTGCAGCGACATGAAAAACAGCTCATAGCGCGGACCGGCCAGCTCGTTGCCCGGCACGTAGCCGATGGACTCGAACCACTGGCGCCAGGCGTAGGGCCGCGTGCTCTGCTGCAGCAGCGGCAGCTCCGCCAGCTGCTGCGGTGTGAGCTTCTTGCGCGGGGCGATCAGGGCCGGGCTGCACACCGGCACCAGGGTCTCGTCCATCAGGTGGGTGGTGACCGCGCCGGGCCAGTGGCCGTCGCCCGCGTAAATGGCCGCGTCCATGGTGGTGTCGTCGAACAGGAAGGGGCGTGTGCGGCTGGAGAGGTTGAGCGTGATGTCGGGGTGGAGCTCGGCGAAGCCGGCCAGCCGAGGCAGCAGCCAGCGGGTGCCGAAGGTGGGCACCACAGCGAGTTCCAGCCGGCCGCCGCGCCCGCCGCGGGTCATGAGGTTGAGTGTGTCGAGCTCGATCTGTTCAAGGTGCCGCGACACCTGGCGGTGGTAGGTGACACCGGCCTCGGTCAGCAGCACACCGCGGCGCGAGCGCCGGAACAGGCTCACGCCCAGGAACTGCTCCAGACCGGCGATCTGGCGGCAGATGGCGCTTTGCGTGAGGGACAGCTCTTCGGCCGCCTCGGTGAAGCTCGCGTGGCGTGCCGCGGCCTCGAAGGCGCTCAGCGCAGCGGTACTCGGAATCTTGCGTCGAGAGGTCATGACTGGCTTTCGAAGTGCGTTTTATGCACTACTGATTGCAAACAAATCGTTTGATACGTCTGATTCTGGCCCGTACATTTCGGAAAAGTCAAACACGAAGTTCGTTTATTGCACTTCATAACAAGGCGCCCGCCGAGACGGGGGAGCCGACGGAGACCCGCACCATGCACCGACCCCTTGCCTTGCCGAGCCTTGCGCTCGCCACCCTGACCCTGGTGGCGGGCTGTGCCACCACCGCGCAACCGCCGCGGCTGGGCGTGGCCTCGCCCGCTCCGCTGCAGCAGTGCAGCGAACTCATCGGCGCGTTCAGCTTCGCTGGCGCACGTTTCACCGCTGCCACGTTGGAGCCGGTGGGCCGCCTGGTGAACGCTGGCCAGACGGTGGGCGAGCACTGCCGGGTGACCGGTCGGATGAACGAGCGTGTGAGCCCGGTCGACGGCCAGACCTACGCCATCGGCTTCGAGATGCGCCTGCCCCGGGACTGGAACGGGCGCTTCCTCTACCAGGGCAACGGCGGCACGGACGGCAATGTCGTCACCGCAGACGGCGGCAACTCGCTGGGCAGCGGCGGCCTGTTGCGCAACGCCTTGCAGCGGGGCTTCGCGGTGATCAGCTCTGACGGTGGGCACAGCAGCGCCCAGAACCCGCTGTTCGGCCTGGACCCGCAGGCGCGCCGCGACTACGGCTACAACGCCATCGGCACGCTCACGCCCATGGCCAAGGCGCTGATCCAGCGCGCCTACGGCAAGGCGCCCGACCGCTCCTACATCGGCGGCACGTCCAACGGCGGCCGCCAGGCGCTGGTGGCGGCCACGCGGTACGCGGACCAGTTCGACGGCGTGCTGGCGCAGTCGCCCGGCATCCACCTGCCGCGGGCCTCGGTGGCCAACCTCTCCAACGTGAAGCGCTGGGACACCGTGGTCATCACCCGCGAGGTCAACGGCCAGCCCGACTACGAGTCGGCCCTGCCCCCGGCGGAGCGCGAGCTCGTGGCGCGCGCCGTGCTGGCGCGCTGCGACGCACTCGACGGCCTGAGCGACGGACTGGTGAACGACGTGGAGGCCTGCCGGACCGCGTTTGACCCGGCGCGCGACCTGCCCACCTGCAGCGGCGCGCGCGATGGCAGCTGCCTGAGCGCGGCGCAGAAAGCGGTGCTCGCAGCGGTCCACGCACCGGCGCGCAACGGTGCGGGCGCGGTGGTCTACAGCGGCTTCCCCTTCGACCCGGGCATCCGCCACCCCGGCTGGGCCGAGTGGAAGTTCCGCAGCTCGGTGCGCACGGCTCGCAACCCGGTGTCGGTGGGCTTCATCTTTTCTTCACCGCCGGTGGCCGACCTGGCCATGGCCACCGACACCCGCAAGAGCGCCGCCTTCGCACTGGCCTTCGACATCGACCGCGACGGCAGCAAGATCTTCGCCACCAGCGGTGTCTACACCGACAAGGCGCTGGACTTCATGGGCACGCTGGAGGCGCCCGAGTTCGATCGCCTGCGCCAGCGCGGCGGCAAGGTGCTGGTGTTCCACGGCACGGCCGACCCAATCTTCTCCAGCGACCACACCCAGGCCTGGTACCGCGCGCTGGACGCGCACCAGCAGGGCCGCGCTGCGGAGTTCGCCCGCCTGTTCCTGGTGCCGGGCCAGGGCCATTCGCGCGGTGGTCCGGCCACCGAGCAGTACGACGGCCTGGACGCGCTGGTCGACTGGGTGGAGCACGGCCGTGCGCCCGAACGCATCGTGGCCGGCGCACGCGGCGCGGGCAACCCGGGCGGCGCCAACCCCGACGTCCCGGCTGGCTGGTCACCCAGCCGCACCCGCCCGCTGTGCCCCTGGCCGCTGCTGGCGCGCTACACCGGCGGCGACCCCGAATCCGCCGCCAGCTTCGCCTGCCAGCGCTGACCTTTCTTCTACGAGCCCTTGTCCATGTCCACCACCCCATTTCTCTGGGACGACCCCTTCCTGCTCGAACAGCAGCTCGACGCCGACGAGCGCGCCATTCGCGACGCCGCCGCGGCGTATGCGCAATCCGAGCTCGCACCGCGCGTGCTGACGGCGTTTCGCGAAGGCCGCACCGACCCGGCCCTGTTCCGCGAGATGGGCGCCCTCGGCCTGCTCGGATCCACGCTGCCGACCACCCACGGCGGCGCTGGTCTGAATTACGTCTGCTACGGCCTGATCGCCCGCGAGATCGAGCGCATCGACTCGGGCTACCGCACCATGCTCAGCGTGCAGTCCAGCCTGGTGATGCTGCCCATCCATGCGTTCGGCAGCGAGGAACAGCGCCAGCGTTACCTGCCGCGTCTGGCCACGGGCGAGCTGATCGGCTGCTTCGGTCTGACCGAGCCGGACAGCGGCTCCGACCCGGCCAGTCTGTCCACCCGCGCCACCCGTGTGCCCGGCGGCTTCAGCCTGAGCGGCGCCAAGATGTGGATCACCAACAGCCCGATCGCCGATGTGTTCGTGGTCTGGGCCCAGCTGGCCGACGAGGAGAGCGGGCGCGACCAGATTCGCGGTTTCATTCTGGAAAAGGGCTGGAAGGGCCTGACCGCGCCCGAGATTCCGGGCAAGGTCGGCATGCGGGCATCGGTCACCGGCCAGATCGTGATGGATGCGGTGTTCGTGCCGGCCGAGAACCTGCTGCCCGGCGTGAAGGGGCTCAAGGGCCCGTTCACCTGCCTGGACAGCGCGCGCTACGGCATCGCCTGGGGCGCGTTCGGTGCGGCCGAAGACTGCTGGCACCGCGCGCGCCGCTACGTGCTGGACCGAAAGCAGTTCGGCCGGCCGCTGGCTGCCAACCAGCTGGTGCAGAAGAAGCTGGCCGACATGCAGACCGAGATCGCGCTGGGCCTGCAGGGCTGCCTGCGGTTCGGACGCATGAAGGACGCGGGCACCGCCTCGGTGGAATTGACCAGCATGCTCAAGCGCAACAGCTGTGGCAAGGCGCTGGACATCGCCCGCGTGGCGCGTGACATGCTGGGCGGCAACGGCATCAGCGACGAGTTCGGCGTGGCCCGCCACCTGGTGAACCTGGAGGTGGTCAACACCTACGAGGGCACGCACGACATCCACGCGCTGATCCTCGGTCGCGCACAAACCGGCCTGCAGGCGTTTGCATCATGAACCACGAATCCACCCCACAAGGCGGCGCGCTCTCGCACCTCAAGGTGCTCGACCTATCGCGCGTGCTCGCAGGTCCCTGGGCCAGCCAGATGCTGGCCGACATGGGCGCCGAGGTGATCAAGATCGAACACCCTGAGCGTGGCGACGACACGCGCGGCTGGGGCCCGCCCTACCTGAAGGACCCGCAGGGCCAGCCGCTGGAGTCGGCGTACTTCCTCTGCGCCAACCGCAACAAGCAGTCGGTGGCGCTGGACATGGCCACGCCCGAAGGCCAGCGACAGATCCGCGAGCTGGCGCTGCGCGCCGACGTGCTGATCGAGAACTTCAAGGTCGGCGGGCTGGCGCGTTACGGCCTGGACTACGCCAGCCTGAGCGCGCTCAACCCGCGCCTGATCTACTGCTCCATCACCGGTTTCGGCCAGACCGGCCCCTACGCCCAGCGCCCCGGCTACGACTTCATGGTGCAGGGCATGGGCGGGCTGATGAGCCTGACCGGTGTGCCCGATGGCGAGGACGGCGCCGGCCCGATGAAGGTGGGTGTGGCGCTGACCGACGTGCTCACCGGCCTGCACGCGGTGTCCGGCATCCTGGCGGCGGTGGCCTGGCGCGAGCGCTCGGGCGAGGGCCAGCACATCGATCTCGCGCTGCTGGATGTGCAGGTGGCGTGCCTGGCCAACCAGGCGCAGAACTACCTCATCACGGGGCAGTCGCCGCGCCGGCTGGGCAACGCCCATCCGAGCATCGTGCCGTACCAGTCTTTCCCCACCGCCGACGGCGAGATGATCCTGGCCGTCGGCAACGACAGCCAGTTCGCCTCGTTCTGCCAGGTGGCCGGACGTGCCGAGTGGTCGACCGACCCGCGCTTTGCCACCAACGCCGCCCGCGTGGCGCACCGCGCCGAACTGGTGCCGCTGCTGCGCCAGGTGACGGTGCAGCGCAGCACCGCGCAGTGGATCGCCGCGCTGGAAACCGCCAACGTGCCCTGCGGCCCGATCAACACGCTGGAGCAGGTGTTTGCCGATCCGCATGTGCAGGCGCGGGGCCTGCGCGTCGAGCTGCCGCACCCCGTGGCCGGCACCACGCCGGGCGTGGCCAGCCCGCTGCGTTTCTCCAAAACCCCGGTGCAGTACCGACGGGCAGCACCGGCGCTGGGCGCGGACACGGCGGCCGTGCTGACCGATCTGCAGGCCGCCAGATCCCCCGATCATCCGGAGTGAGGGTGCCCAGCACCTGAATCCTTGTGTCTCATCGTTCCTTGTCCAGAAAGAACCCATATGAAACTTCTGTCGTTTGAATACCAGGGCCGCGCCTCCTGGGGCGCCGTCGTCGGCGAACACGTGGCCGATCTCGGCCGCGCCTACCCGCAATACCCCACGCTGCAGGCCTACATCGCGGCCGGCCGCACCCTCCAGGCGGGTGCCGATGCCGCCAGCGTGCCGGCCGACATTCCCTTGTCGGCGATCCGCTTCCTGCCGGTGATTCCGCAGCCGGAAAAGATCGTCTGCGCGATCCGCAACTACCACGACCACCACCGCGAGGTCGTGGCCGCCGGGTTGGACCGCGAGCTCTCGGCACACCCGCCCATCTTCCTGCGCGTCTGGCGTTCGCAGGTGGCGCACGGCCAGCCCATCCTGCGCCCGCACTGTTCCGATTCGCTGGACTGGGAGGGTGAACTGGCCGTCATCATCGGCAAGCCGGGCCGCAACATTCCCGAGGCCCAGGCCCACGAGCACATCGCCGGCTACTCGATCTACAACGACGCCAGCATCCGCGAGTGGCAGTTCCACGCCAAGGCCATCTGCGCCGGCAAGAACTTCGAGTCCACCGGCGCCTTCGGCCCCTGGATGGTGACGACCGACGAGATCGCGCCGGACCGCCCGCTCAAGCTGGTCACCCGGCTGAGCGGTGAACAGATGCAGTCCACCACCACCGACGACATGATCTTCTCGGTGGCGCAACAGATCGCCTACGCCTCGACCATCTTCACCCTGGTGCCAGGCGACGTCATCGTCACCGGCACACCGGGTGGCGTGGGCTGGAGCAAGAAGCCGCCCCGTTTCATGGTGCCGGGCGATGTGGTGGAGGTCGAAATCGAAGGCATCGGCGTCCTGCGCAACCCCGTCGAACAGGCACCGCAGTAATTCATTCCATACCTACAGGAGACAAGACCATGAAAAAGAACCTGATGACGATGTTCGGCGCCGTGCTGGCCTTGACCCTGCCGCTGGCGGCGGGCGCACAGACCTATCCCGAGCGCCCGGTGCGCGTGCTGCACGGCTTTGCCGCGGGTGGCAACGCCGATGTGGTGGCGCGCCTGGTCACCACCGAGATGGCCAAGGGCCTCGGCCAGCCGATGGTGGTGGAACCTAAGGCCGGGGCCGGCGGCACCATCGCGGCAGCCACTGTGGCCTCGGCCAAACCCGATGGCTACAACCTGCTCCTGGCCACCGGCGGCCACGCCATTGCGGGCGTGCTCTACGACAAGCTGCCCTACGACACCGCCAAGTCCTTCCAGCCGGTCTCGGCGCTGACCTCGTTCCCGTTCCTGGTGGTGGTCAACGCCGCCAGCCCGCACAACAACCTGGGCGATCTGATCAAGGCGGCCAAGGCCAAGGCCAACCCCATGACCTTCGGCTCCGCCGGCGTCGGCACCGGCCAGCACATGACCGGCGAGCTGCTGGCCAACCGCGCCGGCGCGGCCTTCACGCACGTGCCTTACCGCGGCGAGAGCGCGTCGGTGACCGCGCTGCTGGGCAACGAGGTCGACTTCATCGTGATCGCGCCGACCACCGCGCTGCCGCAGGTCAAGGCCGGCAAGCTGCGCGCCCTCGGCACCTCGGGCAGCGCGCGCTGGAGCGGCCTGCCCGACGTGCCCACGGTCGCCGAGCAAGGGGTGCCGAACTTCGAGGTGCGTTCCTGGACCGCGCTGCTGGCGCCGGCCGGCACGCCGCAGCCGGTGATCGACCGCCTGAACGCGCAAGTCGCCACCGCGCTGCAGGACGCCACCCTGCGCAGCAAGCTGGCCGAGGCCACCGGTGGCGACGTGCATGCCAGCACGCCCAAGGAGCTGCAGGCCACCATCGAGGGTGACCTCAAGCGCTGGGGACAACTGGTCAAAGACGCCAAGATCCAGAAAGACTGAGAAGGACCCGACACCATGAATGTCACCCGACCCACCCCTGCCCACTTCGGCTTCTTCGTCTACGACCTCGACAAGATGGTCGACTTCTACACCCAGGTGTTCAAGCTCACCATCACCGACGAAGGCCTGGGCAAGAACTTCGGCAACCGCCTGGTCTTCATGAGCGCATCGGAAGACCAGCACCACCAGATCGTGCTGTCCGAAGGGCGTTCGGCTGAATCGAAGGTCAGCACCATCATGCAGGTGTCGTTCCTGGTGCCCGATCTGGCCGAGCTGCGCTGGAACCGGGACAAAGCGGAGGCCCTTGGCGCGACCGAGATGCGGCCCATGAACCACGGCAACGCCTGGTCGCTGTACTACTTCGATCCCGAGGGCAATCGCGTCGAGGTGTACCTGGACACGCCGTACTACGTGAACCAGCCCTATGGCACGCCGCTGGACCTCGACAAGAGCGAGGACGAGCTGCTGGCAGAGACCTTTGCGATGGTGCGCGACGACCCCAGCTACATGCCGCTGGCCGAGTGGCAGTCCCGCTTTCGCCAGCGCGGCGCAGGGCGCGCGTGATGGCGCAGGGACACAACTTCATCGGTGGCGAGTGGGTGGCGGGCGCGCGCAGCGTGCGCAACATCAACCCGTCGGACACGCGGGATGTGATCGGCGAATACGCGCAGGCCGACATGGCGCAGGCAAGGGCCGCGGTGGATGCGGCCGCGGCGGCGTTTCCCGCCTGGTCGCTCTCGGGGCCGCAGCAGCGCTTCGATGTGCTCGACAAGGCCGGCAGTGAAATCCTGGCGCGCAGCGCCGAGCTGGGCGACCTGCTGGCGCGGGAAGAGGGCAAGACCCTTCCCGAGGCGGTGGGCGAGGTGGTTCGCGCGGGCCAGATCTTCAAGTTCTTTGCCGGTGAGGCGCTGCGCCAGCGCGGCGAGCTGCTGGCGTCGGTGCGGCCCGGCATCGGTGTGGAGATCACGCGCGAGCCGCTGGGCGTGGTGAGCCTGATCACCCCCTGGAACTTCCCCATCGCGATCCCCGCCTGGAAGATCGCGCCCGCGCTGGCCTTCGGCAACTGCGTGGTGTTCAAGCCCGCCGAACTGGTGCCCGGCTCGGCCTGGGCGCTGGCGGACATCCTCTCGCGCGGCGGCCTGCCCGCGGGCGTGTTCAACCTGGTGATGGGCTCGGGCGCGGAGATCGGTTCGGCGCTGGTGGACGACCCGCGCGTGGCCGGCCTGAGCTTCACCGGCTCGGTGGCCACCGGCCGGCGCCTGGCGGCGGCCTGCGCGGCGCGCGGGGCCAAGTACCAGCTGGAGATGGGCGGCAAGAACCCGCTGGTCGTGCTCGACGATGCCGACCTGGCGGTGGCTGTCCAGTGCGCGGTGCTGGGCTCGTTCTATTCCACCGGCCAGCGCTGCACGGCGTCGAGCCGGCTGATCGTTACCGAGGGCATCCACGACCGCTTTGTCGACGCGCTGGTCGAGCGACTGAAGCAGCTCAAGGTCGACGACGCGCGCCGACCGGGCACCGACATCGGCCCGGTGGTGGACGAGCGCCAGCTCGCAGTCGATCTGGACTACATCCGCATCGCGCAGGAAGAGGGCGCGACGCTGGCGTTTGGCGGCGAACACCGCGCCAGCAACGATCTCGGGCAGCCAGGCCACTACCTCACCCCGGCGCTGCTCACCGGCACCGACAACACCATGCGCATCAGCCGCGAGGAGGTGTTCGGGCCGGTGGCCAATGTGGTCCGCGCGCGCGACTACGAGGAGGCCCTGGCGCTGGCCAACGACACGCCGTTCGGCCTGTCCAGCGGCCTTTGCACCACCAGCCTGAAGCACGCCACCCACTTCAAACGGCATGCGCAGGCGGGCATGGTGATGGTCAACGCACCCACCGCGGGGGTCGACTACCACGTGCCGTTCGGCGGGCGCAAGGGTTCCAGCATGGGTCCGCGCGAGCAGGGCAGCCACGCCGCCGAGTTCTACACCACGGTCAAGACCGCCTATACCGCGGCCTGATCGCTTTCAACTCTTTCGAGGCCTCCATGACCCACCCGACCCTGTCCCCCACCGAGCTGGCGTTCTCGGCAGCCCGCACCTTCCCGAAGTTCCGCGACGAACCTGTCTCCGACGACACCCTGAAGGCGCTGTGCGAACTCGCCCAGTGGGGCCCCACAGCCTCCAACTGCCAGCCGGCGCGCTATGTGTTCGTGCGCAGCGCCGAAGGCAAGGAGAAGCTGCGCCCCTGCCTGGCACCGGGCAATGTGGACAAGACCATGAGCGCCCCGGTGACCGTGATCGTGGCCCACGACAGCCGCTTTTACGAGCACCTGGCGACCCAGTTTCCGCACATGCCCACCGCCGCCGCGGCGTACGACGGCAAGCCCGCGCTGGCGCAGACCGTGGGGCTGCGCAACAGCAGCCTGCAGGGCGCCTACCTCATCGTGGCGGCCCGCCTGCTTGGGCTGGACTGCGGCCCCATGAGCGGCTTCGATGCCGAGGCGCTGGACCGCAGCTTCTTCCCGGACGGGCGCTTCCGCTCGAACTTCCTGATCAACCTCGGTCATGGCGACACCGCTTCCCTGCGTCCGCGGGGGCCCCGGCTGCCGTTCGAGACCGTGGCCAGCTTTGCCTAGGAGACCTCCATGCCTTTCATCGACGTCAAGATCATCGAGGGCGTGTTGCCCGACGACAAGAAGCACGCACTGATCGCTGCCATCACCGAGGCGGTGGTTCAGGTCGGCGGCGAAGGTTTTCGCCCCATGACGCGCTGCGTGATCCAGGAGATCCGCAGTGGCTGGTGGGGCTCGGGCGGCAAACCGCTGACCACCGAGGACGCACGCCCCAAGTAGGCCGAGGCCATAAAAAAAGCCGCCATCGCACGGGGCGTGGCGGCTTCCGCGCATGGCCTGTGTTACCAGGCGGCGCGCAGCTCTGAGCGGGTTTCAGTTCTTCGGGTAGTCCGAGATCACCTTCCACTTGCCGTCGACGATCTGCGACAGGCGCGAGGCGTTGCTGCCCAGGCGCTTCTGCGGGCCGAAGCTGGCGGGCGCGCTGCCGAAGATGTCGGTCGGGATCGTCATCGTGTCCATCACCTTGATGAAGCTGTCGGTGCTCAGATTGGCGCCGGCCTTGCCCGCGGCCTTGGCGAAGGTGTCGATGATGTTGTAGCCGTAGACCGAGAACACGGTGGGGTCTTCGTTGAACTTGGTCTTGTACTTGTTGGCCCAGAAGCGGACCGGCTGCGAGGCGTCGTCCAGATAGGGGTTCTGCACCGTCATGGTGGCGTACAGGCCGTTCATGGCTGGGCCACCGAGCTTGTGGATCAGGTCGGTGTAGAGCGCGCTGCTGCCCATGAAGGTGGGGTTGAAGCCCAGCTTGCGGGCCGTGGCGATGGTGCCGACGGTCTCGCGGATGATGGTGCCGAGCACGACGAAGTCGCACTGCGCGGCGGCCAGTTTCTGCATCTGCGAGCCGAACTCGGTGGCACCGCGCTTGAAGCTGGCTTCTTCGGCCATTTCCATGCCGATGGACTTCAGGCCTTCCTTGGCACCGCGCACCACTTCCAGCCCGAACTCGTCGTCCTGGTAGACGGTGCAGACCTTCTTGGCGCCTTTCTCCTTCACCACCACCGGCAGCGAGTTCTTCATCTGGTCGAAGTAGGTGGCGGCGAAGGAGTACTTGAGCTTGTGGAAGGGCTCGTACATCTCGCGCGCGGCGGTGATGGGGAAGAAGTTGATCACGTTCTTCTGAAACTGCACCGGCATGGCGGCCATGTTCTGTGCAGTGCCGATGTGGCCGACCATCATGAAGATCTTGTCCTGGTTGACCAGCTTCTGCGCTGCCAGGACGGCGGTCTTGGGGTCGTACTTGCTGTCTTCCACCAGCAGCTTGAGCTTGCGGCCGTTGATGCCACCCTGCTCGTTGATCTCGTCCACGCGCAGCATCATGCCCAGGCGGGCCTGCTTGCCGAAGCCGGCCAACGGACCAGAGAGGTCCTGGATGGAGCCGAGGACGATCTCGTCCTTGCTCACACCCTGCGACTGGGCGAAGGCGGCGCCGGCCGTCAGTGCCAGAGCGGCGGCGGTCAGAGTGAGTCGGGCTTTCATGGGGGCTTGTCTCCTGGGTGGAAAAAAACGGGGTGGCCGGGTCAGCGGTACATGGCTTCGATCTGCTCGGCGTATTTCTGCTGCACCAGCTTGCGTTTGAGCTTCATGGTGGGCGTGAGTTCTTCGTCTTCGGCGGTCAGCTGCGTATCGAGCAGCCAGAACTTCTTGATCTGCTCGACGCGGGCGAACTTCTTGTTGGTGGCGTCGATGACATCCTGGATCAGCTGCTGCACTTCGGGCGCGCGGGTCAGGCTGGCGTAGTTGGAGAAGGGCACGTCGTGGTCCTGTGCAAACTTCTCCACGTTCTCCTGGTCGATCATGATGATCACGGTGAGGTAGGCCCGCTTGTCGCCGATCACCACCGCGTCGGTGATGTAGGGCGAGAACTTGAGTTCGTTCTCCAGCTCGCTGGGGGTGATGTTCTTGCCCCCTGCGGTGATGATGATGTCCTTCATGCGGTCGGTGATGCGGAAAAACCCTTCCTCGTCGACCACGCCCACATCGCCCGTGTGCAGCCAGCCGTCCTTGTCGATGGTCTCTGCGGTTTTCTCGGGCAGGTTCAGGTAGCCCATGAACACGTTGGGCCCGCGCACCAGGATCTCGCCCGTCTGCGGATCGAGCTTCACCTCGTTGTATTGCGCGGCCGGTCCGATGCTGCCGGGCTTGATGCGCTCGGCCGGGATACCGGTGGACGCACCGCAGGTCTCGGTCATGCCCCAGACCTCCAGCATGGGCACGCCCAGCGCGAGGTACCAGCGCACCAGCTCGGGCGAGATCGGCGCGGCGCCGGTCACGAGGAAGCGCGCCCGGTGGATGCCGATCAGCTTGCGCACGTTGTCCAGCACCAGCAGGCGCGCGGCGCGGAACTGCCATTGCAAACCGCCGGGCACGGCCTCGCCCTTGAGCACGTGGTCGGCCACCCGCTGGCCGACGCCGATGGCCCAGGCGTAGGCCGCCTGCTGCAGCTTGCTGGCTTCCTTGAGCGTGATCATCACGCCCGAATAGAACTTCTCCCACACGCGCGGCACGGCGGTGAACACGGTGGGCGCGATCTCGCGCACGTTCTCGGGCACGGTCTCCGGGTTCTCGACAAAGTTGAGCTTGGCCCCGGTGTACATCGAGAAGTACTCGCCGCCCATGCGCTCGGCGATGTGGCACAGCGGCAGGAAGCACATGCACTCGTCGTGCTGGTCGCGCGCGATGAGCGTGTTGTAGCCGCGCACGGTGTAGACCAGCCCCTGGTGCGCGTGCATCGCGCCCTTGGGCTTGCCGGTGGTGCCCGAGGTGTAGACCAGGATGGCGAGGTCCTGTGGCTTCACGGCGGCCACGCGCTGCGCCAGCGCCTGCGGGTGCTGCGCCAGGTGTTCGCGGCCGAGTTCTCGCAATGCGTCCAGACTGACGACCATGGGGTCGTGGAAGTCGCGCAGCCCGTCCATGTCGAACACCACGATCTTCTTCAGGCGCGGCAACAGGTGCCGCACCTCCAGCGCCTTGTCCAGCTGCTCGTCGTCTTCCACGAACAGCACGGTGGTGCCCGAGTCCTCGCTGAGGTAGTGCACCTGCTCGGCCGCGTCGGTGGGGTAGATGCCGTTGGACACGCCGTTGGCGCTCAGCACGGCCAGGTCGCACAGCACCCACTCCACATTGGTGTTGGAGAGGATGGACGCGGTCTCGCGCTCGCCGAAGCCGATGGCCAGCAGGCCGTGGCCGATCTCGCGCACCGCCTGGCCGACCTGCGTCCAGGTCCAGCTGCGCCAGATGCCGAATTCCTTCTGCCGCAGCCAGATGTCGGGGCCACGCTTCTCGACGGCGTTCCAGAAGATGGCGGGCATGGTGTCGCCGGGCATGACCACGTCGGTCTGCGGGCGGATGGCGGAGAGATCCCACAGGTAGCTCATGCGCTCATCTCCAGTTCTTCTTCTTTTTCCAGCGGCGGTCGGCGCGCACGCCGGCCTCCTTCATGCCGAGGTAGAACTCCTTGATGTCGTCCTTCTCGCGCAGCCGGGCGCAGGTGTCTTCCATCACGATGCGGCCGTTCTCCAGCACGTAGCCGTAGTCCGATGCGTTGAGCGCCATGTTGGCGTTCTGCTCCACCAGCAGGATGGTGGTGCCGCGCTCTCGGTTGATGCGCACCACGATCTCGAAGATCTCCTTGGTCAGTTTGGGCGAGAGGCCCAGGCTGGGCTCGTCCAGCAGGATCAGGTCGGGGTTGGCCATCAGCGCGCGGCTGATCGCCAGCATCTGCTGCTGACCACCCGAGAGCAGGCCGGCGTCCTGCGCCGCGCGCTCGCGCAGGATCGGGAAGTAGTTGAAGACCAGCTCCATGTCGCGCGCCACGCCGTCGCGGTCCTTGCGGGTGTAGGCGCCCATCAACAGGTTGTCGCGCACCGAGAGCAGCGGGAACACCTCGCGCCCCTCGGGCACGTGCATGAGGCCGCGCTGCACGATCAGCGCCGGGTCCTGGGCGGTGATGTTCTCGCCCTTGAACTCGATGCTGCCCTTGCGTGGGTCGATGATGCCGCTGATGGTCTTGAGGATGGTGGTCTTGCCGGCGCCGTTGCTGCCCAGCACGGTGGCGATCTCGCCGCGCCGCACCTGCAGGCTCACGCCGCGGATGGCCTTGATGGGGCCGTACGCGCTCTCGACGTTGAGCAGCTTGAGCACCGCGTTGTCGGTGACCGGGGCTGTCATGCCGCCACCCTCCCATGGTTCTCGCGGCGCAGGCTGGATACATCGTCCACCGTGCCGAGATAGGCCTCGATCACGCCGGGGTGGCTCTGCACCTCGGCGGGCGTGCCGGTGGCGAGCTCGGCGCCCATGCTCATGGCCAGTACGCGGTCGGAGACCTTGGACACCAGGGTCATGTCGTGCTCCACCATCAGCACCGTGATGCCCAGCTCGTTCTTGATGTCGCTGATCCAGAACGCCATGTCTTCGGTTTCCTCCACGTTCAGGCCCGAGGACGGTTCGTCCAGCAGCAGCAGGCGCGGTTCGGTGCACAGCGCGCGCGCCAGCTCCACCACCTTGCGCACGCCGTAGGGCAGGCCCGCCACCATCGATTCGCGGTGGTGCTGCAGGTCCAGGAAGTCGATCACCTGCTCCACCTTCTCGCGCGCGGCGATCTCGGCGGCGCGGGTCCTGCCGGTGAACAGCAGCTCGCTCCACAGTCCGGTCCGGCGGTGCGTGTGGCGCCCGATCAGCAGGTTCTGCAGCACGGTCGCGTGTTCGAACAGCTCGATGTTCTGGAAGGTGCGCGCGATGCCCAGGCCCGCCACCTTGTGCGGTGGCAGGTCGGTCAGCTTCAGCAAGCCATGGTGGCTGGCGAAATGGATCTCGCCGCTGGTGGGCGTGTAGATGCGGCTGATGAGGTTGAACACCGTGGTCTTGCCCGCGCCGTTGGGGCCGATCAGGGTGAACACCTCGCCCTTCTTCACGTCGAAGCTCACCTTGTTGACCGCCAGCACGCCGCCGAAGCGCACGCTGAGTTCCCGGGCCGATAGGAGGATGTCGTCGTTCATGGTGTTCATTTCAGGCGGTCGGACTTCTGGAACGACTTCTGCCGCTTGAACATGCCCTTGCGGTAGAACGGGAACAGCTGGAACCAGGTGCGGATCTTCAGCCAGCGGCCGTACAGGCCCATGGGCTCGAACAGCACAAAGGCGATCAGCACCGCGCCGTAGACCGTGCCCTGCAGGCCGGTGGACTGGCCGATTGCCTCGGGCAGGAAGTCCTTGGCCAGCGCGATCAGCTGCGGCATCACGATCAGGAAGATCGCGCCCAGGAAGGCGCCGTGGATCGAGCCCAGCCCGCCGATCACCACCATCAGCAGCAGGTCGATGGACTGGATGATCGAGAACTGGTCGGGCGAGAGGAACTGGATCTTGTGCGCGTAGAGCGCACCGCCGATGCCGGCCAGGGCGGCCGAGAGTGCGAACGACATCGTCTTATAGCGCGCCAGGTGGATGCCCATGCTCTGCGCCGAGATCTCGGAATCACGGATGGCGACGAAGGCGCGGCCGGTGGGCGCGCGCAGCAGGTTGACGATGGCCAGCGTGGCGCCCACGCAGAGCACCAGGCAGAGGAAATAGAACCCCTCGGTGGAATCGATGGTCCAGCCGCCGATGCCGGGCGGGTTCACCGGCAGGCCGGCGTTGCCGCCGGTGACATGCTCCCAGCGCGCCATGCCTTCCTCGACGATGAAGCCGAAGGCCAGCGTGGCCATGCCCAGGTAAATGCCCTTGACGCGCAGCGCCGGCAGGCCGACCACCATGCCCACCGCGGCCGAGAGCAGGCCGGCGCAAGCGATGGAGATGGGGAAGGGCCAGCCCGCGTTGGTGAGCACGGCTTCGGTGTAGGCGCCGACGCCGAGAAAGGCCGCGTGGCCGAGCGAGAACAGGCCGGTGAAGCCCGCCAGCAGCATCAGGCCCAGGCCGACGATGGCGTAGATCAGCACGAAGGTCAGCTGCGCCAGCCAGTACTCAGGCAGGGCCCAGGGTGCCACCGCGAGGAACAGGCCCAGCAGGCTGTACCAGAACACATGGCCGCCGTGTTTGGCCAGCCGGATGTCCTGGTCGTAGTCGGTCTTGAAGATGAAACGCATGGTGCCGGCCTCAGACTTTCTTGCGAAGCTTTTCGCCAAACAGGCCGTTGGGTTTCAGGACCAGCATCAGCAGCACCACGAGGTAGGGCGCGATGTCCTTGAAGCCTTCGGGCAGGTAGAAGCCCGACAGCGCCTCGACCACGCCGATCACCAGCCCGCCGACGATGGCACCGGGCAGGCTGCCGAAGCCGCCCACCACGGCCGCGGGGAAGGCCTTGAGTCCGATGAAGCCCATGTTGGCGTGCACGAAGGTGATGGGCGCCAGCAGCAGGCCCGCGATGGCCGCGACGGCCGCCGCCAGCCCCCAGACCAGGCCGTTGAGCCGCTTGACCGGGATGCCCATGTAGTAGGCGGCCAGCTGGTTCTGCGACGCCGCCTGCATGGCGATGCCCAGCTTGCTGTACTTGAACATGGCGAACAGGCCGCCACAGAGCACGGCCGTCACGCCGATGATCACCAGCTGCTCCGCGGCGAGCACCAGGCCGCCCATGTTCAGCACCTCGCCCGCGTAGGGCACGGCCAGCGAGTGGGTGTCGGTGCCGATGTTGGGGATCATGGTGATCACGCCGCGCAGCACATAGCCCACGCCGATGGTCAGCATCACGATGGAGAAGGCCGGCTGGCCCAGGATGGGGCGGATCACCAGGCGCTCCAGCAGCACGCCGAACAGGCCCATGCCGATGACCGCAGCGAGCACCGAGACCCAGAACGGAAACCCAAGCAGCGTCATGGTCAGCAGGCCGCCGAAGGCGCCCACCATCATCAGGTCGCCCTGCGCGAAGCTCACCGTTTCGGTCGCCTTGTAGATCAGCACGAAGCCCAGGGCGATGAGGCCGTAGATGCATCCCTGGGCCACACCGCCGATCAGCAGTTGCAGCAGTTGCACGCACTGTCTCCTTTGTTGTTGTGGACACAGGGCGCTGCAATTGCTGTGGCGCAGGGTCCAACTGTGGTGCGGGTTTTATATCGGCCTTGCCTGAAACCGGCGTCAGGGTAGACCCGAGCCCGAGTCGCGCAGGCGGCAGCTTTTCTGCGTCATATTTTTAGCAAGCAAACGCTTTGCAAAAATAGGGAATGCCCGTATGCTGGCCGCATGAAATCGATCCGCATCGGCGCCGGCCTCGGCTTTTATGGAGACCACTGGGAACCGGTGGTCGCCAGCATCGAACGCGGCAGCGTGCAGTTCATCGCCAGCGACCACCTGGCCGAACTCACCCTGGCCATCCTGCAGAAAGACCGGCAGCGCGACCCGTCGCTGGGCTACGCGCGCGACGTGGTGCCCATGCTGCTGCGGCTGTGGCCGCTGATGCAGGCGCGCGGCGTGCGCTTCGTCTGCAACGCCGGCGGGCTCAACCCCATGGGCGCCGCGCAGGCGGTGCAGGCCGCACTGGCGGCCAAAGGCATGGCGCCGCGCATCGCGGTCGTGACGGGCGACGACGTGCTGCCGCGCCTGCTGGACCCCTCGGTGCCCGGTGCGGGGCTGGGCCACCTGTTCACCGGCGAGCCGGTGTCAGCGGTGCGCGAACGGCTGGTGTTCGGCAACGCCTACCTGGGTGCGGCGCCCATCGTGCGGGCGCTGGAGCTCGGCGCCGAGATCGTCATCACCGGCCGCGTGGCCGACGCGGCGTTGTTCCTCGGTCCCATCGCCCACCACCTGGGCTGGGACCTGAAGGCCACCGACGCCGCCGGTCTCGACCGGCTGGCGCAGGGCCTGACCGTGGGCCACTTGCTGGAGTGTTCCGGCCAGGGCAGCGGCGGTAACTTCGGCAGCCAGGGTGTGTGGAAGGACATTCCCGATCTCGCGCACATCGGTTTTCCCATTGCCGAGGTGTGGGACGACGGCACGGCGCTGATCACCAAGGCGCCGGGCACCGGCGGGCGGGTCAACTTCGACACCGTGCGCCAGCAGCTGCTGTACGAGGTGCACGACCCGCACGCCTACCGCTCGCCCGACGTGGTGCTGGACATGGGCGGCATCCACCTGCACGACGAGGGCCACGACCGGGTGCGGCTGACCGGCGCGCGCGGATCGGCGCCGGGCGAGATGCTCAAGGTGGTGGCGGGTTTCAGCGACGGATACAAGGCCGAGGTGACCTGGGGCTTTTCCTGGCCCGACGCCTGGGACAAGGCGCAGGCTGCCATCGCCACCATCCGCGCCCAGCTGGCCGAGCGGCGCGTGCCGCACGAGGAGCTGTACGTGGAATACCCGGGCCTGAACTCGGCGCACGGCCCGCTGGCGCCGCTGCCCCTGCCGGCGCAACTCAACCAGATGAACGAGGTCTGGACGCGGCTGGTGCTGCGCACGAACGCGAAGGCTGCCGCCGACGGCTTCGGCCGCCTGTTCCCCTGGATCGGCCTGAGCGGCCCGGCCTACACCTGCGGCTTCACCGGGCTGCACAACACCAGTGAGCTGCTGGGCATCTGGCCGACCCTGATTGCGCGGGCGGAGGTGGAACCCCATGTGCAGGTCCGGTTGCTGGAGAACACGCCATGAACCGGGTCCGCATTCCCCTGGTCCGCATCGCCCACGCGCGCAGCGGTGACAAGGCCGACTGGGTTGACTTCGGCCTGTTCGCCTGGAACGAGGCCGGTTACCGCATTCTCGAACGCGAGGTCACGGCCGAACGGGTGCGGCAGCACTTCGCGCCCTGGCTGCCTGGCGAGGTGGACCGCTGGCCGCTGCCCAACATCCTCGCGCTCAAGCTGGTGCTCAAGGGCGCGCTGCAGGGTGGCGGCGCCCGCAACCTGCGGCTGGACAACCTGGGCAAGTCGATGGCGGGGGCGCTGCTGCGCATGGAGATCGAAGTTTCCCCGGACGAACTGGAGGCGGCCATGAGTGAGCAACGGATCGGTTGGTGGGGAGAGCAGGCATGACGGCTGTCACCACCGAGGTGATCGACGACATCCACGTCGTCACGCTCAACCGCCCCGAGGTGCGCAACGCGGTCGATGGCGACACCGCACAGGCGCTGCACGCCGCCTTCCTGGCCTTCGAGGACGACCCGGCCGCCAAGGTCGCGGTGTTCCACGGTGCGCACGGCCACTTCTGCGCCGGCTGGGACCTGCAGCACGGAGCCCGCCTGGCGGCCTCGGGTGGCGCGGGGGGGCTGGACGCGCTGGACTTCCACAGCGACGACGCCCGCGCCGTCGGGCCCATGGGACCCTCGCGCCTGCGCCTGTCCAAGCCGGTGATCGCGGCGGTCAGCGGCGCGGCGGTGGCGGGCGGCATGGAGCTGGCGCTGTGGTGCGATCTGCGGGTGGTGGAAGACGACGCCTACTTCGGTGTCTACTGCCGGCGCTTCGGCGTGCCGCTGATCGACGGCGGCACGGTGCGCCTGCCGCGCCTGATCGGCATGGGCCACGCGATGGACCTGATCCTCACCGGCCGCAAGGTCGAGGCGGCCGAGGCGCTGCAGATGGGTCTGGCCAACCGCGTGGTGCCCACCGGACAGGCGCGCGAAGCCGCCATCGCGCTGGCGCGGCAGCTCGCCGCCTTCCCGCAGGCCACCATGCGCGCCGACCGCGAGAGCGCCTACGCGCAGTGGGACCTGCCGCTGGGCGAGGCGCTGCAGCAGGAGTGGCTGCGCGGTCGGGCGCGCATTCCCGATGCGCTGGAAGGTGCAACGCGCTTCGCCAGCGGCGAGGGCCGGCACGGCACCTTCTGAGCGGCGCCGATTGGCTCCCGGCCAAGCTGGAGGGCTGGCGATCATCCCGGCCATGAACGCTGCGATTCCCCACGACACCGAGGTGCTGGTGCTCCAGCACCTGCACGAGGACGGCCCCGGCCACCTGGGCGACTGGCTTGATGCGCAGGGCGTGCGCTGGTGCGTGCGCTGCACCGAGGCGGGCGAGGCCTACCCGGCGACGGTGCGGGGCCTGAAAGGCCTGGCCGTGCTGGGTGGCGCCTGGAGCGCCAATGACGACCGCCCCAGCCAGCGCCAGGCCGAGGCCCTGATCCGCGAGGCCGACGCGCTGGGCATCCCGGTGATCGGCCACTGTCTGGGCGGGCAGCTCATCGCGCGCGCTTTCGGTGGCCGGGTGCAGACGCTGGAGGCTCCGGAAATCGGCTGGCTGCCGATGCGCCACGATGGCAGCGCGGCGGCGCGCGACTGGCTGGGCGATGCGCCGGACGCGATGGTCTACCAGTGGCACTACGACAGCTTCACCGAACTGCCGCCAGGTGCGCAGCCGATCGCCGGCTCGGCGGCTTGCCCGCACCAGGCTTTCGTGCTGCGCCAGCACCTGGCGATGCAGTTCCACATCGAGATCACGGCGCAGAAGGTCGAGGACTGGATCGCCGCCCCGGGCGAGGGCTACGCACCTGCCTGCGCGGCGCACCCGGCCACGGTGCAGACGCCGGACGCCATGCGCGCAGGCACCCGGCGCCACCTGGCCGCCAGCCAGGCGCTGGCCGGGCACATCTACGACCGCTGGCGCGAGCGCTGGCCGCACTGAGGCGCGGCTGCATCTGCCCCAGGGCCGCAGAGCCCGGTACCTATACTGCGCCGGGGGGAACGGGCATGCCGCCCGCGCCACACATTCATCAATCAACGGAGTGGAGGAGTGATGCGAAACATCGCCGTCTTGCGAGGCGCGTTCGCCTTGTTGTTGGGTTTCATGGGCCTGTGTGCCGCGACGCTGGTCAGCGCGCAGCAGCCGGCAGCGGATGCGGACGACCCTTGGGAGGCCGCCAAACAGGCGGCCCAGCAGGGCCCGCTGGACATCCCTCTGGCCGGTCAGGCGAAGCTTAGGTTGCCCGCCGACCGCGTCTTCATTCCCCAACCCCACGCGACGAAGCTGCTCAATGCCATGGGCAACCCGGGAGAAGATCCCAGACTGCAAGGCCTGATCTTCCCGGCAGAGGACAAGGCCGGCTGGTTCATGACCGTGCGATACGAAAGCTCGGGCTACATCAAGGACGACGACGCCAAGGACTGGGACGCGGACGAGCTGCTCGACAGCTACCGCGATGGGACCGAGGAGAACAACAAGGAGCGCGCCAAGATGGGCGTGCCCGAGATGGAGATCCTGGGCTGGGCGCAGCCGCCGGCCTACGACGCGGTCACACACCGTCTGGTGTGGGCCATGAAGTCGCGCGACAAAGGCGACACCAGCGACACCGATCTGGGGGTGAACTACAACACCTATCTGCTGGGTCGCGAGGGCTACTTCAGCCTGAACCTGGTGACCGATCTCAACTCGCTGGAGGCGGTCAAGCCCCAGGCGCACGCGATGCTCGACGCCGTGAGCTACGACGAGGGCAAGCGCTATGCGGACTTCAACGCCAGCACCGACCATGTCGCGGAATACGGCCTGGCGGCGCTGGTGCTGGGTGTCGGCGCCAAGAAGCTGGGGCTGCTGGCCGTGATCGCTGCCTTCGTGGCGAAGTTCGCCAAGGTGGGCATCCTTGTTCTGGCTGGCCTGGGCGTGGCGCTCAAACGCTTTTTCGGCAAGAAGAGCGAGGCCTGATCCCGATCCGTCGGGGCCGGCGCCGCCGACGGATTCAGGCCATGCCCGCCGGCAGGCCCTCGCGCGGGATCGGCCGGGGCCGGCCCTCGTGGTCGATGGCGACGTAGGTCAGGCTCGCCTCGGTCACCTTCACATACTGCCCCTGGGCCGAGAAGCGTTCGGCGAACACCTCCACCTGCACGGTGATCGAGGTGTTGCCCACGCGGGTGACGTGCGAGTAGAAGCTCAGGATGTCGCCCACCCGCACCGGCTGCTTGAAGATGAACTGGTTGACCGCCACGGTCGCCATGCGGCCCTTGACGTAGCGCGCCGGCAGCACGGCGCCGGCCAGGTCGACCTGGGCCATGACCCAGCCGCCGAAGATGTCGCCGTTGCCGTTGGTGTCGGCCGGCATGGGAATGACCTTGAGCACCAGCTCGCGGCCTTCGGGCAGTTCGGTGTGGGGGCGGGGGCTTGATTCGGTGGACATGGGCACAATCTCTTGAAAACTCCCACGATTGTCCCGCATGCGCCCTTCGTCCGTCTCCCGGGCCGCCTATCCCGTGCCCACCGCCGACAGCGGTCCCGCGCCCGCCCGTTCCGACTGGGCGACCCTGCGCCGCCTGTTCCCTTACCTCTGGCAGTACAAGTGGCGCGTCATCGCGGCACTGGCCTTCATGGTGGCCGCGAAGGGCGCCAACGTGGGCGTGCCTCTGCTGCTCAAGGAGCTGGTGGACGCGATGACGATCAAACCCGGCAGCGCCATGGCGCTGCTGGTGGTGCCGCTGGGGCTGATCGTGGCCTACGGCCTGCTGCGTCTGTCCACCAGCGTGTTCACCGAGCTGCGCGAACTGGTGTTCGCCAAGGCCACCGAGGGCGCTACGCGCTCGATCGCGCTGCAGGTGTTCGGCCACCTGCACGCCCTCTCGCTGCGCTTTCACCTGGAGCGCCAGACCGGCGGCATGACGCGCGACATCGAGCGCGGCACGCGCGGGGTGCAGTCGCTGATTTCCTATTCGCTCTACAGCATCTTCCCGACCCTGATCGAAGTCGTGTTCGTGCTCACCCTGCTGGGCACCAAGTTCGACATGGGCTACGTCTGGATCACGCTGGTGGCGCTGGTGCTGTACGTGGTCTTCACCGTCACGGTGACCGAGTGGCGCACCAAGTTCCGCCGCGAGATGAACGAGCTGGAGTCCACCAGCCAGACCAAGGCGATCGACTCGCTGCTGAACTACGAGACGGTCAAGTACTTCAACAACGAGGCCTTCGAGGCGCGGCGCTACGACGAGTCACTGGAAAAGCTGCGCAAGGCCCGAATCAAGAGCCAGACCACCCTGTCGCTGCTCAACACCGGGCAGCAGCTGGTGATCGCAGTGGCTCTGGTGCTGATGCTCTGGCGCGCCACCCAGGGCGTGGCCGACGGTCACATGACCCTGGGCGACCTGGTGATGGTCAACGCGTTCATGATCCAGCTCTACATCCCGCTGGGCTTTCTGGGCGTGCTCTACCGCGAGATCAAGCAGAGCCTGACCGACCTCGACAAGATGTTCGTGCTGCTGGAGAAGGAGCGCGAAATCGCGGACGCGCCGGGCGCACAGCCGCTGATGCTGGACGGGCCGCCGGCGGTGACGTTCGAGAACGTGCGTTTCTCGTACGAGCCGGCGCGCGAGATCCTGCATGGCATCAGCTTCGAGATCCCGGCCGGCAAGACGGTGGCGGTGGTCGGACCGTCGGGCTCCGGAAAATCCACCCTGGCGCGCCTGCTTTACCGGTTCTACGACGTCACGAACCATGAGCCCGGTGGTCCCCATGGCGGCGGCCGCATTCTCATCAACGGCCAGGACATCCGCGAGGTCACCCAGTCCAGCGTGCGCCAGGCCATCGGCATCGTGCCGCAGGACACGGTGCTGTTCAACGACAGCATCGAATACAACATCCTCTACGGCCGGCCCGACGCCGGGCACGAGGCGGCGGTGGAGGCCGCCAAGGCCGCGCACATCCACGCCTTCATCGAGAAGCTGCCCAAGGGTTACCAGACCACCGTGGGCGAGCGCGGTTTGAAGTTGTCAGGCGGCGAGAAGCAGCGCGTGGCGATCGCGCGTACCCTGCTGAAGAACCCGCCCATCGTGATCTTCGACGAGGCCACCTCGGCGCTGGACTCAGCCAACGAGCGCGCCATCCAGGCCGAGCTCAAGAGCGCGGCGCGCAACAAGACCTCGCTGGTGATCGCGCATCGGCTCTCGACGGTGGTGGACGCGCACGAGATCCTGGTGCTGGTGCATGGCGAGATCGTCGAGCGCGGCACACATGCCGAGCTGGTGGCGCGCGGCGGCGTCTACGCCGATATGTGGGCTTTGCAGCAGTCCGGCTCTGATTAAGGCTTCATGCTGCCGGTGCGCTCGTACCGGGCGTGCCAGCTCAGCGCTTCTTCCAGCAGGTGCGGCGTGTGCATGCCCGCATGACCGGCCTTGGCATTGGCTTCGCTGCGCTCCACGTAGTCGAGCAGGGCAGGTTTGAAGTCGGGGTAGGCGCAGCGCTCGATGATCAGGCGCGAGCGCTGGCGCGGTGACAGGCCGCGCAGGTCGGCCAGGCCCTGCTCGGTGACGATGATCTGCACATCGTGTTCGGTGTGGTCCACGTGGCTGACCATGGGCACGATGCAGCTGATGCTGCCGCCCTTGGCGGTGGATGGCGTCATGAAGATGGAGAGGTAGGCGTTGCGCGCGAAGTCGCCCGAGCCGCCGATGCCGTTCATGATGCGCGTGCCCATCACGTGGGTGGAGTTCACGTTGCCGTACAGGTCGGCCTCGATCATGCCGTTCATGGCGATCAGGCCCAGGCGGCGGATCACCTCGGGGTGGTTGCTGATCTCCTGCGGGCGCAGCACGATGCGCTCGCGGTAGAAGTCCAGGTTGGCGTTGAACTCCTTCATCACTTCGCTGGAGAGCGAGATCGCGGTCGACGATGCCATGCGCATCTTGCCGCTCTTGAGCAGGGCGAGCATGCCGTCCTGCAGCACCTCGGTGTAGCCCTGCAGGCCGGTGAAGGGGCCGTCGTTCAGGCTTTCCAGCACCGCGTTGGCGATGTTGCCCACGCCCGACTGCAGTGGCAGCAGGTCCTCGGGCAGTCGGCCCTGCTTCACCTCGTTCTGGAAGAAGTCCATCAGGTGGCCGGCGATGCGGCGCGAGGCTTCGTCCGGCGCCGAGAAGCGCGTGTCGCGATCGGGCAGATTCGTTTCCACCACGGCGATCACCTTGGCCGGGTCGCAATGCAGATAGGGTGTGCCGATGCGGTCGCCGGCGTCGGTCATCGGAATCGGCTTGCGGTGCGGTGGGCGCTCGGTGCCGTAGTAGATGTCGTGCATGCCTTCCAGAGCCAGCGGGTGGCCATGGTTGACTTCCAGGATCACCTGGTCGGCCTGGTCCAGCCAGGTCTTGTTGTTGCCGACGGAGGTAGCCGGGATCAGGCGGCCGTCTTCGAGGATGCCGGCGACCTCGATCACCGCCACGTTCAGTTTGCCGAGAAAGCCGAACCAGACGTACTGCGCCACGTGCGAGAGGTGGATGTCGGTGTAGGCCATGTCGCCGGCGTTGATGCGCGCGCGGCAGGTCGGGTCGGACTGGTAGGGCAGGCGCATGTCCATGCCGCCCACCTTGGCCAGCGCGCCGTCGAGTTCGGGCGCGGTCGAGGCACCGGTCCACAGGCCGATGCGGAATTCGTGCCCGGCGTCGTGCTGCTGCTGGATATGCCGGGCCAGGGCCTGCGGCACCAGCTTGGGGTAGCCCGCGCCGGTGAAACCGCTCATGCCCACATGGTCACCGTGGTGGATGAGGGCGGCGGCCGCGTCGGCCGACATGATTTTCTGGCGCAGGCCGGGGTGGGCGATGCGGGAGGGGTGGATGGCGGGAGGGTTCTGGGTCATGGGTCAGTGATATTAGGGTTAACCCTAGGTTTTGGATATCGTAATGGAACCGGGCGGGCGCCAAAACCCGGAAAAACAGGGGGATGTGCACTCATGCACGGCGCGCATAATCCGCCGCCATGGAAACCAAGTGGCTGGAAGATTTTGTGAGCCTGGCTGAGACACGCAGCTTCAGCCGCTCGGCGCAGCTGCGCCACGTCACACAACCCGCGTTCTCGCGCCGCATCCAGTCGCTCGAAGCCTGGGCCGGCACCGATCTGGTGGACCGATCGTCCTACCCGACACGCCTGACCCCCGCCGGCCAGACCCTGTACGACCAGTCGCTGGAGATGCTGCAGGCGCTGCAGAGCACGCGCGCCATGCTGCGCGCCCACACGGCTGCGGCGCAGGACGTGATTGAGTTTGCCGTGCCACACACGCTGGCCTTCACCTTTTTCCCGTCCTGGCTCTCGGGCCTGCGCGAAAGCTGCGGGCCGATCAAGAGCCGGCTGATCGCAATGAACGTGCACGACGCGGTGATGCGGCTGGTCGAGGGCAGCTGCGACCTGCTGATCGCCTACCACCACACCTCGCAGCCCATCCAGCTGGACGCCGCGCGCTACGAGATGCTGCCGCTGGGCCGCGAGACGCTCTCGCCCTACGTCAAGCCGAACGACCAAGGCGAGCCCATGTTCCGTCTGCCAGGCACCACGGCGCACCCCTTGCCCTATCTGGCCTATGCCCCCGGCGCCTACATGGGCCGGGCGGTCGAGCAGGTGCTCAAGAGCAGCCCGACGCCGGTGCACCTGGACCGCATCTACGAAACCGACATGTCCGAGGGCCTGAAGGCCATGGCGCTCGAAGGCCACGGCATCGCCTTTTTGCCGGCCAGTGCGGTGCGGCGCGAGCTGCGCGCCAAGCGGCTGGTGAGCGCGGGCGAGGGGCTGGACACGACGCTGGACATCCGCATCTACCGCGAGCGCCCCGGCACCCGCAAGGCCAAGGGCTCGGTGGACGCGTTCTGGAACGATCTGGAAGCGCACCTTGGCCGCAGCGGCGGTTGAGCCGCTGGGCCGGCTCTGCCGCGGTGGGGGCGTCAGGCGGTGGCGGCCAGAGCCTCGCCCACCGCGTTGACCAGCGAGTCGATCTGTGCGGGTGTGGTGATGAAGGGCGGCGCGAGCTGGATGGTGTCGGCCCCGTAGCGCACGTAGAAGCCATTCTTCCAGCAGTGCATGGCCACCTGGTAGGGTCGCTTGGCAGGCTCGCCTGGCGCGTGCGCGATGGTCAGGCCAGCGGCCAGTCCGTAGTTGCGGATGTCCATCACGTGCTTCGCACCCCGGAGGCTGTGCACCGCCTGCTCGAAATGTGGTGCCAGCGCGCGCACTTGTGCCGGCGCGTCTTCCTTTTCAAGCAGATCCAGCGTGGCCATGCCGGCGGCGCAGCCCAGCGGGTGTGCCGAGTAGGTGTAGCCGTGCGCGAATTCGACCATGTAGTCGGGGCCGCCCGCGGCCAGGAAGGTGTTGTAAATCTCCGAGGTGGCGACCACGCCGCCCAGGGGCACGGCGCCGTTGGTGACCTGTTTGGCGAAGTTGAGGATGTCGGGTGTGACGCCGAAGGCTTCGGCACCGGTCCAGGCGCCGCAGCGACCAAAGCCCGTGATGACCTCGTCGAAGATCAGCAGGATGTTGTTTTGCGTGCAGATCTCGCGCAGGCGCTGCAGATAGCCCACGGGCGGAATCACCACGCCTGCCGAACCCGAGAAGGGCTCCACGATCACGGCCGCGATGTTGCTGGCATCGTGCAGGGCAATGATGTCCAGCAGGCGGTTGGCCAGCGCCTCGCCGCCTTCGGCGGGCATGCCCTTGACGAAGGAGCCGGCCACCGGCTGGGTGTGAGGCAGGTGATCGGCCTCAATCCCCTGGCCGAAGGTTTTGCGGTTGCCGCCGATGCCGCCGACCGAGATGCCGCCGAAGTTCACGCCGTGGTAGCCCTTTTCTCGACCGATGAAGCGGGTCTTACTGGCCTGGCCCTTGAGGCGCCAGTAGGCGCGCGCCATCTTCAGCGAGGTGTCGGCCGATTCCGAGCCCGAGCCTGTGTAGAACACATGGTTCAGGCCTTCGGGCATGTGCTGCACGATCTTCTCGGCCAGCTGGAAGGCGGCCGGGTGGCCGAACTGGAAGGCTGGCGAATAGTCCAGCGTGGCCGCCTGCTGGGCGATGGCCCGGCTGATCTCGCTGCGGCAATGCCCCAGCCCGCAGGTCCACAGCCCCGACAGGCCGTCGAGGATGCGGCGGCCCTGGGCGTCGATCAGGTGCACGCCTTCGGCGCCCGTGATGAGACGCGGGTCGGCCTTGAACTGGCGGTTGCCCGAGAAGGGCATCCAGTGGGCGTCGAGCTGGGCGGCGGTCAGGCCGGCGGTGGCTTGCAGGTCGGTCATGTCCATGGTGGCAAATCCTGTGAGGGGCAAACAGTTTGGTGATTGTGAGGCGGCCACGGTATTCTTCAAACTGCAACATGGCGCTGTTCAGTTGCAGATAAATGAAACATTGAAGGGTGGTCTTCGTGGCGCAATCCAAGGCGTGGCTGGGGCAGGTCGGCGACACCGACATCCGGCTGCTCAAGGTGTTCAAGGCGGTGGTCGACTGTGGCGGCATGGCGGCGGCCGAGCTGGAACTCAACATCGGCCGTTCCACCATCAGTCGCCATGTCAAGGACCTGGAGCAGCGGCTCGGGCTGGTGCTGTGCCGGCGCGGGCGTGGCGGCTTTGCGCTGACCGATGAAGGCCGGCGGGTGCATGCCGACACCCTGAACCTGCTGGGGGCGCTGGAATCGTTCCGCAACCACGTCGGCCAGATGCACGGTGAGCTGACCGGGACTTTGCGCATCGGGCTGTTCGACAAGACCGTCACCAACCCGGCGGCGCGAGTCGACCGGGCCCTGCGTGCCTTTCGCGAGCAGGCGCCGCAGGTGCGGCTGGACTTGACCGTGGGCGCGCTCAATGTGCTGGAACCCGGTGTGATCGATGGCCAGCTGCATGTGGCCGTGGTGCCCGACCACCGGCGTTCGCAAAGCCTGCACTACACGCCGCTGTTCGACGAGCAGATGCACCTGTACTGTGGCCGCGAGCATCCCCTGTTCGAGCAGCCGCAGGCGACGCTGGACGATGTGCGCCAGGCCGACTGCGCCGGCCTGGCCTTTCATTCGCCGAATATGGAGGTCACGCGCCGCTTCGGCCTCAAGCGCAGCGCCATGGTCAACGACCAGGAGGCCGTGGCCTTGCTGGTGCGTTCGGGCTGCTGCGTCGGTTTCCTGCCCGACCACTATGCGGCACCCTTTGTGGCGCAAGGCCTCATGCGCCGCGTGGCCCTGCCCGAACTGGGCTATACGGTGGATTTTGTGGCCGTCACCCGGGGCGCTTCATCGTCCGATCGGCTGGCGCAGACCTTCCTGCGCTGCTTGGAAGTGGCGCACGGCCTGTAGGTCCCATGGGACAATCCGCGCGATCTTTGAGCAGCCCCATGACACCCGATACCCTCACCATCACCCGCCCCGACGACTGGCACCTGCACGTGCGCGACGGCGCCGCCCTGAACACGGTCGTGCCGCACACAGCGGCCCAGTTCGGCCGCGCGATCATCATGCCCAACCTCAAGCCGCCGGTGACCACCGCGGCCCAGGCCACGGCCTACGCCGACCGCATCCGCGCCGCCGTGCCGGCCGGCGTGGCCTTCGAGCCGCTGATGACCCTGTACCTCACCGACAACCTGCCGGCCGACGAGATCGCCCGCGCCAAGGACGCCGGCGTGGTGGCCTGCAAGCTCTACCCGGCCGGCGCCACCACCAACAGCGACGCCGGCGTGACCGACATCCGCAAGACCTACAAGACCCTGGAGGCGATGCAGAAGGCCGGCGTGCTGCTGCTGGTGCACGGCGAAGTCACCAGCCCCGACATCGACCTGTTCGACCGCGAGGCGGTGTTCATCGAGCAGCAGCTCGAACCCCTGCGCAAGGACTTCCCGGGCCTGAAGATCGTGATGGAGCACATCACGACCAAGGAGGCCGCGCAGTACGTGGCCGAGGCCGACGCCAACCTGGGCGCCACCATCACCGCCCACCATCTGCTCTACAACCGCAACGCCATCTTCACCGGCGGCATCCGCCCGCATTACTACTGCCTGCCGGTGCTCAAGCGCGAAACCCACCGCCAGGCCCTGGTGGCCGCGGCCACCGGCGGCAATGCGAAGTTCTTCCTGGGCACCGACAGCGCGCCGCACCCGGCCCACCTGAAGGAGCACGCCACCGGCTGCGCCGGCTGCTACACCGCGCACGCCGCCATCGAGATGTACGCCGAGGCCTTCGAGGCGGCGGGCGCGCTGGACAAGCTCGAAGCCTTCGCCAGCTTCAACGGCCCGGCCTTCTACGGCCTGCCGCGCAACACCGGCACCATCACCCTGCGCAAGCAGAGCTGGACGCCGCCCGAGAGCTTTGCCTTCGGCGAGGCCGAGCTCAAGCCGCTGCGCTCGGGCGAGGCGCTGCCCTGGCAACTGGTGGGGTGATCGGGGCATGTGCGCCGTCGGCAACGCCGTCGCCGGCTGGCCCGCGCCCGACTGGTCACAGCCCTGGAACGCACCCTTCGCGGCCGACGGGGCGGCGGTGCGTGCGGCCTGTGAGCAGGGCGTTCCGCTGCCGCAGGCGCTGAACCGCCACATCGGCGCCGCCGGCCCGCGCTTCGTGCCGCAGGGCGATCTGCCCGAAGGCGTGGCCTACGAGCAGTTCATCTTTGAGACCGGTTCGGTGCCAACGCGCGAAGGCTTGCACGACTTCTTCAATGGCCTGGTCTGGCAACGCTTCCCCGCCACCAAACGCCTGCTCAACCGGCTGCAGGCGGCCGAAATCGCCCAGGCCGGCGTGGGCCAGGTGCGCGGGCCCGTGCGCGACGCGATCACCCTGTTCGACGAAAACGCGGTGCTGCTGCAGGCGCCCGACGCGATCTGGGAAGCCCTTGTCGCGCGCGAGTGGATCCGACTGTTCGTGGGCCTGCGGTCCCTGTGGGGGCAGACCCGGCTGGTACTGTTCGGCCACGCGCTGACCGAGAAGCTGGTCTCTCCCTACAAGTCCATCACCGGGCATGTCTACCGGGCGCCTGTGCCCCCTGAACTGGGGGGCGACGTGGCGGCCTGGGACCGCTGGCTGGCAGCGCAACTGACCTCGGCCAAGCTGGCGACCAAACCCTTCACCCCGCTGCCTGTGCTGGGTGTGCCGGGCTGGTGGCCGGCGAACCAGGACCCGGCGTTCTACGACGACGCCACCGTGTTCCGGCCGCCCCGAACCGCTTTTGCCCCGACGACATGACCTCTTCCGTCTCGCCCAACTGGTCTCACCTGAACCTCTCGCTGGACGTCGACCGCGCCACCCTGGCCGCCCACTTCCGGGAGACCGGTGTGCGCGACGTGGAGTGCCTGTTTGCCGACGTCACTGGCTACCCGCGCGGCAAACTCATGCCCGCCGCGAGCTTCGCCGGCGGCTCCGAGCTGCGCATCTGCCAGGCGATTCCGATGCAGTGCGTGACGGGCGATTACAGCTACGACCCCATCTTCCCGGACAGCGACCCGGACGTGCGCCTGGTGCCCGACCTGGCGACGCTCAAGCGCTCGCCCTGGGCCAGCGTGCCGCGCTATCTGGCGGTGCACGACGCCTACGAAATGGACGGCAGCCTGTGCGAGTTTGCGCCGCGCTCGGTGCTCAAGAACGTGGTCGCGCGTTACGCCGCGAAGGGTCTGACCCCGGTGGTGGCGCCCGAGATCGAGTTCTACCTGACCGCCGCCATGACCGACCCGGCGCAGCCGCTGGCCTCGCCCACCGGCAAAGGCGGCCGGCCCGAGGTGGGCCAGTCGGCCTTCAGCCTGAACGCGCTGAACGAGCTGGCGCCGTTCTGGGACGCCTTTCACGCCGCCATCGACGGCCTGGGCATCCGCGCCGACACCTGGCTGCACGAGGTGGGCGAAAACCAGTACGAGATCAACCTGCTGCATGGCGACCCGGTGGCGGTGGCGGACCAGGCCTTCCTGTTCAAGACCGCGGCGCGCGAGATCGCGCTGCAGCACGGGCTGAACGCCGTTTTCATGGCCAAGCCCGTCGCCGGCCAGGCAGGCAGTTCGATGCACCTGCACCAGAGCGTGGTGGATGCGCAGGGTCGCAATGTGTTCAGCCAGGCCGATGGCTCGGCCAGCGAGGCCTTCTTCCACTTCATCGGCGGCCTGCAGATCTACACGCCCGACCTGATGCTGGTCTACGCGCCCACGGTCAACAGCTACCGCCGCTACGTGGCCGGCAGTCAGGCGCCGACCAATGTGCAGTGGGGGTTCGACAACCGCACCGCCGGCCTGCGCGTGCCGGTCAGCGGCCCGGCTGCGCGCCGGGTGGAAAACCGGCTCGCTGGCGCCGACGCCAACCCCTACCTGGCCATCGCGGCCACGCTGGCGGCCGGTCTGGCCGGAATCGAAGAGCGGATGGCACCGTCCGAGCCGGTGAACGGCAACGGCTACCACCAGGCGCGCAGCCTGCCGCGAACCTTTGACGGCGCACTGGATCAGATGGCTCGGAGCCAGACCGCCAGCCGGCTGATGGGCGAGCGCTTCGTGCGCGGCTACCTGGCGGTCAAGACGCTGGAACACGACCATTTCCTGCGTGAAGTGACCGCCTGGGAACGGCGCTACCTGCTCCCGCAGGTCTGATCCCGCGCTTGAAACGGGGGCAGGGGCCCCCACTATGATCCGACCCTTGTTTCAATCCTTGGAGCCTGCATGAAACGCATCTTCCTGTTCGTTCTGACCAACGTCGCCGTGATGGCGGTGCTGATGGTCACCTCGCGCATCCTGGGCGTGGACCGCTACCTCACGGCCAACGGCCTGAACATGACCGCACTGGCGGGCTTCTCGCTGATCATGGGCTTCGGCGGCGCAACCATCTCGCTGCTGATGAGCAAGACCATGGCCAAGATGAGCACCGGTGCGCGCGTCATCAACCAGCCGCAAACGGCCGACGAGGCCTGGATCGTGCAGACGGTGCAGAAATTCGCCGAAAAGGCCGGCATCGGCATGCCCGAAGTCGCCATCTATGAAGGCGCCCCCAACGCCTTTGCCACCGGCGCCTTCAAGAACTCCGCCCTGGTGGCGGTGTCCACCGGCCTGCTGCAGAACATGACGCGGGAAGAGGTCGAGGCCGTGATCGGCCACGAGGTGGCCCACGTGGCCAACGGCGACATGGTCACCATGACCCTGATCCAGGGCGTGATGAACACCTTCGTCGTATTCCTCAGCCGCGTGATCGGCTACGCGGTGGACAGCTTCCTGCGCCGTGGCAGCGACAGCAACTCCGGACCCGGCATCGGCTACATGGTCACCACCATCGTGCTGGACATCGTGCTGGGCTTCGTCGCCGCCATCATCGTGGCCTGGTTCTCGCGCCAGCGCGAGTTCCGCGCCGACGCCGGCGCCGCCCAGCTGATGGGCCGCAAGCAGCCGATGATCAACGCGCTGGCCCGCCTGGGCGGCCTGACCCCGGGCGAACTGCCCAAGACCATGCAGGCCATGGGTATCACCGGCGGTCTGGGCAAGCTGTTCTCCACCCACCCGCCCATGGAAGAGCGCATCGCAGCGCTGCAGAAACTGTGATGTTTTCCTGGCCATGAAAAACGCGACCCAAAGGTCGCGTTTTTTGTTGGCTGATTTGCTTGGGACTCAGCGGTAGTAGCGGTCCCACTGCTCGTCGTCGCGCTCGCGCCAGCGGCGGTCGTCGTGGCGGTACGGGCGCTGGCCACCGATGCGCACCACTTCCGGCGCGTTCGAGGCCTGCGGGCGGTAGCCGGGGCCGTAGGCCGGTGCAGCACCGACCGGCATCACGCTGACCGGGACCCAGCGGCCGGGGTCCTGCGGCATCTGGGTGCTGTACTGGCGGCCTGCGTATTCGTAGACCACGTTGTAGGCCACGACGCGGTTTTCCATCACGTTCTGCGTGCTGCACTCCTGCACCGTGCGGGTGTGTGCCTGGCCTTTGCCTTCGATCTTGTTGCCCAGGATGGCGCCACCGAACAGGCCGATGGCGGTGGCCGCGGCGCGGCCGTTGCCGTCACCGATGGCGTTGCCCATCGCGCCGCCGGCAATCGCGCCCATGATGGCGCCGGCACCGGAGGTGCGGGCCGGCTCGCGCACGGTCACGTTCTGGCAGACCTGCTGCGGCACGGCAACCTGCTGGATCACCGGGGTGCTGCTGAGCACGCGACCTCGTTCGTCCTGCGCCTGTGCGGCGCTGGTGCCGGCGAGGGCCATCACGCCGGTCAGGACGGGGATCAGGAGGGAACGGGGGGAGGAGTTCATGGAGGTCTCCGTGTGTTGAAGGAGCCTCCACTGTGCGGGGCCTGTGTCAAGCCGGCCTGCACCCGGTGTAAAGCTGGCGAGCCAGTTGTAACCAGCGGTGTTCAGCCGCCGAGAACGGCTTTGCTCACCGCCTCGGCCACCTTGATGCCGTCGACCCCTGCGGAGAGGATGCCGCCCGCATAACCCGCGCCCTCGCCGGCCGGGTAGAGGCCGCGCGTGTTCAGGCTCTGCAGGTCGTCGCCACGCGTGATGCGCAGCGGCGAGCTGGTGCGGGTCTCGACGCCGGTGAGCATGGCGTCGGGCATGTCGTAGCCCTTGATCTTGCGGCCGAACACTGGCAGCGCCTCGCGCATCGCTTCGATGGCGTAGGCCGGCAGGGCCGGGGCCAGATCGCCCGGTTTCACGCCGGGCTTGTAGGACGGCAGCACTTCGCCGAAAGCCGTGGATGGTTGGCCCGCCAGGAAGTCCCCGACCTTCTGGCCCGGCGCCTCGTAGCTTTGGCCGCCCAGCTCGAACGCCCGGGCTTCGAGCTGGCGCTGCAGCACGATGCCGGCCAGCGGGTGCGTCTGGCCTTTGGCGGCCAGGGACTCAGCCTCTTTCGCGTAGCGCGGGCCGTCGGTTTCGCCGAAGGCGGCGGTCCACAACGGCAGATCCTGCGGGAAACGCGTCGGGTAGTCGGCCAGGTCGATGCCGACCACCATGCCGGCGTTGGCGTTGCGCTCGTTGCGCGAGTACTGGCTCATGCCGTTGGTGACGACGCGGCCGGGCTCGCTGGTGGCGGCGACCACGGTGCCACCCGGGCACATGCAGAAGCTGTAGACCGCGCGGCCGTTCTTCGCGTGGTGCACGAGCTTGTAGTCGGCGGCGCCCAGCAGCGGGTGGCCGGCGTGGCGGCCCCAGCGCGCGCGGTCGATCACGCCCTGCGGGTGCTCGATGCGGAAACCCACCGAGAACGGCTTGGCTTCGAGGTAGACGCCCGCGTCGTGCAGCATGGCAAAGGTGTCGCGCGAACTGTGGCCGAGCGCGAAGACGGCGTGGCGTGCGGGCATTTCGATGGCGTCGCCAGTGTCGAGCCGCTGCACGCGCAGGGCGGTGAGCCGCTGCTGGCCTTCGCCGGCCGGCGCCAGCACCACGCCCGTGACCTGGTGCTGGAAGCGGATTTCGCCGCCCAGCGCCACGATCTTCTCGCGCATGGCCTCGACCACCTTGACCAGCTTGAAGGTGCCGATGTGCGGGTGCGCCTGGTAGAGGATCTCGGTCGGCGCGCCGGCGTCCACGAACTCCTGCATCACCTTGCGGCCTAGGAAGCGCGGGTCCTTGATCTGGCTGTAGAGCTTGCCGTCGGAGAACAGGCCGGCGCCGCCCTCGCCGTACTGCACGTTGCTCTGCGGGTTCAGTACCTTGCGGCGCCACAGGCCCCAGGTGTCCTTGGTGCGTTCGCGCACCGGCTTGCCGCGTTCGAGCACGATGGGCTTCAGACCCATCTGCGCCAGCGCCAGGGCGGTGAACAGGCCGCAGGGGCCCAGACCGATCACCACCGGCCGGTCGGCCTCGTCGGCGGGCCAGCCGGCCGGCGCATGTCCGGGTGGGTGCCAGGCCATGTCGGGCGTGGGAAGGATGTGGGGGTTTTTCTCGTGCTGCGCCAGCAGGCGCGGTTCCAGCGACGGGTCGGCCAGTGCCACGTCCACGATGTAGACCGCCAGCAGGTCGGCCTTGCGCGCATCGAAGCTGCGTTTGAACACCGACAGTGTGGCGATGGCCTCGGGGGCCACCTGCAGCGCTTGGGCGGCCAGGCGGGTGAGGGCGGCCGCCGGGTGCGGCGGCGGCACGCGATCCTGGTCGGTTTCGGTGGGGGCGTCGGCGGCGCGGCGGTGCTCGGCGGGCACCTCGGCCAGGGGCAGTTTGAGTTCGGCGATGCGGATCATGGTCTCGTGGGGCTTGTGTTCATCAAGCAGAGAAGGCCGTTATTGTCGCTGGGCGTCCACAAGAACCGCTGTCACCAAATTCACCCGGGTAAAATAATTTACCCGGGTAAAATAAACCATGTCCCAGACGTTCGACCCCTCCCATCCGCCCGCCACCAAACCCCTGTGGCGCATTTATCTGTTGTTCCTCGTGCCCATGGTGCTGTCGAACATCCTGCAGGGCCTCTCGGGCACGCTCAACGGCATCTACATCGGCCAGATGCTGGGCACCCACGCGCTGGCGGCGGTCTCGGGCATGTTCCCCATCGTGTTCTTCTTCATCTCGCTGATCATCGGCCTGGGCGCCGGAGCCTCGGTGCTGATCGGCCAGGCCTGGGGCGCGCGCGAGCCGCACAAGGTCAAGGCCATTGCCGGCACGGCGATCACGCTGGGTGCAGTGATCGGCCTGGTGGCCGCGGTGGCCGGCACAGTGTTCGCGCGCGAGGCCATGGTGGCGCTGGGCACGCCCGCCGACGTGCTGGACGACGCGGTGGCCTACGCCCGCATGATGATGCTGTTCATGCCCCTGCTGCTGGTGTTCATCTTGCTCACCCAGCTGCTGCGCGGGGTCAGCGACACGGTCTCGCCGCTGCTGGCGCTGCTCATCTCGACCACGGTCGGCCTGGCGCTGACCCCGCTGCTGATCAAGGGCTGGATCGGACTGCCGCCCCTGGGCATCCGCAGCGCGGCGCTGGCGGGCTTCGTGTCGCAACTGGCGGCCTTGACGTTTCTAACGCTGCGCCTGCGGGGGCTGAACCACGTGCTGGCGCCCGACCGCCAGCTGCTGCACGCGCTGAAACTGGACCGGCCCATCCTGGGCAAGGTCTTGCGCATCGGTCTTCCCACGGGCCTGCAGATGGTGGTCATCTCGCTGTCCGAGCTGGTGATCCTGGCCCTGGTCAACGGCCACGGCTCGCAGGCCACGGCAGCCTACGGGGCGGTGACGCAGATCGTCAACTACGTGCAGTTCCCGGCGCTCTCCATCGCCATCACGGCGTCCATCCTCGCGGCGCAGACCATCGGCGCGGGCCGCACCGAGCGCCTGGGCGCCATCCTCAAGACCGGCCTGGGCCTGAACGCCGCGCTCACCGGCGGGCTGGTGCTGCTGGGCTACGCCATCTCTGGCTGGGCGCTGGGCCTGTTCCTCACGCAGGAGAGCGTGCACGCGCAGGCCCAGCACCTGCTGCACCTGATGCTCTGGAGCATTCTTGTGTTCGGCTTCCAGGCGGTGATCGGCGGCATCATGCGCGCCAGTGGCGACGTGCTGGTGCCGATGGCGATCTCGGTGTTCTGCATCCTGGGCGTGCAGCTGCCGGTGGCGTATCTGCTGGATGCGCGCCTGGGTCTGGAGGGCATCTGGATCGCGTTCCCCGTGGCCTATGTGACCATGCTGGTGCTTCAGAGCGGCTACTACCAGACGGTGTGGCGGCACCGCAAGATCAGAAAACTGATCTGAACAGGGATAATCGTGTCCGTGAAGCGCGCCAGACCGCCGCTGGCACGAGACCCGAAAGGGTGTGCTGGAGGAACGTCCGGACTGCACAGGACAGCGTAGGAGGTAACACCTCTCCACCGACCAGTCGGGCAGGGCAACCTGCAAGGCCCTAAGGTGAGGATCAGAGCAACAGAGACGAGTCCGGTGGGAGTGCCGCAAGGCAGACCAGCCGGGGTGAAACGGGCAATCTCTACGCGCAGCAATACCAAATAGGCCAGCGTTGATGTGGTTCCGCGGAGCTGGCGGGTAGGTAGCACCGAGCCGGGTGGGCGACCCCCGGCCCAGAGGAATGGCGGTCACATCCGGGGCAACCCGGGTGCACAGAATCCGGCTTATCGGCGCGCTTCACACTTTATTTCTGCATGACCAGCGCACCGTGCTTGCGCGCGGCTAGGCACGCGGCCAGGCTACTTCAAGGCCGCTTTGAGTTCCCTGATGCGCTTTTTGTAGGCCTTCTCAAGGCAGACCGGTGAGTCGCACCGCTGTGCGATGGCTTGCTGCCACGCGCGTTGGGCGTCCCCGTGTGGATTGGGTGCCGGGTGGTCGATCTCCATGAGCATGTGGTTCACCTCGAGTTCCACCACAAGCTGTTTCAGCTCGGCGTCCAGTTGTGTGAGCCTGGGGGAGCGCGCGATCATCTGTTCGGTTCGATCCGGGGGCGCCGCTCGGCCGGTGGATGCCGCTGGCTGCAGCCACTGTTTGCAGGCCGCGCTCAATGCGCCGCGTTGGGTGACACCCAAAAAGATTCGTCTGCCTGCGCAGTCCGCCACGGTCTCGCCCCAGTCGCCCGCCTCTGCCCGGTTCAGCATGCTGGGAATACGGCGCGCATGTTCTGCCAGGCATGCCTGTACTGCGTCAGTGGCCAGTTCCGAACACTGGGACGGGGTCGATGTGCATTCGACGAAAGGTGAAGGGGCTGCGCAGAGCTGGCGCGGCAGGTGCTCCTGCATGTAGACCATCCAGTCGCCGCTATCTGCCGTGCATCCTGGTTCGCTGGGCGTGCAGGCCATGGAGGCGCTCGCACAGCAGGCCAAGAAGAGGCCTGCTGCTGCGTCCAGTCGTTGTTTCCAGGGTTGTTGTTTCATCGGGGCGCATCTGTTGACGTGGGGATGCTGTATAGCAGACGTGCCAAGGGTGTGCCTGTGCGCTGCTCCGGCGTTCAGCGCGGCATCCAGCCCGTGCACAAGGCATGCGACCAATCTGTGCGCTGGCGCAGGTCGGCCTGCTGTGCCGCCGACTCGTGGTCATAGGGCACGCTGACCAGCTCGCAGAACCACCGGCCATCGCGCTTCTCGGCGATGGCGTAGCGCGCATCCGGGCTGCCGGTTTCGATGCGGTGGTAGGTCGATTGCGGGTACGGGTGGTCGTCGTCGTAGGCCGGCAGGCCCACGCTGCCGGGGTTGACGATCAGCAGGCCGCTGCCCAGACGCACCAACCGCGGCACATGGGAATGCCCGCAGGCCAGCAGGGTGATGTGAGACGGGATTCGGCCGTCCAGCCGTCCCATGATCTCGTCCGGCGTGGCCAGCCGCGCTTCTTCACCGACCGGGGTTTCCAGCAGGTACTCGATGTCGCTGCGCGGGCTGCCGTGGCACAGGGCCACGTCACGACCCAGGCGCTCGGGCCAGACTTCGCCGCGGTGCAGGCGGGGGTCACACGGGTCGGCATGGCTGGCCAGCCAGGACTTGTCGGCTTCTGCCAGCTGACTGCTGGTGTAGGCGTCGGACGGATTCTGGCGTTCCAGCGGCAGGCGCAGCACCTGCCGCTCGTGGTTGCCGGCCACATGCAGCCAGGGCAGGGGGTGCAGGCGCTGGGCTGTCTCCAGCGGTAGCAGCGGGCCGCTGAGCGTGTCGCCCAGGTTCACGACTTCGTCGACCTGGCGCCGGGCGATGTCGTCGATGACCGCGTCGAGTGCGGCCAGGTTGCCATGGATGTCGGAGACGAAGGCGATGCGCATGGGGTGGTCTTTCAGCGGCCGCCGTCGACCAACCAGCGCACGAAGCGCTCGGCCTCTTCGGCGCTCAGCCGCTCGTGGGCTGGCACGCCGCCGAACAGGTGGTGTTCGCGCAGGTGGGCCGTGAGTTTGGTGATTTCCGCTTCGTTGCCCTTGGCGGACGCGTAGCGGCTGGCGAGCTCGGCCATGGTCGGCGCCTTGCCGCGCGGCGGCGTGCCGTGGCAGCTCAGGCAGCCTTTTTCAAGAGCCAGGTTCATGCTGGCGGACGCGGTGACGGGCAGGGTGATGGCCAGAAGCAGCAGCCGGGCTGCACAGTCGCGGGGTCTCATGCGTTGAATCCTCCCAGGCTCTGGATGTGTTCGACGTGCGCCAGCATGGAGCGTTTGGCCACCGGCCACAGACGCTCGGGCACGTCGTCGTAGGCAATCTTCACCCAGTCGTCCATCGTGCCGTCGGGCATCGTCTGCATCGCGCGCGCCACCTTGGCTTCGCGTGCGAGGCGGTGGGCTTTCAGGTGGGCGATGGCAGCGCGTGCGCCGCCGTGTTCGGGCGAGGCCGGGTTGTCGGCGCTGCGCGGGTGGTCGCCCAGCACGTAGCCGTGCGCGGGCAGGATGAAATGCACACCGTGTTGCTCGCACAGCCGGTCGAGCCTGTCCAGCGAATCGAGGTAGTCGCCCATGTGGCCGTCGGGCGGGTCGATCACGGTGGTGCTGCCGTTGAGGATGTGGTCGCCGGAAAACAGCAGGCCGTCTTCCTCCAGCAGCAGGCAGAGGTGGTTGGCTGCGTGGCCGGGCGTGTGCACGACCTGCAGGGTGTGGCTGCTGAGCCGGTCACCGTCTGCACCGACCAGGACCAGGCGTTCACCGTCGGCCAGCGCGCGTTCCGGCGTGAACTGGCTGCCGGCGCGCGCGGTGGGGGCGCTGGGCAGGCCCAGGATGGGCGGTCGGCCGAGGTCGGCTGCCGCGCACAGCGCCTGCAGTCGGGGCGCGCCGGGCGAGTGGTCGGCGTGCGAATGGGTGCAGACGATGGCCCGGATGTCGCCGCCCGCAGCGCGCCAGAGGCGCTCGATGTGGCCTGCGTCGTCCGGTCCGGGGTCGATCACGATGTGACCGGTGGCCGGGTCACCGACGACGTAGCTGTTGGTGCCGGGTCCGGTCATGAAGCCGGGGTTGGGTGCGGTCAGGCGCTGCACGTTCTTGAGCAGCGGCACCGGGCGCTCGGTCTGCCAGGACAGCTCGTGCACGATCAGACCGTCGGGGCAGACCAGGGCGAGTTCGCCGAACGGCGCCTCGTGCTCCATGTGGCGCGACTCGTGGGCGTTCATCAGGCCGGCGCGCGGGCAGCTGGTAAACAGCGGCTCGTCGTTGATCGCACAGGCCTGCAACACAGCGTCCACGGTGGGATAGGCCTGCAGCCGTTCCAGCGTGCGGATGGTCGGGAAGATGATGAAGAACTGGCCGGCGGCGTGGCGCGCCAGCGCGTCGGCCGGGCGCACCCACAGCGGTTCGAACTGCTCCGATTCGTCTGCCACCGGTTCCTGGCCCTCTGGCATGCGCGCCACGAGGAAAGGCACGTCGAAGCGGCGTGGCAGGTCGCGGTCGGTGATCCAGTGCGCGAGCACGAAAACCTCCGCACCCGAGAGTGTCAGCCCTTGTTCTGCGCACTGCGCTGCGAACGGGGCCTGGCGGTCGAGTGCCGCGATCTGCGCAGTGGACAGGTGCGAGCCGTCGGCCCGGCGCGCGAGCAGGATGCCCAGTTCCTCGAAGCTCTCGCGGATGGCGGCGATGGCCTGCGTGAGGTGAGCATCGCTTTGCGTAGCCCTGCGGGTGGACTGGCCGTGCGCCTGCTCGTCGTCGGCGTCGATGCCACCGCCGGGGAACACATAGGCACCAGGCGCGAAGCTGGCCGTCATCGAACGGCGCGTCATCAGCACCTCGATGCCCTGCGGCGAATCGCGCAGCAGCAGCACGGTGGCGGCGGGGCGCACCGGGGCGGGTGCGCGCTGGGGGTGGAGCAGTTGTGTGGGGCGGACCATGCGCACATTGTGCGTGGACCGCGGGGTGATTGCCGTCGCGCGGGCTTGGGGTTTGCGAGAGCCCCTGCCGGCAGGTTCCTGGCGGATGAACTGCACCCGCTATGCCATTTGAATAAATTCAACCAGTTGGTTGACAAAGGTCGATTCGCGTCATACATTCAACCACATGGTTGAACTTCAAGAATCCCAACTCGATGCCGTCTTCCACGCCCTGGGTGACCCGACACGGCGGCAGATGCTCCATCGCCTGGCGCAGGGCGAGCAGACCGTTGGCCAGTTGGCCGAGCCGCTGAGCATGTCGCTGGCGGCGGCGTCCAAGCACATCAAGGCGCTCGAAGGCGCCGGCCTCATCTCGCGCGAGGTGTTGGGCCGCATCCACGTGTGCCACCTGAATGCCGCTCCCCTGCGCGCTGCCGACGAATGGCTGCGGCGATACGAGGCCTTCTGGAACGCCCGCCTGGATCGGCTGGAAGCGCTGTTGCTCGAAGAAGGCGCCGCGGCCTCGGCCAGCGATGCGGCGCCCTCCCGTCGGCAGCGAAGCACCGCCCCGAAAACTTCCCCCCCACCCAAACGGAGTTCACGATGACCGACTCGCATTTCAACGACCTGCGCGGTACCCTGACCGACGCGAACACGCTGCTCCTGCAGCGCCAGCTGCCCGGCTCCATCGAGCGGGTGTGGTCCTACCTGACCGACAGCGATCTGCGCCGCCGCTGGCTGGCCAGCGGAACCATGCCGCTCCACGCAGGCGCCTCGTTCGAGCTGGTGTGGCGCAACGACGACCTGTCCGGATCCAGCGCTGAACGGCCGGACGGATTTCCGGAAGAGTCCCGGGCCACCTGCCAGTTCATCGACGTCGATCCCCCGCGGCGGATGCGCTACATCTGGCCCGGCGTGGGCGAGGTGTGCATCGAACTGGAGCCGCGCGGCGACGGTGTGATGCTGACCTTGACGCACAGCCAGCTGATCGGTGAGCGCCTGATCTTGAACGTCTGTGCGGGCTGGCATGCGCACCTGGCGTTGTTGACTGCTCACCTCGAAGGCCGCCGGCCACCCTCGCTGTGGAGCACCTGGGCGCGACTTCGCCAGGAATACGAAGAGCAGCTCTGCGCCAGCGGACAGTGACCCGAGCCACCACGCCCGCGGTCAAGTCAACTGCCAGGGCCGAGCCGGGTCATTTCCGGCGAGAGGCCCTGCCACGCGATTTCGAAGCCCGGCGTCTGGCGCACCGGTGGCAGCGGTGTGGTGCGCAGTGCCCAGTGGGTGCCGGCGGTCACGCTGTCGATCACCGGCACGGGCACCTGGGCCTGCACGACCGCGGCCATGCCGGCAAGACCGGCACCTCCCAGGATGACCGCCTGCACGCCCAGCTGGTGGGCCGCGTCGCGGCAGGCCTGGGCCAGCAGACGGTGGGCGGCGGCCGGGTCCGCGGCCAATTGCGCGCCGGTGGGGGCCACGGTGTGGATACCGGCCAGCTGCTGCGCCTGACCCAGGGCCTGCGCCAGTCGTTGCAGCATGGGGCCCCAGCGCTCGCCGCCGGTGACGATGGCGTAGCGCCCGTGGCGCGCGGCCTCGATGAAGGCGGCCTCGGCCAGACCGGTGACGGGCGCCGGACTGGACTCGCGCAGCGCCATCAGGCCGGGGTCGCCGAAGCAGCCGATGAGGACCGCGTCCGGTGGTGACTGAGGTCCTGCGAGGTCGACAGCCCAGGCGTCCAGCGCCGCGTGCGCAGCCACCGCGTAGCTGGCCTCGTCGGCGATGTAGGGCGCGCCGAAGCGGGCGGTGACGGTGCGCACCGCCACGTGCGATCCGGCAGCGGCCTGCACGTGCTGCTGCAGCAGCGCGCTGACACGCTCCGAGGTGTTGGGGTTGATGACCAGCAGCCGTTTCATGAACCGAACAGCGCCAGCAGGTCCGGTGCCGCCTCCGGTGTGGACGTGAAACTGAGTTGTGATTCCAGCCGCTCCAGGTGCTCGCGCATCAGGCGCGCGGCTTCCTTGGCGTCGCGCAGCTGGATGGCGGCGAGCAGGGCGCGGTGTTCCTGGCAGCCGCAGGCGGTGGCGTCCTCGCGCGCCTGGGCGTGTGGCGCGCTGTAGGCCATGAGGATGAGCGAGGTGCGCGAGACCAGTTCGCGCAGGATGCCGCCCAGGGTCTGGTGGCCGGCGTGTTCGGCGATCTGCAGGTGGAAGTCGCCCGAGAGCCGGATGGCGCGCCGCATGTCACCGGCCTTGCGCGCGGCCTCTTCGTCGCGGATGCAGGTCTTGAGCGCCTGGATCTGGGCGGTGGTGGCCTGGGCGATGAAGCGCTCGACCAGCAGCGGCTCGATCATGCGCCGCACCTCGAACACTTCGTGCGCCTCCTGCTCGCTGGGCTCGGCAATCGCCGCGCCCCGGTTGGGCGTGAGCGTGACCACCTTCTCGTTGGCCAGCCGCACCAGCACCGGCCGGATGCGCGTGCGCGAGACGCCGAAGGCCGCCGCCAGCCGGTCCTCCACCAGCTTGGTGCCGGGCGGCAGCTGGTGGTCGAGGATGGCTGAGACCATGCGCTCGTAGATCGCCTGGTCGGACAGCGGCGTCGCGGCGGTTTTCATTTCTTCTTCAGCCAGAGGGCGAGGCCGACGGTGATGCCCATCACGGCGAAGGACACGACCGTGGTCACTGTGCCCAGCGCGTAGATGGCCGGCGTGGTGACGGTGGCTGTGAGGCCTTGCAGCTCCAGTGGCAGGGTGTTGACATCGCCGATGGCCTGCGATGTGCGGGCGATTTCGTCCCAGCTGAGGGTGAAGCCGAACATGCCCACGCCGACCACCGAGGGGCCGATGAGGGGCAGCACGACGTGGCGGAAGGTCTGCCAGGGTGTGGCGCCGAGGTCGCGCGCCGCCTCTTCATAGGCCGGGTTGAAGCGGTTGAACACCGCGAACATGATCAGCAGGCCGAACGGCAGGGTCCAGGTCAGGTGTGCGCCCAGGGCCGAGGTGAACAGGCCCAGCGCGGTGCCGTATTCCTCCAGCGTGGTGGTGGCGCCCGCGGCTTCGAGCAACCATTTGAGCCCGCCGTCGAGCAGGCGGAACTGCAGGCCGATGCCCAGCGACACGATGATGGACGGCATGATCAGGCTGGCCACGGTCACGTAGAACAGCGCATTGCCACCCGCGAGCTTCTTGCGGAAGGCCAGACCCGCCAGCACCGACAGCAACACGGTGAAGGCCATGACCACCGCGCCCAGCATCAGCGAGCGGGTGAAGGCGGCGCCGATGTCCACCGTGCCCAGGCCCTCTGCGAGCTGGCGGAACCAGTGCAGCGACCAGCCCCGCATCGGGAAGGTGAGTCCGCCCTCCGGCCCCTGGAAGGAGAGCACGAAGATCACGAACATCGGGCCGTACATGAACAGCACGAACAGGGCGAATACGATGGCCAGCGGCCAGAAACCGGCGGCGCGCGCATCGGAGACTCGGGCTTGCATGATCAGAGTTCCTTCCGGATGTCCACGAGGCGCGTCAGGCCCCAGATGATCATGAGCACCACGGCCAGCAGGATCACCGCGTTGGCCGCGGCCAGCGGGAACTGCAGGTAGCTGGTCTGCACCTGGATGATCTTGCCGACCGAGGCGATCTGCTGGCCGCCCATGACACCGATGGTCACGAAGTCGCCCATGACGATGGTGATGACGAAGATCGAGCCGATGATGATGCCGGTCTTGCACAGCGGCACGATGACGTTCCACAGCGTCTGCCAGGCGCTCGCCCCGGCGTCGCTGGCGGCTTCGAGCAGGCTGCGGTCGATGCGCATCATGCTGTTGAAGATGGGCACGATCATGAACATGGTGTAGAGGTGCACGAAGGCCAGCACCACCGAGAAGTCGGAGAACAGCAGCCATTCGATGGGCTGGTCGATCAGGCCGATGCCCTGCAGGCTCTGGTTGACCAGGCCGTTGCGACCCAGCAGCGGCACCCAGGAAATCATGCGGATGACGTTCGATGTCCAGAACGGTACGGTGCACAGAACGAAGAGCGCGGTCTGCATGCCCGAGGAACGCACGTGGAAGGCCAGGAAGTACGCCACCGCAAAGCCCAGCACCAGCGTGATCAGCCAGACCAGGAAGCTGAACTTCAGCGTGGACAAATAGGTCGAGAGCGTGACGCAGAAGTCACCGTGTTCGGTGAGCGCCGAGCAGCCCTCGAAGATGGACAGGTAGTTGCGGACCGTGAAGGCCGGGATCAGTTCGTACTCGTTGAAGTCCCAGAAGCTGACCATCAGCACCAGGCCGAGCGGGATCAGGAAGAACAGCACGAACACCAGCGTGTACGGCGCCGCCTGCCACCAGGCGTGCAGCGTTCGGTTGGGGCTGTCGGTGACGGGGGCCGTCACGGCGGTGTTCGTGCTCATGGGCTCAGAGGGCTGGGTTGTCAGGCGGCGACGAATTCATTCCACTTGCGGACCATGTACTCGTTCTCGTCCATGACCGCGTTCCAGCAGGCGATGCCACCCATGCGCGCTTCGTAGCTGCCGCCGTCGCGCACCGCACCGGCCTTGGCCAGCACGTCGCCGTTGGGGCTCTTGATGTCCTGGGTGGCGGGTTTGCCTTCCATCCAGTAGGCCCACTCGTAGGCTTCCATCTTGGACTTGGCGGTGTCCAGCACGGCGCTGTAGTAGCCCTGGCGGTTGAGGTACGCACCGGCCCAGCCGTCGAGGAACCAGTTGATGAACTCGTAGGCACCGTCGAGCTTGCGGCCCGACAGGGTGGCCGGCAGACCGAAGCCGGCGGCCCAGGCGCGGTAGCCCTCCTTGAGCGGCTGGAAGTTGCAGGCGATGCCCTTGGTGCGCACGGCGGTGACAGCCGGGCTCCACATCGACTGGATCACCACTTCGCCCGACGCCATCAGGTTCACGGACTCGTTGAAGTCCTTCCACAGCGCGCGGAACTGGCCGGCCTTCTTGGCCTCGATCAGGGTCTTGATCGTCAGGTCGATCTCGGCCTTGGTCATGTTGCCCTTGTCGGCGTACTTGTGGATGCCCATGGCCTCGACCACCATGGCGGCGTCCATGATGCCAATGGAGGGGATGTTCAGGATGGCGGCTTTGCCCTTGAATTCGGGGTTGAGCAGTTCCTTCCAGCTGTCGATCGGGCGCTTGATCAGGTCGGGGCGGATGCCCAGCGTGTCGGCGTTGTAGACCGTGGGGATCAGCGACATGAACTGGGTCGGGCTCTTGGCGAAGACCTTGCTCTTCTCGCCTTCCAGGAAGATCACCTTCTTGGGCGCGGTGCCCTGGTCGCCCACGGCCTTGCCGGCCACGGTGCCGGTGGTGAACAGGCTGGTGATCTTGTCGGCGTTCTTGATCTTCTTGACGTCGATGCCCTTGAGGTTGCCGGTCGGCACGATCTTCTTGAGCGAGAAGTACTCGGTGTCGATCAGGTCGAAACTGTTGGGCGCGGTGACGGCGCGCTTGGTCACGTCGTCGGTGGTCACGGCCACGTACTGGATCTTGATGCCGGTGTCCTTCTCGAACTTCTCGGCGATGGTCTTGTCCTGGTTCACCGCGGTGCCCAGGTAGCGCAGGGTGATCTTTTCCTGTGCGATGGCCGGCGAGAGGCCGCTGGCCAGGATGCCGGCCAAGCCGGCGGTGCCTTGCAGCAGGCTGCGGCGCGACAGGCCGTCTTGCGGGAGGTCGGTGGAATCGGACATGGAGAACTCCTTGGGTTCAGGTGGGGAGGGACAGGGGAGGGGAAAGGCAAGCAGACGGGTTCAGGCGGCGAGGGCGTGCGCCTGGGCCGGGTTCCAGCTCAGGTCGGCGCGCTCGCCGGTGGTCCAGGGGCGGTCGACAAAGCTCGCTTCGGGCAGCATCACGGACACACCCCGGTCGCCACCGTCGCCGTCGAGCTGCAGGCCCAGCAGCACGTAGGTGCCCTGGTACTCCACGTCGCTCACGGTGGCGGTCCAGCCGGTGCTGCCGGCCTCGGTCAGGCGGATGTGGTCGTTGCGCACAGCGACTTTGCCGTCGGCGGTCTGCAGCACGTTGTGGCCGCCCATGAAACGGGCCACGAACTCGCTGGCCGGCCGGTTGTAGACGGTGTGGGGCGGTCCGGCCTGTTCGATGCGGCCGTGGTTCATCACCACCATGGTGTCGGCCAGCGCCATCGCCTCTTCCTGGCTGTGAGTGACGTGGATGAAGGTCAGACCCAGCTCCTTCTGCCAGTGGCGCAGCTCGGCGCGCATCTGGATGCGCAGGAAGGGGTCGAGCGCGGACAGCGGCTCGTCCAGCAGCAGCACGCGCGGCTGGGTGATAAGGGCTCGCGCCAGCGCCACGCGCTGCTGCTGGCCACCGGAGAGTTCGCCGGGTTTGCGGTGCGCCAGGTGCCCCATGGCCACGCGCTGCAGCAGATCCTGTGCGCGGGCGTGGCGCTCGGCCTTGGCCACCCCTTTCATCTTCAGGCTGAAAGCGACGTTGTCCAGCGCCGAGAGGTGCGGAAACAGCGCGAAGCTCTGGAACATCATGGCCGTGCCGCGCGCCGCGGCGGGCAGGTTGGTGATGTTGCGGTTCTCAAGCAGGATGTCGCCGCTGGTGGTGCTCTCATGCCCCGCGATCATGCGCAGCGTGGTGCTCTTGCCGCAGCCCGAGGGGCCGAGCAGGCAGCAGTAGCTGTTGGCGGCGATGCGCAGGTTGATGGCGTCGACGGCCACGGCGCCCGGACCGTACTGCTTGGTCAGGGCGATCAGTTCGACGGCGGCGGGGGCGGGGGTTTCTGCGTCCATGCCGAGCCTGTTGCACGAGCCGTGCCAGCTGTTTTGTATGCAATTTGCACAAGATTGCATACAAAACAGCACCGGCTTTGTGCGCAGTGTGGCGCGCGAGGTGCGTGCCGGTCCGCGGCGGTGCGCATGCACCGGCACGGCGCGCACCGGGGTGGGCGGATAATCGAACCATGCGAGTGCACTTCACCAAAATGCAGGGCGCGGGCAACGACTTCGTCGTGCTCGACGAGACCCGCGGCCGCCTGGGCCTGAGCGCGGCCCAGTACCGTTTCCTGGCCGACCGCCACTTCGGCGTCGGCGCCGATCAGATCCTGTCGGTGCGCCCCGCGCCGTCGGACGGCGTGGACTTCGAGTACGTGATTCACAACGCCGACGGTGGCGAAGTCGAACATTGCGGCAACGGTGCGCGCTGCTTCGTGCGCTTCGTTCGCGACAAGGGCCTGACCGACCTGAACCCGGTCCGCGTCAAGGTGAAGCACGGCGAGATCAGCCTTTCCCTGAATGAAGACGGCCGCGTGACCGTGGACATGGGGGCGCCCATCTTCGACCTGACGCGCGTGCCCTTCGACGCCGCCGGCCAGGCGCCCACGCCCATGGGGAACTTCGAGCGCTGGACGCTGCCGCTGACCGGCGGCGACGTGGCGCCTGTGGCCGTGCTGTCCATGGGCAATCCCCATGCGGTGCTGCTGGTGGACAACGTGGACACGGCGCCCGTGTCCACCTGGGGTCCGCAGATCGAGCGCCACGTGCAGTTCCCGGCGCGCGTCAACGCTGGCTTCCTGCAGGTGGTGGACCGTACGAACGTGCGACTGCGTGTGTATGAGCGCGGCGTGGGCGAAACCCTGGCCTGCGGCACTGGCGCCTGCGCGGCGGTGGTGGCCGGCATCCGCCTGGGCCTGCTGGACGAGCGCGTCGACGTCGAGACGCGCGGCGGCCGCCTGACCATCGCGTGGCGCGACAATGCGGCGCATGACGCCCCGGTCTTCATGACCGGACCGGCCACCTCGGTGTTCGAGGGCGACATCGACGTCCCCGAGCTGGCCTGAACATCAGGATCGACACACTCCAATGACCGACCCGACCATTCCTCCGATCACCGAAGACGACATCGCCAACTACCTGGCCAACACACCCGACTTCTTCGAGCGCCATGCCGGCGTGCTGGCGGCTGTGCAGCTGAGCAGCCCCCACGGCCAGCGCGCGGTGAGCCTGCAGGAGCGCCAGGCCGAGATGCTGCGCGAGAAGATCAAGGGCCTGGAGCTGCGCTCGGCCGAGATGATCCGCCATGGTCAGGAAAACTCGGCCATCGCCGACCGCCTGCACCGCTGGACCCGCGAGCTGTTGATGACCCGCGACACGCAGGACCTGCCGCTGGTGGCGGCGCGCGAAATGGCGGCCCAGTTCAATGTGCCGCAGGTGGCGATCAAGCTGTGGGGAGTGGCGGAGGACTTCTCCGGCCAGTCCTATGCCCAGGGCGCCAGCGACGATGTGCAGGCCTTTGCCTCGTCGCTGCCGCGCCCTTACTGCGGCGCCAATCCGGGCCTGGAGGCGGCCGGCTGGCTGGTCGATCCGGGCGCGGTGGCCTCGCTGGCCCTGATTCCTCTGCGCGCCGGCGAGGGTCAGGACGCGTTCGGCCTGCTGGTGCTGGGCTCGCCCGACCCGCAGCGCTTCGCCGCCGACATGGGCACCGAATTCCTCGAACGCATGGGCGACCTGACCAGCGCCGCCCTCTCGCGCCTGCGCCCCTGAACAGGGCAGAGCCGTGGGCAGCGGTGCCGTGTCCATGAACCCTGCCGATGACGCGGCGCTGGTCGAGGCCTACCTTGCCCATGTGCGCATCGACAAGCGGCTGGCGGTGCGCACCGTTGAGCTTTACACCGGCGACCTGGCCCGGCTGGCGCAGAACGCGCAGTCCGCGGGCGTGGGCCTGCGCCAGGTGCAGAGCGGGCACGTGCGGCGCTGGGTGGCCCAGATGCACAGCGCCGGCCGCAGCGCGCGGGGCATCGCGCTCATCCTCTCCGGCTGGCGCGGCTTCTATGTGTGGCTCGGACGCCAGGGCCTAGTGACCCAGAACCCGGTGCAGGACGTGCGCGCGCCCAAGGCCGGCAAGCCCTTGCCCAAGGCTCTGGGTGTGGACGAGTCGGTGCAGCTGGCCTCGCACGTGGAAGAGGGCGACGACCCGGCGCTGGAGGCGCGCGACGCCTGCATCACCGAACTGCTCTACGGCTGCGGCCTGCGCATCGGCGAACTGGTGGGGCTGGATGTGGCGGCCAGTGGCACGGCGCGGGGCTGGATCGACCTGCAGGCGGGCGAGGCCCATGTGCTGGGCAAGGGCGCCAAGCGACGCAGCGTGCCGGTGGGCCGCTCGGCGCTGGAGGCGCTGCAGCGCTGGCTGACGGCACGCCCGGCCATGGCCGGCGACGATCCGGCGCTGTTCATCGGGCGCCACGGCACGCGCCTGACCCCCCAGCACATCCGGGTGCGGCTCAAGCGCCGGTCCCTGCTGGCCGGTCTGTCGACCCCGGTGCATCCGCACATGCTGCGCCACTCGTTTGCCAGCCATGTGCTGCAGAGCAGCGGCGACCTGCGCGCGGTGCAGGAGCTGCTGGGCCACGCCAGCATCGGCACCACACAGGTCTACACCCGGCTGGACTTCCAGCACCTGGCCCGTGCCTACGACGCAGCCCACCCGCGCGCCAAGGGGCGCGGACCCGCCAAGTCCTGACAGTGGGCCCTCAGCCGACCGGGAATACCCGCTGACGAAACAGAGCAGGGCGATTGAAAATGTTATTTGCAAATATCATTGCTCGCTTCTTTTGATTGCGCTTGCTGGCGCACACCACTGGAGACACACCCATGCCCCGACTGTTTCTGGCCTTCAAGGCTGCATTGCTGACCCTCTTTCTTGCAATGTCTGCGCCGTCGCACGCGGCCGATGACGTGATCAAGACGGTCTATCACATGAGCGAAGGCATCCCGCAGGCCTCGCGCGCCATCAACAACATCCGCAACCACCTGGCAGCCGACCCCAAGGCCAAGATCGTGGTGGTCACGCACGGTCTGGGCATCGACTTCCTGCTCGACGGCGCGACCAACCAGATGGAGCAACCCTTTGCCGGCGCCATCGGCGAGCTGGCGGCCAAGGGCGTGGAGTTCCGGGTCTGCAACAACACCCTGGTCTCGCGCAAGATCGACGCCTCCAAGGTGGCGATGGAAGCCAAGATCGTGCCGTCCGGCGTGGCCGAGGTCGCTCGGCTCCAGGCGCGCGAAGGCTTCGTCTACCTGAGACCTTGACTTCACGCGGGGCACAATCCCCGCATGAAGATCATTCGACTCAAGCCCGGTAAGGAGCGCTCGCTGCAGCGCCGCCACCCCTGGGTGTTCGACGGGGCCATTGCCAAGGGCGGCGCCGATGCCGGCGAAACCGTGCGCGTGGACAGCGCCGACGGCCAGTTCCTGGCCTGGGGCGCGTACTCGCCCAGTTCCAAGATCCGCGTGCGCGCCTGGAGTTTTGACCAGGCCCAGCGCATCGATTCCGCGTTCTTCCGCGACACGCTGCGCCGTGCCATTGCGCTGCGCGAGCGCATGGGTATCGCCAGCAACGGTCTGCGCTTGGTGCACGGCGAGTCCGACGGACTGCCGGGCCTGGTGGTGGACCGTTACGGCGACACCCTGGTGGCGCAGTTCGGCGCTGCGGGCGTGGAGCGCTGGAAGGATGTGATTGCCGATGCGCTGCTGGAACTGACCGGCTGCCCGCGCCTGTACGAACGCTCCGACGCCAGTTCGCGCGCGCTCGAGGGCTTGCCCGCGGTCACGGGCTGGCTGCGCGGTGACGGTCCCACGGCCTTCGAGCTGCAGGAACACGGCTGGCGCCTGGGCCTGGATATCGCCCTGGGACACAAGACCGGCTATTACCTCGATCAGCGCGACAGCCGCGGGACGCTGCACGACTACACGAAGCGCCTGAAGTTTGCGCAGGTGCTCAACTGCTTCAGCTACACCGGCGGCTTCTCGGTGGCGGCGCTGGCGGGCGGGGCAGGGCATGTGACCAGCATCGACTCGTCCGGCCCGGCGCTGGAACAGGCGAGCGCCAACCTCCTGCTCAACGGGCTGAATCCGGCGCAGGCCACATTCATTGATGCCGACGTCAACGCCTCGCTGCGCCAATTCGTGTCCGAAGGCCGGCAGTTTGATGCCATCGTGCTCGATCCGCCCAAGCTGGCCCCCACGGCGGCGCACGCCGAGCGTGCGGCGCGCGCCTACAAGGACATCAACCGCCTCGCGTTCAAGCTGCTGCCGCCGGGCGGTGTGCTGTTCACCTTTTCCTGCTCGGGTGGTATCGGCGTCGAGTTGTTCCACAAGATCGTGGCGTCCGCAGCCAGTGACGCCGGTGTGGACGGCGCCGTCCTGCAGCGGCTGGGCGGCGCCTGCGACCATCCGATGACCACCGCGTTCCCCGAGGGCGAATACCTCAAGGGCTTGGTCATCATGAAAAAGCTGTAGCCCCAACAAGGTCGCCCCGCTGCACTACACTCCCGGCCTGCTTTTTGCATACGGAACCCGCCATGTCGCTCATTCCCGCCACCATCCTCACCGGCTTCCTCGGCTCGGGCAAGACCACGCTGCTCAAGCGCGTGCTGACCGAGGCGCACGGCCAGAAGATCGCCGTGGTTGAGAACGAGTTCGGTGAAGAGAACATCGACAACGAGATCCTGGTGGCCGACACGCAGGAAAACATCATCCAGATGAGCAACGGCTGCATCTGCTGCACCATCCGCGACGACCTGCGCGCCACCCTGGCCGACCTGGCACAGAAAAAGCGCAAAGGCGAACTGGATTTCGAGCGCGTGGTCATCGAGACCACCGGCCTGGCCGACCCCGGCCCGGTGGCGCAGACCTTCTTCATGGACGACGAGGTGGCCGAGCAGTACTTGCTGGACTCTATCCTGACCCTGGTGGACGCCAAGCACGCCGCCGACCAGCTCAACGACCGCCAGGAGGCGCGCCGCCAGGTGGGCTTTGCCGACCAGATCTTCATCAGCAAGGCCGACCTGGTGTCCCAGGACGAGGTGGACGCCCTGATCCACCGCCTCAAGCACATGAACCCGCGCGCGCCCATGCGCCCGGTGCATTTCGGCGAGGTGGCGCTCAAGGAGGTGTTCGACCTGCGCGGCTTCAACCTGAACGCCAAGCTGGACATCGACCCGGACTTCCTGAGTGTGGACGAGCATGATCACGGTCATGACCACCACGACCATGACCACGAGCATGGCGAGCACTGCAACCACCCCTCGCACCAGCATGGTCACGCCCATGGCCACCACCATCACCACGACGACGATGTGAAAAGCTTCGTCTACCGGGCCGACAAACCGTTCGATCCGGCCAAACTGGAAGACTTTCTGGGCGCGATCGTGCAGGTCTACGGCCCCAAGATGCTGCGCTACAAGGGTGTGCTGAACATGAAGGGCACCGACCGCAAGGTGATCTTCCAGGGGGTGCACCAGCTCATGGGCAGCGACCTGGGGCCGCTGTGGGCCGAAGGTGAGGCCCGCACCAGCAAGATGGTGTTTATCGGCATCGACCTGCCCAGGGACATCTTGGTCCAGGGTCTCGATCAGGCGCTGGTCTGAGCGGGCAGCTGCGTCACAGAAGCGGAAACGGAACCCCTGATGCTGTTGGTCTCGCTTCTCCAGAGCCTGGGTTTTCCCTCGGATCCCGCGTCAGTGTCTTCGAGGGCTGCGTCGTTACAATCGCCGCCCAAGTCGGCAGCCCGCCGCCCACCCGAGTCTTCTGCACACCAGCAGAAGCAGGCCGGCGCTACCGACGTCCGCAAACGGGGTATAACCACAAACCAGCCGGTTTCGGCCGAGCAAAGCGATGCGGTCAGGGGCTCCACCCCGTCCAGCGCGCCACCCCGCCACCAGGCAGCGTCAGGCACTGAGAGGAGATCCTTTGTGAAAGCCCCGGCCCCCCCCACCGCGAAGAATCGCCAACCCGCCGCGTCAGCTGGCAAGGGGCGGTCTGCGTCTGCTGTGGCGCCGGCTTCCAAGGCAGCTGCGAAAACCGCGGCAAAGCCGGCCAGCGCCAAGACGGTGGTCGGCAAGCCCGCGGCCAAGGCCGCCACCAAAACAACTTCCCCCGCGGTGAAAAAAGCAGCTGTGCCCAAAGCTCAGGCTGCTGCCAAGCCGGTGGTGGCCCCCAAGGCCGCAGCGAAATCGGCCAGCAAGCCGGCCCCTGTCAAGGTGGCGACGCCTTCGGTCAAGGCCGTGACCAAACAGAAGGCGCCGGCCGCGCCTCCTCCCGTGGCCGCCCCGGCGCCCATCATCATCGAGCCCACGCCACGCCCCTTGGGCAAGCGGGCTGCCAAGAAAGTGATGATGGAACAGATGACACAGGCTGCGGTCGTTCCGACCCATGCCCCCAACGCCGCCAAGGCGACCTTCTCTTTATCGAACGAACGTGTGATGACTGCTCCCGCGCCCACCGCCATCCAGAAAGACCCGAAACGTGCCAACAACTGGAAGTCCCTGCCGGTCGAACAACTGACCGACCAGGACGTTCAGTCCATGCCCGATTCGGAGTACATGAACGACGTGCAGCTCGCTTTCTTCCGTCGAAAGCTGTCCCAGCTCAAGGAAGACATGCTGGCCAACGCCGGCGAAACCACCGAGCATCTGCGCGAAGACACCGTCGTGGTGCCCGACCCCGCCGATCGCGCGACGATCGAGGAAGAACACGCCCTGGAGTTGCGCACGCGTGACCGGGAACGCAAGCTGCTCAAAAAGATCGAGCAGGCCATTGCCCGAATCGACTCGGGCGATTACGGGTACTGCGAAGAGACGGGTGAGCCGATTGGTGTTGGCCGCTTGATGGCGCGCCCGACAGCCAGTCTGTCGCTGGAGGCACAACAGCGGCGCGAACTCAAGCAGAAAATGTTTGGCGACTGACAGCGACTTTTTCAGCGGAACACACTCACACCCTGATCCATGTCCAAGGACGATTCCAGCGGCGGCTTTCTGTCCAAGGTGGTGAAGTTCGTGCGTCATCCGACCACGAGCTGGGCGGATCTGGATACCCGCAGCGCCGACCGGGAGAGCGAATACAACAAGGCCGCGCTCAAGGAGATGATCGAGCGCAAGCGCCGCAACGACTTTGTGCGCAAGCGCGAGTTCGACATGCTGCGCAAGATTCGCAGCCGCGAGGGCGCCGTGGACGGGGCACAGGGCGTCCGGCCCTCCTTCTTCCAGAGCAGTCTGCCTTCCAAGCCCGACGACCGGGCGATGACGCTCAAGAAGATCGACGAGATCGAAGCCCAGATGTCGATGCAGTGGTGGAAGACCAAGGGGCCGGATTCGCTGGTGACCGGAGGGCCCAACTCCGGGGCTCACACCACCGGGGGAACGCCCCTGGAGCGCAAGGCGGACAAGCCGCTCCCCCCCAGGGAAACGGAAGAGCAGAAGCGCCTGAAGGCTCAGTACAACGAAACCGAAGCAGCGACACTGAGTGGCGGTGAAGCCACCACCTCGCCACCCCAGCCGCTGTCGGTGCCTGCAGCGAAAACGCCAGCCCCTGTACCAGCCCCGGGCAATGTGCCAGTGCTTCGCGAAACGGTTCCCCCGCCCAAATCGGGTCCAGATACTGGCCCGGTGCCATCGACCGCGCGCACCGGCCTGATGGCCCCAACCTCGGGCGCGCCGCTCGCGGGCGCCGCTCGCGGCGGGTCGGGGTCTGGCTTCTCGGCCTCGCATTTCTACGCGCTGGACGTGCACGAAATCGCCCAGGACCCGGAGGTCGAGGAGGCCGCTATCCGCTTCGCCAACGGAGACGATGCGGGCGCCGAGCAGGGGCTCAAGGACACCATCGCGGAAGGCGGGCCGCGCGAGAACCAGCTGGACGACTGGCTGGCCCTGTTTGATCTGTACCGGGCCACCGGGCAGATGGCGCCGTTCGAGAGCCGTGCCGTGGATTTTGTGAATCGTTTCGGCCGTTCGCCACCCCAGTGGTACGACATGCCGGAACTGGTGTCTTCCATGACTGGCAAGGCCTTCAAGCCGTCCGCTACGCCGACCAGGGCTTCTTGGGCCTGCGATCCCGAACTGGATGCCCATGCGGTGGGCACCTTGCAGAATGTGCTGCTTCGGGCGCCTCAGCCCTGGGTGCTGGAATGGACGGAGCTGGAGTCCATTGACGTGAAGGCGGCGAGGGCATTGCTGGGCATCTTCACACTCTGGGGTGACCAGGAAGTCGAGATCTCCTTCATTGGCGCGCCCCACCTGCGCGAGGTCCTCAAGCAACTCACGCCTTCTGGACGCCGGGACGTCGAGCAGCTCTGGTGGGAGCTGCGCATGGCTGTCTTGCGGGTGATGAACCGGCCCGACGAGTTTGAGCTGACCGCGCTGGACTTCTGCGTCACCTACGAAGTGTCACCGCCGGGGTGGGAGCGCCCACGCTGCCACTTCAAGGCCATGACCAACGGCACCGTGGACCCGGACGAAGGCGCGTCCGTTCTGGGGGAGGTGGTGCGGGAGACCGTTACTTCCGGCTACACGACGGAGTCGGGGGCCGAAGGTCCGTCGACGGAATTCAATCACCTGGGTCTGGTGGAACTGTCTGGCGAGATCCGTGGTGATCCACAGGCCACCCTTGAGGATCTGGAGCGCCGCCTGCAGGGCGCCGATGTCATGATCATTTCTTGTCGCAACCTGATCCGGGTGGACTTCTCTGCGGCGGGCACGCTTTTGAACTGGGTGGCCGGTCACCATGCATCGGGGCGGCTCGTGCAGTTCGTGGATGTGCACCGACTGGTGTCGGCATTCTTCAACGTCATCGGCATCACCGAATACGCCAAGGTCGTCGTGAGAAACGATTAGGCCCACCCCTGCCGCGCTGCGCGCGATCCCCTCAAGGGGACGGCACGGGCGGCCCGGCAGAGCCGGTTCCGCGGTGCCCTGGAACAACTTCCCCTTATTTCACGAGGCGGGCTTGAGTTCGGCCTCGTTGCCTACATTTCTTTCTCCTATGGACACTTTTCACGGAACCACCATCGTCTGCGTGCGCCGCGAGACGCCCGACGGTGTTCAGGTCGCCATCGGTGGTGACGGCCAGGTCACTCTGGGCAATGTGGTCGTCAAGGGCACGGCGCGCAAGGTGCGCAAGCTCTACCGCGACCAGGTGCTGGCGGGTTTTGCCGGCGCCACGGCCGACGCCTTTACCCTGTTCGAGCGTTTCGAGGCCAAGCTGGAGAAGCACCAGGGTCATCTGGTGCGCGCAGCCATCGACCTCACGCGCGACTGGCGCACCGACCGGGTGCTGCGCCGCCTCGAAGCCATGCTGGCGGTCGGTGACCGCAGTGCGGCCCTCATCATCACCGGCAATGGTGACGTGCTGGAGCCCGAACACGGTGTGGTCGCGATCGGATCGGGTGGTGCCTACGCCCAAGCGGCTGCGCGTGCGCTGGTCCAACACACGGCACTCAGCGCCGAAGACGTGGTGCGGCAGTCGCTCGCCATCGCGGGCGAAATCTGTATCTACACCAACATGAACCACACGGTCGAGGTGCTCTGAACATGTCCTCCATGACACCGCAGGAGATCGTCTCCGAGCTCGACCGTTTCATCATCGGCCAGAACGGCGCCAAGCGCGCTGTCGCCATCGCGTTGCGCAACCGCTGGCGTCGCCAGCAGGTCGACGAGAAGCTGCGACCTGAGATCACCCCCAAAAACATTCTGATGATCGGCCCGACCGGCGTGGGCAAGACCGAGATCGCGCGCCGCTTGGCCAAACTGGCCGATGCGCCCTTCATCAAGGTCGAGGCCACCAAGTTCACCGAGGTGGGCTATGTGGGCAAGGACGTCGACAGCATCGTGCGCGACCTGGTCGAGATCGCGGTCAAACAGACGCGCGAGGCCGACATGCGCAAGCAGCGCATGCGCGCCGAGGACGCCGCCGAGGACCGCATCCTCGACGTTCTGCTGCCGCCTCCGCGCGGCGCCTCTGGTGAACCGCAACCCAACCCCGACAGCACGGCCCGCCAGACCTTCCGCAAGAAGCTGCGCGAGGGGCTGCTGGACGACCGCGAGATAGAGATTGACCTCGCCGAATCGGCGCCCGCCATGCAAGTCATGGGGCCGGCTGGCATGGAAGAAATGGCCGAGCAGCTGCGCGGCATGTTCAGTCAGATGGGGCAGGAACGCCGCCGCAAGCGAAAGCTCAAGATCGGCGAGGCGATGAAGCTGCTGATCGACGAGGAAGCCGGCAAGCTGGTCAACGAAGAAGACGTGCGCACGCGCGCGCTGCACAACACCGAGCAGAACGGCATCGTCTTCATCGACGAGATCGACAAGGTGGCCTCGCGCAGCGAGTCGGGTGGAGCCGAGGTGTCGCGCCAGGGCGTTCAGCGCGACTTGCTGCCCCTGGTCGAAGGCACCACCGTGTCGACCAAGTACGGCATGGTCAAGACCGACCACATCCTGTTTATTGCCAGCGGGGCCTTTCACCTGGCCAAGCCGAGCGACCTGATTCCGGAGCTGCAGGGGCGGTTTCCGATCCGGGTGGAGCTGCAGTCGCTGTCGGTGGACGACTTCGAGGCCATCCTCACCAGTACCCACGCCAGCCTTGTCAAGCAGTACCAGGCGCTGCTGGCCACCGAGGGGGTGACGCTGGAGTTCAAGCCCGATGGCATCCGCCAGCTGGCTCAGATTGCCTGCGATGTGAACGAACGCACCGAGAACATCGGAGCCCGGCGGCTGGCGACGGTGATGGAGCACCTGCTGGACGAGGTCAGCTTCGGTGCCACGTCCCTGCAGAACAGCGCGGTGGTGATCGACGAAGCGTATGTGAACGGCCGGCTGGCCGAACTCAGCCGCAACGAGGACTTGTCCCGCTATATCCTCTGACATTCGCTCCCGGCATGCAGTCCCGGCCGCCCTCAGGGTGGCCGGGACTTTTCATTGGCCCGGAGCGGGGCCATGACCACACCACTGGCCGTCCGTCGCCCACCCTGTGTGTAACAGGGTTTTCAACCATCACATTCACAGCACGCTGTAAGTGCTTGCTTTTGCTGCGTATTTTGAAGTTGAAATTGCTTCAAAATGTGTTCTAAGTGATTGATTTCATTGAAAAAAAACGGCCAGCCAAGGCTTGCAGCCACTGCTTTTCCTGCTACAGTGGAAAAAAGTGCAATTAAGTGGTGAAAAGTGTTTTAGCAGGGTGATTTCCGGTGTTCCAAGGCGCTTCCTCTCTCAGTCTCGATGCCAAAGGCCGGCTGTCCATGCCGACCCGGCACCGCGACGCCCTGGGCGCCCAGTCCGGTCAGCTGACCATCACCAAACACCCCCACGGCTGCCTGATGGTATTCCCCCGCGACGAATGGGAGAAGTTCCGCGCCCGCATTGCGTCGCTGCCAATGGATGCGCAGTGGTGGCGCCGCATCTTTCTGGGCAACGCCATGGACGTTGAAATGGACGCCTCGGGCCGGATCCTGGTCTCGCCCGAACTGCGCACTGCCGCCGGCATCAGTCGCGAAGCCGTGCTGCTGGGAATGGGTTCCTACCTGGAGTTGTGGGATGCGCAGTCCTACGCCGCCAAGGAGGCCGAGGAAATGCAGAAACCCATGCCTGATGTCCTCAAGGACTTCAGTTTCTGAGGACGGCGGTGAACGACCCATGGGTACACCAAACCGTGTTGCTGAACGAGGCTGTGGAAGCACTCTCCGTTCGGTCGGACGGGCATTACGTGGACGCTACCTTCGGCCGCGGTGGACATTCGCGAGCCATCCTGGGGCGGCTTTCTGCATCCGGGCGGCTGACGGCGTTCGACAAGGACCCGCAGGCGATCGGGGTGGGCGAGGCGTTGGCGGCAGCCGATCAGCGGTTCGCCATCCGGCACCAGGGCTTCCGGCAACTGGGCGAGCTGGGGCCGCAAAGTGCGGACGGGGTGTTGATGGACCTGGGGGTGAGTTCTCCCCAGATCGACGACCCCGAAAGGGGTTTTTCTTTTCGTCACGACGGTCCTCTGGACATGCGCATGGACACCACGCGCGGGCAGAGCGTCGCCCAATGGCTGGAAACGGCCGATGTGTCCACCCTGTCGGAGGTCATCCGTGAATACGGCGAAGAACGGTTTGCTCAACAGGTTGCAAAGGCGATTGATCGTCGCCGACAGGAACGGGGCCCTCTTCGAACCACCCGCGAGCTGGCCGAAGTCGTGGCTGGCGCGGTCAAAACCCGCGAGCCGGGCAAGGACCCTGCAACGCGCACATTTCAGGCTTTTCGGATTTTCATCAACGCCGAGCTTGAAGAGCTGCAACAAGCGCTAGAGGACAGTCTTCATGTCTTGCGTCCCGGAGGTCGACTGGTCGTGATCAGCTTCCACTCGCTGGAAGACCGCATGGTCAAACAGTTCATGGCGCGCCATTCGCGCACCGTGGTGGACCGGCGCGTGCCTTTCGCCGAGCCGGCGCCGACGCGCCTGGCCGAGGTTCACCGCGTGATGCCTTCGCAAGCCGAGGTCGAGGGCAATCCGCGCGCGCGCAGCGCCGTGATGCGTGTGGCCACGCGCACGGAGGTGCCCGCATGATCCGGCTCAACCTCATGCTGCTGGCGGCCGTGATGGCCAGTGCCTTCTATCTGGTGCACACCCAGTACGAGTCGCGCCGCCTGTACACGGCGATCGACAAGGCCAATGCCCAGGCGCACCGCCTGGCGGCCGATCATGAGCAGCTGCAGGTACAAAAGCGCGAGCAGGCGACGCCGGCACGGGTCCAGCAGCTGGCTGTGCGACAGCTGAAGATGCGCCCGGTCACGCCGGGCATCACCGAGTACGTCACGGTCAGCGAGCCGGCGCCTGCCGGTGCGGTGGAGGGCTCGCGATGAGCAAGTCCGGACACCGCGCCATCAACTACAGCGCCAGCCCCTTGCTGGCGAGCAAGACGCCGGTGTGGCGCAGCAAGTTCATCGTGGCCTTGCTGGCGCTGGCGTTTGCAGGCCTGGGCGCGCGCGCGGCCTACGTGCAGGTGTTCGGCAACGAGTTCTTCCAGCGCCAGGGCGAGGTGCGCTTTGCCCGGACGCTGGAGCTGCCGGCCAACCGGGGCCGGGTGCTGGACCGCAACGGCCTGATTCTGGCCTCCAGTGTGGTGGCGCAGAGCATCTGGGCCATTCCCGAGGACGTGGACAAGTCCGATCCCAAGCTCAAGGACCTGGCGAAGCTGCTGGAGATGCCGCTAAAGGATCTGAGGAAGAAGCTGGCCAACGAGGACAAGACTTTTGTCTGGGTCAAGCGCCAGGTCGACGAACCGGTGGCCAAGGAGATCGCGGCCCTGGGCATCAAGGGCATCTACCAGCGCCGCGAGTACAAGCGCCAGTACCCCGAAGGGGAGGCCGCGGCGCATGTGGTGGGCTTCACCAACGTGGAAGACCGTGGCCAGGAAGGCGTGGAGCTGGCCTTCAACTCGCAGCTGGCTGGCAAGGCCGGCTCGCGCCGGGTGATCAAGGACCGCCTCGGACGTGTGATCGAGGACGTGCGCGACGTGATTCCGCCGGTCGACGGACCGGACCTGCAGCTGTCCATCGACAGCAAGGTCCAGTTCTTCGCCTATGAGAAGCTGCGCGAGGCGGTCAAGGAGAACAAGGCCAAGGCCGGCAGCGTCATCGTGCTGGATGCCCAGACCGGTGAGGTGCTGGCATTGGCCAACTTTCCCAGCTACAACCCCAACAAGCGCGTCAACCTCAGCGGCGAGCAGTTGCGCAACCGCGTGCTCACGGACAGCTTCGAGCCGGGCTCCACGATGAAGCCCTTCATCGCGGCGCTGGCGCTGGAGAAGGGCATGGTGCGGCCCACCACGCAGATCCAGACCGCACCCGGGCGCATCACCATCGGCGGTTCCACCATCAGCGATGCCCACCCGCACGAGGTGCTGACGGTCAACGAGATCATCCAGAAGTCGAGCAACGTCGGCACCGTCAAGATGGCGATGCAGATGCATCCGCGCGAGATGTGGGAGACCTACGCCCAGGCCGGCTTCGGCCAGAAGCCGCAGGTGCCCTTCCCTGGCGCGGTTTCAGGTCGTCTGCGCCCGTACAAGACCTGGCGCCCCATCGAGCAGGCCACCATGAGCTACGGCTACGGTTTGTCGGCGTCGCTGTTCCAGCTGGCGCAGGCCTACACCATCTTCGCCCGCAACGGCGAGCTGATCCCTGTGAGCATGCTCAAGACCGAGACGCCTGCCACCGGCGTGCGGGTGTTCAGCGAGAAGAATGCGGTGGCGGTGCGCAAGATGCTGGAACTGGCCACCGGCCCGGGCGGCACGGCGCCCAAGGCCCAGACCATGGGCTATTCCGTGGGCGGCAAGACCGGCACGGCCCACAAGCAGGAAGGCAAAGGCTACTCCGCCAACAAGTACCGCAGCTGGTTCGTGGGCATCGCGCCCATTGAGCAGCCGCGCATCGTGGTGGCGGTGATGATCGACGAACCGTCCAACGGGGTCTACTTCGGCGGGCTGGTCGCGGCGCCGGTGTTCAGCGAGACGGTGCAGCAGACCCTGCGCATCCTCGGTGTTCAGCCAGACATGAATGTCAAGCCGCAGATCGTGACCGAAGTGGTCGAGGAGTCGTTCTGATGTCTCAGCACAGCGATCCCCGCCACATTGCCCACTGGTTGCGCGAGCGCGTGACCGGCGAGCTGCAATGCGACAGCCGCCGGGTGCATCCGGGCGATGCCTTTGTGGCCTGGCCGGGCTTTGCCACCGACGGCCGCCGGTTTGTGCCCGCCGCACTGCAGGCCGGTGCAGCGGCAGTGCTGGTCGAGGCGGATGGTGTCGAGGATTTCGGCTTCAATGACGAACGGGTGCGTGCGGTGCCCGGTCTCAAGGCGCTGGCGGGCCCGATTGCGAGTGCCTACCACGGTGACCCCAGCGCGTCGCTCGACCTGGTGGCCTTCACCGGCACCAACGGCAAAACCTCCTCGGCCTGGTGGATGGCTCAGTTGCTCAACGCCGTGGGGCGCGGGTGCGCGGTGGTCGGCACCCTGGGCATCGGCCGCCCGCCGGTGCCCGGTGAGCGCAGCCACACCATGGTGGCGACCGGACTGACCACGCCCGACCCCGTGCTGCTGCAGGCCCGGCTGCGTGGCATGGTCGACGAGGGGCTATCGGCCTGTGCCATCGAGGCCTCGTCCATTGGCCTGGTCGAGGGGCGTCTCAACGCCTGCCAGATCCGCGTTGCCGTGTTCACCAACTTCACGCAGGACCATCTGGACTATCACCGAAGCATGGCCGACTACTGGGAGGCCAAGTCCCGGCTGTTCCACTGGCCCGGGCTGACGCACGCCGTGGTGAACGTCGACGACGACCAGGGCATGGCGCTGGACCAGGCCCTGGCCGGTCGCCCGTCGCTGACCCGCTGGAGTGTCGGCATCGAGCGCTCGGCACGCCTGATGGCGCGCGACATCCGCTACACCGACCACGGCATGCGCTTCATGGTGGTCGAGCACGACGCCCATGGTGCCGAGGTGGACCGTGGCGATCTCGCGTTGGACCTGATCGGGCACTACAACGTGTCCAACCTGCTGGGGGTGGTCGGCGCCGCGCGTGCCCTGGGGGTGTCGCTGGGCGAGGCCCTGCGAGCCTGCGCCGTGCTGAGTCCGGTGCCTGGACGCATGGAGCAGGTGCCGGCCGTGACAGGCCAGCCGCTGGTGCTGGTGGACTACGCCCACACCCCAGATGCGCTGGAGAAGGCGCTCCGAGCCCTTCAGCCCATGGCCCGCCAGCGCGGAGGCGCCCTGTGGGCCATCGCCGGTTGTGGCGGTGACCGCGACCCGGGCAAGCGCCCGCTGATGGCCGCTGTGGCCGAACGCGAAGCGCAGCGCGTGGTGCTGACCAGCGACAACCCGCGCACCGAAGACCCGGCCGAGATTCTGCGGCAGATGGCTGCGGGGCTGGCGCATCCGGCGTCGGCGCAGATCGAGGCCGACCGCGCCCAGGCGATCACGCAGGCGGTGGCGGCGGCCGGTGCGCGTGACGTGCTGCTGATCGCAGGCAAGGGACACGAGGACTACCAGGAGGTCATGGGCGTCAAGCGTCCGTTCTCCGATCTGGAGCAGGCGCAGTTGGCCTTGGCCAAGCGCATGGCGGCGGGAGGTGTGGCATGAAGGCGCTGCAGCAACTGCTGCCCCGCCTGACCGGTGCGCGCACGGTGGGCGAGCTGCCGCCGTCGATCCGCCGGGTGCACACCGACACCCGCAGCCTGCAGCCGGGCGACCTGTTCGTGGCGCTCAAGGGCGAGCGCTTCGACGCCCACGATTTCCTGCCTCAGGCCCAGGCCGCTGGCGCTGTCGCGGCCATCGCCCACGCAGGCCTGGCAGTGGCCGGCCTGCCGGGTGTCGAAGTGCCGGACACGCGCCTGGCCCTGGGCGAGTTGTCGCGACTGTGGCGCGAACAGTTTTCGCTGCCGCTGATCGCCGTGACCGGCAGCAACGGCAAGACCACAGTGACGCAGATGGTCGCGTCCATCCTGCGGGCGGCGGCGGGCGATGCGGCTCACGCCACTCATGGCAACCTGAACAACGACATCGGAGTGCCATTGACCCTGCTCAAGCTGCGGCCGGAACACCGGCTGGCCGTGATCGAGCTGGGCATGAACCATCCCGGCGAAATCCCCTACCTGGCCGCCCTGGCTCAGCCCACGGTGGCCCTGGTCAACAACGCGCAGCGCGAGCACCAGGAGTTCATGGGCACGGTGGAGGCGGTGGCGCGCGAAAACGGTGCGGTCATTGCGTCCCTGCAGGTCAGTGGTGTGGCGGTGTTTCCTTCCGACGACGAGCACACAACCCTCTGGCGCGGGCTGGCCGGCGGGCGCCGCGTGCTCACCTTCAGCGACACCGATCCGCAGGCCGATGTGCGGGCACTGCGGGCCGAATGGCGCGACGGCGCCTGGGCGCTGGACTTCGCCACCCCGTCCGGCGCAGGCATCTGCCGGCTGCACATCGCCGGGCGCCACAACGTGCGCAACGCGCTGGCTGCGGCCGCCTGCGCGCTCGCCGCAGGCGTGGCACTTCAAGATATCGAGCGTGGCCTGGAGGCTTTCGAGCCGGTGGGCGGACGCTCTCGTGCGCTTGCGCTCACCTTGGGCGGCCGCGCGCTGACCCTGGTCGACGACACCTACAACGCCAACCCCGATTCGGTGGTCGCTGCCATCCGCGTGCTGGCCGAGCTGCCGGCGCCGCGCCTGCTGGTGCTGGGCGACATGGGCGAGGTGGGTGAGCAGGGCCTGGCCTTCCATCTGGAGGTGCTGCGCCACGCCATGGCCTCGGGCATCGAAACCGTGCACTGCACCGGCGACTGGATGGCGCAGGCAGTGCACGCCATGCAGGCTGCCGGCGAGACCGCGCCGCGCCACTGGACCGACGTGTCGGCCCTGGTCGCGCACGTATGCCACGCGGTGTCGGCACCGCAGCCTTCGCCGGTCCTGAGCGTGCTGGTCAAGGGGTCGAGGTTCATGCGCATGGAGCGGGTCGTGCAAGGGCTGCAGGCCCTCGCGACACCGGACGAACAGAACAACAACCACAAGGACACCTCACATGCTGCTTAGCCTGGCCCTCTGGCTGCAAAGCCTGGGACCCGAATTCGGGTTCCTGCGGGTCTTTCAGTACCTCACGTTCCGCGCGGTGATGGCCGCGCTGACGGCGCTCATCGTCGGCCTGGTGGCCGGCCCGTACTTCATCCGCCGGCTGACCGCGCTCAAGATCGGCCAGCCGATCCGCGGCTACGCGATGCAGACCCACCTGAGCAAGAGCGGCACCCCCACCATGGGCGGCGTGCTGATCCTCTTCTCCATCGCGCTGTCCACTTTTCTCTGGTTCGACCTGACCAACCGTTTCGTCTGGATCGTGCTGGTGGTGACGCTGGGCTTTGGCGCCATTGGCTGGGCGGACGACTGGCGCAAGGTGGTGCACAAGAACCCAGAGGGCATGCGCTCGCGAGAGAAGTACTTCTGGCAGTCGTTGATCGGCCTGCTGGCCGCGTTCTACCTGGTGTTCAGTGTCTCGGGCACGACCAACCTGCGGGTGATCGAATTGTTCTTCCAGTGGGTGCTCTCGGGCTTCACCGTCGAGCTGCCACCTCAGGCCGGGCTCATGGTGCCCTTCTTCAAGGAGATCAGCTACCCGCTGGGCGTGTTCGGCTTTGTGGTCATGACCTACCTGGTCATCGTCGGCGCCAGCAACGCGGTCAACCTGACCGACGGGCTGGACGGTCTGGCGATCATGCCGGTGGTGATGGTGGGTTCGGCGCTGGGTGTGTTTGCCTACGTGACGGGCAGCTCGGTGTTCTCCAAGTACCTGCTGTTGCCCTACATTCCCGGTGCGGGCGAGCTGCTGATCTTCTGCGCCGCCATGGCCGGTGCTGGCCTGGCCTTCCTCTGGTTCAACACACACCCAGCCCAGGTGTTTATGGGCGACGTCGGTGCGCTGGCCCTGGGTGGCGCGCTGGGCACCATCGCCGTGATCGTCCGGCAGGAAATCGTGCTGGCCATCATGGGTGGCATCTTCGTGGTGGAGGCCCTGTCGGTGATGCTGCAGGTGACCTGGTTCAAGTACACCAAGAAGAAATATGGCGAAGGCCGGCGCCTGTTCCAGATGGCGCCGCTGCACCACCACTTCGAGAAGAAGGGCTGGAAGGAGACGCAGGTCGTGGTCCGCTTCTGGATCATCACCATGCTGCTGTGTCTGGTCGGCCTGTCCACCCTGAAGCTGCGTTGATCCTGCGATGAACCATCTTCAAGACCAACACGTCCTCATCCTCGGCCTCGGCATCTCCGGGCTGTCGATGGCGCGCTGGTGCGTGCGCCACGGTGCTCAGGTCACCGTGGCCGACACGCGAGAGAATCCGCCGTCGCTGGCAGCGTTGCATGCGGAGTGCCCGTCGGCCACCTTCGTCCAGGGTGCCTTCGACGACGCCCTGCTGGCACGTGCATCCTGGAACGCGATCGCGCGAAGCCCGGGTCTGCCGCCCGAGCAGTTGGCGCCCGCCCGCACATGGGCACAGTCGCACGGGGCGGCGTTTGTCGGCGAACTGGACTTGTTCGCGCAGGCGCTGTGCGACCTGTCCAAACGCGAGGTGCTTCCCTACCGGCCCAAGGTGCTGGCCATCACCGGCACCAACGGCAAGACCACTGTGACCTCGTTGACCGGACTGCTGCTGCAGCGCGCCGGGTTGCGCGTGGCCGTGGCGGGCAACATCGGCCCGGCGCTGCTGGACGTCCTGTCGGCCGCGCTGGATACCGAACGCGAAGGCACGGAGCTGGACGCCGCGCGCGCGGCCCTGGCCGAGCGGGAGGTCGCGGACCAGCCTCCTGCCGCAGCTCCGGTGGAAGCTGTGCCGGCGCCTGACACCGACGAGGCGCAGGACGAACCGGAAACGGCGGAGCCGACCGACGCCGCGGCCGAAGACGAAGGGCCGACCCTGCTGGTGCCGCCACCGCCACCCGAACCCGAGCCGCCCCACCTGCCACAGGCCTGGGTGCTGGAACTCTCCAGCTTCCAGCTCGACGGCACCGCTGGCGGCGCCTGGGATCGGGTGCCCACTGCCGCCACTGTGCTGAACATCACCGAAGACCACATCGACTGGCACGGTTCCATGGCTGCCTATGCGCAGGCGAAGTCCGCGGTCTTCGGCGCACAGGCCCTCATGCTGCTCAACCGGGAAGACACGCTGGTCACCGCGATGAAGCCCGGCATGGTCACGGTCAAGATCAGTGGCCGCAATCGCCAGCAGCCGGCCCGTCCCTGGACCAGTTTTGGCCTGGACACGCCGGTGCGAGCGGGCGACTGGGGCATCGAGTCGGTCAACGGCATGGATTGGCTGGTGCGCGCGCTGGCCCTGGACGAAACGCGCCAACGCGGGCGCGGCCAAGACGCCGACGAGGAGGTTTACTTCCAGCGCCTGATGCCGGTCGATGCGCTGCGCATCCGCGGTCGCCACAATGCCGCCAACGCGCTGGCGGCGCTGGCCTTGGCCACTTCCACCGGCGCGCCGCTGGGTCCCATGCTGCACGGCCTGCGGGAGTACCGCGGCGAGCCCCACCGTGTCGAGCCGGTCGCCATCCTGGACGACGTTGAGTACTTCGACGACAGCAAAGGCACCAATGTCGGTGCCACACTGGCCGCCATCCGCGGCCTGGGCGTGGACCGGCACCTGGTGGTCATCCTCGGGGGTGACGGCAAGGGACAGGACTTCAGCCCGCTGGCCGAGCCGCTGGCCCGGCACGCGCGCGCCGTGGTTCTCATCGGGCGCGATGGCCCGAAGATTCGCGATCAGATCGCCGACGCCCTGCAGCAGGGTGGTGTGTCGATGGTCGAGGCAGAGACCATGCCCGGCGCGGTGACCCTGTCCGCCCAGCTGGCCAAGGCCGGTGACGCGGTGCTGATGTCGCCCGCGTGCGCGAGTCTGGACATGTTCCGCGATTACAAGCACCGCGCCGACGTGTTCATCGAGGCGGTGCGTGCGCTGGCCGATGAGCGCGGCGTGAGCCTGGAGGGGCCGTTGTGAAGGTCGCCCTCTCCAGTTTCCTGCAGCGCCTGCGCACGTCCCTGGGCGGCAAGATGCCCACGCTCGTGGGCCTGGGCAACGCCCTTGGCGCCGATGGTCTGCCGGTGCGCCTGTCCAGCCGGACGTACGCCGGCCTGCGCCAGCGGCCCGTGCGCGAGCTGGGGTTCGACCAGCCCCTGCTGTGGGTGGTGGTGGCCCTGTTGGCCTGGGGCCTGGTGATGGTCTACTCGGCCTCCATCGCGTTGCCCGACAACCCGCGGTTCGCCAACTACGCCCAGACCCACTTCGCGCTGAGGCACGGACTCTTCATTGCGATCGGTCTGGTGGCGGCGCTGATCGCCTTCCAGGTGCCGATGCAAACCTGGGAGCGCTATGCCCCCTTGCTGTTCGCTCTGGCCCTGCTGTTGTTGGTGGTGGTGCTGATTCCCTTCATCGGCAAAGGGGTGAACGGTGCCCGGCGCTGGATTCCCTTGGGTGTGATCAACTTCCAGCCTTCCGAGCTGGCCAAGCTCACCATCCTGCTGTACGCGGCCGACTACATGGTGCGCAAAATGGATGTGAAGGAGCGCTTCTTCCGCGCTGTGGCGCCCATGGCTGTGGCGCTGGCGGTGGTGGGCATGCTGCTGCTGGCCGAACCCGACATGGGGGCGTTCATGGTGATCGTGGTGATCGCCATGGGCATCCTGTTCCTGGGCGGCGTCAACGCCCGCATGTTCTTCCTGATCGTGCTGGTGGTGGTGACCGCCTTCGCGCTGATGGTGATGATGAGCGAGTGGCGGCGAGAGCGCATCTTTGCCTACCTCGACCCTTGGTCCGAACAGTACGCCCTGGGCAAGGGCTACCAGCTCTCGCACTCTCTGATCGCCTTCGGCCGCGGCGAGATCTTCGGTGTCGGACTCGGCGGCAGTGTGGAGAAGCTGCATTGGCTGCCCGAGGCCCACACCGACTTCCTGCTTGCGGTGGTCGGTGAGGAGTTCGGCCTGATCGGCGTGACAATCATCATCGCCTCCTTCCTCTGGCTGGTGCGCCGCATCGTGCTGATCGGCCGCCAGGCGATTGCGCTGGACCAGGTGTTCGCCGGACTGGTGGCGCAGGGCGTGGGGCTGTGGATCGGCTTCCAGGCCTTCATCAACATCGGTGTGAATCTTGGCGCCTTGCCCACCAAAGGACTGACCCTGCCTCTGATGAGCTACGGCGGATCGGCCATCCTGCTCGAGCTCGTGGCGCTGGCCATCGTGCTGCGGGTGGACCACGAGAACCGTCTCCTGATGAAAGGGGGGCGGTCATGAGCAACGCCAAGCAGGCGCAGCCTTGTGCCCTCATCATGGCCGGCGGCACCGGTGGTCATATCTTCCCCGGCCTGGCTGTGGCAGAGGCCCTGCGCGCAAAGGGCTGGCGTGTGCATTGGCTGGGCACGCCGGGCAGCATGGAAAGCCGGCTGGTTCCGCCCCGTGGCATTCCGCTGGAGCTGATCGATTTCGGTGGTGTGCGGGGCAAGGGACTCGCGACACTGGCCTTGCTGCCGCTGCGCCTGCTCAAGGCGTTTGCGCAGGCCTTCGCCATGGTCGGGCGCGTGAAGCCCGACGTGGTGGTCGGCCTGGGTGGGTACATCACTTTCCCGGGCGGCATGATGGGCGTGCTTCGCGGCAGGCCGTTGGTGCTGCACGAGCAGAACTCGGTGGCAGGCATGGCCAACAAGGTGCTCTCGGGCGTCGCCGACCGAGTCTTCACCGCCTTCCCGAACGTCTTCAGTAAGGCCGAATGGGTGGGCAACCCGCTGCGGGCCGAGTTCCTGCGGCAGGCTGCGCCAGCCGAGCGCTTTGCGGGCCGCAGCGGCCCCCTTCGGCTGCTGGTGGTGGGTGGCAGCCTGGGCGCAAAGGCGCTCAACGACACGGTGCCGCAGGCGCTGGCGCTGCTGCCCGAAAGCGAACGCCCGGTGGTGGTCCACCAGAGCGGCGAGAAGCAGATCGAGGCGCTGAAGGCCAACTACGCCGCGGCCGGTGTGCGGGCCGAGCTCACGCCATTCATCGACGACACCGCCGCCGCCTTTGCCGACGCCGACCTGATCGTGTGCCGGGCCGGGGCCTCCACGGTGACCGAAATCGCTGCCGTGGGCGCCGCGGCGCTGTTCGTGCCCTTCCCGCACGCGGTGGACGACCACCAGACCACCAATGCGCGCTTTCTGGTCGGTGCGGGTGGCGCCTGGCTGGTTCCCCAGACCGAACTCACGCCGTCGTCGCTGGCCGAGCGCCTGCGCACGGTCGACCGTGCGCTGCTGATGGAGATGGCCGGAAAGGCCAAACAGATGGAAAAGACACAGGCTGTGGCCGCCGTGGTGGCGGCCTGCGAGCAACTCGCGAAGGTAAAGGCGTCATGAAGCACGCGATCCGGCACATCCATTTCGTGGGCATCGGTGGCTCTGGCATGAGCGGCATTGCCGAGGTGCTGCTCAACCAGGGCTACGTGATCTCGGGCACCGACCTGGGCGAGAACGCGGCCACGCGCCGGCTGGTCTCGCTGGGTGCCACGGTGCACAAGGGCCACGATGCAAAGTTCATAGAAGGGGCTGACGCCATCGTCACGTCCACCGCCGTCAAGGACGACAACCCCGAGGTGGTCGCGGCGCATGCAAAACTGATCCCGGTGGTACCGCGTGCGGTGATGCTGGCCGAGCTGATGCGCATGAAGAAGGGTGTGGCGATTGCGGGTACGCACGGCAAGACCACAACCACCAGCCTCGTGGCCAGCGTGCTGGCGGCGGCTGGGCTGGACCCGACCTTCGTGATCGGCGGGCGCCTGAACAGCGCAGGCGCCAACGCGCAGCTGGGATCCGGCGAGTACATCGTGGTTGAGGCAGACGAGTCCGACGCCTCGTTCCTGAACCTGCTGCCGGTGCTCTCGGTCGTCACCAACATCGACGCCGACCACATGGACACCTACGGTCACGACTTCGGCAAGCTCAAGTCGGCCTTCGTGGACTTCCTGCACAAGATGCCGTTCTACGGTGCGGCCGTGGTCTGCACCGACGATCCGGCGATCCGCGACATCCTGCCTCAGATCGCACGTCCAATCACCGGCTACGGCTTCTCTGAAAACGCACAGCTTCGGGCGGTGGATGTGCAAGCGGTGGGCGGACAGATGCATTTCACCGTTCTGCGCGACGATGGCCAGCCGCCGCTCCCGGTGGTGCTGAACCTGCCGGGCATGCACAACGTACTCAATGCGCTGGCCGCCATCGGCATTGCCGAGGAGTTGGGCGTGCCGGACACGGCGGTGCAGCAGGCGCTGGCGGAGTTCAAGGGGGTGGGGCGGCGCTTTCAGCGTTACGGCGAGGCGGCCTTGCCCTCGGGAGGCATCGCCACCCTGGTCGACGACTATGGCCACCACCCGGTGGAGATGGCTGCAACGCTGGCAGCAGCACGCGGCGCCTTCCCTGGCCGCCGCCTGGTGCTGGCCTTTCAGCCGCACCGCTACAGCCGCACCCGCGACTGTTTTGAGGACTTCGTGAAAGTGATCGGCCAGGCCGACGCCGTGCTCCTGGCCGAGGTCTACGCCGCCGGCGAGGCACCCATCGTGGCGGCCGATGGCCGTTCGCTGACACGTGCGCTGCGCGTGGCCGGCAAGGTGGAGCCGGTGTTTGTCGACGACATCGCCGACATGCCGCAGGCGGTGCTGGACAACGCGCGCGACGGTGATGTGGTGCTGTGCATGGGCGCTGGTTCGATCGGCGCGGTGGCCGGGCAGGTGGTCGATCTGGCCGGCAAGGACAAGGTGTGAACGTGGAAACGCTTGTGAACTCCATCGATGTGAAGGCGCTCGGCAAGGTGGCCGTGTTGCTGGGCGGCCGCTCCGCCGAACGCGAGGTCTCGCTGATGTCCGGCACCGGTGTGCTGGCCGCGCTGAAGTCCAAGGGGGTGGATGCGCACGCCTTCGACCCGGCCGAACGCGACCTGTCCGACCTCAAGCGCGAAGGTTTTGACCGCGTCTTCATCGCATTGCACGGCCGTTTCGGTGAAGACGGCACGGTGCAGGGCGCGCTCGAGCTGCTGGGCATTCCCTACACCGGCTCGGGCGTCATGGCCTCCAGCGTGGCCATGGACAAGCTCATGACCAAGCGCATCTGGATCGCCGAAGGCCTGTCGACGCCGGCCTGGCGCCAAGTGCACAGCGCGGCCGAGACACGCGCCGCCTTCGAGGCGCTGGGCTCGCCGATGATCGTCAAGCCGGTGCGCGAGGGCTCGACCATCGGCCTGACCAAGGTGCTGACCGCCGAGCAGTGCGATGCGGCCTACGCGCTGGCCTCGGGCCAGGACCCGATGGTGATGTGCGAGCAGTTCATCGCCGGCGACGAGGTCACGATTCCGGTGCTCGGCACAGGGGCTGCGGCCCGCGCGCTGCCGGTGATCCGCATCGTGGCACCCGACGGCAACTACGACTACCAGCACAAGTACTTCACCGACGACACGAAGTACCTGGTGCCCTGCGGCCTGCCCGAGGGCGAGGAGGCGGCGATCCAGGCCCTGGTGCTCCAGGCCTTCCGCGCGCTGGACTGCCGCGGCTGGGCGCGCGCCGACGTGATGATCGACGCGAAGACCCGCCAGCCCTACCTCCTGGAGATCAACACCTCGCCCGGCATGACTGGCCACTCGCTGGTGCCGATGTCGGCGCGCGCGACCGGCCTGTCCTACGAGGACCTCTGCCTGACTGTGCTGGCGACCGCGTCGCTGGACAACGCGAAGGCCTGAAGCCCACACCATGCAGCACACCGACCTGCCCTTGGACATCCGACTCATGACCGTGGTCACGCGTGGCCTGGTCGTGGTCTTTGTCCTGCTCTGCCTGGGCGCGGTCGGCACCTGGATCGCTCGCCACCCGGCCTGGACGCTCAAGGGCATCAGCGTGCAGGGCGACCTGGGCCACCAGAACGCAGTCGGTCTGCGGGCGCAGCTCGCGACCCCGCTGCGCAAGCTGGAGGGCAGCTTCCTGACCCTGGATCTGCAGCAGGTGCGCCGCATGTTCGAGGCCGTGCCCTGGGTGCGACACGCCAGGGTGCAGCGCGAGTTTCCCAACCGCTTGCGGGTCACGCTTGAAGAGCACGAGGCGGTGGCCTGGTGGGGCCAGTCCGGCTCGGGCCAGTTGGTCAGCCGCCTGGGCGAAGTGTTCGAGGCCAGTCCCGACGAAGGCGACGGCCTGCCCGAACTGGCGGGTCCGACCGAACAGGCCCCGCTGGTGTGGGCGCTGTACCAGCAGCTTTCTGAAGAGGTGGCCCGGCTGGACCGGACCCTGGTCCGGCTCGAACTCAACGAACGGGGCAGCTGGCGCGCCGAACTGGACAACGGCACCCGCCTGGAACTCGGGCGGGGCAGCAGCGACGAGTTGCTCGCGCGCACGCGCCGCTTCACCACCACGGTGGGGCAGCTGGCGCAGCGCTACCCCGGCGCCCTGCAGTCGGTGGACCTGCGTTACCCCAACGGCTACGCCCTGCGTGTGCAGGGCGTGACGACCGTGACCGAAGACACCCCTGCGACCCCTACACAAAACCGCTGAACAGACAACGATCATGGCCAAGGAATACAAGGATTTGGTGGTGGGACTGGACATTGGCACTGCCAAGATCATGGTGGTGGTGGCCGAAGTCCAGGCCAACGGTGAGCTCAAGCTGGCGGGACTGGGTGTGTCCGCCAGTCACGGCCTCAAGCGCGGCGTGGTGGTCAACATCGACGCCACCGTGCAGAGCATCCAGCAGGCGCTCAAGGAGGCCGAGCTGATGGCCGACTGCCGCATTGCCCGCGTCTACACAGGCATCACCGGCAGCCACATTCGAGGCATCAACAGCAGCGGGATGGTGGCCATCAAGGACCGCGAAGTGACCACGGCCGACGTGGCGCGCGTGATCGAGACTGCCAAGGCGATCAACATCTCGACCGACCAGCGCCTGCTGCTGGTGGAGCCGCAGGAGTTCGTGATCGACGGCCAGGAAGTGAAGGAGCCGATCGGTATGAGCGGCATCCGGCTCGAAGCCAAGGTGCACATCGTCACCGGGGCCCAGAGCGCGGCCGAGAACATCATCAAGTGCGTGCGCCGCTGTGGCCTGGAGGTGGACCAGCTGATGCTCAACCCGCTGGCCTCCAGCCAGGCGGTACTGACCGACGACGAGAAAGACCTGGGCGTGGCCCTGGTGGACATTGGCGCGGGCACCACGGACGTGGCGATTTTCGCGGGCGGCGCGATCCGCCACACGGCGGTGATTCCCATCGCTGGCGACCTGATCACCAGCGACATCGCGATGGCGCTGCGCACACCGACCAAGGACGCGGAAGACATCAAGGTCGAGAGCGGTTGCGCCAAGCAGCTGTTGGCCGACCCGGACACCCAGGTCGAGGTGCCCGGTCTGGGCGACCGTGGTCCGCGCATGCTCAGCCGCCAGGCCCTGGCCGGCGTGATCGAGCCGCGCGTGGAAGAGATCTTTGCGCTGGTTCAGCAGGTGGTGCGCGATTCGGGCTTCGAGGAAGTGCTGTCCTCGGGCATCGTGCTCACCGGCGGCAGCGCGGTGATGCAGGGCATGGTCGAGCTGGGCGAGGACATCTTCCTCAAGCCGGTGCGGCGTGGCGTGCCGCAGTACACGAGTGCCCTGTCGGACATGGTGGCGCAGCCGCGGGCCGCCACCGTCATGGGACTGCTCGAAGAGGCGCGGCTGGCCCGCGTGCGAGGTCACAAGGTGGCGCAGAAGGCGGGCTCGATGCAGAGCGCGCTGGACCGCGTGAAAAACTGGTTTGTGGGGACCTTCTGATGAACACGATCAACGCCGGAACCCGCCGTCTCGACCGCTGCCGCGAATGCACCGGGCCGCCTGGCTGAGGGTTCTCCTCGACAGCTTTCAACCCCACCCTTAAATACAATCGAAACCATGCCCGAACCCCAGCGGAAAAGGGCCACACAGGAGAGTGACATGAGCATCGAAATGATCGAAGTGGAAGAGTTCAACATGGGCACCCAGATCAAGGTCATCGGCGTCGGCGGCGGCGGTGGCAACGCGGTGGACCACATGATCGAACGCCACGTCCAGGGCGTGGAGTTCATCTGCGCCAACACCGATGCGCAGGCGCTCACGCGCAGCCTGGCCACCCGCACGATCCAGCTCGGTGGCACCGGTCTGGGCGCCGGCAGCAAACCCGAAAAAGGCCGCGAGGCGGCCGAGCTCGCGGTCGACGAGATCCGCACCGCCATCAACGGCGCGCACATGCTGTTCATCACCGCCGGCATGGGCGGCGGTACCGGCACAGGTGCTGCGCCGGTCATTGCCCGCGTGGCCAAGGAGATGGGCATCCTCACGGTGGGCGTGGTGACCAAGCCCTTCGACTTCGAAGGTGGCAAGCGCATGCAGAACGCCGACGCCGGCCTGGCCGAGCTGGAAGCCAATGTGGATTCGCTGATCGTGGTGCTCAACGACAAGCTGCTGGAAGTGCTGGGCGACGAGGTCACGCAGGACGAGGCTTTCGCGCATGCCAACGACGTGCTCAAGAATGCGGTCGGCGGCATCGCCGAAATCATCAACGAGTACGGCAATGTGAACGTCGACTTTGAGGACGTGCGCACCGTGATGGGTGAGCCCGGCAAGGCCATGATGGGCACGGCCACCGCCAGCGGCCCGGACCGCGCCCGCATCGCCGCCGAGCAGGCGGTGGCCTGCCCGCTGCTCGATGGTGTGGACCTGTCCGGCGCCAAGGGCGTGCTGGTGCTGGTCACCGCTTCGAAGGGCAGCCTGAAGCTCAAGGAGTCGAAGGAGGCGATGAACGCCATCAAGGCCTACGCCGCACCGGATGCGCACGTGATCTACGGCGCCGCCTACGACGAAAGCCTGGGCGACGAAATGCGCGTGACCGTGGTGGCCACGGGCCTGAGCCGCGTCGGCGCCCGCCGCACCGCACCACCCCTGCAGGTGCTGCGCACCGGCACCGACAACACCCCGTTCACCGTACCCACGGTCAATACCGCGGTGGCCGGCGCCGGTGCTGCGCAGCCCAACTACGAGACCATGGCCGTGCCCAGTGTCTGGCGCACCAACCGCACGCAGGCGGCGGCCAAGGTCGACGCACTGGCCTCGGGCGGTATGGACGACTTCGAGATCCCGGCGTTCCTGCGCAAGCAAGCCGATTGATCCAGTCCCTTCGCTATGGCCGGCATAGTTTTTCCGGCCCGCGCGAAGGGTGGCTGAAACCTACAATCGCTGGATGCTTGCCCAAAGAACGCTCAAATCCCTGACCAAGGCGGTCGGCGTCGGCCTGCACGGTGGCCAGCGGGTGGAGCTGACGCTGCGGCCGGCGGCGCCGGACACCGGTATCGTGTTCCGCCGTGTCGACCTGCCCGAGCCGGTGGACATCCCGGTCACCGCGGAGTCCGTGACCGACACCCGGCTGGCCTCGACCATCTCCAACGGAGGCGTCAAGGTCAACACCATCGAGCACCTGATGAGCGCCTGCGCCGGGCTCGGGCTGGACAACCTCTACATCGACATCACGGCCGAGGAAGTGCCCATCCTCGACGGGTCGTCCGCGTCCTTTGTCTACCTGCTGCAGAGCGCGGGCATCGCGCTGCAGAACAAGGCCAAGCGCTTCATCCGCGTGAAGAAGCCGGTCGAGGTGCGCGAGGGTGAGGGCCGCAACCTGAAGTGGGCGCGGCTGGACCCGTTCCACGGCTACAAGCTCGCGTTCGAGATCGAGTTCGATCACCCGGCGGTGAACGCCACCGGCCAGCGCGTCGAGTTCGACATGGGCAGCGGCCGCTATGCGCGTGAGATCGCCCGCGCCCGCACCTTCGGGTTCACTCGCGACGTGGAGATGATGCGTTCGCGCGGCCTCGGTCTGGGCGGTGGTCTGGACAACGCCATCGTGATGGACGACGTGAAGGTGCTCAACGCCGACGGCCTGCGCTACTCGGACGAATTCGTCAAGCACAAGATCCTCGACGCCATTGGCGATCTTTACATCGTGGGCAAACCGCTGCTGGCGGCCTACAGCGCCTTCCGCAGTGGCCACGCGATGAACAACCAGCTGCTGCGTGCCCTGCTGGCCCAGCCCGATGCCTACGAGATCGTGAGCTTCGAGCATGAGCGCGAAGCGCCGCTGGGTTTTGCCCAGCTCGCGCCGGCCTGGTGATCGGACCCGTCCGCAACCACCGGTCATGCTCTTGCTGCGTTTCGTCCTGGTCCTGTTGCTGATCGGTTCCGGCGTGTGTTTCGCCGCCTACGCCGTCACACGCGACACCCGCTACCTGCGCTGGGGCTGGACGGTCCTGAAGGTGGCGCTGGCCGCTGCCCTTGGCTTCTTCGGCATCCTGTTTCTTGAGCGCATTCTGTAAATCGTTGCCCAGCGTTCAGCTGGCAAGCGTGACCCCTGACCAGTGAGGCCGTGGAACCGGCTCTGCCGGGCCACAGGCATCGCCCCCTGGGGGGTGACGCCGCAGGCGGCGCGGGGGGGTCAATAGTTCCGCCCGCCCTTGTAGGCCGCGTGGGTGCGCGCCCGGGTCGGTGCCACCTTGTTGATCGCGGCCACGCTGCGGGCCACCTGCGCGTGGGTGATGCACAGCCCCAGGGCGTCGGCCGCGTCTTTGCCGGGCAGGCCCGGCAGCTGCAGCAGGCGCTTCACCATTTCCTGCATCTGCGCCTTGTCCGCACGTCCGTAGCCCACCACCGCCTTCTTCAGCTGCAGCGCGGTGTATTCGGCCACCGGCAGGCCGTTGGCCACCAGGGCCGTGAGACAGCAGCCCCGCGCCTGGCCCAGCAGCAGCGTGGCCTGGGGGTTGACGTTCACGAACACGATCTCGCAGGCCGCCACGCCGGGCTGGTAGCGCTGCACCACCTCGCCGATGCCGTCGAAGAGGATCTTCAGCCGCTCGGGCAGCAGGGCGCCGTCCTTGGGGCTGGTCTGGATGGTGCCGCTGGCCACGTAGTGGAGCGCTGCCCCTTCCGCGTCGACCACGCCAAAACCGGTGCACTGCAGACCGGGGTCGATGCCGAGGATGCGCATGGCGTGTGGCTCAGAGATCGAAGGTCCAGCGGACCGAGTGGAAGAACACCGGCGCCGCGAAGCACAGGGCGTCGACCCGGTCGAGCACACCGCTGGCGCCGGTCACCGAGCGGCCCGCGGCGCCCCAGTGGGTCACGCCGCGGTCGCGCTTGATGGCCTTCATGACCAGATGGCCGAGCGAGCCGGCTGCGCAGGCGATCAGCGCCATGGCCAGCGCCCGCCCGGGTTTGAACGGGGTCAGGCCGGCGAGCGCGGCGCCCAGCAGGCCGCCCGCCACCAGGCCTGCGGCCCAGCTGCGCCACTGGAAGCTCTCGCTGATGGCCGGTGCCACCGGCCGGTCCAGCCGGCGCGCCACCAGGTGCTGCACCAGCATGCAGGTCTGCACCACCAGCACCAGGAAGACCACCAGAAAGGCCATCCGGCCCTCGAAGCCACGGAACTGCAGCAGCAACAGGGCAGGCACGTGGCTCATGCCGTAGACGCAAACCATGATGCCCCACTGCAGCTTGGCGTTGCGCTCCAGGAAGCGCTGCGGGTCGTTGCCCAGCGCGCTCACCACCGGAATGGCAAGGAACACGTAGACCGGGATGAAGACGGTGAACAGGTTGAACTCGCGGTGCCAGACCAGCGCGTACTGCAGCGGCAGCACGATGAAGAAGGCCAGCACCAGGCTGCGGTGATCCCCCCGCCGGGTGGGTGAGAGGCTGATGAACTCGCGCAGCGTGAAGAACGACACGATACCGAACAACACGATGGCCACGTGCTCGCCCGCCGCCCAGGCGAGCCAGAAGACCAGGGTCATCAGCCAGGAGTTGCGCAGCAGGGTGTTGTAGTCCTGCAGGCGGTGGTGCTGGCGCTCGTCTATCTCGGCCTGTCGCCGCTCGCGCAGCGACAGCAGCACGGCCGCACCGCTGGCCAGGGTCAGCAGCCCGAACAGGACGACGAACAGCAGGCTGACCTGTTGCTCACCACTGAGGCTTCTGAGGAAGGAGGTCATGTGAGGCCTACACGTCGCGCAGGGTGATGACGGCGTCCCGGGCGCGTCGCAGGAAATCGGCGCGCTCTTCGTCGGCGCAAAGCTTCAGCGGCTCACCAAAAGTCACCGAACACAGCACCGGTACGGGGATGACCTCGCCCTTGGGAATCACGCGTTGCACGTTGTGGATCCAGGCTGGCACCAGCACGACGTCCGGAAAGCGTTTGGCCAGGTTGTACAGCCCGGACTTGAAGGGCTGCGGTTCTTCGCCGTGGCCGCGCGTGCCCTCCGGGAAGATGATCAGCGAGTCGCCGCTGTCCAGCGCGTCGATGAGCGGCTGCAGCGGATCCTCCTCGCCCTTGCGCTCGCGCTCCACATAGACCGCGTTGAACACCGCGGTGGTGATCCAGCGCTTGAAGGTGGAGGCGGTCCAGTAGTCCCGGGCCGCGATGGGCCGCGTGATGCTGCGCAGTTCGCTGGGCAGGGCTGCCCAGATCAGCACCAGGTCGGCGTGGCTCTGGTGGTTGGCGAAGTAGATGCGCTGCTCGGCTTTGGGCGGGCAGCCGTGCCAGCGCGCCTGGGCGCCGGTGAGTGCGCGCACCAGCCCGAGCAGGAACATGCCCATGGCCTGGGCGCGCCAGTTCATGGCGGGCTCACATCGCCCATGCGGGCCACGATGGTGGCGGTGCGCCGGGACAGGTAAGCGGAGCCCGGGCGGGTCTCGAAGAACTTGGGGCTGGGCAGCATCACGGCCAGCCGGGCGGCCTCGTAGGCGCTGAGCTTGCTGGCTGGCTTCTTGAAGTAACGCTGGGCGGCCGCCTCGGCGCCGAACACCCCTTCGCCCCATTCGACGCTGTTGAGGTAGATCTCCAGGATGCGCCGTTTGCTCAGCAGTGCTTCCAGCGTCAGGGTCAGCACCAGCTCCTGGCCCTTGCGCAGCAGGTTGCGCTCGCCCGAGAGCAGCAGGTTCTTGGCCAGTTGCTGGGTGATGGTCGATCCGCCGAGGATCTTGGCGGGCTTGATGGCTTTGATCGCGGCCTCCGCGGCCTCGGGCTTTTTCGCCAGCTTCTTCTCGATCTGCTCCTGGCGTTTCTCGATCAGCTCCTGCCGGCGTTCGTTCTTGGCCCAGGCCGCCTCGATGGCCTCCCAGTCCACACCGCCGTGCTCGGCAAAGCCTGCGTCTTCGGAGGCCATGACGGCACGCTTGAGATTTGGGCTGATCTCTTCGTAGTCGACCCACTGCGAGGACCAGCGCCATTCCTTGTCGGCGGTGGTCAGGCTCTCGGCGGCCACGCGCCAGGCCTCCGAGCGCATGAAGGCGGTGCTTTGCGGGTCGATCACCAGCATCAGCGCGATCCGCAGCACGAAGAACAGCTGCAGTGCCACGCCCGCCAGCAGCATCCACAACAACCAACGCCCGAACGAACGCATCACCACTCCTGACCTACTGCGAACTCATCTGGGTCTGCAGGCCCGCGTCCCGGGTGAACCGGAAGCGCGACACCACCACGATCTGGTCGGCGCGCCGGCGCATGGCCTCGTTGAACTTGCCGAACTTCAGGCTGCGCACGATGGACTCGGCACGCCGGTCCAGCGTCAGGGTGCCCGAGGTCTGGACCACCTCGGTGTCCAGCACGGCGCCGGTGTGGTTGACCGTGATCACCATGGTCAGCTCACCGTAGAGCTTGCGCCCAGCCAATTCCGGGAAGTTGGTGGTTCCGCGGTCTTCGATCTTGCGCCGCAGTTCGTCGTAGTAGATCGCGTAGACCTCTTCTCGTGTGGCTGGGCTGATGTAGCGCTTACGCGGACGGGCGTTCTCTTCGTTGATGCGCTTTTCGATCTCGGCCAGGCTCTTTATCAGCAGTTGGCGGCGCTGTTCGCGTTCGACCGATTCGGGGCTGGGATTGACGGCCTGCAGATCGGGTGGCGGCAAACTGGCCAATTGCTGCCTGATCTGGGCCAGTATCTGGCTCTGGCGCTCCTTGAGCGCCTCGATCATCTCCTCGTCCTTCTCGGGGGTGTCGCCAAGCCGGGCCTCCTGCATGGACGGCAGGGGCGAGGTGGCGCGGCCTTTTTCCGCGTCGCCACCTCCGGCCAGGGAGGACTGCGCAATGGCCTGCGCCTTGTCCGGCCGGTCATTGCTCTTCGCGTTGACCAGGATCACCTCCAGCGGCGTGTCCTGGAACACACGGTTGAAGCCCTCGGGGTCGACGAAACGCACCGTGAGCAGGGCGGCGTGCACCGCCACCGAGATGCCCAGGGCGATCTGGAGCGTGCTCAGCCGCCGCAGGAAGTTCAGAACCGGATTCACGGGCGCGATTATCCGTGCAGCCTCAAGACGCCGACGCAGGGTCGGTGGCACCGGCCTCGGCTTCGTTGACATCGATGGCCAGGGCCAGCGGCGCGGCCAGTTCTTCGTCCTCGGCGTCCGCCGATTCTTCCAGTGCTTCAACCGCCCCATCCAGCCGCTCGATCACGGTGCCTGACACATCCAGCGCGATCTCGTCGATGGCGCCCAGGCGCACGCGCACATGGGCGCCGCGCGGCAAACCCTCGGCACCCAGTACCGGCAGCACCAGCGGCAGCGTGTCGGCGCGCACCAGGTTGTCCTTGATCAGGGTGGCCGTCAGTTCGGTGGTGCCGGTCTGCTGCAGGTGCTTGAGCGTCCAGAAGCGTTCCATGCCGTTCTGGAAGCCGTTGTAGGCGGTGTAGGCCGCGTCGAAGCCGCTGATGATGGCGAACAGGTTGGCGTCCTTGGGCTTGAACGGCGCCGCCAGCGCGGCCGTGGTGCCGTGGCGCGCGCAGGCGATGATCTGCCACTGGTTGACCAGGTCCACATAGCGGCGCAAGGGCGAGGTGCTCCAGGCGTAGGCCTTGACGCCGATGCCCGCGTGCGGCGCGACCTTGGTGCCCATGCGCACCTTGACGCCGGGTGCCAGGCTGGCCTGGCTGCGGTAGATGCCGGGCACGCCGCAGGCGGCCAGCCACTGGCCCCAGGTGCTGTTGGCCAGGATCATGGCCTCGGCCACCATCAGGTCGAGCGGGGCGCCGCGCGAGCGGGTGCCGATGAGCACGGTCTCGCTGCCGTCGGGCTCGTCGCCCGCCACACCCTGGAGCTTGAAGGTGTAGTCGGGCCGTGTGAAGGTCTCGGGCTTGCCGCGCACCACTTCGCGCTGCGCTTTCAGGTGTTTCGCCAGCCGGAAGATGAAGGCCAGCTGCGGTTGCAGGGCGGCGATCTCGTCGCTCGCCGTTCCCACAGAGGCCTCCCCGGTCAGCCAGGCTTCGGTGATCACGCTGTCGAGCTGGTCGTGGCGCAGGTTGTGGGCGATGGGCACGCGCTCCAGCACCGTGCGGCTGTCCTTGAGCTCCAGAGTCGCTTCGTCAACGCTCACATAGAGCGACACCGCCGGGCAGTCGCGCCCGGCCTCCAGCGTGTAGCTCTGCACCACGGTGTCTGGCAGCATGGTGATCTTGTGGCCCGGCATGTAGACCGTGGACAGGCGCTGGCGCGCCACGTGGTCGATGGCGTCGTCGGGTTTGATGGCCAGGCCCGGCGCCGCGATGTGGATGCCCAGCGTGACCGTGCCGCTGCCCAGGCCTTGCAGCGAGAGGGCGTCGTCGATCTCGGTGGTGTGCGAGTCGTCGATGGAAAACGCCTGCACCGCCGCAACGGGCAGCTCGTCGGTGATGGCTGGTGCCTGCAGGGCTGGAAAGCCCGTGCCCTTGGGGAACTGGTCGAACAGGAAGCGCTGCCAGTGGAACTGGTAGGCGCTGGTGATGGCGCCTGCTTTTTCCAGCAGGGCCAGCGGGTTGAGGTGGCTGCTGCGCGCGGCCTCGACCACGGCCTTGTATTCGGGCGCGTTCTTGTCGGGCTTGAAGAGGATCTTGTAGAGCTGCGCGCGCACCGGCTCCGGGCAGCTGCCGGCCACCAGTTCGGCGGCCCAGGCGTCGATCTGGGCCTGGATCTGTTTCTTCTTTTCAATGGCGGCGAGCGCCTGGGCCACGATCTCGGCCGGCGCCTTCTTGTAGCGGCCCTTGCCGGCGCGGCGGAAGTAGTGCGGCGCGCCCTGCAGGCAGATCAGCGCCGCGACCTGCTGCTCGGTGGTGGCCGGGTCGCTGAAGTAGTCGGCCGCCAGGTCGGCGAAGCCGAACTCGTCCTCAGGTGCGAATTCATAGGCCAGCTCCAGCTCCATGGACGCGGCCAGAGCCGTGGCGGCAGGCATGAGCTGGGCCGGGGCGGGTTTCTCGAAACGCAGCAGGGTGTTGGCCAGCTTGACCTTCACGCGCTTGCCCGAATCCAGCTCCACCTGCAGGGAGCTCTCGGCTTCGGACATGAGGCGGCCGGTCATCAGCTTGCCGGCTTCGTCGAACAGAATGTGCATGGGCGAGATTGTCCCACGCAGGGCAGGGCGCCCCGCGCCTCAGCCCGCCAGCCGGAGAAACCTGAGCAGCCGGTCGATGTGGCGGTCGAAGTCGGAAATCGCGTGGTCGCCTTCTGGTAGGCGGTGGATGCTGCCACCTGCGCAGAAAGTCATCATTTCTCGCCAGTCCAGCACCTCGTCCTTTTCGGAGATGAGCGCAAACAGGCGGTCGGGGGTGGCAGGCCGACCGGGTACCAGCCGGGTGATGTCGCTGGCCAACGTTGCCAGCTCGTCGACGAACTCGGCCCGGAAGAAGATGTGTTCGTCCGGGTTCTGCCAGACCGGGTGCTCGCCGATGTATTTCGCCAGATCGCGCTGCGGAAATGGCGCCGGGTTGAGCAGGGCCGCCAGGCAGCACCGTTGCAGCGACAGCCAGCGGGCGTAGAAGCCGCCCAACGAGGAGCCGATGACGGCCATGCGGTCGGCGGGCCAGTCGTCTGTGAGTCGCCGCATCAGGTTCGCTGCTTCGCGCGGGGACGGCGGCAGTTGCGGGCAGCACCAGGCCACGCCCGGGTGCTGCAAGCGCACGCGCTCGGCCACCAGCAGGGCCTTGGCCGATTGCGGCGACGAACGGAAGCCGTGCAGGTAGAGCAGGTGTGTGACCGGAGGATGGGGTGGGGTGTGCATGCCAGAAGGATAATGTGTGCCTCATGGCCGCCGTACTCGACAAACCCTCGCTCTGGCAACGCATCCGACCCATCTTCCAGGGCTTCGACGGACCGCTGGCATTGGCCATCTTGCTGCTCGCCGGTGCGGGGCTGATGACCATGTATTCGGTCGGCTTCGACCACGGCACGCGCTTCACCAGCCACGGCCGCAACATGCTGCTGGCCGCCGTGGTGCTGTTCACCGTGTCGCAGGTGCCGCCCCAGCGGCTGATGGCGCTGGCGGTGCCGATGTACGTGGTGGGCGTGATGCTGCTGCTGGGGGTGGAGCTGTTCGGCATCACCAAGAAGGGTGCCACGCGCTGGATCAACGTCGGCATCGTGATCCAGCCCAGCGAGCTGATGAAGGTGGCCATGCCGCTGATGCTGGCCTGGTGGTTCCAGCGCCGCGAGGGCATGCTCAAACCGCTGGACTTCGCCATGGCGGGGCTGCTGCTGGCGGTGCCGGCCTTCCTGATCCTCAAGCAGCCGGATCTGGGCACCACGCTCCTGGTGCTGGCCTCGGGCCTGGCGGTGATCTTCTTCGCCGGCCTGAGCTGGAAGCTGATCATCCCGCCGGTGCTGCTGGCGGCGGTCGGCATCGTCACACTGATCATCATGGAGCCGCAATGGTGCGCGCCCGACGTCGACTGGAAAGTGCTGCACGAGTACCAGCGCCAGCGCGTCTGCACCCTGCTGGACCCGTTCAAGGACCCGCTGGGCAAGGGATTTCACATCATCCAGGGCATGATCGCCATCGGCTCCGGAGGTGTCTGGGGCAAGGGCTTCATGCAGGGCACGCAGACCCACCTGGAGTTCATTCCCGAGCGCACCACCGACTTCATCTATGCCGCGTTCTCCGAGGAGTTCGGTCTGGTGGGGACCTTGTGCCTGATGGCGGGTTTCATCTTCCTGATCGTGCGCGGCCTGACGGTCGCGATGGAGGCTCCGACCCTGTTTGCGCGCCTGCTGGCCGGCGCGATGACACTCAACATCTTCGTCTACGCCTTCGTCAACATGGGCATGGTCAGCGGCATCCTGCCGGTGGTGGGCGTGCCGCTGCCGTTCATCAGCTATGGCGGCACAGCCATGGTGACCATGGGGGTGGGATTGGGCATCCTGATGTCGATCGCCAAGTCCAAGCGGTTGATGCAGTCATGATGAACGCGGCCTTTCCCGTGGCGGTCGTCGGCGCGGGCAACATGGGCGGTGCCATGGTCGAGCGCCTGTGCGAAGCGGGGACGGCCGTGATGGTGTGCGATACCGATCCCGCGCGGCAGCGGCAGGCGCTGGCGGCTGGCGCCGAACTGGCCGACACGCCATCGCTGGCGGCTTCCGGGCTCGCCCGCGACGGCGTGCTGATCGTCTGCGTGGTGGATGCGCAGCAGTCGCGCGAGGTGCTGTTTGGCACCGATGGGGCGGTTTCTCGCATGCGAGAAGGCCAGGCTGTGATGCTCTGCCCCACCATCGCGCCGCAAGACACTGAGGCCCTCGCCGCCGGTCTGGCGGAGCGTGGCATCGGCTGCATCGATGCCCCAATGTCCGGTGGGCCGGCGCGGGCGCGCAACGGCAGCATGAGCCTGATGCTGGCCGCGCCAGCAACCCTGCTGCAGCGCCACGAAGCGCTTCTCGCCCGGCTGTCCTCGCGCCGTTTCGTCATCAGCGAGCGCGTGGGCGACGGTGCCCGGACCAAGCTGGTCAACAACCTGCTGGCGGGCATCAACCTGGTCGGCGCGGCCGAGGTGCTGGCGCTGGCCGACCGCCTGGGGCTGGACCTGGGCACCACGCTGGACGTGATCGAACAGTCCAGCGGCCAGAGCTGGATCGGCTCGGACCGTATGCGCCGGGCGATTGCCGGCGATTTCGAGCCTCGCGCCCACATCACCCTGCTTGAAAAGGACACCCGACTGGCGGTCGAGGCCGCCCGGCAGGCCGGCTTCGATGGCCCGCTGGGCGCCCGGGCGGCGGCCGTGTTCGCCCAGGCCCACGCCGCCGGCTTGGCCGACCGCGACGACGGCGCCCTGCTGCCGCTGCTGCGCGGGCAGGCCGGGCAATCCCACTGATCCGCCCGGGGTCACGACCGGCGGCAGGCGCTCTGGCGCCCGGCTTCCTACAATCGAGCCCATGATTGCTCGCGAACCCACCCTGGCCCGACTGGCCACCGCAGAAAGCCTGTTGCTCACCCCCTACGGTCTGAGCATGTCCCACCTGCAGCGCGCGCTGGGCGAGATGACCTCGCACGGCGTCGACGACGCCGACCTCTATTTCCAGACCACGCGCAGCGAGGGCTGGAGCCTGGAGGAGGGCATCGTCAAGACCGGCAGCTTCAGCATCGATCAGGGAGTCGGCGTGCGCGCCGTCAGCGGCGAGAAGACCGCCTTCGCCTATTCGGACGACCTGTCCTGGGACTCGCTGCTGGACGCCGCTCACACGGTGCGATCGATTTCCGGCCAGGGACAGAGCCGCAAGGTCCGTGTGCCGGCCGCCAAAGCCTCGAAGTCGCGCTCGCTCTACCCGGGGCTCGATCCCATCGGCACCCTCGACAGCACGGCCAAGATCGCCCTGCTGGAGAAGGTGGAGAAACTGGCCAAGGCCCGCGACCCGCGCGTGGTGCAGGTGATGGCCGGGCTGGCTGCCGAGCACGACGTGGTGCTGATCGCGCGCGCCGACGGCACGGTGGCGGCCGACGTGCGGCCGCTGGTGCGCCTGTCGGTGACTGTGATCGCCGAGCAGAAGGGGCGTCGCGAAATGGGCACCTCGGGTGGCGGCGGCCGTTTCGGCCTGGCCTATTTCGACGACGCCACGGTGAACGGCTATGTGGAAGAGGCCGTGTCCTCGGCTCTCACCAACCTCGAAGCCCGCCCAGCACCCGCTGGCGAGATGACCGTGGTGCTCGGCCCGGGCTGGCCCGGCGTGCTGCTGCACGAGGCCGTGGGCCACGGGCTGGAGGGCGACTTCAACCGCAAGGGTTCCAGCGCCTTCAGCGGCCGAATCGGACAGCGCGTGGCGGCCAAGGGCGTGACCGTGCTCGACGACGGCACCATCGCCGACCGCCGCGGCTCGCTCAATGTCGACGACGAAGGCCACACGACGCAGAAGAACGTGCTGATTGAGGACGGCATTCTCAAAGGCTACATCCAGGACGCGATGAACGCGCGCCTGATGGGCGTCAAGCCCACCGGCAATGGCCGTCGTGAGAGCTACGCCCATGTGCCGATGCCACGCATGACCAACACCTACATGCTGGGTGGCGACAAGGCGCCGGAAGAAATCGTCGCCTCGATCAAGAAGGGCCTGTACGCCACCAACTTCGGCGGCGGCCAGGTGGACATCACCAGCGGCAAGTTCGTCTTCTCCGCCAGCCAGGCCTACTGGGTCGAGAACGGCAAGATCCAATACCCGGTCAAGGGTGCGACCCTGGTGGGCAGCGGCCCCGAGTCGCTCAAGAAGATCAGCATGATCGGCAACGACATGCGGCTGGACAGCGGCGTCGGTACCTGCGGCAAGGAAGGCCAGAGCGTTCCGGTGGGCGTGGGGCAGCCGACGCTGCGCATTGATGGCCTGACAGTGGGCGGTACGGCCTGATCAAGGTCTGTCAGAAGCCCGTCAATAGTCCTGTGCTACATTCGCCCCCTATGCAATCCCGCGCCGCCATCTTTTTTGGCTTTTACTTTTGGTTCTCTGTCCCCGGCGGACGAGAGGCAAGGGTGTAAGCGCGCCAAGCAACCCAAAACCTCCGAAACCGCCGGGCCCACAGCCCGGCGGTTTTTTTTCAGCCTTTCACCTTCCAACCTGCGAGGAGCTTTCGATGAACGCCAAGACCACTGCCGCCAGCGATGCCTGGTATGCGCGGCCTGCCGACAAGACCAGCCAGACCGACGACCAGCGCATCAAGGACATCACTGTGCTCCCGCCGCCCGAACACCTCATCCGCTTCTTCCCCATCGCCGGCACGCCGGTCGAGACCCTGATCAAGCAGACCCGCAGCCGCATTCACGACATCCTGCACGGCCAGGACGACCGCCTGCTGGTCATCATCGGCCCCTGCTCGATCCACGACCCGGCCGCTGCGCTGGACTACGCGCGCCGCCTCAAGCCGCTGCGCGAGCAGTACGCCGACACGCTGGAGATCGTGATGCGGGTGTATTTCGAGAAGCCGCGCACCACGGTGGGCTGGAAGGGTCTGATCAACGACCCTTACCTGGACGAAAGCTACCGCATCGACGAAGGCCTGCGCATCGCGCGCCAGCTGCTGATCGAGATCAACCGCCAGGGCCTGCCGGCGGGCAGCGAATTCCTGGACGTGATCAGCCCGCAGTACATCGGTGATCTGATCAGCTGGGGCGCCATCGGCGCGCGCACCACGGAAAGCCAGGTGCACCGTGAGCTGGCATCCGGCCTGTCGGCGCCGATCGGCTTCAAGAACGGCACCGACGGCAACATCAAGATCGCTACCGACGCCATCCAGGCGGCCGCGCGCGGCCACCACTTCCTGTCGGTGCACAAGAACGGCCAGGTCGCCATCGTGCAAACCAATGGCAACAAGGATTGCCACGTCATCCTGCGCGGGGGCAAGGCACCCAATTACGACGCCGCGAGTGTGGCTGCGGCCGTCAAGGAGCTGGAAGCCGCCAAGCTGACGCCGCGCCTGATGGTGGATTGCAGCCACGCCAACAGCAGCAAGCAGCACGAGAAGCAACTGGAGGTGGCGCGCGACATCGGTGGGCAGATGGCCGCTGGCAGCCGGAGTGTGTTCGGGGTGATGATCGAAAGCCACATTGAGGCCGGCGCCCAGAAATTCACGCCGGGCAAGGACGACGTGAACAAACTGGCCTACGGACAGAGCATCACCGACGCCTGCCTGGGCTGGGGCGATTCGGTGCAGGCGCTGGAAATCCTTTCCCAGGCGGTGGCTCGCCGGCGGACCGCACGCTGACAGTCCGTTCCTGGCAAAGCTCACAGGACCCTGTCGCCAACGGGTGTGTCCGCCTATGAGGACGATGGTCTAATGTGAGCAGCACGCGGTGCGCATCGTGGGCGCTGCGCGGGCTTGGGTGGCAAGCCACAGGGGGTGTGTTTGGAGCAGCCAGTTCTGGGTCTGGGATTGTTGGGTTTTTCCGATGCAGTGGGACTGCGCCTGCAGGAGTGGGCGGCCCAGACGCCTGCCGGTTGGCCCCAGTGGCGCACTTGCGATCCACACCTGGCTGACGCCTGGATGATCGCTGGCGATGCCGTAGACGTGCTCGGTCGCGACGAACTGGTGATCCGTCATCCCCACGGCAGCGGTGAGCGCCTGACCCTCAATCGCGCCGAGGTCGACCGGCCGCTGGCGTTTGCTACCCCACTGCCCGAAGGGTTTGCGTCGGCGGAGTTTTTCGAAGCCGAGAGTGAAAGCAGTGTGCGCCAGCGCCTGCAGCGTTTTGAGGCCTGGCTGCGACCCCTGCGCACCCAGTTTGCCCTCGGCGCGCGGATATACGACCACATGGATCAGATGCGTGCCGGTGGTGTGGTCCACCTCTCGGCGGCTGACCGGCTGCTGGCGGTCATCGACATTCAACGCTGGCAGGCGTCCCTGCTGATTCCGGCTCGTCCGGTTGACCTGGCGATGGCTGATTGGACCTTCGGTGCCAAGCTGTCGCTGGAGGTGCCGCCGTCGTTCATTCGTCTTCCTCTGCACCGCGTGATGTGGAACTACGCGGTGCGAACCCGGCGCGACGTGTTGCCCCACCGGTACCGCGAGCAGAGTCTGTACCTGCGCCGGGTGCCGCGCCTGCCGGCGCACTGGTTCGGCGAGTTCCACCTGGTGCTGATGCGCGAACTGATGGAGCGGCCGGCCACGTTCGCCCAGTTGCGTGAGCGGACCTCGGCGTCGGATCCGCACCTGGCGCGCCACTTGGCGGCGCTGTACCACGGAGGTGCGCTGACGACCGATGTGGACAGTGCCCGCCGGGCCGAAAGAGACAACCGGCGCTCGATGGTGGCCCTGCGGTTTGACCATGTCGACGCCGACCCGTCCTCGCGTCAGCACAACCCGGACTCGGTGGCGCCGTCCAGCCTCCTGCGCCAGGCGGTTCATTCGCCACTGCGTGTGTCGACGGGCGCACAATGAGAATGTAAGAAGAGGCCCGGTTTCCGGGCCGCTGTGTTCATCCCTAGCCGTCAGGAGTATTCCCATGCGCAGCCAAGTCATCGTGACCTGGGGCGAACCCGCCACCTACCGCTTCGACCTTGAAGAGGTCCAGCCCATGCCGCACGACCAGGCGCGCGCCTGGCTGGACCAGCAGTTCACGGCATTCGACTGCGAGCCCATCCGCCTCACCGGCAAGGTGCTCACGGCCGACAAGGTGCTCAGTGTGGCGCAGGCGGCCGGGCAGGACCGCTTCCGTGATGTCGCACATCGAGAATGGGCGATGGAATTTGCTCGCGCCAGTAGCGCCGCTCTCGCCAAGCCGACCGTCACGGTCGACCTGGGCACCATGTCGGTCGGTTACTGAGCCGTTGACCCCAGGGCCGTGAGCAGGCGGGTGTGGATGCCGCCGAAGCCGCCGTTGCTCATGCAGACGATGTGGTCCCCGGCCTTGGCGGCCGAGGTCACCTGTTGCACCAGCTCATCGATGGTCGGGGCGACCGAGGCACGTCCACCCATCTGCGCCAGCGCCTCGCGCGCATCCCAGTCCAGCCCGCCTGAGTGGCAGAACGCGAGGTCAGCCTGTTCAAGGCTCCAGGGCAGTTGCGACTTCATCGTGCCCAGCTTCATCGTGTTGCTGCGCGGCTCGAACACCGCCAGGATGCGCCCCCCCGCTGGACCCAGACGCCGGCGCAGCCCGTCCAGCGTGGTGCGGATGGCGGTGGGGTGGTGGGCGAAGTCGTCGTAGACGGTGATGGCGCCGCCTTCACGGGCCGCAGTGCCACGGACTTCCATGCGCCGTCGCACGTTCTGGAACTGGCCCAAGGCCTTCGCCGCGTCGGACGGTGACACCCCCACGTGCTGTGCAGCGGCAATGGCTGCCAAGGCATTCAGTTGGTTGTGCTCTCCAGTAAGTGCCCACTCCACCCGGGCCATTACCTGGCCGCGTTCGAGTACGTCGAAGGCGTGGGGCTCGCCGACCGCGCTGAAGTCGCTGACGGTGGAACCGAAGCTGCGCACCTCGCTCCATTGCCCCATGTGCAGCACCCGGTCCAGGCTTTCTTCGAGGCCGTTGACGACCAGCCGGCCGCTGCCGGGCACGGTGCGCACCATGTGGTGGAACTGCCGCTCGATCGCGGCCAGGTTGTCGAAAATGTCGGCGTGGTCGAACTCGAGGTTGTTCAGGATGGCCGTGCGCGGGCGGTAATGCACGAACTTGCTGCGCTTGTCGAAGAATGCAGTGTCGTATTCGTCGGCTTCAATGACGAAGAGTGGGCGGCGGGGCTCCTGTGCGCTCAGCTCCGTGTCCCCCGCCCGCTGCGCGGGCTCCTCGTTTACCTGCGCTGAGCGCACAGGCGCCCCGCCGCCCAGCCTCGCCGAGACGCCGAAGTTCATCGGCACACCGCCCACCAGGAAGCCGGGCTCCAGGCCGTTGGCTTCCAGGATCCAGGCCAGCATCGAGGTCGTGGTGGTCTTGCCGTGTGTGCCGGCGACGGCCAGCACATGGCGTCCCTGTAGAACATGTTCGGCCAGCCACTGCGGGCCGCTGGTATAGGGGGCGCCCGATTCCAGAATGGCCTCCATCAGTGGGAACTTCGGGCTGCCGTCGGCCAGTCGGGCGCGGCTGACCACGTTGCCGACCACGTACATGTCCGGGGCCAGCGCCATCTGGTCGGCAGAGAACCCCTCGATCAGGTCGATGCCCAACGCACGCAGCTGGTCGCTCATGGGGGGATAGACCCCAGCATCGCAGCCCGTGACGCGGTGGCCAGCTTCGCGTGCGAGTGCGGCCAGACCGCCCATGAATGTGCCGCAAATGCCCAGGATATGAATGTGCATCCGGCGATTCTAGGGGGCCACCCGTGCACAATCGCGGGCCATGGACAGCTTCCGCACCGACACGTCCGCCGAGATTGCCTCGGTGGCGGCGCGCCTGGTGGTCGACGAGGGTCTGGAATACGCGGCAGCCAAGCGGCGCGCGGCCAAGCAGCTCGGTCTTCCGCCTTCGCGCACCCCCTGGCCCGACAACCAGATGCTGGAAGAGGCGGTGCGCGAGCACATTGCCATCTTCTGCGCCGACACCCAGCCCGCCGAGCTGCGTGAGCTGCGTGAGCTGGCGCTGGTGTGGATGGATCGGTTGGCCGCTTTCAGGCCGCATCTGTGCGGAGCGGTCTGGCATGGAACCGCCACCCGCCAAAGCGACATCTATGTGCAGCTGTACTGTGACGATCCGAAGTCGGCGGAATGGGCGCTGCTGGATCACCGTGTGGAGTACCACCCAGGGACAGCGGCCAGCGATGCCCAAGGCGAGCCGGTCGAGGCCCTCACGCTGAGGCTGCGCTGCGAGGCACTGGAACAATGGGTGCTCCTGCACCTGCTGGTACTTGACCACGACGCTCTGCGCGGCGCGCTCAAGCCCGACGCACAGGGGCGGAGGCCCCGGGGTGATGCACAGGAGGTGAGGAGCTTGCTGGCCGACGCCCCAGGCCCACAGAGGGGAGTAGCATGAACCGCCGGACCCTGTTGATGGGGGGGCTGGGTGCAGCCGCTGCCGCGGCTGGTGCGGGTGTGGCCTGGTGGCGGCTGCGTCCTGGGCCTGTGCTTGGTGAGGCCGAAACCCAGTTCTGGGCGAGCGCGTTTCCTGATGTGGCAGGCGCTCCGGTGCCCATGGCGAACTTCAAGGGGCGTCCTCTGATCGTGAACTTCTGGGCCACCTGGTGCCCGCCTTGTGTGGAGGAACTGCCGCTCATCAACGCCTTCTACCGGGAGCACTCGGCCCGTGGTTGGCAGGTGCTGGGGTTGGCAGTGGACCAGTCCGCACCGGTGTCGAGGTTTCTGTCCCGGCTGCCCCTGGACTTTCCCGTGGCGCTGGCCGGCTTTGCCGGCACTGACCTGGCCCGGAGCCTGGGCAACCCCAGCGGGGCCTTGCCGTTCAGCGTGGTGTTTGGTGCAGACGGGGCGACGCTGCATCGCAAGCTGGGCAAAGTCAGTGCCGAAGAGCTGGCACAGTGGGCCCGGCTGGGCTGACTCCGCTGCAGCACCGGTGTTGCCGGTCAAACGTTGCGAACAGAATTAAAAAACGGTTAAAGTCCCGCCAACTTGGACCAGTTTGCGTGCCAGCCGCGGGACGCTACCCGCTTCTTGGGGCGTGACGAACGGCGCTTCCAGTGTGATCCACCTCGTGTACACTGCGCACCCCGGCAAGTCGGCAGCGCTTCGTTTGATTGAAAATAAGCGAAGTTTGACCAACTTGACTGCAATTCGTTGGAGAAATCATGGATCTTAGAAAACTGAAGACACTGATCGACCTGGTGTCCGAGTCGAACGTGTCCGAACTGGAAATCACCGAAGCCGAAGGCAAGGTGAGGATCGTCAAGAGTGCTCCAGCGGCCGCAGTGGCCCAGGTTGTCGCCGCAGCGCCCGTGGCTGCGGTCGCGCCCCCCGTGGTGCAGGCTGTGGCCGATGCTGCGTCTGCGGCGGCTCCTGCCGCCGCGCCGGCTCAGGTTGGACACACTGTCAAATCGCCCATGGTCGGCACCTTCTACCGCGCGTCCAGTCCTGGTGCCAAGCCCTTTGCCGAGATCGGGCAGACCATCAAGGAAGGCGAGACCATCTGCATCGTCGAGGCCATGAAGATCCTCAACGAGATCGAGGCCGACAAGAGCGGCACCATCACGCAGATCCTGGTCGAGAACGGCCAGGCGGTGGAATACGGCCAGCCGCTGTTCATCATCGAATAAGGGGATCTTCGCCCCATGTTCAAGAAAATCCTCATCGCCAACCGCGGCGAAATCGCCCTGCGTGTGCAGCGCGCCTGCCGCGAGATGGGCATCAAGGCCGTGATGGTGTATTCCGAGGCCGATCGAGACGCCAAGTACGTTCGGCTGGCCGACGAGGCGGTCTGCATTGGCCCGGCGCCGTCGGGCCAGAGTTACCTCAGCATGCCGGCCATCATTTCGGCCGCCGAGGTCACGGACGCAGAAGCGATCCACCCGGGCTACGGCTTCCTGTCGGAGAACGCCGATTTTGCCGAACGCGTCGAGCGCAGCGGTTTCACCTTCATCGGCCCGACCCCCGAGTCCATCCGCATCATGGGCGACAAGGTCTCAGCCAAGCAGGCCATGATCCGCGCGGGCGTACCCTGCGTGCCTGGGTCCGAAGGTGCGCTGCCGGACGATCCGGCCGTGATCAAGAAGACCGCCAAGGCGGTGGGCTACCCGGTGATCATCAAGGCGGCAGGGGGCGGCGGCGGTCGCGGCATGCGCGTGGTGCACACCGAAGCTGCGCTGATCCATGCGGTGCAGACCACCAAGGCGGAGGCCGCGGCGGCCTTCGGTAACCCCGAGGTGTACATGGAGAAGTTTCTCCAGAACCCCCGGCACATCGAGATCCAGGTGCTGGCCGACACGCACCGCAATGCGGTCTACTTGGGTGAGCGCGACTGCTCGATGCAGCGGCGCCACCAGAAGGTGATCGAGGAGGCGCCGGCGCCGGGCATCCCGCGTCGCCTGATCGAGAAGATCGGTGACCGTTGCGCCGCTGCGTGCAAGAAGATCGGTTACCGCGGTGCGGGCACCTTCGAGTTCCTGTACGAAAACGGCGAGTTCTACTTCATCGAGATGAACACCCGCGTGCAGGTGGAGCACCCGGTGACCGAGTGGATTTCGGGCGTGGACATCGTGCGCACCCAGATCGCGGTCGCAGCCGGCGAGAAGCTGCCGTTCACCCAGCGTCAGATCCAGCTCAAGGGCCACGCCATCGAGTGCCGTGTCAACGCGGAAGACCCCTACAAGTTCACCCCGTCGCCTGGGCGCATCACCACCTGGCACATGCCCGGCGGGCCGGGTGTGCGTGTGGACTCGCACGCCTACACCAACTACTTCGTGCCGCCCAACTACGACTCGATGATCGGCAAGATCATCGTGCACGGCGACACGCGCGAACAGGCGCTGGCGCGCATGCGCACCGCCTTGTCCGAGTGTGTGGTCGAGGGCATCAAGACCAACATCCCGCTGCACCGCGAGCTGATGGTCGACGCCAGCTTCGTGGCTGGCGGCACCAACATCCACTACCTCGAAGAGTGGCTGTCGCAGCGTGAGCGCTGACCTGTCGCTGTACGAGCTGGTGCTGCTGGTCCCCGAGGCCGGCGTCGAGCCGGTTGGCGATGCGCTGGTGGCGCTGGACGCGCTGAGCGTCTCGGTCGAGGATGCCGATGCGCTGACCCCGGCCGAGCAGGCGCTGTTCGGTGAACCCGGCATGCCGCCACCCAAGGAAGGCTGGAACCGCTCGCGCGTGGTCGCGCTGTTTCCTGACGAAGCGGCGGCGCGAGAGGCCGCGGAGTTGCTGCTGCCGCAGGACTTCTTCGAGGGCTCACAGGTGATGGGCGTGCGCGCCGTGGCGGACCAGGACTGGGTGCGCCTGACCCAGTCGCAATTCGATCCGGTCGAGATCACGCCGACATTCTGGATCGTGCCGACCTGGCACGAACCGCCTGCCGCCGCGCAGCGGGTGATCCGGCTCGACCCCGGCCTGGCCTTCGGCACGGGCACCCACCCGACCACCCGCATGTGCCTGCGCTGGATCGCTGCCCATGCGCCGCGGGGTCAGCGCGTGCTCGACTACGGTTGCGGCTCGGGCATCCTGGCCATCGGCGCGGCCAAGTTCGGCGCCGAACCCATCGTGGCGGTCGACATCGATCCGGCCGCCGTCGAGTCCACGCGGCTCAACGCCGATGCCAACAGCGTGGTTCTGCGCACCGGCTTGCCCGACGCGGTAGACGGGCATTTCGATGTCGTGCTGGCCAACATCCTGGCCACGCCGCTCAAGGTGCTCGCGCCTTTGTTGTGCGAGCGCGTGAAGGCGGGTGGGCATCTGGTGCTGGCCGGCATCCTGGCGCGTCAGGAGGACGAGCTGCGCGAGGCTTATGCGCCCTGGGTGCATCTGAGCGTGAGCGACGAGGAAGACGGCTGGATTCTCATGACCGCCCACAAGGCGTGAAGCGCCTCCGCTGCAGGGCGCGGCGCGGGTGCCTGCAATAATTGCCGCATGAGTTTCACCACCCGCTGTCCGGCTTGCGGAACGACCTTCCGGATCGTTCCTGATCAGCTCAAGATCTCCGACGGCTGGGTGCGTTGCGGGCACTGTTCCGATGTGTTCGATGCCACGCTGTTCCTCGAAGGAGAGCCGGTGGCTGCGCCAGCGCAGGTGTCGACCCCTTCCGTCGCCGTCATCTCGGAGCCACCAGTCCCTGTTGCTCATGACGACACGGATGGCGAATGGCTGCTGCACCCGGGGTCATCGACCGATGGGCGGCCGTCAGGGCCGGCTCCTGCAAAGGTCGACGACGGCTTCTCCGACGAGTTGCGCCGGTTTGCTGCGCAAGCCAAGGACGATGTCCAGCAGACTTCCGCAATCCCCGTCGCACCCCCGGATCCTGAACCGATGTCCGCCAAAGAGGCCGCTGCGGCGCTGGTGAGCCAGCTGCCTCCTGCGCCTCTTCCGGTGGTCGAGGCACAGCCGCCTGCGTTGGCGCCAGAACCGGAGCCGGATGACGATGTGCCGGTGCTGGCAGAACCCAGTTTCGTCCTGCAAGCCCGGCGGAAGGCTTTCTGGCAGTCACCGGGAGTGCGTGTGTCCCTGGTGGCGGGGTGCTTCGCGCTGTTGGCCGGGCTGCTGGCCCAGTGGGGCGTGCACGAACGAGATCGGTTGGCGGCCCGGTATCCGTTCACGATGCCTCTGTTGACCGCGCTGTGCCGACCGCTGGGCTGCAGCATCGGCCCGGCCCGTGACATCGAGGCGGTGGCCATCGACAGCTCCAACCTGGTGCGCCGTCTGGGCAATTTCTATTCCTTCGACCTGGTGCTCAAGAACAGCGCCGCGCTCCCGCTGGCGGTGCCGGCGCTCGAACTGAGCCTGACCGACACCCGCGACAACGTGATCGTCCGGCGGGTGTTTCTTCCGGCGGAGCTGCCGGGCGCGCCCGAGGTGTTGCCAGCGAAAGGTGCGGTGTCCATGAGCCTGCGGCTGTCCATTGCCGACAGCGGCGTGTCCTCCATGACGGGCTACCGGGCCCTGGTGTTCTATCCCTGATCCATTCTTTTTTTCATCATGTCAATCCTCATCTGCGGCTCCCTGGCGTTCGACACCATCATGACCTTCGAAGGTCGTTTCGCCGAACAGATCCTGCCCAGCCAGCTGCACATCCTCAACGTGTCCTTCCTGGTGCCCGGCATGCGCCGTGAGTTCGGTGGCTGTGCCGGCAACATCGCCTACGGCCTGCGGCAACTGGGGTCTGACGCGGTGCCGCTGGCCATGGTTGGCAACGATGCGCACGACTACCTGTCGCGGCTGCAGGGCCTGGGCGTGGACACGCGCTTCATCGGCACGACGGCGGACAACTACACCGCGCAGGCGATGATCATGACCGACCGCGACAACAACCAGATCACGGCGTTCCATCCCGGTGCCATGTCGCAGGCCCATGAAAAACGCGTGCCGGTCGATGCGGGCATCCGTCTGGCGATCATCGCGCCCGATGGTCGCGACGCCATGCTGCAGCATGCGCAACAGCTGCACGATGCGGGCATTCCCTTCGTGTTCGACCCCGGTCAGGGCCTGCCGATGTTCAACGGCGAGGAGCTGCGCCACTTCGTATCGATGGCCAGCTGGGTGGCGGTCAACGACTACGAAGGCAAGATGCTCAGTGACCGCACGGGGCTGAGCTTGTCGGAGATCGCCGGTCAGGTCCGGGGGCTGGTCGTGACGCTGGCCGAGCACGGCTGTGACGTGTATGCAGAAGGGCGCCAGACCCGGGTGGCCGGCGTGCCGGCCAGCGCGGTGGTGGACCCGACCGGTTGTGGCGACGCGTTCCGTGCCGCGCTGCTGCACGGGCTGTCGCAAGGCTGGTCGCTGGAGCGCTGCGCAGAGCTGGGCAACCGCCTTGGCGCCACCAAGATCGCCAGCAGGGGTGGTCAGAACTACACGCTCTGACTGGGCGCTGCAATGAAAAAGCCCGGCGTTTTCACGCCGGGCTTGTCAATCATCCCGAAGGATGACTCAGGGCTTGCTGGACGTGGGGAACGGCCAGGCAGCCTGAGGGTTCAGCTTGGTTTGCGCTGCAGGTGCCGCAGGGGCTGCCGGCTTCTTGGCCGGCTCAGCTTTTTTTGCGGGGGCTGCCTTCTTGACGGCGGCCTTCTTGGGGGCAGCGGCTTTCTTGGCCGGAGCGGCCTTCTTCGGTGCAGCAGCCTTCTTGGCCGGAGCGGCCTTCTTCGGTGCAGCAGCCTTCTTGGCCGGAGCGGCCTTCTTCGGCGCAGCAGCCTTCTTGGCCGGAGCGGCCTTCTTCGGCGCAGCAGCTTTCTTGGCCGGAGCGGCCTTCTTCGGCGCAGCAGCCTTCTTGGCCGGGGCGGCCTTCTTGGCCGGAGCGGCGGCCTTCTTCACAGCGGCCTTTTTGGCCGGGGCTTTTTTCGCAGTTGCCATTGTTTTCTCCTTGATCAAGTTGCAAAGAGCACTTCGCGCGGCAGATCTCCGCGGAAGTGATTCAGGGCCCTGGCGCCGTGGATGCATCCACGGAGGGCGCCAAGGCCTTGAATCCTGTGACAAAGCCCTGCCCCGGACGCCGGAACGTCTGGGGCAGGGCTTTGTGATTCGGTGAACATGAGATGAGGCATCAGTCCCAGGACAGCGCTCCGCCGGACTGGTATTCGATGACGCGGGTCTCGAAGAAATTGCGTTCCTTCTTGAGATCGATCATCTCGCTCATCCAGGGGAACGGGTTCTCTTCGTTCGGGAACAGCGGCTCCAGGCCGATCTGTGTGGCTCGACGGTTGGCGATGTAGCGAAGGTAGCCCTTGAACATGGAGGCGTTGAGCCCCAGCACGCCGCGCGGCATGGTGTCTTCGGCGTACTGATACTCCAGATCCACTGCCTTGAGGAACAGCTCCTTGATCTCGGCCTTGAACTGCGGTGTCCAGAGCATCGGGTTCTCGAGCTTGATCGCGTTGATCAGGTCGATGCCGAAGTTGCAATGCATGGACTCGTCGCGCAGGATGTACTGGTACTGCTCGGCGGCACCGGTCATCTTGTTCTGACGGCCCAGCGCGAGGATCTGCGTGAAGCCGACGTAGAAGAACAGGCCTTCCATCAGGCACGCAAACACGATCAGCGACTTGAGCAGCGTCTGGTCGGCCTCAGGCGTACCGGTCTTGAAGTTGGGGTCCATGATCGCGTCGATGAACGGAATCAGGAACTCGTCCTTGTTGCGGATGGACTGTACCTCGTGGTACGCGTTGAAAATCTCGCCCTCATCCAAGCCCAGGCTCTCGACGATGTACTGGTAGGCGTGGGTATGGATGGCTTCTTCGAACGCCTGGCGCAGCAGGAACTGGCGGCACTCGGGCGCCGTGATGTGGCGGTAGGTGCCCAGGGTGATGTTGTTGGCGGCCAGCGAATCGGCGGTCACGAAGAAACCGAGGTTGCGCTTGACGATGCGGCGCTCGTCTTCTGTCAGGCCGTTCGGGTCTTTCCAGAGCGCGATGTCGCGGCTCATATTCACTTCCTGCGGCATCCAGTGATTCGCGCAGGTGGCGAGGTACTTCTCCCACGCCCATTTGTATTTGAACGGCACCAATTGGTTGACGTCGGTCTGGCCGTTGATGATGCGCTTGTCGGCCACGTTCACGCGGCGCTGTTCGCTGCTGCGCGAGGCGGCAGAAGAAGAGGAAGCGGGGGAGGACACTGCGGCTTGCGCACCCGATGAGGTGGGTGGCAATGTTTGAAGAGCGGGCTTCGAGGAGGGAGTGACTTGTTCGTCCCAGGTCAGCATGGTGGTGTCCAATTCAGCGGATTATCGAAGTGTCGGCATGAAATGCAAAGGACTCATGCGCGCGATGAATGTTTTGTGTTGCGGTGTCGCATCGAAAAAGCACACGGTGCGACAGCTTCATCACGCGCATGAGCGCAGGCATCACTGGCAGGCTTCGCAGCCCGGGTCGTCGATCGCGCAGAACTTGATGTCGGTCGCGGGCTCGGCGGCAATTGCCGCAGCAGGTGCTGCGCTCATTGCGGGTTCGCCACCATGGGCCGACACCGCGTTGAGCTGGCCGGTGCGCCCCGTGGATTTTTCAGCGTGCGTGGCCGAGGTGGTGCGCAGGTAGTAGGTGGTCTTGAGACCGCGCAGCCAGGCGAGCTTGTAGGTCTCGTCGAGCTTCTTGCCCGAGGCGCCGGCCATGTAGATGTTCAAGCTCTGCGCCTGGTCGATCCACTTCTGGCGGCGCGCCGCGGCTTCGACCAGCCACATCGGTTCGACCTCGAACGCGGTGGCGTAGAGCGCTTTCACGTCCTGCGGCACGCGGTCGATGGGACGCAGCGAACCGTCGAAGTGCTTCAGGTCCATCACCATCACGTCGTCCCACAGACCCAGGCGCTTGAGGTCCTTGACCAGGTAGCTGTTGATGACGGTGAACTCGCCCGACAGGTTGGACTTGACCGAGAGGTTGCCGAAGCACGGCTCGATCGAGGCGTCCACGCCGATGATGTTGGAGATGGTCGCGGTGGGCGCGATGGCCACGCAGTTGGAGTTGCGCATGCCGTCGGCTGCGATCTTCTTGCGCAGGGCGTCCCAGTCCAGCGTGGCCGAGCGGTCCACATCCACATAGCCGCCGCGCTCGCGCGCCAGCAGGTCCAGCGTGTCGGGCGGCAGGATGCCCTGGTCCCACAGGGAGCCGCGGTAGCTGCTGTAGCGGCCGCGCTCGCGCGCCAGTTCGGTCGAGGCCCAGTAGGCGTAGTAGCAGATCGCTTCCATCGAGCGGTCGGCGAATTCAACCGCCTCGTTGGAGGCGTAGGGAATGCGCATTTCGTACAGCGCGTCCTGGAAGCCCATCAGGCCCAGACCGACCGGGCGGTGGCGCAGGTTGGAGTCGCGCGCCTTCTTGACCGCGTAGTAGTTGATGTCGATCACGTTGTCGAGCATGCGCATCGCCGTGTTGATCGTCTTCTGCAGCTTGGCGTGGTCAAGCTGGCCGTTGCTGAGGTGGCGGTGCAGGTTGACCGAGCCCAGGTTGCAGACGGCGGTTTCGGTGTCGCTGGTGTTGAGCGTGATTTCGGTGCAGAGGTTGGAGCTGTGCACGACGCCGGCGTGCTGCTGCGGGCTGCGCACGTTGCAGGCGTCCTTGTAGGTGATCCAGGGATGGCCGGTCTCGAACAGCATCGAGAGCATCTTGCGCCAGAGGTCGGTGGCCGACACCTTCTTGTAGGGCTTGATCTCGCCGCGGGCCGCCTTCTCCTCATAAGCGAGGTAGGCCTTCTCGAAGTCGGCGCCGAACAGGTCGTGCAGGTCGGGCACGTTGTTGGGCGAGAACAGGCTCCACTCGCCTTTTTCCATCACGCGCTTCATGAACAGGTCGGGAATCCAGTTCGCCGTGTTCATGTCGTGGGTGCGGCGGCGGTCGTCGCCGGTGTTCTTGCGCAGCTCCAGGAACTCTTCGATGTCCAGGTGCCAGGTCTCCAGGTAGGTGCAGACCGCGCCTTTGCGCTTGCCGCCCTGGTTCACCGCGACGGCGGTGTCGTTGACCACCTTCAGGAAGGGCACGACGCCCTGCGATTCGCCGTTGGTGCCCTTGATGTGGGCGCCGAGCGCACGCACGCGGGTCCAGTCGTTGCCCAGGCCGCCGGCGAATTTGGACAGCAGTGCGTTTTCCTTGATCGATTCGTAGATGCCGTCCAGGTCGTCGGGCACGGTGGTCAGGTAGCAGCTGGAGAGCTGCGAGCGCAGCGTGCCGGCGTTGAACAGGGTGGGCGTGGACGACATGAAGTCGAACGAGGACAGCACCTCGTAAAACTCGATGGCGCGGGCTTCGCGGTCGATCTCGTTGAGCGCCAGGCCCATGGCCACGCGCATGAAGAAGGTCTGCGGCAGCTCGATGCGGCTCTTGCGCACGTGCAGGAAGTAGCGGTCGTACAGGGTCTGCAGGCCCAGGTAGTCGAACTGCAGGTCGCGCTCGGGCTTGAGCGCAGCGCCCAGGCGGGTCAGGTCGAACTGCAGCAGCTTTTCGTCCAGCAGCTCGTTCTGCACGCCCTTCTTGATCGCTTGCGGGAAGTAGTCGGCGTAGCGCTCGCCCATCTGTGCGGCCGGCACCTCTTCGCCCAGCACCTCCTTGACCACGGTGTGCAGCAGCAGGCGCGCGGTGGCGTAGGTGTAGTCCGGGTCTTTTTCGATCAGGGTGCGGGCGGCCAGGATGGCGGCCTTGTAGACCTCCTCGATCGGCACTCCGTCGTACAGGTTGCGTTTGGTCTCGGCCACGATGGGGTCGGCCTTGACGTCCTTGCCAAGGTTGGCGCAGGCCGCCTCGATCAGACCCTGCAGGCGCGCGATGTCCAGCGGCACACGCTGACCGCCGTCCATCACATGCAGCGTGGCTTCGGCGGGCTTGGCCGCTTCGGCCTGGTGGGCGCGTTCCTGCGCCCGGCGCTCGCGGTACAGCACGTAGGCGCGGGCGACCTCATGGTGGCCACCGCGCATCAGGCCCAGTTCGACATGGTCCTGCACGTCCTCGATATGGAAGGTGCCGCCGCCGGGGCGCGAGCGCATCAGTGCGCGCACCACCGTCTGGGTCAGTGCGTCCACAGTCTCGCGCACGCTGGCCGACGCCGCGCCCTGGGTGCCGTGCACCGCCAGGAAGGCCTTCATCATGGCCACCGCGATCTTGCTCGGCTCGAACGGCACGACCGCGCCGTTGCGACGGATGATCTGGTACTGGGTGAGCACGGAGGCGCCAGCGGGCTCGGCGGAGGAGCCAGTGCTGCCGGTGGGCATGTGGGGGGTGTTGGGGGAGGCGACGGGCGTGGCGGTCAGCATGGTTCCTCTTTCGTTTGTGTTGTGGCGCCGATGGTTCGGCTGGTGCGGCGCACACTATATCTGGTGTCTGGTGGTGGTTCAAGCCACTACCGGTAGTGTGTCGAGAAAAAGCGTGTCCTTTTTCGTCAGACAAAAACGGGCCATCGGGCATGCGATTCGCTCAGGTCCGGCGTGACGCGGCGTCGGTGTGTGGTGCGGGTGCCGGAATCAAGCAGGCGCGCGCATTTCCCGCGGATTTCGTGTGGAACTCCGCGCGATTGCTGGAGATGTGCTGCAAGGGAGAACGCTGTTCAGGCTGCGGACGAGGGGGCCTGATCGAATGTGGCGATCACGCACTCGGGAAAGCACCGAGGGTCCCAGGCCAGGCCGCGCTGCAGACGTGCCCAGTCGAAACCGGGGCCGGGGTCGAGCTTGCGACCCGGGGCGATGTGCTCGTGTCCGGCGATGTGGGCGATCGGGTAGCGGCCGGCGAGATGCCGGCACAGGTCGGTCAACGCCCGGTACTGCACGTCCTCGAAGGTCTGGCCTTCAAGGCCTTCGAGCTCAATACCGATCGAGTCGTCGTTGCAGCGCTCGCGGCCTCGCCAGCACGACACCCCCGCGTGCCAGGCACGCCGGTCCGCGTCCACGAACTGCATCACCTGCCCGTCGCGGCGCACAAAAAAATGCGCCGAGACCTCCAGGCCCCGGATCTGCTCAAAGTACGGGTGACCCGACCAGTCGAGCTGGTTGGTGAACAGTTGTTCGACTTCCGGTCCCCCGTACTGTCCGGGTGGCAGGCTGATCGAATGCAGGACGATGAGGTCGACCACGACGCCTGCGGGGCGGTCGTTGGCGTTTGGCGAGACCACCTGCTGCGCGGTGCGAAGCCAGCCCCCCGACCAGTCGCCTGTTTCAGTTGGTGCTGTCGTCATCGTCGGACGGCATGGTGATGCCCAGGCGCTGGATGCGGTAGCGGATCTGCCGCAGGTTGAGCCCGAGGCGGTTGGCCGCGGCCGTGCGGTTGTAGTCGCATTCCTTGAGCGCCTTGAGCAGGACCTGTCGCTCCTGCTCGTCCAGGTAGCTCTGCAGATCGTCAGGGATGGTGTCTGGCTGGGTGGTCTGCGCTTCAGCGGCATCAGCGTGTGCGCTGCGCGCCGCGGTGTCTGCAAAGCCGGTGTCCGTGGGGTCGTCCGGGTCTGCGAAGTCCTGCGCCTGCAGCTGGCTTCCAGTGCTCAGCGCCAGCGCGCGCTGCAGCAGATTTTCGAGCTCGCGGACGTTGCCTGGCAGCTCGCGGGCCTGCAGCCAGGCGAGGGCGTCGCCGGTGAGCGTGGGGATCGGCTGGCCGGCCTCGCTGCAGATGCGGTGCAGCAGGGCATCGACCAGCAACAGCAGGTCTTCCCGCCGTTCCCGCAGCGGTGGCGTGCGCAGGCCGATCACGTTGAGCCTGTAGAACAGGTCCTGCCGGAACTCGCCGTCTCGGACCAGGGTCGCCAGATCCTTGTGGGTGGCGCTGACCAGACGCACATCGACCGCTTCCTCCTGCACGCCGCCCAGCGGGCGCACGCGCCGCTCCTGGATCACGCGCAGCAGCTTGGCCTGCATGCCCAGCGGCAGGTCGCCGATTTCGTCAAGGAACAGCGTACCGCCCTTGGCGGCCTGGAAGTAGCCTTCCCGGTCGTGGCTGGCACCGGTGTAGGCGCCCTTGCGCGCGCCGAAGAACTCGGCCTCGATGAGGTTGTCAGGGATCGCTCCACAGTTGACGGCCACGAACGGGCCGTCGGAACGGTGGCTGCACTCGTGCACGGCCCGCGCCACCAGTTCCTTGCCGGTGCCCGATTCGCCCAGGATCAGCACCGGGGCCATGCTGGTGGCGACCTTTTCAATGCGCTGGCGGATCTGCTGCATGGTCGTCGACGCACCAACGATGCGCCGCAACGCCTGCACGCCGGCCGGTGGCGGGGGGGCGGTGCGCTGTGTCTCGCTCGCCGTTCCGCGGCGCGCCGCGCCGGCCGCCGGATGGCGCTGGCTGTGCAGGGCCGCCTGCACGGCTGCGCGCAGCTGTTTGAGGTCCACCGGCTTGGTCAGGTAGTCGAAGGCACCGCTCTTGAGGGCCTCGACCGCGTTTTCGGCCGAGCCGTAGGCGGTGATCACGATGGTCCTTTCAGTGCGCTGTTGCTCGCCGAGTTCGCGCAGCAGCTCCAGGCCCAGGCCGTCGGGCAGGCGCATGTCGGAGATCAGCACATCGAAGCGTCGCTGGCCCAGCCATTCCCGTGCCTGGGCGAGGTCGGACGCCGGCACCACCTCGTGGCCTTCGCGCAGCAGGGTGAGTTCGTACAGGGTGCGCAGGTCCGGTTCGTCGTCGACGACCAGCACACAGGCGGTGGAGGAGGCAGACATGGGCGCTCAGAGCGTGGACAGGGACGGGGGTCCGTTGGTGGACGGGCGCGAAGGGGGGGGCATCGAGTCCCCAGGAGGATAGGTCAGGCTCTGCTGGACCGGGGCCCGCGCGCCGCCTTGCAGGGTCGGGGCCAGTATGTAGAACTCGTTGCCCTCTTTCTGGTCGAGCCGACTGCGCTGGTAGGCGATCTGCGCACCGTAGCGCTCGCACAGTTCCCGGCAGATGTACAGGCCCAGCCCGCTGGACCGGCTCTCGGACGAGAAGAAGGGTTCGAACAGGTGCTTGAGCACGCCCGGTTCCAGCGGCGCGCTGTCGCTCCACACCGAGATGCGCACCCGGTCGTGCCCGCTGGGCTGCGTGATCACCCGCACCGAAGAGGGGCGCCGGCTGGCGTGGCGCAGGGCGTTGTCCAGCAGGTTGATCAGCAGGCGCCGCAGGTGCTCGGGGTCGAACGCGATGTGCACGCCCGGCGCGTGAGGGTGCACACCCAGCACGCCTTGGGCCTGCGCCCCGCGGTTCCACTCGTGGGTGATGTAGCGCACTGTCTGGTCCAGGGGCAGGGCGGGCGCCGTTTCACCCTGGCTGGGCTGCGCCCTGGCCACGTTGAGGATGTCGTCCACGATCTTGGCCAGGCGCTGCGCGTTCTGGTCGATCATGCGCGTCAGGCGCTTCTGCCCGGCTTCGGTGACCTCTTCGTCCAGCAGCGCGTTGGCCTGGCTGATGGCCGACAACGGGTTGCGGATCTCATGTGCCACGGCGGCCGACATGCGACCCATGGAGGCGAGCTTTTCGGTGCGCACGCGCGCCTCGACCTCGCGCAGGTCTTCGAGGAACAGCACGCAGAGCTCGGTGGGGCGTGCGCTGTGGGCACTGGTCAACCGCGTGCGCGCGAACAGGCGGTGGGTGGTGAGTTCGTCCAGGTCCACACGGACCTCGGATTCGAGCTCCTGGCCCCGCAGGAAGGTCTGGTCCACCAGTCGTGCCAGCTCTTCCCAGCCGGAGCGCGCCGACAGCAGCAGCTTGGCGGCATGGGGGTAGGCCTCGCCCATGAGCATGCCCTGCGCCGCCGGGTTGGCGTTGCGCACCACACCGTGGCGGTCGACTACCAGCACTCCTTCGCTCAGGCTCTCGATGATCAGCTCGTTGACCTGGGCCTGGGTGCGGGCGGCGGCCTGGCTGCTGCGGGCGCGGGCCTCCTCGCGCGCCAGCCGCTGCGCCAGCTGGCTGGCCAGGAAGGCGACCAGGAAAAAGCCGGTCCCCGTCAGACCCGATTGCAGGAAGCGTGAGGTCGACACCTCGCTGAGCAGCGGGGCGCTGATCGCAGCTTCGCCCAGCAGGAACAGCGTGACCACGGCCGCGGTGGCCAGTGCCAGCGTCATGGAGCCCAGGATGGAGGCCATCAGCACCGGCAGGGCGAACAGCGGGGTGTAGTTGATGCCGGCCTGCTCGAAGTACTGCAGCACGCTGAAGACGGTCAGGTCGACCCCGATGGTCAGCAGCCATTGAACGCCCAGGGCCTGCCCCGGGGCCGGAGGGCGTGTCATGAACAGCACGGCCAGCGCCGCGCTCAGGTGCAGCGCGCACACTGCCACCAGCCACGATGGTCCGGCGCCCGGGCTGCGCAGCAGAAACACCTGCAGCGCCAGCAGCACGAAGGCGATGAGCACCCGGGCGCGCATGAACGCGCGCCACAGGCGCACGTAGGCCCGCACCTGGTGGTGACGGTCCTGCGCGTTGCCGCCGGCTTCCAGTGTGGAAAACCAGGACGGAGCGAAATGGGAATGCGGTTCCTTGGGCATGTCAGAGCAGGGGCCGCGTGCCGCGCATCACCGCACCGAGGCTTCGTGCTGGCGGCGGTGTTCTGCGCAGCAGTAGCGGCCCCGGTGGCCTTGCACCACTTCCGCTTCGGGCACATGGGTGCCGCACTGGGCGCAGGCGATCATGGCCACCGGACCGCGCGGCGCCCTGGTCTTGGGCGCGTTGTCGTTGCGTTCATCGTTTTGGCGGTTGTTGCGCCAGATCCAGAACGCGAACAGCAGCACCAGCAGGACCAGCAGGTATTTCATCGGGTCACCCGGCGCGCTGCAGCACCACTTCGAGCACGAAGCGCGAGCCGGCATACCCCAGCAGCAGGAAGCCGGCCCCCAGGTACAGCATGCGGATGGCCACCCGGCCGCGCCAGCCCAGGCGCCAGCGCCCCAGCAGCAACACGCCCATGGTCAGCCAGGCCAGCACCGAGAACGCGGTCTTGTGATTCCACACCCAGCGCTGGTTGATCAGCTCGGAGAACCACCCGCCCACCACGAGCGTGGCGGTGAGCAGCACGAAGCCCGCGGCCACGAAGCGGAAGGTCAGGCGCTCCAGGGTCAGCAGCGGCATGGTGGTCTCGCCGGTGGTGCCCATGCGCATGGCCTTGTCGGCACGCTGCATCAGCCAGGCGTGGACGACGGCGGCAGCGATCAGGCCGTAGGAGGCGATGCCCAGCGCCCAGTGCAGTGGCATCCAGCTGGACGACAGGGCGTGGTACTGCGCGCCCGGGAAAAACAGCGCCAGCAGCACAGCCAGGGTGCCCAGCACCGCCAGCGTCCAGCGGGCCTTGAGCTGGGGGTACATGCGGCTCTCGATCAGGTAGACCGTGAGCACCAGCCAGGCCGTCACCGAGAGCGCGGGGGCGAATCCGAAGCGGGCTGGCGTTTCCAGCAGGGCGGTGCCGAGCACGAACAGGTGCAGCACCCAGGCAGTGGCCAGCACGCCCCGGGTCTGCTTTTCCGTCAACCTGGGATGCGCCCATGCCAGAAAGGCGTACGCCAGCGCCGCGACCGCCGACAGCAGCGCTGCGGGCGGGTTGGAGGTGAGGGCGGGCAGGAAGGTCATGAGGGTAATGGCGGCCGGTGACCGATGGGCGGGCGGCTAAAATCGCCTTCGGAGTTTAAAGCGTCTTGGCCGTGCGAACCGCCGGTTCCGCCACGCGACCGGACCCTGGCGTCACACCGCCATCACCCCCACTTCCACACCGCACCATGGCCTCAGCCCTTTCCGACCGCCTGTCACGCATCGTCAAGGAAATGCGGGGCCAGGCCCGCATCACCGAGAGCAACGTCACCGACATGCTGCGCGAGGTGCGCATGGCCTTGCTGGAGGCCGACGTGGCCCTGCCGGTGGTGCGCGACTTCATCGCCCGCGTGAGGGAAAAAGCCTTGGGCCAGGACGTGGTGGGTTCGCTCACCCCCGGCCAGGTGCTGGTCAGCGTGGTCAACCGCGAACTGGCGGCCACCATGGGCGATGGGGTGTCGGACATCAACCTTGCGGCCCAGCCGCCGGCGGTGATCCTGATGGCCGGCCTGCAGGGCGCGGGCAAGACCACGACCACCGCCAAGCTGGCCAAGCACCTGATCGAGAAGCGCAAGAAGAAGGTGCTGACCGTCTCGGGCGACGTCTACCGCCCGGCCGCCATCGAACAGCTCAAGACCGTGACGGCGCAGGCCGGGGCCGAGTGGTTCCCGAGTTCGCCCGACCAGAAACCGCTGGACATTGCGCGCGCCGCGCTGGACTACGCGAAGAAGCACTACGTGGATGTGCTGCTGGTGGATACCGCAGGGCGCTTGGCCATTGACGAAGCGCTGATGCGCGAGATCCAGGAACTGCACGGCGCGCTCAACCCGGTCGAAACCCTGTTCGTGGTCGATGCCATGCAGGGCCAGGACGCGGTCAACACCGCCAAGGCCTTCAAGGAAGCGCTGCCGCTGACCGGCATCATCCTGACCAAAATGGACGGCGACTCGCGCGGTGGTGCTGCGCTGTCGGTGCGCCAGGTCACGGGCGCGCCGATCAAGTTCGCCGGTGTGTCCGAAAAGATCGACGGCCTGGAGGTGTTCGACGCCGAGCGCCACGCCGGCCGTATCCTGGGCATGGGCGACATCGTGGCCCTGGTCGAGCAGGTCACCGCCGGTGTGGACATGGCGGCCGCGCAGAAGCTGGCCGCCAAAGTCAAGAGCGGCGAGGGCTTCGACCTCAACGACTTCCTCGACCAGCTGCGACAGATGAAGCAGATGGGCGGCCTGTCCAGCCTGATGGACAAGCTGCCCGGCAACCTGGCCGCCAAGGCCAGCGAGGCCGACCTCAGCCGTGCCGAGAAGGACATCAAGCGCAAGGAAGGCATCATCTGCAGCATGACGCTGGCCGAGCGCCGCAAGCCCGAGATCATCAAGGCCACGCGCAAGCGCCGCATCGCTGCCGGTGCCGGCGTGCACGTCCAGGAAGTCAACCGCCTGCTCAAGGAGTTCGAGCAGATGCAGGGCATGATGAAGAAGATGAAGGGCGGCGGGCTGATGAAGATGATGAAGCGCATGGGCGGCATGAAAGGCATGCCCAAGCTGCCCGGCATGGGTTGACCGAAGTCAAGCAGATCACGCGCTCCCCCGCCCATACTCGCGTCCCATGTGGACGGCCCTGAACCTGTTGATCGCGGTGCTTTGTGTGGCGGTGGCGCTGTGGCTGCGGCCCTGGCGCATGCTTCGCGGCCCCCTGTTCACGCCCGCGCTGGCGTCCCTGGCGCTGCTGCCCTGGTTGTGGCTGCTGCCGCAGAAGATGCCGCAGGGCCTGCAGGTGCAGCTCTCGGGCGCCTGCCTGCTGGTGCTGATGCTCGGCTGGCCGCTGGCGGTGCTGGTGTTGGCCGGTATCGCGGTGGTGGTCTGGGCCGTGGGGCAGGCGGCGCCGCTGGCGGTGCTGCAGCAGTGGGTCTGGATCGGGCTGGTGCCGGCGACGCTGGCGCTGGGCATCGGGGCGGTGCTGCGCCGCTGGCTGCCCCCCAACCCGTTTGTCTACACCCTGGGGCGTGCGTTCGTGGGCACCGCCGCCGCGGTGTTTCTCTCCGGTCTGTTGTTCGAGGGGCTGCAGTGGCTGGCCGATGAGCCCGCCCGCGACCAGTCCCTGGTGGCGCGCTGGCTGATGGCATGGGGCGACGCCTTTCTGACCGGCATGTTCGGCGCCATCTTCGTGGCCTTCGTGCCGCAGTGGCTGGCGACCTGGTCGGACCAGCGCTACCTGCAACCGCCCAAATCATGAAAAAAGCCGCCCGTGCGGGGCGGCTTGGGGTGTTCGCGGGCGAGTGGTTTACGCGGCCTTGAGCGCCAGGCGGCTGGCATGGCGCCAGGCGCGGCGCAGCACGGCAGGCGACCACGACTCTTCGGGGATCAGCAGCGCGCCGCGGTTGCGCACCCAGGTGCCTAGGCCCACATGGCCGGTCAGCACCGTGACGGGCACCGACAGCAGCAGCGGCAGGGCCACCGGCAGCAGCCAGGGCAGGGCGTCGGGGTTGATCAGGCTGGCCAGCGCCAGCAGCGAGGCGACCGCCAGCGACACCGGCGCCAGGCGAGCCAGGGCATCGCCCCAGGCCACGCCCACGGCTTCCCGCGGCGGCGACTTCCACTCCAGCTTGATGCCGGTGATGGCCACCACGACAAAGATGGAGTGACCCACCATACGGATCGGGGCCAGCAGCACGGCCATCACGCTTTCCAGCACGGCGCTGCCCAGCAGCAGACCGGTGCCGCCGTAGCTGCGCTGCTCGCCCTTGAGCAGCACGGCCAGCACCCCCAGCACGCGCGGCAGGAACAGCAGGCACAGGGTCCAGGCCCAGAGGCCGCCGGCCTTGCCGGGCATCGCCTGCCAGGCGTCGGGCAGGCTGGGACCGGAGACCAGCATGGCCATGCCCAGCAGCAGGAAGGCCAGCCACATCGGGGCCGAGAGGTAGGACATGGTGCCGATGGCGAACATGGCGCGGTGCACGCGGTGCAGGCCGGGTTCGGCGATCAGGCGCGCGTTCTGCAGATTGCCCTGGCACCAGCGGCGGTCGCGCTGCAGCTCGGACAGCAGGTCGGGCGGCTGCTGCTCGTAGCTGCCTGTGAGGTCGGAAACCAGCCAGACGTGGTAGCCGGCGCGGCGCATCAGGGCGGCCTCTACGAAATCGTGGCTCATGATGCCGCCGGCCATGCCGCCCGTGCCCTTGATCGGCGCGAGCGCGCAGTGCTGCATGAAGGGCTCGATGCGGATGATGGCGTTGTGGCCCCAGTAGTGCGACTCGCCGAGCTGCCAGAACTGCATGCCCAGGGTGAACAGGCGGCCGGTCACACGGCTGGCGAACTGCTGGGCGCGGGCGTGCAGGGTCTGGTGGCCGATGGCCTGGGTGGCGGTCTGGATGATGCCGGCGTCGGGGTGGGCTTCCATCAGCTTGACCAGCGAGGTCAGGCAGTTGCCGCTCATCACGCTGTCGGCGTCCAGCACCACCATGTAGCGGTAGTCCTTGCCCCAGCGGCGGCAGAAGTCGGCCACGTTGCCGGCCTTGCGGTGGGTGCGGCGCTTGCGCAGGCGGTAATAGACCTCCACGGCCGGCTGGCCGGGCTGCGACACCAGGGCGGCGCGCAGCTGCTCCCAGGCCTCGCGCTCGGCGCCGATGATCGAGGCGTCGTTGCTGTCGGACAGCACAAAGACGTCGAACTGGCGCGCGTGGCCGGTGGATGCCAGCGACTCGCAGGTGGCGCGCAGGCCGGCGAACACGGTGGCCACGTCCTCGTTGCAGATCGGCATGATGATCGCGGTGCGCGCCTCGGGGTTCATCGCGTGGTCGCGCACAGAGGCCGCCGAGATCGAGTGCCGGTCGCCGAACAGCATCACCCAGGCGCCCATCAGCGCGGTGACGAAGCCGGTCACCACCCAGACGGAGAGCACCACGAACAGAACGGTGTACAGGCCCTGCAGCCAGGGCGTGCTGCCCGGTGGATGGGCGGCGCTGAACAGCACCGCGGCCAGCACCGTGCTCACCACCGTCAGCAGCAGGAAGGCCAGGCGGCGGCGTTCGGCAGCGCGTTGCCATTCGGCCATGGGCACGACGGTGCGGGGCTCGCGGGGCGGCAGCAGGCGGCTGGCCGTGGCCAGCGCGCCTGTACCCAGGCTGTTCCAGAAACCGCGCCAGGGCCGGGGTGCCATGGAACCGCGGTTGAGCGGCGGTGCGGTCACCGCGTTGGGGTGGCGCTCTTCGCGCAACAGGCTGCGGGCGTGCAGGGGCGCGCTCACTCGGGCAAGACGGCGTGTGTCCATGTTTCGCTCAGGGTGTTGTTCTGGTGTTGGAGGAAGACGCGCAGCTCGACCGGACGGGCCGGGTCGAGCCGCTCGACGCGCAGGGTGACGCGCCAGCCGCGCTGGGTGGGGTTGGGGTAGGCCAGGGCTTCGACGATGCGGCCGTTGGCATCGGCGCTGGCGACGGCGCGCACGGCGGCATCGGCCGGCAGGGCCTCGAGCGCCGGGCCGGCGAAGTCGAGCACGAACTGCGGCTGGCGCTGCTGTTCGCCGGCGCTCAGCTTGGTGTAGCCGTAGCCGCGGCGCGACTGCACCACCCAGGCACCGGGCGGGGTCTGCTGGGCATCGCCCTGCCAGGACAGTTCGTAGGCGAAGTCCAGCGGCTGGCCGGGCTCCGGCAGCGTGGCCGGCACCCAGTAGGCGACGATGTTGTCGTGGGTCTCGTCGGGCGTGCGCAACTGCACCAGCTCGACACGGCCCGCGCCCCAGTCGCCCAGCGGGCGCACCCAGGCGCTGGGCCGGCGCTCGTAGCGGGCCTCGATGTCCTCGTAGCTGGCGAAGCGCCGGTCCCGCTGCATCAGGCCGAAGCCGCGCGGCTGGCGCATGGTGAAGCTGCTGACCGAGATCTGGGCGGGGTTCTGCAGCGGGCGCCACAGCCACTCGCCGTCGCCGGTGTGCATCATGAGACCGTCGGAGTCGTGCACCTCGGGGCGGAAGTCGTTCGCGTTGGGCTGGTTCTCGCCGTGCAGGAACATGCTGGTCAGCGGCGCCAGGCCCAGGGTGTTCACCGGACTGGCGCCCACGCGCAGGAACAGCCGGGAGGTGACGGTCATGGTGGTGCTGGCACCGGGACGGATCACGAAACGGTAGGCGCCGCTGGCGCGCGGCGAGTCCAGCAGGGCCAGCACGGTGACCTCGGTGGCGCCGGGCGCCGGGCGCTGCAGCCAGAAGTCGGTGAAGCGCGGGAATTCCTCGCCCTGGCCGCCCACGGTGTCGATGGCCAGGCCGCGCGCCGACAGACCGTACTGCTGGCCGGCGCCGAGCGCGCGGAAGTAGCTGGCGCCCAGGAACACCACCAGTTCGTCTTTGTAGGCCGGGTTGTTCAGCGGGTAGTGCAGGCGGAAGCCCGCGTGCCCCAGGTCACCCCAGGCCGTCGGGTCGACCGTGTTGCGGCCCATGTTGTAGTCGGCGCTGCGGTAGGGCAGGTCGGTCACGCCCTCGGGCGATAGCTCGTGCAGGCGCACGGCCTGCTTCTGGTACAGGCCCAGGTGAAAGAACTGGGCCTCGAACGGCAGGGACTGGTCGCGCCAGAGCGAGCGCTCGGTGCGGAAGCGGATGTCGCGCATCTGGTCGTAGTCGAGCGCGGCCAGGTCGGCGGGCAGCTTGTCGCCAACCGGTTGAAACGGCACCTGGGCGCGCTGGCGGGCGAGTTCGCCCAGGGCGTTCCAGTCCATGGCATGAACCGCGCTCCAGCCCGCGGCCAGCCACGCAAACAGCAGCGCACCCAGGCCTCGCTGGAGCGCGCGCGAAGAAGAAATACGGGAAATGGTTGACCAAGGCATGCCCTTTAAGGGCAAACCCTATGCCAGGTCAAAAATTCGCAAAAGAATCAACGACTTATCTGCAAAGTCGGTGCAGAGCCACCGCTTCAGGCGGGAAAAGGGCCGTGCACAGGTCCTTTTTGTCGCCGTTCGGCGACAGCGTCAGCCGACGACGGGGAAAAATCTTTATGAATCAAAGCTTTGTGCTTGTCACAAAGCGGCGACAGGGTCTGTTCCGTCGCCACCTTCGGCATCGCTCTTGAACAGGCCAGGCGTCAGCGCGTGTTTCTGCAGCAGTCGGTAGAACTCGGTGCGGTTGCGCTGCGCCAGCCGGGCCGCGTCGGCGACGTTGCCGTCGGTCATCTTCAGCAGGTCGACGAGGTACTCGCGCTCGAAGCGCTGGCGCGCCTCGGCAAAGCTCAGCACCTCGACCGAGGGCGTGCGCAGCGCGCGCTGCACCAGGGCCAGCGAGACCAGCGGCGTGGTCGAGAGTGCGCAGACCTGCTCGACCACGTTGTAGAGCTGGCGCACATTGCCCGGCCAGCTGGCCATGGTCAGGGCCTTGAGCGCCTCGGGCGCAAACCCGGAACTGCGCTTGCCGTACTTGGCGGCCAGCTGTGCGAGGAAGTGGTTGGCCAGCAGGGGGATGTCCTCGCGCCGCTCGGCCAGGGTCGGCAGGTGCAGCGTCACCACGTTGAGGCGGTAGTAGAGGTCTTCGCGGAACTGGCCCTGGGCCATGGCAGTTTCGAGGTCGCGGTGTGTGGCCGAGATGATGCGCACGTCCACCGGGATCGACTGGCTGGAACCCAGCGGGCGCACGGCCTTTTCCTGCAGCACGCGCAGCAGCTTGACCTGCAGCGCCGGCGGCATGTCGCCGATCTCGTCGAGCAGCAGGGTGCCCCCATCGGCCGCCTGGAACAGGCCCTTGTGGTTGGCATGGGCGTCGGTGAAGGCGCCCTTCATGTGGCCGAACAGCTCGGATTCAAGCAGGGCTTCGGGAATCGCGCCGCAGTTCACCGCCACGAAGGGCTTGCGCGCACGCCGGCTGGCGCGGTGGATGGCGCGCGCCATCAGCTCCTTGCCGGTGCCGCTGTCGCCGCGCAGCAGCACGCTGGCGTCGCCCTGCGCCACCAGGCGCGCTTCGGCCAGCAGGTCGGCCATGCGGCTGGAGCGGCTGACGATCTCGGCGCGCCAGGTCTCGTCGGCCGGGCTGGCGGGCAGCGTGGGCGCGCTCAGGGCCAGGGCCTGGGCGATGCGCTCCAGCAGCTCCTTGGCTTCGTAGGGCTTGGTGAGGTAGGTGAACACGCCGCGCCTGGTGGCCTCGACCGCATCGGGGATGGTGCCGTGGGCGGTCAGCAGGATCACCGGCAGCGAGGGGTGGCGGTTGCGGATCTCGTCGAACAGTGCCAGGCCGTCCTTGCCCGGCAGGCGCACGTCGGAAAGCACCAGTTGGGGGCGGTCGATGTCGAGCTGGCTGAGCGCCGCTTCGGCGGACCCGACCGCGGTGACCTGGTAGCCCGCCGCGCCCAGCCGCATGGACAGCAGCCGCAGCATGTCGGCGTCGTCGTCGACGACCAGCAGGCGGGCGCGGGCCGGGCTGGTGGTCATGGCAGCAGACGGTTGCCCCCGGGCGCGGGCACGCGCGGGGTGAGGCTGCGCTCGATCGCGCGCATGGCTTCGAGCCGGTCGTTGAGCACGTCGATGCGGCGCTGCGATTCGCGCAGCTGCTGCGCCAGCCGGTCGGCCTGGTCCTCCAGCCGCCGGGCCTCGTGCAGCCGGCCGGCCAGCAGCCGCGCCAGCGGGCGCAGCTCGATGGCTTCGGGCGCATTGCTGGCGGCCACCCGCTGCAGCAGGCCAAGCGCGCGTGCGGTGTCGACGGGCACGTGGGTCTGCGACAGCACCAGGGCCAGCTGCATCTGCCGTTCGGCCGAGGCGCCGGGCTCTCCGATCTGGGCCTGCTCGGCTGCGAGTTCGCCTGGGCCCATGGTGCGCAGGCGGTCGGCGTAGAGCAGGGCCGCCGCGAGCGGCGAGGTGGCGGCTGGCGGCGTGGCAGGCGCCGTGCCGCGGGAGGCGGCCGCTGGTTCGGGGGGCGGCGGTGGCGGGATGAGCGGCTGCGGGCCTTGTTCGGGTGCGGAACTGGGCAACGGTGGTGGTGGCGGCAGGCCGACCGGAGCTCCGGGTGGGGTGTTGCAGGCGGCGAGCACCAGCGCCAGGCCGAGCACCGGCAGGGCCCTGAGGGGTGTGGCGGTGCGGCGCAGGCGCGTGGGCCGGAGGTCAGGATGCATGGGGAAGTTCGATGCGGAAGTGGGCGCCGGGGCCGTCGGGCAGGAGTTCGATGCGGCCCCCGTGGGCCAGAATGTACTCGTGCACGATGGACAGGCCGATGCCCGTGCCCTTGACCGCGTCGGCGGGCTGTCGTTCGCCGCGGTAGAAGGGTTCGAAGATGCGGCCCCGGTCGTCGGGCGCCACTCCCGGGCCCTGGTCCTGCACGTCGATTTGCACGCGGCCGGCTGCGGTGGCCAGCGCCACGCGGATCTGTCCGCCAAAGGGCGAGAAGCGGATCGCGTTGGACAGCAGGTTGCCGATGGCCGAGGCCATCTTGTCGCGGTCGACCGGCAGCACCACGTCGGGGCCCTCCACCTGCACATCGAGCTGGTGCGACTGCCAGCGCAGGCGCTGGGCCTCGACCTGGCTTTCCACCAGTGCGCGCATGTCGGTGGACTCGCGGCGCAGCTGGCGCGCTTCGAAGGCGGCGGCGTTGAAGCGCAGCAGCGCCTCGATCTGCTGCTGCAGTGCCTGGGTGTTGCCCTGCAGGATGCGCACCACCTCGGCCTGGTCGGGGTTGAGCGAGCCGGCCACGCCGTCGCCCAGCACGGCCACGCCTTCGTGCAGCGAGGCCAGCGGCGTCTTGAGCTCGTGCGAGATGTGGCGCAGAAAGCGCGCCTTGTCGGCGTCCAGCTCGGTCAGGCGCAGCCGCAGCCACTCCAGCTGCTGGCCCACGCTGCGGATGTCGGGCGGGCCGGGCACCTCAATGGGTTCGTCCAGCCGGTTCTCGCCCAGGCCGACGATGGCTTTTTCCAGCCGCCGCAGCGGGCGCGCCAGCCAGATGCCGAAGCCGATGGCCATGGCCACCGCCAGCGTGATCGATCCGCCCACCTGCATCGCCAGCTGCTGGCGGTTGCGCTCGAAGCGCGTCTGCAGCGAGGCGTTGCGGCCGCCGATGATGGCCTGCACCTGCTGGGCGATGGCGGCGCTGTGACCGTCCAGTTCGCGGAAGGCGCGGGCCACCTCGCGCTCACGGTCCAGCGCGGTTTCGGGGGTCCCGTCCAGCAGGGCGGTGACCTCATCGAGCTGCTGGCGCCAGCTGCGCACCAGGTCGGGCGAGACCTCGTTGTCCTGCAGCCGCACCAGGATGTCGCGCGCCTGGCCCGAGGCTTCCTCGAAGCGCTGACGCAGCTGCGCGTCGCGCAGCACCAGCGACTGGCGTGCCGAACGCTCCATGGCCACGCTGCGTTCCGACAGCGACTGCGCCGCTGTGGAGAGCTCGATGGCCTGCGTCGCCCCGTCCCGGCTCTGCGCCATCAGGCTTTCCAGGGTGAACAGCGCGCGCAACGCGCTGGCCCCCAGCAGGGCGCCGATGAGCAGGAACGCCAGCAGCAGCAGCTGCGGGAACGAAAAGCGCAGCCACTTCATGGGTTCAGGCGGGCTCGCGCAGCAGCACCTCGCCACGCAGCGAGTGCGGCAGCGCCTGGGTGATCTTCACGTCGATCATCTGGCCGATCAGGCGAGTGCTGTTCGGGCCGCCGTCGAAGTTGACGATGCGGTTGCACTCGGTGCGGCCCATCAGCTCGGCCGCGTTCTTGCGCGACGGACCTTCGACCAGGATGCGCTGCACCGTGCCTTCGCGGCTGGCGCTGATGCGGCGCACGTTCTCTTCGATCGTGGCCTGCAGGTGCTGCAGGCGCTTGAGCTTGACCTCGTGCGGCGTGTCGTCGGGCAGGTTGGCGGCGGGGGTGCCGGGGCGCGGGCTGAAGATGAAGGAAAAACTGCTGTCGTAGCCGACGTCGGTGATGAGCTTCATCATCTTCTGGAAGTCCTCTTCCGTCTCGCCCGGGAAGCCGACGATGAAGTCGCTGCTCATCGACAGGTCGGGGCGGATCGCGCGCAGCTTGCGGATCGTGCTCTTGTATTCCATGGCGGTGTAGCCGCGCTTCATGGCCATGAGGATGCGGTCCGAGCCGTGCTGCACCGGCAGGTGCAGGTGACTCACCAGCTTGGGTACTTTGGCGTAGGTATCGATCAGGCGCTGGGTGAACTCGTTGGGGTGGCTGGTGGTGTAGCGGATGCGCTCGATGCCGGGGATGTCTGCCACGTACTCGATCAGCATCGCGAAGTCGGCGATCTCATCGGTGTCACCCATCTGGCCGCGGTAGGCGTTGACGTTCTGGCCCAGCAGCGTCACTTCCTTGACGCCCTGGTCGGCCAGGCCGGCCACTTCCACCAGCACGTCCTCGAACGGGCGGCTGACCTCTTCACCGCGGGTGTAGGGCACCACGCAGTAGCTGCAGTACTTGCTGCAGCCTTCCATGATGGACACGAAGGCCGAGGCGCCTTCCACGCGCGCGGGCGGCAGGTGGTCGAACTTCTCGATCTCGGGGAAGCTGATGTCCACCTGCGGCTGGTTCAGCCGGCCGCGCGCCTTGAGCATTTCGGGCAGGCGGTGCAGGGTCTGGGGGCCGAACACCACGTCCACGAAGGGCGCGCGCTTGATGATCTCGGCGCCTTCCTGGCTGGCCACACAGCCGCCCACGCCGATCAGCACGCCCTTTTTCTTCAAGTGCTTGACCCGGCCTAGGTCGGAGAACACCTTCTCCTGAGCCTTCTCGCGCACCGAGCAGGTGTTGAACAGGATCAGGTCTGCCTCTTCGGGGTCCTGGGTTTTCTCGAAGCCCTCGGCGGCACCGAGCACGTCGGCCATCTTGTCCGAGTCGTACTCGTTCATCTGGCAGCCGAAGGTTTTGATAAAGACTTTTTTAGACATATGGCTACCCCCTGCGCCGCTGGCGCGGCTTCCCCCTGGAAGGGGGACCACGCCTGTGGCCCGGCGGAGCCGGTTCCACGGCGTGTGCTGGACAGGGGTCCTGCAGTGGTGGGGTTGGAGGGGTTACTGGCCGGCGCGCTTGCGCTTCTCGGCCGCTTCGGCTTCGGTCAGGATCCAGACCTCGTGGACCATGCCGTGGGACTCGACGGTGTAGTTCACCAGCAGCTCCTTGCCGACGATGGCGCCGGAGAGCACAAGCAGGTTGTCGGGGCCCTTGATGCGGGCGCCAGGTGAGAGCTGGGCAGCCTTGCCGTCCATCGTGATGACCGGCGGCTGGGTCACGACCAGGGTGCCGCGCAAGGCGCTGGCGGGGAAGTTGCGCGGGGCGTTCTGGGCCAGGGCCAGCGAACACAGACCCAGGCCGGCGAGGGCCAGCAGGGCCCGTCGGGAAAGGATAGTCACACAGCGGTTCATGGTGTAGATCCAGAGGCTGAAATCAGGGGTGCCGATTGTCTCATGGGGGCATGCGGTCGGTGGCGGCGCTCCGCCGCCGTCCTTTGTACAGTGCCCTTCTTTCTGTCACTCCGTGGAGAACGCATGGCCCGTCTGCCGCCCCTGCCGCCTGAGACCACGCCCGAACTCAAGCCGCACTTCGACTTCTTTCTTGGCACCCTCGGGTTCACCCCCAACAGCGTGCTGACCATGCAGCGCAAGCCCAAACTGGCCCAGGCGCTGGCGGTGATGAATGCGGCGGTGATGGACCCTGCGGGCGAGGTGGACCTGGGCTTCCGCCGCCTGATCGGGCATGTGGTGAGCAAGGTGTCGGGCTGCCTGTACTGCCAGGCCCACACCCTGCTGGGGGCGAAGAACTTCGGCGTCAGCGAGGCCAAGCTGGCCGACGTCTGGACCTATGCCACCAGCCCCCACTACAGCGACAAAGAGAGGCTGGCGCTGGACTTTGCCCTGGCCGCCGCCGCCCAGCCCAACGCCGTGACCGACGAGCAGTTCGCCGAACTGCAGCGGCACTGGAGCGACGGCGAAATCGTCGAACTGCTGGGGGTGGTGGCGATGTTTGCCTTCCTCAACCGCTGGAACGACACCATGGCCACGCCGCTGGAGGCGGTGCCCGAACAGCTGGCGGTGCAGACCCTGGGCGGACAGGGCTGGTCGGCCGGCAAACACGGCAGCTGAGGTCGCATGGGCGTGCGCGTCGTCTGGTTCAAGCGCGACCTGCGCCTGCACGACCACCTGCCGCTGGCCGAGGCGGCGCGCGCTGGCCCGGTGCTGTGCCTGTATGTGGTGGAACCCGCGCTGTGGGCGCAGCCCGACGCGTCGGCGCGGCAATGGGGCTTCGTGCGCGAAAGCCTGCGCGACCTGCGCCGTGCGCTGGCCGAACGCGACGCACGCCTGCAGGTGGTGGTGGGCGACGTTGTGGCGGTGCTCGACCGCCTGCACGCGCTGCAGCCCATCGAGGCGCTGCACGCCCACGAAGAAACCGGCAACGGCTGGACCTTCGGGCGCGACCGCGCCGTGGCGCGCTGGTGCCGGGCGCACGGCGTGGCCTGGCGCGAGTGGCCGCAGAACGGCGTGGTGCGGGGCCTGCGAGAGCGCGACGGCTGGCAGGCGCGGCGCGACGCCTTCATGGCCGCGCCGGTGGCCGAACCGCCACCGCGCTGGCTGAACGTCGATCTTCCGTGGAACGAGCCGCCGCCGCGCGATGCGCTCGCGGCCGTGCTGACCGATGCCGATGCGCCGCAGCGCCAGCGCGGTGGCCGCACCGAGGGCCTGTTGGCGCTGCAGCGCTTTCTGGCCGAGGGTGGGGCCGACTACCGGCGCGGCATGTCCTCACCCCTGACCGCGCCCGACGCCTGCTCGCGCCTCTCGCCCCACCTGGCCTGGGGCAACCTGAGCGTGCGCGAGGTGGACCAGGCCACGCAGGCGCTGCTGGCCGCAGCGCCCCTGGACCGCGCCCAGCGCCAGGGCCTGCAGGCCTTCCGCAGCCGCCTGGCCTGGCACTGCCACTTCATGCAGAAGCTCGAATCCGAGCCCGAGCTGGAGTGGCGCAACCTGCACCGCGGCTACGACGGCCTGCGCGAAGACGAGTGGTCCGACGAGCGCTTCGCGGCGCTGGTGCAGGGCCGCACCGGCTGGCCGCTGGTGGACGCCTGTGTGGCCATGCTGCGCGAGACCGGCTGGCTGAACTTCCGTATGCGCGCGATGCTGGTCTCGGTCGCCGCCTACCCGCTGTGGCTGCACTGGCGCACCGTCGGCCACTGGCTGGCGCGGCAGTTCGTGGACTACGAACCCGGCATCCACTGGAGCCAGCTGCAGATGCAGAGCGGCACCACCGGCATCAACACCACGCGGGTCTACAACCCGGTCAAGCAGGCGCGCGACCAGGACCCGCAGGGGCACTTCGTGCGACGCTGGCTGCCCGCGATGCGGGCGGTGCCCGACGCCTGGCTGTTCGAGCCCTGGCGCATGCCGGCCGAGACGCAGGCGCGCTGCGGCGTGGTGGTGGGGCGCGACCTGCCGATGCCCGTGGTGGACCTGGACACCGCCCTGCGCGGCGCCAAGGCACGGGTGCACGCGCTGCGCGCCCGCCCCGAGGTGCAGGCGGGCGAGGCGGCGGTGGTCGAACGGCACGCCTCGCGCGCCGGGCGGCGCGAGCAGCCGGCGCGCCGGCGCAGCGCGGCCGAGCGGTCGCAGCAGGAGCTGTTCTGATGGCCGGCGTGCTGATCGCCTGGTTCCGCAACGACCTGCGTCTGCACGACAACCCCGCGCTGCAGCGGGCGATCGCGCGTTGCCATCGCGACGGGCTGTCCCTGCTGCCCGTGGCCTGGCACGGGCCGTCGGCGCCGGGGGCGACGCGCTGGGGCTTTGATCGTGTGGGCCCGCACCGCCAGGCCTTCCGTGCGCAGGCGCTGGCCGGCCTGGGACAGGCGCTGCGCGATAGGGGCAGCGACCTCATGGTGTGCCACGGTGCATTCGCACAGGTGCTGGCCGACCTGGCCCGACAGGTCCGGGCGGTGGGTCTGGTGGCTCAGGCCATCGATGCCCCCGAGGAACAGGCCGAGCTGGCGGCGCTGCGCGCGCAGGGGCTGGACGTGGACGCGGTGGAGCATGGCGGTCTGTTCGACGCCGCGCAGCTGCCCTGGGCGCCGGAGGCCGTGCCCGAGGTGTTCACCGCGTTCCGCCAGGGCGTGGAGCGCCTCGGTCTGAAACCCCCGGCGCCGCTGCCCGTGCCGGCGACCCTGCCGCCCTGGCCGGACAGCGTGCCACGCCCGGCGGTCGCGGTCGCGGACGGCCTCCTGCCCCCGGGCGCCACCGACGGGCGCTCGTCCTTTCCTTACGGTCTGCCGGCCTGGCGGGGCGACGAGGCCGCCGCACGGGAACACCTGGGCCGCTACCTCGCCAGCGACCGGCCTTCCGTTTACAAGGCCACGCGCAACGCGCTGACCGGACGCGACTTCGCCAGCCACTGGTCACCCTGGCTGGCGAACGGGGCCCTTTCGGTGCGGCAGGTGGTGGTCGAGCTGCGCGCCATGGAGGCCGAGCGGGGTGCCAGCGACGGGAGCTATTGGCTCTGGTTCGAGCTGCTCTGGCGCGAGCATTTCCGCTGGATGCTGCGCCGCCATGGCCGTGCGCTCTTTCGGACGCAGGGGCTGCGGCAATCCGCGCCGAGCGCCGCGTACGACGCCGAGGCCTTCGCCCGCTGGTGCGAGGGCCGCACCGGTCTTCCTCTGGTGGACGCGGCGATGCGCGAGCTGCGCCACACGGGCTTCCTGTCGAACCGGTTGCGGCAGATCGTGGCCAGCGCACTGATCCACGAGCTGCGCGGCGACTGGCGGGCGGGGGCGGCCTGGTTCGAAGCCTGTCTGATCGACTTCGATGTGCACAGCAACCAGGGCAACTGGGCCTACATCGCCGGCGTCGGCACCGACCCGCGCGGGGGGCGCCATTTCAATCTCGACAGGCAGACCCGCGAGCACGACCCCGACGGGGACTACCAGCGCCTCTGGGCCGCCGGCGCCGCCGGGTGACTCACTTCCAGCGCAGCGGTTCGATGTGCACGCTGCCCAGCGTGCTGCTGAGTGTGATCGTGCCGTCCTGGATCAGCGCCTGCAGCTGCATGCTGCGTTCGGCCATCGCCGCCAGCGCCGGCGCCGCCTCGGTCGGCAGGCGCCAGACCTGCAGCCTGTCCAGCCGGGTCAGCTTGTTCTCGATGCCTTTCCACCACACATCGGCGGCCGAACTGAAGGCGTAGACGATCACCGCGTCGGCCTGGCTGCAGGCCTTGGACAGCGGCTTGTCCTCGGGCTGGCCGACCTCGATCCACAGGCGCTTGCGGCCGGTGAAGTCGGTCAGCGAGGCGTCCGGGTCGTCCGGGTCCGACAGTCCTGCGCCGAAGGCCAGGGTGCCGTCGCCGCCGCAGGTGTCGTTGAGTTCGTGCGCCTGCAGCGCCAGCGCCACCAGCCGGACCATCATGCGTTCGTCGGTCTCGCTCGGGTGGCGGGCCAGCGTGAGCGCATGGTCGGCGTAGTAGCCGTGGTCGATGTCGGCGATGGACAGGTTCGCCTTGAAGATGGTGGACTTGATGGCCATGGGCATGCGCAGGCCAGTGCCTGGCCGTGTCGGAAGAGCGGGGAGGCCGGCAGTGTAGCCCCGGCCAGGCTCAGAACCCGGTTTCGCGCACCAGCACGGCAAAGGCCTGGCGCAGGTAGGGCAGCACCGGTGCCTCGCTGCGAACACGGATCGTGAGCTGTCCACGCCAGCTGTGCTGCTGCAACGACGCGATGCCGGACGCATCGACGGGTGTGAGCTGCACCCGGTACACGGCCCGCTCGGGCACCATGGTCCGCGCCTGCTCCCGCACCAGCACATGGCCACCCAGCTGGGCCGACAGCTCGGGCCGGGGCAACACCCGGCTGGCGTCGCGGTCGATGCCCTGAACCCGCAAGTGAACGGCGGGGCCGCTGGCCGAGTCGGTGACGAACAGGGCTTCGTCGCCAATGGCGACGCGTTGCACCACTTCCTCCGGCACCCAGGTCTCGACCAGCCAGGGGGAGCCCTCGCGCACCAGCACGCCCAGCCGCTCGCGCTTGCCCAGCCACTGGCCCGCCTGCAGGTCCGGGTCCAGGTCGTGCAGCCGTCCCGCCCACGGCGCGGTCGGGGCGTGCTGCACCAACTCGGTCTGCAAGGCGGCGTATTCGGCCTCGGCGGTCGTCAGCGCCTCCTGCACCACCTGCCACTGCTGGCGTGCGTCGGCGTCGAAGCCGGAGGCGCCCACCTGCAACCGCAGGTTGTCCAGCCGGGCGCGCAGCGCGGCTTCGCGCATGCGCAGCTCGGGCTGCTCCAGCCGCACCAGCACCTCGCCGGCCGGCACCGTGTCGCCGTTCTTCCAGGGCAGGGCTTCCAGGCGGGCCGCGCTGGGCGCGTGCAGCGGCCAGACCTCGGCCGGTCGCAGCAGTCCGCTGACCTGCACGCGTCCGGGCCAGGGCAGCGCCAGCAGCAGCGCCAATCCAGCCAGCAGCGCCAGCAGCCGGGGGCCACGGCCGCCGCGCCGGATGGCGTCGCGGCGGGCCTGCCAGGCCTGCCATTCCGAGCGCAGCGGGCGCAGCACGAACCAGGCCAGTTCGACCGCGAACAGCAGGACGCCCAGCAGCTTGAAGAACAGGTGGTAGACCATCAGGGCAATGCCGACGAACAGCACCAGCCGGTAGAGCCAGGTGGCCCAGGCAAAGGCCAGCAGGGCGCGGTGCCGGCGCGGGCTCAGGTGTTCGGGTGGTTCCTCGCCGAGCGCAAACAGGCGTTCGCGCAAGTGCCAGCGCGCCAGGGCGAAGCTGCGCTCGTGCAGGTTGGGAAAGTCCAGCCAGTCGCACAGGACGAAGTAGCCGTCCATGCGCATGAAGGGGCTGGCGTTGATGGCCAGTGTCGCGACCCAGGAGGTGGTGGCCAGCACGAAGGCCGCCGAGCGCAGCGACCCCTCGGGCAGCAAGGCCCACGCCAGGGTGGCCCAGGCGGCCACCGCCAGTTCGGTGGCAATGCCGGCGGCGGCCACCTGCAGCCGCTGGGTGGGGTTGGTCAGGCGCCAGGCGTCGTTGGTGTCGGTGTAGGCCACCGGCCACATCACCAGGAAGGCCACCCCCATGGTGGGCACCCGGCAGCCGTGGTGCTTGGCGGTGAACGCATGCCCGAGCTCGTGCAGCAGCTTGACGCCGAACAGCGCGACGCCATAGGCCGCCAGGCCCTGCAGGTTGAAGTGGTCGACCAGGGTGGACGTGAACACGTCCCAGTGGCGCATCACCTCGGCCATGCCGAGCAGGCCGGCGGCCAGGGTGAGCCAGAGGAAGAAGGGGGAGGCGACACGGGAGGCCAGCGGCGACCAGCGCCCGAGCCAGGCATCGGGCCGTGCCAGTGGAATGCGGAAGAACAGGTAGTGGTGCAGCAGCCAGCTGACCAGGTTGCCGCGCTGGGCCGCCCGCCGCGCCGCCATCTCGCGCGCCGCGTCCGGGCCGCCGGGCACCGTCAGCTGGTTGCGCACCAGGAAGTCCTCCATCGTCTTCACGTCCTGGTCGTCCAGGTGCAGCGTGGTGTCGGCACAGACCTCCTCGGCGATGCGCTGCGGGCTTGCCAGCGTCCAGCGGCGCAGCATCTCGAAGCTGGGCCAGTCGATGCGGAAGAACAGGTTGCGGGCCGGATCGTGCAGGGTCCAGCTGGGCTGGCCGTCGGCCAGCACCGGACCGGGCAGCAGCGCCAGGTCCTCGCGCAGCAGTGCCAGCGTGCCGCTCACAGGCCCACCGTGCCGCGCAGGCTGGCCAGGGGGCGGCGCATCACCCAGTAGGCCAGCGGACTCCAGCCGCCGTCGATGCGGGCGGTGCCCTTGAGGCCCACGCGCTGATCGGTCGGCTCGCTGATCGTCGCGCGCAGCCGGTAGGCGTAGCTGCCGTCGGGGCGCTGCACCGCGTCGTGGGCCACATAGCGCACGGTCGCCGACACCGGGGAGAGCGGGTTGGCGCTGAGGTAGAGGCGCACGGTGTCGCCTGTCTCCAGCGGGATGGCGTCACCGATCGGCAGCCAGGCCTCGACTTCGCGGTCATCGGGCGCCGCAATCCGCAGGACCCGTTCGCCCGTGGAGACGGGGCGTCCCAACCATTCGGACGGGTCGTCCAGCAGCACCACGCCGGCCTGAGGGGCGGTGACGCGGGCGCGGCCGGCCTGGGCCTGCAGGTACTCCAGCTCGGCCCGCTTCTCGGCGATCTTGCCGGGCAGCAGGGCCAGCTGCATCTTGGACTTCGGGTCGTTCAGGGCCTGCTGCGAGGCCTGGCGGTACTCGGCTTCGGCGGTGGCCAGCACCTGCGCGGCCACCGCCACCCGGCTCTGGATCAGGGCTTCGTCCAGGCCGAACAGCGGCTGGTCGCGCTCCACCTGCTGGTTGGGCTGAACGTGGAACACGTCCAGCACGCCGTCCATCGGTGAGCGCACGGTGACGGGGTGGGCAGGGACCAGCTCGCCCGGGGCCATCACCGTCATGCGGACCGGCATCAGGGGCAGCAACAGCGCCAGCGCAAGCCAGCGAGAGCGCGCCTGGCGCCACCAGGGGCGGGCCGGGTCGTGCCGCAGTTGATGTCTGGCGCGGCGAAACCATCCGCGCCAGCCGGCGGCGGCCGACGGCTGCAGGACGCGCTGGGCGTGTTGCCAGCTGTCGGTCCATTCCGTCAGCAGCTGCAGGTCGGTCTGGGACCAGGCGGCGTCCCGCGCCAGCAGCAGGGCCTCGGCCGGGTGGCCGGACAGTACCGGCAGGGGCAGCCACAGCGCGTGGGCCGGCCACCACTCGGCCCAGTCGGCGGCCAGGTCGGCGGGCAGGCCGGCGGCGGTGACCGTGCCGGCCTGGGTCGGGGTGGTGGCCGCCAGGTGGCGCGCCAGCCGGTCCAGCCATTGCACATATGGGGCGTTGGCTTCGGGTTGCAGTACGCCCGACAGGGCCTTCACGCCAGCGTCGGCGTTCCACAGCGCCGCCTGCCGGAAGGCCACGAGGTGGTGGGTCTCGTTGACCAGCAGGAAGCCCAACTCTTCGATCGAGCCGGCTCTGCGCGCCCGGCGCGATAGGTCCAGCAGCACCGCCAGCGCATGGGCGGTGCTCACCGACGGGTGGTGCGCGTCGGCCATCAGCCGGGTACCTTCGCCGCTGGCGCCGGGCGGTCCGGCGCCGCTGCGCCGTCACGGGACTTGAGTGGCTGACTCCATGACATCTCGCCCCGTGCCTCCCGCCGCAGTTGTTCGCTCAGTCCGGCACGCCCTGCGGGCGCCTGGTCTTTGCCCAGGTGCAGCTTGAACTTGGTGGTGACCGAGTTGCCTCGATCGTCCCGCGCGCTGATCTGGATCTCGAAGTCTTCCGAGACCCCGGGTGGTGGTTTGATCGAGAACGCGCCGGTGCGGGCGTCGAACACGATCCAGTTGGGCAGCGCGTCTCCATTCGTCAGTTGGGCGGACAGTGTGACCGTCGCCTGTGCATCCGAGTGCACGAAGGTGTCGAACGGCAACGAAATGCGCGTCGTCAGTCCCCCCTGCACAAACTGGTCTGTGATCTCCCTGTTGAGGTTGAGGCCCGCTGCGGCGTTTGGATCCACCGGAATCTGGAACCCGGTCGGCTGCGTGCGCAGATCCGTCGGCGAGGTGTTCCAGTCCGGACGAAGCCACGACAGGACATCCAGGACCAGAGGCGACTGGCTGGTCATGCCGGCGTCCGGCAATGCGGAGTTGAAGCGCTGGGGCGCTGACTCGGCGGGTGGCTCCACCGGCTCCGGTGCCATCGCGGGTGCAGGCGCCTGCACCACCGGAGCAGGGGCCGGGGCCGGGGCTGCAGGTGGTACGGGTGGCGGTGCAGGCGGCGTTGACGGTGCTGGCGCCGGGGAAGGAGCGGGTGCTGGCGCAGGCGCGGGCTCGTTGACCGGCGTGACCGTGACCAGCACGGTGACGTTGACGCTGCCGCCGTTGCCATCGGAGACGGTGACGACAAAGGAGTCGTCGCCGGTGAAGTTCT